>NZ_JAALCJ010000010.1 GCF_011078175.1 Enterobacter cloacae
TGAGCCATGATCAAACTCTTCAATTTAAAAGTTTGATGCTCAATGAATTAAACTTCGTAATGAATTACGTGTTCACTCGTTGAGACTTGGTATTCATTTATCGTCCGAGGACGTTAAGAATCCATGTCACTTTGAGTGCCCACACAGATTGTCTGATAAATTGTTAAAGAGCAGTTGCAACGCGGCTTTCAGCTCATCGTTGCGAGGTCCCGTATATTACGTTTTCCTCATTCAGAGTCAAGCAATTATTTTCACTTTTCTCTGTTGGCGTTCATCTCTGAACCCCGCTGTCCCGGCGGCTTGTAAGCCGTTGTTCCGTGTCAGTGGAGGCGCATTATAGGGAGTTCTCAGACGTTGACAACCCCTCTTTGAAAAAAAACGTTCAACCGTCTCTTTTTTGCTCAAAAGCGTGCTTTAGCGCCAGTTTTTCGAGCGTTTCGAAGCCATAACGCTGCAAAACGGGCAAAAGTTGTTCGGTTTCTTTTGTTCTCGCCATACAGAACGCGATGTTCGCATCCGCTGATTTCGCATCCGGTGCCTCATGTTCCAGCAGCCAGGCCGTCCGACGCGCAATCGCCGCACCGGAATCCACCAGACGGGTCCCTTCAGGCAGGACCTTTAATAGCTCCTCCTGTAATAGCGGGAAATGGGTGCAGCCAAGAACAACCGTATCCGGTGGTTCCTGCATCCTCAACCATGGACGTAGAATGCGACGCAGCTCTTCAAGCGATACCGTCTCGCCGTGCAGTTTCGCTTCCGCCATTTCCACCAGCTCCGCAGAGCCGAGCATGGCGATCTGGCATTCGTTGGCAAAGCGCTCAATAAGCTCACGCGTATAAGGACGTTTTACCGTACCGCGCGTAGCCAGCAACCCCACAATGCCATTCGCCGTCAGACGCGCCGCGGGTTTGATTGCAGGAACAACGCCCACAACCGGGAACGGAAATTTTTCGCGCAGGGCAGGAAGAGAGACCGTGCTTGCCGTATTACAGGCAATGACCGCCAGCGCCAGGGGATAACGCTTTTGTACCGCGGTGACGATTTCAACCACGCGTTCAACAATAAAGTCTTCACTCTTTTCCCCATACGGGAACGCGACGTTATCGAAGGCGTAGATATAATGGAGATCCGGCAGGAGTTGCCGAATCTCATCATAGACCGAAAGCCCACCGACGCCGGAATCGAACACCAGCACGGTGGGACGCGGATCAGAAGGTGTAGCTGCCAGACAAGGTGTATTCCCGTCCTGCAGTTTGGTAGCCATAAACTGTCTCGTAATCTTTATCGAACAGGTTGGCTATTTTACCACGAACTGTGAGATGAGAGGTGACAGGATATGAAACCGCGACGTCCCACAGGCTGACGCCGCCCATTTTAACGCGTTCTGTGGCATAGGTATTCGGATCAACGGCGACGTCATAGCGGGTGCCCAGATAACGGTACGCCACATTCCAGTCGAGATCCCACACCTGCCAGTCAAGCTGATACTTCACCTGTTGCTTAGAACGGCGGGCCAGAATTTCATTGGTTTTGGTGTTACGTGGGTCAACATAGTCATAGGAAATCTTGTGCCCTACCGGACCTGTATCAAACTGCGCCGTGGCTTCAATGCCTTTAATACGCGCTTCGTCCACATTGTAGTAACGGTAGTTTGCGTCGTAGCCAATTAGGTTATCAATGTCGTTACGATAACCCGTTACGCGCCAGTTAACCGGCCCCGTCAGACCTTCAAAGCCACCTTCCCACTGTTTGCTCTCTTCAGGCTTAAGCTTCGGGTTACCGTATTTCTCGCTGTGGATTTGACTCATCGTTGGCGCTTTATACGCCGTACCGTAAGAGGCAATGATGCGATACCCTTCTACAAATTCCCACGCAGCGCTGGTTTGCCAGGTGCTGTGGTTTCCGAAGTTAGAGTTATCGTCATTACGGGCTGCGGCTTCCAGCGTTACGCTATTAAACTGCTGCATACCGGAGAGGAAGACGCCCGTATTGTGCTGCTCATAGCCCTGGTTAAGAAGACCTGTACCCGCCTGCGTTTTTTGCTTTTGCCAGTCCAGACCTGCACCGATGTTACCGTGACCGACCGTCACGTTATTCATCCACTGAGCGGTATATTGCTTCACATCATCCATAGTGGAGGATACCGCATAGCGCCCTTTGCTCGGATCATAGTTCAGGTCTTTGCTACGGCCATAACCCGCCACCAGCTGAGACTGGTAAATTCCCTGGCTATAGCGCAGCCCGGTATCCCAGTTTTGGCTATAAAGCTGACGCGTATCCGGCGTGCCCGTTTTATTAAAGTTATCGTCGTAACTGTCATAGCCATCATAACCGTTACGGTTATCATAGCCAAAGCCGCGGAAGAACCCACTGACGCTGTCGGTAAACTGCTGTTCCACCGAGCCAAACAGAGATTTACTCATAAAACCATCGCGGTCTGGCTGGCGCGGCGCATCTTTTGCGGCAATGTCAAAACCACGGGTATAGGTATAATCACCCGCCATTGTGATTTTGGTTTTATCAAACACCTGCTGGAAGGCACCGTTATAGTTTTGATACCCCTTTGAACCGACACCCGCAGAAATTTCCGCACCCGGCTTGTCGCGCCCGGTAATGATGTTAATCACACCGCCAATCGCGTCGGAGCCATACAGCGCCGAACGCGGGCCGCGAATGTACTCAATACGCTGAATCAGCGACGTCGGAATTTGACTTAAATCGGGAACGTTACTGATCCCGGCATTGTTCAGGGGGATGCCATCAATCAGTACCAGAACATGGCGGGATTCCGTACCGCGAATAAACGTTGAAGAGGTCGACCCCATCCCGCCGCTCTGTGCGATGTCCACACCCGGGAGGCGTGACATGATTTCCACAACACTCGTTGCCTGCCAGCGTTCAATATCCTCACGGGTCACGACGGATGTCGGAGCCAAAACGGTTTTTGCCGGTTGTTCGAAACGGTTTGCTGTCACCACCAACGAGTCGGCGCTTTCCTGCGCCCAGCCCGAAAATGCCGTGACGGAAAACGCCGTCAACAGCGAAACTTTTTTAATCATTGTTAAAGCATCCACAATATAAGAAGGATGCCGCAGGCCTCATCGATAGCACGCGATGATGAAACCAAATGCGACGTGATCCCGGCAGGTCTTCGGGCTGGGTGGCGTTATACGGATGAAGACTTCCCATTTTCACAGTGTCTACAACTCTCATCCCGCCAGTCGTTACCGCTGCGCGTCAGCTCCAGATTTACACTGGATTCCCTTTTCACTCTCAGGAGACCGGAAACAGAATGCTACAATTAGACACGTATAGATGTCCAGACAGCTATGAGCCATTAAATCTGGACATCCCCTGCACAATCCCTACAATCCCCGCGTAATTCTTTATCACTCAGGACGCATCATGACCCCAGAACACCTCCCGACAGAACAGTACGACGCGCAGCTGGCAGAGAAAGTCGTCCGCCTGCAAAGTATGATGACGCCTTTTAACGCGCCCGTTCCCGAGGTGTTCCGCTCCCCTGTCAGCCACTACCGTATGCGCGCCGAGTTCCGTATCTGGCATGACGGCGACGACTTGTACCACATCATTTTCGATCAGCAGACGAAATCCCGCATTCGCGTTGACAGTTTTCCGGCGGCGAGCGAACTGATAAACCAGCTGATGACGCTGACGATCGACGGCGTGCGTAACAACCCGGTGTTGCGCAACAAGCTGTTCCAGATTGACTACCTGACCACGCAAAGCAACCAAGCGATTGTCTCTCTGCTCTACCACAAAGCGCTGACCGACGAATGGCGCGAACAGGCAGAAGCCCTGCGCGATGCGCTGCGGGCGCAGAACATCAACGTTCACCTGATTGGCCGCGCGACCAAAACCAAAATCATGCTCGATCAGGATTACGTCGACGAACGTCTGCCGGTGGCAGGTAAAGAGATGGTTTATCGTCAGGTGGAGAACAGCTTCACCCAGCCGAATGCCGCCATGAACGTGCAGATGCTGGAGTGGGCGCTCAAGGCGACGGAAGGGTCTAAGGGCGACCTGCTTGAACTATACTGCGGTAACGGCAACTTCTCGCTGGCCCTGGCGCGTAACTTCGAGCGCGTGCTCGCGACGGAAATCGCCAAACCCTCGGTGGCAGCCGCGCAGTACAACATCGCGGCTAACCATATTGATAACGTACAAATCATTCGTATGGCGGCAGAAGAGTTTACCCAGGCGATGAACGGCGTACGGGCGTTTAACCGCCTGCAAGGGATTGATTTGAAGAGCTACCAGTGTGAGACAATTTTTGTCGATCCGCCGCGCAGTGGCCTGGACAGCGAAACCGAGAAGATGGTGCAGGCGTACCCGCGTATTTTGTACATCTCCTGTAATCCGGAGACACTGTGCAAGAATCTGGAAACATTAAGCCAGACGCACAGGGTTGAACGTCTGGCGCTATTCGATCAGTTCCCGTATACGCACCATATGGAGTGCGGCGTACTGCTCACGGCGAAGTAATGCGTGCCCTGAAGGGCAGGTAAGCGAAGCGCCACCTGCCAAAAACGCCGGATGGCGCTTCGCTTATCCGGGCTACTCGGATAATTGGCTCTTGCGACTACGCATGCGAGAGCCAATCCAGAACACCAATGCCACAGACAGCACCGCAGGCAGGAAATTAGAACCAATATCCGGATACTCTGCACGCACAACGGTGCTGTACAACAGTACTCCCAGAATAAAGCAGGCTGCGGCCAGCCCCGGTAATCCGACGGGCATAGTGCGGTTCAAATAACGTTGATGCAGGCAGTATACCGTCAGCACCAGCGCGATAATTGGGAAAATCGAGAACGGTACAATGGAGCTGAAAACCGCCGCAAACGTACCGTTAATGGATAAGCCAGCGATCAATGCCAGCAACAACGTTCCTTTATCCTGACCTGACTGTTTCATTACTCACCTTCACTCATCATTTTGATGTGCCAACTTCTCTTGTTCACGGCGATACCAGTAGTATGCACCTTTAGAAATCATCCGCAGCTGCAATACCAGTCGCTCTTCGAGTTGCTTACGTTGTTCAATGCTGACATCCAGTGCTTCGGCACCTGCGCTGAAAACAATCGTCACCATCGCCTCGGCCTGTGCTTCAGTAAACGCACGCGGCATATGGTTTTCGAGTTCAAGATAGTCGGCAAGTTCCGCGATGAAGTGCTGAATTTCACGCGCGACGGCGGCACGAAATGCCGCCGATGTGCCCGAACGCTCGCGCAAAAGCAGACGAAACGCGTTGGGGTTATTGCCGATAAATTCCATAAATGTCGACACGGAGGTGCGGATCACGCTGCCGCCTTTGGCAATACGCTGCCGCGCCTGGCGCATAAGCTGACGCAGCATGAGTCCGCTCTCGTCGACCATGGTCAGACCCAGTTCATCCACATCACGGAAATGACGATAGAAGGACGTTGGCGCAATCCCGGCCTCGCGCGCAACTTCACGCAGGCTTAAACTGGCAAAACTACGCTCGGCACTCAGTTGACTGAATGCGGCTTCCACCAGCGAACGCCGGGTTTTCTCTTTTTGTTGTGCTCTTACGCCCATCACGATAGTTGAATCCTTCCAAAGGCCCGTTGGCACTATACCAGAGAATAAAATTAATCTGTTTACCTGGCTTTGTGAATGATTGTTTACGGGCGGTTTGTGCTCCACTGCCCGAAAAAAGCACAACGATAATTGGGTTACCCTGGCAATGATGTTATGATTCTGTTGCTTTTATGTATAAGAACAGGTAAGCCTTGCCATGCCACATTCCTACGATTACGACGCAATAGTTATTGGTTCCGGCCCCGGCGGCGAAGGTGCTGCTATGGGTCTGGTAAAACAGGGAGCCAGAGTCGCGGTTATTGAGCGCTACCATAACGTCGGCGGCGGTTGCACCCACTGGGGTACCATCCCTTCGAAAGCCCTCCGCCACGCCGTTAGCCGCATTATCGAATTTAACCAGAACCCTCTTTACAGCGACCATTCCCGACTTCTTCGTTCTTCCTTTGCCGATATCCTGAATCACGCAGACACGGTCATTAACCAGCAGACGCGCATGCGTCAGGGTTTTTATGAGCGCAACCACTGTGAAATTCTGCAAGGGAACGCGCATTTTGTGGATGAACACACCCTGGCGCTGGAGTGCCACGACGGTTCGATCGAGACACTTACCGCTGAAAAGTTTGTGATTGCCTGCGGTTCTCGTCCGTACCACCCGGCAGACGTAGATTTCTCCCACCCGCGCATTTACGACAGCGACTCTATCCTCAGCCTTCATCACGAGCCACGCCATGTGATCATCTATGGCGCGGGCGTGATTGGCTGTGAATATGCGTCGATCTTTCGGGGTATGGAGGTCAAGGTTGATTTAATCAACACCCGCGACCGGCTGCTGGCGTTCCTCGATCAGGAGATGTCAGATTCGCTCTCCTACCATTTCTGGAACAGCGGCGTGGTGATTCGCCACAACGAAGAGTACGAGAAAATCGAAGGCTGCGACGACGGTGTGATCATGCACCTGAAATCCGGTAAGAAGCTGAAAGCCGACTGCCTGCTGTATGCCAACGGCCGTACCGGCAACACGGATTCATTGCAGCTGGAGAATATCGGGCTTGAAACCGACAGCCGCGGTCAGCTCAAGGTCAACAGCATGTATCAGACCGCGCTGCCGCACGTATACGCGGTGGGCGACGTGATTGGTTATCCAAGCCTGGCCTCCGCCGCTTACGATCAGGGCCGCATCGCCGCACAGGCGCTGGTGAAAGGTGAAGCGACGGCGCATCTGATTGAAGATATCCCGACGGGTATTTACACCATTCCTGAGATCAGCTCAGTCGGCAAAACCGAACAGCAACTGACGGCCATGAAGGTGCCTTACGAGGTGGGTCGCGCCCAGTTTAAACACCTGGCGCGGGCGCAAATCGTGGGGATGAGCGTAGGTACGCTGAAGATCCTGTTCCATCGCGAGACGAAAGAGATCCTCGGTATTCACTGCTTTGGTGAACGCGCGGCAGAAATCATTCACATCGGCCAGGCGATCATGGAGCAAAAAGGTGGTGGCAACACCATTGAGTACTTCGTTAACACCACCTTTAACTACCCGACCATGGCGGAAGCCTATCGGGTAGCCGCGCTGAATGGCTTAAACCGCCTGTTTTAACGCGCTGTCGAAATGGCCATCCATCGCACCGCGGATGGCCTCTGCCAGCTGCTCATAGCGGCTGCGCAGCGGTGAACCCGGGCGATACACCAGGCCGATAGTACGACGCGGTTCTGGCTTAATGCACGGCAGATACACCACACCATCACGCTTACGCTCTTTCGGCACCGCCAGCGCAGGCAGCAGCGTAATACCGCTTCCCGCCGCGACCATATTACGCAGCGTTTCAAGGCTGGTTGCGCGGAAATGGGTATCTTCATCGGCACCCGCTTCGAAGCAGAAACCCATCGCCTGATCGCGCAGACAGTGGCCGTCTTCCAGCATCAGCAGTTTTTCACCGGCCAGATCGGCCATCGGCACACGATCGCGATTCGCCCACGGGTGATCTTCATAGATCGCCAGCATCATCGGCTCATCGAACAACGGCACTTCAATAAACGCTTCACTCTCTTTGACTAGCGCCAGAATGGCGCAGTCGAGCTTGCCACTGTCCAGCTGCGCCAGCAGCTGATGGGTTTGCGCTTCATGCAGGTACATTTCGAGTTTTGGGAACGTCTGGTGCAGCATCGGAATGATGTGCGGCAACAGGTACGGGCCAACGGTTGGGATCAGGCCAATATGCAGCGGGCCGGACATCGCTTCCCCCTGCTGGCTTGCCATTTCCTTGAGCACTTTGACCTCGCGCAGTACGGTGCGCGCCTGATCCACCAGCAGCAGACCTGCCTGCGTGAACAGTACCTTACGGCTGGTGCGCTCCAGCAGCATCACGCCCAGCTCATCTTCCAGCTTGCGGATCTGACCGCTCAGCGTTGGCTGGCTGACGTGGCAGGAGTCTGCCGCGCGGCGAAAATGGCGGTGCTCGGCTAACGCTACCAGGTATTCAAGATCACGAATATTCATTATTCATCCTCCGTCGCCACGATAGTTCATGGCGATAGATAGCATAGCAACGAACGATTATCCCTATCAAGCATTCTGTTGAATAATACATCACATAGACGAGCGGTACGTGTTTGACCCAAAACGACCCCGCACCGTCAGCGAGTTTCTCTCATAACTCGAAAAACTAAAGCCAACGTGAACTTTTGCGGACCCCGTGGTCCGCTTTTTTTTGCGTAAAAAAAAGCCCAGCACTAAGCCAGGCTCCGTTTTTCTCCCTCTCCCTGTGGGAGAGGGCCGGAGTGAGGGCACCAGCCCGCACTATTCAAACCAATTCAAACCAACCGGTTTTTCGCATCCGTAATCGCCTGCGCTACCTGCTTCGGCGACACGCCGCCTTTCGCTGCACGCTTATCCAGGCAGGATTGCAGGGCCAGAATCGGGTAAACATCCTCACCGATAACCGCGCTGAACTTTTGCAGATCGGCAAGCGTCAGCTCTTCAAGGGCTTTACCCTGACGAATCGCTTCCACCACCGCTTCACCCACAATATGGTGCGCCTCGCGGAACGGTACGCCTTTCGCCACCAGGTAGTCCGCCAGCTCGGTAGAGTTAGCATACCCCTGCTGCGCCGCTTCCTGGCAGCGCGGACGTTTCACCTGAATGCCGTCCAGCACCAGCGCGCCCATATGCAGACAGTCCAGCCAGGTGTCGAGCGCGTCGAACAGCCCCTCTTTGTCTTCCTGCATGTCTTTGTTGTACGCCAGCGGCAGCCCTTTCAGGGTCATCATCATACCGGTCAGCGCGCCCTGTACGCGGCCACACTTACCGCGGATCAGCTCCAGCGCATCCGGGTTTTTCTTCTGCGGCATCAGGGAGGAGCCGGACGTCACGCGGTCGGACAGCTCCACAAACCCGGCTTCGCCAGAGTTAAAGAAGATCAGGTCTTCGGCAAAGCGCGACAGGTGCACCATCCCGATAGAGGCATTTGAGAGCAGCTCCAGCACGTGGTCACGGTCAGAGACACTGTCCAGGCTGTTGCGGGTGGCAGAGGCAAAGCCCAGCCAGCCTGCCAGCTGCTCACGGTCGATTTCATAAGCCGTACCAGCCAGCGCGCCGCTGCCCAGCGGGCTCACGTCCAGACGCTTTAAGGTATCCTGTAAACGGCTCTCATCACGCGCCAGCATCTCAACGTAGGCCAGACACCAGTGCGCGAACGTCACCGGCTGCGCGCGTTGCAGGTGGGTATAACCCGGCATCACCGCGTCCTGATTGTTCTGCGCGGTGTCCACCAGTGCGCTCTGCAACTGACGATTCGCTGCCAGCAGTTCGCCGACGGTCTCTTTACACCACAGCTTCAGGTCGGTCGCCACCTGGTCATTACGGCTGCGCCCGGTATGAAGCTTTTTGCCCAACTGGCCGACTTTGTCGATCAGTTTGCCTTCCACCCAGCTGTGAATATCTTCGGCATCGCTCTGGAGGATTTGCGCTGGATCCAGACGCACCTCTTCCAGCAGATTGTTCAGCGCCACTTCCAGCTGCTGCTGTTCATCTGCGGTCAGCACGCCAACGGTCACCAGCGCTTTGGACCAGGCTACAGAGCCGACAATATCCTGTTCGGCCAGGCGGTAGTCGAAGCGCAACGAGTCGTTGAACTGTTTGAACCGCTGATCCGCTGCCTGTGTAAAACGCCCACCCCAAAGTGCCATAACATCGTTCCTTTATTCGTTAGTTCCGCCGGGTGGCGCTGCGCTTACCCGGCCTACGGTCATCCACTAAAAACTTACGCTAAAATACGCGTGCCAATCGGCGTGCCGTTAAACAGCGCCGGGAGCTGCTCCGCGTGACGCCAGGAGGCGATATCGACCGGGCGACCCAGCGTGCGGGCCGCATCCAGCGCGGCGTTCACTTTAACGATCATGCCGTCGGTAATAATGCCCTGATCGATCAGCTGCTCGGCTTTCGCGGCAGTCATTTCCGCAATGCGCTGGCCTTTGCCATCAAGAATGCCGCTCACGTCGGAAAGCAGGATCAGGTCTGCGCCCAGCGTGGCAGCCAGCGCCGTCGCCGCCTGGTCGGCGTTGACGTTCATCAGCTCGCCCTCTTCGGTCACGCCGATAGAGCTCACCACCGGCAGGAAGCCGCCTTCGAGCAACGTATTAATCAGCTTAGGCGAACCCGGCTGCGCCAGTCCAACGTGACCAAGCTCTTCGTCGAGCTGGGTCACTTTTACGCTGTCGCCATCGCCCAGATAGAGGCCCACGGAGGCGATGTGATGTTTCTTCGCCCACGCCAGCAGCGTTTTGTTCGCCGTGCCCGCCAGCGCACCGGTAATGATGTCAATCTGGTCAGCAGGCGTCACGCGCAGGCCGTTTTTCTTCTTCACGGGCAGGTTGAGCCCTTTCATCAGCTCATCCACCACGCAGCCGCCGCCGTGCACAATCACCAGCGGACGTTGGTGTGATTCGCGATAGTTAACCAGCGCGGTAAACAGACGCTCCAGCGCTTCTTCGCTGTCCAGCAGTACACCACCGAGTTTGATAATTAATGGGTTCATCATCACACCTTAAATAAGAGCCTGCGTTTCAGGGAAGCCGAAACGAATATTTGCACACTGCATTGCCTGGGCAGCAGCGCCTTTGAGTAAGTTGTCTTCTGCGGCAACCACAATCAGATGCTCGCCCTGCACGGCGAAGCCGATGTCGCAGAACGGCAGGCCAACCACGTTTTTCAACGCCGGCACGCCTTTGTCGTACAGACGCACCAGTGGTTTATCCGCATACGCCTGCGTGAAGACCTCGCTCACCTGCTCTTTCGTCACGCCCGGCTTCAGGCGGCAGGTAATGGTTTCAAGGATCCCACGTGGGAAGCTGCCGAGGTGCGGAGTGAAAATCACCTCCGCCCCCAGATGGGTGGTGATTTCAGGGTGATGGCGGTGATTAAACACGCCATACGGCTGAAGGCTCACTTCGCAGAAGCTGTTAGAGATCGCCGCTTTGCGCCCGGCGCCGCTCACGCCGCTGGTGGCGTTGATCACCGGCCACTGGTGCAGATCCAGCAAACCGGCGTCGATCAATGGCTTCAGGGAAAGCTGCGCCGCCGTCGGGTAGCATCCCGGCACGGCAATCAGGTTCGCTTCTTTCAGCTTATCTGCGCTCCACTCCGCCAGGCCATACACCGCTTTTTCGAGCAGATCCGGATGCTGATGGATGAAACCGTAATATTTTTCGTAGAACGCACCGTCGTTAACGCGGAACGCGCCGGAGAGGTCGAACACCACGCAGCCGGCCGCCAGGAACTGCGGCGCCAGGTCGTGACTGACTTCGTGCGCGGTGGCTAAAAACACTATGTCGACGCCGTCGGTGAACTCGCTGATGTCAGACATGGGCTGTAAAGGCAAATCAACCACGCCCTTAAGCTGTGGATGCAAGTCGGAAATTAACTTTCCGGCATCATTGCTTTGCGCTGACACGGTCAAAGCGGTTATGGTCATATGTGGGTGGCGATTTACGTAGCTTACAAGCTCTGCGCCCGCATAACCGCTAGCGCCTACAATCAGCGTATTCAACATCGGGTTCCTTTATGCTCAACGTTAATGTATTTTTATTCACATTTATTGCATGAATATTGATACTATCACGACCTAAGGTGTGTCAACAATGAAAATGAACTTACCGCCATTTATCGAGATCTACCGCGCCCTGATTGCCACACCGTCCATCAGCGCAACGGAAGAAGCGCTGGATCAAAGCAATGAGTCTTTAATCAATCTGCTGGCGGGTTGGTTTAGCGATCTTGGATTTAACGTTGAGGTACAACCCGTCCCCGGAACCCGCCACAAATTTAACCTGTTGGCCAGCACCGGACATGGCGCAGGCGGCCTTCTGCTGGCTGGCCACACCGACACCGTGCCGTTTGACGATGGCCGTTGGACGCGCGATCCGTTCACGCTGACCGAGCATGACAACAAGCTTTATGGTCTGGGCACCGCCGACATGAAAGGTTTCTTCGCCTTTATCCTTGACGCGCTGCGTGACGTGGACGTGACAACCCTGAAGAAGCCGCTCTACATTCTGGCGACCGCCGATGAAGAGACCAGCATGGCGGGCGCACGTTATTTCTCTGAAAATACATCGATTCGCCCGGACTGCGCGATCATTGGTGAACCCACCTCTTTGCAACCGATTCGTGCGCACAAAGGCCATATTTCGACGGCCGTGCGCGTGCTGGGCCAGTCCGGCCACTCCAGCGATCCGGCGCGCGGTGTAAATGCGATTGAGCTAATGCACGACGCCATCGGCCGCATCATGACCCTTCGCGACTCGCTGAAAGAACGTTATCACTACGAGGCGTTTACCGTGCCTTACCCGACGCTGAACCTTGGCAGCCTGCACGGCGGCGATGCCTCGAACCGCATTTGCGCCTGCTGCGAGCTGCATATGGACATCCGCCCGCTGCCGGGGATGACGTTGAGCGATCTCGACGGCTTGCTGAATGAAGCGCTGGCCCCGGTGAGCGAGCGCTGGCCGGGCCGCCTGACGGTCTCTGAACTGCATCCGCCAATCCCGGGTTACGAATGCCCGCCGGATCACCAGCTGGTGGAAGTGGTAGAAAAGCTGCTCGGTGAGAAAACCGACGTGGTGAACTACTGCACCGAAGCGCCGTTTATTCAGACGCTTTGCCCTACGCTGGTCCTGGGCCCTGGCTCAATTAACCAGGCGCACCAGCCGGATGAGTATCTGGAAACCCGCTTCATCAAACCCACCCGCGAACTCATTACTCAGGTTGTGCATCACTTCTGCTGGCATTAAAACCGCACCGAAAATTCCCCTCTCCCTGTGGGAGAGGGTTCGGCTGAGGGCAACAAATCGCATGATCTCCGTCACATTCCCATAAGCATCTCTTATCTGACGCAATGCGAATTAAATTTCGTAAATTGCCCGCATTTATCCGTTTGCTGAACCGTTTTCGCAGCAATTGACGACGGGGGTTTTACGTGGCTTTATAAAGGGAGATGACAAAATAATGTCCAGAAGATTTTCGCATGGGCATAAACAAAAATGATGGGGTGACTGGGTTTTTATGAACGAACAATATTCCGCGTTGCGTAGTAATGTCAGTATGCTCGGCAAAGTGCTTGGAGATACCATCAAAGATGCGTTGGGGGAGAACATCCTCGACCGCGTTGAAACCATCCGCAAGCTGTCTAAATCATCCCGCGCCGGTAACGAGGCCAATCGTCAGGAGCTGCTCACCACCTTGCAGAACCTCTCCAACGATGAGCTGCTGCCTGTTGCCCGGGCCTTCAGCCAGTTCCTGAATCTGGCAAACACTGCTGAGCAATACCACAGCATTTCGCCGAAAGGCGAAGCGGCCAGCAACCCGGAAGTCATTGCCCGCACCCTACGCAAACTCAAAGACCAGCCCGACCTCAACGAAGCGACCATCAAAAAAGCGGTGGAATCCCTTTCGCTGGAACTGGTTCTGACCGCGCACCCAACTGAAATCACGCGTCGTACGCTGATCCATAAAATGGTGGAAGTGAACAACTGTCTGAAGCAGCTGGATAACAAAGACATCGCCGACTACGAACGTAACCAGCTGATGCGCCGTCTGCGCCAGCTGATTGCCCAGTCCTGGCACACGGATGAAATTCGTAAACACCGCCCAAGCCCTATCGACGAAGCCAAATGGGGCTTTGCGGTGGTGGAAAACAGCCTGTGGGAAGGGGTACCTAACTATCTGCGCGAGCTGAACGAACAGCTGGAAGAGAACCTCGGCTACCGTCTACCGGTTGACTTTGTGCCAGTACGCTTCACCTCCTGGATGGGCGGCGACCGCGACGGCAACCCGAACGTCACCGCGGAAATCACGCGCCACGTTCTGCTGCTGAGCCGCTGGAAAGCGACCGACCTGTTCCTGAAAGATATTCAGGTGCTGATCTCCGAACTGTCGATGGTAGAAGCGACGCCGGAACTGCGCGCGCTGGCCGGTGAAGAGGGCGCCAGCGAGCCGTACCGTTTCCTGATGAAAAAACTGCGCGGTCAGCTGATGGCGACTCAGGCCTGGCTGGAAGCGCGTCTGAAAGGCCAGCGCCTGCCGAAGCCGGAAGGCCTGCTCAGCCAGAACGAACAGCTATGGGAACCGCTGTATGCCTGTTACAAATCGCTCCAGGCCTGCGGGATGGGCATCATCGCCAACGGTGAACTGCTCGACACCCTGCGCCGCGTGAAGTGTTTCGGCGTGCCGCTGGTGCGTATCGACGTTCGTCAGGAAAGTACCCGTCATACCGAAGCGCTGGGCGAGCTGACCCGCTATCTCGGCATCGGCGACTATGAAAGCTGGTCAGAAGCCGACAAACAGGCGTTCCTGATCCGCGAGCTAAACTCCAAGCGCCCGCTGCTGCCGCGCAACTGGGAACCGAGCAACGACACCCGCGAAGTGCTCAACACCTGTAAAGCGATCGTCGATGCACCGAAAGGATCGGTGGCCGCCTATGTGATCTCCATGGCGAAGACGCCGTCCGACGTGCTGGCCGTTCACCTGCTGCTGAAAGAAGCGGGCATTGACTATGCTCTGCCGGTGGCCCCGCTGTTTGAGACCCTTGATGACCTGAACAACGCCAACGACGTCATGACCCAGTTACTGAACATCGACTGGTATCGCGGCTTTATTCAGGGCAAACAGATGGTGATGATTGGCTATTCCGACTCCGCGAAAGATGCGGGCGTGATGGCCGCCTCCTGGGCGCAGTACCAGGCGCAGGACGCGCTAATCAAAACCTGCGAGAAAGCCGGTATTGAACTGACTCTGTTCCACGGACGCGGCGGCTCAATTGGTCGTGGCGGTGCGCCTGCCCACGCAGCCCTGCTCTCTCAACCACCGGGAAGCCTGAAAGGCGGCCTGCGCGTGACCGAGCAGGGCGAGATGATCCGCTTCAAGTACGGCCTGCCGGAAGTCACCATCAGCAGCCTGTCGCTTTACACCAGTGCGATCCTCGAAGCGAACCTGCTGCCGCCGCCGGAGCCAAAAGAGTCCTGGTGCCGAATTATGGACGAGCTGTCAGACATCTCTTGCGATCTGTACCGCGGCTACGTACGTGAAAACAACGATTTCGTCCCATACTTCCGTTCAGCCACGCCTGAACAGGAGCTGGGTAAATTGCCGCTGGGTTCGCGTCCTGCCAAGCGTCGCCCGACTGGCGGTGTCGAATCCCTGCGCGCCATTCCGTGGATCTTTGCCTGGACGCAGAACCGTCTGATGCTGCCAGCCTGGCTGGGTGCCGGTGCGGCGCTGCAAAAAGTGGTGGAAGACGGTAAGCAGAGCGAACTGGAAACCATGTGCCGCGACTGGCCGTTCTTCTCTACCCGTCTGGGCATGCTGGAGATGGTCTTCTCGAAAGCCGACCTGTGGCTGGCGGAATACTACGATCAGCGTCTGGTGAAACCCGAACTGTGGGCGCTGGGTAAAGAGCTGCGCGAGCTACTGGAAGGCGACATTAAAGTGGTGCTGGATATTGCCAACGACTCCCACCTGATGGAAGACCTGCCGTGGATTGCCGAATCAATCCAGCTGCGTAATATTTACACCGACCCGCTGAACGTTTTACAGGCAGAACTGCTGCACCGTTCCCGCCTGGCGGAAGAGGAAGGTAAAGAGCCGGACCCGCGCGTTGAACAGGCGCTGATGGTGACGATTGCAGGCGTTGCGGCGGGTATGCGCAACACCGGTTAATGCTCGGTGCCCGGCAGCGTTACGCTTGCCGGGCACATCTCGATCTCCTCCCCTCCCTGATATTCCACACATTTTTTGCCACCGGTCAGGCAATCACGTTTCCCTTAGACGTAGCGCAACAAATGTCCGGCACGCCGGGAGTAGAGTCACTCTCAGAGCAGTTCGAACAGGACAGGAAAAACGCGTTTGTTTACCTCAAACACTAAGGGAGTAATGTTATGGACCGTATCATTCAATCGCCGGGAAAATATATCCAGGGCGCAGATGTTCTCACCCGTCTCGGCGACTACTTGAAGCCGCTGGCGAATCGTTGGCTTGTGGTGGGCGATAAATTTGTACTGGGTTTTGCTGAAGAAACCCTGCGTCAGAGTTTTAAACAAGCCGGACTCCATGCTGAAATCGCACCGTTTGGCGGCGAATGTTCACAAAACGAAATCGATCGTTTGAAAAAGCTGGCCGACAGCGCCGACTGCCTCGCGGTGCTGGGTATCGGCGGCGGTAAAACGCTGGATACCGCCAAAGCGCTGGCCCATTTTATGGACGTGCCGGTGGCCATTGCCCCGACCATTGCCTCCACCGATGCGCCGTGCAGCGCCCTCTCCGTGATTTATACCGACAGCGGCGAGTTTGATCGCTATCTGATGCTGCCGCATAACCCAAACATGGTGATTGTCGACACCAAAGTAGTGGCCAGCGCACCTGCGCGCCTGCTGGCCGCCGGGATTGGCGATGCCCTCGCCACCTGGTTTGAAGCCCGCGCCTGTTCGCGCAGCGGTGCCACCACCATGGCCGGCGGCAAGTGCACGCAGGCGGCGCTAGCGTTGGCTGAGCTGTGCTACAACACGCTGGTTGAAGAAGGTGAGAAGGCAATGCTCGCGGCGGAACAGCACGTGGTAACGCCTGCACTGGAACGCATTATCGAAGCCAACACTTATCTGAGCGGCGTAGGCTTTGAAAGCGGCGGGCTGGCGGCGGCACACGCTATTCACAACGGCATGACGGCGGTGCCAGATGCGCATCATTTCTATCATGGTGAAAAGGTTGCGTTCGGCACGCTGACGCAGCTGGTACTGGAGAACGCGCCGGTTGAAGAAATTGAGACCGTCGCCGCGCTTTGCCACAGCGTTGGGCTGCCGATCACTCTGGCGCAGCTAAACATCAAAGAAGATATTCCGGCCAAAATGCGTCTGATCGCGGAGGCGTCCTGTGCCGAAGGGGAAACCATTCACAACATGCCTGGCGGCGTAACGCCGGATCAGGTCTATGCGGCGCTGCTGGTGGCGGACCAGTACGGACAGCGTTTCCTCCATGAGTGGGAGTAATAAAAAAGCCGGGTAGCGCTGCGCTTACCCGGCCTACATGGCACTTTAATTTGTAGGCCGGGTAAGGCGTAGCCGCCACCCGGCACAAGGGTTACTTCACGTCAAACCGATCCAAATCCATCACTCGCGCCCAGGCGGCAACGAAGTCGCGGACGAACTTCTCGTGTGCATCGCTGCTGGCGTAAACTTCGGCCAGCGCACGCAGGACGGCGTTCGAACCGAAGACCAGATCGGCGCGGGTGGCGGTATATTTCACTTCTCCGCTGGCGCGATCGCTACCGGCAAACAGCTCGTTTGAGTCGTCGGCCGCTTTCCACTGGGTGTTCATATCCAGCAGGTTCACGAAGAAGTCGTTGCTCAGTACGCCCTCGCGGTTGGTGAACACCCCATTCTTGCTGCCATCAAAGTTTGCGCCAAGTACGCGCAGACCGCCAATCAGCACCGTCAGTTCCGGCGCGGTCAGAGTCAGCTGTTGGGCTTTATCAATCAACAGTGACTCGGTGGTGGACACATCCACCTGCGCACGGTAGTTGCGGAAGCCGTCGGCAATCGGTTCGAGCAGGTTAAACATCTCGATATCCGTCTGGTCCTGACGTGCATCCACGCGGCCTGGGGTGAACGGAACGTTGACGTAAACGCCTGCCGCTTTCGCCGCCTGTTCAACGCCCACAACGCCTGCCAGCACGATGATATCGGCCAGTGAAGCTTTATTCGTAGTGCGCTGGATTGCTTCCAGAGCCGGTAACGCCCGCACCGCCGCAGCGTTCACATCCCAGTCGCGCTGAGGCGCCAGCGCCAGACGCGCACCGTTAGCGCCGCCACGCTTGTCACCGCCGCGGAAGGTCGATGCCGACGCCCAGGCCACGGAAACCAGCTCGCTCACGGAGAGACCAGAGGCCGCGATTTCCGCTTTCAGGCTTTCAATATCTTCCTGAGTTGGATGGAATACCGGCTGAGGCAGCGGATCCTGCCAAATCAGATCTTCTTTCGGCACTTCCGGACCAATATAACGGGATTTCGGCCCCATATCGCGGTGGGTCAGCTTGAACCACGCGCGCGCAAAGGCTTCGTTGAAGGCCTGCGGATCGTTCAGGAAGCGACGGGAAATTTTCTCGAATTCCGGATCAAAACGCAGCGTCAGGTCGGTGACCAGCATGGTTGGCTTGCGTTTTTTCGACGGGTCGAACGGGTCAGGCATAATTTCCGGCGCATCCACGGCTTCAAACTGAATTGCGCCCGCCGGGCTACGCGTCTGCACCCATTCGTATTTGAACAGGTTCTCGAAGAAGTAGTTGCTCCACTGGGTCGGGGTTTGAGACCAGATCACTTCCAGCCCGGAGGTGATGGCGTCAGCGCCAATACCGGTGCCGTGCGTGCTGGCCCAGCCCAGCCCCTGCGCTTCAATCGGCGACGCTTCCGGGTCAGTGCCCACATGCGTGGCTTCGCCTGCGCCATGCGTTTTACCGAGCGTATGGCCGCCTGCAATCAGCGCGACGGTCTCTTCATCGTTCATGCCCATGTTGCCAAAGGTAGCGCGGATCGCCGCCGCGGCAGACAGCGGTTCACCGCTGGCGTTTGGCCCTTCCGGGTTAACGTAAATCAGGCCCATTTCGGTGGCCGCCAGCGGGCGCTTCGCCAGTGCTTCCGGGTCACGGTGGGTCAGCCAGGCTTTTTCATCGCCCCAGTTCACGTCCAGATCCGGTTCCCAGACGTCTTCACGCCCGGCACCAAAACCAAAGGTGCGGAAGCCGGAGTTTTCCAGCGCCACGTTACCGGCAAGGATAAACAGGTCGGCCCAGGAAATTTTTTGTCCGTGTTTTTGTTTGATTGGCCACAGCAGACGACGAGCCTTATCCAGGCTGACGTTATCCGGCCATGAGTTCAGCGGCGCAAAGCGTTGCTGACCGCGTCCGGCGCCGCCGCGCCCGTCAACGGAGCGATAGGTACCGGCGCCGTGCCAGGCCATACGGATAAACAGACCCGCATAGCTGCCCCAGTCGGCAGGCCACCACGGTTGTGAATCGGTTAAAAGGGCTTTGAGATCGCCTTTAAGGGCGGAATAGTCGAGCTTGCTGAATTCTTTGCGGTAGTCGAAGTCTTCACCCAGAGGGTTCGAACGGTTGGAATGTTGGTTTAAAAGATCGATGCGAAGTTGTTTAGGCCACCATTCTTTGCTGCCGGTACCTGCACCCGCGCTATGATCGACGCCGCCCTGGTGGAACGGACATTTGCCGGCGGATGCCGCGTTATTGGTCTCGTCTGACGTGCTCATCGCTATGCTCCCTTTACAGTGTTACCGTTACGATATACACCACTAGCGATAAGAGATAGTTGAATTAATCCACAGATTCGATAGCTAATACCTTTTAACTCTCTGTTCGTTTAAAAAACCCTCATTTTATGAGGGTTTTTACTTTATAGCGCCGGGCGAACACCGAGCGTATGGCAAATGGCGTAGCTCATTTCCGCGCGGTTCAGGGTATAGAAATGGAAATCTTTCACCCCTTCGCGACTTAAAATCTTCACCATGTCCATCGCAATATTGGCCCCCACCAGCTTACGGGTTTCCGGATCGTCGTCCAGCCCTTCATACATTTTGGACATCCACAGCGGAATGCGCACGTTGGTCATATCTGCGAATTTCTTCGCCTGTTTGAAGTTCGAGACCGGCAGAATGCCAGGGATAATTTCGACATCAATACCCGCTGAGACGCAGCGGTCGCGAAAGCGCAGGTAGCTTTCAACGTCAAAGAAGAACTGAGTAATTGCGCGGTTGGCACCGGCCTCCACTTTACGCTTCAGGTTGAGCAGGTCCGCCTGGGCGCTTTTTGCTTCCGGGTGAACTTCAGGGTAGGCAGCCACGGAGATATCAAAGTCGGCAACGTCTTTCAGCAGCCCGACCAGATCGGCGGCAAACATCTCTGGCTTACCGCTTCCAGGCGGAAGGTCGCCGCGCAGGGCCACAATATGGCGAATGCCGTTATTCCAGTAGTCCTGGGCAATGGCGCGCAGTTCATCTCGGGTGGCGTCGATACAGGTGAGGTGCGGCGCAGCTTCCAGGCCGGTACGGTCTTTAATGCCTTTAATGATGCTGTGCGTACGGTCACGCTCACCGGAGTTGGCGCCGTAGGTCACGGAGACAAACTTTGGTTTCAGGCTGCTCAGGCGATCGATAGAGCTCCACAGGGTTTGCTCCATTTCACTGGTGCGCGGCGGGAAAAATTCAAAAGAGACGTTAATCTGGCCATTTACTTCGGCCAGGCTCTGATTCAGGGCTTCCCGCTGGTTGGCGTGAAAAAAGCTCATACCTTACCTCTATCTTTCGCGTGTCGTTGTTTGTTGTGTTGTGAACTTCTATACGTTTAGACGTCCAGATGTAAAAATGACGGAAAAGCGGGATGACGTCAACAGAAATAATCAACATTAACGGTGAGGTTTGTTCAGGGAAGATGAAGGGCGTTCATGATGGGGGTGAGTGCGGTTTGATACCCTCACCCTGACCCTCTCCCACAGGGAGAGGGAAATGCAGACGTTACAGCAGCTTAGCCAGACGATTAATGTCGGACTGAATGGCTCCGGCGGTGACATCGCGTCCCGCGCCAGGACCGCGGATCACCAGCGGGTTATCGCGATACCAGCGGCTTTCGATGGCGAAGACGTTGTCGCATGGCAGGAGCGCCGCCAGCGGATGTTCAGGACGCACCGCCTCCACGCCCACGCGCGCTTTACCGTTCGCCTCGAAGCGCGCCACATAGCGCAGCACCAGGCCCATCTCGTTAGCCGCTTCCAGACGTTGCACCATCTGCTCGTTAAGCTCGTCACCGTTCTCGAAGAAGTGATCGACAGACCCTTCCTCGCAGCCCGCTGGCACCAGAGACTCAACGCGCACCTGACCCGGCTCAATGTCGTAGCCCGCTTCACGCGCCAGGATGACCAGCTTACGCATCACATCTTTACCGGCAAGGTCCACACGCGGATCCGGCTCGGTTAAGCCCTGCTGCCACGCCTGATCCACCAACTCAGTGAACGGAACGGTGCCGTCAAATTGCAAAAACAGCCAGGAGAGCGTGCCGGAGAAGATACCGCTCAGCGCAAGTATGCTGTCGCCGCTTTCAATCAGGTCGCGCACGGTATGGTTAACCGGCAGACCTGCGCCAACGGTGGCGTTGTAAAGCCAGTGACGACCCGTTTTTTCGAACGCGTCATGGATCTGGCGATATTTGTCAGTGCTGCTCGCTCCCGCCAGCTTGTTGGCGCTGATGACGTGGAAACCGTGGCTGGCGAAATCCAGATACTGATCGGCCAGCTGTTCGCTGGCGGTCACATCCAGCACCACCAGATCGTCATACGGGTGCGCGCGCATCCACAGGAACAGCGACTCTTCGTCTTGCTCAACCGCTTCATCGTTAAAGAAGGCCAGCGCACGGCTGGCGTCCAGCCCTTCGTAGTTCAGCAGGCTGCGGCGGCTGTCCACCACCCCTGCCAGAATAAATTCAAACCCGGTACGCGCCGACAGCGTCACCTGCTCGCGGGCGAACAGCTCCAGCCAGCGGGAACCGATATTCCCTTTACCGAACAGTACCAGACCGATACGTTTTTCGGCGCGGAACAGCGAGGTGTGCAGACCCTGAATCAGGCTTTCGGTTGGCCCTTTACGCAGCACGGCAACCAGGCTGATACCCTCTTCCGACTGCCAGGTAAACTCAACCGGCTGGCCTTTAAGCTGCTGCCAGAAGCGGTGGCAGTGCAGCGGGTTTCGGGTAACGCCCGCGCCCACCATCGCCACCATCGCCAGCCCCTGACGCAGACGAAGCTCACCCGGCAGGCCCGCTTCATCAAGAATTTTCAGGGCACTGTCCACCACTTCGGCGGTATAGCAGAACTGCAACAGTTGACGATCGTTATGTACGCCAACGGCCAACGGACGCATCTGCGCTCGCTTCAGGATAGTGTCGATATCTTTGTGCGCCAGTTTGAAATCCTGACCTGCTGGCACCTGGAACTCAATCAGGCAGATGTCGTCGTGGCTGGTAACAATGCGCGCGCCCGTGCCGGATGCCAGCACGCGCTCGATGCGAGTGGAACCCTGATCCGGCGTGTAGCTACAGCGTAGTTGCAGGTCGATGTCGCTGCCGGATACCGGCTGTAGCGTGCGCGCGTGCAGCACCGGGGCCGCCAGACGCGCCAGCTCGCTCGCTTCGTCGAGACGCAGCAGCGGCAGCAGGCAGGCATCTTTCACTTTGCGCGGGTCAGCGCTGTAGACGCCGGCCACGTCGCTCCAGATGGTAACGCGGGACACCCCCGCCAGGGCACCAATCTGCGTGGCCGAGTAGTCCGAGCCGTTACGGCCCAGCAGCACGGTTTCGCCGGCATTGCTGCGGCTGATAAAGCCGGTGACGACAATACGTTTACCAGGATGTTGCACCAGCAGCTGTTGCAGCAGCGGGTAAGACAACCCTTCGTCCACCTGAGGCTGCGCGGCACGTTCGGCACGCAGGAAATCACGCGCGTCAAGCCAGGCGGCATCCACACCAAGATGTTGCAGCACGGCGGCCATCAGGCGCGCGGACCACACTTCACCGTGGCCAACCACTTCGGCATACACCGCGTCGGTGATCCCGCTGTCCAGCAGGGCCGCCAGACGTTCAAGATCGTGCGTGAAAGCGCTGATCAGCCCGTCAGCTACGTCCGCTGGCAGCAGGCCAGCAATCAGTTCGCTCTGATAGCGACGTAAAGATTGTTGCACCTGATGCGCAGAGAGGCGATCGGTCTGGCTCAGTTTCAGCCAGCTAATCAACTGGTTGGTGGTGCTGCCCGCCGCGGAGACAACCATCATGTCCCCCGGCATCGAATACTCTGCCATGATCCCCGCGACCCGCAGGTAACATTTCACATCAGCAAGACTACTACCACCAAACTTGTGCAGCTGGCGACCCTTCGCCCCTGCCTGCGCTATCACACTCATGATTACCCCTTGGCTGCGACCCGGAAGCCATTTTCCAGATCGGCAATTAAATCTTCACAATCTTCAATACCGGTTGAGATACGCAGTAGCGTCTCAGAAATTCCGGCGGCGGCACGCGCTTCTGGCGCCATGCCTGCGTGCGTCATTGTTGCGGCGTGGGAGATTAAGCTTTCGACTCCCCCTAAAGATTCCGCCAGCGTAAACAGTGACAACCCGCTGAGGAAGCGACGCAGCGTCTGCTCATCGCCATCCAGTTCAAAACTTAACATCGCGCCGAACCCCTTTTGCTGACGCGCCGCGATCTCGTGTCCCTGGTTCTCCGGCAGCGACGGGTGATAAAGCTTTTTCACCAGCGGCTGGGTCTTCAGGAAATCGACAATCGCCTGGGCATTACGCTGCGCCACGTCCATACGCGGCGACAGGGTACGTAACCCACGCAGCAACAGGTAGCTGTCAAACGCACTGCCGGTGACGCCGATGTTATTCGCCCACCATGCCAGTTCGGTGACAAGCTCTGGATCTTTGGCAATAACGACCCCCGCGACAACGTCGGAGTGGCCGTTCAGGTATTTGGTGCATGAATGCAATACCAGATCCGCTCCCAGTGCCAGCGGGTTCTGCAAGGCCGGACTGAGGAACGTATTATCCACTACACTTATCGCTCCCGCATCCCTTGAAAGCTGACAAATTTTTGCAATGTCCACGACGCGCAGCAGTGGGTTGCTTGGACTTTCGACTAAAACCAGCTTCGGCTTTTCTGCCAGCGCCTGTTTCAGCGCCTGCTCATCACCCTGATCGACAAACAGCACGCGATAGCAACCGCGCTTCGCCAGGCTGTCGAACAGTCGGTAGCTGCCGCCATAACAGTCGTGCGGCGCCACCAGCAGATCGCCAGGTTTCAGGAACACGGTGGTCACCAGGTGGATAGCCGACATGCCGGTATTGGTCATCACCGCGCCTGCGCCGCCTTCCAGTTCCGCCAGCGCACGCTGGGTCACATCACGTGTCGGGTTACCACGGCGCGAGTAGTCATGGGCGCGTGGTTCATTAAATCCGGTGAAGTTATAGGTACTGGAGAGATGAATCGGCGGGACAACGCAGCCGTACTGCTCGTCATCATTCAATCCGCTACGCACTGCGATGGTGGCCTGTTTACGCGTCATGGTGAGGCTTCCTGGCGAATGAGGTGAAAAGTCAGGCACCAGAGTAAACATTGAAAGTATGGACGTCAATACATCTGGACATCTAAACTTCTTTGCGTATAGATTGAGCAATGCGCAAATAGCCGTTAAAATTATATGCTTTAGGACACGCTACAGCGGCAATATCCGTGCCTCGGTATCGTCTCTACGGTAAACTACGCAAGATTACGGTTCAAAACCGTCGGTTATCGGTTTTGCACCTTTAGATTAATGACTGAGAGGATTAAAGGTATCTCATGGCTGAATGGAGCGGCGAATATATCAGCCCATACGCTGAGCACGGTAAGAAGAGTGAGCAAGTCAAGAAAATCACGGTGTCCATTCCTCTGAAGGTGTTGAAGATCCTCACCGATGAACGCACGCGTCGTCAGGTGAACAACCTGCGTCACGCAACCAACAGCGAATTGCTGTGCGAAGCGTTCCTGCATGCGTTTACCGGCCAACCGTTGCCGAACGATGACGATCTGCGCAAAGAGCGCAGTGATGAAATCCCGGAAGAGGCGAAGGTAATCATGCGTGAACTGGGCATCGACCCGGAGACGTGGGAATACTAACAGCGGTGCGATCCCGCTGAGGGCGCTCAGCGGGAAGGTTTCTCAGAAGTTATAGCCTAAGCCGACACGCAGACGCGTCTGCCGATCGTCAGTGGTAGCAGTGTTATAGCCGGATGAGACGTTACCCACTTCAACAAACGGCACCCACGAATCAATGTTATACGCCACGCGGAAGTTGTATTCGTAATCTTCTTTCTTGCTGTTATACAGATTTTCGTTGTCGGCGAACTTATAAATTCCGTTCAGTTCGAACATCCAGTTATCGATATTATACCCCAGCCACATTTCCGGGCGATATACCGTTCGGTCATCTTTACCGTCTGCATTACGACGGGTATATTCCGTACGATAACGAAACGCCGCCCACCAGATATCATTAATATTATACTGCACGCGCAGATACGGTTTATATATAGCCATATCGTCGCCCATTTCAACCGCGACACCCGGCTGCCAGATAAATCCCTGCCAGGTGAACTGGTAGCTGGCCGTATATTCGCTGCTGTTGCTCTCCATATTATTTAGCGCATCATTAGATTGCTTTTCATCGGACCGCGACACCGCCTCTACCGCCACGCCAAAGCCCGTGCCAAAACGGTGTGACATGTACACACGGTCATAGTTACGCCCATCATCGTAATACTCGTGTCGGTAATCAACATAACCCGCCTGCGCCGCGCACGATAGTAATGGAAGCACGAATAAAAGTTGCTTCAGTTTCATCTTTTTTCCCTTAAAGTAAATACACCCTGAAAGCCATTGCTGTTGAAATGGCAAATAAGATATATGTCGAGCGCAGTGTAATTTTACGCCCAGAGGGAAACCTTTTATTTATTGCCATATCTGGCAACTAAATGGCAAACAGGCCAAGAAAACAGAGATAAAGTTCACTATCCGTATAAATAGGAATATATTAAGACGTCATGATAATTTTCAGAAAAATTAAAATATATATTTGAAGAGAATATATAACGATAGAATTAATTCAGGAGAAATATTACAGGCACAAAAAAACCGCCCGGAGGCGGTTTCTTCTGGATGCTTATTTAGCGCCCGGGATGCTGAAACGCTTGTTGAAGCGGTCAACACGGCCACCGGTTGCAACATCACGCTGCTTACCAGTGTAGAACGGGTGGCATTTGCCGCACACGTCCAGGTTCAGATCGTGACCCACGGTGGAGCGGATCTGGATAGAGTTACCGCAAGAGCAGTTTGCAGTAATCATTTCGTATTTCGGGTGAATATCTTTTTTCATGGGAGAACCTCAGTTAAGGCCGCGTCGCTCTTCCAGCCCTAACGCCAGACACCACGCGATGTTGAATGTAAGTTCTTTGGCGTAAAATACACCAAAGGCGGCGAATCATACAGAATTTGACCAACGTATGCAAACTGATCCGCACGCCGCTTTCACTAATGTGTATACTAACGCGCCACTTTTCAAGTCAGGAAGATTCGATGCCCGTCGCTCACGTTGCCCTGCCCGTTCCGCTTCCCCGCACCTTTGACTACCTGCTGCCCGACAGCATGAGCGCCAATGCGGGCTGTCGCGTGACCGTGCCGTTTGGCAAACAGCAGCGCGTGGGGATCGTGGTTTCCGTCAGCGAACACAGCGAACTGCCGCTTAACGAACTGAAATCGGTTGTTGAGGTGCTGGACAACGAGCCGCTTTACTCCACCAGTACCTGGCGACTGCTGCTGTGGGCGGCAGATTATTATCATCATCCGATTGGCGACGTGCTGTTCCATGCCCTGCCCATTATGCTGCGCCAGGGCAAGAGCGCCAGCCACGCGCCAATGTGGTACTGGTTTGCCACCGAGCAGGGCCAGGCTGTGGACATTAACAGCCTGAAGCGCTCGCAGAAACAGCAGCAGGCGCTGGCCGCGCTGCGCCAGGGAAAAATCTGGCGCCATCAGGTCGACGAGCTTGAGGTAAGCGAAACCGCGTTGCAGGCATTAAGGAAGAAAGGGTTGAGCGAGCTGGCCAGTGAAGCACCTGCCCTTCACGACTGGCGCGACGGCTTTTCCGTCTCGGGCGATCGCCTGCGTCTGAATACCGAGCAGGCCACCGCCGTAGGCGCGATTCACAGCGCCGCCGATCGTTTTTCCGCCTGGCTACTGGCGGGCGTCACCGGCTCCGGTAAAACCGAAGTGTATCTGAGCGTGCTGGAAAACGTGCTCGCGCAGGGCAAACAGGCGCTGGTGATGGTGCCGGAAATCGGCCTGACGCCGCAAACCATCGCGCGTTTCCGTGAACGCTTTAATGCGCCCGTTGAGGTTCTGCACTCCGGCCTGAATGACAGCGAGCGCCTCAGCGCCTGGCTGAAAGCGAAAAACGGCGAAGCGGCGATTGTGATTGGCACCCGTTCATCGCTGTTTACGCCGTTTAAAAATCTCGGCGTTATCGTGATCGATGAAGAGCATGACAGCTCCTATAAACAGCAGGAAGGCTGGCGCTACCACGCCCGCGACTTAGCCGTGTACCGCGCCCACAGCGAGCAAATACCCATTATTCTCGGGTCTGCCACCCCCGCGCTTGAAACGCTGCACAACGTTCGCCAGCGTAAATACCACATGCTGCGCCTGACGCGCCGTGCCGGGAATGCCCGTCCGGCCATTCAGCACGTGCTCGATCTAAAAGGCCAGCAGGTTCAGGCGGGACTAGCGCCCGCATTGATTTCCCGCATGCGCCAGCATTTACAGGCGGGCAACCAGGTGATTCTGTTCCTGAACCGCCGCGGCTTCGCACCTGCGCTGCTGTGCCACGACTGCGGCTGGATCGCGGAGTGCCCGCGCTGCGATCACTACTACACCTTCCACCAGGCTCAGCGCCACTTACGCTGTCACCACTGCGACAGCCAGCGTCCGGTCCCCCGTCAGTGCCCATCCTGCGGTTCAACGCATATTGTGCCGGTCGGTCTGGGTACGGAACAGCTTGAACAGGCGCTCGCGCCCTTCTTCCCGGACGTGCCCATCTCCCGTATCGACAGGGATACCACCAGCCGTAAAGGGGCGCTGGAACAGCAGCTGGCGGAAGTGCATCGCGGCGGCGCGCGCATCCTGATTGGCACTCAGATGCTGGCGAAAGGGCACCACTTCCCGGACGTGACGCTGGTCGCCCTGCTGGACGTCGACGGCGCGCTGTTCTCCGCGGATTTCCGCTCCGCCGAGCGTTTTGCCCAGCTTTATACCCAGGTTGCCGGTCGCGCCGGTCGAGCGGGTAAACAGGGCGAGGTGGTACTGCAAACGCACCACCCTGAACATCCGCTGCTGCAAACCCTGCTGCACAAAGGCTATGACGCCTTCGCGGACCAGGCTCTGGCCGAACGTCAGACGATGCAGCTTCCCCCGTGGACCAGCCACGTTATCATCCGTGCGGAAGATCATAATAATCAGCAGGCTCCGCTGTTCCTGCAACAGCTGAGAAACCTTCTGCAAGCCAGCCCTCTGGTGGATAATCAGCTATGGATTTTAGGTCCGGTGCCCGCGCTCGCCCCGAAACGCGGCGGCCGTTTCCGCTGGCAACTCTTACTTCAGCACCCTTCGCGTATCCGTTTGCAGCAGATCGTCAGCGGCACGCTGGCACTGATCAATACCCTGCCGGAAGCGCGAAAAGTGAAGTGGGTTCTTGACGTCGATCCGATTGAAGGCTGAAGACGGATCGAAAAATTTAATGCGCCTCACACTTTTTATGAAAATTCTGTAACCGATTCCATTAACTATCTGTAAAAATGGTGCTGTCCGCAGTTCGGTGTTCAGGCGAGGAGAAGACGTTGAAGTCCAGGAAAGAGGTTGCCTCGGCGACCATGAAAGACGTTGCCGAGAAAGCACAAGTCTCAACAGCAACCGTGTCCCGCGCATTAATGAACCCTGATAAAGTCTCCCAGGCGACCCGAAACCGGGTTGAAAAGGCGGCGCTTGAGGTCGGTTATTTCCCGCAAGCCATGGGGCGCAACGTTAAACGCAACGAATCCCGCACCATCCTGGTGATCGTGCCGGACATCTGCGATCCCTTCTTCAGCGAAATCATCCGTGGCATTGAAGTCACTGCGGCAGCCCAGGGGTATCTGGTGCTGATTGGTGATTGTGCCCACCAGAACCAGCAGGAAAAAACATTCATCGATCTAATCATCACCAAGCAGATTGATGGCATGCTGCTGCTTGGCTCACGCCTGCCGTTTGATGCCAGCATTGAAGAACAGCGCAATTTGCCGCCGATGGTCATGGCGAACGAATTCGCGCCGGAGCTGGAGCTGCCGACCGTTCATATCGACAACCTTACCGCCGCGTTCAACGCCGTGAACTATCTTCAGGAACTGGGGCATAAGCGCATCGGTTGTATCGCCGGACCAGAAGAGATGCCACTGTGCCATTACCGATTACAGGGCTACGTTCAGGCGCTGCGCCGTACCGGTTCTGTCGTCGATCCGCACTACATTGCGCGCGGTGATTTCACCTTTGAAGCAGGCGGGCAGGCGCTGGAAAAATTGCTGGCCTTACCAGAACCACCCACCGCGGTCTTCTGTCACAGCGACGTGATGGCGCTGGGGGCGTTATCCTACGCCAAACGTCACGGCCTGCGCGTGCCGCAGAACCTGTCGATTATCGGTTTTGATAATATTTCGCTTTCCGAATTTTGCGATCCGCCGCTTTCGACCGTTGCACAGCCGCGGTATGACATTGGCCGGGAAGCGATGCTGCTTTTGCTGGATCAGCTGCATGGTCAATCCGTTAGCAGTGGTTCACGGCTACTGGACTGTGAGCTGATTGTGCGCGGCTCTACCCAGGCATTAACTTAAAGTAAATACCTTTCGACACCCTTATCTGGTCAAAGCCCCGTCGCTTAAGTAACATGGCGGGCTGACGAACGAATAAATACAGCGAAACGATAGTGGCACAACGAGATTATGTACGTCGCGGCCAGCCGGCACCTTCGCGACGCAAAAAGAGTAGTTCAAAAAGCAAGCAACGTAGCCTGTCTGCTGTCTCTCCAGCCATGGTCGCCATTGCTGCGGCCGTGCTGGTGGCCTTCATTGGCGGCCTCTACTTCATTACGCATCATAAAAAAGAAGAGTCTGAAGCCCTTCAGGGCAACAAGGTCGTCGGCAACGGCCTGCCTCCGAAGCCTGAAGAGCGCTGGCGCTACATTAAAGAGCTGGAAAGCCGCCAGCCAGGCGTACGTGCGCCTACCGAGCCTTCTGCCGGGGGGGAAGTGAAGAATGCCGATCAGCTGACGGACGAACAGCGACAATTGCTCGCTCAGATGCAGGCGGACATGCGCCAGCAGCCTACGCAGCTGAACGAAGTGCCGTGGAACGAACAAACCCCGGCGCAGCGTCAGCAAACGTTGCAGCGCCAGCGCCAGGCTCAGCAGCAAACGCAACAGCAGCAGTGGACCCAGACGCAGCCGGTACAGCAGCCACGTACGCAACCGCAGCAGCAAACGCGTACCGTACAAACTCAGCCCGTCCAGCAGCAGCCGAAAGCGCAGCCGCAGAAGCAAACGGCACAGCCGTATCAGGATCTGTTGCAGACGCCAGCGCATACCACTGCGCAACAGCCCAAAACGCAGCAGGCTGCACCGGTCACCAAAGAGGCCGAGGCACCAAAGCAGACGGCTGAGAAAAAAGATGAACGCCGCTGGATGGTTCAGTGCGGTTCGTTTAAAGGCGCCGAGCAGGCAGAAACGGTGCGAGCTCAGCTGGCATTTGAAGGATTTGACTCACGCATTACCACCAACAACGGCTGGAATCGCGTGGTGATTGGCCCGGTCAAAGGCAAAGAAAATGCCGATGGCACTATTTCTCGTTTGAAAGTGGCAGGCCATACAAACTGCATTCGACTCGCCTCCGGGGGTTGAAACCCCCAAAATCTCCCCCATCTATCATTTAATTCGGCCCTGAGCACAGGCTCAGGGCTTCTGTTTCCCGAATTTGTAACCAGGGGGTCTGTTCGTGACAACAATAGTAAGTGTACGCCGTAACGGCCAGGTGGTAATTGCCGGTGATGGCCAGGCCACGCTGGGTAATACCGTCATGAAAGGCAACGTGAAGAAAGTACGTCGTCTCTATAACGACAAAGTGATCGCCGGTTTCGCAGGCGGCACGGCTGATGCCTTCACGCTGTTTGAACTGTTTGAACGCAAACTGGAAATGCATCAGGGTCATCTGGTGAAAGCCGCCGTTGAGCTGGCAAAAGACTGGCGTACTGACCGCATGCTACGCAAGCTCGAAGCGCTGCTGGCCGTGGCTGACGAAAACGCCTCGCTGATCATCACCGGTAACGGCGACGTGGTTCAGCCTGAAAACGACCTGATTGCCATCGGCTCTGGCGGCCCGTACGCCCAGGCCGCAGCCCGTGCGCTGTTGGAAAATACCGACATGAACGCGCGCGATATCGCGGTGAAAGCGTTGGATATTGCAGGCGATATCTGCATCTATACCAACCACAATCACACCATCGAAGAATTACCGTCTAAAGCGTAAGGATCGCCCATGTCTGAAATGACCCCACGCGAAATTGTCAGCGAACTGAACAAACACATTATCGGCCAGGACAACGCCAAGCGCTCCGTGGCTATCGCACTGCGTAACCGCTGGCGTCGCATGCAGCTCGACGAAGAGCTTCGCCACGAAGTGACGCCAAAAAATATTCTGATGATCGGCCCGACCGGTGTGGGTAAAACCGAAATCGCCCGTCGTCTGGCCAAATTGGCTAACGCGCCGTTCATCAAAGTTGAAGCCACCAAGTTCACCGAAGTGGGCTATGTGGGTAAAGAAGTGGACTCCATCATCCGCGACCTGACCGACTCGGCGATTAAGATGGTGCGTGTCCAGGCGATTGAGAAAAACCGCTATCGCGCCGAAGAGATGGCCGAAGAGCGTATTCTCGACGTGCTGATCCCACCGGCAAAAAACAACTGGGGACAGGCTGAACAGCAGTCTGAACCTTCTGCTGCGCGTCAGGCATTCCGCAAAAAACTGCGCGAAGGCGAGCTGGACGATAAAGAGATTGAGATCGATCTCGCTGCCGCGCCAATGGGCGTGGAAATTATGGCGCCTCCGGGCATGGAAGAGATGACCAGCCAGTTGCAGTCCATGTTCCAGAACCTGGGCGGGCAGAAGCAAAAAGCGCGTAAGCTGAAAATCAAAGACGCGATGAAGCTGCTGATTGAAGAAGAAGCCGCGAAGCTGGTTAACCCGGAAGAGCTGAAACAGGACGCTATCGACGCGGTTGAGCAGCACGGTATCGTGTTTATCGACGAAATCGATAAGATCTGTAAGCGCGGCAACGCGTCCGGCCCGGATGTCTCCCGTGAAGGCGTTCAGCGCGACCTGCTGCCGCTGGTGGAAGGTTGCACCGTCTCCACCAAGCACGGCATGGTTAAAACTGACCACATTCTGTTTATCGCCTCCGGTGCGTTCCAGATTGCCAGCCCGTCTGACCTGATCCCTGAACTCCAGGGTCGTCTGCCAATCCGCGTTGAGTTGCAGGCGCTGACCACCGAAGATTTCGAGCGTATTCTGACCGAGCCAAACGCGTCTGTAACCGTGCAGTACAAAGCGCTGATGGCGACCGAAGGCGTGAACATTGAATTTACCGATGACGGTATCAAACGCATCGCCCAGGCCGCGTGGCAGGTCAACGAAACCACCGAAAACATCGGTGCGCGTCGTCTGCACACCGTGCTGGAACGCCTGATGGAAGATATCTCTTATGATGCGAGCGACCTTAACGGTCAAAGCATTACCATTGACGCAGACTACGTGGGCAAACACCTGGATGCGTTAGTGGCAGATGAAGATCTGAGCCGTTTTATTCTATAATCGCGTTCAATGCATTTTCATCACTGTTGATGGGGGCTATGGCCCCCATTTTTATTGGCTAAATAACTATGACTGATATCAGCCGTACACAGGCGTGGCTCGAAAGTCTGCGCCCTAAAACGCTTCCTCTGGCTTTTGCCGCCATTATTGTCGGTACCACGCTTGCCTGGTGGCAGGGTCATTTCGATCCGCTGGTTGCAGGTCTGGCGCTTGTCACCGCCGGGCTGCTGCAAATCCTCTCTAATCTCGCCAATGATTACGGCGATGCGGTAAAAGGCAGCGATAAGCCTGACCGTATCGGGCCGCTGCGCGGGATGCAAAAAGGGGTGATTACCCAGGCACAGATGAAGCGGGCGCTGATTATCACCGTGGTGTTGATTTGCCTGTCCGGGCTGGCGCTGGTGACGGTCGCCTCGAAAACCACCAGTGATTTCATTGGCTTCCTGGTGCTGGGCTTGCTCGCTATTATTGCAGCCATTACCTATACCGTCGGGACGCGTCCTTACGGGTATATTGGCCTGGGTGACATCTCCGTGCTGGTATTCTTCGGCTGGCTGAGCGTGATGGGAAGCTGGTACTTACAGGCGCATACGGTGATCCCTGCCCTGTTCCTGCCGGCGACCGCCTGTGGTCTGCTGGCGACGGCGGTGCTGAATATCAATAACCTGCGCGACATCGACAGCGACCGCGAGAACGGTAAAAACACGCTGGCCGTGCGTCTGGGTCCGGTGAATGCACGGCGCTATCACGCCTGCCTGCTCATCGGCGCGCTGGTCTGCCTGGCGCTGTTCAATCTGATCTCTCTGCACAGCCTGTGGGGCTGGCTGTTTGTGCTCGCCGCACCGCTGCTGATTAAGCAGGCCCGCTACGTCATGCGTGAACTCAGCCCGGCCGCCATGCCACCGATGCTGGAACGTACGGTAAAAGGCGCGTTGCTGACTAACCTGCTGTTCGTCATCGGGATTGTCTTAAGCCAGACGCTGAGTTAGCTGACAAATATCAATTAACAATTGATGATTTTGCCAACAACGCATTTCGCACGATATACTGAACACATTCGCAGCAACAGAGCGTTAAACCTATGAAATACGATACCTCCGAGCTTTGTGACATCTACCAGGAAGATGTCAACGTCGTTGAACCCCTGTTCTCCAACTTTGGTGGACGGTCGTCGTTTGGCGGACAAATCATCACGGTGAAATGTTTCGAGGACAACGGGTTGCTGTACGATCTGCTCGAAGAGAACGGCCGTGGCCGCGTTTTGGTCATCGATGGCGGCGGTTCCGTGCGTCGTGCATTGATTGATGCCGAACTGGCTGGCATCGCCGTGCAGAACGAGTGGGAAGGCATTGTGGTGTACGGTTCCGTGCGCCAGGTGGACGATCTGGAAGACCTGGATATCGGTATTCAGGCCATTGCCGCCATTCCGGTTGGCGCAGCGGGTGACGGCATCGGCGAAAGCGACGTGCGCGTTAACTTCGGCGGCGTGACCTTCTTCTCGGGTGACCACCTTTATGCTGACAATACCGGCATTATCCTTTCTGAGGATGCGCTGGATATTGAATAGTTAATCGGTAAGCGAGCTCTATAAAAAAAGCCGGGTGGCGGCTTCGCCTTACCCGGCCTGTTCAATTCATTCCCTAAGGAAATCAAACTTCTTCCATACGTCCCAACAGCGCCTGCAAGCGTTCCTGCCAGCCGTTCTGCTGTTCGCGCAGCTGGTTGTTTTCGCGCTCCAGTTCTTCACGGCTGTGCTGAGCATTCTGAACTTCCTGTGACAGGGAGTTGTTCTTCTCTTTCAGCTCTTCAATTTCCATTTGCAGCAGCGTGATGGTGTCAATCGCCTGCTGTACTTTCGATTCCAGTTTCTCAAACACTTCTAAAGACATGATCCTACCTCTCCTGAATTGCAAGGCGACGCTTTAACGTAAACGCGCACAACATATATTCCGATTGTATGGAGCGCCGTCGCCCCTGTCCAGCGGCATGCCACGCAGATCGCGGTTTGCAACACTTTTCGGCCTCGTCCTGGTGCGTTCGCCGCATATACCCCTAAGTTGTTAACCCATAGGTTAAAGAAATGATTCACCCCACAATCATTACCTGATGTAAAAACGCGCTTTATGGCGCGAAAACGCTCATTTTATTGACACAGACCACACATTTAGATTTCGATATTTCTCGTTTGTGCTCGTTAACGATAAATTAACACTATGTCTACAGGGCATCGTGACTGTCACGGGCGGTCACGCAAACAATAAACATTACTCTTTTGCAGGATTCCGATTATGAGTCAGACATCAACCTTAAAAGGCCAGTGCATTGCCGAGTTCCTGGGTACCGGGTTGTTGATATTCTTCGGAGTAGGCTGTGTCGCTGCACTGAAAGTGGCGGGTGCCAGTTTTGGTCAGTGGGAAATCAGTATTATCTGGGGTCTGGGCGTGGCGATGGCCATCTACCTGACCGCAGGGGTTTCCGGCGCACATCTTAACCCGGCGGTGACCATCGCGTTGTGGCTGTTCGCATGCTTTGACGGACGCAAAGTTGTTCCTTTCATCATTTCGCAATTTGCCGGCGCCTTTTGCGCAGCGGCGTTAGTTTACGGGCTTTATTACAATCTTTTCATCGACGTCGAACAGACGCATCATATGGTGCGTGGCAGTGTCGAAAGTCTGGATCTGGCAGGCATTTTCTCAACGTATCCAAATCCGCATATCAATTTTGTGCAGGCGTTCGCGGTTGAAATGGTGATTACCGCTATTCTGATGGGCGTTATCATGGCGCTCGGTGACGACGGAAACGGCATTCCGCGCGGCCCGCTGGCGCCACTTTTGATTGGCCTTCTCATTGCGGTAATTGGCGCATCCATGGGTCCGCTGACCGGCTTTGCGATGAATCCGGCGCGTGACCTGGGTCCGAAAACCTTCGCCTTCTTTGCGGGATGGGGCGAAGTCGCCTTCACGGGCGGCAAAGACATTCCTTACTTCCTGGTTCCGCTGTTCGGGCCCATCGTAGGGGCGGCGCTGGGCGCATTCGGCTATCGCAAACTCATTGGTCGCCACTTACCGTGCGACACCTGTGTGGAAGAGGAAAAAGAGACGACTTCCACCACACAACAAAAAGCTTCGCTGTAATCTGACTACGGGACACATACCATGACCGAAAAAAAATATATCGTTGCGCTCGACCAGGGCACTACCAGCTCCCGCGCTGTCGTAATGGATCACGACGCGAACATTGTCAGCGTGTCTCAACGCGAATTTGAGCAAATTTATCCGCGTCCAGGCTGGGTTGAACACGACCCGATGGAAATCTGGGCATCACAAAGCTCCACGCTGGTGGAAGTGCTGGCGAAAGCCGACATCAGTTCTGACCAGATTGCCGCTATCGGTATCACCAACCAGCGTGAAACCACCGTGGTCTGGGAGCGCGAAACCGGTAAGCCAATTTACAACGCTATTGTCTGGCAGTGCCGCCGTACGTCTGAGATCTGCGAACAGCTTAAGCGCGAAGGAATGGAAGAGTACGTGCGCAACGCCACCGGCCTGGTGGTTGACCCGTATTTTTCCGGCACCAAGGTGAAGTGGATCCTCGACCATGTGGAAGGTTCACGCGAGCGTGCACGACGCGGTGAACTGCTGTTCGGCACCGTCGATACCTGGCTTATCTGGAAGATGACTCAGGGACGCGTTCACGTCACCGACTACACCAACGCCTCGCGTACCATGCTGTTCAACATCAACACCCTGGAGTGGGATGACAAGATGCTGGACGCGCTGGACATTCCGCGTGCAATGCTGCCAGAAGTCCGTAAGTCTTCAGAAGTGTACGGCCAGACCAACATTGGCGGTAAGGGCGGCACGCGTATTCCTATCGCCGGTATCGCCGGTGACCAGCAGGCGGCCCTGTTCGGCCAGCTGTGCGTCAAGGAAGGCATGGCGAAAAACACCTACGGCACCGGCTGCTTTATGCTAATGAACACCGGCGAGAAAGCGGTGAAATCAGAAAACGGTCTGCTGACTACCATCGCCTGCGGTCCACGCGGTGAAGTGAACTACGCGCTGGAAGGTGCGGTGTTTATGGCGGGTGCGTCCATCCAGTGGCTGCGCGACGAGATGAAGCTCATCAGCGATGCCTTCGACTCCGAATACTTCGCGACCAAAGTGAAAGACACCAACGGCGTATATGTTGTACCAGCATTCACCGGTCTGGGCGCACCGTACTGGGATCCGTATGCACGCGGTGCGATTTTCGGTCTGACGCGCGGCGTGAACTCGAACCACATTATTCGCGCCACTCTGGAATCTATCGCCTACCAGACGCGCGACGTGCTGGAAGCGATGCAGGCTGACTCCGGCATTCGTCTGCACGCCCTGCGCGTGGACGGCGGTGCGGTCGCGAATAACTTCCTGATGCAGTTCCAGTCCGACATTCTGGGCACCCGCGTTGAACGTCCTGAGGTGCGAGAAGTGACGGCGCTGGGCGCAGCGTATCTGGCAGGCCTGGCGGTTGGCTTCTGGCAAAACCTCGACGAGCTTCAGGAAAAAGCGGTAATCGAACGCGAATTCCGTCCAGGCATCGAAACCACCGAGCGCAACTACCGCTACAGCGGCTGGAAGAAAGCGGTGAAACGTGCCCTGGCGTGGGAAGAGCACGACGAGTAAGAAAACCGCCCCCCTCACCCCGGCCCTCTCCCCTTTTGGGAGAGGGTGTTTTTTAGTCCCCTCGCCCCTTTGGGGAGAAGGTTAGGGTGAGGGGTCCAGACCGCACCCCCTTCCCCCTCCCCACTCTGTGATAAACTTCGTGCAATTCCTTTTGATTGTACGAGTACCTCATGAAACGTGAACTGGCTATCGAGTTTTCCCGCGTCACCGAAGCTGCCGCCCTCGCAGGCTACAAGTGGCTGGGCCGTGGCGACAAAAATACCGCAGACGGCGCAGCCGTCCACGCCATGCGCATTGTGCTTAATCAGGTCAATATCGATGGCACTATCGTCATTGGCGAAGGCGAAATCGACGAAGCCCCAATGCTCTACATCGGTGAAAAAGTCGGGACCGGCAAAGGCGATGCGGTGGATATCGCGGTCGATCCTATTGAAGGCACACGCATGACGGCGATGGGTCAGGCCAACGCGCTGGCGGTGCTGGCGGTGGGCGATAAGGGCTGCTTCCTCAACGCGCCCGATATGTACATGGAAAAGCTGATCGTCGGTCCTGGCGCTAAAGGCGCTATCGACCTTAGCCTGCCGCTGGACGCCAACCTGCGCAATATCGCGGCGGCGCTGGGCAAAGGGCTTAGCGAACTCACCGTGACCATCCTGGCAAAACCGCGCCACGACGCTACCATCGCCTGGCTGCAAACGCTTGGCGTGCGCGTGTTTGCTATTCCGGATGGCGACGTGGCTGCGTCTATTCTGACCTGCATGCCGGACAGCGAAGTCGACGTACTTTACGGCATCGGCGGTGCGCCGGAAGGTGTGGTTTCTGCGGCAGTGATCCGCGCGCTGGACGGCGATATGCAGGCGCGTCTGCTGCCACGCCATGAGGTCAAAGGCGACAGCGACGAGAACCTTCGCATTGGTGCAGACGAACTGGCGCGATGTGCAGCGATGGGCATTGAGGCCAATAAAGTGCTGGCGCTGAACGACATGGCACGCAGCGACAACGTGGTCTTCTCTGCAACCGGCATCACCAAAGGCGACCTGCTGGACGGCATCACCCGCAAAGGCAACATGGCGACCACCGAAACGCTGCTGATCCGCGGTAAATCCCGCACCATTCGCCGCATTAAGTCCGTTCACTATCTCGATCGGAAAGATCCGGACGTGCAGACGCACATTCTGTAAAACCGTTTGATCGATAGAGCTTTCCGGCCCGAATGGGCTGGAAATGTTTCCCACAAGTACGGAAGATAGAAGAGAGAAACAGCACAGGAGAAGATCATGGCGGACTGGGTAACAGGTAAAGTCACAAAGGTACAGTTCTGGACCGATGCGCTATTTAGTCTCACGCTGCACGCTCCCGTCCATCCGTTTACTGCCGGGCAATTTGCCAAGCTCGGGCTGGATATCGACGGTGAACGCGTACAGCGCGCCTACTCTTACGTTAATGCGCCTGATAACCCGGACCTTGAGTTCTATCTGGTTACCGTCCCGGACGGTAAGCTCAGCCCGCGCCTCGCCGCGCTGAAGCCGGGCGATGAAGTGCAGATTGTCTCCGACGCGGCGGGGTTCTTCGTGCTGGATGAAATCCCCGATTGTGACACACTCTGGATGCTGGCGACCGGCACGGCCATCGGCCCGTATCTCTCCATTCTGCAATACGGCAAGGATCTGGAGCGCTTTAAAAATATCGTGCTGGTTCACGCCGCGCGCTACGCCGCAGACCTGAGCTATTTGCCGCAAATGCAGGCGCTGGAGCAGCGATATGGCGGAAAGTTAAAAATTCAGACGGTGGTCAGCCGCGAAACCGCAGCCGGCTCGTTAACCGGTCGCGTTCCGGCGTTGATTGAAAGCGGCGCGCTGGAAGAGGCTGTAGGTTTACCGATGAATACCGAAACCAGCCATGTGATGCTGTGCGGTAACCCCCAGATGGTACGAGATACGCAGCAGCTGCTGAAGGATTCCCGGCAGATGACGAAGCACCTTCGCCGCCGGCCGGGCCATATGACCGCCGAACACTACTGGTGATCAGCGGTACTTCACCTCAAGGGTATCTTTTCCGTATTTGTTCTCGTTCTGGGTGCCGATAAACGCGCCCAGTTCGACAACCATCATCACAAAGATCACCGTCGGCAGCAGTCTGCCCACCACCCACGGGAGGATTGAGGGCAGCATTGACCAGTTCCCCGCCACCAGCATCCACGCCAGAATAACCAGTAAAGCCCATGCACCGGAGCGGCCACGATCGTGCAGACGTTTCACCACTACGGCGGCGGTTGGCCACAGTAAACAGACCAGCGCAAATGCCGCCGTTTGCGTGCTCAACCATGCGTTGTAGGCAACAAAAAACAGAAGCAGCATGGCGACAACCCACGTTGCAATCCAGATCCAGAAGTCGCGGCGTCCAATACGCCCTTTGAATGAAAACAGCCACTGCTGTATGGTCATGTAAGGTTCCTTATTATTGTTTAGCCCACATTTTACCCTGGAGTTGTGACCTTTTGACAAGCCGACCAGATATCGTTTTAATCATGGGCTATGACGGCCAGGGGCAATGTTGATGAAAAGTTCGGCACACTCTCTTTATTTGTGTTTAGCGATGCTCAGCGCCAGTTTTCCCCTGTACGCCGCAGAAACGCCTTCCCCGGCCACCGCCCCCTATCTTCTGGCGGGTGCCCCTTCTTTCGATCAATCTATCAGCCAGTTCCGCGAAGCTTTCAACAAAGAAAATCCCTCCCTTCCGCTGGGAGAGTTCCGTGCCATTGACAGCGCCCGCGATACGCCGACCCTGACCCGCGCGGCAAGCAAAATCAACGAGAATCTGTATGCCTCTACCGCCCTTGAGCGCGGAACGTTAAAAATCAAAAGCATGCAGATCACCTGGCTGCCGATTCAGGGGCCAGAGCAGAAAGCAGCGAAAGCGAAAGCGCTGGAGTATATGAGCGCAATTTTGCGCGCCTTTACCCCCACCTTCACAAAAGCGCAAAGCCAGCAGAAGCTGCAAAAATTGCTTACCGCCGGGAAAAACAAACGCTATTACGCCGATACGGAAGGTGCCGTTCGCTATGTCGTCGCAGATAACGGCGAAAAGGGGCTGACCTTCGCGGTTGAACCGATTAAGCTGGCCCTATCAGACGCACTCGAGGGGGCGAATTAATGACAAAAAGCAAAGCCTTTCGAGGGAAAATCTCTATACTGATTCACAGACCATGCTGCCCTTAAGGGTGGCCATATTCCTTAATTCGCTTATTGAGCGTGGAGAATTGAAATGCGACATCCTTTAGTGATGGGTAACTGGAAACTGAACGGCAGCCGCCACATGGTAAACGAACTGGTTGCTAACCTGCGTAAAGAGCTGGCTGGCGTGACCGGCTGCGCGGTTGCTATCGCTCCGCCGGATATGTACCTGGATCTGGCTAAACGTGCCGCTGACGGCAGCCACATCGTGCTGGGCGCGCAAAACGTTGACGTTAACCTGTCCGGCGCATTCACCGGTGAAACCTCCGCTGAAATGCTGAAAGACATCGGCGCGAAATACATCATCATCGGCCACTCTGAGCGTCGCACCTACCACAAAGAATCTGACGAGTTCATCGCGAAGAAATTCGCCGTGCTGAAAGAGCAGGGTCTGATCCCGGTTCTGTGCATCGGTGAAACCGAAGCAGAAAACGAAGCAGGCAAAACCGAAGAAGTGTGCGCACGTCAGATCGACGCTGTGCTGAAAACCCAGGGCGCGGCAGCGTTCGAAGGCGCGGTTATCGCTTACGAGCCAGTCTGGGCGATCGGTACCGGCAAATCTGCAACTCCAGCGCAGGCACAGGCGGTGCACAAGTTCATTCGTGACCACATTGCAAAAGCAGACGCGAAAGTGGCTGAGCAGGTCATCATCCAGTACGGCGGTTCCGTTAACGCATCAAACGCAGCTGAGCTGTTCACCCAGCCAGACATCGACGGCGCGCTGGTTGGCGGCGCATCCCTGAAAGCAGACGCTTTCGCGGTGATCGTTAAAGCGGCAGAAGCGGCTAAGCAGGCGTAATTGCCTGTGTGGCGGGTGGCGCTTGCGCTTACCCGCCCTACGCTCTTCTCCTCCCTCACCCTTCGGGAGAGGCTTGGGGTGAGGGGAAACACCTCGCACCGAACTACACTTTCCCCAGCAGGCTAAACCATAAATAATCCAGCGGCAGCAGCACCAGATACGTCGCAATCGCCAGCGCCAGACAGAGCAGCATCCCCGCCTTCGCAGGCACTTTCCCTAAGCCCATCGCCACCACAATCGGCGACGCCTGATACGGTAGCAGCGGCGTGGAATACCCCAGAACCTGAATCATGATCACCGACAGCAGCGGGAAGCCGGTCGCGTCGGAGAAGCTCTGCGCCAGCGTGGTGTACAGCGCCGGCACGCCGTTGGCGGTCATAATGAAGTTGAGCGCCGTGGTGATCCCCGTCAGCGCCAGGAAGCTGGTAAACGGGCGGTCTGCATCCAGCGGCATGATATGGAGCAGCGCCTCGCCTACGGCCGCACCGATACCGGTCTGCGTCACCGTTATGGCCAGCCCGAGTATACCCGCGACGTAAATACAGGTACGCATATTCACCCCCGCAGAAAACTCCTCCCCGGTGATAAAACCGACGCGCGGCAGCATAACGATGACCGAGGCCGCCAGGCCCGTCCACGCTGGCCCAACGCCGTGCCAGCTCTCAGTCACCCACATCGTCAACACCACCGCCAGCAGCCAGGCGAGTCGTTTTTCGTCACGCCCCATCGGTTCCGATGGCGCGAGCTCCTTCGCCGGTTTCGGGTTGCCGGGGAACAGCCAGCAGATCAGGCCAATCAGAATCAGGCCTTTGAGAATACCCAGCACCGGCGTGTGCAGCAGCAGATACGGGACATAATTGAGGTGAATACCATACGAGCCTTCCGCCGCACCGCTCATTACCAGGTTGGGGACATTGGCGGGCAGGATAGTGGCCGAGAGCTGGAAGGTGCCAAACCCAACCGCCAGCGCCAGGCCGAACCAGGCGCGGGAGCCATCAGGAATGCCGGCCCGCTTCGCCATCGCGGCGACAATCGGCATCAGCAGCGCAATACGTCCCATGTTCGACGGCATCACGAATGCCAGGGCATAGCTCAGCAGCACAACGCTTGCCACCATCAGCATCCAGGAGTCGGTAAGCTTTGCGGACAGCGCCCGGGCGGCCCTGTCCGCCAGGCCGGTTTTCCGAATCGCCACGCCCAGCACAAAGCCGCTGAACACCAGCCAGAAGGCAGACGAGGCGAAGCCGCCGAAGATCACTTCCGGCGGGGCGATTCTGGCGGCCATCGCCGCCGTAAAGAACAGCAGCGCGGTGATAAATTCCGGCAACAGCGACGTCGCCCACAGCACGATGGTGACGCCGACGATCAGCGAGGGAAGCAGCAGAGGATGCGTTAACCAGAGCGACATACCTGTCTCCTGTAGAATTTTTCAGCAAGTCTACGGCGACAGGCAGGGCGAGTAAACGCTATTTATGGTGGGGTCACTTCAGGATATCGCATTGATGATCCTGCAATTCCTCAGCCGACGCGCGGTTAAAGGTAAGCAGGTTACGCTCTGTCGCCAGCAATACAAACGAGCCGTCCGACTGCTGCGCCATCGCCAGTGCGAAGCGTCCCATATGGTCGCGCGCTTCCGGCAGTTCTTCCGCCAGCATCATAAACGGGCTTCGCTGCACCAGTTCGTTCTCCGTTACCCGACGGGCAAGGTACTCATGCCCTTCCAGCCCGCCCGGAAGCGGTAGCCACTGGGTGCTGATTTGCCCCTGCGCCGCGTTCAGCTTCTCGCGCACGTCCTGGCGCAGGCAGGAAATGTGGATATGAAAATGGTTTTGCGTGCGCCCGGTTGGTGAGTTGATGGTCAGCGAAATAGCGCTGTCAGGCACATCGCCCCCCCGTTTCATGCTCATAAAATGACGTGACTGCCACGCCAGCCAGAAGAAATTCGGTGTATGCGGCTCCGTCAGCAGCGGGCTTTCGGTGCCGTTAATACGGTACGTGGGCATCAGGAGGTATTGCAGCGGCCCGTTGCGGTCTTTAAACACCACGTAGCCCGCATCCGGCTTTACCTGCGCACACGGCGCCGGGTTACGGTTGTGCAGCTGGTTGGGCACACACTGGTCGAGAACAATATGACGCAACGCATTTGGATTACCCGCTTTCATCCAGTACACGCCGCCTGCGGTAATGGCGAGAACAATCAGGATCAGTACGATAATTTTCTTCACAACGCGTTCCCTGTTTTCAATAGAGGCAAAAGAGTAACGCAAAATGATGACCAAATAAAAAACCCGGCGGATTTCTCACGCCGGGTTACCGTGTCGTTCTTTGTAAAACGCTTAGCGCTTGCTGATCTGATCGAAGGTGCCGCCGTTAGAGAAGTGCTCTTTCTGCGCTTTGGTCCAGCCGCCAAAAACCTCATCGATAGTAAACAGCTTCAGTTTCGGGAAAGCGTTTTCGTATTTCTTCGCGACGGCCTCATCGCGCGGGCGGTAGAAGTTTTTCGCCGCAATTTCCTGCCCTTCCGGTGAGTAAAGGTACTTCAGGTAGGCTTCCGCCACCGCTTTGGTCCCTTTCTTATCAACGACCTTATCGACCACGGAGACGGTCGGCTCAGCCAGGATCGATTCGCTCGGGGTGACGATCTCGAACTTGTCTTTACCCAGCTCGTTGGTCGCCAGCAGAGCTTCGTTTTCCCAGGCGATCAGCACATCGCCAATGCCGCGCTCGACGAAGGTGTTGGTTGCGCCGCGCGCGCCGGAGTCCAGCACCTCGACGTTTTTAAACAGTGCTTTGACGAAGTCTTGTGCTTTGGCCTGATCGCCGTTGTTGTGGTGCAGCGCGTAACCCCAGGCCGCCAGATAGTTCCAGCGTGCGCCGCCGGAGCTTTTCGGGTTCGGCGTGATAACAGACACGCCCGGCTTAACCAGGTCGTTCCAGTCTTTAATCTGTTTTGGGTTGCCTTTACGCACCAGGAAGACGATGGTCGAGGTGTATGGCGCGGAGTTGTCCGGCAGGCGTTTGATCCAGTTTTTATCGATACGGCCACGTTCCGCAATCGCATCCACGTCATAGGCCAGCGCCAGGGTGACCACATCGGCTTCAATGCCGTTGATCACCGATGTCGCCTGCTTACCGGAACCACCGTGGGACTGGCGAACCACCACGTTATCGCCGGTTTCCTGTTTCCAGTGCGCCGCGAAAGCTTTGTTGTACTGGTCGTACAGTTCACGCGTCGGATCGTACGACACGTTCAGTAACTGAATGTCCTTTGCCAGAACGCTGGTCGATGCCAGCAATAATGTTAACCCCACGCCCCATTTATTCATCGCCCGGCTCTCTTATGCAGTGTTTTAATGAATGCAGCGTGCCAGAAAGCTAACCGATGATTAAAGAATAAAAAAAGATTGGCTATAACGTGGAGGAATAAAAAGAAGAATGTGAGCAGCCAGATGTCCTCACCCCAATCCTCTCCCACGGGAGAGGGAGCAAAAATAAAAAACGGTAACCCAAAGGTTACCGTTTTGCATTTACCTTGCCGCCACCGGGCAACAGCGCCAATCAGTACAGTTTTTTCGCGCAGTCCAGCCAGTCACCTTTGAACGGACGCTTCATGTTTTCAATAGCGTCGATGATGTCATGATGAACCAGTTTCTCGTTCTGAATACCGACGCAGCGGCCGCCATGGCCCTGTAGCAGCAGTTCGATCGCGTAAGCACCCATGCGGGATGCCAGGATACGGTCGTACGGGCCCGGGGAACCACCGCGCTGAATGTGGCCCAGAACCGTCGCGCGAGTTTCGCGTTTGGTTTCGGTTTCGATGTACTTCGCCAGCTCGTCAACGTCACAGATGTGTTCGGTGATAGCCACAATCGCGTGTTTCTTACCTTTCGCGATACCGGCTTTGATTTCGGCGACCAGATCTTCACGGCTGAATTCCACTTCCGGCACCACCACGAACTCACACCCACCGGCAATGGCCGCTGCCAGAGTCAGATCCCCGCAGTAACGGCCCATGACTTCAACAATGGAAATACGCTGGTGAGAGGAAGAGGTGTCACGCAGGCGGTCAATCGCCTCTACAACGGTACCCAGCGCGGTGAAGTAGCCGATGGTGTAGTCGGTGCCTTTGATGTCGTTGTCGATGGTGCCAGGCAAACCGATGCACGGGAAGCCCATTTCAGTCAGACGTTTTGCACCCATGTACGAGCCGTCGCCGCCGATAACCACCAGCGCGTCCAGGCCACGTTTCTTCATGTTTTCGATAGCCACTTCACGGATGTGTTCGTCACGAAATTCAGGGAAGCGCGCAGAACCGAGGAAAGTACCACCACGGTTGATCATGTCAGACACGCTGTAGCGGTCGAGCTGAACCATACGGTCTTCATACAGACCCAGGTAACCGTCATAGATACCAAAAACTTCCAGGCCTTCCGTCAGCGCTGCCCGGACAACCCCACGGATTGCCGCGTTCATGCCCGGCGCATCACCGCCGCTTGTCAACACACCGATTTTCTTAATCATGACTACCTCTGAACTTAGGAATGCAAAATTGAAATCTGCTGCCGGAAGAAACTGTTCAACCGTCGAATACTGCAAATAGTATATCAATCCCTTCCAGCTGAATTGATTCAGGTCAGGCCATATGGTGGTAATTTATCCACAAAATGCTGCTCTGGCTCACTTTTTTACAACGAATTACGAAAGCTCAAAACGCCCTGGGTACGACAGAGCACGGATCCTGGTGAATAATGACGTCTGACCCAGGGAAACGCTGCAAAATCGCCTGCTCCACCTGTTCAGCGACCATATGCGCCTGAACCAGTGGCAGGTTGTCTTCCATTTCCAAATGAATCTGTATAAAGCGGGTCGGCCCTGACTGCCGCGTACGAAGATCGTGAGCACCACTGACGCCGGGCCATTGGGTCACGATGGCATAAATTTCATTACGTTCTGCGTCCGGAAGCGCACGGTCAAGAAGCGACTGTACCGCGTCATACCCCATCCGCAACGCGCTATATAAAATATAGATCCCTATCCCTAACGCAAACAACGCATCGGCCCGATGCCAGCCATACCAGGCCAGACCGAGCGCAATAAGAATAGCCCCATTCATCATAACATCAGACTGATAATGAAGCATATCGGCCCGTACAGCCTGGCTTTGTGTTTTGCGTACGACCCAGCGCTGGAACGTTACAAGAACAAGTGTGCTTATAAGTGCGACTACCGTTACGACCACGCCAACGCCCGGATCGTTCATCGGGGAAGGCGAAATAAGGTGCTGAATGCCGGTCAAAAACAGGAACAGCGCAGAGCCGGAAATAAACATGCTTTGCGCCAGCGCGGCCAGCGATTCCGCTTTGCCGTGGCCAAACGTATGTTCTTCATCCGCCGGTTGCAGCGAGTAGCGGACCACCAGCAGATTCGTCAGCGAGGCGGCAATATCCACTAACGAGTCCACCAACGCCGCCAGAATACTGACCGAGCCGGTGTACCACCATGCGAAAATTTTAATGATCAGCAAACACGACGCCATCACCGTCGCGGCTATTGCGGCCCGGCTTACCAGCCGTCCATAGGATTGATTCATAAACACTCCTGTCATGCCATGGCGCTAGTATAACGGATGGTGGTGGAGTGAAAGGATGAATAAAGCGTTAACAAACCTGAACGACGGGCAAAAAAAACCCCCACATCATGTGGGGGAAGACAGGGATGGTGTCTATGGCAAGGAAAACAGGGTTTACTGGTTACTACGGGTACTGCTATTGCTACTGAAAAGCGTCATATCTGAGCTTCGCTGCATCCGTGCAACCTCACGCAACTGGTTCATACGTTGCTGATGTTTGGTATTCAAAACCGCTTGCTGCTCGGGCGTTAGCAGGTGGAACATCTGGTTGCGGACCTTCGCCATCTCTACCTGGCGGGCAACCTGTTCCTGCGCCATTTTTTCGGCCTGAGCGCGCACAGCGCTTTCGTCAAAATTTTCTGCGGTGACAAGGCGATGCATTGTCTCCATTTCGCTAACATTAGCAGGGGGCTGGTCGTGTCTTGCCCTCTGCATCAGATCTCGCATCTGTTGACGCTGATGTTCGGTTAAACTTATGCCGTCAAACATATGGCTTTGGCTGCTGTGCTGCGTGGTGCCCTCTGCTAAGGAGCCGTTATCGCTGATGATAGCTACAGCAGCCTGGCTAAACGTACTGAAGGCCAGCGTTGAGGCCATGACGGCAGCGGTAACTTTGCGCATCACTTGCTCCCAAAATCTTTCGTGTCGCGATTCAACGAGAGACAGTCTACGATTCAGGCTGCAAACATGCGTCAGGGGGTGTAAAACAACGTAAAGTCATGGATTAGATAGCCTTGATGTCGTAATTTCTGCCTCGGAGGTATTTAAACAATGAATAAAATCCTGTTAGTTGATGATGACCGAGAGCTCACATCCCTTTTAAAGGAGTTGCTCGACATGGAAGGCTTCAACGTCCTGGTTGCCCATGATGGCGAGCAGGCGCTGAGTCTCCTTGACGACAGCATCGATTTACTTTTACTCGACGTCATGATGCCGAAGAAAAACGGTATTGATACGCTGAAAGAACTTCGCCAGACACACCAGACCCCCGTTATTATGCTGACCGCACGCGGCAGCGAACTTGACCGCGTGCTTGGCCTTGAGCTGGGTGCGGATGACTATTTGCCTAAGCCGTTCAACGATCGTGAACTGGTGGCCCGTATTCGCGCTATCCTGCGCCGTTCTCACTGGAGCGAGCAGCAGCAGAATACCGACAACAGCTCGCCGACGCTGGAGGTAGACTCCCTGAGCCTGAATCCGGGTCGTCAGGAAGCGAGCTTCGACGGCCAGGCACTGGAGTTGACCGGCACAGAGTTCACGCTGCTTTATCTGCTGGCACAGCACCTCGGTCAGGTGGTATCACGTGAACACTTAAGTCAGGAAGTGCTGGGTAAGCGTCTCACACCGTTTGACCGCGCCATCGACATGCATATCTCTAACCTGCGCCGCAAGCTGCCGGAGCGTAAAGACGGTCACCCATGGTTTAAAACCCTGCGTGGGCGCGGCTATCTGATGGTTTCCGCTTCATGATAGGCAGCTTAACCGCCCGCATTTTTGCCATCTTCTGGCTAACGCTGGCCCTGGTTTTAATGCTCGTGTTGATGTTGCCAAAACTCGACTCACGCCAGATGACGGAGCTTCTTGACAGCGAGCAACGTCAGGGCGTGATGATCGAGCAGCATGTTGAAGCGGAGCTGGCAAACGATCCGCCGAACGATTTAATGTGGTGGCGCAGGCTGTTTCGCGCTATCGACAAGTGGGCGCCGCCCGGGCAACGTCTTTTGCTGGTGACCAGCGAAGGCCGCGTCATTGGGGCCGATCGCAATGAAATGCAGATTATCCGCAACTTTATTGGCCAGGCGGATAATGCCGATCACCCACAGAAAAAGAAATATGGTCGGGTAGAGATGGTTGGTCCTTTCTCGGTACGCGATGGGGAAGACAATTACCAGCTCTACCTGATTCGCCCTGCGAGCAGTTCCCAGTCCGATTTTATCAACCTGCTGTTCGACCGTCCGCTCCTGCTGCTGATTGTTACCATGCTGGTCAGTTCCCCGCTGCTGCTATGGCTGGCGTGGAGTCTGGCGAAACCCGCACGTAAGCTTAAAAACGCCGCCGACGAAGTGGCACAGGGTAACCTGCGACAACACCCTGAGCTGGAAGCGGGGCCGCAGGAGTTCCTTGCCGCCGGGACCAGCTTTAACCAGATGGTCTCTGCTCTTGATCGCATGATGACCGCGCAGCAACGCCTGCTGTCGGATATCTCCCACGAGCTGCGGACGCCGCTCACGCGCTTACAGCTGGGTACCGCCCTGCTGCGCCGCCGCAGCGGTGAGAGCAAAGAGCTGGAGCGTATTGAGACGGAAGCGCATCGCCTGGACAGCATGATCAACGACCTGCTGGTAATGTCACGCAATCAGCAGAAAAACGCGCTGGTGAGTGAAACGGTGAAAGCCAATCACCTCTGGCATGAGGTGCTGGACAACGCGGCGTTCGAAGCGGAACAGATGGGTAAATCATTCACCATCAACTTCCCGCCGGGCCCGTGGCCGTTGTACGGTAACCCCAACACGCTGGAAAGCGCGCTGGAGAATATTGTGCGTAACGCCCTGCGCTACTCGCATACGAAGATAGAGGTGGCGTTCTCGGTGGATAAAGACGGCATCACCGTTATCGTGGATGACGATGGTCCTGGCGTCAGCCCGGAAGATCGCGAGCAGATTTTCCGCCCCTTCTACCGCACCGACGAAGCGCGTGACCGGGAATCTGGCGGTACGGGGCTGGGCCTGGCGATTGTTGAAACCGCCATGCAGCAGCACCGTGGCTGGGTGAAAGCCGACGACAGCCCGCTGGGCGGGTTGCGGTTAACGCTGTGGCTGCCGCTGTATAAGCGTTCGTAGTTTTCCCCTCACCCCGGCCCTCACCCCAAAAGGGCGAGGGTGCTTCAAGTCCCCTCTCCCCTTTGGGGTGAGGGGTAAGGCGTAGCCTTATCTCCCCCACAGTCTCCGCGAACTGCTCTCGATCTTGCCGCTTATACGCCGCTTCTGCATCGTTCTCGTCCAGCTGGTCGATAACCCCGCCGCCGACAGCAGGCGGTGATACTGCTCGTCGTCAAACGGCATATGCCACGCAATGGCACAGGCTTCATAAACGGAGACATCGCTCAGCCGCGACGCCAGCTCAAGCGGCGCATCCGCTGAAACCTGTCCAGCCAGCACCACGCGGTACAGCCAGCCGGTCTTGCCCGCATTTTGTAGCTGGGCCGACATATCCTGAATGCCGAAATGGTAGTTGAGCTTGAAGCACGGCGAGCGGGGCTGCGTCACCTGAATCAGGGCATCGCCCCAGCGATAAATATCGCCAATAAAGACGTTCTTCTCCGTCAGCCCTTCCGTTGAGAGATTTTCGCCAAACGCTGGCGCGACGAAGAGGTCCGCCTGTTCGGGGAATTCGGCTTTCCAGTGCTGATAGTGCTCACGCGGATAGTGGCACAGCGCGCGTTCGGGCCCGCCGTGGATTTTCTTTTCGGCCTGCTCATCGCCCGCCAGACCGAGATCGGTTAACGTCAGTTCACCGTCGACCTGCACTTTGGCAATGGCGCTCGGGCGGCTGCCGTCGTACTCCCTTACCTTGCCTGTAAACACATTCACCGGGTAATGCATCGCTGCCTCCATTACGCAGATACAAAAAAGCGAGTCATCAGACTCGCTTCTCACAGGCGTCAATGCAACCTTATTTTTTTGCATGAAGCGGGTACTGCCTCACGGCATGATTCCCGTAATCGTCAATGACTACTGCGTTCACGCTTAACGCCATCGTTAATGGTTTTCCTTCCACAAGCGGATAGCGCTTCGTACTCAAAGGGGACGACATCATGTCCGGTAATTGCTCAACCGCCCGACGTGTGTCGTGTGTCGTTACGGATAACGCCGCAAATGAAACATAATACGGCGTAGGGTTTTCACAGACGATAGCGTCGCCATCCCTGTAAAATCGCAGCTTTTCTGCCGCCGTTTCCGGTGCAGTAAGCGAAGCAGGCCGCCAGAAAACTTTCATCTGCGTATTCATCGTCAGCACCACGCTCTGCGCCTGAGCGGGTTGCTCAGCCTGAGTGGGTGGGATTTCGTAAAGATTGAGCCAAAATACCGATTCGCGATCGGCGGGAAGCGACGACCCATTGTATATCAACCGAAGCCCCTGCATGGCCTTAGGCTGCAAGCGGAACAGCGCAGGCACGGCGACAAACGGGGTTTTGACGCGACCGGGCAAAACCGTCACGTCCCCCTCATCAACCCATGTCTGCACAACGATGGGCCACGGGTTGGTATTCACCACCATCAGGCTTTGCTGTGTCTGGCCTTCCCGGAACACCACGCGCGTCGAAGAGGCAATAATGCCTCCGGATGCGGCAAACGAGCAGAGCGTGAGCAGGCTGATGAGCATAAGGCGCATCATTGCACTTTTACCCATACGTAGGCTTTCGCATCCACTTTTCCTGCCGTCACCTGCGCCCCAGGGAGCCGGGTCAGGAAGGCATTAAAATTAATCACATAGTCGCTCATTTTGCTGGTCGGATCCGTACTTATCAGCGTTGCCCCGGCGCGCACCGGATACCATCCGGCACTGTTTCCGAGTGCGCAATTCGATGTTGTGCAGCGATTCCAGCCTATAAACTGGCGCATAACGCCATCGCTGGCGTTCTGGATTTGGATCCCTACGCCACCCGCCACGCCCGCCTGCCCGTAACCATCGGAAAGCAGATGACTGACCCCACCGCTGCCGTTTACCAGGCCTAAGCTTTGCGCGGTAAGATAACTTTCGTAAGGCACCTGTAGACCCAGCGCCGTCTGGTTCTGGTCGACACCGCTGGTTGCGGCCCCCTCGCACCGTACGCGGACGGTAAAACCGGCCCGGGCAGATTTACCGTTCTGGAGATCGTTTTTCGATATCGTCGGGAACACCACCACTGGCGTCACGTACTTTGCCACGCAGGTCGCGGTGGTGGTCAGCGTTGACGCCGGCGCATTGCCCATATTCAGAGCCATCCAGTTGTCGTACCACCAGCCTGCGAAGCTGAAAGCGGAATCACCGGTATCGCAGTACGCATCATTATTTTTACTGCCCGGAGAGCAAAAGGAGACATACCCGTTTGGCTGGTTACAACCGCCATAATTACCGCTGCTGATGGGGGTGCCGCAGTAAGCGTTTGGTGCCCCGCCTGAGGGGGTGATAGCACTGACCCGGATAGCCTCCGCCCGGATTGGGCTGAAGTCTTTCACCCGGATTTGAATCTGCTTTCCATCTGCCGAAACAGCATAATTTTTCATGGGAATACGCTGGTAGTTGCGGGTAAAGACCGTCCCGGAATTCATATGCGTCAGGCGCAACCCAACATAGTTAAACCAGGTCCCAAACACGTTCGGATTACCGGACGCCTGACCCATGTCCCAGAACCCGCTGCTGCGATCGTCGCCGTTGGTCGCGATGATTTCAAAGATGTTGTTGGCGTCAGAGATGTCGCAGACCCACAGAATATCATCCGGGCTGTTGTAGCGCGGGTTGTCGGAGAAACGCACAACGCTGCTGGCGAGAACCGTCCCCACAGGCTGAAGCTCAACGCTGGAGAGATTAATGCGCCCCAGGCCAATCCCGGTGCCATAGCTGTCCTCTTCCGTTCGCTGGAAGTTTGGCCCTTTTTGGCACTGTGCGCTGACGGCCACGCTGGCCCCGCAGAGCACAAGTGCCAAAACACAACGTGGAATAGTCATTTGAAATTATCCTCCTTTAGCGGCAAGGGAGCGACAAAAGCTGCAACGGCTCGTCGGTTGCAGGAGCAGTCCAGTCAATCCGGCAGCGATCAGCCGCGCGCTCTCCCCATTTCACCTGTAACGTTCCCTTTTGCCCGTTAGCACGAAGGTAAATCTGGTTCGCCTGCCCGACCATACCAACGCTGTTGCCGTATTCGTCATACGCAGCCGCCCCCAGCGGGATCGGATCTGTGCCTTCACGAAGCGCGGTAATAAGCATGGCCTGCCCGCGCAGTGTTGCGAAGCGCAGACGAACCATCGCACCCGCTGAGGGTGCAACGCGCTGCTGGGTTGTTTGCAGTTCAGCCTGGTCATTCATATTTTGCGGATCGAGACTCACCACGTTGTACTGATAAGGCATCAGCGCCGGCGCAAGGCCATGCCCAAAGCGGTTGACCGTCGCGCCTTGCCCGCCCATGATTTTTGCGCCATCGGCTCCGGGGGCCTCGACAAGCGCAAAGGTATCGCCGATATAAGGGCCCGGTGTGATGCCACCACGATGCGCCACCAGCCCTCCCTGTAGCGAGGCGGAGGCCTGCCAGTATTGTGGGGAGACCGAGACTGACGCCGCCCCATTAGCCCAAGGGAAGTTTTTCTGCACATTCCCGCCCCAGACCGACTGGCCGCCTTTTTCGTCAGTCGCATAGTTCAGGCTGTAGCTAAGCGGATTGTGCTCGCCATACTGTCCGCTCAGCGTTGTCTGATAGCTGCCCTCTTCATCTTTCACGTGGTTGGCGCTAACGGACAGCAGCGGAGAATAACGGCCGCTGCCGAGTGGAATTGACATCGACAGCGACCACATCGTCTGGCTCTCAGCCTGCCAGGTAGGTGTCCAGGATGTCGTTGTGCTGTCAGGCGCAAGGCGGTACGTTCGTGCACCGGCCAGACTCAGCGAAATACCGTTCGCGAACGTTTTGTTCCAGCTTATCTGTAACTGCTTGTCTCGCCCCTTGCTGTCGCGATAATCCTGCGTAGAAACAGAGAGATTGAGACTCCCCAGGACATCCATCGTCTGGCTGGCGGAAAGCTCGACACGCGAACGCTGACGCCAGGAGGCCGACTGCCACTCGTCTCCAGAGGAAACAGCATTCCGCGCCCCCAGCACGTCATACAATTCGGCATAGTTGGCTGTCGAATAGCGGTATCCCGCCAGCGCAACTGACGTCCCGGTTTGTGGGAAAAATTTGCTGTAGTTGATGCGAAACATCCAGCCGTTCTGCCAGCCGTTGTCCATGATCTGAGCATGGGAGAAGGTGCTGTCGACTCCCACCGCGCCCAGCGATGAGCTGTACACGCCGCCAAGCATTATCGCCTGAAAACCGTTCGCCAGCTGGTTACCCATGTTGAGCGTTAGCGCATTGTTAACCCCCTGCTGCCAGACAATTTCACTAAACACATCGTCATCGCCCACATCACGCACGCGCCCTACGGTGGCGGAATATTCAAATTGCCCTGCCCGAATGGATTCCGGCAGAGCGGAAAACGGTACGTTGAAGGTACTTTCACTGCCATCGGCTTCGGTGACGACCACTGTCAGATCGCCAGCAAAATTGGTGGGATAAAGATCGTTAATTTCGAACGCACCCGGCGCAACCGTGGTTTCGTAAAGCGAAATAGTGCCCTGACGGATGACCACTTTCGCATTGCTATGGGCAATGCCCCGCACGACAGGTGCATAGCCACGCTGCGAATCAGGACGCATACGCAGATCGGACGCCATCTGAACACCCCGGAAACTCATCCCGGAAAAAAATCGGCCATCGGTAAAACCCTCTCCCAGCGTCAGTTCACTTCGTAATGGAAGAACCGCTCGCTGGACATAACGCCGCGCCGTGGTCCAGCGGCTTCCGTAGTCAGTGTCATAGTTCAACGTCGATTGCTGGCGGTAACGCCATAGCCCAAGGTTAAATCCGCCGTTCAGGCTCAGGTAGGTTGAGTCGGAGGTATCATTGCCCTGCCCCCGCTGGGTTACCCGATACTGGTTCACCATGTAGTTAACTAACAGCATGGTTTCACCCGCATCTACCTGGCTTTCATTAACGCCCCCTCGCGGCAGCGTGTTAAGCAAGTTCTGGGGTATGGAGAAATCGAGCCGGGCCTGCGCAAGAGACCAACTGACGCTTACCGTCTGTAAAGCGGTGCTGGAAGGGCGGTAACACTTTTCGCCCTGGGTCATCGGCTGCATCTTTAAGCCAATGCGGTCAAGCAAGTCCCGGCTAAAGCAAGGCGTAACCCCTGCGCCATCTGGCGAAAACGTCACGTCTTCCTGCGACAGGCGCTGCTGATTGATATACACATCAAGCGAGTAATTCCCGGGCTTTATCAATGTGTCGCGATCTAAGCGCTGGAGATCTTGCTGGCTTAATCCCATGCCGCGCAGGAGGTCTGCATCAAAAAAGACGTCCTGTTTGTCCGCTTCACAGGAGAATGTGGTCGCCAGTAAAACACCGGACAGCGAGAGGAGACCGGGTGAGCGCATCATGTTCACCTCCCCGTATCTATTGCGGCATTGTCACGGTATGGCTGACGGCAGCACCGTAATCATTGATGGCATAAAGCGTAATAGTGCCACCCTTTACTACAGGTAACGCCCAGCGCGTTGAGCCGAAAGGTGCAATCATCCCAGGCTGTCCCACCGGCGTTTTACGTGTTCCCGTGACAATGTCCGCATTGCGCAGAGAGATATGGTAAGGCGTAGGGTTCGTCAGCACGATCGCATCGTTAAGCTTCTCAATGCGTAACGCCGTCAACGCCTGGCTGGCATCTCCGGCGAGCCCGTCCGGACGGTAAAAAATCTTCAGCCGACTTTTCACCACCAGCGCGAGACGATTCTTTTCAGCGTCAGCAGATTTGATCGCCGGATATTGCATAAAGTTAAACCAGAATACAGATTCACGATCTTGTGGCAGTCCCTTCCCGGTAAATTTAAGACGTAACGCGTGACCCGAATTTGCATTCATGCGAAATAATTGTGGCAATGCAATAAAGGGGGCATCGGCATTATCAACCGTCGAGTCCGGATTATTGATATCCATCCAGACCTGAACCAACATCGGCACATCGCCATTGTTGCTAAATTCCACCGTTTTTTCTTTTGCGCTGGCAGGATAAATTATCCTGTTACCCTTCAGGACTACACTGGAATATAATGCGGTTGAAAATAAGAGACAAAAAATAAAAGTCAGAAGCGACCCTATCGCTTTATATTGGATATTCATAAGCGGACGCCTGTTATTAAAAAGCAGAAAACGGCGCTGCACAGGGCAGCGCCACAGCCTTGTTACAGGTAAGTCACAGCAAATTGCGCGCTGGCTTCCACGGCACCGGCAGTTGCACCGCCAGCTGCGGAGTAATAACGTGCCGTCATATCAAACGTTGCCGAACTCTGGCCAGCCTCTCCACCTATCGTTTTAGCAGCGGTTTTTGCGTCACCGCTGGTAAAATCGAGCGGTGAAGTTCCATCCAGCAGTTGAATCGCCACGTTGGTCGCCGGGCTGGCAGACGCAATGTTTTTCAGGTTAGTCCCATCAATATTAGTGCTAACAAAACGGATTTTTGCCTGTTTTGATACAGACGTTGCGCTGACATCACATCCGCTCAGCGTGACGGTAAATGGCGTTTCACCTGCGCTTGATCCCGCGCCCACTAGCGTGCTTTTACTGACTGTTGGCAGAAGCACAACCGGATATGATTCAGAACCATTTATTTGAATGGTACAGGTTTGATCGGTTACTTCACCTAAAAAACGCACGGTGTTATCTGCATATACAATATTATTAACGCCTGCAAATATAACGGCCGTTGCAATTAATGTTTTAATTTTCATTTTGCGAACTCCTTAAAAAATCGCATGACCAGATAAGTATTTCATCTGGGTGTAAATGCGCCGGCAAGTTAACAATACCCATAATAACTAAAGGTGTAAAGATGTAAGAAATGTTAACAGGCAAAGGAAAAAGATAATGCGGGGAGATAATATTATATTCATCCCATTCACAGAACAAATATAACAAGCCTAAAAAATAAGCGTGGTGTTGCGCGATTTTTATCGGGGAACACGATAACTGCATGATTCATGCTAATGTTTTAAATGCAACACGGCAAGAAGGTCATATAAACCCAGTGATTATATTTTTTAAAAAATGAATTAAATTCTCGTTAATCCGTTTAATCTCATCCACGCACAATATGAATAAACTTTAAATCATCATTGTTAATGATGTTTTTATTTTAACAGAGTTTATCGCAGATCACATTTTACGGCTTCCGCCCACAGTGGACTGAACCCATAGCCAGGGGTTTCCTGTAGACAAAAAAAGCGAGTCATCAGACTCGCTTCTCACAGGCATCAATGCAACCTTATTTTTTAGCGGCGAAACGCGCTGCTGCTTCGTCCCAGTTCACCACATCCCAGAAGGCTTTGATGTAGTCAGGGCGACGGTTCTGGAACTTCAGGTAATAAGCGTGTTCCCACACGTCCAGACCCAGGATTGGGAAACCGGATGCGCCAGAAATCGCTTCACCCATCAGCGGGGAGTCCTGGTTAGCAGTGGAAACCACCGCCAGTTTGTCACCCTTCAGCACCAGCCACGCCCAGCCAGAGCCGAAACGGGTTGCAGCGGCTTTTTCGAATTCCGCTTTAAAGTTGTCAACGGAACCGAAGTCACGCTCGATAGCCGCTTTCAGGTCGCCCTGAAGGATAGTACCGGTTTTCAGGCCTTTCCAGAACAGGCTGTGGTTAGCGTGGCCGCCCGCGTTGTTGCGCAGCACGGTTTTCTTGTCCGCTGGCAGCTGGTCCAGCTTGGTGATCAGCTCTTCAACAGGCAGATTAGCGAACTCTGGCAGGCTTTCCAGCGCAGCATTCGCGTTGTTTACATAGGTCTGGTGGTGTTTAGTGTGATGGATTTCCATCGTCTGCTTGTCGAAATGCGGTTCCAGTGCGTCGTAGGCATACGGCAGGGATGGCAGTGTATAACTCATAATCCTCTCCATTATTGTCGGGCGGCACAGCTGTTAATGCCGCGTAAGCAGTTGGTTCATTATAGTTAATTAAATGATATTGAAAATGATTATCAATGCCGTAGTTTTTATAAGGTTATTCGTATTTTGATAAATGACAGAATTGTGAGTCTGCTCACGTGCTTAACGTGCTGATTGCCATCCTGAACAAAAGTGCGGCAACCTTCTGAAGGTTCCCAAACCGCCTCATTTTTACACTCATCAAGTCGGCGGGAAGCCTCCGGCTATAAAAACGATGAGGATGTAAAAATGAATCATGCGATTACGATGGGTATCTTCTGGCATTTGATAGGCGCGGCCAGTGCAGCCTGTTTCTATGCCCCGTTTAAAAAGGTGAAAGGCTGGTCATGGGAAACCATGTGGTCCGTAGGCGGTACCGTGTCCTGGCTGATTTTGCCGTGGACAATCAGCGCCATGCTGCTGCCCGATTTCTGGGGCTACTTCTCCTCCTTCAACGCCTCCACCCTGCTACCGGTATTCCTGTTTGGCGCGATGTGGGGCATCGGTAATATCAACTACGGCCTCACCATGCGCTACCTCGGCATGTCGATGGGGATTGGCATCGCGATTGGCATTACGCTGATTGTTGGCACCCTGATGACGCCAATCCTCAACGGCCACTTCGACGTGCTGATCAACACTCAGGGCGGGCGAATGACGCTGCTGGGCGTGCTGGTGGCGGTGATCGGCGTGGGCATCGTCACCCGCGCAGGCCAGCTGAAAGAACGCAAGATGGGCATCAAAGCCGAAGAGTTCAACCTGAAGAAAGGGCTGCTGCTGGCGGTGATGTGCGGCGTCTTCTCGGCAGGCATGTCGTTCGCCATGAACGCCGCCAAACCAATGCACGACGCCGCTGCGGCGCTGGGCGTTGACCCGCTGTACGCTGCCCTGCCAAGCTACGTAGTGATCATGGGCGGCGGCGCGCTGGTAAACCTCGGCTTCTGCTTCATTCGTCTGGCAAAAGTGAAGAACCTGTCAGTAAAAGCCGACTTCTCGCTGGCAAAACCGCTGATCGTCACCAACGTCCTGCTTTCCGCCCTCGGCGGCCTGATGTGGTATCTGCAATTCTTCTTCTACGCCTGGGGTCACGCCAGTATTCCGGCGCAGTATGACTACATGAGCTGGATGCTGCACATGAGCTTCTACGTGCTGTGCGGTGGACTGGTTGGGCTGGTGCTAAAGGAGTGGAACAATGCCGGACGTCGCCCGGTTGGCGTCCTGAGTCTGGGTTGCGTGGTAATTATTATCGCCGCTAACATTGTTGGCCTCGGTATGGCGAACTGATTACGCGGCCTTTCGACTGCGATGACGCCACTGAACCGGCGTCATCCCCACCTCGCGGTTAAACACCACCGAAAAGTAGTTACTGTCCTCAAAGCCGCAGCGCATCGCCACTTCACTGACCATCAGCTCCGTATGCTGTAACAGATACTGAGCATGGCAAACGCGCAGCTGGCGCAGATAGTGGTTTACCGTCATCCCCGTCTGGGTGCGGAACTGCTGGCGTAGCGCGCGCTCGCTGCACTGCTCCTGCTCGCAGAATTTTTCCAGCACGAAACTCTTGTTCAGGCTGCCCGCAAGCCGGGTGATTAGCTTATCCAGCAGCGCTTCCTGCGTAGTCGCATAGGGATTATCCGTGGCGTAACGATGGCGCTTCAGGGTCATCACCAGCTGGGCAAAAAGCAGCTCCGACATCTGGTTTGCCACCGGATCGCTCTTCTGGCTCTCCTGCTCCAGCTGGGAAATGGTCTGGCGCACCTGAGCCATGCCGTTGCTGCTTAAGCGCCAGTGCGGTTCGCCTCTGGCATCATGAAATCCGGGGATATTGCCCGCCCAGTCGACATTCAATTTAAGCCTGTCAGGGCAGTAGATGACGTTCTGCAACACCAGATCGTTAACCGAGGCGTAGGAGTGTTTATCTTCAGCGCGAATATAAAACAGGTCTCCGCGCGTGATGCGGTAGGGACGGTCGTTGAGGACGTGCAGGCCGTTGCCCCGCCACACCAGCACCAGCTCGCAAAACTCGTGGGTGTGCTCGGCAAAGACGTTTTGCGGGTAGCGGTCGGCCACCGCGACGGCCTGACTCGCGGAGGCAAAAAAATCATCTTTGCGAAGAATGAGCTGAGCAGCCACACCACAACCTCTACGGCGAATAACCGGACATTATTAGCCTTTTTGCAGCAAAAAAACGGTGACTGCCCTCGCGTTACTGAAGCAACGCGTCTTTCCCCTGACGGATATCGCGCGGCGACCAGCTAAATTCCCGACGAAACAGCGTCGAAAAGTGGTTACTGTCGCCGAAACCGCAGCGATAGGCGATATCGGTGACGCTTTCGTCGGTATGACGTAAAAGGTGACGCGCTTTGATCAGGCGCAGACGGTTAAGGTAACGCTGCGGCGTCAGGCCGGTATGCTGCTTGAGCTGGCGATGCAGCGTGCGCAGCGAGAGCGAAAAGTCATCTGCCAGCGTTTCCCAACAGACATCTTCGGCGAAGTGATCTTCCAGCCAGGCCATCAGCTGGTTCAGGCGCGCGTCGTTATTTTCCAGCCCTTCCACCAGGCTGCTGCGGCGCAGCAGCACCAGCAGCTGCATAAACAGCAGCTCGCGAGTGGCAATCGCGTGCGTCTCCTGCCCGTCCTCGCTTTGCTCCATCTGGCTCACCAGCTGACGCACCTGCTGCAATGTGGACTGATTCACCCGCCAGTGCGACGGATAGTGTCCGTCTTTCTCCTGCGGCAACAGCTGATTCAGCCCGGAGAGAAACTGGAACGCATCCGGAGAACGATAAAGCACATTAGTCAGGCACAGGTTGTCGGTATGTTCATACAGGTGCCTGTCGTGGTCGCGCACGAAGCACACCGTACCGCCGCTGATGGTATACGGCTGACCGTTAAACACGTGGATGCCCGTTCCGTGCTCAACAATCACAATTTCATGAAAATCATGATGATGTTCCGGGAACGCAGCCTGAGGAAGCCGTGGCTCAATCGCGACGGGAGAGGCCCCCGAAGGAAAAAAATCGATGCTGTGCAGTACGGTCATAACGGCCCCCACCAATGAGAAAAGTTCTCAAAATAGTAATTAAGGCCTTCCTCGCTCACCTTAAATTTTTGACAGCAAACCGCGCAAAAGCTGCCGGTTTTTCAAGAAACGGGCGGAAAGATCGGGAAATGCGGTCAGCGTCACACTGCCTGTAAACCCCGCCATTACTGGAAACTGTGAACTCCCTCACGTTCATCTTTGCTTTCTTGCCAGCGCGAGATTTGGGCTGTCAGTGGCGAGAAGGTGGCTATTTCTTCCCTTTCTTACACTCATCGCTAATGACTTAAGAAAGGACCCGACCATGACTTTTCGCCATTGTGTGGCTGTCGATTTAGGCGCATCCAGCGGCCGTGTAATGCTCGCCACCTGGGACTGTGACCTGCACACCCTTACGCTTCGCGAAATGCACCGTTTCGCCAATTGTCTGCAAAAACAGGACGGTTTTGTTACCTGGGATATTGATGCGCTGGAAGCTGAGATCCGTACCGGGCTTCACAACGTCTGCAAAGACGGCATTCGCATCGACAGTATCGGCATTGATACCTGGGGCGTGGATTATGTGCTGCTGGACAGTCAAGGCGAGCGCGTCGGCCTGCCCGTCTCCTACCGAGACAGCCGCACCGATGGACTAATGGCGCACGCCATCGCGCAGCTTGGCAAAGAGGACATCTATGGTCGTAGCGGCATCCAGTTTCTGCCGTTTAACACGCTGTACCAGCTGCGCGCGCTGGTAGAGCAACAGCCGGAGCTGGTCGAAAAGGTGGCGCATGCGTTACTGATCCCGGATTACCTAAGCTACCGTCTGACCGGCAACATGAACTGGGAATATACCAACGCCACCACCACGCAGCTGGTCAATATCAACACCGATAACTGGGATGAACATCTGCTGGCCTGGACCGGCGCCTCGCCATCCTGGTTTGGCACGCCAACCCATCCGGGCAATGTGATTGGTCACTGGCTTTGCCCGCAGGGGAATGAAATCCCTGTTGTCGCCGTCGCCAGCCATGACACCGCGAGCGCGGTCATTGCTTCGCCGCTCGCCAGCAAAGACGCGGCCTACCTTTCCTCCGGCACCTGGTCGCTAATGGGCTTTGAGAGTAAAACCCCTTACACCAGCGATGCCGCGCTGGCCGCGAACATCACCAATGAAGGCGGCGCCGAAGGCCGCTACCGCGTGCTGAAGAACATCATGGGCCTGTGGCTGCTCCAGCGGGTGCTGAAAGAGCAGAACATCACCGACCTGACCGCGCTTATCGCGGAAACCGAAACGCTGAAGGCCTGCACCTACCTGATTAACCCAAACGACGACCGCTTTATTAACCCGGTGCATATGAGCGCTGAAATCCAGGCCGCCTGTTTTGAAGCGGGGCAACCCGTACCTTCCCGCCCCGCCGAGCTGGCGCGCTGCATTTTTGACAGCCTCGCCCTACTCTATGCCGACATCCTGAGTGAACTGGCTGACCTTCGCGGTAAACCGTTCAGCCAACTGCATATCGTGGGCGGCGGATGCCAGAACCAGCTGCTGAACCAGCTCTGCGCCGATGCCTGCGGCATTACCGTGGTGGCAGGTCCGATAGAAGCCTCCACGCTCGGCAATATCGGCATTCAGCTGATGACCCTGGACGAACTTTCAAACGTCGACGATTTCCGTTCGGTGGTGACGGCGAATAACAGCCTGACCACTTTCATCCCCCATCCCTGCCATGAAATTGCCCGCTATCGGGCGCAGTTTCAGCAAAAACGACTGACTAAGGAGCTTTGCGCATGACCACTCAACTTGAACAAGCCTGGGACCTGGCTAAACAGCGTTTCGCCGCCGTTGGCGTGGATGTCGAAGAGGCGCTGCGCCAGCTCGACCGTCTGCCCGTTTCTATGCACTGCTGGCAGGGCGATGACGTCGCCGGTTTCGAGAACCCGGGCGGTTCCCTGACGGGTGGCATTCAGGCCACGGGTAACTACCCGGGCAAAGCGCGCAACGCGACCGAACTGCGTGCGGATCTGGAGCTGGCGCTGAGCCTGATCCCGGGGCCAAAACGCCTGAACCTGCACGCGATTTATCTCGAATCCGACGCGCCGGTCGCGCGTAACGAAATCAAACCGGAACACTTTAAGAACTGGGTGGAGTGGGCAAAGGCCAACCGGCTGGGACTGGATTTTAACCCGTCCTGCTTCTCGCACCCGCTGAGCACGGACGGGTTTACCCTTGCGCACGCCAACGACGACATCCGTCAGTTCTGGATCGACCATGTCAAAGCCAGCCGCCGCGTCTCCGCATACTTCGGCGAACAGCTCGGCACACCATCGGTAATGAATATCTGGATCCCGGACGGTATGAAGGACATTACCGTAGACCGACTGGCCCCGCGTCAGCGCCTGCTGGCCGCGCTGGATGAGGCCATCAGCGAAAAACTGGACCCGGCGCACCACATCGATGCCGTCGAGAGCAAGCTGTTCGGCATTGGGGCAGAGAGCTACACCGTCGGCTCAAACGAGTTCTACATGGGTTACGCCACCAGCCGCCAGACCGCGCTGTGCCTGGATGCCGGCCACTTCCATCCAACTGAGGTGATCTCCGACAAGATCTCCGCCGCCATGCTCTTCGTGCCGCGCCTGCTGCTGCACGTCAGCCGTCCGGTGCGCTGGGACAGCGACCACGTGGTTCTGCTGGATGACGAAACCCAGGCGATTGCCAGCGAAATCATCCGCCACGACCTGTTCGACCGCGTACACATTGGCCTCGACTTCTTCGACGCCTCCATCAACCGCATCGCGGCGTGGGTAATCGGCACCCGCAACATGAAGAAAGCCCTGCTGCGCGCGCTGCTGGAGCCTGTCGCCGCCCTGAAACAGCTGGAAGAAAACGGCGACTACACCGCGCGCCTGGCACTGCTGGAAGAACAGAAATCCTTGCCATGGCAGGCGGTGTGGGAGATGTACTGCCAGCGTCATGATGCGCCAGCGGGCAGCCAGTGGCTGGACAACGTGCGGGCATATGAGAAAGACGTGTTGAGCCAGCGCGGGTAATTGCCCCCTCATCCCTGCCCTCTCCCCAAAGGTGAGAGGGAGCAAACCATCCCCTCTTCCCGATGGGGAGAGGGTTAGGGTGAGGGGAAACTCTCACCGCGATAACTGGAAAAGAAAACTATGCAAACCATCACTACCTCCTGGTTCGTCCAGGGCATGATCAAAGCCACCTCCGATGCCTGGCTGAAGGGCTGGGACGAGCGCAACGGCGGCAACCTGACGCTACGCCTGGACGATGCGGATATTGAGCCATTTTCCGCAGATTTTCACCAGAAGCCGCGCTATATCGCCCTGAGCCAGCCGATGCCATTGCTCGCCAATACGCCGTTTATCGTCACCGGTTCCGGTAAGTTCTTCCGCAACGTCCAGCTCGATCCGCAGGCTAACCTGGGCGTGGTCAAAGTGGATAGCGACGGCGCGGGCTACCACATTTTGTGGGGGCTGACGGATGACGCAGTGCCAACCTCAGAACTGCCGGCGCACTTCCTCTCCCACTGCGAACGCATTAAGGCGACCAACGGCAAAGACCGCGTGATTATGCACTGCCACGCCACCAACCTGATCGCCCTGACCTACGTACTGGAAAATAATTCTGATTTCTTCACCCGCAAACTGTGGGAAGGCAGCACCGAGTGTCTGGTGGTGTTCCCGGACGGCGTCGGCATTCTGCCGTGGATGGTGCCGGGCACCGACGAAATCGGCCAGGCGACCGCGACGGACATGCAGAAACACTCGCTGGTGCTGTGGCCGTTCCACGGCGTCTTCGGCAGCGGCCCGACGCTGGATGAAACCTTCGGCCTGATCGACACCGCCGAAAAATCCGCGGAAGTGCTGGTGAAGGTCTATTCCATGGGCGGCATGAAGCAGACCATCACCCGGGAAGAGCTGATAGCCCTGGGCAAACGCTTTGGCGTGACCCCGATGCAGTCCGCATTAGATCTGTACAAATAATAACATCGCGCCCCGCTCATTGAGACGGGGCGAAAACCACCTGCAATCCCTACAACTAACTCAAGTCAGTGGAGTAAAAGCAATGAAAATAAAAGCAAGCTTGATCCTCACCGTTGCCGCTCTGGCGTTGTCCGGTTCCGCTTTAGCAGAAGTGAAAATCGCCCTGGTGGCGAAGTCCTTAGGGAATGGATTCTTCGAAGCAGCGAACGTCGGCGCGCAGGAGGCGGCCAAAGAGTTAGGCGATGTAAAAGTGATTTATACCGGCCCGACCACCACCACGGCGGAAGCACAGATCGAGGTGTTGAACGGGTTGATCGCCCAGGGCGTGGATGCGATCGCCATTTCCGCGAACGATCCGGACGCCGTCGTGCCGGTGCTGAAAAAAGCGATGCAGCGCGGCATAAAGGTCGTGTCCTGGGATTCCGGCGTGGCGAAAGCCGGACGTCAAATTCACCTGAACCCGTCGAATAACGCGCTGATTGGCGAAACCAACGTGAAGCTCGCCGCCGATGCTCTGAAGGCGCTCAACGTTGAGAAAGGTGACGTCGCCGTGCTGAGCGCGACCCCAACCTCCACCAACCAGAACATCTGGATTGCGGAGATGAAAAAGGTGCTGCCGAAGTACCCGTCCGTTAATCTGGTGACCGTGGCCTACGGGGACGATCTCTCCGACAAAAGCTACCGCGAAGCGGTCGGTCTGCTGAAAACCTACCCGGACCTGAAAGTGATCGTCTCGCCTTCGTCAGTAGGTATTGTCGCCGCGGCTCAGGCGGTGAAGGACCAGGGCAAAATTGGCAAAGTGTATGTTACGGGGTTAGGCCTGCCGTCCGAAATGGCCGGCGCGGTGAAATCCGGCGCGAGCAAAAGCTTTGCTATCTGGAACCCGATTGATCTTGGCTATGCCGCAACTTACTTAGCGGACGATCTGGTGAAAGGCACGGCCACCAAAGACGAAGCCAGCATGGGTAAACTGGGCAAAGTGAAGCTGGATGCCGACGGTAACGGCGCGATGGCGGAGCCGTTCGTTTACGATGCCAGCAATATTGATAAGTTCTCGAAAATTTTCTGATCCTTATCTCCCTCTCCCTGTGGGAGAGGGTCGGGGTGAGGGCATCAGGCCGCATCTCCCCTCACCCTAACCCTCTCCCGAGGGGAGAGGGGATCTAACGGAGAACTATCATGACCCCATTGCTACAGCTTTCTGGCATCACCAAGGTGTTCCCCGGCGTGCGTGCCCTTGAGAACGTGCAGCTTGCGCTGTGGCCCGGCAAAGTGACGGCGCTTATCGGCGAAAACGGCGCGGGCAAATCGACGCTGGTCAAAGTGATGACCGGCATTTACCAGCCCGACGAGGGCGAAATCCTCTACAAAGCGATCCCCGTACAGCTCCCGACGCCGGAGTCTGCGCATAAAATAGGCATCACTGCCATTCATCAGGAAACCGTCCTGTTCGATGAACTGTCGGTCACCGAAAATATTTTTGTCGGTCAGTACCTCCACAAAGGCGTCCTGAAAAAGCTCGACTGGCCGGAAATGCACCGCCGGGCACAGGCGATCCTCACCCGGCTTGAGGTGCAAATCGACCCGCGCGCAACGCTGAAAACCCTGAGCATCGCCCAGCGTCACATGGTGGCGATTGCCCGCGCGCTGTCGTTTGAGGCGCAGGTGGTGATCCTCGATGAACCGACGGCGGCGCTGTCGCAGCATGAAATCCTCGAGTTTTACCAGATTGTGGAGCGTTTAAAGCAGGAGGGTAAAGCCATCCTCTTTATCTCCCACAAGTTCGACGAGATTTTTGAGCTGGCCGATCACTACACCATTTTGCGCGACGGTGTGTTCGTCGGTGCAGGGGCAATAAATGAAATCACCGAGGAGCGGATGGTGTCGATGATGGTCGGGCGCGCCATTACCCAAACCTTCCCGAAAATCGACTGCGAAAAAGGCGAGACGGTGCTGGAGGTGAAAAAACTCTGCCATCCGACCGAGTTTGCGCATATCTCGTTCTCTCTGCGTAAAGGAGAAATCCTCGGCTTTTACGGGCTGGTGGGTGCCGGGCGTACCGAATTAATGCAAGCGCTTTCCGGCGTCACGCAGCCGTCGTCGGGTGAAATCATCCTCAACGGTCAGCCCAGACGCTTCCGCCAGCCTGCGGATGCGATCAAAGCCGGTATCGTCTGCGTGCCGGAAGAAAGGCAGAAACAGGGGGCGATTATCGCCCTGCCGATTGCCCAGAACATCAGCCTGCCTCAGCTTAGCACGCTCAATCCGAACGGCGTGCTGCATGACGACCGCGAATGGAAGCTGACAGACGAATACGCCAGGCGCCTGCAAGTGAAAGCCTTCAGCTGGAAGCAGGCGGTGGAGACTCTCTCTGGCGGCAACCAGCAAAAGGTCGTGATTGGCAAATGGCTGGCAACGCACCCTGACGTAATCATCCTTGATGAGCCGACAAAAGGCATCGATATCGGTTCAAAGGCAGCCGTGCATCAGTTTATGTCTGAGCTGGTCGGCCAGGGGCTGGCCGTAATTATGGTCTCGTCCGAACTGCCGGAAGTGATGGGCATGGCGGATCGCATTATCGTCATGCACGAGGGGCTGATGGTGGCCGAATACCAGGCGGGAGACGCGACGGCAGAAACCATCGTCAGCGCCGCCAGCGGTGCAAAACAGGAGGCGGCATAATGCTTAGCTCACTCTTAAAACACCGCGAAGCGCTGCTTGGCGCGGTGATTGTCCTGATGGTCGTCGCCATTGGCAGCCGCGTGCCGTCGTTTATCGCGCCAGGTAACCTGGTGGAGATGTTTAACGACACCGCCATTCTGATCGTCCTCGCGCTCGGGCAGATGATGGTGCTGCTCACTAAAGGCATCGACCTGTCGATGGCGGCCAATCTGGCCCTGACCGGGATGATTGTCGCCCTGATTAACTTCCATTACCCGGACGTGCCCGTCTGGGCGCTGCTGATCCTCGCCAGCGCGCTTGGGCTGCTGATGGGCGCGATAAACGGCCTGCTGGTGTGGAAGCTGGGCATTCCGGCGATTGTGGTAACGCTCGGCACCATGAGCATCTACCGCGGAATGATCTTTTTGCTCTCCGGCGGCGGCTGGGTGAACTCCAACCAGATGGGTACAGACTTCCTCGGCCTGACGCGTGCGTCAGTGCTGGGCTTGCCGGTGCTGAGCTGGTGCGCCATCGCCGCACTGCTGCTGGTGGGCTACTTCCTGCGCTACAGCCGCACCGGACGGGCGCTCTACACCGCAGGCGGGAACGCCACGGCAGCGTACTACACCGGGATCAACGCCGGGAAAATGCAGTTCATCAGCTTCTGCCTTTCCGGTCTGCTGGCCGGGTTCTGCGGCTACCTGTGGATCTCGCGCTTTGCCGTTGCGTATGTTGACGTCGCGAACGGTTTTGAATTGCAGGTGGTGGCAGCCTGTGTGATTGGCGGGATCAGCACCATGGGCGGCACCGGCCGCGTGCTCGGCTGTCTGTTCGGGGCGCTGTTTCTTGGCGTCATCAATAACGCCCTGCCGGTGATCGGCATCTCCCCGTTCTGGCAAATGGCGATTTCCGGCGCGGTCATTGTCATCGCTGTGCTGCTGAACGAACGCGGCAACAAGCGCAAAGGCAGGCTGATCCTGCGCGACGCGGCGCTGGCACGTCAGAAACTGGCGGTGAAACCATGAGTAAAATGATGACATCTGAAGAGTTCAAACCCACTTCTGCGCCGGGCATCTTCCAGCGCCTGCTGTGCTGGGAGGGCTTCCTGCTGGCGGTGACGCTGGCGGTGTTCGTGGTGAACGCGCTCGCCTCGCCCTACTTCCTCAACATCTGGAACCTCTCCGACGCGACGTTCAACTTCACCGAAAAGGCGATCATCGTGTTGCCGATGGCGATGCTGATTATCGCCCGGGAAATTGACCTGTCGGTGGCCTCTACCATCGCGCTCAGCTCCACGGTGATGGGCTTTTGCGCGGCGGCGGGAGTCGATACGCCGCTGCTGGTCTGCGTGGGATTAGGCGTCGGGCTACTGTGCGGGCTGTTCAACGGCATTCTGGTGACGCGCTTTAACCTGTCGTCCATCGTCATCACCATCGGCACCATGAGCCTGTACCGTGGTATCACCTACATCCTGCTCGGAGACCAGGCGCTGAACAGCTACCCGGAGAGCTTTGCCTGGTTCGGCCAAGGCTACGTCTGGGGTGCGCTGTCGTTCGAGTTCGCGCTGTTTATTGTACTGGCCGCTCTGTTTGCCTTTGCGCTGCACCGCACCAATTTTGGCCGCCGCACCTACGCCATCGGTAACAACCCGACCGGCGCGTGGTACTCCGGCATCAACGTGAAGCGCCACAACCTGATCCTGTTTGCGCTGGTAGGACTGATGTCCGGCCTGGCGTCGGTGCTGCTCACCTCGCGGCTGGGCAGCACCCGCCCGACCATCGCGATGGGCTGGGAGCTGGCGGTGGTGACGATGGCGGTGCTCGGCGGCGTCAATATTCTCGGCGGGTCCGGCAGCATGGTGGGCGTGATTATCGCCGCCTTCCTGATGGGGCTGGTGACCTTCGGCCTGAGCCTGCTCAACGTGCCGGGCATTGTGATGTCGGTGATCATCGGCGCCATGCTGATCGTGGTGATTTCGCTGCCGATTATCACTCGCCGGATTATGCAGCGAAGACGGATCTCATAGCCGGGTGGCACTGCGTTTACCCGGCCTGCTTAACCGTAGGCCCGCGCAAGCGCAGCGCCGCCGGGCATAAAAATCACAGTAATTAAGGAGAATTATCATGAGCTTTATGTTGGCACTGCCAAAAATCAGCCTGCACGGCGCGGGCGCAATCGGCGATATGGTCAACCTGGTGGCGAGCAAGCAGTGGGGAAAAGCGCTGGTTGTCACCGACGGTCAGTTGGTAAAACTCGGCCTGCTCGACAGCCTGTTTAACGCGCTGGATGCCCATCAGATGTCGTATCACCTGTTCGATGAGGTGTTCCCGAACCCGACGGAGGCGCTGGTGCAGAAAGGCTATGCGGCATATCAGGACGCGGAGTGTGATTACGTGATTGCCTTCGGCGGCGGCAGCCCGATTGATACCGCCAAGGCAATCAAAATCCTCACCGCCAACCCCGGTCCGTCAACCGATTACTCCGGCGTCGGCAAGGTGAAAAACGCGGGCGTGCCGCTGGTGGCAATCAACACCACCGCAGGCACGGCAGCGGAGATGACCAGCAACGCGGTGATCATTGACTCCGCGCGGCAGGTGAAAGAGGTGATCATCGACCCGAACATCATCCCGGATATCGCCGTGGATGATGCCAGCGTGATGCTTGATATTCCGGCCTCCGTGACCGCCGCAACCGGCATGGATGCGTTAACCCACGCCATTGAAGCCTACGTGTCCGTCGGCGCGCACCCGCTCACTGATGCCAACGCGCTGGAAGCGATTCGCCTGATCAACCTGTGGCTGCCGAAAGCGGTCGACGACGGTCACAACCTGGAAGCGCGCGAGCAGATGGCCTTTGGTCAGTATCTGGCGGGCATGGCGTTTAACAGCGCCGGTCTGGGGCTGGTGCATGCCCTGGCACACCAGCCGGGCGCGACGCACAACCTGCCGCACGGCGTGTGCAATGCCATCCTGCTGCCGATCGTCGAAAACTTTAACCGCCCGAACGCGGCCGCGCGTTTTGCCCGCGTGGCGCAGGCGATGGGCGTTGACACGCGCGGCATGAGCGATGAAGCCGCAAGCATGTCAGCCATTCAGGCGATTCGTGACCTGAGCGCCCGCGTCGGCATTCCGTCCGGCTTCAGCCAGCTCGGCGTCACCAAAGCCGATATCGAAGGCTGGCTGGATAAAGCCCTCGCCGACCCGTGCGCGCCGTGTAACCCGCGCACCGCCAGCCGCGATGAGGTGCGCGAACTCTATCTGGAGGCATTATGATCCGCAAAGCCTTTGTGATGCAGGTAAACCCTGACGCACACGAGGAGTATGAACGTCGCCACAATCCGATCTGGCCCGAGCTGGAAGCGGTACTGAAAGCCCACGGCGCGCACCACTACGCCATTTACCTCGACAAAGCCCGCAACCTCCTTTTTGCGACGGTGGAGATTGAATCGGAAGAGCGCTGGAACGCGGTGGCGAATACCGACGTCTGCCAGCGCTGGTGGAAACATATGGGTGACGTTATGCCGTCTAACCCGGATAACAGCCCGGTGAGTACGGAACTGAAAGAGGTGTTTTACCTGGAGTGATGTGTTAACGCTGCTGCCCCTGCGGTAGCAGCAATCTCCCGTCTGCCACTCAGCGTAAACGCCGACACCACCGTAATCGCCAGCACAAAACAGCCCAGCATAAGATACGTCTCCTGGAAGCCGATCCGGTCATACATATTTCCGGCAAAGGCGGAGAGAAAAATCGCCGCCGACTGTTTGGCAAACTGGAAGCCAATCAGGTAGATGGTGGCTGAAAGGCGCGTATCAAACACCCCGGTGATGTACTTGAATGCCCCCACCAGCAGGAACGGGACTTCCAGCGCGTGCAGCATCTTCAGGGCAATCACCTCCACGGCGGTGGTGGCAAACGACGAGCCGATAATGCGCGTCGCCATGATCACCCCGGCAATCAGCAGCGTGTTTTTCGCACCGATGCGGTTAATGATCCACGGCGAGCAGAACATGATGATCGCGTTACAGATTTCCCCCGCCGTGGTGGCGAAACCAAAGGCGCGGGTCCCCTCCTGCGGCGTGGCGAAGAAGGTTTTGAAGAAGGTAGCAAACTGCTGGTCGAAGACGTCATATACGCAGGCCACGCCAATCACGTACAGGATGAACATCCACATTCTGCGCTGGCGGAACAGGTTGAACACGGTTTTGGCAGTGATCTGCGGCTGATTCGCGCCCAGGGCGTTCATCACCTGCGCCGTCTGGTTGGGCTTCGGCTTCGCAACGACCAGCAGCAGCATCAGCAACAGCGCCGCCGCCGATCCCATCCAGAAAACATACGACGGATCGATGCCGAACAGGATGCCACCCGTTGAGGCGCATAGCCCCCAGCCGAGACAGCCGAACATGCGCGCCTTGCCGTACTCAAAAAAGCTGTTGCGGCTCACGCGTTCAATATAGGCCTCAATCGCCCCCGAACCCGCTGAGAAGACAAAGCCGATATACAACCCACCGCTCAGCGCCCCCAGCCAGATATTGGTTTTCAGCAGCGGAGCGAAGACGTACAGGAAGAACGGCGCGAACAGGAACAACAGCACCGAGATGATCCAAAGCAAATGTTTTTTCAGCCCCAGCTTGTCCGAAATGACCCCCAGCACAGGCTGGAAAGCAATGGCCGACAGCGAGATGCAGGAGAAGACAATCCCGGTATGAGTTTTATTCAGGCCAATGATGTCCGACAGCCAGATCGGCAGAAACGGAAAGCAGGTGGCCATGATGAAGAAGTAGAGAAAGAAGAACAGCCCGAAGATCCAGAAATTAGGGTTGTCTTTGTGGGTACAGGTTGTTGTGTTCATTATTTTTATCCTCAACGGAGGGCCGGCTGCCCGGCCCGTCACCCTTACACGCGTTCCACACCAATCAGAATGGCGGTTTCCGGATCCAGAATCGGCAGCGCAATACCCGCCTGCATCAGCCACTCACCGCTTACCGTTTGCGGCGCGTCCATCCACGCCGGCAGCTTGCGCATGGTGTGCCCGCCCTTGCCCGTAATCTGAATGTTCGGGTGATCGAGCAGCGTGATGCGGTACTGCGCGCTGGCGTCTAACCCCGGCATGCGCAGCGGCATCATCAGGGTGTAATCCGGCATCGCGAGCTGGCTGACCATAAACAGCCCCTGCGTCTTGTCCTGGCTCACTATACCCTGCGCCAGGGTGGTGGCGTCCGGCATATCCACGCGCCACTGGGTGCCGCGATGAATAACCTCGCGCCACCGCTTATACAGCGCGGCGTAATGGCGATAGCCTTCACGCTCCTGCGCGTCCACGGAGAGCGGATCCAGCTCCAGCCCCATGTGACCAAACAGCGCCGTGAGTCCGCGGAACTGAATGCTGTGCTGGCGGAAGGTGGCGTGACATTTATGATGACCGATATGCGCTCCCATCACCTCCGGCGGGAAGAAGTAGCTCATGCCGCGCTGGATAGTGTTGCGCTCCAGTGCGTCATTGTTGTCGGACGCCCAGAAGCGGTGGCAGCGGGTCAGCACTTCATAATCGATTCGCCCGCCCCCGGAGGAGCAGGACTCAAACTCAATGTGCGGAAAGCGCTCGCCCAGAACGTCCAGCAGGCGATAAAACTGGCGCGTCTGGGCATCGGCGGCGGCTTTGCCCTTGTGCCCTGGCTGCACCAGCTCGCGGTTCATGTCCCACTTCACGTAGTCGACCGCATGCTCGCCCAGCAGCCAGCTCATGCGCTCGACCAGATAATCAAAGGCCTGCGGAATATTAAGATTGAGCACCAGCTGATGTCGCCCGGTCGCCTGGGCGTAGCCCGGCAGCGCCAGCACCCAGTCAGGGTGCGCGCGATACAGATCGGAATCCGGGTTAATCATCTCCGGCTCAATCCAGATACCAAACTCCATGCCAAGCTGTTTAACGTGATCGATCACCGGCTTGAGGCCGTTCGGGTATTTTTTCTCGTCCAGATACCAGTCGCCCAGCGCGGCGTGGTCGTCGTTGCGGCCTTTGAACCAGCCGTCGTCGATAATAAAGCGCTCCACGCCCAGCGCTGCGGCCTCGTCGGCCATGCGCATAATGTAGTCCGGATCGTGGTTGAAGTAGATCCCCTCCCAGGTGTTGAGGTGCACCGGGCGCGGTTTATCTTCCGGGAAGCGGATAACGTTGTCGCGCAGGTAGCGGTGAAACTGCCGGCTCATGCCGTTCAGCCCGTGCGGGGAGTGGCTGGCATACAGGCGCGGCGTCCAGAGCGTTTCCCCCTCTTCAATCGCCATTTCACCCGGCAGGTAGAGCGCTTCGGCCTGTATATAACGACGGCCATCGGTTTTCACCTCCGCTCGCAGGCGGTGGTTGCCGCTCCAGCCCAGATGCACGCCCCAGACGTTGCCGTGCATTTCACTGAACGACGGCGTGCCTGAAATCAGCGCCGGGAAATGTTCATGGGACGTTTTACCCCGGCGGTTCTCAACCACGAAGCTGTCGTGCTCAAGCGTAACGCGGTGCGGCTGGAACTCCCTGATCCAGCGTCCGTGGAAGGCCATCACCTCCTGCGCGCGCTCGGCCACCGGCAGCGTGACGGCAAAGCGATCCACCTGCCACGCCAGCGCTTTCAGGTTGGTCAATCCATGACGTACCACCAGCACGCCGCTGGCGTCCAGTGCCAGCTCGCTGGTCAGGCGCAGGCCCGCCTGTTTATCTTCCGCTGTTACCCGGAGGGTTTGCCCTTCGCGCTTTACATCTGTGGTGGTGAATACAGGGGAACCGTCGAGCCCCTGGCGATGCCCCTCGATGCCGGGCGAACCAAAAAGGCCGTGTCCCAGCTCTGCCATCAGCGTGACGGGGGAGTCTACATCCAGCCTGCCGTTAGCAACCGGACGTGCAAGCGTAGCGACATCCTGCGGTGAAAAGTGTTGAAGGTGCGGCCCCCAGTAGAGAATTTCAGCGAACGGGTGGCTTTTTAGCACCACGTCAACCGTATTGCTTTCAAGTCGAAAAATGGCATCTTGCATCGGACATCTCCTGTCATCGGGATGTCCTGAGTGTTGATCCGAAACGTTTCGGATATAAACCAAAACGTTTCGGATCTGTGATCGGGTTTAGAATTTTTGCTGTAATCAGGCCGTCTGGCCTGGGGAGAATTCCGGCTGCCAGAGCACCTGAAGCGTGTCGATGTCGTCGCCGTTAATCAGCTGGCGCACCATATCGGCAATCTGTTTCCCGACACCTTGACGGGTAGACTGGATCACCGCCGCGACGTCGATATCGACAATGCTGTCCTGCGGTAAACCGTCATAGACCACCAGCGAGACGGCATTTTCACCGCTTAAGCGCCCCATCTGCGCCAGAGCCATCGCTGCGCCGTCGCCGTGGGTGTTGCAGTCGGTAATGATGGCCGTGGGCGGCTGCGGCAGGGAGAGAAGTTCTTGCGTGGTGGCATACCCCACGCGGCGCGAAGGAGGCATGGCGCGCAGCCATTCGCTGGAAAGACCGGCTTCCCGCAGCGCGTCCAGGAAGCCCTGGCGACGCTGGGTAATAAATGCCTGGTTGTTGCTTTCACCCAGCAGCGCAATGCGCTGATGGCCTTTCTCGATCAGCCAGCGGGTGGCCTGATACGTACCGGCATAGTTGTCGAAATCAAACCATGCGTACGGCTGCGGGAGCTGGCTGCGGCCGAGCGCCAGGAACGGGAACCCGGCGGCCTGAAGCTGCTCAAGACGCGGATCGTGATCCAGCGTATGCGCCACTATCAGCGCATCCACGCGTCGGCTCTGCACCATGCGCATATAGCTGTGTTTGTCCGCCAGATCGTCGTCAGCGATGAGCAGCAGGTCAATCTCATGTCGCGCCAGTTCGTGGCTAATTTCGCCGACCATGTCCATAAAGACGCTGTTATTGAGCGGAACAGGATGCACCGGAAATACCAGTCCGACGGCGTCGATTTTGCCCATCTTCAGGCGGCGGGCAAAGGTGTTTGGACGGTAGCCACGGCGCTGGGCCTCCGCTTCCACGCGGGCGCGCGTCTCAGCAGAAACGTCGTCATACCCGTTGAGGGCGCGGCTGACGGTGGTAACAGACAGCCCCAGTTCTTTGGCAATGGCTTTAAGCGACATGATTTTCCGTATCTTCGTTAGTTTTGTTCCGCCACCAGCAGCGCGTGCGTATCGGGCTCCAGCGCCTTAAAGATATGCGGCTGGTCAGCGGGGTAGCAAATGTAATCTCCCGGGCCGAGCTCTTCCGCCGCGTCGATCAGACCGACCATCGCCCGCCCCTGAGTCACGATAATATGCTCAACCGACCCAGGCGGATGGGGCTGGGAAATACGGTCTGCCCCCGGCTGAGTCAGCAGCAGATAGATATCACGACGCGCCCCCGGCGGACACGCCGCGAGCAAAATCGCCTCGTAGTTCGCCTGCCCGGCCACAACCTTTGTGCCCTCGCCGCGGCGGATCACCTGCGTGACGGGTTGTTGCGGCTCCAGTAATCGGGCAAACGGAATATCCAGCGCCACGCAAAGCGACCATAGCGTTTCCAGGCTAGGATTGCCGTTGCCAGACTCCAGTTGGGAAAGCGTGGATTTGGCGATCCCGGCACGGCGGGCAATTTCCGCCAGCGAAAGCCCGGTTCGCAGGCGTTCTCGCACCAGACTTTTGGCGATTACGCTAATTGGCTGCGTCATAAAACGGCCTCTGCCTCTCTATATCGAACGAATCGTTCGCCTTGTAAAACGGTTTTGATGCGTTCATTATAATGGAAATACGTTCGATATGGCTAAAATGGTATGAAGAATCACCTCTCTTGCCTGAAAGGCGACACGATAAAAGCGATCGTCCTGGTCTGCCTCGCGGTGGGCGTGGTCGGCATGTCCTACGGCTCGCTGGCGATGGCCTACGGGTTCCCACTGTGGGTGCCGTTTGTCCTCTCCCTCACGGTGCTGGCAGGCGCGTCCGAGTTTATGTTTATCGGCATCGTGGCGAGCGGCGGTAATCCGCTGGCGGCGGCCGCGGCCGGTTTACTGGTTAATGCCCGCCATGTGCCCTTCGGCGTGACGGTGCGTGACCTGGTGGGCAAGCGCGGCCTGAGCTTTCTGGGCTGTCATATCATGAACGATGAAAGCGTGGTGTTTGGCCTGTCGCAAAAAACTGCCGAGCAGCGTAAAGCGGCGTACTGGCTGTGCGGTCTTGGCGTGGCAATCATCTGGCCGCTGGGGACGGTGCTGGGCGCGATGGTCGGTAAGCTGCTGCCGGACCCGGAGACCATCGGGCTGGACGCGGTGTTCCCGGCGATCCTGCTGGCGTTAGTAGTGCCAGCGTTTAAAAACCGTACCACGCTGATCCGCGCCTGTAGCGGCGCAGTGCTGTCGCTGGCCGCCGTACCGTTTGCGCCGGTTGGCCTGCCGGTGCTGCTCTCTCTGCTCGGTCTCGCTGCGAGGAAAAAATAATGGAAAACATGACGGTTTTTATTCTCGGCATCGCCATTCTTTCTGCCGGAACCTACCTGATGCGTCTTGGCGGAGCGAAGCTCGGCAACCGGCTGGCGCTTTCTGAACGATCGCAGGCGTTGCTTTCCGATGCGGCTACCGTTTTGCTGTTCTCCGTCGCGCTGGCGACAACGTTTTATGAAGGGGACCATTTTGCCGGGATGGCGCGCGTACTGGGGGTGGGGTTCGCGGTGTTTTTGGCCTGGCGAAAAATGCCGTTGATTGTGGTGATCGTCGCGGCGGCGGTGGTGACGGCACTGCTGCGTCTGGCGGGTATAAACTAAAAAAGCGCCCCAGGGGCGCTCTTTCGACGGTATAGCGGAATTATTTGTTCAGTTCAGCAGTCATGTGTACGCGGTTACCGGTGAATGCCTGGGTAATTTTGTAGGATGACGCGCCCGCTTCCTGAGCCTGTGCGGCAATTTTAGCTTCAGCACCGTCCAGCGTAGAGGAGGATGCGGTCACTGTCTGCGCAGCAAAAGAACCGAAAGAAGTAGCCAGAGCGATTACTGCGACAAAAGTTTTGATGCTGTTCATGTGTTTAAACCCTTTCGTTAAGTTGATTTGGTAAGGCACCGTGCCTTGATGAGATAAATAATAGCCCTCATCACGGCCAACTGATAGCGGAAGGATTTGCCATAATCATTCAAAATTACTGATCAACTATTAGCCGCTGAGGATGGGTATAAATTGTCGCCCTTCCCGGCTTGCAGAACCCCACCAGCGTCAGGTTGCAGCGCTCCGCCACCTCCACCGCCAGCGTGGTTGCCGCTGACACCGCAAACAGAATCTCCACGCCGCACATGGCGGACTTTTGCACCATCTCATAGCTGGCGCGGCTGGAGACTAACGCCGCGCCCTGCTGCCAGACGCTGCTTTCCCGAGCGCGGCGGCCTAACAGCTTGTCCAGCGCGACGTGGCGGCCCACGTCCTCATGCCCGCCGGTAATGTTCCCCGACGGCAATATCCATGCCGCCGCATGGGTACAGCCGCTGAGCTGGCCGATGGGCTGCACGTCGTTCAGGTGCTCAAGCGCCCGATCAAGGTGCGCCAGATTGAACGTCTGGGTGAACGGCAGCGGGATAATCGGTTTGCCGATATCGTTAAGCTGTTCAACGCCGCACACGCCGCATCCGGTACGTCCGGCCAGGGCCCGGCGGCGCTCTTTCAGCCCCATAAAGCGGCGGCTGGAGAGTTCGATTTGCACTTCAAGACCATTACAGGCATGAACTACGTCCATGCCGTAGATCTCCTGCGGATGCGCAATGATGCCTTCCGAGAGGGAAAAACCAATGGCGAACAGCTCAAGATCTTTCGGCGAGGCCATCATCACCACATGCGAAATCCCGTTATAGACCAGGGCAACGGGGACTTCTTCCGCCAGAAAATCTGGCGTGGCATGTGAAATGTGAGGCGGTCTGTGTACCGACAGTTCCACAGTGCCCGCAGGCAGTGGCGACGCGTGGGTAGCACGGTTTTGTTTAGACACAACGGTATTCCTGAACAACCACGGAAGTGAGCCTGCTATTGCAACACAAACGGCAGGCCTTACGCATAGTATGGATCAATTTTTCAGCGACCATTCTCCTACTCAATCCGGAGGGGTGCAACCAGTCGTCTGCTACACCTCTTTAACATGCGTAGGGTAAAATGTGATTGATATCACATTTTATAATCAATGCCGTGATAATACGTTCACTTTGTTTTAACGCCGTTGGAACAGGCGTACCGACATTGTGGTATTCTGGGCTTATCCCTCGGAGAAATGAGGGATTAATGCAAATTTTTCTCCTTTGCGGTTAATTCTCAACCGCAGAGTAAAACTACATAGCAATGTCGTAATGAACCAAGGAGTGACCCATGCAGGTCAGCAGAAGGCAGTTCTTTAAGATCTGCGCTGGCGGTATGGCAGGCACCACGGCGGCGGCACTGGGCTTTGCGCCCGGTGTAGCGCTGGCGGAAACACGGCAGTATAAACTGCTGCGCACCCGCGAAACCCGTAACACCTGTACGTACTGCTCCGTCGGCTGTGGGCTGTTAATGTATAGCCTCGGCGACGGTGCGAAAAACGCCAAAGCATCTATTTTCCACATCGAAGGCGATCCGGATCACCCGGTCAACCGTGGTGCACTCTGCCCGAAAGGGGCCGGTCTGGTAGATTTTATCCACTCCGAAAGCCGCCTGAAGTTTCCTGAGTATCGCGCTCCCGGCTCTGACAAATGGCAGCAAATCAGCTGGGAAGAAGCGTTCGATCGCATCGCTAAGCTGATGAAAGAAGACCGCGATGCCAACTTCATCGCGCAGAATGCCGAAGGCACCACCGTTAACCGTTGGCTCTCCACCGGCATGCTGTGTGCTTCAGCGTCCAGTAACGAAACCGGCTATTTAACCCAGAAATTTACGCGCGCACTCGGTATGCTCGCGGTCGACAACCAGGCGCGTGTCTGACACGGACCAACGGTAGCAAGTCTTGCTCCAACATTTGGTCGCGGTGCGATGACCAACCACTGGGTCGACATCAAGAACGCCAACCTTATTGTGGTGATGGGCGGTAACGCCGCTGAAGCGCACCCTGTCGGGTTCCGCTGGGCGATGGAAGCCAAAATCCACAACGGTGCGAAACTGATTGTGATCGATCCCCGCTTTACGCGTACGGCGTCAGTGGCGGATTTCTACACCCCTATTCGTTCAGGTACTGACATCACTTTCCTGTCAGGCGTATTGCTGTACCTGATGAGCAACGAAAAATATAACCGCGAGTACACCGAAGCCTATACCAACGCCAGCCTGATCGTGCGTGAGGATTACAGCTTCGAAGATGGCCTGTTCAGCGGTTACGACGCCGAAAAACGCAAATACGACAAAACCAGCTGGAACTACGAGCTGGATGAAAACGGCTTTGCGAAGCGCGATACCACCCTGCAACATCCGCGCTGCGTGTGGAACCTGCTGAAAGAGCACGTCTCCCGCTACACGCCGGAGGTTGTCGAAAACATCTGCGGTACGCCGAAGGCGGACTTCCTGAAGGTGTGCGAGCTGATTGCGGAAACCAGCGCGAAAGACAAAACCGCGTCGTTCCTGTATGCGCTCGGCTGGACGCAGCACTCCATTGGCGCGCAGAACATCCGCACCATGGCGATGGTTCAGCTCCTGCTCGGCAACATGGGGATGGCCGGTGGCGGCGTGAACGCCCTGCGCGGTCACTCCAACATTCAGGGTCTGACCGACCTCGGCCTGCTGTCGCAAAGCCTGACGGGTTATATGAACCTGCCAAGCGAAAAACAGACCGACCTGCAAACCTACCTCACGGCCAGCACGCCAAAACCGCTGCTCGAAGGCCAGGTGAACTACTGGGGCAACTATCCGAAGTTCTTCGTCTCAATGATGAAGGCCTTCTTCGGTGACAAAGCGACGGCGGAAAACAGCTGGGGCTTTGACTGGCTGCCGAAGTGGGACAAAGGCTACGACGTGCTTCAGTATTTCGAGATGATGCACCAGGGCCAGGTCAACGGCTATATCTGCCAGGGCTTTAACCCGGTGGCGTCGTTCCCGAACAAGAACAAGGTTGTTGAGTCTCTGTCGAAGCTGAAGTTCCTGGTGACGATTGACCCGCTCAATACCGAAACGTCGACGTTCTGGCAGAACCACGGTGAGTCGAACGACGTCGATCCGTCGAAGATTCAAACCGAAGTGTTCCGTCTGCCGTCAACCTGCTTCGCGGAAGAGAACGGGTCTATCGTCAACTCTGGCCGCTGGTTGCAGTGGCACTGGAAAGGCGCGGACGCCCCGGGCATCGCCCTGAACGACGGCGAGATCCTGGCCGGCATCTTCTTACGCCTGCGTAAAATGTACGCGTCTGAAGGCGGCGTAACCCCTGAGCCGGTGCTGAACATGACCTGGAACTACTCGACGCCAGAGAATCCGTCTCCGGAAGAAGTGGCGATGGAGAGCAACGGTAAGGCGCTGGCGGACGTTATCGACCCGGCGACCGGTGCGGTGCTGGCGAAGAAAGGCGATCAGCTCAGTACCTTCGCCCATCTGCGCGATGACGGTACAACGTCAAGCGGCTGTTGGATCTTCGCCGGTAGCTGGACGCCGAAAGGCAACCAGATGGCCAACCGCGATAATGCCGACCCGTCAGGGCTGGGCAATACGCTGGGCTGGGCATGGTCCTGGCCGCTGAACCGCCGCATTCTTTATAACCGTGCCTCCGCTGACCCGCAGGGCAACCCGTGGGATCCGAAGCGTCAGCTGCTGAAGTGGGACGGCGCGAAATGGGGTGGCGTGGATATTCCTGACTACAGCACCGCGCCTCCGGGCAGCGATGTCGGGCCGTTTATCATGCAGCCTGAAGGGATGGGACGTCTGTTTGCTATCGACAAGATGGCGGAAGGGCCGTTCCCGGAACACTACGAGCCGTTTGAAACGCCGCTGGGTACTAACCCGCTGCACCCGAACGTGGTCTCTAACCCGGCAGCCCGTATCTTCAAGGGCGATTTTGAAGCGCTGGGTAAAAAGGACAAGTTCCCGTATGTCGGCACCACTTACCGTCTGACCGAGCACTTCCACTACTGGACCAAGCACGCGCTGCTTAACGCCATCGCGCAGCCGGAACAGTTTGTGGAGATCGGCGAGAAGCTGGCGAACAAACTCGGCATCGCCCATGGCGATACCGTGAAGGTCTCCTCTAACCGCGGCTACATTAAAGCCAAGGCGGTGGTGACCAAGCGTATTCGCACGCTGAACGTTCACGGACAGCAGGTGGATACCATCGGTATTCCAATTCACTGGGGTTATGAGGGCGTGGCGAAAAAAGGGTTCATTGCGAACACCCTGACGCCGTTCGTCGGTGATGCGAACACGCAGACGCCGGAGTTTAAGGCCTTCCTCGTGAACGTGGAAAAGGTGTAACGGAGACGACCTATGGCTTATCAATCTCAAGACATTATCCGTCGTTCCGCGACTAACGGTTTCACGCCCGCGCCTCAGGCGCGGGATCACCAGCAGGAAGTGGCGAAGCTTATCGACGTGACCACCTGTATCGGCTGTAAAGCCTGTCAGGTGGCCTGTTCAGAGTGGAACGACATCCGTGACGAAGTGGGTCACAACGTCGGGGTGTACGACAACCCGGCGGACCTGACCGCCAAGTCCTGGACGGTAATGCGTTTCTCGGAAGTGGAGCAGAACGACAAACTGGAATGGCTTATCCGCAAAGACGGCTGTATGCACTGTGCGGATCCGGGCTGCCTGAAGGCGTGTCCGTCAGAAGGGGCTATCATTCAGTATGCCAACGGCATCGTCGACTTCCAGTCCGAGCAGTGCATTGGCTGCGGCTACTGCATCGCGGGCTGTCCGTTTGACGTGCCGCGCATGAACCCGGAAGACAACCGCGTCTACAAATGCACGCTGTGCGTAGACCGCGTTAACGTCGGCCAGGAGCCAGCCTGCGTGAAGACCTGTCCAACCGGCGCCATTCATTTTGGCTCTAAAGAGGATATGAAAACGCTGGCGGCAGAGCGCGTGGGCGAGCTGAAAACCCGCGGTTACGACAACGCTGGCCTGTACGATCCGGCCGGGGTTGGCGGTACGCACGTGATGTACGTGCTGCACCACGCCGACAAGCCGAATCTGTACCACGGCCTGCCGGAGAACCCGGAAATCAGCGCCACGGTGAAGTTCTGGAAAGGCATCTGGAAACCGCTGGCCGCGGTGGGCTTTGCTGCCACCTTCGCAGCGAGCATCTTCCACTACGTCGGCGTCGGTCCGAACCGTGCGGAAGAGGAAGACGACAACCTGCATGAAGAGAAAGACGAGGTGCGCAAATGAGAAAACGTGACACCATCGTGCGCTACACCGCGCCGGAACGCATCAACCACTGGGTCACCGCCTTCTGCTTCATGCTGGCGGCGATAAGCGGGCTGGGGTTCTTCTTCCCGTCCTTCAACTGGCTGATGCAGATCATGGGGACACCGCAGCTGGCGCGTATACTGCACCCGTTTGTTGGCGTCATCATGTTCGCGTCGTTTATCATCATGTTTTTCCGATACTGGCACCATAACCTAATCAATCGGGATGATATCTTTTGGGCGAAGAATATTCGTAAGATCGTCGTCAACGAGGAAGTAGGTGATACCGGGCGTTATAACTTCGGCCAGAAATGCGTATTCTGGGCGGCGATTATCTTCCTGGTCCTGTTGCTGGTCAGCGGCGTGATCATCTGGCGTCCGTACTTTGCGCCTGCTTTCTCAATCCCGGTGATCCGATTCGCGCTGATGCTGCATTCATTTGCCGCAGTGGCGTTAATTGTGGTTATCATGGTGCATATTTACGCCGCCCTCTGGGTGAAAGGCACCATTACCGCGATGGTGGAAGGCTGGGTAACCAGTACGTGGGCGAAGAAACATCACCCGCGCTGGTACCGTGAAGTCCGCCAGAAACAGGAAAAGTCATCTGAATGAGTATTCGCATAATCCCGCAAGATGAGCTGGGGTCGAGCGAGAAACGTACGGCGGAGTATATTCCGCCGTTGTTATTCCCCAGACTCAAGAACCTCTACAACCGCCGCGCGGAGCGTCTGCGCGAGCTGGCAGAGAACAACCCGCTGGGCGATTTTCTGCGTTTTGCCGCGCTTGTCGCCCACGCGCAGGAAGTGGTGCTGTACGACCATCCGCTACAAATGGACCTGACCGCACGCATCAAAGAAGCCAACGAGCAGGGCAAACCGCCGCTGGATATTCACGTCCTGCCGCGCGACAAACACTGGCATAAGCTACTGTATTCCCTGATCGCCGAGCTGAAGCCGGAGATGAGCGGCACGGCGCTGGCGGTCATTGAGAACCTGGAAAAAGCCTCCGATCAGGAGCTGGAAGAGATGGCGAACGCGCTGTTTGCCTCCGACTTCTCGCTGGTGAGCAGCGATAAAGCGCCGTTCATCTGGGCTGCGCTGTCTCTTTACTGGGCGCAAATGGCGAGCCTGATCCCAGGCAAAGCCCGCGCCGAATACGGCGAAGCGCGCCAGTTCTGTCCGGTGTGTGGTTCAATGCCGGTCTCCAGCATGGTACAGATTGGTACAACGCAGGGGCTGCGCTATCTGCACTGCAACCTGTGTGAAACCGAGTGGCACGTGGTGCGCGTGAAGTGCAGCAACTGCGAGCAGACCCGCGATCTGAACTACTGGTCGCTGGAAAATGAAGAAGCGGCGGTGAAAGCAGAAAGCTGCGGCGACTGCGGGACCTACCTGAAGATTCTGTATCAGGAAAAAGACCCGAAAGTCGAAGCCGTGGCCGACGATCTCGCCTCGCTGATTCTGGACGCGAAGATGGAGCAGGAGGGCTTTGCCCGCAGCTCGATCAACCCGTTCCTGTTCCCGGGTGAAGGGGAGTAATCTCCATAAAGGCCCGGTGAGCCTCAGTGCAACCGGGCTAATTACTGCGATAGCGCAGGGATGACATGTTGAGGGTCGTTAGCAATCGCGCGCAACAGCGCTTTAGCCGGACCTGTAGGTGAGCGTCTGCCTTGTTCCCAGTTACGCAATGTATCAACGCTGACAGAGATTAAGGTCGCGAATTTACTCTGCGACAACCCGGATGCCTGACGAATTTCTTTTATTTTCATCGCATCGATTTGAAAGGTACGCGACGGCTCGCGTTGGCCCTCGGCAATCTCGTTCATTTGCCCAATGCTTTGGGTTAACCGCTCAAACAACGCCTTATCCATTTACCACCTCTCTATCATCTTTTTCAGAATGGCTTTCTCCTCCGTGGACAGGTCATCTTTAATCCCTTTGCGATAGATGAGCAGCATCCTGATTTCAAACTCGCGCGTACGATGAAAATAGATAACTCTTACACCACCGCGTTTTCCCCTGCCGCCTGAAAGCCAACGAATCTTTCGTAAGCCTCCCGTGTTCTGGATCAGAACGCCATAATCAGGTTGCGTAGCCAGGAAAACCTGAAGCTTATGGTATTCGTCGTCATCCAGTAACGTTTTGACGTCTTCTGTGAAGATATCCGTTTCAATGAAAAGCATAAAACATACGCCATTGGCTTATAGTAGCAAATATCAAACGTACGTCAATGACGTACCCCTATGAGAGTTACGTTATTAAGGTTTCGGCTACTAATCCATTTATTTCATTGAGTGCAGTAGGTTTCTTCGAGCCTTTTTCCAGAACTTAAAATCCAACCAAATATTCCGCAGAAGAAGGGATGAAGATCAGAGAAAGGTCGTTAACGCTGCAAGAGATAGCGGCAAGGAAAAAGCGTAACTGAGTTGATGGGCAGGGATGGTCAAAACCTGATTGACGGTGCTCACCCACATGATTACGGGCAGCATGCCATATTCTCTCTTTATGCGGATGACCCATTTTTGTCATCCGCATTTTGCATCAGCAAAGGGTTCCTTTATTACATTTAGAGTAGCAACGCTACTCCTCCTCGTTCCCACCCTCTTCATACGCGCCATACGGCTTCGCAGGCAGAACGATATAGGTGCCTTCAAACACCGCGCCAGGCGTATCATCGCCAAACAGCTCAACCTGCATCTGCACGCGTGCTTTACGTCCACGCGCCAGGCGGTCGAGATCGCCGCCCAGTGCGCCCAGGTCGGCCACCGCGCTCGGCTTGCCGCTGATCGGCGCGCTGTAACGAATATGGGCATCGGCAAGAATAATAGTGCCGCCAAGATGGCGCTCGCGCAGCATCAGCCAGATCAGCCCCCAGCCGGTGAGCGTGGCGAGTGAAAACAGGCTGCCGGCAAACAGGGTATGGTGCGGGTTCTGGTTGCCGGTTTCCGGCATGGTGGTAATGAATTTTTGACCGGTATATTGCTGAATACGCACACCCATTTTTTCACTGAGCGGAATGTGCTGATACCACGCCTGCTGGAGCTGCCCGCACCAGTCGGCGCGATGGAGAATATCGTCCAGGGTGGCGATGGGTTTGATCATCAAAAAGTGACGAATCGGCGTAGTTTGCGGGGCAGTGATTTCCCCCTGATTCACGAAACCGAGCTTGGCAAAGAACTCAACGGCATCTTCGCGGGCGCTACAGGTGACGCGCTTAACCCCTTCCTGACGGGCAACGGATTCCAGCGTCATCGCCATCAGCGTTCCGAGGCCTTTGTCCTGTACGGAGGGGTGAACGGCCATAAAGCGGATAGAGGCTTCGTTGTCGGCATTGATATACAGACGTCCCACGGCTACGAGGTTGCCCTCTTCATCCACTACCATCTGGTGATGCGCCATCGCGTCCCAGGCGTCGCGTTCAGAGCCTTTCGGCTGATGCAGTGGCTTGCGCAGCATTTCCCAGCGGAAATGGTAATAAGCGTCTAATTCTTCTTCAGTTTGCGGTACTCGAAGGTGATACATAGCTGTACTCTCTCTTGTTACCCGCGGCCATGCCGCCAGTTGGCTCATACCTGGAGCCAGAATGTGACGGGGCCATCGTTCACCAGCGATACCTGCATATCCGCAGCGAATCGTCCGGTTTGTGTATTCATGTCCTGTTGGCGACAGCGCTCAACAAAGTACTCGTAAAGGGCTTCTGCGCGATCCGGCGCCGCGCCTTTTGAAAAACTCGGGCGCATGCCGCGTTCGGTATCGGCGGCCAGCGTAAACTGGGAGACCACCAGCACGCTGCCGCCAGCCTGCTGAACGTTCAGGTTCATCTTGCCTTCCGCATCGCTGAAAATCCGGTAGCCCAGCACGCGCTCGCACAGGCGGTTGGCTTTTTGTTCGTCATCATCCTTTTCGACACCCAGGAGCACCAAAAGTCCTGGGCCAATTTCACCCGTCACCTCTCCCTCCACGGTGACGCTGGCACGGGTTACGCGCTGAATCAATGCAATCATGGTTGGTCTGCTTCTTGTCGTTTTTCAGCTTCTGCTGCTTTTTTGAGTTCCCGGTAGACCCCGAGAGTGACAGTTATTTCGGCGCCAAGCAAGACGATACACCACGTCCAGTAGACCCAGACAAACAAAATGGGGATCACCGCCAGCACGCCGTAAATCAGCTGATATGAGGGGAACATGGTGATATAAAGCGCGAATCCTTTCTTGCCCAGCTCAAAGAGCAACGCCGCTATCAGCGCACCCACCACGGCATCCCGGTTGGGTACGCGCGTGGTTGGCACCACGCTATAGAGCAGCCAGAAGGAGAGCCACGATAAAATCAGCGGGAAGATACGCAGCACGTTATCGATCACGCTGTTTAAGTCGGTCGCCCAGCGCAGCGAAAGAAGGTAAGAGCTGATCGCCAGGCTTGCCCCCGCCAGCAATGGGCCAAGGGTTAAAATCATCCAGTAGACGGCAAAGGAGTAAACTTTCGGCCGGACTTTTTTGCTCCGCCAGATGGTGTTGAGCGCGCTGTCGATGGAGTACATCAGCAGCAGCGCGGTAACAATAAGCCCACACGCCCCTACCGCCGTCATCTTGCTGGAGTTGGCGACAAACTGTTCAATGTAATTCTGGATCACATCGCCGGTGGCAGGAATAAAGTTCGCAAAGACGAAATGGCGAAGCTGCATGCTCACATCGGCGAACATCGGAAACGCCGAAAAAAGCGCAAAAATCACTGCCACCAGCGGAACCAGCGAGAGCAACGATACGTAAGCGAGATTGCCCGCCAGCGTGGTCATGTTGTCCTCATCAATGCGATGCCAGAGGAGTTTCAGCCACGCCCTAAGCGGACGCGTATGATGATTGGCTTTTTGATGAACGGTTTTTAGCATAACTGCTTCACGAAGTAGTTCGGTATCGTCTCTTTTCCGGTCACCAGAATGGAGGTGATGCCCAACTGGTTAGCTCCCTCTATATTATCGGCGTTATCGTCAAAAAAGACCGCATCCGCCGCCGTCAATCCTTCTTCCTGCAATACCGCCTGATAGATGCGCGCCTCAGGTTTACGCATCCCCATCTCCTGGGAAAGATACACTTTATCTGCCGCCGCGTGGATTTCCGGGTATTCATCCGGCCAGAAGGTGGTATGCAGGCGGTTCGTATTTGATAGCACAACAACGCGATGCCCCTGCGCGCGCAGCTTATGCATGATGTCGATCACTTCCGGGCGGATCGCGACAAATATGGCCTGCCAGCCATGAGAAAACTGCTCGTAGCTTAACGAGAGACCCATTTCCTGGCAGAAACGCTCTGCAAACGCTTCGTCGCTGATCTCACCGCGCTCGTGCAGATGGAAAGTCTCACCCATCGCAAAATTCTGCTTTAACGTCGCCAGCGGAACACGGCTAAAATCGCTCCATGCGCCCAGCACCCGGTTAAAATCGATATCGACGATTACATTTCCTAAGTCAAAGATATAAAGCATGTTTATCTCCTTTCGCCGTGGAAAACTAACTGTAGCGGGAAAGAGAAACTTTAGCTATGCGCCAGATTCAGCTTAGAGAAAGGAAAGGCCCGAATCGCAATATCGGGCCATAAGACGATCAGCCAGCTTGCTGATCTTCTCCGAAATTGACTTCGACAACTTCGACCTTGCTGCATTTGAGGTGATTTTGCAGCGCCGAGCCGGGCAACTCATCGGTGAAAAGCGCCGTGGCCTGCGCCACGTTGCCAATTTCAACCGCCGCGGAGGCGTGATATTTCGTATGATCGGCTGCCAGTAAAATATGCCGGGAGTGGGCAAGCATGGTTTTCACCACGCTGGCTTCGTTAACATCAAATTCCATCATCGCACCGTCGTGTTCAATGGCCCCGACGCTGGTCACGAGGTAGTCCGCCCGGAAGCCAGACACAAACGCCGTTGCCGCCGGGCCGATAATGCCGCCGTTGTGCGGGCGCAGCGTGCCGCCCGGAACCATCACTTCAAAGCGCGGATTTTTATACAGAATATGCGCCACCCGCAGACTATTGGTGATGATGCGCAGATGATTATGGTTAAGCAGCGCCCGCGCAACGTGTTCCACGGTCGTCCCGATAGTGATAAAGATGGTCGAACCGTCGGGGATATAGTCCGCAATCGCTTCGGCAATCGCCCGTTTCTCTTCAGTCAGCGAGACTTCTCGCTGCTCGAACGCGGTGTTGACCACGCTGGATGCCCTGCCCGCACCGCCATGATGACGCGTGATCAGCCCCTGCTCGCTGAGCTTGCGAATATCCCGGCGCACGGTTTGCGTCGACACATCCAGCAGTTGTGCCAGTTCATCAATGTTCATATAGCCGCGATCGGCAATCAGCGTCAGCAGCTGATCGTGACGCGGGTTGCCGGTCAGTTCGGTAAGGCTCATGGGCTGTCCTCTGAAAACCATCACGCCCCGCATTTTATACAAAAAGTGACAAAAAAGAGCGGGTTTGATCACAGTCGGGTATACCCGCGCGCCCGCCGGGCCTGGTACATTTCAGGGCTGCGACGGCGCTGGCAAAACGCACCGCGTCAGTGGCGGACGCTTGCTGCGCCAGACTAACCGCCAGCGCACCGTGGAAAACGTCACCCGCTCCTGTTGTATCAACAACCTCAACCTCAAAGCCAGGCTGATGACATACCCTGCCGCTTTCCAGCCAGAAGCAGCCGTCCCGTCCCTGCGTAACGTACACATGTCCATTTGTGAGCATTTGTGCTTTTTTCAGCGCGCCTTCGGTTTCATCCCGCTGCGTTAAACGCCGCAGTCCCGGCGCGGAGAAGGCCGCGTGATCGCTTAAGGCGATCAGCTCCGTGATATCCTGCGGGGTAACATCCGCATCCAGCAATGTCGGTACGCCCTGCTGGCGGGCCAGGGTAAATGCCTGTTTTGCCCCGTCATGCCAGCGCACGTCGGCTAAGACAATGTCCCACTGGGAGAAATCGATTTCATGCAGCCAGTCTGCCGCCGCAGGCAGGTCGGGGCTGGGGTAGTTCGCAATTACGCGCTCCCCGCTGGCATCCACCAGCACCGCAGATTGTGACGATCGGGCACCGTTAAATATGCGCGTGTAGCGGGTGTTCACCCCCAGGGATTCCAGCTCCGCGAGCAGCCGTCTGCCGGTATCGTCGTCCCCCACCCGGCCAATAAAATCCACTTTCGCGCCCAGTTTCGCGGCAGCCACCGCCGCAGTAGCCGCGGGGCCGCCCCCCACTTCCGTATAGTCTTTCGCGACATATTTCCCACCTTCCTTCGGTAAATCATCGAGATACCAGATGCGATCCAGCACGGTAATGCCGACACAAACGATGCGAGTCATGGTGATTCCTTCTGCGATTTCTGATGCCTTCATTTTAATTTCACCAAATGTTTAAAAAGTGACCCGTGTCAATTTTTTGACTATAAATTACAAATACGATCAAAAACAGACACCACAAACGCGCAAAAATTGACACGATGTGACAGGAGAGAGGCATGTCAGCAATCGCATTTATCGGCTTAGGACAGATGGGCGCGCCAATGGCGAAAAATCTGTTGAAACAGGGCCACCAGCTTAACGTTTTTGATGTAAACCCGCAGGCGGTTCAGGCGCTGGTTGATAGCGGCGCTCGGGCGGCGGCAACGCCCGCTCAGGCCGCAACGGATGCCGAATTCGTGATCACTATGCTGCCAAACGGCGACCTGGTGCGCAGCGTGCTGTTCGGCGAGCACGGCGTGTGCGAAGGGTTATCCCGCGACGCGCTGGTGATTGATATGTCCACCATTCACCCGCTGCAAACCGATGCCCTGATCCGCGACATGGCTGAGCGTGGCTTCAGTCTGATGGACGTGCCCGTCGGACGCACCTCTGACCATGCCATTGCCGGCACGCTGCTCCTGCTCGCAGGCGGGACGGTGTCGCAGGTTGAGCGCGCCACCCCCGTATTAATGGCAATGGGCAATGAGCTGATTAACGCCGGCGGGCCGGGCATGGGCATCCGCGTGAAGCTCATCAATAACTACATGAGTATCGCCCTGAATGCCCTTTCCGCCGAGGCCGCCGTGCTGTGCGAAGCGCTTGGCCTCTCCTTTGACGTGGCGCTCAAGGTTATGAGCGGCACACCTGCGGGTAAAGGCCACTTCACGACATCCTGGCCGAACAAGGTGCTGAAAGGGGATCTTTCTCCCGCCTTCATGATCGACCTTGCACATAAGGATCTGGGGATCGCCCTCGACGTGGCCAACCAGCTCCACGTCCCGATGCCGCTGGGTGCCGCCTCCCGCGAAGTTTACAACCAGGCACGCGCCGCCGGGCGCGGGCGCGAAGACTGGACAGCCATTCTTGAACAGGTTCGCGCTTCTGCCGGGCTGAAAAAATCACACTGATACAAAAGGACTGAGGAATGACGATGTACACCCTGAAAGATATCACCCGACCTTCCGGCGGTTTTGCGATGCTGGCTGTGGATCAGCGTGAAGCAATGCGCCTGATGTTTGCAGCCGCAGGCGCGCCGGTGCCGGTAACCGACCAGCACCTGACGGATTTTAAGGTCAACGCGGCAAAAATTCTGTCGCCGTACGCCTCGGCGATCCTCGTCGACCAGCACTTCTGCTATCGCCAGATTGTCGAGCAGCAGGCCGTGGCCAAAAGCTGCGCGATGATTGTGGCAGCCGACGAGTTTATTCCGGGGAACGGTATTCCGGTCGACAGCGTGGTGATCGACAAGAACGTCGACGCGCAGGCGGTCAAACGCGATGGCGGCAAGGCGCTGAAGCTGCTGGTGCTGTGGCGCAGCGATGAAGATCCGCAGCAGCGCCTGGAGATGGTGAAGGCGTTCAATACGCTGTGCCACGACAACGGGCTGCTGAGCATTATCGAGCCGGTGGTGCGTCCACCGCGCCGCGGCGCCGCGTTTGACCGCGAGCAGGCGATTATCGATGCGGCCAAAGAGCTGGGCGATAGCGGTGCCGACCTCTACAAAGTGGAGATGCCGCTGTTCGGTAAAGGTACGCAGCAGGAACTGCTGGCCGCCTCGCAAAAGCTGAACGAGGAAATCAATATGCCGTGGGTGATCCTCTCTTCCGGCGTGGATGACAAGCTCTTCCCGCGCGCGGTGCAGGTTGCCATGCAAGCGGGCGCGTCAGGCTTTTTAGCCGGTCGCGCCGTGTGGTCGTCCGTGGTGGGGCTGCCGGATACTGAAATGATGCTGCGCGACGTCTCTGTGCCAAAACTACAGCGTCTGGGTGAGATCGTCGACGAAATGATGGCTCGCCGCTAAGAAGGAACCGAACATGAAATGGTTTAACACCCTGAGCCATAACCGCTGGCTCGAACAAGAGACCGACCGTATTTTCGATTTCGGTAAAAACGCCGCCGTGCCGACCGGCTTCGGCTGGCTGGGCAATAACGGCCAGGTGCGTAGCGATATGGGCACGCATCTGTGGATCACCGCCCGCATGCTGCACGTGTATGCAGTGGCCGCCAATATGGGTCGCCCCGGGGCGTATGCCCTGGTTGAGCACGGCATTAATGCCCTCAACGGCCCGCTGCGCGACAAACAGCACGGCGGCTGGTACGCCTGTGTTAACGATGAAGGCGCGATCGACGCCTCCAAGCAGGGCTATCAGCACTTCTTTGTGCTGCTGGGCGCGGCAAGTGCCGTCACCACTGGCCACCCGGCGGCCCGCAAACTGCTGGACGATGCGATTGAGGTGATCGAGCGCTATTTCTGGAGCGAGGAAGAACAAATGTGCCTCGAATCCTGGGACGAGGCCTTTAGCAAAACCGAAGATTATCGCGGCGGCAACGCCAACATGCACGCCGTGGAAGCCTTCCTGATCGTCTATGACGTCACGCACGACCGCAAGTGGCTCGACCGCGCCCTGCGCATCGCCTCGGTGATTATTCACGACGTGGCGCGCAAAGGGGAGTACCGCGTTAACGAACACTTCGACACGAACTGGAATCCAATCCGCGATTACAACATCGACAATCCTGCCCATCGCTTCCGCGCCTACGGCGGTACGCCGGGCCACTGGATTGAGTGGGGCCGCCTGATGTTGCACCTGCGCGCCGCGCTGGAAGCCCGTTTTGAAACCCCGCCGGAGTGGCTGCTGGACGATGCGAAAGGACTGTTCCACGCCACCATCCGCGACGCCTGGGCACCGGACGGGGCCGATGGTTTCGTCTACTCCGTAGGCTGGGACGGCAAGCCTATTGTCCGTGAACGCGTGCGCTGGCCAATCGTCGAGGCCATGGGCACGGCGTACGCGCTGTATACGGTCACTGGCGAGGCGCAGTACGAAGCCTGGTATCAGAAGTGGTGGGACTACTGCATCAAGTACCTGATGGACTACGAGAACGGTTCCTGGTGGCAGGAGCTGGATACCAATAACGAAGTGACCACCAAAGTCTGGGACGGCAAGCAGGATATTTACCATCTGCTGCACTGCCTGGTGATCCCCCGCCTGCCGCTGGCGCCGGGCTTAGCCCCTGCCGTAGCCGCCGGATTACTGGATAGCCTGGCCAAATAATAAAGACGGAGTTTTTATGCGTACCCTACACAATATAAATCTGAAAAATAATGAAAATGGTTTCACCCTCAGCTGGGAAAACCACCTGATTTTGTCCCACTCTGCGGATGCTCCCTGCCTGTGGATTGGCGCAGGTGAGGCGGATATCGAGATGTTTCGCGGCAATTTCAGCATCAAGGACAAACTGAACGAAAAGATCGCGCTGACGGACGCAACCGTCACGCAGCAAAGCGCGGGCTGGGCGATCCGCTTTACCCGTGGCGATGCGGTGAGCGCGACGCTGCTGGTGGGCGTCGATGCCGAAGGCCGTCTGGAGCTGAAGCTTAAAAACGATGCCACCCGCCATAACCGCATCTGGCTGCGGCTGGCGGCCCAGCCTGAAGATCACATTTACGGCTGCGGCGAGCAGTTCTCTTATTTCGATCTGCGCGGCAAGCCGTTCCCGCTATGGACCAGCGAACAGGGCGTGGGCCGTAACAAGCAAACCTACGTCACCTGGCAGGCCGACTGCAAAGAGAACGCGGGCGGCGATTACTACTGGACCTTCTTCCCGCAGCCCACCTTCGTGAGCACCCAGAAGTATTTCTGCCACGTGGACAACAGCTGCTATATGAACTTTGACTTCAGCGCGCCGGACTTCCACGAGCTGGCGTTCTGGGAAGATAACGCCACGCTGCGCTTCGATTGTGCCGAAACGTATGTCGATCTGCTGGAAAAACTCACCGGCCTGCTGGGGCGCCAGCCTGAACTGCCTGACTGGGTTTACGACGGCGTGACGCTGGGTATTCAGGGCGGCACCGAGGTCTGCCAGCAGAAGCTCGACGTCATGCGCAAAGGCGGCGTGAAGGTGAACGGCATCTGGGCGCAGGACTGGTCCGGCATTCGCATGACCTCCTTCGGCAAACGCGTGATGTGGAACTGGAAGTGGAACAGCGACCTGTATCCACAGCTCGACGAGCGTATTCCACAATGGAAACAGGAAGGCGTGCAGTTCCTCTCCTACATCAACCCGTACGTCGCCAGCGACAGAGACCTCTGCGAAGAGGCGGCGAAGCGCGGCTATCTGACCAAAGATGCCGACGGCAAGGACTACCACGTCGAGTTCGGCGAGTTCTACGCAGGCGTTATCGACCTGACCAATCCTGAAGCCTATGACTGGTACAAAGAGGTCATCAAAAAGAATCTGATCGAACTGGGCTGCGGCGGCTGGATGGCCGATTTCGGGGAATACCTGCCGACCGATACTTTCCTGCACAACGGCGTTAGCGCGGAGATTATGCATAACGCCTGGCCTGCCCTGTGGGCGAAGTGTAACTACGAGGCGCTGGAGGAGACCGGTAAGCTCGGCGAAATCCTGTTCTTCATGCGCGCGGGCTACACCGGTAGCCAGAAGCACTCGGTGATGATGTGGGCAGGGGATCAGAACGTCGACTGGAGCCTTGACGACGGTCTGGCATCCGTGGTGCCGGCTGCGCTCTCTCTGGCGATGACCGGGCATGGCCTGCACCACAGCGATATCGGCGGGTATACCACCCTGTTCGAGATGAAGCGCAGCAAAGAGCTGCTGCTGCGCTGGTGCGATTTCAGTGCTTTTACGCCGATGATGCGTACCCACGAAGGGAACCGTCCTGGCGATAACTGGCAGTTTGATGGCGATGCGGAAACCATCGCGCACTTCGCGCGCATGACCACCGTCTTCACCACGCTGAAGCCGTATATCAAAGCCGCCGTCGCGCAGAACGCCAAAAGCGGCCTGCCGGTGATGCGCCCGCTGTTCCTGCACTACGAGGACGACGCGCGCGCCTACACGCTGAAATACCAGTACCTGTTTGGCCGCGATCTGCTGGTGGCGCCGGTTCATGAAGAGGGACGCCGCGACTGGTCGCTCTATCTGCCGCAGGACACCTGGGTCAATGCGTGGACCGGCGAAACCTGCCTTGGCGGTGACGTGACCGTTGATGCCCCGCTCGGCAAGCCGCCGGTGTTCTATCGCCAGCACAGCGAATGGGCAGATCTGTTTAGCACCTTACGTCATATTTGATAAGGCTCGCCCGCAGGGAAACCTGCGGGCAGACGGAGAACAATAATGAGTCAACATACTTCCGATCCGGCAACCCTACGCCTGCCGTTTAAAGAAAAACTCGCCTACGGGATGGGCGACCTCGGCTCTAACATCCTGCTGGATATCGGCACGCTGTATCTGCTGAAGTTTTACACCGACGTGCTGGGGCTGCCTGGCACCTACGGTGGGATCATCTTCCTGATTGCGAAGTTTTTTACCGCCTTCACCGACATGGGCACCGGGATCATGCTCGACTCCCGGCGCAAAATCGGCCCGAAAGGGAAATTCCGCCCGTTCGTGCTGTACGCGGCGTTCCCGGTGACCCTGCTGGCGATTGCCAACTTCGTCGGCACACCGTTTGAGGTAACCGGCAAAACGGTGATGGCAACCGTGTTGTTTATGCTGTACGGCCTGTTCTTCAGCATGATGAACTGTTCTTACGGCGCGATGGTGCCCGCCATTACCAAAAACCCGGACGAGCGCGCCTCGCTGGCCGCGTGGCGTCAGGGCGGCGCCACGCTTGGCCTGCTGCTCTGTACCGTCGGCTTTGTCCCGGTGATGAACCTGATTGAAGGTAACGACCAGCTTGGCTACATCTTTGCCGCGACCCTGTTTTCGCTGTTCGGGCTGTTCTTTATGTGGTGGTGCTATAAGGGCGTTACCGAGCGTTACGTCGAGACGCAGCCTGCTAACCCGACGCAGAAACCGGGGCTGTTGCAGTCGTTTCGCGCCATCGCCGGGAACCGTCCGCTGTTTATCCTGTGCATCGCTAACCTGTGCACGCTGGGTGCTTTTAACGTCAAACTCGCCATCCAGGTCTACTACACGCAATACGTGCTGAACGACCCGATCCTGCTGTCGTATATGGGCTTCTTCAGCATGGGCTGTATTTTTATCGGCGTCTTTATGATGCCCGGCGCGGTGCGGCGTTTCGGCAAGAAAAAGGTTTACATCAGCGGGCTGACGATTTGGGTGGCAGGCGACCTGCTCAACTACTTCTTCGGCGGCGGCTCGGTGAGTTTCGTGGCGTTCTCCTGCCTGGCGTTTTTCGGTTCCGCGTTCGTGAACAGCCTGAACTGGGCGCTGGTCTCCGATACCGTGGAGTATGGCGAGTGGCGCACCGGCGTGCGCTCCGAGGGGACGGTCTATACCGGCTTTACCTTCTTCCGTAAGGTATCCCAGGCGCTGGCGGGCTTCTTCCCGGGGATCATGCTGACGCAGATCGGCTATGTGCCCAACGTGGTGCAATCCGCCGGCACGGTTGAAGGGCTGCGGCAGCTGATATTTATCTACCCGAGCCTGCTGGCGGTTATCACCATCGTGGCGATGGGCTGCTTCTACAACCTCAACGAGAAGATGTATGTGCGCATCGTGGAAGAAATTGAACTGCGCAAACGTACGGCATAAATGACGAGATAGAGCGCCCTGCGGGGCGCTCTGAGGATCGACCATGAAACATAATACTGATCCGTTAACCCTGAAACTGAGCCTGCGTGAGAAGTGCGCCTACGGGATGGGCGATTTTGGCTCGAATCTGATGCTGTGTATTGGCACGCTGTATCTGCTGAAGTTTTACACCGATGAACTGGGCATGCCGGCGTTCTATGGCGGCATTATTTTCCTCGTCGCCAAGTTTTTCACCGCGTTTACCGACATGCTGACCGGGGTGCTGCTGGACTCCCGGCGTAATATCGGCGCGCGGGGGAAATTCCGGCCATTCATTCTCTACGCCTCCGTCCCGGTGGCGCTGGTGGCCACGGCGCAGTTTATGGCCAACGACTTTAGCCTGACGGTGAAAACGGCGCTCGCCACGGTGCTCTTTATGCTGTTTGGCCTCAGCTATAGCCTGATGAATTGCTCTTACGGCGCGATGGTTCCGGCGATAACCAAAAACCCGAACGAGCGCGCGCAGCTTGCCGCCTGGCGTCAGGGCGGCGCAACGGTGGGGCTGCTGCTCTGCACCGTCGGCTTTATGCCGATTCAGGCGCTATTCGTCAGCCAATCCTCACTCGGTTATCTGGTGGCCGCGCTGGTGTTTGTGACGGGTGGCCTGTTCTGCATGTGGTGGTGCTACAGCGGGGTGAAAGAGCGCTACGTGGAGCTCACGCCCGATCACCATAAGCCCGGCATTCTGAAATCGTTCTGCGCGATTTTCCGCAATCCGCCGCTGCTGGTGCTGTGCATCGCCAACCTGTGTACCCTCGCCGCGTTTAACATCAAGCTGGCGATTCAGGTCTATTACACCCAGTACGTGCTGAACGATCTGCACCTGCTGTCGTGGATGGGCTTTTTCAGCATGGGCTGCATTCTGATTGGCGTGTTTCTGGTGCCCGGCGCGGTGAAGCGCTTCGGCAAGAAGCCGGTCTATCTGGGTGGGCTGACGCTGTGGGCAGTGGGCGACGTGCTGAATTTCTTCTGGGGGACCAGCTCCCTGCTGTTCGTGCTCTTTTCCTGCATGGCCTTTTTCGGCACGGCGTTTGTGAACAGCCTGAACTGGGCGCTGGTGCCAGATACCGTCGATTACGGCGAATGGAAAACCGGCATCCGCGCCGAGGGGTCGGTTTACACCGGTTACACCTTCTCGCGCAAAATATCCGCCGCCCTCGCTGGCTTCCTGCCAGGCATCATGCTGACCCAGATTGGCTACGTTCCCCATGCCGTGCAGAGCGCGGGCACGCTGCTTGGGTTGCGTCAGCTTATTTTCCTCTGGCCGTGCGGCCTGGCGATCGTTGCCGCCGTCACCATGGGGCTGTTTTATAAACTCAACGAAGCGCGCTTCGCCTTTATTATCGAGGAGATTGGAAAACGGAAAAAACAATCAGCGAATACCCCTGAGATAACCACCAACAATAAAGCGTCAGCAGTCACTTTATAACAATAAATCCGGCCAATATGTCCTTCCTGTTTATCAGGAGGAAGGCCTTTCTGTACCTGATACATGGACAAATTATGAAAAGAATCATCACCGTACTGATCGTGTCGTCTGTGTCCTGCCCGGTTTTTGCCGGAGCCTATGTTGAAACGCGCGAAGCTTACAACACCGCCTCTGAGCTGCACGAGGTGATCCTCCGTGCGGGCTATAACTTCGATATGGGCGCGGGACTGATGTTCACCAATGCCTATAACGTGGGGAAATGGGATGAGCTAAAGCACAGCTATAACGAAATCGAGGGGTGGTATCCATATCCACTCTTCAAACCGACCGACAAACTGACCTTTCAGCCCGGCGGGTTAATTAACGACAGCAGCGCAGGATCGGGTGGCGCGGTTTATTTAGATACCAACTATAAATTTACGGACTGGTTTAATCTGACGTTCCGCTATCGCTATAACCATAACAATTACGATACGCCGGACTATAACGGGCAGATGGATAAGAACGACACGCATGAATTCGCCAACTACTGGAACTTCAAAGTGACGGATGCGTTTTTCTACACCTTTGAGCCGCACTTTTTCCAGCGGGTGAATGATTACCACAGCAAAAATGGCAAAGACCATCACTGGGAAATCACCAATAAATTCAGCTATAAGATCGACAGAAACTGGCTGCCGTATCTTGAGCTACAGTGGCTGGACCGATGGAATGATTACAACCGCGAGCAGTACCGGATCCGTTTAGGGTTGCGGTATTCGTTCTAATAAAAAAGCCGCTGATCGCTCAGCGGCTTTTCGTTGCCGGGTGGCGCTTGCGCTTACCCGGCCTACGGCATAACCGAATTACTCTTCTTTCGCACCGCGCATAGCACGTTTACGATCGTTCTCGGTCAGGTGACGTTTACGGATACGAATTGACTGAGGCGTCACTTCGACCAGTTCGTCATCATCGATGAATTCCAGAGCCTGCTCCAGCGTCATCTTGATCGGTGGAACCAGAACCGTTGCTTCGTCAGTACCGGACGCACGCATGTTGGTCAGTTTCTTACCGGTCAGGCAGTTTACGGTCAGGTCGTTAGAACGGCTGTGAATACCGATGATCTGGCCTTCGTAAACTTCAGCACCGTGGCCCAGGAACAGCTTACCGCGGTCCTGCAAACCGAACAGCGCAAACGCAACCGCTTTACCCTGACCGTTGGAGATCAGTACGCCGTTGTTACGCTGGCCCACTTCGCCCGGACGAACGTCGTCGTAGTGGCTGAAGGTGGAGTACAGCAGACCGGTACCAGAAGTCATGGTCATGAACTCAGAACGGAAGCCGATCAGGCCACGGCTTGGGATCACGTAGTCGAGACGTACGCGGCCTTTGCCATCTGGATTCATGTTTTTCAGGTCGCCTTTACGCTCACCCAGTGCCTGCATCACAGAACCCTGGTGCTGCTCTTCAACGTCCAGCGTTACGTTTTCGAATGGCTCTTGTTTACGGCCATCGATTTCGCGGAAGATAACTTTCGGACGGGAAACCGCCATCTCGAAACCTTCACGACGCATGTTCTCAATCAGAACAGACAGGTGCAGCTCACCACGACCGGAAACGCGGAATGCATCAGCGTCTTCGGTTTCTTCAACGCGCAGCGCAACGTTGTGCACCAGCTCTTTGTTCAGGCGGTCAAGGATCTGACGAGAGGTAACAAACTTACCTTCTTTACCACAGAACGGAGAGGTGTTGACGTTGAAGAACATGGATACGGTTGGTTCATCAACGGACAGGGCTGGCAGCGCTTCGACGTTCTGCGGATCGCAGATGGTGTCGGAGATATTCAGTTCACCCAGGCCGGTGATGGCGATAATGTCGCCCGCTTCAGCAATGTCGCTCTCGATACGCTCAAGACCCAGGTGAGTCAGCACTTTACCGACTTTACCGTTACGGGTTTTACCTTCGCTATCGATGATAGTGACCTGCTGGTTAGGCTTCACTTTACCGCGCTTGATACGACCAATGCCGATTACGCCAACGTAGTTGTTGTAGTCGAGCTGGGAGATCTGCATTTGCAGGGTGCCTTCCAGGTCAACGTTTGGCGCAGGAACGCGGTCAACAATCGTCTGGTACAGCGGAGTCATGTCTTCCGCCATGTCTTCGTGATCCAGACCGGCGATACCGTTCAGCGCAGACGCATAAACGATAGGGAAGTCCAGCTGTTCGTCGGTCGCGTCGAGGTTAACGAACAGGTCGAAGACCTGGTCAACAACCCAGTCAGGACGCGCACCAGGACGGTCAACCTTGTTGATCACAACGATAGGTTTCAGGCCATGGGCAAATGCTTTTTTGGTCACGAAGCGCGTTTGCGGCATAGGGCCATCAAATGCGTCAACCACCAGCAGCACGGAATCCACCATGGACATCACGCGCTCAACTTCACCACCGAAGTCGGCGTGCCCTGGGGTATCAACGATGTTGATACGGTAGTCATTCCATTTGATAGCGGTGTTTTTGGCGAGGATGGTAATCCCACGCTCTTTCTCCAAATCGTTGGAGTCCATCACACGCTCTTGAGTTTCGGCACGAGCATCAAACGTACCGGACTGCTGTAGCAGCTTATCAACCAGGGTAGTTTTACCATGGTCGACGTGCGCGATGATGGCGATATTACGCAATTTTTCGATCACAACTTTGCCTCAGGCATTTAGAAATAGCGCGTTATTGTACACGGATTAATCGCACTACAAAACAGGATCACAAACATCCCCCGCAAACAAGTATTGCAGAGATGCTTTGTGATCGCTTTCACGGAGCGGTAAAAGGGCACTTTAACGTAAATTGCACCAATATGGTGCTCAATGTTCACATTGAAGCACTATACTGGTGCAACAAATCCAATGTGGTGCAGCCCTTCTGCACTATGGTGCGCATGATAACGCCTTTTTGGGGTGTTTTAAAAGTTGGCACAGATTTCGCTTTACAGAAATACAGTAAAAAAATGGCAGCCCAGCCGATTTGAAGACCTCGTTACCACGACGACAATGACCAATCTGGAGAGTTAAGTATGTCCGCTGAACACGTTTTGACGATGCTGAACGAACATGAAGTGAAGTTTGTTGATCTGCGCTTCACCGATACCAAAGGTAAAGAACAGCACGTCACGATCCCTGCTCATCAGGTGAACGCCGAATTCTTTGAAGAAGGCAAAATGTTTGACGGCTCCTCCATTGGCGGCTGGAAAGGCATTAACGAATCCGACATGGTGCTGATGCCAGATGCAACCACTGCGCTCATTGACCCGTTCTACGAAGAACCTACGCTGATCATCCGCTGCGATATCCTGGAACCCGGCACGCTGCAAGGCTATGACCGTGACCCACGCTCTATCGCAAAACGCGCTGAAGAGTACCTGCGTTCTACCGGTATCGCCGACACCGTTCTGTTCGGGCCAGAGCCAGAGTTCTTCCTGTTCGACGACATCCGTTTCGGTGCTTCAATTTCTGGCTCCCACGTCGCTATCGATGACATCGAAGGCGCATGGAACTCTTCCACCAAGTACGAAGGGGGTAACAAAGGTCACCGTCCTGGCGTGAAAGGCGGTTACTTCCCGGTTCCTCCGGTCGATTCTTCCCAGGACATCCGTTCTACCATGTGTCTGATCATGGAAGAGATGGGTCTGGTTGTTGAAGCGCACCACCACGAAGTGGCGACGGCTGGCCAGAACGAAATCGCTACCCGCTTCAACACCATGACCAAAAAAGCGGATGAGATTCAGATCTACAAATACGTTGTGCACAACGTTGCGCACCGTTTCGGTAAAACCGCGACCTTCATGCCAAAACCAATGTTTGGCGACAACGGTTCCGGTATGCACTGCCACATGTCCCTGTCCAAGAACGGCACCAACCTGTTCTCTGGGGACAAGTACGCGGGTCTGTCTGAGCAGGCGCTGCACTACATCGGCGGTGTTATTAAACACGCTAAAGCGATCAACGCCCTGGCGAACCCGACCACAAACTCCTACAAGCGTCTGGTCCCAGGCTACGAAGCACCCGTGATGCTGGCATACTCTGCCCGTAACCGTTCTGCTTCTATCCGTATCCCGGTGGTGGCGTCTCCGAAAGCGCGTCGTATCGAAGTGCGCTTCCCGGACCCGGCGGCTAACCCATACCTGTGCTTCGCAGCACTGCTGATGGCCGGTCTGGACGGTATCAAGAACAAGATCCACCCGGGCGAAGCCATGGATAAAAACCTGTACGACCTGCCGCCAGAAGAAGCGAAAGAGATCCCACAGGTTGCCGGCTCTCTGGAAGAAGCCCTCCAGGCGCTGGACGCAGACCGCGAGTTCCTGACCGCCGGCGGCGTGTTCACCGATGAAGCGATCGACGCTTACATCGCGTTGCGTACCGAAGAAAACGACCGCGTTCGCATGACGCCGCACCCGGTTGAGTTCGAACTGTACTACAGCGTTTAATTGATTTGTTTTACCCGGCGCATACGCGTCGGGAGTAGTTGCCGTGGAAACTTTAGCCCATCTTCGGATGGGCTTTTTTCTCCACCAACAACCTGATCTCACGCGCTTTTTACCTCTAAAACGTTATACTGCACTAAAATAGTGCAACGACTCCAGGAGACTGCTGAATGGCAACTGGCACGCTGCCCGATGCTGGGCAGATCCTCAATTCTTTGATTAACAGTATCTTGCTGGTCGACGACGAGCTGGCGGTGCATTACGCCAACCCGGCGGCGCAGCAGCTGCTCGCCCAAAGCGCCCGAAAACTGTTTGGCACGCCACTGCCGGAACTGCTGAGCTATTTCTCGCTGAATATTGGTCTGATGCAGGAGAGTTTGCAGGCGGGTCAGGGTTTCACCGATAACGAAGTGACGCTGGTGATTGACGGTCGCTCGCATATTTTGTCCCTCACCGCACAGCGCCTGCCAGATGGCATGATTCTGCTGGAAATGGCGCCGATGGATAACCAGCGTCGTCTCAGCCAGGAGCAGCTTCAGCATGCGCAGCAGATTGCGGCGCGCGACCTGGTGCGCGGGCTGGCCCATGAGATTAAAAACCCGCTGGGCGGCTTGCGCGGTGCGGCACAGCTTTTGACCAAAGCGCTGCCTGACCCTGCCCTGGCGGAGTATACCAACGTGATTATTGAGCAGGCGGACCGTCTGCGTAATCTGGTCGATCGCCTGCTCGGGCCGCAGCAGCCCGGTATGCATGTTTCAGAAAGCATTCACAAGGTTGCGGAGCGGGTGGTGAAACTCGTCTCTATGGAGCTGCCGGACAACGTTACGCTGGTGCGTGATTACGACCCAAGTCTGCCGGAGCTGGCGCACGATCCGGACCAGATTGAACAGGTGCTGTTGAACATTGTGCGTAACGCGTTGCAGGCGCTGGGCCCGGAGGGTGGCGAAATTATTCTGCGTACCCGCACCGCGTTCCAGCTGACGCTGCACGGCGTACGTTATCGTCTGGCGGCACGTATTGATGTGGAAGATAACGGACCGGGGATCCCGCCGCATCTCCAGGACACCCTGTTCTACCCGATGGTCAGCGGTCGCGAAGGCGGCACCGGGCTGGGATTATCCATAGCCCGTAATTTAATTGACCAACATTCCGGCAAAATTGAATTTACCAGTTGGCCGGGACATACCGAGTTTTCGGTTTTCCTGCCGATTAAAAAATAAAGGTGACGTTTATGCAACGAGGGATAGTCTGGGTAGTCGATGACGATAGCTCCATCCGTTGGGTGCTTGAACGCGCGCTCACAGGAGCGGGATTAAGCTGCACGACGTTTGAGAGCGGCAGCGAGGTGCTCGACGCACTCACCACCAAAACGCCGGACGTTCTGCTCTCGGATATTCGCATGCCGGGCATGGACGGACTGGCGCTTTTAAAGCAGATCAAACAGCGGCACCCCATGCTTCCGGTCATCATAATGACCGCCCACTCCGACCTGGATGCCGCCGTCAGCGCATACCAGCAGGGGGCGTTTGATTACCTGCCAAAACCGTTTGATATCGACGAAGCCGTTGCCCTGGTCGAACGCGCCATCAGCCATTATCAGGAGCAACAGCAGCCCCGCCACGCGCCGGATTTCGGGCCTACGACGGATATCATCGGTGAAGCGCCGGCCATGCAGGACGTGTTTCGCATCATCGGGCGTTTGTCGCGCTCGTCTATCAGCGTCTTGATTAACGGTGAATCTGGGACCGGTAAAGAGCTGGTCGCACACGCCCTTCATCGCCACAGCCCGCGGGCGAAAGCGCCCTTTATCGCCCTGAACATGGCGGCGATCCCCAAAGATTTGATCGAATCTGAGCTGTTCGGCCACGAAAAAGGGGCGTTTACCGGAGCGAATACCATTCGTCAGGGACGCTTTGAACAGGCTGACGGCGGAACGCTATTCCTGGATGAAATCGGCGATATGCCGCTGGATGTTCAGACCCGACTGCTTCGCGTGCTGGCAGATGGCCAATTTTACCGCGTGGGCGGTTATGCGCCGGTGAAGGTGGACGTGCGTATTATCGCCGCGACGCACCAGAACCTGGAGCTGCGCGTGCAGGAGGGGAAATTCCGAGAGGATTTATTCCATCGTCTGAACGTGATCCGCGTCCACCTGCCGCCGCTGCGTGAGCGTCGGGAAGATATCCCGCGTCTTGCGCGCCATTTCCTGCAAGTGGCGGCCCGCGAGCTGGGCGTGGAAGCCAAGCAGCTTCATCCGGAAACGGATGCCGCCCTCACCCGTCTGGCGTGGCCGGGCAACGTGCGTCAGCTGGAAAACACCTGCCGCTGGCTGACTGTGATGGCCGCCGGACAGGAGGTGTTGATTCAGGATCTCCCTGCCGAGCTGTTTGAAGCTACCGTGCCCGAAAGCAGCACCGGGCATGCGCTGCCGGACAGCTGGGCAACGCTACTGGCACAGTGGGCAGATCGCGCGCTGCGTTCCGGTCATCAAAATCTGCTCTCCGAAGCACAGCCTGAGATGGAACGCACACTATTAACTACCGCGCTTCGTCATACCCAAGGCCACAAACAGGAAGCGGCTCGTCTGTTGGGATGGGGTCGAAACACCCTGACGCGCAAGCTGAAAGAGCTGGGAATGGAATGAGCTTACTCCACTGCGTAAAGGTTATTAATTGAGCGCAAAATGCCGTTATTTTGCGCTTTACTGTTCCGATGAGTTTTGTATGATCGTGCCCGGAAAATGGGGGAAGTATCATGCTGGAATCATTAGTGACTTTGCTTTCGAGTGGAGCAGCAGAAAGCCACACGCCACAAACTGCCGTTGCGGCGGTATTGTGTGCGGCACTGGTTGGGCTGTTTAGCTAGCAAGCTGTCGAAGAAAAGCCGGGTGGCGCTTCGCTTACCCGGCCTACATCTCGCACTTAAGTAGGCCGGGTAAGGCAAGGCCGCCCCCGGCATTGCAGTTCAAATCACGCGCGAGAACTGCTGCATACGCGCCTTCTGCCGCAGATAAGCGTCAAAGCACATGCAGATATTACGAATCAACAGACGCCCTTTCGGCGTGACGACAACCGCGCTCTCCGTTACATCCACCAGCCCGTCTTTCGCCAGCGGCGCCAGAAGCTTCAGGTCTTCGGCAAAGTAATCGCTGAATTGCAGATCCCATTGCGCTTCCACATCGCTGAAATCGAGACGGAAATTACAGATAAGCGCCTTAATCACATCGCGGCGGATGCAGTCGTCACGGGTTAGCGCAATACCGCGCCACAGCGCGTTACCCGCTTCATCAACCTGCTGGTAGTAGAGCTTCAGCTCTTTCTGGTTCTGGGCGTAGCAGTCACCAATCATGCTGATGGCGGAGACGCCCATTCCGAGCAGATCGGTATCGCCCTGGGTGGTGTAACCCTGGAAGTTACGGTGCAGGACACCCTCACGCTGGGCAATCGCCAGCTCATCGTCCGGACGGGCAAAGTGATCCATTCCGATAAACTGATAGCCAGTTTCGGTCAGCGAGGCGATGGTCTCCTGTAAAATGTCCAGCTTCTGCTGGGCGGAAGGCAGATCCGCATCTTTAATTTTGCGCTGAGCGGCGAACAGCGTCGGCAGGTGCGCATAGTTAAAGACGCTCAGGCGGTCCGGGTTAAGTTCAGCCACGCGTTTAAGCGTGTAGGCGAAGCTCTCCGGCGTCTGCTTCGGCAGGCCGTAAATCAGGTCTATATTCGTGGAGGTAAAGCCGATTTCACGCGCATGGTTGAGTAAGGCAAAGATAAACGCTTCGTCCTGCTCGCGGTTTACCAGACGCTGTACTTCTTTGTTGAAGTCCTGCACGCCCATACTCAGGCGATTGAAGCCTTCGGCGCGTAAATGATCCAGCACATTGAGTTCGATTTCACGCGGATCGACCTCGATCGAAATTTCGGCGTCGTCGTTAAAACTGAAATTACCGCGCAGCAGCGCCATCAGACGGCTGATCTGCGTTTTGTTCAGGTAGGTTGGCGTACCGCCCCCCCAGTGAAGCTGGCTGACGTGGCGCCCGTTAAACAGCGGTGCGCGGTGCAGAATTTCTTGTTCGAGCGCATCAAGGTATTGATCGGCCTTATGCTGCTGGCGGGTAACGATTTTATTGCAGCCGCAGAAGTAGCAGAGCTTGTGGCAGAACGGAATATGGACGTAGAGCGACAGCGGGCGCTCGGGGTAGCGCGCCACAGCATGCTGAAAATCCGCCTCGCCGAAAGCGTCAGAGAACTCCAGCGCGGTGGGGTATGAGGTATAACGCGGCCCGGAATAGTTATATTTCTGGATCAGGGCCAAATCCCAGTCGATAGATGGTACAGACATGCTCACTCCTTCCGATGGTGTCGCGTTCGTATACGGCGGCCCGTTCTGGTCCCGTTGCGGGCCATCATTCGGGTGCGCAGCCACTTCTGTCGCCGCGACAACCGCCGTAGTTTAACGAATAACCACACCAGATAACATATAACCGGAAGGGTTATAAGCAGGACGAGTGTACCTGCCGGGTGCAAATGTTAGTTTCCACCTTTCAGCAGACGCATCATATCTTCCTGCTTTTCGTCTTCCTCTTCGTCTTCTTCGTCATCGTAGGACAGACCCAGCTTCTGCATCAGTTCATCAATGCGGTCCAGTTTGTCGTCCACCCAGGACTGCTCTTCGGCGGTCAGGGTTTCACCCTCTTCAAGACGTTCCAGCAGCGCATCCAGGCGCTCATCATTCTCCAGCATATCCAGCTCAGCCTGCGGTGAAAGCATAGGTTTCTCGCTCTTTGGTTTGTGCTGCTTAGTAACCGGCGTGTCTGTCACGCCAAGTGGAATGGGAGTTTTACTGCCGATTCGAGGATCTTTCTGCTGTTTGCCTTTTGCAGAAGCGCCTGCGGCACCGCCGCCGTTAGCACGGCTACCCGCAGCATGGCCACGATGTTTTTTATCGCGTTTGCGATCGCGCGCTTCCTGATTCAGTTCTTCGCGCGTTTTGCGGCGTGCTTTTGCAGGGCGTTTCGCGCCCGCAGCGGAGGTCGGTTTTTTCATGATGTTTTATCTTTAAGTCGTTTTCTTCAGTATAGAATTGCGGCGAAATCTAGCAGAAAGCAAGCAAAGAAAAAAGGCGACAGAGCAATCTGTCGCCTTTTTTCCTGACTCACAACCCTTAACGGGTCAGACATTCCCTGTTTGCCTGCAACAAACCCTGTTTTTCCCTTGGCTACTACCGTCCGTGATACGGTTCCGTTTCCTGTTAAAAACGCCTCCAGGCGCCGGTCGTCCTGACAATCCTGAGTCTTCGCCTCCTGGCGCTCCTGACCCTTATCCTTAAGTCGTTATCCTGTTGGCATCCTCGCCGTGGCACACACTTTACCTTGTTCCCTTAAACTAACAAGCAACAAAAAGGTACAAAACCGGATTTTCAGATAATTACTCATCATTAACTCTTTGAATTTTAATATCTTGAGATTTTTTGCGCCTACGATTTCTCTTAAATTTCTCATATATATAAGGGCAGATCTCTCACATTCAGTAGGGCTTTCACTTACATGTCAGTGACGATGGGAAAAGCCTTTTGCCTGCATTCAGGTATAATCCCCCGCAGATTACGATTTTTGGAGACGACCACGTGACTACCTGGAACTACCAACAGACGCATTTTGTCACCAGTGCGCCCGATATTCGCCACTTACCCTCAGATACAGGGATTGAAGTGGCATTTGCTGGCCGCTCCAATGCGGGAAAATCCAGCGCCCTGAACACGCTGACCAATCAGAAAAACCTGGCGCGTACCTCAAAAACACCTGGCCGTACTCAGCTGATTAACCTTTTTGAAGTAGCTGAAGGTAAACGCCTGGTCGATTTACCGGGGTATGGCTACGCGCAGGTACCCGAAGAGATGAAGATCAAATGGCAGCGCGCGCTGGGTGAATACCTGGAAAAACGCATGTGTCTGAAAGGTCTGGTGGTGCTGATGGATATTCGCCATCCGCTGAAAGATCTCGATCAACAGATGATTGACTGGGCGGTGGCAAGCGATATTGCGGTACTGGTGCTGCTCACAAAAGCGGATAAACTGGCGAGCGGCGCGCGCAAGGCGCAGGTGAACAAGGTTCGTGAAGCGGTGCTGGCATTCAACGGTGATGTACAGGTTGAACCGTTCTCCTCGCTTAAAAAGCAGGGCGTGGATAAACTGCGTCAGAAGCTCGACAGCTGGTTTAACGATCTGGAACCAGCGACTGAAGCGGAAGCAGAGTAACAACAGGCGCGGCGATGACCGCGCTTTTTTTCGCCTGAAAACTTTCTTTGCCGCAATAAAAAACGCCCCAGTCATTACTGACTGGGGCGGCTAAAATATTCAGCCAAATCCGATTACGTGAAGTAAAAGGTCTGAAAGATAGAACATCTTACCTCTGTACCCTACGTCGTTAACTCTACTCTTTTTTTATCGCTGGACAAAGCACTTTTTGTAGTTTTTTTTCATTCTTTACATAGGGAATTCTAATGATCGTCACAAAACGCACGTACTTATGTTGCTTACTTACATAAAACGCGCGTTATTCCGTTAACCCTTAGTGAGCCTGATCCCAGTTTTCCCCGCTACCCACTTCCACCAGCAACGGAACGTCCAGCTTCATGCTGTTTTCCATCAGTTCATGGATCTTCTGAGAGACCGTCTCCAGATCGTCTTTATGCACTTCAAAGACCAGTTCATCGTGTACTTGCATGATCATTTTCACGCGCGGTTTTTCTTTTTCAAGCCAGGCATCGACGGCGATCATCGCACGTTTAATGATGTCTGCCGCCGTGCCCTGCATAGGGGCGTTGATCGCAGCACGTTCGGCACCCGCGCGGCGCGCGGCGTTGCTGGATTTGATATCCGGAAGGTAGAGACGACGGCCATCCAGCGTTTCAACGTAGCCATTCTCTTTCGCCTGCGCACGGGTCCGCTCCATATATTCCAGCACGCCCGGATACCGCTCGAAGTAGAGATCCATATACTTCTGCGACTCTTTACGCGGAATGTTGAGCTGGCGTGAGAGGCCAAAGGCACTCATGCCGTAAATCAGGCCGAAGTTGATCGCTTTTGCGCTACGACGCTGTTCGTTTGTCACGCTCTCCAGCGGCAGCCCAAATACCTCGGCAGCGGTAGCCCGGTGGATGTCCTTCCCTTCGGCAAATGCCGTCAGCAGGCCTTTGTCGCGAGACAGGTGCGCCATAATGCGCAGCTCGATTTGCGAGTAGTCCGCGGAGACAATCAGGTAATCCTCTGGTGCAATGAAAGCCTGGCGAATACGGCGGCCCTCTTCATTACGTACCGGAATGTTCTGGAGGTTAGGATCGGTTGACGAAAGGCGCCCGGTCGCCGCCACTGCCTGGTGATAGGAGGTGTGTACGCGGCCCGTTTTCGGGTTGATCATCAGCGGCAGTTTGTCGGTATAGGTCGATTTCAGCTTAGCAAGGCCACGGTATTGCAAAATAACTTTTGGCAGGGGGTAGTCCAGCGCCAGCTCTTCCAGCACCTCTTCAGATGTTGAAGGGGCACCGCCCGGGGTTTTTTTCAGAGGCTTGATACCCTGTTTTTCAAACAAGATGGTTTGCAGCTGTTTCGGTGAAGACAGGTTGAATGCCTCGCCCGCAAGCTCATGCGCTTTCTGTTCAAGCTCGGTCAGGCGCTGCGCCAGCTCGCCAGAATGGTTATGCAGCACCGTCGGGTCGATTTTAACACCGTTACGCTCAATGCGGGACAGCACAGGCACCAGCGGCATCTCAATGTTCTGGAACACATTCAGCGGCCCTTCATGCTTCTGCAACTTCGGCCACATTTTGAGATGCAGCTGTAACGTGACGTCAGCATCTTCCGCAGCGTAGCGGCCAGCTTCTTCCAGCGCAATCTGGTTAAAGGTCAGCTGATTTTTGCCCTTACCGGCAATTTCTTCAAAAGTGATGGTTTTGTGTTTGAGCCAACGATCGGATAAGGAATCCATATCATGGCGGCCCGCCACGCTGTCCAGAATGTAGGATTCCAGCATGGTATCAAAGGCGATACCACGCAGCTCAATGCCGTAGTTTTGCAGAATACCGCGGTCGTACTTCAGGTTTTGCCCGACCTTCAGCGCTTTCTCGTCTTCAAGAATTGGCTTCAGCAGTTCTAATGCACGCTCGCGGGAGATTTGCTCCGGCGCATCCAGATAGTCGTGAGCTACCGGAACATAAGCGGCAATACCCGGCTCCGTCGCGAATGACAGGCCCACCAAATTAGCAGAAATGTTATCGAGGCTGTCCGTTTCGGTATCGAAGGCAAATACTGGCGCTTTTTTCAGCTTTTCAATCCAGGCAACAAGTTGTGATTCCTCAAGGACAGTTTCATAGTTGTCGAAGGAGAGCGCTGTCGCCTCCTTTTCAGCCTGCTCTTCGGCATCGACAACGATGGTCTCTTTCGGCTTCGCCGCAGGTTTTGCTCCCTTCGCCTGAAGCCATTTGCCGGCTTCAACATCCGCAGTCCAGCGTTTAAATTCGTATTTTCTGAACAGACCAAGCAATTCGTCTGCGGCGGGTTCCTGCACTTCCAGCTGTTCGCAGGTCAGTTCCAACTCTACGTCGGTTTTGATGGTGGCCAACTGGTAGGAGAGATAAGCCACCTCTTTGTTATCAGCAAGCTTACCGGCCATGGTTTTTGCCCCACGGAAGGTAAGACCGGCAATTTTGTCGGACTCCTCATATAGCGTATCCAGCCCGCCCAGCCCTTGCAGCAGCGCCTGAGCTGTTTTTTCGCCCACGCCCGGCACGCCAGGAATGTTGTCCGAGGAGTCGCCCATCAGCGCGAGGAAATCAATAATGAGTTCAGGCGGCACGCCATATTTAGCGACCACTTCTTCCGGGCCAAGAATGGTGTTGGTCATGGTGTTGATCAGCGTGATCCCAGGCGTTACCAGTTGCGCCATGTCTTTATCGCCGGTACTGATCAACACCGGGCGGCCTGCTTTTTCCGCTTCGCGCGCCAGGGTACCTATTACGTCGTCAGCTTCAACACCTGAGACCGCCAGCAGGGGTAGTCCCATCGCTTTCACCATAGCGTGCAGCGGTTCAATCTGCGCGCGCAGATCGTCAGGCATAGGAGGACGGTGAGATTTGTAGTGCTCAAATAATTCATCGCGGAAGGTTTTACCCTTCGCATCAAACACCACGGCCGCATGGGTTGGATGGTATTGCAGAATCAGGCTGCGCAGCATATTCAGCACGCCGTACATTGCGCCGGTAGGTTCTCCTGCGCTGTTGGTCAGAGGAGGAAACGCATGATACGCCCGATACAGGTAAGAAGAGCCATCGACGAGTATAAGTGGGTTTTCTGGGATCTGAACCATAATGTCCGTGCCTTTTATGAATTTATGGGTAAAGGATGCCACAGAAGGATGAAAACATCAGGTTTTAGCGCTTTATATAGAAAAAGATTTTGCGATCGGGAAGATCGCTCGCAAAACAAAACTGTGGATAAGTTTGTGCATATTTTTAATACAGGTGAATAACAGTTCAATCAATCTAATGCCGAGAACTTAATTATATATGAAAATCAATATATTAGGATTAGATCAATGAAGATCACGCCTCACTGATGGTTATTTAGTCTATGTGGATATAAGACTTAAGCACTCTTCTTATATAGAAAAATTGGCTGCCTGACAGTGAAAGCCGATGCTTCGTGGTGTGAAAGCGCCCTTGCCCACGCGATTTTCTGTTAAGATCGGCGCCCAGCACCGGATAGCCGGCTGCTCAATTACAGCTAACTATCTGAAAAATATCATCATGTCGAGAATACTCGCTGCGATAACATTATTGTTAAGCGTCATTTTAACTATTCTGGTTACCATCGCCTGTTCTGTGCCAATAATTGTTGCCGGAATACTTAAGCTCCTGCTGCCTGTGCCTCCGGTATGGCGCGCGGTGTCTGCTTTTTGTAATTTTATGATGTACTGCTGGTGCGAGGGGCTGGCGATCCTGTTGCATCTGAACCCCTGGTTGAAGTGGGATGTTCAGGGTCTGGAGAAGCTGAATAAAAAGAACTGGTATCTGCTGATCTGCAATCATCACAGCTGGGCCGATATCGTTGTATTGTGTGTGCTGTTTCGCAAGCACATTCCGATGAACAAATACTTCCTGAAACAGCAGTTGGCCTGGGTACCTTTCATTGGCCTGGCCTGCTGGGCGCTGGATATGCCGTTTATGAAACGTTATTCACGCAGCTATTTAATTCGTCATCCGGAACGCCGTGGTAAAGACGTGGAAACCACGCGCCGTTCTTGCGAGAAGTTTCGCGCGCATCCCACCACCATTGTTAACTTCGTCGAAGGATCGCGCTTTACTGAAGAGAAGCGTCAGCAGACCCGCTCTCCCTATCAGAACCTGTTGCCGCCAAAGGCTGCGGGTATCGCAATGGCGCTCAACGTGCTGGGTGAGCAGTTCGACAAATTGTTGAACGTAACGCTCTGCTATCCGGAAAACGACAGGACGCCATTCTACGATATGCTCAGCGGCAAGCTGACGCGTATCGTTGTCCGCGTTAATCTGGTCCCCGTCAACACTGACCTGCACGGGGATTATGTAAACGATAAAAACTTCAAACGTCGTTTCCAGCTTTGGCTTAATACACTCTGGAACGAGAAAGACGAACAGATAACGAAGATTAAATCTTCATACAAAAACGCCGGTCAGTGACCGGCGTTTTTCTTTATGTTTGTTACTTTTTCTCAACCAGGTATTTCACGGTATCAGCGTACTGTTGTACAAAGATATCCATGCTGGTCGTGTCCATACCACGCATATTCACCTGGTATTTGCCGTTAACATACATCGCCGGCACGCCCTGCAACTGGAAGTCAGCGGCAGCTTTTTCCTGCTGTGCCACGAGAGATTTCACCACAAAACTGTTCCAGGCCGCGTCGTAGTCTTCACCTTTCACACCGGCATCCACGAACACTTTACGGATATCTGCTGTAGTTTGTACGGTCTGGGTTTTCTGTACGGCTTCAAACATAGGCGCGGTGATTTTATCTTCCACGCCCAGCGCAATCGCGACCGCCCATGCCTGAGTCAGATCTTTACCCAGTGGGCCAAGGAACTCAACGTGGTATTTCGTCATTTTAGTGCCTTCCGGCAGCTTTTTCTTCACATTGTCTGAAACATGAAGTACCTGCTCAAACTCGTAGCAATGCGGGCAGTAGAAGGAGAAGAACTCCAGCACTTGAGGCTCGCCAGCAACAGGTTTGTCCAGCGTGATGTACTGCTTGCCGTCGGTAAACTGCGCAGCAGTTGCGCTAAATGCCAGAATCATACCAGCCAGCGCCAGCCAAATTTTTTTCATGATTAACTCTCTCCTGGGTGTGTCCAATTAATACATCGGCGTTAATTGCAAAGGGGGTTCCTGTAGAACCTTAACCTGCTCGGTAAATGTGGATATCTGGTTGCGCCAGTAATCCTCCCCGGTAAGCCAGGGGAAATTTCGGGGAAAAGCCGGGTCTTCCCAACGCCTGATTAACCACGCGAGATAATAAACAAATCGCATCGCACGTAAAGGCTCTATCAAGGCAATTTCGTCTGAATTAAAGGGGCTAAACTCTTCATAAGCTTCAATTATGGTCTCAAGCTGCATGCGCTGCTCGGCTTTATCACCGTTGAGCAGCATCCACAGATCCTGCACCGCGGGTCCCATACGTGCGTCATCAAGATCGACAAATAGCGGCCCATCGCGCCAGAGAATATTCCCGGCGTGGCAGTCACCGTGCAGGCGCAGAGTAGTAATATCATCCCGCCAGCAGGCTTTTACAGCATCAATAAGCTTATCGGTCGCCGTGAGGAAATTATCCTTTAGCGCATTCGGGATCAGCGCCGATGTTTCGAATACCTGTCGCGACTCAATAAGATATTCCTGCACACCAATTGTCGGACGGGCAACAAATGTTTTTTTACGTCCCGTCTGATGAATGCGCCCCAGATAGCGGGCGACCCATTCCATCTGATCAATATTATCCGCCTCAAACTGTCTTCCGCCCAGGCTCGGAAATATCGCGTAATAAAATCCCTGATGGGTCAGCAGCGTTTGGTTATTGAATTTGAGCGGTGCCGCAACGGGAACATCGTCATCCAACAGATCGTGGGCAAACTGATGCTCTTCCTGAATTTGTTCTGCGGACCAGCGCTGTGGACGGTAAAACTTTACGACAAAGCGCTGGCGCTCTTCGTCCTGAAATTGATAGACGCGGTTTTCGTAGCTGTTTAAAGGGGTTAACCCGGAATCCACCCGAATACCCTGTTCGAACAGCGCATCCATAATGGTATCCGGGTGTAGTGTCTGGAAAGTAAAAGCCTGGTCGTTCATCCGATCATCCGGAAATTATACGAATGATTCAGGATATCATCTTGTGGCGACTTCGGTGGCTCCGCTTACAAGCTTTTACTCTTTAATTACGCCTCGAGCGCGCAGTAAAGCGGTTTTAAAATCTTCCTCATAGTCTTTCTGAATCCCAGGAATTACAGCATCTTTGGCAGAGTCACGCATTTTCAGGTGATAGATCAGGATGTCGTCAGAAAGGTCAGCCAGTTCGCCATCAAAACCTGACTCTTTCGCCAGTTTCTGTAAAAATTGCATCAGATTCAGCTCTGGCTCTTTTTGCCAGGCTGGCTGGAGAAGCTCTATGACTTCATTAAGACGTTTACATTTCATGGTAGTGCTCCTTTCATTTAGAGAGACACGTTAGCAGGGTCAATCCCACAATAAAAGAGGCGATATTCGTGAATCAATGCCAGGAAATCATCGGGGTCGTTCTGGCCGGGGGCAGGGCAACGCGAATGGGCGGAAAGGATAAGGGGCTTCAGCTCCTGAACAACACTCCCTTATGGCAGCATGTTGCTGATACGCTGGCAGATCAGGTGTCGTCGATGGCGATTAGCGCTAACCGACATGTTGATATTTATCAGCGCAGCGGGTATCCGGTTTATCAGGATAACCTTGTGGACTACCCCGGTCCGCTGGCGGGAATGCTTTCCGTTATGCAGCAGTCGCACGGAGAGTGGTTTCTCTTTTGTTCATGTGATACGCCTTTCATCCCTTCCTGTCTGGTTGAACGTCTGGTGCAGCGGCGCGATGGCGCTCCCGTCGTCTGGGTACACGACGGTGAACGCGACCATCCGACTATCGCATTGGTTAATCGCTCGTTAATACCTGCATTGGAAGCTTACCTGGCCGAAGGAGAGCGACGGGTGATGGTCTTTATGCGTCAGTCAGGAGGTCATTCCGTTGATTTCAGCGACATGAAATCGGCATTTGTGAATGTGAACACCTCGGAAGATTTAAAGATGATGCAGGAGGAGAAATGATACCCGTTTTAGCGATTTCTGCATGGAGTGGCACCGGAAAGACTACGCTGCTAAAAAAACTGATACCTGCGCTTTGCGTCAAAGGCATTCGTCCCGGATTGATTAAGCATACGCACCATAACATGGATATCGATAAGCCGGGGAAAGATAGCTATGAGCTGCGTAAGGCTGGCGCTGCACAAACGATGGTGGCGAGTAACCAGCGCTGGGCGTTAATGACCGAAACACCGGATGAAGCACCGCTGGATCTCGCTTATCTTGTCAGCCGGATGGATCACTCCACGCTGGATCTGGTGCTGGTTGAGGGATTTAAGCATGAGGCTGTTGCGAAGATCCTGCTGTTCAGAAGCGATGCCGGGCATGATATTAGCGAATTAACGCTGGATGAGCATGTGATTGCCGTGGCCAGTGATGTTTCGTTACCGCTGGAGATTCCGGTGCTGGATTTAAATGATGTGGATGGGATTGCGGCGTTTATTGTGACGTGGAGTGCGCAGTGACCTGCCGGGTGGCGGCTTCATCTTACCCGGCATGTAAAATTCAGTGGTGCAAAAACGCAAAAAGGCCATCCTTGCGGATGGCCTCTTCACTTGTTTGATGCCTGGCAGTTCCCTACTCTCACATGGGGAGACCCCACACTACCATCGGCGCTACGGCGTTTCACTTCTGAGTTCGGCATGGGGTCAGGTGGGACCACC
>NZ_JAALCJ010000011.1 GCF_011078175.1 Enterobacter cloacae
GTCACGCTGAAAATGCCGGCCTTTGAATGGGTTCATGTGCAGCTCCATCAGCAAAAGGGGATGATAAGTTTATCACCACCGACTATTTGCAACAGTGCCCTTTCGACTACCTCCCCTCAAAGCCATATCACGTACGTTAATCCTGACTTCATTAAAATCAGTGGTTTCACTGAGGAAGAACTATTAGGCCAGCCTCACAACATCGTAAGACACCCAGATATGCCGCCTGCTGCATTTGAGCATATGTGGAGTACATTAAAATCTGGCCGCTCATGGATGGGGCTAGTAAAAAATCGCTGTAAAAATGGCGACCACTATTGGGTAAGTGCTTATGTAACGCCAATAGCTAAGAATGGTTCGATTGTTGAATACCAGTCTGTAAGGACCAAGCCTGAACCTGAGCAGGTTTTGGCTGCGGAAAAATTATATGCTCAATTGAGAAGCGGGAAGGCCGCGAGGCCGAAATTGGCTGCTAGCTTTTCCGTGAAAATACTCTTGCTCATATGGGGTAGTATTATATCAAGCGCAATGGCTGCCGGCATGCTTACTGATACATCAATAAGCAGCTTATTGTTAGCCACTTTAATGTCAGGAAGCTTAAGCTCTGTTAGTGTTTTGGCTATTCTCTCTCCTCTTGGAAGACTGGTTGAAAGAGCCAGGAATATTTCCAATAACCCATTAAGTCAATCCCTCTACACTGGGCGCACCGATGAGTTTGGCCAAATAGAGTTTGCTTTACGAATGATGCAAGCTGAAACAGGCGCCATAGTAGGTCGCATAGGTGATGCATCAAATCGGCTTAGCGAACACACCCGAGGCCTACTAAAGGATATTGAGTCAAGCAATGTACTTACAGTTGAGCAGCAGGCAGAGACAGATCAAATAGCAACGGCAGTAAACCAAATGGTGGCAAGCATTCAAGAGGTTGCGAGCAATGCACAGCATGCTGCAGATGCGGCCGGAAGAGCAGACACTGAGACGGCATCTGGCCAGCGTCTGGTAGCCCACACAAGCCAGTCAATCACTGCCCTTGAAGGTGAAATTAGGCAAGCCACTCAGGTTATTCATGAGCTTGAAGGTCAAAGTAACGAGATATCAAAAGTTCTTGACGTTATACGAGGGATCGCCGAGCAAACGAATTTGTTGGCACTCAACGCAGCAATTGAGGCCGCGCGTGCTGGTGAGCAGGGGCGTGGTTTTGCTGTTGTCGCCGATGAGGTTCGCAGTCTTGCTGCTCGCACACAGCAATCGACAACGGATATTCAAAGCATGATCAGCGCTCTACAAGAGCGAGCGCAATCCGCTGTTACAGTCATGGAGCAAAGTAGTCGGCAAGCGCACACGAGTGTAGCTCACGCAGAGGAAGCAGCTACAGCTCTTGATGGAATTGGCCAACGCGTTAACGAAATTACCGACATGAACGCGCAAATAGCGACTGCGGTCGAGCAGCAGGGAGCAGTAAGTGAAGACATAAACCGCAGTATTATCAATATACGCGATGCTGCTGATACCAATGTACAGACCGGGCAGAATAATTTGCAAAGTGCGAAATCTGTCGCTCAGTTAACTAGCGCTCTGAGCGAACTGGCAAAACAGTTTTGGGAAAAACGAGGATAACGCTTTTCAGTATCTCGACAGGGATAACTTACTTTACCATCGGTTATCCCTTTTAGCCGCACAAATTTTAGCCATGGCTTTTCAGGAAGTCAGGGCTATCAGAATGGCCTTAGAAAGCCTAGTCAAAGAGCTGTCACGAGAACACCGTTAGCTTAGCGTACGATTTTTTCCGAATTCTGCGGTTCCCCCAATTTGCTGTTTGGTTGCCGGGTTTTCATCGAGGCCAAAGCAGATTTCGCCACGTAACTCCCGCACCGTTCTTTCCAGCGTCACACTGAAATTACTCCGGATAAACCGGGTATCAGCCCGCATCAGATCCAGCGCCGTTCTGATCCCCATCGTTTCAAGCCGCGCTGATATGCGCCTTCCCACTCCCCAGACTTCGGCCGCAGGCAGAATGGCCATCAGTTTATGCAGTCTGCGCTCGTCAGTCAGGGCAACCACGCCCCTGGTGGCTGGCCAGGTCTTGGCGGCGTGATTACACAGTTTTGCCAGCGTTTTGGTAAAACTGACGCCCACTCCACAGGTCAGCGTCGTATGACGTTGCACTTCACGCCGCAGCTGATGCCCGAATGCCTCCAGGTTCATTGCCGTTTCCATCCCACGACAGTCCACAAAGAGTTCGTCAATTGAATACTGCTCCACACGGGAAGACAGCGATTCCACTACCGCCGCAAAACGCGCTGACATGGAGGCATACAGGGTGTAGTTTGAACTGAATACGGCCACGTTATGCGCTTCAATAAGCGGCCTCGCTTTGAAATAGGGTTCCCCCATTTTCAGTCCTGCCAGTTTTGCAAGCCGGTTCCGGGCCACGATCGCCCCGTCGTTGTTGCTGAGGCAACATACCGCACGGCTGGCCAGGTCAGGCCGGAAGGCACTCTCACAGGCGGCATACATGCCGTTTACATCAATGAGGGCAAACACTACAGATGTCTCATCACAGAATGGCTGACAACGCCCCACAGCTGCACGGTGTCACTGTCAGGATCGAAATAGAGCGGGCTGTAGGCAGGATTCATTGGCATCAGGCAGGGGCGGGGGTGCAGCAGCAGTCGCTTCACGGTAAATTCATTGTCCACGGCGGCAATCACAATACTGCCGTGCTCAGGCTCCAGGGCGCGATCGACAACCAGTACGTCGCCATCGTGAATCCGGGCGTCTTCCATGCTGTTGCCTTCCACACGCAGAAAATAGGTTGCAGAGGGATGTCTGACGCAATATTCATGCAGGTTCAGATCCTGCTTTTCATATCCAGCTGCAGGAGATGGAAAACCTGCAGGAATGCGTTCTGTATAGATCGGCCGGCCCGGCAGCAGCGTGTCGGGTCGGGGCTCAATGATAGTAAGCATGTCATACACCCTCCTCTTTACTGTACATATAAACAGTATATACAGTTTTAGCGAAGGGGGAAGGTGGGGCTAAGGTGCGCTGTCGCGCGGCTTAGCCGATCGGGCCAACAATCGGTGCAGATAAGTCAGGGAGGCATCACCTTCAGGCTGCACCTGCCAGTCACTGCGGATAAACAGCGTCACCAGTCCCGGTACATTCCCTGTCAGACGCACCAACAAAGGATTTATCTGTCGGCCGTCGTCGTCAAATGCGGCATCGAGACTGGAGCGTGAAAGATAAATGCCGTTCACGCCGGCATTCAGGGTTACGGCATTCCGGCCGGACCATTCCCGGTCGCTTAACACACGGTAATTCCAGTTCATAGCCTTCGCTGCCTCCAGCGCATGGTTCAGCCGGAACAGATCATTTTGCTCAGACAACTCGCCGGTACAGGAATGCCACAGGTAATTCAGCTTACTGGCCAGCTGCGCATTGACGCCCAGCTGACGGCCCTGTTTAAGCAGCCACTCAATGTCGGAAGCGACATCGCGCGAAAAACGACGTTGTCTCAGCGCGGTCGCCAGCCAGCGGGTGAGAAAGAGATTTTCCTGTGCCGGTGACACCACGTCACCGTTCTGCCTGGCTAAGGCCAGCGCCACCAGGGCACACCACGCCAGATGGGCCGATTTTCCTGACTGATTCACCGCGGGCTTTTTTCCTTTGTTCAGGGGAATGAATATATCTTAACCGGAAGCGGGTCTTATCCGGAACCGTTGACCCCGGATTGAACATCAGGCCCGGACTGGCGAGCAGTGCGCAGCCAGTCTTCTGAATGCCGCTTTGCGGCATGGAGGCGCCAGATGAATTTAAGCAGGGCTCAGTCGGTTAGTGGCGCCGTCGCCCGGCGAAGCCGGTTACCGTTTTGAAAGGTTCTACCTATCCCATCCCTCGCCCTGTTAAGCCATACCCGCTAAATACGGCATAGAGGCTTCTGTGCGCGGTCGGAGTGGTCACGACAAGGCGAAGCCGCAGTCGGGGCGTATCTCCGCGTTAGCGGGCCGTCAGGGCCGCTTACGAGCGTGTATTCCTGGCTTACCGCAGTCGAACTTACAGCGGTCCAGGAATCTAGTTACAACATCCATCATTAAAAGCGATGTTGTTCCGGGCCTTCGGCCCGGGCGGCGGCGCTTTTCAGTGGTGGGTTTTTTGTGGGGAGCTGAGGATCCTAGGAGTAAGTGGTCGACTGTTGCTGTTGTAACGTTCTGAACCCTGCCCGCCATTTTTGGCGGGTGCTAACTCTAGGCGCAAAGCGCCTGAACCGAACCGGCGCGGACTTTGTCCGCTGCAAGGGCGGGCGTTATACACATGTCCACAGGACAGGTGGCGAATAGGTTTTATTTTTAAATGTAAGTAATGACTGAAGTTTAAAAGATAGGAGATCAGAAGTTTAAAAGGATCATCGCGGTTTGTAGAAATTCCTTATTGTGGTTTAAAAAGCATCCATCCAGTAGCTTATCACTTTAGCCTCTTGTGGTTTATGTGGATAACTGGATGAAAACCTAAAAGCGGTGAAATATTGGGCGTTCGGTCACAGAAATATGCGGGCAACAAAAGAAGAATTTTGGTTAAGTTTAGAAAACCCGGCATCAGCAGGACATGTTTGTCATTCAGGTCCCCGACGGGGGCCTGAAACAGGGGCTGAAGAAGGTTAACACGGCAATAAAAGCCGAAAAGTGGGCAGGCGTAAACCGATGCCAGGGCACCAGATTCAAAAAGGCAGCGTATTAGCTGGCGTTAGGTTGTGACCAGCAATGCATCACCAAGTCGTGCGTAATGGCCACGCGAAAGCTTCATTCGCTCCGAGACACGGCGTTCTATCTCTGCCCGAACCGCATCAAGATTACCGAAGAAGCGGCCTTTCCTGATTTCTTTTTGGATTTGCTGGCGAACCAGCAGCTCGATCTCTTTGCGCGTTCGCGGAGCGTCCTTACGCGCCCTGTGACGTTTCATGCCGTGTTCATAGCGTGACTTGTGGTACTGACGGAAGCGTTCACGAACGAATGACCAGGCCGCACTGATAAGTTCATCAGCACCGGCGCGAGGAAGCCCTTTCTTCTCACGCTGCTTATTTTCCCACTCAATACGGCTGCGGCGCGCAGCAGCAACGGCTTCTTCAGACACCCCAAGCACCTGCCACATCAACGGTGTGAAAGTGATGTCTGTGGGGATATTACAGCCAATTTCTTTATCGTATTCGGTGTTATAGGTAATGAGGTTCAGCTGAGCGAGAAACTTCAGGGCACCCGTCAGACGGGTGATCGACAGACGTTTTTTTTCTGTGGCCAGTCCGCAGCGAATGCTCATGGTAGTGAGCGATGAACCAACGCGATTAGCAAGGGGATTAAAATAGTGACACATTGCCTGTACGGATGCTTCCAGTGCCCGTATGCGTAACACTGGCGGGCGCTTTTTGCGCTCACCACGGGCGATCAGCATAGCAACCAGTGCCTGGAACTCTGCACGCTCAGTGAAGCCAACAGCTTTCTCGCGAATTTTTTCACAGAACGGAAGGGTTTTCTTTCCCTTTTCAGGAATGAAAACTGGATTCGGATTTTTTACCTGACGGTAAAGTGTAGTGGTTTCGGAATTCTGCTTACTCACCACTTCCTGCGCTTATGTTGCACAGAAGGAGTAAGTACGGAATCTCTTGTCTTTTTTCGCGCACGGGTTATACTCCCATACAGAAGCAACAACTTCTGCATGATTTGTTAAGGACCCCGTTAATCTCGCGATGCCGCCAAGTATCTAAGATTATCGGGGTTTTTGCTTTTCTGGGCTTTGCTAACTAACCACCCAGAACCTGCCACCTTCTTCGGCGTGACAACCTAATAAATTCATTTAGAACAATAAGTTCTCCGACTTTATCACCACAACAATGCAGGATCAATTTTTAGGATCTATCCGGCAGCAGGATCAAACATCACCTCTGGAGCGATGCGCTTCTGCGTCTCGTTTTAAGCTTTCGAACAGCTCAAGTGGTACAAGATAAAATGCCGGCGCGCTACGGTTCAGAATAGCAATAGCATCACCCTCTGCTGACTCGACAGTCCCTAACGGATCCCTTTTGAACTCCGTGATACCAGCGACTTTCGTGCAATGTATCGGATGTGCCATAACTCCTCCTGATTTACAGATAGCACCTACGAATTATTGTATCGTAGCATACAATCAGACACTTAAAAGCATCATTAACTAATATTATGATCGCAGATCAAATCCAGTTAAGTGTCGCCTTACATGATATAGTACATCAACACACAGAATATATCTCTAAATTTCAAATACATACGGCTCTTAGTGGATGATGTCTAAACTCGTTTCTTCAAAAAAAAATTCCAACTCGCTCCCCAGGTTTTAAACCTGATATCCAACAGCAGAGAACCGATGACAATCAAGAACGGCAATCTGCAGTATGTAGCGGTAAACCAAGCTTTTCTTCGATTATTAAAACTCCCCAACGATTATCCGATTGTAGGAAAAACGTTGGACCAGCTCCCTACCTCCTTAGCTTACCTCTCACAACGAATACATAAGCAGGAGGAACTCGTTATGGAACATGAAGATAAGTTTTCTTCAATCGTTACGCATCCAATAGGTGAGAGCAACTCCATACATGCCCTATGCTTCGAATCTAGACCCTATTACGACGATGACGGGATCTGCTCAGGAACGATGCTTCAAGTTAGGCCTGTTGATATTTTTGGGCCAGACAGCTTGCTATCGGGAGACGTTCCCAAATCGTTGGTATACAGGGTACCGTCTGAGATATTCACAAATGCTGAATGGGAGGCCATCTTCTTAATCTCTCTAAAATACAGCAGGAAAATGATGTCTCGAATATTAGGAACCTCTCTTAAAGCGGTAGAACACAGAATCAGCCGATGCCTGCAGAAAACCGGGACCTCGTCTGGAGCCGAACTATTAGACTTTTGCAAAAAGAATAACTGGGATGCATATGTTCCCCCTCGTTTTTTAAAGCCTCGGTTTCGACTATTCAGAGCTGCTCCTGATGCGTATCTAGTTGACTCATCACTAAGCAGACAGTAGTCTTCAAAGGTCACAGTAAATCCTGTGATCGGGCGTGAGAACCCGTATCTACACGTGCACATAGACACGCACAAGCGTGTTTTTTTGTGTACTGAACCAGCACATCTTCGTAATGGCGGTTCAGGTAGGGCAACCGTAAGGTTGGCCGGTACCGTGTAGGCCGGTTTCTCACCCCTGCCTGGGCTGCCACCAGAGCGTGAGAACTCCTTGGTAGCCGACATAGTATCTACACGGGAGCTTCATCTATGATGTGCAAGAACCTATCAAAAATTTCTATATCCCCCTTAGCAAATGAACATGCCTTTATAGGCCTAGCTGCTAAAGCTCACCCTCATCAGAAATCCTTCGCCCATACCACATGTCGCGACAAGGTCCATGGGGTTTCTCCCCATTAAAGGGGATGCATATTGCGCGTAAATTTACTACGTATAGATTTGCTAGGGGACTTAACGATGATTAATGAAAACACTATTAACGCCCTGCATAGCGTATTTCCTGAGCTTTCCAGAAAACAGTTAGAAATCGTTACTCTGTATGCTCACGGTAATGCATATGAGACAATCGCTGACATTTGCAATATTTCTGTTGAGACAGTCCGCTCGCATCTGAAGCGAAGTACTAAAGCTCTGAACTTAAAAAGTAACGATGCAATGCGTGCAGTTATATTGTCACGCTCATACTTTTTCATGATTTCATTGATGATCACAAATTAATCAAAAAATGCACCCTTGAGGGTGCATTTTTAGGATTCAGCCTATTTACACTTTACTTCATTATACAGAGAAACAAAAATACGCACAGTTCCTTAAGTATTGCCGCCAATTTTACTTAAGGGACTAACCTACAAGAGCATCCTGAGCCATGAAGGCGCTCGAACTACAGCATGCAAACTTAAGTGTTTGTTAGTAAGACTGTTTCGCCTTCATGGTTGAGTATGTTCGACCCCATTGAACTTGAATTATCCTTTCATGGATCAATTCTGCGCGAAGCGTTCAAAAATGAATATTGAGACTGTATGTAACCAACAATGGTATCTTGCTCTCTATATTACCGGGGGCAAAAACCGCGAGAACTTATTCGACTGGCTACACGACAGGAGAATAACTCCATGGACACCTTTATCCTTAACGCAAATACGGCGTGCGGATGCCCCGCATGTTTTCAGAAAAAGGATCTCGGCCGTTTTCCCAGGATATTTCTTCCTTAAGGCAGATTTCGAATCACAGAAAATAGATATGATTCGGGCGCACTCTGCATTCTGCGACTTTGTGAAATTCGGCAGTAAAATTGCCCCTGTGAATACAAGGGTAGTCGAAGCATTAATGAAGAAATACCCCGACCCGACTCATCACCCTGCTGCAAGAGCTGAACTCGAAGCGGCATCAGATATCTGGCTGACAAAAAGCCAATACAAACGCCTTACGCAGTTAGATAAAACGGATCATCCCATATCCCGGACTGCAATGCTGTTCGATATGATCACCCATGCTGATGCGTGGGGATTTTAAAATGTACTTAACCGAGCCTCTTAAGCTGGTTCAAACCAGTTTTACACCATCCCTTTAGTTTCCCCCGTTCACGGGGGCTTTTTTTCACCGTTTTCCGGCAATGACGTCTGGGCTGGCCCTGCCCAATGAACACCCTCTGTTCCTGTAGCCAGCCTGCTTTCAGGCTTCTTTCATTCTGGCGGAATGAAGGTACAGACGTCATTGCCAGAAACCGGAACCAGAGAGAGACAAACCATGCAATCCACCCAGGAACAGGTCAGCCATCTCTTGTGGTGCATTCTCGTAGCCTTACGTACGGCAGTCGAAAACCATCACATAACCTCAGAGCGTGGCAAACGTAGATTCATCACAGAATGGCTAAGCGGAGCACGAAGAATACCAACATTCAAAGGGATGAGTAGCGAGTTTATGACTATCCGGCAGTTGCTCGAAAACGAACGAAATCGTCCCATTGATGACGTCCTGACTGCGCTCTGGACCAACGCTGTTTCAACCGGGAACTGTGATCTGTTTCGTTTTCGGGCAGTTCTTAATTCACTTCTCGGCCTTGGCTGGAAGCACTGCCTTTGCCCCTGGCCTGAGCAGGTTGTAACTGAAATCATGGAACGCCAGCGAAATCGTAAGAACCACATCCTACAGTTCACCCGTATGGAAGAAGCATTTACCGCGACAGGCTCAATGGCTTCCCCCGTCACGCTTCAACTCCTCCTGAAAAAAAATGAAGATGATGAGGTAGAAAAGTCTTTCTATCTCGATCGTTTCTCTGTTGTCCGTGGCCGCGATATCTCACTACCCAAAGCCACTCTTCGCACACTCTATATCGGACATCACACACTGCCGGAGTCAGCATGGGGTGCCCGTGAAGGCGTCCGCTACGGAGATGTATGGCGCCCTGACCTTCATTAATCTTTTTGCCGAGGCTTAATCATGAAAACGCATACATTGGGCGTGCTATGTTCCCTGCTGGCGTTATATGGCTGCAACGGAGCTACTACTTCAAACCAGGCTCATCACCGTAATGAAATCGGGCAGTATCAGAAAAACGAAACTGCATACATTCCTGTCAGAGCCAGTATTTACGAGCTTTCCACTCCCGTAACGCCTGAACTAAAGGAATTGCTTGAACAGCCAGGTGCAAAAATATCTTTAAGACCGGTCAGCGCTTCACTGGGAGACGAACTCACGGAACTGGTCGCTAAAGGGGACGTCAGACTGCTCTACGATATGTCAGGAGTCACAACCAACAACAAGGCATTACTTTTCTCTGTTTCAAATTACTCCGCTCAACAACACGCAACGACAGGGGAGAAGAAGAAAGAAAATGTCGTGGATGATCTCTCATTAGTGATAACGCCGGCTCTTTCCGCAGACTCTGCATTAATGCAGATGACCGTAGAGCTTTCCCGGACCACTGGCAGCTCAAAAAATGAATATTCCCGTTACGCTATCAACTTCCGACAACTTCTCAGATTAAAAGGTGGACAGAAGCTCAGTGTTGCTCTTCCCCTCAATGACGAAACGAACCGCCTCATTATCATCTCTCAAAAAACATAACCGTCCCGACTCGTCACTTCCTGCTCCCTTTCATACCTGTATTTCACTAACAACTAACTCCGGAGTAAAAAACATGAAACATATTACCCTTGCCGTATTGCCGCTTATCCTGAGCGCCTGCTCATCCTCACAGCCCGATCAGCGTATTGACATTACTCACGGCAAACCAGCCTCTGTCCAAAAAGTGGTTTCTCTCAGGATGGATGCGCCGCTCAGCCAACCTGTTACTTTCGACAACTCAGACAGCGTACGCTATGTAAATTCGGTCACTACGGAAGATGGGAAAATCGTCAGTAAGGAATACCGCACTCTCTCTTATGGAACCACGGTCAGGGCTGTCGTCAGCGATGCAGGGGATGACAAACAACTCGTTTCACTGGCGGTACGACACGCCTGCCATCCCGAATTATCAAAACTCTCAGCTGGCTCAGCCGAGGAAGGGATAGACCTGCCCTCGCAAAATTACATAACTCAACAGCAAAAAATTCTGATAGCGCGCGGAGACGATGTTCTGATCAGCGGTATCGGTTTTGACGCGAACTGTGCTTTTCCACGTATTACCGTTCACCCCACCGAATAACCCCGGGGATCATCATGAAAAAACTTGCCCTGCCCCTGTTAATACCGTCGCTGTTAAGCAGTTGCGCGGGATTTAATAACCGTAACATTGCTCCTGACACACCTGCGCTCGTGTTTGTCGACGGCCAGATCAGCGATAGTGCCGATATCATTACACAGACACAGCGGCGAATTGCGCCTCCGGCGGCCACTCCCGTTCCCGTACGCCAGCCGACATCTGTAGCGGTAACATCGCAGACCTCCCCGCTGCCGCAACCAACAATGATGGCCTCCTCCGCAAAACAAGTCAGCTCAGTGAGCCCCATCATGAATCCAGCGCTGCCGGCACTCACATTTACCGGCACACCAGGTCCCGTTGCCGTTCTGTCATTATCACAGGTGCGTAACCTCACTTTCGAACAGTGGGTCAGGCGCATCATTCCGACTGGCTGGACGCTGAACTATGAGAATGCCCTGCGACCTGTACTGAATACCCGTATCGTCTCGGTCGACACCAATGACCAGTGGACCAGGGTGCTCAACCGTCTGCTGACAGAGCAATCCATCCAGGGTCAGCTGGACTGGGATCGTCATGCCGTCACATTGCAGCGAAAGGGGCAAACCGCTCAGATGACCGTCCCTGCACTGTCCACTGGAAACCTCCCTGCGCCGCCACAGGCGTCTGGCGCGCCGAGAAATCCGTTCAGCGGACCGGAGGTGACCCAACCCATACCGACGGCAGCGGTTAAAACCAGCACATCCTCTGTAACAACAAAACCGATGAAGGCACCAACAGCGGTAGTTAAAGCACAACCAGCCACCGGGGAACCAGTCGCACCTGTGGTTCAGGGTAAAACCTGGCTGGCGCCATCGGGAACGACTCTTCGGGAAATGTTGATGAAATGGGCGCAGGATACCCGCTGTGAATCAGGCGCATCATCGCACTGGACGGTTATCTGGCCAGTATCCGTGACGGATTATCGGCTTGACGCACCACTGACCTTCCGCGGCTCATTTGAAACCATGCTCGGTCAGATGTTCGACCTTTACCGTTCAGCACAGAAACCGCTTTATGCTGAAGCTTCCCGCATGCAGTGCGTGGTATCTGTCACAGACACTCCGGCAGGTCGGTGATGGGCTGGGTCATACTGGCAATCAGCATGATATTTTTCCTGATTGTCGGTGATATAGATTCGCAACAAAATCAGACCAGCCGGACTGCAATACAGACGCAGAGCGGCCAGCTTTATGCCTCCCAGATCCTGACTATCGCCAACCGCGTTAACGACTGGCGTTACAAAACTGGCCAAACGAATGGCACAGTTCCAGTTGACCAGCTGGGTCTTCCCTTTACTCCCGACGCCCGGATCCAGTACCGGTTACTTCAGAGTAGATTGTGGGTCTGGATGCCGGAACAAGCTGGACTCGTTGATGCCTTACGGGCACAGAGTCGCGGTTCGGCACTCATCGGCACCATGAGAAGCGGCCAGTTAATCTGGCTTTCCGGTCTGGCCACCGGGCTCACGGCTCCACAGGGCGTTCCTGAAGGCGCTGTGGTTTACCTCAACTAATCCGGATTTCCCCCATGAAGAAAACCCTTTTGCGGCGCCTGCTGATGGCGTCCTGCTTTGCCATGCTCGCAGGTTGTACCTTCTCTGAAATCAACAAAATGCAGACTAAGGCACAATCTGACGCCACGGTAGCCCGCGCACAGGCACAGCTCCCGCGAACACAACATCAACAACCACTGACCTGGACGGAGCGTCAGTGGATTAATCCGAGTCCTATCCCGGTCGCCGTTCGTGAACGGAACCACCAGGCTCCGTCATGTAATATCACCCAGGCAAAAAATACTATTACGCTACAGGAACTGGCACAACGCATCACCGCGCTGTGTGGAACCCCCGTTATTTTTACTCCTGACGCCCTTGATATCAGCCAGAGCAGCGTCAGTACCGGCGTCACACGCCAGATGAGTGGCACACTACCACCACCTGATGACAGCGGTCGGACGCCACTGGCCAGTCTGGGGGGCGTAACTTCTTTGCCGACTGGAGGAACCAGCCAGCCCCTGAACCTTACCGGACTGATGTGGCAGGGAGACCTGGGCGGACTTCTGGATCTGATGGCCAGCCGTAGCGGTCTCTACTGGCGAATGGATAATGGAACTATCGTGTTCTATCTGATGGAAACCCGGACCTATTCGCTGGCCATGCTGAACACTAAAACGTCCAGCACGTCGAGCGTCAGCTCAGGGACGACCAGCAGTATGGGAGCCACCAGTGGTACAGATAACTCCGCCTCCGGCGAATCCACAACCTCCCAGAGCACAACCACGGGGCAGGAATACGATTTGTATGCTGATCTGCGAAAAGCTGTGGAGTCGATGCTGACCCCGAACAAAGGTCGCTACTGGCTGTCCTCCTCCAGCTCATCACTGATTGTGACAGACACGCCGTCAGTACAGGCCGCTGTGGCCCGTTATGTGAACGAGCAAAATCTCATCATGAACAGACAGGTAGCCCTGAATGTTGAAGTCCTGAGCGTCGGTAACTCACGAAACGAAGATTTCCGGATTGACTGGAACCTGGTGTACAAGTCACTGCACTCTGCTGGCGCCACGCTTAACAACGCGACAGGGGATCTCACTGGTGGTATTTCTGCCGGCGCGTCCATTCTTGATACCGCTACTGGTAATGCCGCGAAGTTTGCTGGCTCCAGCCTTCTGCTGAAAGCATTGTCAGAACAGGGCGATGTCAGCGTCGTCACTTCTCAGTCCAGTACCGTGACTAACCTGACGCCCGTGCCTATTCAGATGGCAGATCAGACGGTCTATGTAGCGCAGTCGGCTACAACGACAACCACCGATGTCGGCGCCACCACAACGCTGACGCCTGGGATGATCACCACCGGTTTCAACATGACCCTGTTACCGTTGATTCAGGAAACAGGTAACGTTCAGCTACAGGTAAACTTCAACCTGTCAGATCCACCGACCATCCGTAACTTCACGTCAAAAGACGGGAACTCTTACATCGAGATGCCATATACCAAACTGCGCTCTCTGAGCCAGAAGGCAAATCTCCGGGCCGGGCAATCGCTGATCCTCACTGGTTTTGATCAGAACAATACCTCCGTCAATAAATCCGGCACCTTTACGCCAGGGAACCCGCTCCTGGGCGGAAGTCAGTCAGGTAAAAACGAACGGACCACTCTGGTCATCGTGATCACACCGACATTCCCGCAAAGTTCCGGAGGCTGAAATGAAGGATGAGGATTACCTGTTTACAATCCGGGATGGAAAATCCCGCAGCCGTTACTGGCTGGCGGGGATGGACTGGGCGCCAACGGAAAGACAAAAATTTCGGCTGCCGCCATTTCAACCAATAAAATCACGTTCCGGAAGAACAGACGGCATCGGCGTCCACACCTCAACAGGACAGTTCAATAAACGGGACACAGGGCAATCAGTCGCTGGGAGTGGCAGATTGCCCGTCCGTCATCGCCGTCACCAGCTCTTTTCGCTGGCACTCGCGTTCTGTGCCAGCACACGAAATGGATACGGCATTTATCGGTTGAGTAGTACCGACTTCGTGTTTCTGGCCAGTATTAATGGTGTGCCTGCCGTCACTGCCGATAAAACAGGGAGTGCGGACAAAATGCAGGGGCTGCTGACACTGTTCCTGAGCATGAACGAACCGCCCCCAGAAGGCTGGGTCTGTCTGGCATCAGTGGAAAACCCCCTTGATGCTAACAGCCTCTTTGCCGGACTATCTGCACGCAGGCGACAGCAATGCCGTGTGCATGTAGATGGACTCCGGAGGCAGCGCTGGTTACTGGCTTGCGCGATACTGCTGCTCAGCACAGGCGCCATTGCCTGGTGGCAGACGGCCACACCACCGGAGGAACCGGTACTCACCGCTGAAGAAATACAGGCCAGGGCGCGCGCAATGTTCGCCAGTCAGGCAAAACCTAAGGTTTTGCCTCATCCCTGGGCACGCGAGGTAACAGCCCAGGCTCTGATTGATGATTGTCAGAGAAAGACCGATCCGGCGCTACATGTTCTGGGGAGCTGGAAACTGGCATCCGGGACCTGTTCTCCTGACGGTATAACCCTTTTGTACCAGATTATGCCCGGTGGCACAGTCGAGGGGTTTCTCGCTCGCAGTCAGGAAGTCTTCGGTGTCACGCCAGTATTCAATCTTAAGGAGGGGGGGCGGGAAGCCCGAATTTCATTACCGCCCCCGGACAGACCACTCAGGGATGAAGCAGTGCCTGACAGTTCATTGCAGCTCATCCGCATCCTATCCTGGTTCCAGCGTCAGCAAATCACACTCAACATCACCGATGTAGCCATGCCTCCAGTCCTGCCGGGGTCGAACGGAGAACCGCCTCCTGTGCAGGACTGGCAGGAATACGCGTTTAGTTTTTCCGCGCCCCTCCCCGCCATCATCTTATTCGACGGTCTGGATGAAACTGGTATCCGACTTACCCGTTTAACATTCGAGCTGAACGGAAGTGCGTTCAGCTATACCACTGAAGGTAAAATTTATGCGTCAGCAAAGTAAATTTCTTCGGCAGGCGACACTCTGGCTCCTGCTGCCAATATTCGGGCCTTTACCCGTTCAGGCCTCTCAGTCCACGAACCAGCAGGTATCACCGCCAGCAGGGAACGTGATACCCGGTGTGACAAAGGGACAGCTTGAACAGCTGCATATCCGAAACGTCATTCTTCAGGCAGAAGTTCAGGGCGCGCAACTGCAGCGCCAGCTTGAGGAAAATCAATCCAGCGTCGGCACTCCTGCCACCGCTCTTCCCGGTGCCTCCTTCGGCGATACTTCACTGCCTGGCCAGCCTGCACGTCCGGTTACTGTGAGTAATCGCCCTGTCGTGCTGGAGATTAACGGCCGCGATAAAAACCTCCGCGCCACACTACAACTGCAATCAGGACTGTCATTGGTCGTATCACCCGGAAGCCGTATTCCAGGAATGGAGAGCACAGTCAAAAGCATTACCTTAGCCGGAGTCACACTCAGCGATGGCACACTGCTTGCCTTTGGGGACTAACCATGAGCGCTATTACTGCAGAATCTCTTCTGCTGTTTGATGACGGTGACAGGAAAGAAATCCTCATTGATACCAACCAGCGAGTCGACCCAGGTGTACAGGCCGCGCTGATGGACTTAATGAACAAACATCCGGGGATCAAACATCGGTTTGTCACTCTCTCAGACTTACGAGAGGCGCGAAAAAAGCAGGAAGCTCAACCTCAGGCCAGCGATAAGACAGGATTAACTCTGGCAGACCTGGATGGAGACAGCAGCCAAAGTGAACAACGGATCCTGAACTATTTTTCAGTGGCCAAAAAGCTCGGTTCCTCAGATATTCACTTTCTCATTTCAGATTCACTCTTCCAGGTCAAAATGCGCGTCCACGGCTATTTGCATGTGGTGGATGAACGTCGGCGGGAGGAAGGTATATCCCTCTGTGCCACCTGTATTCTCTCGATGTCGGATGTGTCAGAAACCAGCTTCTACCCACACCGGGAACAGGATGCACGACTCTCCCCGGCAATGATGCGGAAAATAGGTCTGTTTGGTGCCCGCTACAGTCACCGCCCAACTGGCGATGGGCTGATTGCGGTTATGCGACTTATTCCGGATGACGGTAACAACGTACCTGACTTCCTGCAACTGGGTTATCTACCCGAACAAATCAAGCTGCTTAAACGCATGATTGACCGACCTGAAGGTAAGATCATCCTCTCGGGGCCAACTGGTTCCGGTAAATCCACCACGCTCCGTACCGCCTGCCGTGAATATCTGGATACCAACCCCGGGCAACACCTTCTGACCATCGAAGACCCACTTGAGGGGCAGGTCGTGGGAGCTGTTCAGACGCCAATCATCTGCGACAAATCAGATGAGGAAGCAGTACGTATCGCCTGGGGAAAAGCTATCTCGTCAGCGCTGCGACTGGATCCGGACGCCATTATGGAGGGTGAAATGCGTGACCTTGTCTCGATGCTGGCCACCATTTATGCCGCCCAGACCGGACACCTGGTGATGACAACCCTGCACACAAACTCAGCACTCGGCATCCCGGAGCGTATGGTTACGCTCGGTGTTAACGAAAATCTGTTGTGTGATGCCCAGCTTTTAATCGGATTAATCAGTCAGCGTCTGGTACCCACACTATGTCCGGAATGCCGTATATCCTGGCAGGATAAGGTCAACACCTTAAGTGACGAGGAAAAGAACTGGCTGGAGAAATACTGCAATATTGAAGGCGTCTGCTCGACCGACAGGCTCTATTTCCATAACCCGGACGGGTGTGAAGCATGCACACAGGTAGTGGAGATCAACGGCCAGGTGCGTGGCAAAGTCGGTCAGGGTATCAGGGGACGTACCGTCATTGCCGAGGTTATCGAGACCAATAACCGTCTTTTTAAGCTGCTGAAAACTGACGGCAAGGTTGCGGCTCGCCAGTTCTGGATAAACAACATGCAGGGGATCAGCCGTGTCCGGCACGTTCTGCATAAAATCAACGAGGGGCTGGTCGACCCGCTGATGGCCAACCGGATCATTCCACTCGATGAAGATGAACGTCTGGAGGTGGATGATGCGTGAAATGCACTTCCTGAAACGACTCCGATATAACCTGGTCCGTAAGACGTTCAGCGGTCAGTATCGTGTTCAGTTCTATGATGCGCTGCGGTTTCTGATTGAAAACCGACAGAAACTAAAGCCTTCACTGGAGAAAATGCGCAATGCATGGACGAACTTCGGCCAGAACTGGCATCCCTACGTTGAGCTGACGGACGACTGTATTGATGCGTTAAGGGAAAACAGCGGCGAAAAAACGCTGGAGCGCACCCTCACCCGGTGGCTACCTGCCGCAGAAGCTTCCGTTATAAGCGCCGGCATACGCAGTGAGTCACTTCCACGCTCACTAAGATACGCCTGTGCCCTGACCCACGCGGGTAAGCGTATTCGCGCAGCTGTATGGCAGATGGCCATCTATCCGATTGGTTTTGCCATCATGTTGTCCAGTTCCATCTATGTACTGAATGCCGAACTACTTCCTACGCTGACAGAAATCAGCCCGCCAGAGAACTGGACCGGGGCGCTAGGGTTTCTTTACGGGATCTCAGTGTATTTCAGTGAGTATGGAGTGATAACCGGCATCGCCGCCACCGCTTTAATTATCTGGACGGTCTGGTCACTCCCGCGCTGGCATCGCCCTGACAGGCTTCGTCGTATATTCGACGGGCTGATGCCATGGTCGGTTTATAAGGATATTCAGGGCGCGACCTTCCTGTTGAATATCGGTGCACTGCTACAGTCCGGCGTAAGAACCAAAGACGCGCTGGAGATCCTGCTGGAAACGGCATCCCCCTGGCTTGCTGTGCGTATTGATGCGATTACCGAACATGTGCGTGAAGGTAAACATTTCGGACTGGCCCTGAAGGACTGTGGTTACGATTTTCCGTCGCAGGAAGCGGCCAACTTCCTCTCCCTTTTGCAGGGTGATGGAGACGATGAAATCATCATTAACTACGGACAGCGCTGGCTTGAACAAACCCTGGAGCGCGTAGCAAAGCGCGCTGTTGTAATCCGCGGACTCATGTTCCTGGCAATGATCCTGATGCTTCTGCTTCTGGTCCTTGTCGTTATGGATATTAATGCCCTTAACAGCTCGTCGGGCTCTTTTTAAATGAGGAAACATCATGCAATTTAATTCTGAACCAACTTCTCAGCCATACAAACCAACTAAGGCGCTTTCGCAACACCGCGGCTGGGGCTTCCTGGAGCAGGGCAGCATCGCGCTAATCGTACTGGTCGTCATCGGGATCGTCCTGGCGGGATACTTCGCCCTCAAAAATAACGTCAACGTAGGTAAGGAGTCGTCGAACATTCAGTCGCTCATCACAAGCACCCAGAACATGATGAAAGGAGGAGATGGATACACATTCACTTCCGGTGCCAAAATGATGGGCTCGCTTATCCAGATGAAACTTCAGCCTAAAAGTATGACTGTACGTGGTACCCCCTCTTCCGGCACCGCCACGCTTTATAATGGATGGGGTGGAGCCGTGACACTGTCACCTGTCACAGTCTCCGGGTTCTCAAATGGATTCTCTTTGACCTACGAAATGGTTCCTCAGGGTGCCTGCGTCTCGCTCGTCACAGCACTCAGTCGCGCCAAAATTGCTGATGCGATCACCATCAACTCCACGGCGCACAGTGATGGGGTTGTGACAACTGAAGAAGCCAGCGCGCAATGCACAGCTGACAATGGCAGCACAGGTACCAACAAGCTGATCTTCACGATGAACAGCTAAGGAGACAACATGCGGAGAGAACGCATTCTCTCCTGCCGCCTGGTAATGACGCTGCTCATTCTGTCCTTTTCCTCCGGCCCATTGATGGCCAGCACGAACTCCCCGCCTGCGACTTTTGATGCCTGCTTTAACAATGCCGGTGCCCGATACCAGATCGAGCCACTGCTGCTTAAGGCAGTGGCCAAAGGGGAGTCTTCGTTCCGTCCATGGGTCACAAACACCAACCGGGATAAAAAGGGTAATCCGGTCAGCACGGACTATGGGTTGATGCAGATTAACTCAACCCATGTTCCTAAGCTCGTCCGGATGGGTGTCATCCAGGGGGCAGAAGACCTGCTGAAGCGCCCCTGTCTGAACATTCAGATAGGGGCGTGGATCCTGGCCAGCCACTTTCAGGTATGTGGTGTGACCTGGAATTGCCTCGGGTCTTACAACGCTGGATTCCGTAAGGATCGGCACGAAACCCGTGAGCAATATGCCAACCGTATCTGGGGGTTCTATCTGGAGCTGAAAGGTCTTCGAGTCTGTCGACAGGTGAAAGGAAAGCGAATATGCGAACCATCATAGTTACGAGTCTGACGACAGCATGGAGTCTGCCGTTACTACTGGGGTTCGCAATCATTGGCAGAGTCCTGATGTGCCGCGTGCTCGAATTTCTGGAGGAGCACCCGATAAACGTTAAGGAACAGAAAACAACCTTGACGGCAGGGATTTGGTTCTTCGCTACTTTCAGTATGATCGCTGCCCTTGCACCGGTTCCTGTTGCTGATCGGGCAGCTGCCATAGTGATGATGGCCTTCCTTCTTCAGGCCGGGAGCACAGACGCAGTCAGTGGATATCTGCCACGAACCTTCACAGTACGGCTGTTACTTGGGGGATTGCTCTGGGGAGCAGCATCAGACGTTTCAGTTGAAAGTATATCTACACAACTGGCGGAGATCGCAGCAACAGTCAGTCTGATGGCACTACTGAGTGTCCTGGTAAACCGGGGCACTCAGCGTCTGGGTCAGGGGGATTTATGGCTGATAACTGGCCTGACTGCCTGGATGGGTGGGAAAGATGCTGCACTGGTCACTCTGTTTGGAGCAGCAGCCTTTGTTCTCTGGCTGCTAACCTGGAATGTATCGGGGAAAAAAGAGGGACCGCTGGGACCCTGGCTTTGTCTTAGCGGGAGTATTTTCCAGCTCACTCTTCTGTATCAACCTGTATGGATATCGATTCTATGAAAAAGCATGATCGTGGCTGGGCAAATCTTGATGTCGCTCTGTCGCTCCTTGTTGTGATGGCAATGGCCGTCTTTGGACTCACTAAATACAAGGACTGGCAACAGGAGAAAAACTGGCAGGTTGAAGCAGCCCATATCAGTACCTACGCAGCAGCTGCGCGTGGCTACGTCGGGCGAAACTATGCCACGCTGTTAAGTGCAACCAGCACTACCGCGCCGACAGTGATCACCACAGCCATGCTTAAAAATACCGGTTTTCTGCCGTCCGGTTTTACCGAAACAAACAGCCAGGGTCAGCGTATGAACACGTACCTGGTCAGAAACGGGCAAAACACGGAATTGTTGCAGGGAATGGTGGTATCAAGCGGTGGAAGTGTATATCCGGCCAAAGCATTGAGGCTGATATCGAGGGACATCAAAACCGGATTCGGAGGATACATCGATGACGGTAAAACTGCCACCGGTGCCTTGCGGACTTGGAAAATCCCGCTGAGTAGCTACGGAGCTACTTCCGGAAATGGACATATCGTCGTGCTCCTCTCAACAGATGAGTTATCTGGTGCACAGGAGGATAACGACAGGTTGTACCGTTTTCAGGTTAATGGCCGCCCCGACCTGAATAAAATGCACACAGCAATAGACATGGGGGGAAATAATCTGAACAGCGTCGGTACCATTAATGGTAAGACAGGAACATTCAGCGGAAATGTGAGTGGTTTAAATGGTATTTTTTCCCAGAATATTACAGCGGGAGCACAGGTAAAAGGAGCTACAGTCCGTGCTGACAGTGACATCAGCGCCGGACGCAATATTACGGCAACAAACGAGGTCTCTGGTGCCACAGTTAAAGCAACAGGCAACCTTTCAGCTGGCGGTGTTTTGCAACTGGGTCAGGTAAACGTTGCAGGTATAGCCTGTTATCCGAATGGGCTGATAAGCCGTGATGCCAGTGGTGGCGTACTTTCCTGTCAATCCGGTGTGTGGATTTCCGGCTCCATTTATAACGGTAGTTACTCTTCGCTAGGGGCATTTGTTTCCACTTACACATCGGTTAACGATACTGGCCGCCCGATGACGGTTTACGCTTCCGGCGGCGTTTCCACTATAGATAGAGGAATTAAAGACGGTGACAATTGCCGTAATACATGGGATCTTAAAGGTATGGTTGACGGACGTATCATTACATCGGCTGGTACCGCTAACTCAGATTGGAGTAAATCCGGAACTATAAACTTCATTATCCCAGCGGGATCGACGTTTAGTGTAACGTCAAACCCCTTACCCTCTTACGGATGCTCACCTGGGAGTTTCAATCTCGTCACCTACCACTGATCAAAAGGCTGCTTAACTGCCGTTATTTATCGCTAAATCCCACTAACATTCAGAGTTGTGGAGTTTGACTGTTGGTAAGCTAAGACGACAGAGTACAGGTAAATAATCTGCAACACGTTACACAACCAGCACATTTCTCATATCAGACTGTCAAGGTTATTGGAAACGAAAGACAGTGAACGATCCGTAGTCACAGCCGTAAGACATCATTCCATTTGAGACAATAGAAAATGAAGACCCATCCGGGACTTCAAAGTTCACTGTCCCTGATTTTTGCCACTGAGAGTTGCCATTTAAATCTCTTGCAACGTACAGCCCCCCAACTTCAGCGACGAGCGAGTATGTATTAACGCAGTTATCAGCATCTCCATAGTTGATTTTTTTGCTAGGTGGATTGCCGCCTGTTACGTACAGGCGATATTGCTTTCCTGTATTATTCGTACCGGAGTAAGAACCTTTAAATGTCCCGAGAACAGTGTAATTACCCTCGGTTATGCCTGTACCCTTCCACACACCGGATTGACAGTGTTATTGCATTTTTCGCACAAGGCTTTATTTTCTTCGCCTTTTGGGAGTAATGATGTCTTCTGTTGCGCGTATTAGAAAAATGTCTCTCAGTCGGGGCCTCGATAAGTATTACGAGTCGGTATCAGTTCACAAAAAGGGACATCTTCAGGAATTTTACCGGGTCAACGTCATTAAGCGTCACCCACTGGCTAACCGGAACATGGATGAGATCACCACAGTTGATATTGCAGCCTACCGTGATGAAAGGCTGATGCAGTTCAACCCAAGGACTGGGAACCCTATCACTGGCAATACAGTAAGGCTTGAACTGGCGCTTTTATCATCTCTATTCGGGATCGCTCGCGTGGAATGGGGAACCTGTCGAAGCAACCCAGTCGAACTGGTACGTAAACCTAAAGTATCCAAAGGTCGTGATCGCCGCCTGACATCCAGTGAAGAGCGCAGACTGTCCCGTTATTTCCGGGAACGAAACTTAATGCTGTATATAATTTTTCATCTCGCGCTTGAGACAGCCATGCGGCAGGGTGAAATCCTTAACCTGCAATGGGAATACATCGACCTGCAGCACGGCGTAGCACATCTGCCCGATACCAAGAATGGCTCATCACGAGATGTTCCTCTCTCACGTAAGGCTCGTAACCTGCTTCAGATGATGCCGGCCCAGCTAAAAGGTAAGTTGTTTTCCTATACGTCATCCGGTTTCAAAAGCGCCTGGCGGAATGCCCTCAAGGAACTCTCTATCGAGAATCTGCATTTTCATGATCTACGGCACGAGGCCATCAGCCGTTTCTTCGAACTCGGTACGCTGAACGTTATGGAGGTCGCAGCTATATCAGGCCATCGCTCGATGAATATGCTAAAACGCTACACCCATCTGAGAGCTTACCAGCTGGTCAGCAAGCTGGACGCGCGACGGCGCCAGACTCAAAAGATCGCCCCCTACTTCGTGCCCTATCCTGCCCAGGTCGAGCAGGACAGCGAAGAATCAGGTGACATCAAGGTAATGCTATGCGATTTCGAAAATCTGACAGTATCAGCGCCGACTCGCGAACTTGCTTTGGCCCGCGCCAGCGAACTGCTACTGCGGACACTGGCTCTTGCAGCCCAGCGCGGCGAACGAGTCCCCGCGCCGGGAGAGCTTCCTGTCAGGACAAACAATCACATCATGATATGTCCGCTTAACCCCGACCTGGCACTGTCGGCCCAGGTATAACTTTTCTTCTGGAGGGGCTGTGTTTCTGATTTTCCTTTCAGCAGTACCACTAACGCTACTGCTGTATTGCCCGATAATGACAATCGTCAGTGCCGTGACGCCCTGGAAAGGGTTCCGAACGGCCTTGGTTCGACATCGTAAGAAGCATTACACAACCCTGCATCTGTCGACATTTGACCGGGTTGGCCATCTTAATCTCCGGCGTGCGGCACGCTTTCACCGGAGCTTTCTGGTCACGTTGCAGCTGGCGCTACAAAGAGACAGCTCGCCGGTGTACTTCACATCCCATCTGATGCGACCGGCACACCTGAAAAGCATGACTATCCTGATGTCAAAAATGGGGGAAACGCACCGCTGGCGCTGCACCACAGTCACGATACCTCCAGCCATCAGAAACGGGATACGGCTGCAAACATTTTTACAGGAATGGCGCTGGATAACCGTACCTGAAACCGGCGTGCTTGTACTCATTCGGCCGCGCCGGAAAGCTCGCTAAAAAAGCAAATACACAAACGTAATTAAAACGAACACGCAAACGCAGTCGATCTACACGATCGAATTAACTCGTTATACATACGCGTCACGATTAATTATTCTTTAACCCACTGAGTAACAAAGTTTAATTTCACTTAAGGGGGCCATGTGGCAAACAGTCTCACAGCAATTTTCACCTCGCTTCTGGCGCTCCCCGACCTTGATCGGAACAGGATTGCAGAACTGCTTCAGCGCAATGATAAGAAGCCCATGCAGACCACATCACTTCGGTTGCGACCTGGTACCCGTCAACTGATTGATGAGCTGTCAGGCAAAATTGGAATTTCTCAGTCAGAGTTGCTGAGTATGGTAATTGAAGGCTCTTTTCGCGATATCTTCCTGCCATTCAGTAATACTGCAATCAGCGTTATAGACCGCTTTGAGCTACTGATGCAGTCACACGAGCTTAGCCCGACAGACATCGCAGAACTGCTGTCGTCATGGAATGTTCGGGTTAGTGTGCTACAGGACAGGGAACGTACAATGGACTATCTGTCCACCCCGCTTCTCCAGGCGCTCGCTGACTGGTTTTTCGTTTCTCCTGGCTGGTTGCTTGGAAGCAACGTTCCCCCTGTCGACACAGGCAGCGCGAGTCATCAATGGCCACAAACGGAAGAAAATTTCCGGGAGGTAATTATTCCTTCAGCCGAAAATAATAATGACAGCATTATTTTCTGGAAGACTGAAAATACAACTGAGGATAAAGATCAGGAACGAAACGGCATATTAATTAAGAAGAAAATATCTTCATCTCAGCTGACATATTTTCCGGTGCTATCCATTATTACGCGCACCCTGAATACAGAGCAGGAATGCTGGAAAGAGCGACTCCTCAGGGAACACGCAGCAACAGGTACTATCCGCCTCGTCACCTTAGGTGCAGGGCTGGCAACAGCACTTGAACACGGAACAACGTTACCCGTACTTATATTCAGACAGCTTTAAACCACGCTGAAAATCTGAATTAAAAAAGAAAAAGGAAATTTTGATACTGCCGCATCAGGACCTACTTTTGCCCTAAATCCAGACAGGACTACAGGAAATTTACTTATGAAAAAGACTCACATTGCAAAAACACTGATATCTTTCGCCGTCATGATGGCATTTCATGCGGGAGCTGCAACCTCTTATATGGAAGCCCGCAGCGATGCGATGGGCGGGACTGGCGTAGCTTCCGCACATTACGGTACAGCTGCCTTATCCAACCCGGCACTCCTGACGAAATTTGGCGCGAACGATGACTTCAGCCTGGTGCTGCCGTCCGTAGGTGTCCAGGTAGCAGACCCAGATAATGCCATCGATAATACCGATGACGTAAAGGATCTGTGGAACAATTTTGACAATGCAGTTGACCGCCAGAGCGGTGTCAGCGAAAGTGCAGCCGCATTACGCAACAAGTTGGAAGACCTGAAGGACGTAAAAGCAAACGGACAGGTCGGGGCATCTGTCATTGCTACCACTCCTAATAAAGTGCTTCCATTTGCGGTTGTCGTGAAGTCCTGGGGCACCGTTTCCGTAAACGGCAAGGTCAGTGATCACGATCTACAGTATCTCGATAATATCGCCAGCGGCGCCATCCCGTCAGATACGGTAGACAAGGATGCACTAACGTCCCGCGCTTATGGTCGGGCTGCCGTTATCACCGATGTCGGTGTGGCTATGGCGCACGAATTTGAAACAGCGGGACATAGCTGGTCACTGGGGATCACGCCCAAGTATCAACGCATCGATCTTTTCAACTACAGCGCAAAGGTAAACGACTTCGACAAAAATGACCTGAATTCGGATGACTACCGCAATACTAAAACCGGATTTAACGCCGACATCGGTCTGGCAACAAACCTCGGCGACAACTGGATGCTGGGTCTCGCGGTACAGAACATCATCGCCCGCACCGTTGACACTAAAGCAGTGAATGGTGAGAAAGAAACATTCAAAGTAAAACCACAGGCCACTGCAGGCGTGGCATGGAGTAACAGTATCCTGACCACCGCTCTCGATGTGGATCTGACCGAAGCAAGCCGCTTTGAGCGGGATGACAAACGCCAGTTCGCCAGTGTGGGTGCCGAACTGAATGCCTGGAACTGGATGCAGGTACGCGCGGGTTATCGTCAGAACATGGTCTCCAGCGAGGGCAACGCTTTCACTGCGGGTCTGGGCTTCTCTCCTTTCGACGTAGTACATCTGGACCTGACCGGTATTGCAGGAACCGATCGTACCTACGGTGCGGTCGCACAGTTGCAGTTCACGTTCTGATAGTTTAGGGGAAGCCCGCAATGGGCTTCCTCTGCCGTTTCTTTGTGTGTTATCCCCTGTGCACTGGCTGTAATCCCCCCGAACTTTCTCCCGCTGAGACCGTTGAAGATGAAATCTTTCCGATATGTACATGTATTGCATCAGATCAGCAGTGTTGCTTTCAGCAGCCTGATAACTGCGCCAGCCACCGGTTTTTTTATTCTGTTCATGTTATTTGGATTCAACCACTCGCTCGCCGACACCTTCCTTGAACAGGCCCGATCACTTACCGGTGATGCACCACCAGGCATGGTAAGAGAATGTAAACAATCAAACGATAGCGGCCCGCCATCTCCTCTTGTAATGCCTCAGGTATGCAAAACGGTATTAATTGATGAGGATGACTGGAAAGAGCGTGTTGACGATACCATCAGGCAGTTTTATCTCACTTTCTCTGTATTCGGACTTTTATTCTGGATGACCGCAAATAATCAACCATCTGAATTAATTAGCTGGATACGCAGGAAAAGTAAACATCAAAATTAACGGCATCATAAGCCTCGCCCACTGAATCTTCTGGCTTTAATCTCCGTCGCCCCCCGGCAAGGTAACTACCATGAATTGTTTAATGCTTCCCGGCGTGTTGGCCATCTCCCTGCTCGCCGGCTGCCAGTCCTGGACTACGCCATCAACGTCTCCAGTTTCTCCTTCCCCCGACCGTTACGGCGCGGCCTCATCCGTTTCCGTTACCCGTCACACACAGTATCAGATGTGGAATAACGGTGTCTGGTCCGGTTCGAAAACCGCGCCATCATCCATGGAGATCGTTCGCTCCAACAGCGCTGACGTCTCTTTCGACTGGGAAGGTGATGCTGTGGAGCTACTGGATGAACTGGCGCGGGCACGTGGCCTGCAGTTCAACTACAGCGGCGTTCGCCTGCCCTTGCCCGTAACATTGCACGTTCGTGGCATGACGTTCAGCAATGTGTTGCGCGTTATCGAAGCGCAGACCGCATGGCGCGCAACCCTGAATCAGTACCCTGGGCTGCTCCAGCTCAACTTCATGCAACCGGAGACCAGAAAGAAATGAAATGCTTTCTCTTGTTACTATTCCCTGCTCTGCTCCTGACTGGGTGTGCAGGAGAGCGGCCGGCTTCACCGACAGATACAGGGGCACCACCTCCGGATATGCAGGCCTGGCTCAACCCGGAGCGACAAAGACCAGAAGGTCTGTCCGAAACGCGCTGGCAAATGCTTACTGATGCTGGCAGAACACTGGGATTCCGGGGAGGAAAATCCCAGCGGGCATGGGAGTTAACCCAGGCACTCAACGCCCGCGAATCCACCCTCAATGCCCTTTACGATTTCCGTCCACTTATCAGCCCTGAAGGCTGGCTTCCTCCGGTTATTGATGAAGCGCAGGACGTAGCACACATCACTCCTGATCAAATTCGCACAGCCTCAAAAGTCTGGACCATCATCCGACCGGAGCGATTCGTCAGTAACCCGCCCAGCTGGCGCAGCTGGTTACTACGCGGTCTGGCCACCACGGCAACCCCTGGCACAGAAGGTCTGGTTGTGCCGGAAGACAGCGCCCAGAGAAAGGTCTGGGAAGACGCACTGAAAAAAGGCTGGCAGGAAGGTCGCGAAAATGCCGATCTGACCTTTGAGGCCAGCATGAATCAACTCACCCGGGACTATCGCGGCATGATGCTTTATTCCCTGCTCTGGCGACGGGGCATGATTTCCCGGCCGGAAGTCACCGAGCAGCAGCAGACTGTTACTGGCAGTGGTCAGAAGCTCGTTACCGGCGATCGTGTTCGCCGACTCAAATCACATGCATCGTTTGAGCTACAGAAATCACGCTGGCGCCCGTCCGTTACCATCCAGTAAGGAGTTTTCCTCGTGAACATATCAGCTATCCCTGACTCGTTCGGGCTTTTCCCGTTCAGCGGTGCCTATACCGCCGACGAGTTCAGGACATTTTTTGCCTGGTGTTCGGCACATGGAGTCAGTGATGTGGATCTGGTTGGCGGCTCACCAGTTTCAGTGAGTCGTTATGGCCGACGTGAGAGAGTCTCAGACACCATACTGCCGAATATCATGCTGGGAAATATGCTTGACGACCTGCTGGGGCCAGAAGTGCGCCCCCGAGTGCAGGGTGGAAGACCGCTGGACAGAGCCATTCAAATCGACGGCGACATGCATGGGCGATATGGCCTGGAAAGGGGGGAACGCGTGCGGCTACGCGCGCACATCATCCAGGGGACATCTGCCCGGGAAGAAAAGGCTCTCTCCGTCACTCTGCGTGTGATCCCCCACATCATTCCCGATTTTCTGAAGCTGGGTATCGAGCCCGATCTGGCGGCGGCAATGCTGCCAAAAACCGGGCTGGGTCTTATTTGCGGTGAAACGGGTTCGGGTAAATCAACGTTGCAGGCGTCGTTGTATCGCCACTGCCAGGACACACAGCCCGATCGCAAAATTGTGACCTACGAAGATCCAGTAGAGTACATTCTCGGCCGCCCCGACGACCTTCTGCCGCCGCATCAGGCTCAGGTAAGACGTGACGTCGCAAGTTTTGCAGATGGGCTTCGCTCCGCAATGCGCCGAAACCCGGAGGTCATCGGTATCGGGGAAATTCGTGACACGGAAACAGCAGAGGCTTCTGTCCAGGCTGGTGAAAGCGGACATTTAACCATCGGTACACTGCACTCTAAATCACCAGGTGAAACCCTGAACCGACTGCTTGGTCTGTTTCCGCCTCAGATTCGTGATGCACGCGCCTGGGAGATGCTTGGGATGTTACGGTTTATCGTAGTCCAGGTACTTGTCAGAACGACAGACGGCAAACGCCGGGCTCTCCGGGAATACATCGTCTTCGACGATGAGCTACGCGATGCACTACAGAATCTCCCGTCAGAGAAGTGGCCGGCCCACATCGATAACATCCTGAGACTGGAGAAAAGGCGCATTATCGATCAAGTGCGTGAAGGTTACGTAACGGGTGATATAGACAGACACGAAGCGGCACTCTACCTACCGACACAGGAGCTTAGACATTGAAACGAGAAGGATTCTGGCGCTATGCCACACCGCCTGTCACCTTTTTTGGTATCCCGCTGCCGTTCCTTTTGCTGTATCTGGTCTGGTTTCGCTGGCCGTCCATGAAGACGCTGTATATCTGTTCCGCCATTCTGGGATTCTTTGTTGCCCTGAATTTCTTTGGCTGGAGTGTACGGGCTATCTGCCTGCGCGTAATAAGTACCTTCAGGGGAAAGATTGCCTCCGGTCGCCCCTGGTGGTACCGGCATTTTGTTGAAAAACCACGAGACTGGACTGGTCTCTGAACCCGATGTAACCCGTTCGTTCCCCATAGCGCTCCCGCGCTACTCCCTCAATATCTTCCAGGAATGTGACCATGCAAAAAAGTCACCGCGTATGGCTTGCCGTACCTCACGAAGAGAAGGACGACGCCATCAACGCCCACCCGCGTCTCAGCGATGGGCAGAAAGCCCTTAAATGGGACGATGAGCACCGCCTCTGGTATGCCCGACCAGGAGCCGACCTGACCAGGTTCGAGCGATGGATGCCCCGCCCCCATGAACTGTCGATGAATGCGGACGATCCGGTAACAGAGTTTGCTCAAAAACTTGAAGAAGCAGGGCTGCTAGTTAAGGGGCTCCCCGTGATGGATGGAAGCCTTCAGCGCGTACCGACGAAACAGGACAAGAAAGGTTCGAAAAGCGGAGCTTACAAGGCTTACCTGGACGGGCGCCCTGCCGGATGGTACCGCGATTATCGCAGCGCCGACGCTAAACCGACGCAGTGGGTGTTTTCAGGTGGTGGCGAGATGGATCCGCTTGCGCGTCTTCATCTCCGTGCACACGCCCAGCAAACGCGTGAAGACAATGCCCGTGCTCTGGAGCAACAGTACAACCGGCAGGCGGAGTACGCCGCCCGATATGTTGACCGCTACCCGCAGGCTACAACGAACGCCTATCTGACCCGTAAGGGTGTGGAGGCTGCGCCGGGTATAAGAATCAACGATAAGCAAGAACTTGTGATCCCCTTCAGCAATGCGCATGGCGACATACGCTCTTACCAGCGTATTCCGCTCACCGGCGGAAAAGACGCCCGCATCCTTAAAGACAGTGAAAAAACAGGTAACTGGTTTGCACTGGGGACGCCACAGAATGGCCTGCCTTTGCTGTTTGCTGAAGGATATGCCACAGCAGCCTCTCTGCATGAGGCATCAGGTCTGCCGGTACTGATGACGGTTGATGCGGGAAACATGATTGCCGTTGGCCAGAATGCTCGTGCCGTTTGGCCTGACAGTCCTTTTATTTTCTGTGCAGACAATGATCATCAGCTGAAGAATGCGCAGACAGGACAACCTGAAAATAAGGGCATCCTGAGCGCTGAGAAAGCGGCAGAACTCACGGGCGGCAGAGTCATCGCCCCTGATTTCACCGAAGAAGAAAAAGCACGCTTGCTGACGGACTTCAACGATCTCGATATCAGCAGGGGCAGAGAAGCCTTCCGTGAGCACATCAGCGACCGCCTCAGGTCTGCCGGCATCGATATCCGGACAGACTACGCACCCAACGATGCACAATTTCTCTCACAACAGGACCCAAAAATGGAAAATCTGGAAAGTCAGGAATCCGGCCAGTCTTCGATTGCCCCGGATGAACCTGTCGTTATTCCGTCTGAAAGCCACAGGCAGGATGAGTCAGTAAACCCAGCGCCTCCCGCCCCGCCTGAACCTGAAATAATCTCTCCGGCAGCGGTGATGCCGCCCGATGAAGCCAGTATCAGTGCGGCACCGGTTGAGAATAAGGCTGAACACGATGAACCCGCCCCCACGTCCCTGCGAGACGCTGATGTTTTAATTCCTGATACGCAGAGCACCACGGACGTGACGATCGCGACATCTTCTGCGGATGCCGGTCAGCGTAGTCATAGTGCCATCGAATCAGGATCGAATATACCGGTCCCTGGCCTCGATGATTATGCAGACATACGCGCGCAGATGGACGACCCACAATTTGCTGAATGGGTGAACAGTCAGTCTGATGACATTCCCCATATGCCTGCTCAGGAACGACAGACAGACCATGAACTGTCAGAAACGGGCAAACAAACCCTGAAGCCTGAGGCTGCGTCACATGAAACAGACGCTGAGTCTCCGGAGCCGATCGTTCCTGAATTACCAATCCCTCCACAGTCCCCCGGAGCAACATCAACCGGGCAAAAACAGGAGCAGACGCAAACTGCCGATGTGGATCCAAACACGTCAGAGCCCTCCCCGGGCAGGAAGGAAACGGCAGAGAGTGAGATGCATGAAGCGGATGGGCTTGTCTACGGACCGCGAAGGCCGGAACCGCTTCAGCGAGAAGATCTCGATGAAATCATTAAAGCCCTGTCAACGGAAGAACAGCGTGACAATAAGGTGCTTTACCGTCTCGACGGGGAAGATGCGTTTCACGATCTCGGCAACCGTCTCGAAATGTGTAACGGTGCGAGTGAGGACAAGCGCAAGGTGCTCGCCGCGCTGGCCGTGGCATCACGCTATTACGGCGGTGTGGTGGAGCTCACCGGCAGTACGCAGTTTAAAGAGCAGGCCATGCGGCTCATTATTGAATATGACCTCGATATCCGAATGAAGCTGCCTGCGCAGCGCGCGCAGCTTGAGACTATGCGGCAACAGTTTGGGGCAACCAGGGATTCAGTCACAACACATATTCCTACGCCGGATCTGAACCGACAGACTCCATCACCTGATGCCGCATCGCCAGTGTCACCGGCAACAGCCGCCCCCGAAGCTGTTACCCCTGACGCTCCGGGCATACCCGTGCCCCCCGTATCACCCACGCCGTCAGCACAGGCAACTGCCGCAAAGCAGCCTGCCGTTTCACCCTCAACAGAGCCTGTAGCGCCTAAGCAGGCCGACAGCATCCGGGTCCCTGATATGCCCGCTGAGCCCGCCCCCTCTGCACTGAAACCAGGCCAGAGCGTCACGGCGGTCCTCAAGAACTTTGGTGAAGCGATGTACGAAAATAAAGAGCAAAAGGGCAAGAGCTTCTTTATCGAGCTACAGAACCGCGGTGGAAGTCATACCTACTGGGGGCAGGATTTACGGGAGTTGATCGCGCACCACAAAACCGGCGATGTGGTCACGCTGACGCTCAATTCCCGTGACAGCTGGCAGGTACCTGGTGAGGAAAAAGAGCGCGTAAAAAATAACTGGTCATTGACGTCCGCCTCAACAGGTCTTGCCGTGGCACATGATCGACCGGAGCAGGGACAGCCTCTTCAGGCTTTCCCGGTCGATACGTTTGGCCGCCTCACACAGCAAATCCGACAGGCTTGGCCTGAGTACACCACAGACCTGAAGCTGCCACCTCGCCTGGAAGAGCGTCAGTTTTATCTGGGCGAAGACAGGCATCCTGTAAAGTCACCGGTAGCCGCGGCCAGCATTTCGCCACCGTCCACGGAAGCACCAGACAGGCTGGTACCCGTCATGGCCTCTATGGACACACAGTCAAACCAGTTAGATCTGCTGCTTGTCCAGTCTGCGGGGGAACACCTGCAGGGGATGGTTCGTCTGGATGGCACGCTGTATCCGGCACTGGCCACGCCAACCACAGACAACAGTCAGCTGGTTATTAATGCCATCACCGATGACGGTCCCCGCTTTGTAGGCTACGGACAGGCGGTGAATTTCGAACCCGACGGCACCACCCGTGCCGCACCTCAGCTGATGACGTTCCACCTGAAAGGTCGGGAAGAGGATACACCGCTTCCCGCCCGGCTCTACACACCGGAAAAACAGGCAGATACCTTGTTCCAGCGCCTCGGTTTTGAACAGACCTGGAAACAATGGGATGACGCCCGAAAGCCGGAGGGCAGACAGGAAAAAGCGCTTCATCAGGAACACTCCCACAGCCCCGGCCGCTAAGCCGATAAGGAGAGAGAATGCGATATCACATGCTTAAAGCCGGACTTTTGTCCGGCTTCATGCTTTTTTCTGCCGCCGCTGCGGCGGCAACCTGCCGAGCAGGAAGTGCTGCTGAAGCGGGTAGCCAGGCTGGTTATGAGCGAGCCAGGGCGGCCGCAACAGCCTGGGAACAGCGCGAAAGCAATGTCTCATCCTCCCTGCAGTCCTGTCTGTCCCGTATCAAGAACGTCAAGGTGACCCTGCCGCAATTCCCCGGGCTCGATGAAATCATTTCGCAACTGGAAAATAAGGTCTGCGAAGCGGCCCTGGATAAAGTCAACGAACAGATCCCAGACAACATCGATCCCTGGAAAAACTTCAACTCCTGAAACCTATGACAAAACAGACACAATCAGCCCCCCCTGCAAAGGGGCGGGCCCCCTCCCCTGCGGAGGATCCGCTGAAAAACGCCGTGAACATGATGAAAACGGCAGAAAAACGCCAGAAAATGGCACCAGAGCTGATGAAGAGTAACCTCCTGCTGGGGAGTGGCCTGCTTATCAGCATCATCCTCAATGCTGGCCTGACCTGGGCTCTGATACAACAGCCACGGGATTACTTTGCCACCGACAGTGGGCGCCTGGTTCGCCTGGCTCCCACTTCCGAACCAGCATGGAGCCAGGACGATGCCATCGCCTTTGGCAGCAAGGCTCTGATGCGGGCCTTTAACCTGGACTTCGTTCATTATCGTGAACAGGTATCCTCTACAGCATCGCTGTTCTCTGAAGCAGGACACGCCAGTTACATCCAGGCGCTAACCAACTCCAATATCTACGATGCCCTGAAACGCGAGCGTATGAATCTTACCGGTTCCGTAGGGGCTGGTGTCGTCATCCGGCGTGGGCGTCTGTCTGACGGAACCTGGTTCTGGACAATGCAGTATCCGGTACGTTTGCGCCTGGTTGGGCAGACGACCAGCAAGCCTGAACAACCGTTTGTTTTCGAAATTACCATCCAGCGCGTAGATCCACGACAGAAACCCGTCGGGATGGAAATCCGCCAGATGATCTCACGCAACGCTCCCCGCAATCTCTGAGGCTCCCGCCATGAAACTTCGTTATCTCATGACCACACTACTGCTGTGTGGTCCGGCCCTCGTAGCCGCCGCTGACAATACTGGCTGGCAGGATGCCAGGACGCCTGGTGCAACAACTGCCGCCGCTCCTCAGGGGGCAGAAGCGCAAACAACAGGTGTACCGGCAACCCGGATTAGTGGAGAGCTCCCGCCCCCGGAACAAAGCTCGCCGCTGGTAGATGAGGCAGCAGGTTTAGACTCGCCTCTGTCAGCGGATGAGATACGCGAATTGAGGCTTCGACTGACCGACAACGAGCGTTCTGTAAATGCCCCAATGATAAGCGTGGTTCCGCGTATCAGTTCATTAACCCTCAATCTTTCTCCAGGCGCCAGTATCCCGCTGGTACGCACGGCCATGAATAACCAGAGCGTCGTCACCCTGACGGACATCAATGGCGCACCGTGGCCACAGTCAGATCCGCCAATTAATGCCAGCCCGAAGAGTTTTGATGTGAAGTTCAATGCTGGAACCAACATGCTGGCCATAACACCACTGCGCCCGTGGGCTGCGGGGAATATTTCCGTATATCTGAAAGGGCTTGATGTTCCAATCATGATCAATGTGACAAGTGGTGAGACAGACACCCGTACTGCCAGTCAGGAGATCGACAGTCGGCTGGATTTACGCGTCCCGCGTCTGGGTCCTGGCTCAGCAGCCCCGGGCGTACCCGTCGATAAAATCGCACTCCACAGCGCCACGTTGCAGGCTTTTCTGGATGGCACACCACCAGAAGATGCCCGTCGCCTTAAATTCCAGGGCAACGTCCCTGACACTGCGATCTGGCAAAGCGGTGATGATCTGATGGTCCGTTCCCGCGCAATGCTGCGCGACGAGTTTGAACAGACACTCTCTTCAGCGGATGGTACGCATCTCTGGAAACTCCCCGTCACCCCGTTACTGACCTTCTCAGTAAACGGGAAATCCGTTCACGTCACGCCGGAGCTTCAGTAATGAGCGCAGAACAGGATGCCGGTAAGAACGGCAAAAAACTTTTTTCAATAATTGGATTTAGTGCCCTGGTTTTAGTGACCGCGGGTTATCTGGCCATGTCGTGGCTGACACATGACCCTTCAGGAACAGATTCTGCCGTCAACCTTAACGGTACGGCCTCAAGTGCCGTAACCACCACGACGGAGAGCCCGCGTTACCGTGAACTGCTTAAAGCCTCAAACGATTTAGGCGCGCAGGAAGCCGCACGGACCGATTCATCCTTCATCGCCAGTCTCCCGGTCGGCCTTGAAGTCACGGAACCCCCTCCGGATAAGGTGCCAGAAACAAAACCGGTGGACCTGCCACCTCCGCCGCCAGCAGCATCACGCCATGCGGAAAACCCGGCCGGAGAAGAGCAGGCAAACGAAAAGCGCCAGGCTCAACTGCAAAAACTGCTTAAGCGGATCAGTGACGCACAGACTGGCGGCGATGCACCGGTGCTGGCAACTGCCCTGGCAAGTGTTACGCAGACATCGCCAGCGACTGGCACAAGAAACCTGGCAGAGACAAAAACTGAAACAGAGAGTGCACAGGTCTTCATCCACGCACTTACGCGTGCGGCCGGTTATATGGAGACTGCCGTGGATTCAGATAACCCCAACTCAGAGGTTGTTGCGGTTATTCCTGCCGGGCCGCTGGCTGGCGCAAGACTTCACAGTTCGTCAGCAAAACTTGCCGGCAATGGACTGGATATCAGATTTACCAGTATGAGTTGGAACGGCATGGAGCTGAACGTCAATGCAAGCGCACAGAGTGAGAAAAACCTGATGTCTTCTGTGGCCTCCGATGTTAACCATCGATGGGGAACACACATCGTTCTGCCCGCTGTACTGGGAGGTCTTGGTGATCTTGGCGGTCTGTACAAGGATGCTAACACTCAGGTTATGCAGTCCAGTGTCGGTACCGTCACCGGACGAGTGGGTAAACCTGATGGCAGCACAGTGGCTGGTGTAATGGTTGGCGGCACAGCCCAGACCGGGGCGGAAGTCATCAAACAGGAGATGGCCCGTGAGCCGTTCCGCCAGGTCACCGTGAAGCAGAAAGAAGTTATCTCCATTCTCTTCGTTGACTCGGTTACTTCTGACGACATTGTCAGCAGTAATAAAGCGGCTCGTCCCGCAATCAATAGCACCTTATCAGCACCCGCTGCCGCAGAGCAGCAAACCGAAACCCGCCTGCAGGAAGCCATCGCGCGCCGCCAGGCTGAAATCCGTCGTCAGTATGGCGATACCGTACCCGTGAGGAACAATGATGAACCAGAAAATTGATATGCCTGAAGAAGAAACACTGGAAAGCGAGGATGATTTTGGCGCGCCAGATCCTCGCGAGAAACCGCCCTTCTGGAAGCGAGACCTGCTGTTTGGCTATTCTCTGCCGTGGCTTCTCGGGATAACGCTTCTGGCAGTGGCCAGCCTCTGGTACCTGTTCGGTCCATCACTGTCATTGACGAATAATACGCCGTCTGAAACCAGCTTCAGTGAAGTTGAAAATACACTCGACGGTGCACAGCATAGTACGGTTGAGTCTGTTCCGCAGCAGGCTGTCTCGCCAGCCGCGGCGCAACCGGCGGCACATACGTCCCTGCCAATGGCTCAGGACGACAGGGCGAGCATGATGACGGATATCCGTGACGAGCTGAACGATCGTGACCGCAAGATAAATGACTCTCTGACGTCGCTTAAAGACAGCGTTACGCGCCTGTCTGATGCTATCAAAAGGGATGAGGCTTACGCAGTAGAAACGCGTGCACAGCTTAATGAGCTGACACAGAAGCTGGCTGTTCTGGAAACCCGCGTAAGCACCTCTGATGCCTCAAAAACAGCTTCCCGGCCCCAAAAACGGCAGACAACCAGTGCTGTTGCAGGCATGAAAATCATGTCGCTGGAAGCAGGAATGGCGTGGATCAAATGGCAGGGCAGTACCTGGTCAGTCCGGGAGGGGGATACGCTGGGTAAAGTCACTATTCGTCAGATTGATCCTGCCACGCGCTCTGTGGTGACAACCGGAGGAACCCTGCGCTAATGGCACTGGATGCCGTCACGCTAATAGAGAATCTTGCTTCGGGCATCTTCACCGCTGGGCTGGATTTATTATTCAGCTGGTCCGAGATGATTGGTTTTTTTGGCCTCATCGCACTTCTGACCCGGCAACGTTCCAGTCGAAGTCCATTGTCCCCGGGCAAGTTTGCTATTGGCCTTTTTTCCTGCGCCGCGCTGGTATCTCTCCCCTCCATCATTAATGCCAGTGGTGCGCAGCTTGGCTTTGGCGCCACATCTTTTGATGCAATCGCGTATGTGCAACCCGCCACCTACGGCGTTGCTGCCGGGGCTGCTAACGCCGTACTTTCTCTGGTCCGGCTAGCAGGAGTGGGGTTTGTCTATGCGGCACTCGATATGTTTCGACGATCAGAGCTTGAGGGGCACACCGCACTCAGTTCAAGTGAAAGCATTCGCGCTGCGACAGTAAAACTGTTTGCAGGGACCGGTATGGTCTTTTCACCTCAGCTCATCGATGCCGCACTTGCCACTCTCGGCCTCTCTTTTTAACACACTTCGTTTTTTTATAACCCAAGGAGACACTATGTCACTTTTCCGTGCTATTTCCGCGCGTCTTTATGCCGTCGTTATTTTCTGCCAGCTGACCATGATGCAGTGCCGCGAGCGCATGATTCAGGGGCTGTGTGCTCTGGTCACGTTCCTGTTACCCGGCATGGCCTTCGCTGATGGCGATCTCGCCGATATGTTTGGTAGCGCCGCCTCTGGTGCCAAAAGCGGTAAAACTTCCGGCCTGGAAATTGCCCAGGCGATCGGTGTGTTCATCTTCATCGGTTCCCTGCTGTCCTTCAAAAAAGTGGGCACCAATCCGCAGATCACTGTGGGCCGCTGCTGTGCAGGTCTGGCCATCGGCGCACTACTGGCCGTAGTCCCTGAAATTATGGGACGAACCCAGAAACAGCTCGGTACCAGCTCTGTCAATATCAGCTAACCACAGGAAAGGGTCGGTGTTTACCGACCCTTTCAGGAGAAAACGATGAGCAAAAAGAAAAAGACACCTGACTGTCCATGGCTACATCCGCTTCCGGTTCCTGATGTTGTCCATTCCACAGCCCCTTTACTTCCTCCCCCCGAGAGCGTTTCTGGAGGGCGGTGTTATTGCTGTAGTGCTGACATGAAACATCTGTTTGTGTTACCGGAATCCCTGCCATTATCCCGACTTGCGGAAGACGCGCAGGATGCCAGGACCCGACTTGTCAGAGCGAAAGACACGCTGGCTCAGCTGGAGTCACGTCCCACCCCGCAGGTACCGGTTGAATATGAGAAACACGCCCGGGCTCTGAAAGCTGCCCGGACCGGGATGCAGCACGCATCACTTGCCGCCCGCCGGATTGCTTTGCGACACATCCCCAAAACACTGCTGACCGACACCAGTCTGCTGTCTGACATCGAACATGCTGAATTAGAACGGCTCACGACACCGTTTCACCTCTGTTACCTCTGCCATGCCTGGCATGCCCTCAACGGATTTGCTGCTGCTCAGGGGGTCATGGTCTGGCTACCGGACCTGCACCCACGTAATGTTGTTGCCCTGAACCGAAAAGCCCTGCAGGCCGTCTTCAGCACCAGACCAGGCGAGGTTCGGGAAGGCCGTCGGGTACTGTCGGAACTGACCCGCCATCGTCTTCCTCTGGAAGAACGTTTCGGGGGATGGCGACCAGCTGACTATGCAGATGCGCTTAAACGTTTCCCGCCAGTCATGCGCGATGAAATGCGACAAAAAATGAACGGAGTGGCGTTGATCCTGACACCTGATTCAGTGACGGACAGTGACGTTCTGTCAGGAGCCTCGCAGACAACAATATTATCCTCACAGTCATCTGGTACCACTGTCACGTAAACCTAACGCAAGCCTTATCCCGCAGATGCGCCCACAGAAGCGCCTCGCCCATCAATACACGCCATTCCGGTGGAGTCTTCGCAGCTATGAATATCAACCGCCTTGTCTTCACTATTGAAGACGTTATGAATACCTGTTCCCGTTTCGCCGTCTCTGCTGACTTTGTCGACTACTGCGACATTCGTACGGTGATCGGACTGGACAAACAAGATCTGGAGCTCAGACCCTGGCTGGAAGCCCCTTATATAGGTGTCACCCATCATGGCTATTTCCTTTCTGTATTCGAAATATCCGGGGCATTGCGTGAAATGTCGGAAACAGCCTCAGACGATCATCCGGATGCGTTTGAAGGAATGATCGCGCACCTCGCGTCCACGCTCAGCACCACCTGGAAAAATATCGGCCATAAACTGGCCTTCATTTTCGAACGTGACCCGGAAAAAGGGCGTGACGAAGTCAGCGCCATGATCGCCCCGCAAATGCGTTCAATTCAGCACATCGGCGTCCAGCTGGATGACCTGCTTAATGAGAAGATCAATGTCATTTCTCCGTGGCTTGTTCGTGAGCGCTGCTGGCTTGCCGTCTGGAGCTCTCCGACACTGGTGAGTCATCAGGAACGAACCGATTTTAACGCCACCGTTCGGGCCATTCAGGATAAAGCACCTGTCGCGCGCTTTGGTCAGGAGCCCTGGCGCTGGCAAATGTCTGGTCTGAAGATCCGGCACGACAGCTTTATCACCACTCTTGAAAAAGCACTCGTACGCGGTGGAGACGGCTTGCTTGTCCGCCTGCTTGATGTGCCTGAGTTCTGTAATGAAATCAGACGTGAAACAGCACGCAACAGCACATCGGCCGCATGGCGCCCGGCATTACCGGGGAAGGCTGCGCCAGCGGGTGCGCTTCAGGAGGGCGACGCTACAGCACTGCTAGCTCCCTTCCTGAATCTTCAGGTATTTGGTTGTACGCCAGAAACAGAAGGTAATCTGGTGCATGCAGGGGGGCTGTGGCACGGCATGGTGGCCATAACACTTCCGCCTCAGCATCCCCGCCCCTTCAATGAGCTTGTGAAATTGGTTCCACGTTCCGTTCCCTGGCGCATACGAATCGACATCATGCCTGGCGGGATGAAAGCGCTGGGCTGGAAAAAGACTATTTCATCATTTGGACAATTTATTCCCTCTATTCGCCCACTTTACGACGCTTTCACACAGCTGGCTGCAACGGATGAACGCGATCCGGTCTGCGTGATGACCATTGTGGCGTCCACCTGGGGGCATACCCGGGAAATATGCTCCCGTAATCAGATGCTGCTTGAATCAGCGTTGCAGGGTTGGGGAGTCTGTAACACGACCACCACATTCGGTGATCCTCGCAGGGGATGGGTCAACAGTATGCTGGCCGCGTCAGCGGGCTCCGGCCCTGTTCCGCTTTACCCGCCACTCTCCCATGCGCTATCGATGTTGCCCTTCAACCGACCAGGTACCGTCTGGCGAGGGGAAGGCAACCTGATGCTGCACACGGAAGACGGATGCGCCTGGGAAGTCGGGCTGGGGTCTTCTCGACAGAACAAGCATACCGAACTTGCCCCTGGCGATTCGGGTCTGGGTAAATCGGTACTGATTAATACCCTGACGGAAATACAGGTATCTTCCGCCCAGGTTTCGCTTCCTTATGTGGCTCACATTGATAAAGGATTCAGCGCGATGGGGTTAATCCAGCTGATACGTGACAGTCTGCCAGAAGAGAGAAAGGACGAAGCAGTCGGCATCATACTCAGCAACGACCCGTCTAAGTCACGCAATGTCTTCGACATCCTGTACGGCGCTCGTAAGCCAGTGACACCAGAGAAGCAATTTATCGCGTCCATGTTGACGGCCTTCTGTATCGAACCGGATAAAGGGACCCCGCCTAACCCTACAGATACCCGGCAAATAGTGAATCGCCTGATTGATCTGGCGTATGACATGCGTAGTGGTATTGAGCCAAACATGTTCCGTTCAAACGTAGAGCCAGAAGTGGATGCGGCACTGGAGTCATCCGGTTTGTGGGGTGAGCACGATCCGGAGTGGTGGACCGCGACACCATGGTACGAAGTACGTGACCTCCTGCATGAACGTGGACAGTTATCTGCAGCTCAGCGGGCACACTACCAGGCGGTACCAGAACTTGCTGATATGCCCGCGCTACTACGCAGTGAGGTTATTCAGGAGACTTTTGGCCGAATACAGCGTAACGGCTCACAGGAGCCCCTGGTGGAGTACATTGAGCGCTGCATGATTCAGGCCCGACAGGACTACCCGATGATGGCCAGTCGGACTCGTTTTGCGCTGAACCCGAACACACGCATTATTGCCGTAGACTTAAACAACGTAGCCGGCGATAAGACCCCGGCAGGCAGACTGAAAACCGGCATCATGTTCCTCTTTGCTGGCCACATCACTGCGGGTGATTTTTTGCTGCCGCAGTATCAGGATGAGGTAATGCAAATACTGCCGGAAGCCTACCTCCCGGGCATTATGCGACGCATCAACCAGCTCGATAGTGAAATGAAAACCAAAATCTATGACGAACTGCACAACGTCAAAGGCATTGATTTCATCTTCGAAGCACTGGATACGCAGGATCGTGAACAACGTAAGTTTGGTATCCGCACGGTGCTGAGTACCCAGTTCCTTACCGACTATCCGAAAAGCCTGCTCGACTCTGCCAACACCCTCTGGCTGCTGCGCTTCCGCCAGGAAGATATTCCACTTTTACGGGACAGTTTTAAGATCCCCGAACACAATCTTCATGCATTCCTGCGTATGCCAGCTGGTCCGGCTGCAGACGGTAGTGGCGTACCGATGCTATGTATGATGCGCACAACCCAGGGGACGCTGGCACGGATTGTCCGGTTTACGCTCGGACCGCTGGAGCTGTGGTCGCTTAACTCAGACAAAAAAGACGGCGCGCTACGCAGAAATCTCTCGGATACGATCGGTACTGCCCGTGCCCGTCAGTTACTGGCGGAGAAGTTCCCTCGCGGATCCGCAAAAAAACTCATTGAGTACAGGGAGCGTAACAGTGGCGCCCGTGGTGATAAGGGCGTCATCGAATTGATGGCAGACGAAATGATAAATGAGCTGGGGTATGACCTTTGATGTGTTCCATCCACCTGACGCCACGCTGTCGCCGCCCGGTAAAGGGCCAGGTCAGTCTTTCCCGCCTGGTGATCGATGCCGACGGCGTGGAGTTCGTCCTGCCGTCCCGGCACTTCCGTACAGACAGTGCAGTGAACTCCCGGGCGGTATACGCGACCGATCGCCGGGCAACGCAAGAGGCCTGTGGCGTGCTTCTTTCACTCAAAGCGCGACCACGCCAGCTGGTCACAACAGCCATCTGGCAGGTCAATGAGCCAGGCGAACCGGTGCGGGAATCGCGTCATGTGGTCCAGTGGTTGCTACCTGAAAATACAGGGGCGGTGTTAACTGATGATACCTGGTTATGGCCGGAGGGGGCAGATACCCCACAACTCAGCTCGGGAGACTGGCCGGTACTGGATATCACCCCTCCAGCTCATGCAAGAATCACGCGTCGTGGGCTGACAATCATAGACACCCGCAGCCGGGAAGGACGTATCAGCAGACGCTTTCAGACCTTCCCTCTGGTCGCCCTCGCCCCCGGCACACAGTCAACCCGCCTTCCCGGCGTGTTTACCCCGCTCAAATAAACGGAGAATCTCATGCTACAACGTCATCTCCCCGCGCTGGCGCTGGCCATCGCGTCCAGCCTTCCCACTGTTGCCAGTGCTTTAACGGTCAACGTGAACTCCAGCGTTCCGATCACGACTCAGGTTCTGCCTGAGATGGCCACCATCCAGGCAACTCTGGTCGAAATACTACAGATGCAACAGGCAACCGGCACAGCCATCACACAGAACGCCGACAAGCTCGGCGCCCTGATTAATCAGGATGGGCAGGCTACTCGTCAGCAAATGATTTTCAATAATGAAACCCAACGTCTGGAGGAGGCACGGCAGAGTTTTTCGGTACCGGATTCGATCTGTAGTGATTCCGCATCCGGTGTGGCAGCACAAAGTAAAAGTGCATCAGGCAGCGCCGCGTCAAAACTCTCATCAGGCAAAGGTGTTTCCAGTTCAGCGGTGCGGAAGAGGATTTCTACAGCATCGGAAGAACAGGCCCGCGACGCTTATGACGGTGCGAACGTACATGCCGCGTACTGTACGGCAGCAGAATATGAACGCTTTGGCGGAACCGGTATCTGCCCTGCCGTCAGTAATTTGCCCGGAGGTGACAGTCAGGTACGCTCCATCTATGGCGGCGCGGGACCTGAAGGGCAGGCACCGGCACTTTCCTGGTCACAGGAACAGATTGATGCCGCTATGGCCTACATGAAAAACACGGCTCGACCTTCAGCAGGCCGCACGCCAGGCAAAGGTGAAGTCAACACTGTTACCGGTCGTACGTATGTAGGGTTGCTCAACGAGTACAACGGTATCATCGATGCCGCGTCTGAACCTCAGCTCTCGCTGATTGCCGACAGTAAGACCAGTGAAACCACCCGTGATGCCCTGAAAGAAGCACTGCAGTCACCTTCCGCAGCGCAGTATTTTGACAATGTGGCTTCGCCGGAGGCGAAGGCGAAGGGCTACATGAGCCAGCGAGAATTTGAATCGTTTGAGGCCGGACGTCGATATGCCAACACAGCCTATCTCTCCGACCTGCAGCAAATGGACGGAGATAACCTTATGCGCGAACTCATCCGAACTACGGCACAGATGAACTGGCAACTTAACGACATTAAAGAGTTGCTGCGCAAAGGGAACGTGATCGACGGCCAGCTACTCGCCGCCTTTGCCCGCCAGTCCTACGCCCCACGTCTGAAACAACTCGAATCAGCCATGAACCAGGGAGCTGCCAAATGACACTGGAAAAAACAGTCGCACGGAAAAAAGGACTACCTGGACGTATTACCCGGGGACTGCTGAGCATATTTCTGCCATTGCAGGAAACGAAGTGGTATTTGCGGGCTGCCCGGCACATGACATCACGAAATATTGAGCGAATGCGTGATGCTTTTCCGGAGCTCATTACTGACGACAAACCGCCGGCTTCTCCTGACTGGGAAAAAGCCGTTGCGGAATCAGGTTGTACCCCCGCACAGTTGGATGAGGGGTATGTGAGCCAGCGCAGGCGCTGGCGAGTGCTGTTCTGGCTTATGGCCATACCGGTTCCGCTTGCAGCACTGACACCATTCATTATTGGTGGGAGTATCTCCGCGCACCAGATCAGCACCTGTGTGGTGCTGTTTTCCGGTGCTGGCGTGGCATGGTCAAAAGCGCTAATCGTAACCTACCGACTGTGGCAGTTACGCAACCGTCGCGTAAGTCTTGCTGAAAGAGGCACCTTTCAGCATTTCATGGCGGAAACCCATGCCGTACGAGATGCCATTCTCGGGAAATAGCTGCCCTTCTCTGCCTCCTGCCGACATCCCGGCATTCATGCATTATCCGGAGTTACCGTGAAAAATCTCATTCGTGCGCTTTGTGCAGGGCTGCTTATCTCTGTTACCCCGGCACGCGCAGGTGTCACTTACGATGACATAGTCTCTGCTGCAACCAATGCACAGGACCTCTCCCGACAGGCACTGGTCACTATCTTCGGCGATGTGGTGCTGGACCCTCTCGCCGCCGGCAATACCACGATGATCGGGAATCTGTTTGCTCTGTTTAACGGAATTATCGCCGTCCTTGCCGTCGTCTGGTTTGTATTTATTGGTCTGAAGCACATTAATAAAACGGGGCATCAGGGCAAGGTATTCAGCGGGGATCGCGATATCACCAGCACACTGAGCACAGTGTCAGGATTTTTGATGATTATCCCGACCGCCAATGGCTGGAGCATGTCCCAGCTCATAATTCTCTGGGGCGCGTCGATTATGGGCGTAGGTTCTGCCAACCTGATGGTGTCCAAAGCAGCCAGTGATATTGCCAGCGGCTACTCCCTGACTGTCCAGCCCACACAGGCTTCGACCCGAACTTCTGCACGCGGTATTTTTGAGATGCAGCTTTGTAAATATGCCATCAATACTGCGCTGGACGATTACAACAGCACGGCAAATTCGACCACAGCCAGAATGGCAGGGGTATCCGGTTCTTCTGGAGGGAATTATACCTACCGGGTCACCAACGGCAGCGGTGTGTGCGGCACGGCGACGATACCGGAACAACAGAAATCGGACTCCTCGTCTGGTTCCGGAAGCTTCTTTAACCCCTTCAGTAACCGCGATACAAGTGAAGTGGTGGATGCGCAAAACAAAGCTATGGAAGCAATGATCCAGGATATGGACAGCGCGGCCAGCGAGTTTATGGCAGGGTTTATGAATAAACGAACAACCGGCAACGGCACACTCCCGGATATTGAAACCCGCATTCAGAGAGCAGCCAGTACGTACGAACAAACTGTTCAGCACGCACTACCGGCGCAGAGTGAACAAAATGGCATACAGGATGCTGTCAGGAATTACCTCGACACTTATGGTTGGGCGGCTCTCGGTGCCTGGTACCAGACTTTTGCAACGGCCAATCAACGCCTGACAGAAGTTGCCAGTCGCGCGCCGGCAACCAGTGGGATGTCATCCCTTGGGGAAATTGGCAGCGGAGACCTGTTCAGTGCGGTAATGAGCGCCTACCGTACCCAGTTACAAAACTCTAATTATGCACCTCCAGCAGGTACAGCAACATCACAAAACGAGTTAAGTGCTTCTGAAGGTAATGACCCAAATAGCATATTAATGAACTCGTTCGCTCCATTTTTCGTCAGTTTAACCAGCAACATCGCAACAAATTATAGTGGGACAGGAACCTCAACAGGGCAGGTAAACCCATTAGTTAAAATGAAAAATGTTGGAGATTACACGCTGGTTGCAGCGGAGGGAACTTTAACAGCATACACGGTCATACGGGCTGCTGTTGCGGGTGGAGAGTCATCCCTTCTCGGGAAGGTTGTCAATATGACAGGAGCAATTAGCGCTGTAGATAAAGGGCTTGATGCCATTTCGCCAGCAGTATATTTCTTGTTACTACTTATGTTTAGCGCTGGATTTACACTTTCAATCTATTTGCCATTTATTCCGTTTATCTTCTGGATGACTGGTATTGGTAACTGGATTGTCAGTGTTCTAGTAGGTTGCGCTGCGGGACCTCTATGGGGGGCAACTCACCTAGGTACGTCTCAGGATCGAGGCAGTCGTGCGGCTTATGGTTACATTTACTTTATAGATACCATGATTCGTCCCGCACTTATGGTTTTTGGATTTTTCTTTGCATCTGTTGCGATTGTTGCTACTGGCACTATCCTTCATGCACTTTTTGGTGTCGCACTGGTCAATGTTCAAGCCAACTCGTTAACAGGTTTATTCAGCATGGCTGGTTTTTTAATGATCTATGCTCGAATTTGCACGACACTGGTATCTAGCATATTTGCCTTACAGGCATATTTACCTGACTACGTCATTTCGTTCCTTGGCGGTAGAGATGCAGCAAATACTCTTGGAAGCATGGCTGGTTCTGTCAAAGATATGTTCGTAGCCGGTGGGAGGAATATACGGCATACCCCTGGCGTTAATACGAAGGGTATGAATGGTCCAGGGGAAACAAATAATGATGGAATAAAAAGTTGAGATGTGGACATCTATCCAGTAGTGCTATAACATTGAGTGAAATACCTAAGGAGGGTTTACTGTGAAAGATAGATTCCCTAAGTGGTGGGTTTTATACTCTGTTGCAAAGTCTTTATTTTTAAAGTTCGGTATAATCTCTTTCTTGCTGATTTTTTTTCTATGCTCCATTTCAATCATCATGGATGAGTACGTACGCCCGGAGGCATATCTATACGCCATAACAAGTTGCTTACTGTTATTCGGTCCATTTGCCATCAATTATGTTATAGCCAAGAAACGCAAAAAAAAGATCCTTGCTGTTGTTGAGAAAATCAAGGAGACGGGTCATTTCAAACCGGAAAGCGGTTCTGAGGGCTGGCTCTTCTGGAAAAGTACCTACCTGGGTTTCGACTTTCAGCAAGGAACCTTTTTGTACGTCCGAATCTACCCGGGCAATGTCATGGATGTCATTGGCTTCGATGCTTACAGCCTGACACGTACAGAGGTTGAAGATTCAAAGTTGCGTCTCTTCACAAGGTTCACATCATTGCCGATGATTCCTATCGATACCGGTGCTGCATCCAGTATTGCTAACCATCTGCATGCAATGAACAACAAAGGATACACCTATAACTTCAACTTTAACGATGTCGTGAATAAAAAACGTGCCGAGATCGAATCTCTGACAGGGCTACCTGTTCCCGTTCTTGCCTGAAACACATCCAATACCCTCCAATAAATAGCCGGTTTAATTGCCGGCTATTTTCATTGATTTCATTAACGCAGATCATCGCTCTGAAAATTCACTTTAAAACAGATGATGATAATAAAAACCACAACCCATCTTATTAATGACCCTCACTAAAACAAAGGAGATCCGTATCAGATCCTCAACAATCTAATATTTGACCAATCAATATAATTTCACCTGCCGTTATCACCAGTAAATACGCTTGCTAACTTTTCGTAAGCTCGGGCTCTGCTGCCCTCTTTTATTCAGTTAGTCTTCATCGTTTTTATTTAGGGAGCTTTTCCATGACATCCGCTCGCGCGGGAACGACTGATCCGCTTGAATTTCTTGGAGCCCTCGCCATCCTGGGCATTATGCTTCTGCTTGTTGCATGGCTGTTCTTGCCTGAGTTTGTGTACTGGTCATGTTTCATTTTGCATACCCTGTGGGGCATGGCTGATTTTGGCCCCTTCCACACCTGGGCCGCACCGCGTTATAACCTGCTGGCCGTCACCGCCAACAATGCCGAAAACATCACTTACGATCAGTGGATCAACGTGATGAAGCAAACGACGGTGATCCTGATGATATTCCTCATTCCCCTGTCTACCGCTTCGCTGTGGAGCTGGTTATGCCATCCTGCACGAAACTGGCAAACGCGACGGGTACTCAATATCAGCACGCTGCCCTTCGCTATGGAAACCATTTCTCCTGCAATTGCCCCCATTCTTAATGAGGGGAATTCCAGTCGCCTGTTGCTTGATAAACGTCGTCAAGAAAGACGTCCGGCACAAAGCCCTGAGGGTTTCGCTGAAGAGCATGAACTCATCAGTAATATGCAGCTCGATGTTGCCCGCTGCAGGGCTGTTTTTATGGCCCAACTGGGGCGTCCACTTAATGGATGGAAAAGTCTCGCCCCTCATGAAAAGGCATTATTCGCAATATTCGGCCTTCAGTTTTTCCTGGACGACCGACCGGCCGCACGTCAATTAATGGATGCCCTGAACCGCTCCTGTCGGATAAAAAGCCGCCGTGATAAGGGGAAATTCTCAGTTCCGGTCTATGCGCTGGCGAGAACCGCTTTTAAGCGCGTCATCCAGAGCGAAGGCGCGAAACAGTGGTTGCGTGAGCACCGTTACGTCAGAAGTGGTCTGGTCTGGCTGTACGCACATGATTTACGGCTGACACCACCTAACTGGCTATGGCTAAAGGGGGTAGACCGCCCACTCTTCTATGCCCTGCACCGGGCAAACACCACCAAAGGATTTATTGAAGGTGCAGGTATCGTCGCCGTCGCCCGCACCGAGAGTGAGGCTATCCGACTTGGCCTCCCCTGCCCGCAAGCCTGCGTCGATGAAGCCATTGAGGGATTGCGCATCGATATGCTGTCCCTGGGGCTAATCTGGAACGAACCTCAGCCAGACCGCGACCGCAAGCGTCGCATCCGGACCAACTGGTCACTCACGGAAGACGTCATCACTCGCCCGGGTGACGATGACGATCTCATCTTCTGAAATTTCGCTCATTTCTGACGCTAATTATCTTACTGTCTACTGGAGTCTCATTATGTCGCTGGAAAGCACCTACACCACCTTTCGTTGTAACGACACCATTGTGGTTTTACATCAACACGGACATGGTGTTCCTCAGGCTCTGTTCACCTTTCGTGAGCCTCAGCGTATGGCCATCCACGATAAAAAGCTCATCGCTTTTTATCCATATTCAGCAGAAGCCGTGACACTTCTTGATGACCCGATGCACGATGCAGCGGAAGTCTTCAACACCATAGCGCGACACCTCAAAACCCAGAGTAAGGCAATAATGAAACGCCGTATGAAGTCCCTTGCCCTGTTTGTGAGCGGCGCGCTGATAGCATCTTCGTTATGGCTCCTGGGTACGGACAACCATTTCTCACTCAATGTGGGAAACCAGACACTGACTATCCCGGCAGAACCAGGCGCAATCGCACCGGCCCGGCCGCGGCAGACTGCCGCTGTTCAGGAGCCAGCCAACCCGGCGGCAGGCAATACAGTCATTCAGGCTGCCCAGGCTGAATCCGACAACATGCAGAATATTATGAAGGAAAGTCATAAATCCTTACCGGCTTCGCCTTCTGAAGCCCTGAAAACAGCACCGGCAGCGGTAACGTCAACCACATCAGTAAAAAAAGAAGCGACGGAACAGTCAGCGCGACAGAAGATGGTGGAAATACTGAAGCGCAGTACCGATCGAGGTCTGTTCACCATCCAGCTCTCAACCGGGCATGAGCGTACGCTGTATGCATTCCTCGATCCAACCTGTGCGGTCTGCAGAAGTATGGAGCCGGCAATCGAACAGCTGGCGCAGCGTTACAACGTTGTTGTATTCCCTGTATCAGTCGTGAATGACGGCGGCGATGCTGTAGAGAAGATCATTCCGGTTTTATGCGAGAAGGACCAGACAGCTCGTGCTGTTGCATGGAGTGTTCTTTTCCGACCGGACGCAGGTATGCTGGTTCCGGGACAGACAACACCTCCACAGGTGAGCTCAGACTGTTCCGCGTCGGCTCAGGCCGTAGTAGCCGTAAACGATACTGGCTTCCGCACCTTTGGTTTTTCAGGTACGCCGACAGTGCTGACTGACACGGGCATTCGCCTGGCAACGGGCATGCTGACCGCGCCGGATAAAATTGATCACTTCCTGAAAATTACAGATCCAATGTCACCAGAACAGGTCGACCGCTTTGTGAGTTCCCTCAGTATCCAGGAGTAAACCATGAATTATACGCCCGTTAACCAGGCGCTCATGAAGCGCAATGCCTGGAACTCCCCTGTTCTTGAGCTTTTGCGCGACCACCTGCTGTATGCCGGAATTATGGCAGGAAGTGTGGTGGCGGGGTTTATCTGGCCACTCGCCATACCGCTTTTGCTTTTGCTGGCCATCGTGGCCAGCATCAGCTTTGGAACACACCGCTGGCGTATGCCCATGCGAATGCCTGTCCACCTGAATAAAGTAGACCCCTCTGAAGACCGGAAGGTACGACGCAGCCTGTTCAGAAGGTTTCCCTCACTGTTTCAGTATGAAACAACGCAGGAAAGTAAAGGTAAGGGAATATTCTATCTCGGCTACAGGCGAATGAATGATATCGGTCGCGAACTCTGGCTCACCATTGATGACCTGACCCGTCATGTGATGTTCTTTGCCTCGACCGGTGGAGGGAAAACCGAAACCATCTATGCGTGGATGCTCAATTCATTTTGCTGGGGTCGGGGCTTCACCTTTGTTGACGGTAAGGCGCAGAACGACACGGCGCGCACCTGCTACTACCTGGCCCGCCGCTTTGGGCGTGAGGATGATGTGGAATACATCAACTTCATGAATAGCGGCATGTCCCGCAGTGAGATGATCCACAACGGTGATAAAAGTCGGCCACAGTCTCACCAGTGGAACCCCTTCTGCTATAGCACTGAGGCCTTTGTTGCTGAGACGATGCAATCAATGCTGCCGACCAACGTACAGGGGGGAGAATGGCAGTCCAGAGCAATTGCAATGAACAAGGCGCTGGTTTTTGGCACAAAGTTCTATTGCGTCCGTGAAAACAAAACCATGTCGTTGCAGCTGCTGCGCGAGTTTATGCCACTGGAGAAACTGGCAGAGCTTTACTGCCGTGCCATAGACGATCAATGGCCAGAGGAAGCTGTCTCTCCGCTCTATAATTATCTGGTAGACGTACCGGGTTTCGATATGGCCACCGTTCGCCAGCCTTCAGCCTGGACAGAAGAGCCGCGCAAGCAGCACAGCTACCTGACTGGGCAGTTTCTGGAAACCTTCAACACATTTACGGAAACGTTCGGTAATATCTTCGCTGAGGATGCCGGTGACATTGATATTCGCGACAGCATTCACAGCGACCGGATACTCCTGGTCCTTATCCCGGCAATGAACACCTCTCAGCACACAACCTCTGCACTGGGGAGAATGTTTGTTACCCAGCAGAGCATGATACTGGCCCGGGACCTGGGACATCGTCTGGAAGGGCTAGATTCCGAAGCTCTCGAAATCACCAAATACAAAGGCCCCTTCCCCTACATGAACTATCTCGACGAGGTGGGAGCCTATTATACCGAGCGTATTGCCGTTCAGGCCACACAGGTACGTTCCCTGGACTTTTCTATCGTCATGATGAGCCAGGACCAGGAGCGCATTGAAAGCCAGACCTCAGCCACAAACGTTGCCACCCTGATGCAAAACGCCGGCACTAAGGTTGCGGGTAAAATCGTAAGTGATGATAAAACGGCAAAGACAATCACTAATGCCGCAGGACAGGAAGCCCGGGCGAACATGGTCAGCCTGCAACGGCGTGACGGTATCATTGGTACCTCCTGGATCGATGGCGACCACATCAATATTCAGATGGAGAACAAAATCAATGTGCAGGATCTGATTAAATTGCAGCCAGGTGAGAACTACACGGTGTTTCAGGGCGATCCGGTTCCGGGAGCATCCTTCTACATCGAGCCGCAGGACAAAACGTGCAATGCACCCGTCATTATCAACCGATACATCACGATTAACCCACCGAACCTTAAGCAACTACGTAAACTTGTTCCACGAACAGCGCAGCGACGTCTTCCTGCTCCGGAGAACGTCAGCAAAATCATTGGTGTTCTGACAGAAAAGCCCTCGCGTCGGCGTAAAGCGGCAAAAGCTGAACCCTGGAAGATAATCGATACCTTTCAGCAGCGTCTGGCCAATCGCCAGGAAGCGCATAATCTGATGACTGAATATGATACGGACCACCGTGGACGGGAAGAAAACCTCTGGGAAGAAGCGCTGGAGGTAATCAGAACAACCACTATGGCAGAACGTACAATACGGTACATCACGCTTAATAAGCCTGAATCGGAACCGACGCAAGTAAGCGCTGAAGAAATTCAGCTCGCACCAGATGCGATACTGAGAACGCTGACACTCCCGCAGCCGGCTTATATTCCTCCTTCCAGATATCGAAACGAGCCATTTATCTCCCCGAAACTGCCTGATTCACCACATCCGGATATGGAGTGGCCAGAGTGATAGTTCAAAAAAATTGTCTTGTTTCAGGAACAGCTGCCGATAAACAAAATGATATAGAAATGAAGGAAATGAAATGAAGAAACTACTATTTGCCGCCCTCTTTGGTTTTTCATGCGTTGCCGCTGCAGCGCCCCAGCCCGTTATCGACACCGATGCCGTGGCGCAGCTGACTGAAATCCGTAACATCCTCCTCACGAACCAGCAGAAGGTGTACGCCTGCTCCGATGGCGAGAAGCTTTATACTGTTGGGTTGCAGATAAAACACGATGGTTCTGAATACAAATGTGTTTTAAAGAAAGACCATGCTGAATGGGAATTAGTCCCACGCATCGCATTCAACTAAATAAGGCCGCGAAAGCGGCCTTTTTTTTGACCTGATTATGCTACCCTCCGGATTGGGCACAGATTCACACTATCCCGTTCTGCTGGCAGTACGAGAAATTGATAAGTATGATTGATAAAACAGGGGGCAGAGAATGAACATTCCTAAACAGACACTGGTTTTATCTATTGCAGGTTGCTCACTTCAGTTATTCTTTATTTTCGCTTCTTTCATAGGTGCTGATGATAGTTTTGCTGTCTTCTGGACATCATGCGGCTTTGCCTATGTATTGCTTGCGTTCCATGTAGTCACGGGCGTTGTCGCTTGTTATGACATAAAACATCCTCTAAAAGTTTAAAAGGCCGCATTTGCGGCCTTTTTTATTTCTTATCTGCGGGCTAAATTCCATCTGGTCCCCGAATGCTTATAACGGTGAAGGTGGTTTCCAGTTTGGTCCTGACTCATTGCGCACAGCTTCTGTATTACTCCCCTGATTCGTCATTTCAGCAAAGCGCATCTCGCTTTCAACACGCACCTGGTCGACCTCCGGTCGCGAGATCTGGTATTCACCTTCATCACGGTGGTTCACATTGTGCCATGCCACCATTTTGGCAAAAGCTGTATTGAACTGTTCATTATTCCCTTCCGGAGCCATCGCGACGCTCGGAGAACGGCTGAAGAGAACCGGCGCGACTTTGACCATATCCCGCTTAAGCGCATCGTAATCGCCACTGTTCCGGAAAATAACCCTGTCGCCATAGTCGGTACAAATATGGCGGCCTGTCTCCGGATCGCGGAACTGGACGCGACCGTTCTTCTTCAGTGAAGCCCGCAGGCCAGGAACACCGGAATACATCGGCGTTCCGCCTGGCTCACAGATAACGACACATCGGTTGTCTGTTGTAGATTTCACCGCATTACCACGACGATCCCTGTAATCCCATCCTCTCAGCTGCGATATCGCAGCCTTGTCACCTTTCACCGCTTCAGCTTCAACCCACTGCCGGTAAGACGGCGGATACCATTTCCCCTGCCCGATAAGCTCAGCTCGTTCAGCCTTCATGGTTTCTTTCAGCGCAATCAGTGCCTGCATGCGCTGAAGCTCTGCAATATGATAATGCAGCTTCCTCACCAGAGGGTCACGATGTTCGATACGGATGCGCGCTTTACGTATCCTGCATTCGTCATGAATCGCCTGGTAACGTTCACGGCCATGCAAATCAGGGCGCTGCCAGTTAGCCCGCCAGGCTGCATAACGGGCTTTCAGATCTTCTCGCGCAGCTGCGCGCGCTTCGCGACGCTGGCGACGCAATTCAGGATCACGCTTCATACCCGGAATATCGCGGTCGCTCACGGCCAGTTCCGGATTGTAACGGCTGGCCGGCTTAACACGTTCAAAGATGTCTGCCGGCACCGAAACAAACGAACCAGCATGGGGTTCCGCACGCGCAAGCGTCAGATCAGGATGAACGTGGCTGGCCTTTACAGGGGTCTGTTCGTGATTGTAAGCGTCCATCACAACCAGGCCCTGCTGCTCGCGCATCAGCAACAGCCCCTGACGCGCCAGTAGCTCATGACAGCGTTCCCAGGTAAATTCACCACTACCGATAAGCGACTCAATGTCCTGACGGCAGTGTGAAACCGCATAGCCCCAGAGGCTTTCCTTATCAGAGAAAATCTCACGTTTCAGCGCCCCCTGCGGGCCCGAACCTGTTCGCAGTTTTCGCCATTCCCGGTCGGATACTGGGGTGGCTTCCAGACTGCCGCCGGTGAACTGTTCCGCAGGGGGAACCTGCTGGAAAATGTCTTTCGGTACCGGCTGCCAGCCTCCTTTATACGAGTCCAGAATAGCCTTCGTTAGCGCAGGCCACACACGTTCCGCCCTGACAGGTGTACGCGTTGAGTCATACCCGTCACAGATAACCAGACGGTCATGCTGTTCTTTCAGATACAGTCCAGACTGTGCCAGAAGCGTATGCACTGACTGTATGGTTCGCTGCGTTGGATCCTGATCAAGTGCAATCAGCGGCGCCCGTAAACGTGCGATCGCATAGTCCGATAAGGATTCTTTCTCTGTCATCCGTTCAGGGCGAGACGGCATAATAATCTTGTCTGGTTCATAGCGGCCGACAGCCGGAACTTGCGAGAAAATGTCCTGTACAGGAGGAACAAACTCACCCAGTTTACGAATAAGTTTATCGGTATCAAAGGCGTGTCCAAACGCAGAAAGCGTAACGCCAGGACGTTCACTGTCCCAGCCATCCTTCACTTTTAGCTCGCCGCTCTCCTTTGTCAGGAACAGGCCTTCTTTCGCAAAACGCTGATGGAGAGAAGACCAGTCGGTCACCGGTGACTCCCGTAAACCAGCTATTGCCGTGTCAGCGATATATTCTCTCAGGCTCTGATTACGGCCACGTTTCCAGGCACTTTGACGATCGCGTTCAACAGAGGTACGACGAACAATACGATTATCAGGGGCAATCACATAGCAGCCATTGTCAGGTGAAAACCCATGTTTGAGCTCCAGTTCACGACAGGCCTTACTCAGTTTTTCCTGGCTGTAAGCAAGACGGTTAAGATAACCAGTCTCCGGATGTACGCGATTTACAGCGATGTGAACGTGGAGGTTATCCGTGTCAGTGTGAACGGCAGCAACGAACTGATGGCCCGCTAAACCGAGACGGGAAAGTGTATGGCTGACCGAATCGTAAATCTGTTCAGGGCGCGGACTTTCGTGCGACTGCCAGCTCAGAATATAGTGGAATACAGGGTCGCTTTTGTTATGGGCAAACTTCGTTTTACGTGCGGAGAACTCCATTTCTTCAGCTGCACTTTCAATTGATGTGCAATTGTGGAAACAGGTCACACCGTAAAAATTCACCCATTCCCCGCCGTCAGGCATCACGTCAACCAGCGAGATAAACGACTCATCACGCAGTTTAGTAGCGTAGTCAACCAGACGGGAAAAGCGGCTGCTGTGCGGCATTTCTGGCTTTGTTCCGGAAGCTCTAACGGCTTCCATTAAATCATCATCGCGCGGCTCATCACGAACAGAAACGTACGAAACCAGGTCCCCAAAGGAGGACTTGCCGTCTTGTCGTTTCGGTGGAATAACCGGGATCATGATGTTGTTCTTCTCTCCGTGCTAACCGTTGTTCATGAGTTTATTTCTGAGCGTGGTCGACAGTTCTGTTATTGCGACAAGGACCGTGGAGTATTCCTTATCACCCACTCGTTTCCCTTCAACAAAGAGATGCTTTTGCAGTCTCCCCAGCCTTAAAAGCTCGGTCATAAAGCTGTCGTCGATGAGTGAAATCATCTTTCTGTTCATCGCTGCGTTACGGATATAAGCCGATACGCTTTGCCCCACTGCTTCCGCTTTCTGTTCAATCTCTTCGATTTCATCCGGCGTGAATCTCAGGGTCTTGATTACGGTTTTCTGCCGTTTATCACTTCCCCTTCGGGATGCTTTGTCGCTCATGTGTGCTCCTTACTCGGGTGTCGGGGCGGAGCCCTGACCAGGTGGCATTTGTGATATCGTGCGTGCGCGGTATTACAAATGCACATCCTGTCCCGTCTTTCGAGTCATTATACGCTTCGCTGGCTGTTTCGCCTAGTGGCGATTTGACGGCATAGGCAGTGCGGAGCACTGCCACTTTTGAGTGGTCAATGTTATGATTTGGATGACAATATTCTGAAAGGGGTAAGAAGATGAGTAAGAAGGCGTTTTATTCAGATGAAGATATCGAGCTAGCAAAGGTTACTCTGGCTGGTTTACCGGATCTGACACCTCAGCGCAAATCACAAAAGGAATTTCTGGATGCAATCCGTGATGACCTGTTAGCACTGGTAAAAACCAAAGGTTACACGGTCTCAGACATTAAAGAGACACTAAAAACCACGGGGTATGAAATCAGTGAGAGAGCACTTCGTGAAATCGTTCGTGATGCTGATAAAAACAAACCAGCCCGTAAAAATCGCAGGTCGACGGCAGAAAATTCGTCATCACCAACGAAATAATTCCTGCATCCTGAAGATGTGATGTACTGAAATTTTTCTTACCAGGATGAAATATTTTTTCAGCCTGGTAAGAAGGGAGATGATATAGAAATTACCATTCAAAGGTCGGAACGTCTGCCAGCATTTCTCCCCATGAAGTAAAATGAACCATGCTGATGTCAGCCTTTATCATGGCAGTGTAAATCACTATTCTCGCCGCTTTTGAAATACCATGATGTTTCAGAATGAGAAGCGGATAACTGACGGCATCAACACGAATGATGTAACCCAGATCGGATTCATGGATCCATTCGCTTTCATACTCGGCGTGACATAGTTCGCTCAGAATCTCGCTATCCCTCCGCGTAATATGGCTCAGACTACATTCCAGAACAGAACGCAAAACTTTGTGATTAAGTTCAGTACGCTGTCCCCATCCGAGCGATGCAGTAACATCCTCCCATGTCCATTTAGGGTTATCAGGAACCTGAGCAGTAAGCTGTTTAAATGGCAAGCTAAGTGCCGTCGACAGGTTCAACCCTGATGCAATAATACGCGGATAAAGTTCACTGGCTGTACATGAGGAAATCAGTTCTCCATTCACAAAGAGAGCTTCATCACCGTTATCAAGACGGATACAGGTGACGCCATGAGGCGCACGGGATATGTAGTGTGGCATGTTCCATTCCTTCCAAAAATGTGCCGGATAATACTCCGGCACTGTGTTATTAAATTACCGCCCCGTTGCAGGGCGGTGGTTATCAGGCGTACGCGCGGGAAAGCTCAAGCGTACTCAGGACGTGATCCCATTCAGCCCCGTTAAGTGCTGGAATATGGATCGGTTTATGAATACGCCCGCAACGGACAAGTGATGTCCCCAGTTGTTTCAGATGTGGCGCGATAGCGTCTGGTTTCAACGTTTCGCGGATTTTCCGTGGATGACGGGTTTTAACCCGCTCCTTTACAAAGTATTCGCGACATGCGACGATGAACTGGTCTTTCATAGTGCCTCCTCAGAGTCATTGTGATAACGAGCTGTTACAGCAGCCCGTGTAAACAGGCAGGGCACCCGCCCTGCTTTTTTATTGCCAGTCTTCCGGCAATATCCTGCGCGTCTTACGACGCAAATCTTGCAGGCCATCCGGCCTTTTCTGCCGTCGTCCTTTTCCGTTTTCTTGCAATGAGGGAAATGCCTTCATTACGCTAATGCCCTGACAGGGTGACGATGGAAAGCAGGGGTGAAGGACAGATTATTTGGAGCCTGCGAGAAAAAATCTGGACGGAAAGCGTCAGCGTCCCTTGCTGAACAGAGGCGCTCTGTCAGAGTGCATAAGTAATGAAAGGCTTTCACGGCAGAAACGGACAGGAAGGCAGAAGGCGCCGGTTAATCCGGCGTTCCCTTGCGGCCGCCGTGGCGGTCAGTGGGAGCGGCGCTGCCGGAACGGCAGCTGCAAGCGGGATGGGTTCAGGTATCGCTTGCTATCCGTCAGGACGGAGACGCGTGCGGCTCCGCGTAGCGCGGTGGGCGTACGGCCACCACGCGAAGTGCAGGCGACGACCCGGCAGCGACGGGGAGCCGAAGGTACCCAGATGTCAGTCCTGACAACATGCTTTTCGTCGTCATTTAGCATCACATTAATCCACAAAAAAAAATCAATAAAAGTGCAGAATCTGCACTTTATTCATATATACTTTCCCACAAAAAAAACACTAAAATAAGTGCAGAATCTGCACTTATTTAGGTATCAGAAAATGACGGGTTACGAACTTCGTTTATGGCGAAAAGGTATGAACTGGAGCAGTGACAGGGCGGCCGAAGAGCTTGGAGTCAGCCTGCGAACATGGAAAGTTTACGAGAAGTCGGAAAAGGTATCGCGGGTAGTAGAGCTGGCAACCGTAACACTTTCTATCGCTGCTGCTGTTCCTTCCTTCGGACACCGGAAAAACACCAAAGAAAAGATAATTACCATGATCCAGACTCTAACCGGAGCAGCTGGACTCATCGGGAGGCGCTGAGCACCTCCCCTGCCCGTATCAGGCGGCTTTCGATAAATCGCACATAAAGTCCATCATGGCTTTAAGTCTGCGCTGAGTGTTCAGCTTCGCTTCAAAGTCGTTGAGATAGTAAACAGGCGTATACCGTACACGATTGAACTGCATCGTGAGCGTGTTCCCTGTCACCACCTCCGCCGCAATCCCCAAAAGAGACAACTGGATAAATGCCATATCGGCAGCAACCGGATCAATATCGATGCAACTGGCGAACAGGTGCGCGGACGGATTGATATCAGCCTCAAGTAGACATTCAGCATAGGCAATAATCATTCCTGCCGAACCGCAGGCCGGATCGCTTATCGTCGCGATACCCTCCCGCGTGACCGTCTCTTTGATGCCGGAAACCAGCATTCTGGCCATCATTGACTGGACAGAATAGGGGGTAAAATATTGCCCCATACCTCCCGACCCCAGCTCAAGCTCCATAAAAATTGAGCCGATGAAGTCATGGAATTTAGCCTCCAGCGCGCAAACCATCAGACGGAACAACTCATGAAAATTGCGGATATCGTCCGCATCGTATCGCGCGCAGATCTTCCGGCAGTTTTCCGCGCTCTCTGGCGTTCTCACCCGCGCAATATCCAGTTCGCTCGCGGCAAGTCTGACAAAATCGCTGAATACATCCCAGCGGTGAAGGTGGCGGGCAGTCTGGTTAAACAGACTGATAAACTGCTTACGCGCAGTGTCGATGCTGATAAGACGCGGGGGGACTTGCTCTGACTGGACAGCCGGAGCCGTCTGCACGACAGGGCGGGCGGCTCCGCGCCTTTTTGTCTCATTGAAGAAATCGGCAAAGCTAATCTGGGTCATGTTTTTTTCTCCTGTCGCCCCGTCAGGGGCGGCGTTGTTGTCAGTTACAGGCGCGGCTCAGTTCAAGCGTGCGCAGCACATGACCCCACTCGCTCCCGCGCATGGCGGGAATACGTACGGATCGCCCCTTTTTCCGGCAGTGCGCAATATGACGCCCCAGTGCCCGCATTTCCGGACTGAGGGCATTGCAGGCGATTTCACCGCGTTTGATACGCACCTGCTTTTTCACGGGCGCGTTTTGAGCCTCCTGCATCTGGACATAGAGGGCGGTTGGTGTAACAATCGAAACTTCACTGAATTGCATGGGTTTGTTCCTTTTAGTGAAAGCCGGATTTTTTCGTTGGAATCGCTCAAATCCGGCGTGGATGGAGCAGGTGTAAGCCTGCTTTTTTCATTTCTGGCTCTGGCTCTCAGGGCTGAATGCTGCTTTCACCTTCGCCACGATATCGGCGTGATTCAGGTTGCTGTAATCACGTACGCGGAAATAACGCTTTCCAATACGGACAAAAATGTCCGTCACGTTCATACAGATCATCTCTGCCAGCATGAAGGTTTCAGTGTCCTGCGCGGTGTCACAACGCCAGTTGATCATCGGTGGGTGCATTCCTGCCGCATCGTGGAATTTGTTCACATCGATTTCCACGGGGGCGATCAGTGCGGACTTTTCACGGCTCAGCCAGTAGGCCATTTCCGATTCGGCGCTGGCGCTGGAATCAAGAGAAGCGAAAGAATCAGTCGTGTGTAAATGCATGGTTTATCTCCTTTTATCAGTACATGCCGGATATCCGGCGTGGGGTTACAGCTGTACGTATTGCAGGTTGCGTTTCAGTTCAAAAAGAAAATCAGGTTGAAACGACCAGGCGCGCCAGTTAAGCGTTCCGTTGGTGCGGATCTCCACCTGCACATCGCCGTATCGGGACACATCGGACACGGTGACAGTGACGCCCTCTTTCAGCGCAGTGGCCTGAGCCACCCACTCCTTCGCGACAGAAACAGGGTTTTGTTCTTCCTCCATCTTCCTGGAAGATTCTTGAGCGGCGGTTTTGACGTTGACGTTTCGTGTGTGCATCCTGGTTTTCTCCTGTGGTGATGGTTGCCCATCTCCCTGGTGAGTTCTCTCGCGGCAAAGGGCAAAGGAGCGACGGCGGGGCGGCAGGAAAAGGGCGCAGACAAAAGTTTTTGCAGTCCCTTGCAAAAAGTTTTGGCGGCGTTCATTTAACCCTTTGGATGACGTCCTGACGGTGCTACGACCAGCCCTCCGCGTGAGGACACACGGGGGATGGACTCACGCGGGTGAACAGGAGTGCACACACCCGACACGTCGGAACGGCGTGTCGCCATTAGAGCGACGGCTTCGCCGGCGCGGTGAAGGCGTTCCGGACGGTACGGCCGGAGAAGCCGCAGTTGTTGACCTTTGCCATCAGACCCTAGCGATAGCCCGAAACCGCTTGCGGGTTCGGCGGAGACTGGCTGGTGCGTAAGCAGCTGCCTGGCGGAGTGGGGCTCGACGACTGGACCGCCACGCGGGCCAGGAGCCGAAGGTGGCCATTGCCCTGCCCGTCTTTCTGGCTCTGCCCATCACGGAACTGCAGCGAAGAGAACTAACCAGCAGGATATCGATCAAAACAGACAGGATGAGGCACTCGGAAAAGTCCTTTCTGAAGCACAGCTTCAGCAGACTAATCGCAACAGCGTGAATTAACAGCAGCCAGGAATTGATTGATTGAGCGAGGACAAACCAGAGGGAGCAGAGGGGCAGCGCCGGAGGCGCGCCCCGCTTCCCCCGAACCCCGCAGGGGTACGGTCCGTCCCGGAAGTTCAGGCGTGCGGTCGCGTCGGGATGGAAAAAGGGGCTACCGGCGAACCGGCAACCCCTTCATAAAGGCGCTTCAGGCATGTCAAACCAACTCAGCCCTGAAAAGGCGGGGTTTCCCCCGCCTCCAGGTTGCTACTTACCGTTGGATTCGTAAGCCAGAATTGCAGCGACCTCCCGTTGTCCGTCCCTCAGGCGAATTTCGCAAAGCGATTTTCGCGTCAGGTAAGTGAATATCAGCAGTGTGAGACACACTATGAGTACGCACCAGATAACGGTACTTCGCGGCAGTTTCATGGTTTACTCCTCCTTGCATTAAGCACGGTAAGAGGCCATACTGTTGTTGATCAGACATACAGGGGGCCTCGTGGGTTAATGAAAATTAACTACGGGGCTTTCTGCTTTCTGCCACACAACACGGCAACAAACCACCTTCACGTCATGAGGCAAAAAGCCTCAAGCGCCATCGCCATTATATCCCGACGAGCCGATTCTGCCCAGGAATAACAGTCTGATTACTGGATAAATCCTGACCTTTACCTGATTTACTCAGGATCACTTCTGCCTGTGGACCAGTTATGTATCTGTTCGTCGAGCGCTTCAAGATGCTGATCAATGCTTTCTGCGAGTCGCTCACTTTCAGTCTCCAGCCAGCCGCTTAATCCGTCCCACTCATAGCACATCTCTTTCAGCTTTTCCGACATAGTCCGAAGTTTATTGCGCTGGCTGCGGGCAACCTTCAGCTCCGTTTTCCACGGATTGTTTCTCACGGCCATATAGACCTCAGCGTGATTTTGTTCGGTACCATCCAGCGCTCCAGCTCTTTCTCCGCCGGTGTTGAGGATCCCGCCACATCATGTACATCGAGAACAATGTCTTGCGCACGGTCGTAGTAAGCCTTCACCAGATGAGACAACGAGGGGCTGCGTTCCGTCCACGCCCACAACATTCGCTGGATGTCATAGTCCCGTATATCCTGCTGGGACCAGAACTCATACCATGCACGCAGTGTCTCCGGTGTCTGAAATGCCAGGTCGATTTCAGCCTGCCCCACGCGGTTCTGGTACTTCTCTTCCTTTTCACGGTGTCGCCGTGATTCCTGACGGGAATAAAGATTATCCTCGCGCACTTCCCGCTGCGTGTGGCGCTCTCTGATGCTGAACGCCTGCTCCGGAAACAGGTTCTGCACCATGTTGGTACCGAGCGGAGGGTAACACAGGCGACCGCGGCTACTGATCAGTATGTCAAACGCCTCTTCATATCGGGCCAGAGAAATTTTATCGCCCTTCAGCCAGTACGCCCCGCGCACCTGGTTGATCGCCTTTCCACTAATTTTACTGCTACCAGTCAGGAACCGGAAAAATGCTCTGGAATAGGGATACGGCTGCGGGTGTCGGCTTCCGTACCGCCCGCCCCCCTCTTCTACGGCAATAATGGCTCGTAACGCTGCCTCACGCTCCGGCAGTTGCGTGACAAGAGAAAGGTGACGAGGGATCATCAGGCCACCTCCATGCGCAGCGTTGAGAGAATATCGAATATTGAGTATCCATCACTGTCCAGCCTGCTGGTCAGGCTCAGCACATGGTTTATCACAGCAGCGTCAGATTGTGGGCATGAGCGGATACAGGATACTTCCTGCCCTTTTCTCCAGACCAACAGCATGATCCAGTCCTGACTAAACTCACCAGGACTACACAGAACCACTTCAAATCGGCCATGAGTGGGCGAAAAACGGATCTGCACGGGAAATAAGCCCCCGAACTCGCTACGATACTCCCCGTTAACATCCCAGTTTTCAGGCGCACTCAGTGCCCCCATAACAGCGTGTGTCATCTCACGGCGGTAGGAGTAACCAGCGGCGCGGCAGGTTTCGAAATCTTCACCGATCATGGAGGAAAGCTTAAAGTTTGGCATATTCATCAGATATCTCCTTATTGCCGCCCCGTAGGGCGGCTATCCTTATCAGGCGGCAATTGCCGCGTTGTCAGTGTCGGTATCGGTGCTGTCTTTTGCATCAGGCTGCGGTGACTGTAACCATGCAGGAACCCAACGGTTCTGCTTCATAAAGAACTCCGCATGCACTGCCGCGTCGCCTTTCTTCATTTTTTCTGCGTCAGCAGCGGCACCAGTCAGACCTGCATCTTTAAGTGAAGTGACTATCTGTGAATGTTTCAGGCTACCGAAGTAGTTCTCTTTTGTAGGCTGCCACCAGTCGCGAAGGTGAAAACCTATCGCGGCCTCAACCGTATCGAGAGGGCTACGTGATGTGTGTCCATTATCACGCGTCTGTACACCATCTACGGAACAAGCCGCACAGAAGGCCAGCAATGACATCAGTACCTCTCCGTTCAGGGCGAAGAAGGTCGTGAAGTCCTTCTCCCATCCTGCTGGCAGCAGGGTTTTCAGGCGCTCTTTTTCGGTCATCAGGGCTTCAAACGCTGCGCCTTCTTTACCGGATGGGGCGTTCTCAGTGAGGCTGCTGTGAGAAACGGTCAGGTTGATACGGAACGGATGCGGCGTGGTCACACATCCAGCAAAAACGCAGGTACACATACGCCAGACCATAAGCGCCACAGCCTTTTCAGGTTGCTGCATTAGCGCGGCCTGTACCGCCAGAGTGCGCTCGGATGACATTTTGGTGAGCAGCGGGATGCTGATCCCTTCTGCTGCATCAGGTCGATGCATATGAGTCACGGCAGGAGACTGCGCGGAATCCTCTCCGTTACTGTCATGGTCAGGTAAATCAGACATGCGGCATATACCACGCTGAATACGAAGCGCACCGTGCATGTAGCTCACCACCACGCCTGATTTTGCTTTCAGATCTTCTGTCCACCCACGAAGCTCAGCGGCATGTTCAATGAGGGATATTTCGCTGCTAATGGCCTCGGCTTCATCACTGTCAGGATCCAGAGCGTTAAATTTGTCGGACAGTTCATCGATACGGCGGCTGTCATCTTCGCTGTAGATTGCATCTGGCTCCGGTAGAATGCGGTAGTCCTTTCCGTCAGGTCCGTAAAGGTTAATTGCAGCCAGACGTCCGGTACCCCACATCCAGCCCTCTTTTTGATGGATTTCCTGAGCGATCAATTCAAGTTTTTCCAGTACCAGACGTTCAACAAGCAGACTGTCTACTGTTCCGTCCCCTTCCTGCTCACTGAACAGATCTTCACGGACAATTCCGCCTGCGGCTTCATAAACTTCCCGCCCGATAAATGCGAAACGTGGATGCGAGACAGAAATTTCACTTTCCGTAATACGATTTTTAAGTGCGTTTACGGTAGTGCGTCCCCATTCCTCCTTTACGCTTTCGTAAACAGCAACCTGACGCTCAGGATCGCTTTCAAGACACAACACCTGACACTGTTCAACATCAAGCTGACCTTCTGCCAGAAGTGCAAGCAGTGACGGGGCAAGACTGGCAAGTTTGAGCATGCGCTGGACGTGGCGGGAACCGTACCCAAGCACCTCACCAATCTGCGCGGGAGTTTTTCCCTGCGCCGCCAGTGTACCAAACGCTGTGATCTGCTCGGCAGGGTGCATGGTTTCAAGCTCGTTGTTCTCGGCGTAAGAAGCCTCAACAGCAAGCTCGTCGCTGACACGTTTAACCGGAACCTGATAATCTGGTTTGATACGCCCCATTTCAGACATGAGCGTCAGCGCAGTCAGACGCCGACCACCTGCTGCCACACCGTATTTTCCCTCGGGCAGGGCATGGACAACCAGATTGTGAAGCAGTCCGAGGCTTTCAATGGAGTTAGCCAGTCGCTTAACGCTCTCGGTGGTGTAGGGCATCGTGCGTACGTTCAGCGGTGATTTAATGAGATCGGTCAGCGGAACATACTCAATGACTGCCGCATCGAGGGCTGTTTTCAGCGCCTCGTTTCCGGCAGTTTTATTCTTACTGGTTTTTTTTGGTGCTTTTGATTTAACATCTGCAACTGTCATGATTTAGTACCTCTCAGTATTAATGATTGTCTTGCCCTGCGGAGTGACAGCTCCGACAGGGCCCCTTCTTACTGCTGTTTTCTGGCTCTGTAACTGGCAAGAGCGCGGTTAAGCAATGCCCCCACGTCGTTCTCAAAGTTCCACGCGCACTTCGTCAAAAACCCTTCTTCACCCCGCACAACAAGCTGAAAATAAGTACCCTGATCGTTCTCAATACTGACGTTGGTGTACTGCGCCACCAGAGCGGTCGCCTCTTCACGGGTAAACGGCCCCTGAGGCAGCACCACGGGTGCAGTGACAGTACTGCCATTCAATAGAGCCGCCAGTTCGTTTTCTTCGGCGGTGGGTTCGCGCAGCAGCACTGGCTGATTCAGAAATTCCTGTAATGTTTTTCCCACTGAATACTTCCTTTAAAAAAGTGGCTGGTTTTAAAACCCATCACCCGTTGAGTTACGGGAGCCGCGGTTTTGACGTTTCGCGGGAACCTGCTGAACTTTCCCGGGGGATAAAACATCACCCGTTTGAGAACCTTCGCCGCAGGTGCGTAAACGACACCGGCCGAGGCAGATGTCCGGGGCGGACGCAAAAAGTTTTTGCCTGCAAAAAGTTTTGGTGGCCGTGCGTCAGCATTCACCCTGGACAGCCACGAGGACTGTGGCGGTCTCAGCACCCGGAGGAGGGACTCAAAGGGGTGTAAAAGGACCGGATGGAATGGGCAGGGACACGCCGCAATGACGGGAAGCCGCGCGCGGCGAAACGACATTGCCCCCTACATCACGACGGGGTATTTACGGCGTGATGCAGGGAGCGCAGGAAACGGCGCGACTGAGCGGCGCAGCCGGAACGGCTGCTGCAAGCGATGGGGGTTGCGTCATGGGATGGACACCCGCTGCCCCGCAGGGGCCGGGCAGAGACAGCTTTGCTGGCTCTGTGCGAAGCATGACAGCCCGCCCGGACGCCCACTGCAACAAAGGCAATGAGTTTGATTTACAGCATATCTTACTGAAAAAATTACTTTTTATTTGCCTCGGCCATTTCGGAATATTGTGGATCGCTGGCTTTCGGCAACTGCTGGCTAAGCTGGCGGTAATGGCGCAACCTTTCCAGAAAATATTCGCGAAGCTCTTCGGGCACCTCTCGTGCCACAATTTCCGGCACCACTGGCTGATTTAGCCGCTCTTTAAATGCCACACCTGACGCGGCCAGGTCTACGGCGATCCTGTCCTGATCCTCTTTTGAACGTACCGAAAGATTAAATTCGCTCATGTTTTTCCTCTCTTTCACGCGCCTGCAACGAGATCGTTGCTGACTTTTTCTGCCGGGGCGGTTTGTAACTGCGCCGCAGGCGCGGTAACAACCGCCGGCAGGCAAAGCCTGCCAGGGTTTTTCGCGCGGGCTAACAGGCGGATGATACCGCCTGCCAGGTTATCAGTTACCTTTTCCACCCTGCAAAATGAAATGACCGCCGATATACACCGCACGCTGGCAGGTCATGTAATAGCATATTTCGTCGATCACCTGCTCCGTTCTTAATTCCCGTTGACCATTTTCACGTCGACGGGCGTTAATAATATTTTTGTACTGACGCAGGATGTCACGGGTCTGTGGATCAAGTTTCATTTTTATTCTCCTTTGTGGCGGGGCCCTGCCCCGCCTCTGACATCAACCGTTGAACACGTAGCCATCCAGAAATACCAGACCATCCAGGAACAAATCCCGCGCCCAGGCTCCCATATCGAAATAGCAACGCAGCGATTCCGGAATGTCATTGAGAAGGCCGCACTCTTCTGCCATAGTCCAGGCGTAGTCCTCTTCGCTCTCAGCTTCTCCGCAATAAGCATCCTCGAAGGCGTCATAATCACACTCTCCGGAGTATTCCACCCAGGCAATAAATGCAGCATCCATACCGTCTTCTACTGCGCGCTTGTAGGCTTCAATGAAATTCCAGTCAACGGAAGATTCGGATGCAAATGCTGACGGGATCCCTTCCCAGTCCTGGAACATGAGTTCCGGGTCGGATTCATTGGCGTGCAGCTCGTTGCAGGCTTCCAGAAACTCTGCTTTATCATCAAAGTCGGTGAGGTCAAACCATTTACCGTAGAGGCTACCGCAGTTGTATTTGTGGTATGTACCTACATAAATCGCCGGGGTGGTAGTGTTCATAAAACTCCTCCAGTGTCTGTGTCGTCTGAGTTCCGGCTTACGCCGTGCCGACACGACAGCCCGACTTCGAGCGGAAGATGCAGGGGCGACACCGGAGGCCGCAGCGCAGATAAACAGCGATGACGGTCTGGACGGTTCTCCCGCGAATATTGAGCGGGAGAACGACGGGAAGAACGGCATCAGGCGTAAAAATCTGCGACCGGGCGAGGATGGCGGCGGAGCGAACCCTTGCATCTGAAGCGATCGGGCTAAAGTGAAGGCACGGCGTTAGCCGCAGACCGCACGGACGTTTTCACCTGCGTCCCCGTAACATCGTGGAGGGGGCGCCGGTAAAGCGGAGCGTGCGACATCCTTTTCGCAATAAGGCGGGGCGCATTGCCCCGCCCAAAATCAGGCGGCAATCCGGATGCCGGAGAAGGATTTCATCATCGCGTCAATCTCGGTTCGTGCGCTGCTGACCACATCCCGCAGCCAGTGTCTGTCAAACCAGTCGCGGGATGGGCTGTCAGGGTGACGAAGGGCATAAGGCACGTGGGTCTGCCCGACTGTACGGCCATTGCATTCCAGACGGATTTGCAGACGGCGAAAGGTTTCCTTCCCGTCGAGTACCGCTTTAAGACGCGCGTCGAGCGTCTCATTATCCCACTGCGCATCATCCTGCACCTGCTCCACTTCCGTTACTGTCAGGAGGAAATTACGGGTTCGGCGGGTAAATACCAGCGGTTCAGCGGCGGGGCGCAAGGCTTCCATCAGGCGGTATCCGGCGGATGCCACGCAGCTACAGACGTGGTTAATCTCGTCACGCAGGGCTTTCAGCAGACAGAGGATATGTTTCGTGGACATAGCCTCAGGGCAATTATCATATTCAAGCGAAATGGTTCCGGCATGAGCCTTACGATGCCCCAGCGAATTACGATAAAGGCGGACAATCAGTTCACTTCCTGCCAGTAATGACAGCAGCACCTTCATTGCCTGATCGGACATCAAACCACGCAGTGCAATCTCAGGTAACAGACGCTGCAACTGTAAAGCATCGAGCTGGCCATAGAACGCAACGCCTTCTCCTCTGGAGTAATTCAGGCTTGTATCGATATCCATGTTGGCTGGCCAGCCGCGGGCTACGAGCGTGTTTCGGGTATGACGGTGCATAAAGCGGTAAGCAATGGTCATGATATTCTCCTCTTCTGAATGCGGCGACGTCTTCGCCGTGCCGACACGACAGCCCGACATCGAGCGGAAAATGCAGGGGCGACACCGGAGGCCGCAGCGCAGATAAACAGCGATGACGGTCTGGACGGTTCTCCCGCGAATATTGAGCGGGAGAACGACGGGAAGAACGGCATGAAGCATTAAATCACTGCGACCGGGCGAGGATGGCGGCGGAGCGAACCCTTGCATTTGCAGCGTTCGGGCTAAAGTGAAGGCACGGCGCTCACATCCGCCGCGCCAGCGCGGCATAAAAAGCGGAGTTAACGACATCCTCTTTCGCTGTGAATTGTCACCGGTTGCCGGGGACGCTCCCCCGGCCGTTCTCAGGCTACCAGCGCGTCTTTCAGTGCGTAGACGTCATTCCTTGCTTCCTTTACGGAATCGGGTTCAGGCCGCCCGGCCTCCCAGGCCATTCCGGCGCGATGCTCCAGCTCACACTCATAGTCGCGCAGGACGCGTGCAAGTAAAGCTGCGGGTACACTCACCTGACGGTTTGCCGCTTCCCGCTGATGGGTCAGGAGATCGCTGACAGTCAGATTATTTACCCCCTCCTGGCGGTATTGCGTCATTTTCATTTCACCAAGCGCCTTCATCACCGCCCGGATTTCAGCCTCGTCCGGTTCTGGCTGGGTTTCACGGCAGGCCACGCTAATCCCCTCTTCCGTCCAGACCAGCAGGACCAGGGGTTCGTCAGACGTGAACATGGTTTCAAGCTGTACACAAAGTTCTTTGCGGGTTCCGTACATTTTTTTATCTCTTTCGTAAGTGGTTACAGGCCGGGCATCAGCCCGGCAGGGTCAGTCAGCCCTGAAAGGTTTCGTCCAGCACCAGGGCTTCGCGGTAGGCTTCCAGAAGCAGGGTGTTGATCCGGCGCAGGGTCTGGGCGGCCATACGTTCAGCCAGCGTTGCCGCGTCGTGCCGGTGCTGAGATTCGAGGCGGTTCAGCAGCATCCGCACGTCACACATGGCATTGCTGAGCTCGGCCACGTCCGCGCGCAGGGATTCAAGGCCCGGGTAGTTCATGCCGCCTCCGGATAATCAGGGTAAAACGTACCGTCATTGGCCGCCGGCATCCTTCTCGCCCGTTCAACCTGTGCCAGACGGCGAACGCCGGCGGCGTGGTACTGCTCAAGCATCTCGATCCCGATATAGCGGCGGCTGGCTTCGGCGGCGGCCACGCAGGTGGAGCCGCTACCGGCGAACGGGTCAAGGACAATGGCCCCCGGACGCGTGAGCGATTCAATCAGTGGCCGCAGGCTCTGCACCGGCTTCTCCGTCGGATGGTGTCTGTTGCCCGTGTATTTCCAGGGGATCACGTCCGGGATGGGGCGGTCCGGGGTTTGCGGTCGCCCCTTCGCGAGCAGGTAAGCGTTCTCATGGGTGTAGCCCACGAACGTTGATTTGGAGGCATAACTCTTCGCAAAAACGATATGGCCAACAACGCGGAACCCGGCCGATTTCCACGCATTGAGAAACAGATCTGCGCGGTTCCATGCGTAAAAGCTCACCATCAGACTGTCGTTTTTGAGTACGCGGTACATTTCGTGGCACGCTGGCTGAAGCCATTCCGACGAATTGTCCCCGGCCAGAGTGCGACCGGTACGGTCCTTAAAGCCAACCAGATACGGGGGATCGGTAAGAATAAAATCAACGGCACGTGCCGGAAAACGGGACATCACCTGCACGCAGTCACCCAGGATATAACGGGACATAGACACACTCCTCTCTGATATGCGGCACCCTGTTGCGCCGTGCCGCCACAAAAACCCGGCTCTGAGCGGAGGGCGCAGGGGCGACGCCGCAAGCCGCAGCGCAAGCCTTTCACGGGCTGAATGCACCGTGAAAGGTGCGAACGGGTGAGGACGGAGACAACGTGAACCCTTGCGACCGCAGCGGCCGGGTTAGCGTGAAGGCACGGCGTTGAACACGCCGCCGGCTGGCGGCAGAAAGGCGGAGGGCACCGACATCCTTTGGTACTGATTCTGGTAGCTGAAGTAGCCTCCCGTGTATGACAGAATGACCATAAGTGCGTGTCAGTACACCACTTTGTAGGATCATAAGCCTGGTATGTTTTGGGACGCCTCCGGTCGGTGGCGTCCTTTTTTCCGTTAGCCCCCCTTTACGTGGTCGATAGCGAACTGCAATGTGTCCCAGTTAAAACCGATGCAGGCATCATGGCTGTGGTAACAGACACGCATGGCTTCAGCAATCTCCCCCTCTGTCAGGCTGTCATTGAGGGACATAAAGTCATCAGCCAGCCAGAACGTTCCCATACACAGCGCATCCTGCGGATACTGCTGTAGCCGTGCGATGTGATCTGCCACGGTTACTCCCTCGCGGCAGGCAGATAGCGACGGCAGCACACGATCGGCAATGTCATTCCAGTTCCACTCTTCGTCCTCCGGAACTGCCTCTTGAATAGTGCCGGTTTCCACACCCGGCATCAGGGAAAGCTGCTCCAGCACCTCCCCCAGGTAAAGTCGTTCTCCGCAGGCATCCTCACTCCACAGATAATGGTTGTTGATATACACGGCAAACTCGCCGTTGTTGAGTTCAATACAGGTCAGTCTGAACATGGCTGTGTCCTAAGCATCCGGCACCCAGTTGCACCGTGCCGACACGACAGCCCGACTTCGAGCGGAAGATGCAGGGGCGACACCGGAGGCCGCAGCGCAGATAAACAGCGATGACGTTCTGGACGGTTCTCCCGCGAATATTGAGCGGGAGAACGACGGGAAGAATGGCATCAGGCGTAAAAATCTGCGACCGGGCGAGGATGGCGGCGGAGCGAACCCTTGCATCTGAAGCGATCGGGCTAAAGTAAAGGCACGGCGGGGAACTTCTTTAGGCAACATAGAGTTAAAAAATGGGCAAAGCAAAAACTTGAAAGTACACTCAATAAAGTAATAATACTGTATATAAATACAGTTCGGAGGTGCCTATGTTTGAATTATTGCGTGTCGATTGCGAGCCGGAAATTATCCCAATCCCTCTTTATAGCGAGGGATGCCCGGCGGGGTTCCCGTCCCCGGCGCAGGACTATGTCGAAGCCGAACTTGACCTCAACGATTACTGTATATCCCGACCCAGTTCGACATATTTTGTGCGAGCTATTGGTAATTCCATGACTGATATTGGGCTACATTCTGGCGATCTGATGATTGTTGATAAAGCCGAAAATGCACACCACGGCGATATCGTTATAGCTGAGATTGAAGGTGAATTTACTGTTAAGAGATTATTGTTGAAACCGAGACCAGGGTTACAGGCAATGAATCCAGCCTACCCTACTCTATGGCCAGAACCTGAGCAGCTACAAATTTTCGGTGTCGTAACTGCCTTTGTACATAAAACCCGGGGACATGACTGATGTTCGCCCTGGCAGATGTGAACAGCTTCTATGCGAGTTGTGAGAAGGTCTTTCGTCCTGACTTACGTGATAAACCGGTGGTCGTTCTTAGCAATAATGATGGTTGTGTAATAGCCAGATCGAAGGAAGCGAAACAGCTTGGGATCAAAATGGGGATTCCCTGGTTCCAGCTGAAGACAATGCAGTTCCCGGAGAAAGTGCTTACGTTTTCCAGCAATTATGAGCTTTACGCGAGTCTGAGCAACCGGGTCATGGCACATCTGGAAGAACTGGCGCCCCGCGTAGAGCAGTACAGCATCGACGAGATGTTCCTGGACATTCGCGGCATCGATGGCTGTACCGACTTTGAAGATTTCGGCCGGCAGCTGCGCGAGCACGTCCTAAGAGGAACCGGACTGACAATTGGCGTTGGGATGGGGCCAACAAAAACTTTAGCAAAATCAGCGCAATGGGCTTCAAAAGAGTGGCCGCAATTTGGGGGCGTGCTGGCCCTGACTACTGACAATCTTCGTAGGACGGAGAAACTGCTCTCACTGCAGCCAGTAGAGGAAATCTGGGGGGTTGGTCGCCGCATAGGCAAAAAGCTGAATACATACGGCGTGACGACTGCGCTACAGCTGGCGCGCATGAATCCTGCCTTTGTACGCAAAAACTTTACCGTAGTGCTGGAGCGAACCGTACGCGAGCTGAACGGTGAGGCCTGTATATCTCTTGAAGATGTACCGCCCGCGAAGCAGCAGATTGTCTGCAGCCGATCATTCGGGGAGCGCATCACCACTTACGAAGCGTTGCGGCAGGCTATCTGCCAGTATGCCGAACGCGCGGCTGAAAAACTGCGGGGAGAGCATCAGTTCTGCCGGCACATATCGGTCTTTATCAAAACCTCCCCTTTCGCAGTCAACGAAGCGTATTACAGCAACGTGGCCAGTGAAAAACTTCTTGTGCCTACCCGTGACACCCGGGACATCATTAACGCCTCAGTAAAGGCCCTGGATCGTATCTGGATCGACGGGCATAGATATGCAAAGGCTGGCGTAATGCTGAATGACTTCACCCCTACGGGAGTAGCACAGTTAAATCTTTTCGATGACGTTAAGCCGCAGGAACGAAGCGAGGAGCTTATGAAAGCCCTGGATGGCATAAACCATTCAGGGCTCGGGAGGGTATGGTTTGCTGGCCGCGGAATTGCACCAGAATGGCAAATGAAAAGAGAGATGCTTTCTCCGGCATACACGACCAGGTGGTCCGATATCCCCAAAGCCTCAATTTGAGTATCAGAAGAGGCCTTTCATTTTGACCCGGGCCTCTTCCAGTCGACGCTGCTCATCATCTTCAGCAATTTCAGGCTTGATTGCAGAATCAAAATTTCCTGCGCCCAGTTCTGCAAGCACATCACGGATATTGGCCTGGGATGGCTTCCATCCCGTTGTCTGACTGATTAAACCTACCAGGCTATCCGCCGTGAAACTCTTATCCAACAACAGCGCAAGTAAGCCAGGAAGCCGCGGGTCGAGGTGGTGAAGTGCTAAGCCGGAAATAAGCGCTCTCCTATATAAATCTCCTCTATCGTTCCGTGGGACAGAATCAATAATGTCTAAAGACACATTGTCCGCCACCTGGTCCGGATGAAGATAAACAGTAAACTTCTTCCGTTCCTCGCTCACAGTCCTATTCCCCTTTAAATGCAGCGATGGCTTCTACGAGTGATGTTTGCGGTGAATCCATCATGACAACCTTCGAGCCCAGATGTTGCCATGCTGCTTTAACAGCATCCTCGATCAGTGGCGCACCGCCACCAACAATATAAACGCGGTTAACGTCCCTAAACCCAGCCAAGTCATCGACAACCTGGGCACCCAGTGTAGCGATCGCGCTATCGATGGTATCCAACACCAGTGCCGTCTTGCTTTCGTCGTTGATAACCTGCCGGACGAAGTCAGCGTTTGTACGCTGTTTGATAAGTTCATCGGCGACCATAGCACTCGTGTTGCTGGAAGCCATTTTTAACGCCGTGAGTGCAGCGTTCGTTACCAGCGATACGCCGATATCAGAATTTCCGTGTATCGCGCTGACAGAGTCGAACTGGCCAACGATAACGCCAACGTCGAGAGTTGTACCTCCGAGGTCAATCACCAGAGACTTTTCGAACTGCCCTACATTGTCTTTCACCAGACGTTCAAATACGGCAGGCAAGGATTCTGGCATGACTTCGACGTGCTCGATGGTAAACACCTCGCCTTTGTTCAACTTGACTGGACGCATCAGGTTGTCGATTTTCCTCTGAATATTCAGCTCATTCTTCTGACAATCCCTTGTGTAGAACTCACTGATAGGCAAAGTAACAGTCAGTGAGACAGGCTGAGGTTTCAGCCCGCTGTTCAGAAGTGCATGGTGAACCGCCAGAACGTTTACATCGGTATATTGATACTCAATATGAGTAGTAAGAATGGATTCATTGCTGACTTCGTCATAGGTGTATTTTTTACCTTCAAGCTCATAGTTGAAGGTCTGACGTACGCCCATACCTTCCACCTTCCAACCCTGACGAAAAGAGTTAGATGACAATGACTTATAAAGTTTCTTATTGTGGAGCCATGCAAGTTTTACAGTTGTAGAACCATCATCACAATACACTTTCATCCTGAACCCCTTAATACTCAAATTGAGAAAAATGATTGAACTTAAGTGCCTAAGCACTCAGATTGAGTATTAAATCATAAGTATGAAATATTAAAACACAAGTAATATTTATGATTTATTAAAAAATAAATCATATCTCACACTTCATACTTCATATTTTTGATTACAGTTGTTGACTATAACTACGTATGTGACAAAATAAATCATACTTCACACATCATATTTATGAGGCAGAAATGATTACTGTCGTAGGTGGAAACAAAGGCGGTTCAGGTAAAACTACAACGGCATCAAACTTAGCAATAGCTCTAGCCCATGAGGGCCAAGACGTATGCCTGTTAAATGGAGACTTACAACGGACGGCCGCTAAGCACCATGCTGAGCGTGAAGCATCGGGGATAGAGCCAACTTTCACGCTCATCGAAAAATTCGATAATCTGACACAAACCCTTCGAGCATTAGACGAAAAGTATGATCATGTAATCGTGGATGTGGCAGGCAGAAACTCAAGAGAGTTCATTACTAGTGGAGTAGTCGCACATCAGATCATTGCACCATTACAATGCTCACAGCCCGACCTTGATACATTGACGGAACTTGCTCAGCAGATTGAAGCTATGCGTGATCTCAACCCTGAACTGAAGGTCTATTGCTTACAAAGCATGGCCACAACAAACCCAGTGCTAAGAGGAAATGAGCGGAAGGAGTTTCTGGAATACCTTGAAGAGTTTCCAACTATTGAAACGCTGCAAACAGTAATCTGTTTCCGCAAGGTCTATCGAGATTGCATGAGCAATGGAACGGGTGTCGTAGAAACGAATAATGAAGCGGCTAAAGCAGAAATTATGCAGCTAATGAAAGAGGTATTCGCATAATGGTTAAAAAGCCGAGCCAGCAAGCGACAAGCAGAACAGGTGTCACAGCAGAACAAGCTGAAGCCCTCGCGCAGCGCCTTGCCGATAAACCCTACGGAGCACCAGAAAAACCGGAACCTGAAAAACAGTGCCGCACGACAATCTCATTAGGGGAGTCTATGTTAGTGAAGGTCGAAGATATAGCACTGCGGAACAAGCGTAACGGGAAAGATCCTAAAAACGTCAGTGCAATAGTCAGAGAAGCCCTTGAACTTTACTTTCAGAAAACTGGCGAGTAAGAACGATATTACATCATAAGTATGATGTGTGAAGTATGACTTAGGCCGCATTAGCGGCCTTTCCAATATCATGCAGGTCCTCATAGCTTACAGAGAAGTTAAATGGTTCCTTTAAGTAATGACACAGCTTCAGTCTCCGGCATCTGGAACTGCACGCGGTGACGCGCCGCCACATCCAGCGCAAACACTTTCGTGTACACCTCCGTCGAGCTGATGCTCTTATGCCCCATTAAACTCTGAAGCACCTTGAGAGGAATACCGGCATACAGCATGTGCATGGCATAGCTGTGGCGGAATGTGTGCGGTGTCACCGGCACGGAGAACGTCACCCCGTCAGCCGCTGCTGCTTCAACCGCTTCGCTGAGCCAGGTGCGGACCGTCCGGTCGGTAATTTCCCAGATGCGCGCCTTCTCGGTTCTGCCGCTTCGCTTGTTACGTCGTTCAAGAGGTATTTTCAGCGTGGCCACCATCATTTCCAGCTGGCTGACATAGCTCGCATCGGAAAGCGGTACCAGCCGGTGAGCCTGACTGCCGGCGGGTGCCCGGCCTGCCGTTCTGGCGGCTTTTTCAGTCCTTTGTTTGAGTGTGGCCAGCTGCACGAAAGGGTAGGGTGGCACCAGGGAAAAATCACTCCGGGTCAGCGCCAGCGCCTCGTTAATACGGGCGCCGGTGTTCCAGAGGGTGGCCAGCAGCATCTTGCGGTGCAGATCAGGCACATAGTGGAGCAGGGCGCTCACTTCCGGCGCCAGCAGATATTTCGGCAGTTCGTCCTGAACGAGGGCCATCTGGCGCAGGGCCAGTGCGGCAGGGTAGTCGATGGCCACCGGCAGCTGCGCGGCCGAAAATGAGACACCCTGGCCGGGTATTGCCGGCATCATTGCTTGTTGTCCCTGCCGGACAGGTATTGCTCTGTAAGTCGTGCCAGTGCTTTCTGCGCGTAATCTTCGCCCGGGAGCAGACTGATTTCACCCCGGCGTTCCATCCCGGCGCCGATGGCGCTCAGCGTCGTCATCACCGGCAGCAGCCGGCGCAGCTGCTGGGCATGTCCGCACGCTGTACGGATACGATCGGCAAACGCATCCTCATCGCGGGAATATGTCCCGGGCGCAGGACGTTCCCTGCCGTCCTTTTCAGACTGCAATTGCTGACACAGTTTCAGCAGGGAAATAATGTCATTGGCGGCTTCGTTTGCGCATGGTCCGTTCATATATCTTGGTATCACCCTAATTTCCTTACAAATCATAGTCAGGAACCTCACGAGCTTGTCGTGCTCTGGACTTTCGTTGTTTTCGCCACTCAGCCCATAAGACGTTCTGTACTGACCAGGGGCTGTTATTATCAAGGTGTGATGAAGGCATGGCATTAAGTCGCCTCAGTCGCCTGGCCAGTATCATGGCACGCAGACCCAGACGTGAATACTGATAACGGCGTTCTTTAAAGGTCATCTGCCAGTCGGGAGGATTATCATAGTCACTGACAATACTGATATAACGGCTGGCTTCTGGGATCAGCACTGACAGTTCACGAATACGGTAAAGAATCCTGCTGGGTAGTACCCGCCAGTCACCGTCAATATCCTCTGTTGAGAATGGCTCAGCGCTAATACCAGTACGTGTGTACCCTTTATCATCTTCAAACCCTTCATCATTAACCACCTCCGCGCATCCCTGGGCAAATCGTTCGAGGCGAAATACCAGCTGAGTGGAAATAAAATAAAGCTCAGATTCTCGCTTTGTCGCTGCTGCTTCCTTCTCCCGCTGGGTTATCAGCCGCTGCCCGTACCACACACCACCGAATGCAGCACCTGCAGATGAAACCGCCGTAATGATCTGCGGCCACAGGCTGGCGCTGTCCTTCACCACCTTCACGCCTTCGGTCGCGATAAACCAGTCAGCCATATTTGCTCCCTTACTGAAAAATCCCGCCGGTCATACTGACGCAGCGTCTTCACGGAACGGCTCAAAGGCCAGCAGGGCGTCAGCCCTGGAGGCCAGCTCGGTACAGTCCCCGCGCTGCGGGTCGATCTCTTCATCTATGGCCTCGTTATACCGCATGCGCAGCCGCCATCCCGTCACGGGAGGTGCGTTCTGTATGGCCAGCACCATCCCTTCCGGCGACAGCAGTTCGCGGAGGGTGTAGCAGGCGCCGATCCGGGTCGAGTCCCGCAGCCACATCACGGGGTACTCGCTGACCAGCTGGTCATACACGCATTCCGGCGTATGGAAGTAATTCCCGTCCGCCCTGCATAAATCACACATAATCCTTCCTTAACTGAGAATTCCGCCTGCAAGCCTTGTGAAGCCATCACCAGAACAGTAAACCATTCGTTTTAAAAATCTTATCGATGAGGCAGGCTTTCCACGGCGGACAGCTGTGTTCATACTGCGGCAGATGGTAATCACCGGTGAGCACCCAGAAATCAGGCTGGCCTGATTGTTCTGCCACCATTCTGCCGTTTCGTTTGAGAATTTTTGGAGATCGCCATTCCTGACGCCGGCGGGCTGTCTCGACTGGGCAGTCCTCATTAAGGCCAGAGTAAAGCCACAGCTCTTGATGGCCATATACATCCTCAAGCTCCCGGACCACATCGTAAAATGATCTAAATGTTGGTTTCCCCATACCTCGCCTCAAAAATAGTATCTGGTTCAATAGTCACTCAGAGTAATGATGACGCGAAGGATAATCACCTGTGCAGTCACTCACCTGAATATTCCCCTGCTTATTTTTCCTGTCGTGAATATCACCAGAATAATAATAAGCAGCCATATAACCACTCCATTAAATTACCGGATGGCCGTTCCGGTCAGATCCGATTTTCTGGCTATCCGCAACTTACCGGAAGTGTAACACGGTCAGAGAATAAGCGAAGCGCTCTTTTCGGCCCCTTCTTATCGGGTACAGGTGAGGGGAGATAACACAATATATAGAAGAAAAAGCAGCTGACGGAGTGGCATATCTTGTATTTTCGTGCCGCTGCGCGCCGGGGCGTTTCCGTAAGATCCGGAACAACCTTTTTTCGGATCTCAGGAGTGGAAGAGAACGATTATTGCAGAATAAGCACAAAAAACAGTGAATTGTTGTTATGAGTAGATTATTGCTATAAGTATCGCAATTTGAATTAATTATTAACAACAAAGCAATTTAACAGCGACCCCATCCGGGGTCACCTTAATTTTGCTCAGCGATGTTCAAACCGGGCCACCAGTGGACCAGTGATTTCCATCTCCATTTCCCAGAGCGTTGTCATCACGCCTTCAAGTGGATTGTCACTACTGCTGTAGAAGGTGTTAAAAAGGGTTCCATCCGGGTACCTGAACAGCCTGAGTTCACCGAAGGATTCCGCGCTGACCATAACCGAAAATTCCTGTTCGGAATTGAGGACAAGGTAAATAAGACAGTTATTGATCCTGAAGGGCAGAGTGCGGCTACCTCTGGCTGAAACATCAACCTGTATGCTAAACGCGTCATGCCTTTCCGGCTGATAAACCAGTTCCCTCAGTTCTTCGCTAAAGCGGGAACCATAGCTCACCAGTATGTAATACTGCTGATCGGCGGACCGTTGCGCGACTTTCATTAACAGTGTTTCGAGGTTTTTGACCTTCATCGTTAATTTAGCCTGTGATTGCCACAGTAAATTATGCAGTCTGTGGTAAATATTTGTCCTAACATCTGATACAGACGGAAAATCTCCGTAGAAATTACTATTAAGTTCTCTGGCAACATAATCTTTGGGAACACTCACAGGAATGTATCTCACCAGCCAGTTGCGATCGCATTCTGAATTTTGAGAAAAAGTGAAGTAGTTAAGCAGAGTATCTTCAGACAATACCCCAGGAAGTTCTTTTGTCAGACGAGTGTCGGTATTCCTGAGACGTTCAAGATCTACTTCGGCAGCAACGATATCTGCCACTTTGCTGCGACTGAAGACCTCAATGTATTTATCCAGAACGTCATTAAAGAAAACCACGTTCGTTGCATAATCCGCGTCTGAAATGATATAGCCTTCATAAGGGACTGAAGGATCACGTTTCAGCCGTTCAAGAACAGAAATTATTCTCACTTTACTGAAATAGGAAAACAACCCTCCCGCAAGGGCGTCATTAGCACGCTGCGTAACCTGCTCAGCAGGTCTGGCGAGCTTTATAGCCAGCAAGGAAAATGCTCCGTAGAGGCTCCCTAAATCCTCATGTACTCCTGTATACGTACGCCCCGGAATGTAAGGCCTTTCATTATATGAGTTCATAACCTCAATGGTTTCTGATAGCCCGCTGTACCAGTTTGTATTCGCATGAAGATTACAGTGCTCAATTCTCAGTATCATATCAATGATATCGACAGAACGTCTGAACGCAGGTGTCAGCGTATCATGAGTGTCTCTTTCTTCATATAATTCAGACGTAATGATATGGTTAACAAGATCAGCTAAATCTATCTTTTCTTGGGGTTCAAAATGCGCAATGAGATAACCTGCCATTAACAGGCGTAAATCAGACAAGGCATTTGCAAACATAATGGATAAGGCCGCATCTTTTTTATATGGACGCCCCCTGAGTAACATTGCCCACTGCGAGTCTGTTTCATCCAGAGACAGATAATCCGGAGTCAGGAAGAAACTGTGCCAGTGGTACTCTTCCTCCCAGTGCCGTGGAAACCGGCTCTGGTTAAACCAGAGACAGAGAACGTCGTGAGCATATCGTACGGAAGAAGCATTATCTGCAACCACTGACGGAATAAGCAGCCTGGCGGTGTTATGCAGATGATACATCAGGCGCCCAGTAGAATCTTCGCTCCCTGGTTTGCCAATGATCGAGCTCATACTCCAGCCCTCCCACAGGCCAATAAAATGGCGTACAAGTTCTTGATGAGTTTGCTCCTGGCTGGCCGAGAGGGTGACACCCTGTCCTGCTTTCCACTCGTTTAACACATGCCATACTCTGAAAAGCGAGAGTAAAAATTGTCTGAAATCGGTAAAATGAGTGCTCTGTGTTTTTCTGTACACATGCAATGGAATGGCCATCGATTCACGGAAATATTCGCCTGAATATTCCGTTGATTTTACGGATTCACGAAAAAACTTTCTCAATTCATAATGGAATGAATCGCTGAAAGTATGGCTAAAACCTGATTCTTTTACTTCATCCAGATAATTTTTATCAACCCCGTAGTTATAACTTCTTTTGATAGAGGTATAGGTATCTGTTAATCGTTCAATCCCTGTTCTGAAGACGCTAATATTTTTATCGTTAAGCGCATCGTAAGCCTCACCAAAGAAATCAAAAGTAATATCATCCAGATCCCTTTTGTTCTTAGGGCGCCCTGTTACAATACAACGGCTAAATAACCACCGCCACAATCCTGAAACAGGCTTGACATTTCTCGATGACAATAAAGTTAGTTCACCAGAACGAACACCAAAGGAGGGCAAAATGATAATTTCCGCATCCTGCCCATCTACCGCCTCTAGCCTTCTTAGCAGAAATAAAAGTGGCCTTATATAAATATCTATAACAACATCACCTTTACTGATATTAGATTTGACATGAAGCATGTCGTCTTTCTCTGAGATTGAGTAAGGCAGTATTTTAATATTACCGAGGTAATCCTCACCTATATTTACCCCCGGATATCGGAGCCAAGCAAGAATATATGCTTTTTGAATATAGTCATCCACTATCTGAGACAAAAAAAACTTATTCATTAGTCGATCGCGCTTGCTCTCATCCAGGACATTCAGACTCGAGACGAAGAACCAGATAGACAGAGTAATATTGAAAAGCATCCACACAAAAGCTGTTACGGCGAAAGAAGTATTAAGATATCCGTCACCTATAGATAACGTCATACCGCCCAACACGATAAATGCAGCCAGTAAAAGACCACTCAGGCCCGCAAACATATATCCGGAATGAAGTTGATACGCGGACTGAATATGGATCCTTGCTGATTTCTTTTGAAACAAAACACTTATAAGCCCCACAACCAGCGGAAAAACAATACCGATTATAGTCAACTGGCTACCCAGTAAATTAGACATCCAGTCTGAAAGCTTGGTAATGCCCTTAAAATGCTGCACAGCGAAAGGTTGCAATACAGGGCGAAAATATTCGACCACGCCAACAGCCCCGAAGGCTGCGGACCATAGAATTAGCATAGCCCGGACGTAATGGGTGGAGCAGGAAACAAGTATTCTCTCCACCGGGTTCCAGCGTAGTTTTTTGTAATCCCGGTTCGACTTCAGGCTCCGTCGGAGTTCAGCTCTCACCTGCCATGAGAGACTTTTTAGAAGTTTTCCAAACATAGATATTCTGCGTGTTCCATAAGAAATTTTATGAATAATAAGCGGTAGTGACCTTTTTTTCTCTGGAAAATGTCACCCGATGCCCTTCGTGCAAAGTTCGTCTCCCTGTTATCCGATTTAGCCAGAAACCGGATCTGCGCGGCGGGAAACACGCAAAGGATATGATAATTGAATCACTCACATAAAATCATACTAAGTGTGATATTTATCATTATTCATGAAATCACTTCTGATATGATATTAACTTAATATCAAATGAATCATACGTGATATGATTTTATCGCAATCTGTTACTCATTATTCCAGGAGCGCAGCATGTCCAGTACCGGGCCGACACTGAATCTCACCTATGACGAATTGCTTGACGAAATCAAAAGCATCCTTCGCGTGCTCAGCCGGCACAGCAGTTCTTCCCGGGATGACTCTTCCACCACGGCTGCCTTTGACAGGGGGAGTTGCAGCGGCGCCATTGCGCTCTGGTATTCACTGGCATTATCAATGAGGGCGCCGGGGCGCGACTGTGAGGAGGATCGCAGACAGCTTCGGCTTCTGGCCGGACTGATCCTCGAAAACCAGGAGCCGCCTGCCGATGGCCGCTGAGAAACACCGCCGCCCATCGCCGCTACAGCGGCGGGTGCTGATTGTGCTGGCCGCCCTCGGTGCGAAACGTCCGGGACCGGTGGCCACGCGGGATATTGAGCGGGTGCTGGAGCAGGGCGGGGACGCCCCGGTGTACGGGCCGAATCTCCGCGCCTCCTGCCGGCGCATGGAAGCTGCGGGCTGGCTGCGCACCCTGCGAGCCCCGAACCTGCAGCTGGCCGTCGAGCTGACGGACGCCGGCCGTGCGCTGGCCGCCCCGCTTCTCGCTGACGAACAGGCGCGCGTCCTGGCGGAGCAGCGCGCGACAACGGTCCGGGTTCTGCCCCTGATCCCGCCCGGCCAGGCAGACGAGGCTCACGACCGGCCGGTGGAGCTGGACGGCATCTGGCACCTGGCGTGCCGGGGCGACTACGTCATCCGCCTCGACGGGACCACCTGTCTCCAGCTGTGGAACACGGCCGGGCAGGTGACGCGTATGACGGGCGATCCCCTTCAGGTGGCGCAGTGGCTCCAGGCCTGCCACGGGGCGGGTATTGCGGTCCGGATGCAGATCAATGAGAGCACCACGCCGGAGGCGGGCACGCTGATCGGTACCGAGCCGGAAGACCTGACCGGCACCTGGTACCGCCAGCTGGACGTCGCGCTTCAGGCACAGGGGATCACCGGTCTGACTGAGGATATTCGCCTTGCCGTGGTGAGCCCTGAGGAAGCCCTCCGGTCGCTGCCGGCACCGGCGCGGCTGCTGCACGTTCTGCGCGAAAGCCCGGAGGCGTTCCCGCTCACGGCTGCCGGGTATGAAGAAGATTCCGGCGCCGCTCTGGACACCCTGCTGGCCAGGGCCGGATTCACGTCGGGACAGGCACAGGAGCTGCGGCTGCACCGCATCCGCTGGGCTCAGATGAGTCAGGAAGACGCTGACCGGCGCGAACTGAACAGCCTGCTGGATGAGCTGGAACGGCGACAGCTGTACTGCAACCGCGAACAACTGACGGAGATTGTGTTTTCGCCGGTCCGTAAACCCGGCGAGCGCTGGACTGACCGTCTGCAGTGGCTCCTGATGACGGACGGATTCGGGTTCCGGAGTCCGCTCTCCCGTGACGCAGGCTCCAGGGCGCTGACGATCCTGGCCGGTTACACGGGGCAGGAGGTGGCGGACCATCTGGCCACGGTTATCGTCTGGAACGATGACAGCGCGGGGATGCCGTCATGAGCACAGGCAACGTCAATCTCATCGTCACCTGCACGCGCCGCAAAACCATAACAGCCGGTCAAACCGTCTTTCCATATGAACACGACGCCGGAAATGCTTATGAAGTCTGGCTGGAAAGGCTGGCCAGGGCGCGGAACGACGGCGCTGCCATAACAGCAGGTGAACTGTATACGGGCCAGCACTGGAGCAGGGCTGCTGCGGCTGCAAAACGTACCGGCGCAGAGCTGTGGGTGATTTCAGCGGGTCTGGGGCTGCTGCACGTATCAGACCCGGTGGTCCCTTATGAGGCAACGTTCTCCTCGATGCCGTTTAGTCACAGCAGACTATGGGAAAGCCTGACAGCTTGCCCGCCTGCTGAACGACGGTATGCTTCCCTGAGGACGCTGATGCAGTCGAGGCCTGACGATCGGTTTGTGGTGGCCGCCTCTCCGGTGTACCTGCGTGCCGTCGATTCAGATCTGTATGCAGGAAGGGAGGCGCTCTGTACCCCGGAACAGCTTGTTGTGGTGACGTCAAAAGGTTACCAGGGAATCCTGAAGGGCAGCGTCATTTATACCAGTGCAGACATGATAAATGCGCTCAACACGAATATGACTGGCCTCAATATCAGCTATGCCACTCAGTTACTTGTTAACGACGTATGTAAATAAGCATCCAGGCAAGACGTAAGACAAACACTCACGACTTATTTTTGGTATACGTAGCTGAGAAACGATATCATAAGATATCAGGGAAATATTGCGTGCTCTGCTTCCCGATAGACTGACCACAATCTTAATAACCATAAATATGTAAATGTAAGGTGCCATTATAAAATGGATTTAGTTTTAGATAATCATACTAAAAGCTATGCAGTACAAAATTACCGGCAAGACATAGACGGTCTCCGCGCTGCCGCTGTCCTGCTTGTTATATTATTCCATGCAGGATTATCGTACTTCCCTTCGGGCTTTATTGGTGTTGATATATTTTTCACCATATCAGGATTCCTGATTACCGGAAAAGTCATCAGTGAAATTGAAAGAGGAACATTCTCACTAACTAATTTTATAAAAGGCAGATTATGGCGATTGCAGCCTGCACTGCTGGTGACAATTCTCGGCGCCATCATTGTAGCGACATACTGCTACATTCCTGACGATTACACCGCATTCGCAAAAAGTGCCAAATACACCACTCTTTTCTTATCAAACCAGTATTTTGATAAGCTTAGTGCAGCATACGCATCTCCTGACTCTGATTACTTCCTGCTTTTGCATACATGGTCTTTAGCAATTGAATGGCAGTGGTATTTTTTCTTTGCGCTTTTCGCGACCATTTTGACACTGCTTGTCAGTAAATTTAAAAGAAAATTTGCGTATAAACCGTTCCTTTATGGCTGGTTGTTACTTACCTTAACTGCAACAATAATTGTTATTCTTATCAGCCTGTACTCGTCCAGTCAGCATTACTACTCATTAAATATGCGCGCTTTTGAGTTTCTGATTGGTGGAAGCGTAGCTTTATTAAAGGACAGAATTCAGATAACCAACAGATGGATAACTAATCCTCTGGCAGTAGTAGCTATCGCTGTACTTATCTGTACTTCAGGTTTAAGCATACCAGTTGAGGCATATCCAAATAGCTGGACACTGCTTGTTTGCCTTGCCTCAGCAATATTACTGATAAACCAGAACACATTCGTAAATCGAACTTTACAATTAGCACCGATAAACTACACAGGTAAAATTTCTTATTCTCTGTACCTCTGGCACTGGCCCATATTTGCAGCGTTCAATTATCTTGAGATCACTCTGTCCGGCAAGACACTGTGCATTGCGCTGGTGATAACTGCAGGACTGGCAGTGCTTACCTATCACGGTATTGAAGAGCGCTTCCGCCGGGTTAAGCTGTCATTTGCAAAGAGTATGATCCTGCTTGTATTGCTCCCCCTTACGGTCTGCACGGGCCTTTACACATTAACCGTGAAAACGAATGGTTTGCCACAGCGCTTCAGCGATGAATACAATCACTCGTTACAGCTGTTGAATTCCGCTTCCGAGAATGCCGCATCGAGGGATGGCTGCCTTAGTGGAAGCCAGGACCTTACGGACTGTCAGTTCGGCGACCATGAAGGTTCGAAGAAAGCCTTTCTGATTGGCGATTCAAATGCTAACCATTTCTGGGGTTTTTATGATGTCTTGGCTAAGAATGCTGGCATAAAAATGTACTCCCTCACCACGTCTTCGTGCCTGGCATTACCGGGAATTTATCAGTATGACTGGTGGAAATATAAAGGCGTCAAATATGAAGAATGTCATGATAACGCTGAGAAATATTATGATAATATAAAATCAAATCACTATGACTATGTTATTTTAGGGCATGTGTGGTCAAATTATTTTTCTGCCCAGTTAATCACTAAAGATGAGGATGAGCGAAGTGAGGCACTCTCAGCCAGTCGATACGAAATGGCGTTACGTACAGCCATACGTACTATCATAGATTCTGGTTCAAAGCCAATAATCATGTTCACCATTGCGAACATGCCACGCAACTATCAAAACTGTATAAATCAGCATGTTATTCATCGACGCCCATTTGACATCAATGAATGTGATATGCAAAACCCGGCAAATACCAACGGGGAAAAAGTCACGCAACTGATGAGTAAAATGAAGGCTGAGTTCCCAACGCTGACCTTTATTGATCCTAAATCAATACAGTGCATTAGTGGTAAATGCATTACAAATATTGATGGCGTAACTGTCTATCGTGACGTGGGACATCTTACCGACTATGCTTCCTATAAATTCGGTCAGCTGTACCTAAATGAATTTGGTAATCCATTAAAGTGAATATGGTGTACTTATAATATCTGATGGTAACTTAAAGGGCACATTGTGCCCTTTTTAACGCACCAGTCCTTCTCTATAAGACACATCCACTATTCACGTCATCGAGATATACTTTGCCGTCTCAAAATGAGACACTCAATATATAAAAAAACCAGAGATATAGACATGTTTCGGACACTGTACATAATTAGTTTGCTCATCGTGACTTATCCGGTAAGTGCGGATATTAACGGCAGGATTGTTCGTGTGCTCGACGGGGATACCGTTGAGATTCTTGGTGAGGGGAACCAGCTGAAGCGTGTTCGTCTTGCCGGTATCGATGCGCCTGAAAAGAACCAACCCTTTGGCCAGCGTTCCAGACAGGAACTCTCATCGATGGTGACACAGCGCATCGTTACCGTCACTGGCGAGGATGAGGATCGTTACGGCCGGCTGCTTGGCACGGTGTGGCTTGGCGCGAAGGATGTGAATGCCGAACAGATCCGTAAGGGACTGGCCTGGGCATATCGGTATCACGGAAAACCTGTCCGGAGCGACTACGCAACACTGGAAGACGAAGCCCGTCGTCAGGCTACAGGTCTCTGGTCAGTCCCTGGACAGACAGAACCCTGGCGCTGGCGAAGCAAGCATCACGAGAGAGGTTCAATTAGCGACGCCCCCTGATTCCGCACGTTGCCGACCGCAGGGGAAACTGGATGCCAGGTGAATGCCTCAGCAGGCACCGCCCCCTGTTTGGCCGTCCTGCCCGCCTCGTCACCACTGAGACTTTCGCGTAGCCATTCGCGCGCGGCATCCGGCGTCAGCACCAGAGGACGACGAGAGCATGAAAAACCTCGGGGCAGCCATCGAATGATGCCATCTACAGGGGTTAAAATAACCACCATCATTTCATAACAATACCTGCTGACTATGAAGATCTACGTCATCAAAATAGCAGTTCATGGAGTCAGTCCGATGGTCTGGCGTCGGCTGAGAATTGCTGCCGACACGTCACTGGCCGCGCTTCACTTCATTTTCCAGATAGTGCAGGGCTGGGGGGACGACCATCTCCATCAATTTCACATTTATGGCAAAGATTACGGTATCTCCTACGAAGGAGGCATCGGTTTTGTCGATAATCCGTTCCGGGTCGTGATTGATGATTTTGCTTTTGATGCTGGCGATCGCTTTACCTATGAATACAATTTCTTTGAGCACTGGCTTCATGACATTCGTGTTGAGGCCATTTATGAAAACTCTACGCTGAAAGCGCCGTTTTGTATAAGCGGCCATGGTATGCCCGGAGCCACAGCTGCGGATGAGTTCGATAAAACCCTGGCGTTTCTTGAAGCTATCGTTAATGCGGATGATGAAACAACGGTCGGCGAGATCCGCCCTTTTGCTGACGACCTGGATGCTGTCAGGTTCAACCGCCACAAAATCAACCGGCAACTGAGCAGGCTCGACCTTGCATCTCCGGTACTGGAGCCTGAAGTTATCTGGCTGGGCCGTCGTCGCTGACTGATGTCTATAAAGGTATACGTTTTCAGCATGCCTCTCAGATCCCCGAAAAAATGTCTATAAACCTCCCTAAATCAGTGTTTATGGATTATTCTTTAAATCTCTATGATGTTTAAAGACCTTCCGGAGGTTTTGCGTGCAATATGCCTACATCAGGGTAAGCTCGGCCGATCAGAATACGGCCCGTCAGGAAGAGGCATTGTCAAAGGCGGGTTTTCAGCCTGATAAAATTTGTGTTGAGCATGCCAGCGCGAAGGACACAAACCGCCCGGGGTTACAGGAACTCCTGGGGCAATTACGCCCTGGTGATACGCTTCTGGTTCATTCCATCGATCGCCTTTGCCGGAATATGTCGGATATGTGCGCTGTCACCACCCGGCTTCGTGACCAGGGCGTTACCCTTATTTTTCTGAAAGAGCAGCTGACGTTCAGCGCCGGCACAAACAATCCGATGCAGGAACTGCAGCTGCACATGATGTCGGCATTCAGCCAGTTTGAACGAGCCTTACTGAAGGAAAGGCAGGCCGACGGCATCGCCGCGAAAAAAGCACGGGGTGAAAAAACAGGGCGCCCCGGCGCCGATATCAAAAAGATCCAGGAAATTGACGCACTCAGAAGCAGAGGGGTCAGGCTCAGGATCGCCTGCGACCATGCGGGCCTTGGCGTTTCCACATATTATAAGCTTCGTCACCAGATGAACAACCAGTAGCCGGGAGATAGTCATCCACCACAGCAGGAGGCAATGATGCAACTGACGCTCCAGATAGTCATCACCGATGAATCAGGCTCCAGTCGAACGGAGGAACTGATGACAATCCAGAAATCAGGGGAGACCCGGAACGACATCGGATTATCGGTGTCAGAATCCAAGCTGTTGCTGAATACGGTCCAGCAGTCGGTGGTCCAGCTGCAGGCAGACGAATATACTCAACACCATATCCGGTGCCCTCACTGCCTTGCTGCGCGCAGAATCAAAGGCAAACAGAAAATACGGTACCGGACGCTGTTTGGCGTTATTCCGGTATCCGGGCTTCGGGTGTACCGGTGCCGTTGTGAAGAGAGTGATACAAAGACAGTCAGTTTGCTCAGCGACTGGGCCGGCGATTATTCTCACCCGGCACTGAAATATATTGAAACCCGCTGGGCCTCGATGATCTCCTATGAAATGACGACTCGTCTGCTGAAAGATATTCTGCCGGTGGGCCACAGCCTGAATGCCTCAACGGTGAGGAATCATTTATGCCAGGTGGCGCAGCGTCTTGACGCTGAGGCTGAAGCTCATTCAGGTTTTCTTTCCGGCTGCCCCCGCGACTGGGGGAACCTGCCCAGGCCAGGAAAACCGCTTGTGGTGGGTATAGATGGTGGTTATGTTCGCGATCGGGATGACAAAAAGCGTAATTTTGAAATTATTGCCGGGAAGTCTTTTTCCGTTGGTGCGCCTGCTGACACCCGCCGCTTCGGTTTTGTTCAGAAGGATGACTGTCATCCGGAACGCAGGCTCATGACCCACCTTTCAGCGCAGGGAATGCAGGCCAACCAGCAGATATTTTTTCTGTCCGACGGCGCGGATAATCTCAGGGACCTCCAGTTCGGTATGTACCCTGAGTCAACGCATGTGCTGGACTGGTTTCATATCACCATGAGGCTGAAGGTGCTCATGCAATATGCCCGGGGACTGCTGGTATCAGATCCAGAGGCGGGGAGTAAAGTTCTGGCACTGCTGGAAAGCATTAAACGATATCTCTGGCATGGCAATGTTGTCGCTGCGCTGGAACATATTGATAATTGCGTTATGTATTGCGATGACCCTGAACTCAGCTATCCTAGCCTGAAATCCCTGCAAAAACATCTGGATGAAATGTATACCTACATCCGGAATAATAAGATGATGATCCCAAACTACGGCGAAATGCGTCGGTACGGAGAGCCGGTATCAACCGCGTTTGTGGAATCCACGATCAATGAAGTGATCGCCAGACGAATGGCCAAAAAGCAGCAGATGCAGTGGAGCAGAAAAGGGGCTCATTATTTGTTACAGACCCGGACCGCCGTTTTGAATAACGAACTGCAGGATAAATTTGTCTGCTGGTATCCGGGTTTTCAAAGTGACGGGAAGGGACCAGCGATGGCAGCATAGCTCACGCTGCCCCAATATTTTTTATGCTCTCGGTCGTATGGAAGCTGGACCGCCTCGGTCGTGATCTTCGTCATCTCATTAATACAGTGCACGACCTGACCGCGAGGGGGACCGGTCTGAAAGTGCTGACCGGTCACGGGGCGACTATCGACACAACAACGGCCGCTGGCAAGCTTGTCTTCGGTATCTTTGCCGCACTGGCGGAGTTTGAGCGCGAACTGATTGCTGAAAGAACGACTGCAGGTCTGGCATCAGCAAGAGCCCGTGGGCGGAACGGCGGCCGACCTTATAAAATGACGCCAGTCAAACTGCGACTGGCAATGGCATCAATGGGACAATCAGAAACAAAGGTCAGTACGCTATGCCAGGAACTTGGGATAACCCGGCAAACTTTGTACAGGCATATTTCCCCTGTTGGTCAACTGCGGGCGGACGGGATCAAGCTGCTCAACCGTGGATAATTTGAACGGACGGAAAAATCTGGGGTTCCGGCGTAGTACCCCTATCACCTCCACATTTTTGCAACAGTGCCTTATAAATGGCAGCCTTATGTTTACTTGCCAAGATGGGCTACCATATGATGTTTTATACTGAGCAATATTAATATTATCTTTAATGGAAAAATTAAGCCCACTAAGTGACCCACTGCTATATGGCTCTATTGTGAAGACGCCTGAGGGTAAAAATTTATACATGGTTGTCCCTATGTCTATTATTGCAAGGTTGACAATATTATTCGTTTTATAAATTTGAGCGTTTAAAATCACACATCAAAGCAATTAGTCAGGATAAACAACAATACCCAGTGCTTCGAGAATCAGTTCTTGCTGCCAGGCTGCAATTTTGATACCTGATGTATCGACTTTGCGGGGATCTAAACCGTCGAGTTCGGCGTGGCATAAATTGGCACCCTGTAGGCTAAATTGCCCCCAGACATCTTCGGAAAAAACACCTCGACTTAAGTCTGACTCTTTCAGTGATGCACCCGCTAGGTTCGTTCCTATCCAGCGATTTTCAAACAACTCACATTTTTCTAAACAAACCCTCTCCATATTGGCATAGGAAAGATTACATCCAGAAATAAATGCTGAGCAAAAGTACATACGATTACTCACTTGATGGGCAAAGTTTGTTCGGGAAAAGTTGGCACCTTTTAAATCACACGCACGGAACTCTATACCGTAGCAATTGGCATTACTGAAGTTTGCCATCGCAAGTTGGCATTGTTGGAAACTTGCATCACGAAGATCTGCGACATCAAAGTGGCAGCCTTCGATATCACCCTGTTCAATGAACTTGCAGTTGACGAATGTCGTATCACGCAAGTTAGCACGTCGAAAGTCGCTGCGAATGAATGTGCAAGCGGTGAAGGTGAGATCACTTAAGTCTTTATGTGAAAAGTTGTGGTGCCGATATGTATGATTGTAGGTTTCCATGAGTACTCCTTGTTGAAAGGAGGGCTAGACTACCATTATACATATGCCAAGACATTAAAATAAAAGCCTGTTACATCAACACATTACAACCCCTCAATTTACCTGTTTTAAGTGGTCAAATTGGCGCGTAGAGCGCCTATCGCTCTTGCATTGGCACGCGGCCCTGTTGAAAAAAGTTATTCGCTTTAGATAGGGTTAGGAGAGCCGTGCTTCGCCGGTAAAAAATCGGACTATCCGACGCAGGGCGGACTCATCGGCGGAGAAGCAAACTTTGACTATATCTCCCTACACTTGGAAGAGGGCTAGACTGGCCCCATAGATCACCAGACACTTCGACTCTCTTAAAATAAGAGGTAGTCTTGGAACTATGTTTAATACCAGTCAGAACGATAAGATGGTTGAAGTGTTATCAGGACCTGAGCGGCGTCGGCGTCGTACACCGCAGGAAAAAATTGCCATTATTCAGCAGACTATGGAGCCCGGTATGACCGTGTCTCATGTCGCGCGCCTGCATGGCATCAATGCAAACCAGATATTCAAATGGCGCAAGCAATATTAAGACGGTTCACTGACGGCTGTTGCATCGGGCGAGGAAGTGGTGCCGGCCTCCGAACTCGCTGCCGCCAATAAGCAAATTCGCGAACTCCAGCGCCTTCTGGGCAAAAAGACGATGGAAGCCGAGATACTCAAAGAGGCCGTGGAGTTCGGCCGGGCAAAAAAATGGATTGCGCATGCGCCCTCGTTGCCTGGGAACGACGAATAAGCGACGTTTGCAGAAGTCTTGGCGTGTCGCGTGCGCAGTTGAGCATTCGGGTTCACCGGCCATCTGACTGACAGGATCGCAGACGGCAGCCCCGTTCTGACGATACCACCGTATTGTCCCGGATAAACATGGCGGTGGCTGACCTGCCGACGTATGGTTATCGCCGTGTGTGGGCGCTGCTGCGACGGGAGTCGGAGCGGGACGGCCTGCCTGTGGTTAATGCAAAGCGGGTGTATCGCATTATGAGAACGCATAATCTGCTTCTTGAACGTAAACCCGCTGATCCTTGCCGTAAGCGGGCCCATAAGGGGCGCGTAGCAGTAGCGGAAAGTAACCGGCGCTGGTGCTCAGATGGCTTTGAGTTCCGCTGTGATAATGGCGAAAAGCTGCGGGTGACCTTCGCGCAGGACTGCTGCGACAGGGAGATCATTGACTGGGCAGCGAGCACCGGAGGCTATGACAAAGAAACGGTGCAGGATGTCATGCTGGGTGCGGTGGAAAAACGCTTCGGAAGGCAGTTGCCAACAGTGCCGGCGTTCGCCCGGTTGCTGGGACTGGAGCCTTGTACGACAGCAGTGCGAAGCCCGGAAAGCAATGGCATAGCAGAAAGCTTCGTGATGACGATAAAACGGGACTACATCAGCATCATGCCGAAACCGGACAGCGAGGCAGCGGTGATGAATCTGGCGGTGGCGTTCAGTCATTACAACGAACATCATCCGCATAGTGCACTGGGATATCGCTCACCACGGGAATATATACGCAGGAAGTTATCGCAACCGTAAGAGAGCAAAAACGTCTGGATATATAGGGTCAAATCCACTGTAAATATATTACCAGTTCTTAATTACTGAATCTCCGATCCCTGCAATATGCTCGTTGAGTTCATTCATAGATGAATGAGTATTTGTAATATACAGGACTACTATACGAGATGGCTTGCCTCCGGGGCCCAACAGTGCAACGATGCCCCGAGATCCGTGATCACCTGCTCCTGTTTTATCCGCTATCATCCAGCCAGCTGGCAGTACAGAGCGGAACAGAGGCCCGCCGACTTTATCTTCCTGCATCCAGCTTATTAATTTTTTTCGAGATTTTTCTGTAAGTACACTTTCGTTTAACAATTTTTGTAGCGTTTGAGCCATCGCTGCCGGAGTGGTGGTATCACGCTCATCGCCAGGCTTCGCCTCATTAAGGCTGGGTTCGTGTCGATCAAGCCTTGTATAACTATCACCAGTGCTACGCAGAAAATGAGTTAATCCCTCCGGCCCGCCAATAGTTGATAGCAATAAATTTGCAGCAGTGTTATCACTGGTGGTAATGGCAGCATTGCATAACTCAGAAACCGTCATTCCATCTGCAATGTGCTGACTGGTTAGTGGAGAATAGTCGTCCAGGTCATGCTTATTATAGGTAATTCGGCGTTCAAGTTGTTCAAGCCCTTTATCAACACGTACTAATATTGCTCCACATAACAAAACTTTGAATGTGCTCATCATAGGAAAACGTTCTTCACGGCGATGACTACTCAGAACCTTCCCGGATAAAAAGTCTATTTCAGTAAAACCAACCCGACCTTTGATATGGTCTTCTGTGCTTTGTATTGTATCAGTAACATTGACTGGTGTAGATAATGCTGGAGTACACATTCCAGCCAGTAAAGAGATTATAATAAGGCGGATCTTTTTCATATTAATATCCTTTTTAAAATTAAGTTAAGTAATAATAGATAAATAATGAGTAAACAGGCTCTGTTCAGCCGGACTGTCGGTGTACCACCGGAGCACGTAAAGCATCCGGTGCAATCTTCAGCCGGGTAAGCACCGGACCGATAATCTGGCCGAAGACAGGCGCCGCCACTGAGCCACCAAAATGCTGTCCCGCTTTGGGATTGTTAATAACCACAACCAGTGCCACTTCAGGACGGCTCGCCGGCGCGACGCCTGCCGTATAGGTAATATGCCCCCCGTCATATTTTCCACCGGCACCTAACTTCTCTGCGGTTCCGGTTTTTATTGCCAGACGGTAGCCCGGTACAGCTGCCCTTACGCCACTTCCGCCGGGTAACACATCACTTTCCATCATTCTGATTACAGCATCGGCAAGCTTCGGGTCCGCCACCTGCTCACCGTACACCGGCGCGGATAACCGTGTAACGGATAACGGATGATAAACGCCACAGGCCCCGAGAGTGGCATAGGCTCTGGCTAACTGGAGCGGGGTTACCCGGAGGCCGTAGCCAAAAGCGAAGGTGGCGCGCTCAATATCAGCCCATCGATGGCGACTGAACGGAAAGTAACCAGTACTTTCACCGGGAAGGCCCAGCCCTGTCGGTTTTCCCAGCCCGAAGGATGAATACGTTTTTACCAGCGCATCCGAAGGCATCGCCAGGGCAATATGTGAAACTCCGGTATCACTGGATTTCTGAAGTATGCCGGTCGGCGTCAGCGCCGGCCAGTATCCCACGTCCCGGATAAGATGGCCGTCAACCCTGAACGGCCTTGTGTCAAGAAGCGTGCTGCTGCTGATAATATGGCGGCGCAGGCCTTCAAGAATGACGAAGGGTTTAACCGTTGAACCCGGCTCAAAGCTGTCATTAATCGCCACGTTACGCATTTCAGCGGAAGTGGCACCGGAAAAACGGTTGGGATTAAACGACGGATAGGATGCCATAGCCAGAATTTCGCCGGTGTTTACGCTGACAAGCACCGCAGCGCCTGACTGGGCGTGATGTTGCTCGACCCCCTCCCTTAACCGGCTGTAAACAATATACTGAAGCACACTGTCAATACTCAGCCTGATCGCCGGTGCAGTTTCCGGAGCGTCATACTGGGGGAGCCCGCAGAATTCGGAAAAAATCGTACGCTAAGGTTTTCCGGGCATCCGTAAGGGCCGAAACTTCCCGTCTTCCAGTCTGCGGCTCTGCCGCCAGACGTAATCGCCGGTTAGGTTGATGTGCTCCCAGCCCAGCGGCGACAGGAATTGCAGCAGCTCGCCGTCCACCGGCTTGCCGGCCTCGACCAACCCCTGGGTGGCGCGTTCCAGGTACACCGTGTTCCACAGCACGATAGCCGCCGTCACCAGGTTGAGGCCGCTGGCCCGGTAGCGCTGCTGCTCGAAGCTCCGATCCCTGATTTCCCCAAGGCGGTTGAAGAACACCGCCCTGGCCAGCGAGTTGCGCGCCTCACCTTTGTTCAGGCCGGCATGCACGCGGCGGCGCAGTTCAACACTTTGCAGCCAGTCCAGGATGAACAGCGTGCGCTCGATCCGGCCCAGCTCGCGCAGGGCCACGGCCAGTCCGTTCTGGCGCGGGTAGCTGCCGAGCTTGCGCAGCATCAGCGAGGCGGTGACGGTGCCCTGCTTGATCGAGCTGGCCAGGCGCAGGATGTCGTCCCAGTGGGCACGCACGTGCTTGATGTTCAGGGTGCCGCCGATCAGCGGGCGCAACGTCGGGTAGGCTTGCACGCCCTGCGGCACGTACAGCTTGGTTTCGCCGAGGTCGCGGATGCGCGGCGCGAAGCGGAAGCCTAGCAGGTGCATCAGGGCAAAGACGTGATCGGTGAAGCCGGCCGTGTCGGTGTAGTGCTCCTCGATCCGCAGGTCGGACTCGTGGTACAGCAGGCCGTCGAGCACATAGGTGGAATCGCGGACGCCGACATTCACCACGCGGGTGCTGAACGGCGCGTACTGGTCGGAGATATGGGTATAGAACAGCCGTCCCGGCTCGCTACCGTACTTCGGGTTGACGTGCCCGGTGCTCTCGCCCCGGCCACCCGCGCGGAAGCGCTGGCCATCGGAGGATGAGGTCGTGCCGTCGCCCCAGTGGGCGGCAAAGGCGTGGCGATACTGGTGGTTGACCAGCTCGGCCAAGGCCGCCGAATAGGTTTCGTCGCGGATGTGCCAGGCTTGCAGCCAGGACAGCTTGGCGTAGGTCAGGCCGGGGCTCGACTCGGCCATCTTGGTCAGCCCGAGGTTGATCGCATCACCGAGGATTGCGGACAGCAGCAACGTCCTGTCTTTGGCCTCGGCCCCGTCCTTCAAGTGGGTGAAGTGGCGGCTGAAGCCCGTCCAGTCGTCCACGTCCATCAGCAGTTCGGTGATCTTGATGCGCGGCAGTAACTGGCTGGTTTGGTCGATCAGCGCCTGCGCCCGATCCGGCACCGCCGCATCCAGCGGGGTGATTTTCAGCCCTGACTCGGTGAGGATGGCATCGGGCAGCTCGTTGTCCTTGGCCAGGCGGGTGACGGTGGCCAACTGCTCGTCCAGCAGCTGCAAACGCTCTTCCAGGTACTGGTCGCTGTTCGGGTTGATCGCCAGGGGCAGGGCCTGCTCGCGCTTGAGTGCGGCGAACTTCTCGGCCGGCAGCAGGTAGTCGTCGAAGTCGCGGAACTGCCGCGAGCCCTTGACCCAGATGTCGCCGGAGCGCAGGGCGTTCTTCAGCTCGGACAGGGCGCAGATTTCGTAGAATTTCCGGTCGAGGCCTTCCGGGGTGATCACCAGCGGCTTCCAGCGCGGCTTGATGAAGGCCGTGGGTGCATCGGCCGGCACCTTGCGCAGGTTGTCGGCGTTCATCTCACGCAGGGTCTGCACGGCTGCCAGCACGCCTTGCGCGGCCGGCCCGTGCTGTTCCCCAACTTTTCGCTCGGCGAAGAGTATGAACATGCGCCGCCGGCGACGAATCGCCAAATCTCACCGTATCTCCCGAGCGGACGATTTCGCACCGGTCTGCCCGTCGAAGGGCTTGCGATCGAACGGGGCGACCTTTTCTATGCATGTCCGCGAGCCAGCGTCTTTTATGGCACGGCGCTCGACGCCGACCTTCGGACGCGCGGCGTAAGCACGCTTGTCATGGCCGGGATAAGCACCACCGGCGTTGTTCTTTCAAGCGTCGCCTGGGCTAGTGATGCGGACTACGACGTGCGTTTGGTCCAGGACTGCTGCTACGACCCGGATCGGGATGCCCACGAAGCTCTGTTGCGTTCCGGGTTCGGCGGACGTGTACAGGTCGTGTAATTTTCGGGCCTCGCATGATCGCGGCCATAGCCGCAGGTGGATTGGTGCGAGGCAGGGCCAGTCCAAGTCAGGGTGCGGTCATCGCGGCGCCTGCAACTCTCAAAAACCCATCGCCGTAGCGGAGGTCTTGTAATCGCATGTCATTACGCACGCCCGATTTATTGTTCACAGCGATAGCACCTGCCATTTGGGGCAGCACCTACATTGTCACCACCCAATACCTGCCGAACTTCTCACCGATGACGGTCGCGATGCTGCGGGCGTTGCCGGCGGGTTTATTGCTCGTGATGATCGTCCGACAGATTCCAACGGGAATCTGGTGGATGCGCATCTTCATCCTCGGCGCACTTAATATTTCGCTATTCTGGAGCTTGTTGTTTATTTCGGTCTACCGCCTGCCGGGCGGGGTCGCGGCGACGGTAGGCGCTGTGCAGCCGCTGATGGTCGTGTTCATCTCTGCCGCTCTGCTAGGTAGCCCGATACGATTGATGGCGGTCCTGGGGGCTATTTGCGGAACTGCGGGCGTGGCGCTGTTGGTGTTGACACCAAACGCAGCGCTAGATCCTGTCGGCGTCGCAGCGGGCCTGGCGGGGGCGGTTTCCATGGCGTTCGGAACCGTGCTGACCCGCAAGTGGCAACCTCCCGTGCCTCTGCTCACCTTTACCGCCTGGCAACTGGCGGCCGGAGGACTTCTGCTCGTTCCAGTAGCTTTAGTGTTTGATCCGCCAATCCCGATGCCTACAGGAACCAATGTTCTCGGCCTGGCGTGGCTCGGCCTGATCGGAGCGGGTTTAACCTACTTCCTTTGGTTCCGGGGGATCTCGCGACTCGAACCTACAGTTGTTTCCTTACTGGGCTTTCTCAGCCCGGGGACCGCCGTGTTGCTAGGATGGTTGTTCTTGGATCAGACGCTGAGTGCGCTTCAAATCATCGGCGTCCTGCTCGTGATCGGGAGTATCTGGCTGGGCCAACGTTCCAACCGCACTCCTAGGGCGCGTATAGCTTGCCGGAAGTCGCCTTGACCCGCATGGCATAGGCCTATCGTTTCCACGATCAGCGATCGGCTCGTTGCCCTGCGCCGCTCCAAAGCCCGCGACGCAGCGCCGGCAGGCAGAGCAAGTAGAGGGCAGCGCCTGCAATCCATGCCCACCCGTTCCACGTTGTTATAGAAGCCGCATAGATCGCCGTGAAGAGGAGGGGTCCGACGATCGAGGTCAGGCTGGTGAGCGCCGCCAGTGAGCCTTGCAGCTGCCCCTGACGTTCCTCATCCACCTGCCTGGACAACATTGCTTGCAGCGCCGGCATTCCGATGCCACCCGAAGCAAGCAGGACCATGATCGGGAACGCCATCCATCCCCGTGTCGCGAAGGCAAGCAGGATGTAGCCTGTGCCGTCGGCAATCATTCCGAGCATGAGTGCCCGCCTTTCGCCGAGCCGGGCGGCTACAGGGCCGGTGATCATTGCCTGGGCGAGTGAATGCAGAATGCCAAATGCGGCAAGCGAAATGCCGATCGTGGTCGCGTCCCAGTGAAAGCGATCCTCGCCGAAAATGACCCAAAGCGCGGCCGGCACCTGTCCGACAAGTTGCATGATGAAGAAGACCGCCATCAGGGCGGCGACGACGGTCATGCCCCGGGCCCACCGGAACGAAGCGAGCGGGTTGAGAGCCTCCCGGCGTAACGGCCGGCGTTCGCCTTTGTGCGACTCCGGCAAAAGGAAACAGCCCGTCAGGAAATTGAGGCCGTTCAAGGCTGCCGCGGCGAAGAACGGAGCGTGGGGGGAGAAACCGCCCATCAGCCCACCGAGCACAGGTCCCGCGACCATCCCGAACCCGAAACAGGCGCTCATGAAGCCGAAGTGCCGCGCGCGCTCATCGCCATCAGTGATATCGGCAATATAAGCGCCGGCTACCGCCCCAGTCGCCCCGGTGATGCCGGCCACGATCCGCCCGATATAGAGAACCCAAAGGAAAGGCGCCGTCGCCATGATGGCGTAGTCGACAGCAGCGCCGGCCAGCGAGACGAGCAAGACCGGCCGCCGCCCGAAACGATCCGACAGCGCGCCCAGCACAGGTGCGCAGGCAAATTGCATCAACGCATACAGCGCCAGCAGAATGCCATAGTGGGCGGTGACGTCGTTCGAGTGAACCAGATCGCGCAGGAGGCCCGGCAGCACCGGCATAATCAGGCCGATGCCGACAGCGTCGAGCGCGACAGTGCTCAGAATTACGATCAGGGGTCTGTTGGGTTTCACGTCTGGCCTCCGGACCAGCCTCCGCTGGTCCGATTGAACGCGCGGATTCTTTATCACTGATAAGTTGGTGGACATATTATGTTTATCAGTGATAAAGTGTCAAGCATGACAAAGTTGCAGCCGAATACAGTGATCCGTGCCGCCCTGGACCTGTTGAACGAGGTCGGCGTAGACGGTCTGACGACACGCAAACTGGCGGAACGGTTGGGGGTTCAGCAGCCGGCGCTTTACTGGCACTTCAGGAACAAGCGGGCGCTGCTCGACGCACTGGCCGAAGCCATGCTGGCGGAGAATCATACGCATTCGGTGCCGAGAGCCGACGACGACTGGCGCTCATTTCTGATCGGGAATGCCCGCAGCTTCAGGCAGGCGCTGCTCGCCTACCGCGATGGCGCGCGCATCCATGCCGGCACGCGACCGGGCGCACCGCAGATGGAAACGGCCGACGCGCAGCTTCGCTTCCTCTGCGAGGCGGGTTTTTCGGCCGGGGACGCCGTCAATGCGCTGATGACAATCAGCTACTTCACTGTTGGGGCCGTGCTTGAGGAGCAGGCCGGCGACAGCGATGCCGGCGAGCGCGGCGGCACCGTTGAACAGGCTCCGCTCTCGCCGCTGTTGCGGGCCGCGATAGACGCCTTCGACGAAGCCGGTCCGGACGCAGCGTTCGAGCAGGGACTCGCGGTGATTGTCGATGGATTGGCGAAAAGGAGGCTCGTTGTCAGGAACGTTGAAGGACCGAGAAAGGGTGACGATTGATCAGGACCGCTGCCGGAGCGCAACCCACTCACTACAGCAGAGCCATGTAGACAACATCCCCTCCCCCTTTCCACCGCGTCAGACGCCCGTAGCAGCCCGCTACGGGCTTTTTCATGCCCTGCCCTAGCGTCCAAGCCTCACGGCCGCGCTCGGCCTCTCTGGCGGCCTTCTGGCGCTCCTGCTGCGGCGTCCGCTCGTGGGCCGTGGCGCGGGTCCGCGCGCCGGCCTCGTGCGCCTGGCGCTCGCGGGCGAGGTCCAGGGCGGCCGTCTTCACGTTCTGCCTTGCGCAGATGAGATAGGGGAGCCCGCAGAATTCGGAAAAAATCGTACGCTAAGGTTTTCCGGGCATCCGTAAGGGCCGAAACTTCCCGTCTTCCAGTCTGCGGCTCTGCCGCCAGACGTAATCGCCGGTTAGGTTGATGTGCTCCCAGCCCAGCGGCGACAGGAATTGCAGCAGCTCGCCGTCCACCGGCTTGCCGGCCTCGACCAACCCCTGGGTGGCGCGTTCCAGGTACACCGTGTTCCACAGCACGATAGCCGCCGTCACCAGGTTGAGGCCGCTGGCCCGGTAGCGCTGCTGCTCGAAGCTCCGATCCCTGATTTCCCCAAGGCGGTTGAAGAACACCGCCCTGGCCAGCGAGTTGCGCGCCTCACCTTTGTTCAGGCCGGCATGCACGCGGCGGCGCAGTTCAACACTTTGCAGCCAGTCCAGGATGAACAGCGTGCGCTCGATCCGGCCCAGCTCGCGCAGGGCCACGGCCAGTCCGTTCTGGCGCGGGTAGCTGCCGAGCTTGCGCAGCATCAGCGAGGCGGTGACGGTGCCCTGCTTGATCGAGCTGGCCAGGCGCAGGATGTCGTCCCAGTGGGCACGCACGTGCTTGATGTTCAGGGTGCCGCCGATCAGCGGGCGCAACGTCGGGTAGGCTTGCACGCCCTGCGGCACGTACAGCTTGGTTTCGCCGAGGTCGCGGATGCGCGGCGCGAAGCGGAAGCCTAGCAGGTGCATCAGGGCAAAGACGTGATCGGTGAAGCCGGCCGTGTCGGTGTAGTGCTCCTCGATCCGCAGGTCGGACTCGTGGTACAGCAGGCCGTCGAGCACATAGGTGGAATCGCGGACGCCGACATTCACCACGCGGGTGCTGAACGGGGCACTGTTGCAAATAGTCGGTGGTGATAAACTTATCATCCCCTTTTGCTGATGGAGCTGCACATGAACCCATTCAAAGGCCGGCATTTTCAGCGTGAC
>NZ_JAALCJ010000012.1 GCF_011078175.1 Enterobacter cloacae
CAGAAGTATTCGGTGGAGCGGTAGTTCAGTCGGTTAGAATACCTGCCTGTCACGCAGGGGGTCGCGGGTTCGAGTCCCGTCCGTTCCGCCACTTATTAAGACATTAAGCCTGCCCTTTCGGCAGGCTTAATGGCAAAAACTTTAGGGGCGTAGCTCAGTTGGTAGAGCACCGGTCTCCAAAACCGGGTGTCGCGAGTTCGAGTCTCTCCGCCCCTGCCATATAGAATCCTTTGCTTCGGCAAAGGATTTTTTTTTGCCTGCAAAATGGCGAAAACTTTTCTGAAGAATAAGCAGCCTGCGTTTCCGCAGGCTTTTGCGTTAATCCAGTATGCTGGTTTTTAACAGATCTTTTATCTGTGACTGCTTATCGCTGTTTTGCAGCCAAATGGCATACAGCGGCCTGGAGAGCGTTGTCGAATCGGTGACAACATGGAGTGCGGATTTATTATCCGCCCAGCGAACAGGTAACCAGGTACAGCCTTTCAATGCGGGAAGATGCTGGCATGCGATCTCCGCTGAGCTTGTCGTGAGCTGCGGGATATCATCGCTGGCAATTAACCCTGTCTCGTGCTGCTGAAAATCAGGCCCCCATTCCAGGCGTAAATAATTCAGGTCGGACTTCATCATTGCAGGCTCCGAAGCATAAAGCGCCAGGCTAAACTGGCCAACAATCTGGCTGCTAAATTCGTCCATCTTGGGGGCTTCTGTGGTGATCAGCAGATCAAGCTGCCGCTCGTGAAGTTGCTTAACCAGAGACTGACGTTGCGCAATCCTCGCCTCAAATTGCAGATGATTGTGTGTGCGGTATAGCCGCATCAGCCACTGGCTGAGCATGCATTCCCATAGTGAAGCGCTGGCACCGATCGAGAATTCATTATGCCGGGAGGTGTGCGCAACCTCCTTCCGCGCTGCCTGCCAGGTATTCATCAAGGTTTCTGCATAAGGCAACAGTTTTTCACCGGCTGGAGTTAAACGAATATTGTTGCGATGGCGGGTAAAAAGGTTCACACCCAGTTGATTTTCCAGCTGTCGAATACGAAAACTGACTGCTGACTGCGTCAGGTAGAGGGCTTCAGCTGCTCGCCCGAAGTGTCGCGTTCTGCTCACTTCGAGGAAAGTTTTTAGCAATTCCGTATCCACATCTTTCTCCACAAAATTATTTGTCGTTATGATTTAAATGTTTTGTTTTACACTCTGTCAAGCGTAACTAATACTCCGCGCCATAAATAGCTCGGCCAAAGAATTAGGAGCGTGTAGGATGGCGGAAAGCTTTACGACGACTAATCGTTTTTTCGACAATAAACATTATCCGCGCGGGTTCTCTCGTCACGGCGATTTCACGATCAAAGAAGCTCAACTTCTTGAGCGGCATGGTTATGCCTTTAACGAGCTGGATCTGGGTAAACGTGAACCGGCAACCGAAGATGAAAAACAGTTTGTCTCTGTTTGCCGTGGTGAGCGTGAGCCGCAGTCTGATGCAGAACGTGTATGGATCAAGTATATGGCTCGCATTAAGCGTCCTAAGCGTTTCCATACGCTGTCTGGCGGTAAGCCGCAGATGGAAGGTGCAGAAGACTACACCGAGTCTGACGATTAAGAAGAGAAGGGGCTACGGCCCCTTTTTTTACGCCAGCATTTTTTGCAGATGCAACAGCAGCCGATCGATCGCACGGTAACTCAATGCCTCCTGCAAATGGCGCCTTTCAATCTCGGGGCAGTCTTCAACGTCAGCGACCGTGCGCGCTACTTTCAACAAACGCTGCCACGCGCGAATGGATAGCCCAAACCGTGTCAGTGTCTCTTCCAGCCAGCCTGCATCTTCAGCATTGAGAGAGCAAAACTGCCGGATCCCGGCATTATCCAGCCGGGCATTCAGCCTGTTCTGACGAGCATACTGCCGCGCCTGCGCCGCAATAACCCGTTCGCGCACAGCCGCTGAACTTTCCCCTTTCATACCGGCTTGTCTTAGCAGACCGGGTGGAGGCAGGGGGATCTCAAGAGATAAATCAAAACGGTCAAGGAAGGGGCCAGACAGCTTACTTAGATAGCGCAGCGTCTGCTCCGGCGTACAGCGGTTATGGTTGCCCTGATAATGTCCCGTAGGGCTAGGGTTCATCGCAGCGACCAGCTGAAACTGAGCAGGGTAGCTTATTTTGGCGCGTGTACGAGACAGATGGATTTCGCCGGATTCAATCGGCTCCCGCAACGCATCCAGCACGCGACGTTCAAACTCTGGCAATTCGTCCAGAAAAAGAATGCCGTTGTGCGCCAGTGAGATTTCACCCGGTCCGGGGATCGAGCCCCCGCCCACCATCGCGGCAAGCGACGCGCTGTGGTGTGGAGCGCGGAAAGGACGACGGCGCCACTGTTTATGCAGCGACGTTGAACTGACCAGGCTAAATATCGCGGCGCTTTCCAGCGCTTCGTGATTATTGAGGGGTGGCAGCAGGCCGTTCAACCTGCTCGCCAGCATCGTTTTCCCTGTGCCTGGCGGGCCAATCAGTAACAGGTTATGCCCACCTGCGGCCGTTATCTCTAACGCCCGCTTACCCTGATCCTGGCCCATAATATCGCTGAGGTCATCGGGAGAATCGGGCGCCGCCTCGTCAATCTCCTGCGGCTCGGCCAGCTCGTGTCGACCTTCCAGCCAGGCGCAAACCTCCTGCAAATGTCCCGCAACAAGACACCCCTTTTCGGCGATAAGGCTTACTTCAGAGGCATTTTCATTGGCCACAATGATTTGTCTTCCCGCGCGTATGGCTTCAAGCGCACCCGAGATTGCTCCGGGAACGCCTCTTAACGCGCCTGTAAGCGCTAATTCACCCACGAACTCGCACGAGCTTAGCCCTGGCGTGTTGAGCTGTTCAGAAGCCGCGAGAAGCGCTATAGCAATAGGTAAATCATATCGCCCACCCTCCTTTGGCAAATCTGCTGGCGCAAGATTGATGGTGATCTTCTTCGCCGGAAAAGCATAACCGCTATTAATAATTGCGCTGCGTACGCGATCCCTCGCCTCTTTAACGGTCGTTTCTGGCAGGCCGACGAGCGTCAATCCGGGCAGTCCATTGCTTAAATGAACCTCCACAGAGATAAGCGGTGCCTTCACGCCGATGGCCGCACGTGTATAAACAACTGACAGTGACATAAGCCCCTCCTTGGCGGTGACTATGCCAGCACCCTTTTTTACTGTTTAGCGCTGATTCACTGATTTACGGCGCTCGTTCCAGCCTTTTAACGGCTAAATGTAACCGTTATATGTCGGCGGAAGCGGCCTCGCAGAAACGAAATCACATGCACCTTGCCTCCTGGAACAGGGCAAAAAAATGAAAAATCTTCATTTCTGTTTTTTCCCTATATAAAACAAAGATTTTGTAAGAAATAGTTCGCTTGCTACAGAAATGGGTGATAAAAAAATCTTGTGTCAGATGAAATATCTGTGGTAACTCTTTAGGTATTCCTTCGAACAAGATGCAAAAAGAACTGAAAATGACAGCCCTTCTACGAGTGATTAGCCTGGTCGTGATTAGCGTGGTGGTGATTATTATCCCACCGTGCGGGGCTGCACTTGGACGAGGAAAGGCTTAGAAATCAAGCCTTAACGAACTAAGACCCCCGCACCGAAAGGTCCGGGGGTTTTTTTATGACTAAAAAACTTAAATGAGGAGCAGAGAATGACGGCTAGCACAAAATTCTGTTTCTCCAGATTTATGACGGGGAACTAACTATGAATGGGGCACAATGGGTAGTACATGCGTTGCGCGCGCAGGGAGTCGAAACCGTATTCGGTTATCCGGGTGGCGCAATTATGCCGATTTACGATGCACTGTATGACGGCGGCGTGGAACATCTCTTGTGTCGACACGAGCAGGGTGCAGCAATGGCCGCCATCGGTTATGCCCGTGCGACCGGTAAAACCGGCGTCTGTATGGCCACCTCCGGTCCGGGTGCAACGAATCTGATCACCGGCCTGGCTGACGCACTGCTCGATTCCGTTCCAGTGGTGGCGATCACCGGCCAGGTTGCCTCTCCGTTCATCGGTACCGATGCCTTCCAGGAAGTGGACGTACTCGGTTTGTCGCTGGCCTGCACCAAACACAGCTTCCTCGTTCAGTCCCTGGAAGAACTGCCGCGCGTGATGGCTGAAGCGTTCGAGGTTGCCAGCTCTGGCCGTCCCGGCCCGGTTCTGGTGGATATCCCGAAAGATATCCAGGTTGCACTCGGCGATCTGGAACCGCATTTCTCTACCGTGGAAAGCGACGATGCGTTCCCGCATGCAGAGGTTGAAGAGGCGCGTCAGATGCTTGCACAGGCGAGGCAACCGATGCTTTACGTAGGCGGCGGCGTGGGTATGGCGCAGGCTGTTCCGGCGCTTCGCGCGTTTATTGCAACCACGCAAATGCCCGCCACCTGCACGCTGAAAGGCCTGGGTGCGGTAGAGGCGGATTATCCGTACTATCTCGGCATGCTGGGGATGCATGGCACCAAAGCGGCAAACCTGGCGGTGCAGGCGTGCGACTTGCTTATCGCCGTAGGCGCCCGTTTTGACGACCGCGTCACCGGCAAGCTGAATACCTTCGCGCCGAATGCCAAAGTGATCCATATGGATATCGACCCGGCGGAGATGAACAAACTGCGTCAGGCGCATGTTGCATTGCAGGGCGATCTCAATGCGCTGTTACCGGCACTGAAGCAGCCGCTGGATATCAGCGCGTGGCGTCAGCACACCGCAGACATGCGCGCCGAGCATGCCTGGCGTTACGACCATCCTGGGGATGCCATTTACGCGCCGCTGCTGCTGAAACAGCTGTCTGACCGTAAACCGGCAGATAGCGTCGTCACCACCGATGTTGGCCAGCACCAGATGTGGTCAGCCCAGCACATGACCTACACCCGTCCGGAGAACTTCATCACCTCCAGCGGCTTAGGCACCATGGGTTTTGGCCTGCCCGCTGCCGTAGGCGCACAGGTTGCCCGCCCGAACGATACCGTTATCTGTATCTCCGGTGACGGCTCCTTCATGATGAACGTTCAGGAGCTCGGCACCGTGAAGCGCAAGCAGTTACCGCTGAAGATCGTGTTGCTTGATAACCAGCGTTTAGGGATGGTTCGCCAGTGGCAGCAGCTGTTCTTCCAGGAGCGTTACAGCGAAACGACCCTGACCGATAACCCCGATTTCCTCACTCTGGCCAGCGCCTTTGGCATTCCTGGTCAGCACATCACCCGTAAAGACCAGGTTGAAGCGGCACTCGACACCATGCTGTCAAGCGAAGGGCCATACCTGCTTCATGTCTCAATCGACGAGCTTGAGAACGTCTGGCCGTTGGTACCGCCCGGTGCCAGTAACTCACAAATGCTGGAGAAATTATCATGATGCAACATCAGGTCGCCGTGCAGGCTCGCTTCAACCCGGAAACGTTAGAACGCGTTTTGCGTGTGGTTCGTCACCGTGGTTTTCAGATTTGCTCGATGAATATGGAAACGGCCACCGACGCGCAGAACATCAGTATCGAATTAACCGTTGCCAGCCCGCGGCCGGTCGACTTACTGTTTAGTCAGTTATCAAAACTGGTAGACGTTGCCCATGTTGCCATCTGCCAGAGCACAACCACATCACAACAAATCCGCGCTTAAGCGTGACAGGACGACAAAATGACGACAAAAAAAGCTGATTACATTTGGTTCAATGGTGAGATGGTTCGCTGGGAGGACGCGAAAGTTCACGTGATGTCCCACGCGCTGCACTACGGTACCTCCGTGTTTGAAGGGATCCGTTGCTACGATTCTCACAAAGGGCCAGTGGTGTTCCGCCATCGCGAACACATGCAGCGTCTGCATGACTCAGCCAAAATTTATCGTTTCCCGGTCTCTCAAAGCGTTGATGAGCTGATGGAAGCCTGCCGCGACGTGATCCGTAAGAACAACCTGACCAGCGCCTATATTCGACCGCTGGTCTTCGTGGGTGACGTCGGCATGGGCGTAAACCCGCCAGCCGGTTATAACACCGATGTGATCATTGCCGCGTTCCCGTGGGGCGCTTACCTGGGCGCGGAAGCACTGGACCAGGGGATCGACGCAATGGTTTCTTCCTGGAACCGCGTGGCGCCAAATACCATCCCGACCGCTGCTAAAGCGGGCGGTAACTACCTTTCCTCTTTGCTGGTCGGTAGCGAAGCACGCCGTCACGGTTATCAGGAAGGTATCGCTCTCGACGTCAACGGCTACATCTCCGAAGGTGCGGGCGAAAACCTGTTTGAAGTGAAAGACGGCATCCTGTTCACCCCGCCGTTCACCTCTTCCGCACTGCCGGGCATCACCCGCGACGCCATCATCAAGCTGGCAAAAGATCTGGGTATCGAAGTGCGCGAGCAGGTTCTGTCCCGCGAATCCCTGTATCTGGCCGATGAAGTGTTCATGTCCGGTACCGCGGCTGAAATTACGCCAGTGCGCAGCGTCGACGGCATTCAGGTGGGCGAAGGCCGCTGTGGTCCGGTGACCAAACGTATCCAGCAAGCCTTCTTCGGCCTCTTCACCGGAGAAACAGAAGACAAATACGGCTGGTTGGATCAGGTTAATCACTAATTAAAAATTTGGGACGGCACGCACCGTCCCATTGAATAGTCAGACGGGAGTCAATAAAGCATGCCTAAGTATCGTTCAGCCACTACCACCCACGGCCGTAACATGGCGGGTGCCCGCGCACTGTGGCGCGCCACCGGGATGACCGACGCCGATTTCGGCAAGCCAATTATCGCCGTGGTGAACTCCTTCACCCAGTTTGTACCGGGCCATGTGCACCTGCGCGATCTCGGTAAACTGGTTGCCGAGCAAATCGAAGCCTCCGGCGGCGTGGCGAAAGAGTTCAACACCATTGCGGTGGATGACGGTATCGCAATGGGCCACGGGGGGATGCTCTATTCACTGCCGTCGCGCGAGCTGATCGCCGACTCGGTGGAATACATGGTCAACGCCCACTGCGCCGATGCGATGGTCTGTATCTCCAACTGCGACAAGATCACCCCGGGGATGCTGATGGCCTCCCTGCGCCTGAACATTCCGGTGATTTTCGTTTCCGGCGGTCCGATGGAAGCGGGGAAAACCAAGCTGTCCGATAAAATCATCAAGCTCGATCTGGTCGATGCGATGATCCAGGGCGCGGACCCGAAAGTCTCTGACGAGCAGAGCGACCAGGTGGAACGCTCTGCGTGCCCGACCTGCGGCTCCTGTTCCGGGATGTTTACCGCCAACTCCATGAACTGCCTGACCGAAGCGCTGGGCCTGTCTCAGCCGGGCAACGGCTCGCTGCTGGCGACCCACGCCGACCGTAAGCAGCTGTTCCTTAACGCCGGTAAGCGCATCGTTGAGCTGACCAAACGCTACTACGAGCAGGACGACGCCAGCGCGCTGCCGCGCAACATCGCCAGTAAAGCCGCGTTCGAAAACGCCATGACCCTGGATATCGCCATGGGCGGTTCCACCAATACCGTTCTGCACCTGCTGGCCGCCGCGCAGGAAGCCGAAATCGACTTCACCATGAGCGATATCGACAAGCTGTCCCGTAAAGTGCCGCAGCTGTGTAAGGTTGCACCGAGCACCCAGAAATACCATATGGAAGATGTTCACCGTGCCGGTGGGGTTATCGGCATCCTCGGTGAGCTGGATCGCGCGGGGCTGCTGAACCGCGACGTGAAAAACGTGCTCGGCCTGACGCTGCCGGAGTCGCTGGAGCAGTACGACGTGATGCTGACCAAAGACGACGCGGTGAAAAACATGTATCGCGCCGGTCCGGCAGGCATCCGTACCACCCAGGCGTTCTCGCAAGATTGTCGTTGGGATACGCTGGATGACGATCGCGCCGAAGGCTGCATCCGCTCGCTGGAACATGCCTACAGCAAAGACGGCGGTCTGGCCGTGCTGTACGGTAACTTCGCGGAAAACGGCTGCATCGTGAAAACCGCAGGCGTGGATGACAGCATTCTGAAATTCACCGGTCCGGCGAAAGTGTACGAAAGCCAGGATGAAGCGGTGGACGCCATCCTCGGCGGCAAAGTGGTGGAAGGCGACGTGGTGGTCATTCGCTACGAAGGGCCGAAAGGCGGTCCCGGCATGCAGGAAATGCTCTATCCAACCACCTTCCTGAAATCGATGGGCCTCGGCAAAGCCTGCGCGCTGATCACCGATGGTCGTTTCTCCGGCGGCACGTCAGGCCTCTCCATTGGCCATGTCTCGCCGGAAGCGGCAAGCGGCGGCAACATCGCGATCATTGAAGATGGCGACCTGATCGAAATCGATATTCCAAACCGTGGCATTCAGCTGAAGCTGAGCGACCAGGAGATTGCGGCCCGTCGTGAAGCGCAGGAAGCCCGCGGCGACAAAGCCTGGACGCCGAAAGATCGTCAGCGTGAAGTCTCCTTCGCCCTGCGCGCATACGCGAGCCTTGCTACCAGTGCAGATAAAGGCGCGGTGCGCGATAAATCGAAACTTGGGGGCTAATGATGGCCGAGTCACAACCCTTATCCGCCGCCCCGGAGGGGGCGGAATACCTGAGAGCGGTGCTACGCGCGCCGGTCTATGAAGCGGTGCAGGTCACACCCCTGCAAAAAATGGACAAACTCTCTTCGCGCCTCGACAACGTCATTCTGGTCAAGCGCGAAGACCGCCAGCCGGTGCACAGCTTCAAGCTGCGCGGCGCCTACGCGATGATGGCCGGGCTGACCGACGAGCAGAAAGCGCGCGGGGTGATTACCGCCTCGGCGGGTAACCACGCGCAGGGCGTGGCGTTCTCCTCGGCGCGTCTGGGGCTGAAGGCGCTGATCGTGATGCCTGTCGCCACCGCAGATATCAAGGTTGATGCGGTGCGCGGATTCGGCGGAGAAGTGCTGCTTCACGGCGCTAACTTTGACGAAGCCAAAGCTAAAGCGATTGAGCTGGCGCAGCAGCAGGGTTTCACCTGGGTGCCGCCGTTCGATCACCCGATGGTGATCGCCGGGCAGGGTACGCTGGCGCTGGAACTGTTGCAGCAGGACGCCCATCTCGACCGCGTTTTCGTCCCGGTGGGCGGCGGCGGCTTAGCCGCAGGCGTGGCGGTGCTGATTAAACAGCTGATGCCGCAGATCAAGGTGATTGCGGTTGAAGCGGAAGACTCTGCCTGCCTGAAGGCGGCGCTGGACGCGGGACATCCGGTGGATCTGCCGCGCGTCGGGCTGTTTGCCGAGGGCGTGGCGGTAAAACGCATCGGCGATGAAACGTTCCGTCTCTGCCAGGAATACCTCGACGATATCGTCACGGTTGATAGCGATGCCATCTGCGCGGCGATGAAAGATCTGTTTGAGGATGTGCGTGCGGTGGCGGAGCCGTCCGGCGCGCTGGCCCTGGCGGGGATGAAAAAATACATCGCGCAGCACAACATTCGCGGCGAGCGTCTGGCGCACGTGCTTTCCGGCGCCAACGTGAACTTCCACGGTCTGCGCTACGTGTCCGAGCGTTGCGAGCTGGGGGAGCAGCGTGAGGCATTGCTGGCGGTGACCATTCCGGAAGAGAAGGGCAGCTTCCTGAAGTTCTGCCAGCTGTTAGGCGGTCGTTCGGTGACGGAGTTCAACTACCGCTTTGCCGACGCGAAAGACGCGTGCATTTTTGTCGGCGTGCGTCTGAGCCGTGGCGTGGAGGAGCGCAAAGAGCTCCTCAGCCTGCTGCATGACGGCGGCTACAGCGTGGTCGATCTCTCTGACGACGAAATGGCGAAGCTGCATGTACGTTATATGGTCGGTGGGCGTCCCTCGAAGCCGCTCAGGGAACGCCTGTTCAGCTTCGAGTTCCCTGAATCGCCGGGCGCGCTGCTCAAGTTCCTGCACACGCTGGGCACACACTGGAACATCTCTCTGTTCCACTACCGCAGCCACGGCACCGACTATGGCCGCGTGCTGGCGGCGTTCGAACTGGGCGAGCACGAACCGGATTTCGAAACGCGGCTGAACGAGCTGGGCTATGAGTGCCATGACGAAACCCACAACCCGGCGTTCAGGTTCTTCCTCGCAGGTTAAGCGAATCGTAGGCCGTGTTAGCGCAGCGCCACCCGGCTTCAGTGGTTCGGCAATATCGTCCAGAACGCATCAATAAGCGGCTCATGCAGCCGCTTTTTTTGTGCGCACACGCCGAGCTCGAACGGCGTTTTCTCGTCGCTGCGTTCTAAAATCATCACGCGATTGCGCACCGGCTCCGGGCTGTTTTCCAGCACAACTTCCGGCAGCAGCGCCACGCCGCAGCCGAGCGCCACCATCGACACCATCGCCTCATGACCGCTGACCGTGGCGTAAATCGACGGGTTGCTGATCTTCTGGCGGCGGAACCACAGCTCGATGCGGCGGCGCACCGGGCCCTGATCGGCCATGATAAACGGCACCGTGGACCAGTCTGGTTTTTCCACCGACACCTGGTTGCGTACCGGACAGGGCAGCGCCGGGGCAATCAGCACCACCGCCAGATTTTCCAGCATCGAGAACGCTACCGCCCCCGGCAGCGTTTCGGGTTTCCCGGCAATCGCGAGATCCGCTTCGCCCGTTACCACTTTTTCCATCGCGTCGGCGGCATCGCCGGTGGTGAGCTTAATTTCAACCGACGGATGTTCCGCGCGGAAGCGGTCGAGAATGGGGGGAAGATGGCTGTAGGCAGCGGTTACGGAGCAGAAAATATGCAGCTCGCCGGAAAGCGACGGCCCCTGCTGGTCGATGGTGTGCCGCAGCTGCTGATACTGTAACAAGGTTTGTTGGGCAAAGATGCGCAGCTCTTCACCTGCTTCCGTGAGGGTGACGGTGCGGTTATCGCGCACGAACAGCGGCTGGCCGAGATCTTCCTCAAGGCGCTGGATCTGGCGCGACAGCGTGGAGGGGCTGACGTGCATCGCCCGGGCGCTGCGGCCAAAGTGACGGCTTTCCGCCAGGTGCAGGAACATTTTCAGATCGCGTAAATCCACCGATTCCACTCCCTCTTTTTACATTGCATAAATTGCAATGTGACGTTGTGAATATATCAATTTCCGCAATAAATTTCCTGTTGTAATGTGGGTACATTCTCGCTGAAACGCGAACCGAACAATAAGACACACAACATCACGAGGTATCACCCATGGCTAACTACTTTAATACACTGAACTTGCGCCAGCAGCTGGCGCAGCTGGGCAAATGCCGCTTCATGGCGCGTGACGAATTTGCCGATGGCGCGAGCTACCTTCAGGGTAAAAAAGTGGTCATCGTCGGCTGTGGCGCGCAGGGTCTGAACCAGGGCCTGAACATGCGTGACTCCGGGCTGGATATCTCCTACGCCCTGCGTAAAGAAGCGATTGCTGAAAAGCGCGCTTCCTGGCGTAAAGCGACCGAAAACGGCTTCAAAGTAGGTACCTACGAAGAGCTGATCCCGCAGGCGGATCTGGTGGTTAACCTGACGCCAGACAAGCAGCACTCAGACGTTGTGCGTTCCGTACAGCCGCTGATGAAAGACGGTGCCGCGCTGGGTTACTCCCACGGCTTCAACATCGTTGAAGTGGGCGAGCAGATCCGTAAAGACATCACCGTAGTGATGGTGGCACCGAAGTGCCCGGGTACTGAAGTGCGTGAAGAGTACAAACGTGGTTTCGGCGTACCGACGCTTATCGCCGTTCACCCGGAAAACGATCCGAAAGGCGAAGGCATGGCGATTGCCAAAGCGTGGGCAGCGGCCACCGGTGGCCACCGTGCGGGCGTACTGGAATCGTCCTTCGTTGCGGAAGTGAAATCTGACCTGATGGGCGAACAGACCATCCTGTGCGGCATGCTCCAGGCCGGCTCTCTGCTGTGCTTCGACAAGCTGGTGGAAGAAGGCACCGATCCGGCATACGCAGAAAAACTGATTCAGTTCGGCTGGGAAACTATCACCGAAGCGCTGAAGCAGGGCGGCATTACGCTGATGATGGACCGTCTGTCCAACCCGGCAAAACTGCGCGCGTTCGCACTCTCTGAACAGCTGAAAACCATCATGGCGCCGCTGTTCCAGAAACACATGGACGATATCATCTCCGGCGAATTCTCTTCCGGCATGATGGCGGACTGGGCGAATGACGACAAGAAACTGCTGACCTGGCGCGAAGAGACCGGTAAAACCGCGTTCGAAACCGCGCCACAGTACGACGGCAAGATCGCCGAGCAGGAGTACTTCGATAAAGGCGTCCTGATGATCGCGATGGTGAAAGCAGGCGTTGAGCTGGCCTTCGAAACCATGGTGGATTCCGGCATCATCGAAGAGTCCGCGTACTATGAATCACTGCACGAACTGCCGCTGATTGCGAACACCATTGCTCGTAAGCGTCTGTATGAAATGAACGTGGTGATCTCTGATACCGCTGAATACGGTAACTACCTGTTCTCTTACGCCTGCGTACCGCTGCTGAAAGAGTTTATGACCACCCTGCAAGCAGGCGATCTGGGCCAGGCGATTGCGGAAGGTGCGGTTGATAACGCGCAGCTGCGTGACGTCAACGAAGCGATTCGCAGCCACGAAATCGAGAAAGTGGGCCAAAAACTGCGTGGTTACATGACCGATATGAAACGTATCGCGGTAGCAGGCTAAATACGACGAATCGGGTGGCGCAAGCCACCCGAACTGTTTTAACTACGCAGTATCGCGCCGGGATAACCCAGCTGGCGCCACGCCTCATACACCACCACCGACACCGCATTCGACAGGTTCATGCTGCGGCTGTCCGGCATCATCGGAATACGAATTTTCTGCTCGGGTGGCAGGGCATCCAGAATGGTGGCTGGCAGACCGCGGGTTTCCGGACCAAACATCAGATAATCCCCGTCCTGATAGCTTACGGCGCTGTGCGCTGGCGTACCTTTGGTGGTCAGGGCGAACATGCGCTGTGGTTTTTCGGATCCCAGAAACGCGGCATAATCGTGATGGCGCACCACGGCGGTAAACTCATGATAGTCCAGCCCCGCGCGGCGCAGGCGTTTGTCGTCCCACGTAAAGCCCATCGGCTCAATGATGTGCAGACGAAAACCGGTGTTGGCGCACAGGCGGATTATATTGCCGGTATTCGGCGGGATTTCTGGTTCGAATAAGACGATGTTAAGCATGCTGCCCCCTTAATTACGGGGGGCAGAATAGCAGAAAAGAGAGGGGCTAGGCGACGCCCGGCTCCTGCGCACGGCTATACAGCATTTTGTAGACGGTTGCCGCCGCGGCCACGAGAGCAGGCACGCTAAGGATCATTAAAATACTGTCCGCCTGCCACTGCATGGAAAGAAGCTGGGCGCTGGTCATCGTGCCCGCCACACCGCCGAAGCGGCCGATCCCCTGCATCCAGGCGATACCCGTCGCGCGGCACTCGGTAGGGTAAAAGGTGGCGGCCAGGGTCTGCATGCCCGACTGCGCCCCGTTCATCGCTATCCCCATCAGGAAAATTAATCCGCCAAACAGAGCGATATGGTTATGCTCAAGGCCAAGTAAAAGTATCAGGCCCATCGTCAGGACAAATCCCCCTGCGACCACCTTGTGCGCTTCCCAGCGGTCCATCATCCAGCCGGCGAGCAAAATGCCAGCGGTGCCGCCGAAGGTGAACAGCGAGGTAAGCCAGGCGGATTCAGCCAGCGCATACCCCATCCCCTGCATCAGCGTCGGCATCCAGCTCAGCAGGACGTAATAAATCACCAGCCCCATAAAATAGGTGACCCACAGCATCAGGGTGCCGGGCAGCCAGGGCATGGAAAACAGCTGCGACACGCTGCCTTTTTTCGACGCGATCTTCTCCTCCGCCAGGAAAAAGCCCGTGACGCTATCCAGCGTGCTGCGGGCGAACCGGCTGGCGATGCGGCGAACCTGCGCGACGTCTTTCCCGCGCTGCACCAGAAACTTCACCGACTCCGGCAACAGCAGCGCCAGCAGCACCGTTAAAATCAGCGGCGCAATCGCGCCGGTCAGCAGCACGCTTCGCCAGCCATGATGGGGAATAAGCCAGGACGAGATCGCCCCGCCGCCCGCCGCACCCAGCGGAAAGCCGCAGTACATGGTGTTAATTGCCATGGCGCGGCAGCGCTGGGGCGCAAACTCTGAGATCAGCGTGATGGCGTTAGGCATCGCGGCACCCAGCCCGAGACCGGTCAGAAATCGCCACAGCGTCAGGGTATTCAGACTTTGCGCCCAGGCCGTGCCCAGACTCGCCAGGCCGAAGAACAGGCACGAAAAGACCAGTACGCGCTTGCGTCCCATCCGGTCCGATACCGGACCTGCAATAAGGGCGCCCAGCGACAGCCCCAGCAGAGCCGCACTCAGCACCGGCCCCAGATCCTGTTTATGTATTCCCCACTCCGCCGACAGCGTAGGCGCAATGTAACCCATCGCTGCGGTATCAAACCCATCGATCGCCAGCACCAGAAAGCCCAGCACGATAAGAAGCCAGTGAAACCCTGAAAAAGGGCTCTCATCGATCACCTGCTGAATATCCACCCGACCTGTATACGCCATATGTTCCCCCTCCGATGTGATGTTGTTTTTGTGTTCTTGTATTTGCTTGTCTATACAATTGCGGAGGGGCAGGGCGTGTCAAATTTTCTTGTCCATAATGTTACGTAGGTGTTATTTTCGACAAAAAAAGCGCCCGAGGGGGAAGTCGGGCGCGGAAGAAGGGGAGGCTAACCGGGAGAGATCAGGCCGCGTTTCCCTGAGAAAGCGGTGCCAGCGCCGCAGGCAGCTTACTGAGCTCCTGCACCAGCGAGTCTTTGCTGATTTCACCTATCGATTTTGCCCCGGTCAGGGTCATCGCCACCTTCATCTCTTTCTCGATCAGGTTCAGCAGATTCGCCACGCCCGCCTGGCCGCTGGTGGCCAGTGCGTACAGGTAAGCACGGCCCAGCAGCACGCTGTCTGCTCCCAGCGCAATCATGCGCACCACGTCCAGCCCGTTACGGATGCCGCTGTCGGCCAGGATCGCAATATCTCCCTTCACCGCATCGGCAATGGCTGGCAGCGCGCGGGCAGAAGAGAGCACCCCGTCGAGCTGACGTCCGCCATGGTTAGAGACCACAATCCCATCGGCGCCAAAACGCACCGCGTCGCGGGCATCTTCCGGGTCGAGGATCCCTTTGATCACCATCGGGCCGTCCCAGAATTCGCGGATCCACTCCAGGTCTTTCCAGGAGATGGATGGATCGAAATTGTTCGCCAGCCAGCCGATATAATCTTCCAGCCCGGTTGGTTTACCGAGGTAGGCCGAAATATTGCCCAGATCGTGCGGACGACCGTTTAACCCGACATCCCACGCCCACTGCGGGTGCGTCACCGCCTGCCAGTAACGCCGCAGGGCGGCGTTAGGGCCACTCATGCCGGAGTGGGCGTCACGATAGCGCGCGCCGGGGGTCGGCATATCGACGGTAAAGACCAGCGTTGAACAGCCTGCCGCTTTAGCGCGCTCAAGCGCGTTGCGCATAAAACCGCGATCGCGCAGGACGTAAAGCTGGAACCACATCGGGCGCTTGATGGTCGGCGCCACCTCTTCAATCGGGCAGACAGACACAGTGGAAAGGGTAAACGGAATGCCTTTGGCATCTGCGGCGGCGGCGGCCTGCACTTCACCGCGACGGGCGTACATGCCGCAGAGACCGACAGGTGCGAGCGCCACCGGCATGGAGAGCGTTTCGTTAAACAGCTTCGTCTCGAGGCTCAGGTCAGACATATTCTTCAGCACGCGCTGGCGCAGAGCCACTTCCGACAGGTCTTCCACGTTGCGACGCAGGGTGTATTCGGCATACGCCCCGCCGTCAATGTAGTGGAACAGGAACGGCGGCAAAATGCGCTGCGCCGCGGCGCGATAATCACTGGCTGCTGAAATAATCATGCTTTGTTCTCCCTGGAAATATCACTCTCGCCAGGCAGACGGGTAATACGCGCCTGTCGGGCCTGATCTTCATCGAATCGTTTAATGGTGGTATGCACGAAGCCGAGATGCGCCATCATCGCCTTGCGCGCAGCATCGGCATCACCGGCCAGAATGGCGTTGAGCACCGCCTCGTGCTGTTCGGTCAGCCGGGCAAACACCGGCGGCACCAGATACATGCGCTGGCGGCTCTGCTTCACGGAGGATTGCAGCAGGTCGAAGAACCCGCGCATGGTTTGCAGCAGCACCACGTTGTGCGAGGCCTCGGCAATGGCCAGATGGAACCGCACGTCCGCCTGGGAGGCGATGTCCGGGTCGCTGCTTTGCGTGGCGTCAAAACAGGCTTTGAGCTTCTCTTTGTCGGCGTCGGTTGCCCGCATCGCCGCGTGCCACGCGGTACTGGTTTCGATGGCATGACGCGCTTCAAGGATGTCGAAGCTGTAATCCGGGTCGTTCTCCATCAGCGTCTTGAGGGGCTGCACGATGTTTTGTTCGGACCAGTCGTCATGCTGCCAGCGCACGAAGGTGCCGCCGCCGCGACGGCTCAGCAGCACCCCTTCACTGACCAGCGTCGCCAGCGCTTCGCGCAGTGAATTGCGCGACACGCCAAGCTGGGCGGCAAGCTGACGCTCGGCGGGCAATCTCATGCCCGCCTCCAGCTGTTGTTCTTCTATCAGCGCCCGTACGCGAGTGGCAATCTCGTCGGACAGGCGTCTGGGCATCACTATCATGGAATCATCCAGGTTAAGACATAGGCCTGCAATGTGGTGATCACGCCCACCATGCAGGTAAATATCAGGCTGTGTTTAACGGTAAAGCGGAACAGATCCGACTCTTTACCCACCAGCCCCACCGCCGCACAGGCAATGGCGATGGACTGCGGCGAAATCATCTTTCCGGTCACGCCGCCGGTGGTGTTCGCGGCGACCAGCAGCACGTCCGAAACGCCAATCTGCTGCGCGGCCGTTGCCTGTAAGGCGGCAAACAGGGCGTTAGATGACGTATCTGAACCGGTCAGGAACACCCCCAGCCAGCCGAGGAACGGCGAGAAGAAGGTAAACGCGTGGCCGGTATGCGCCAGCGCTAACGCCAGCGTCGACGACAGGCCGGAGTAGTTCGAAATAAACGCGAACGCCAGCACCATGCCGATGGAGTAAATCGGCAGCATCAGCTCTTTAATCGTCGCCGCAAAGGTCTGCACCGCGGCGGCAGGCTTCATGCGCAGCCACACTACGGAAAGGAGTGCGGCAAACAGGATGGCCGTGCCGGTAGCAGAGAACCAGTCGAACTTAAACACTGCCGCATACGGCGTGGCGTCGTGCACCACCGGCGGCATACGGGCGACCATTTTGTCGAGGAACGGCACGGAGATGTTAATCACCATGTCGTACAGCGCGCCGCCCGGGGCGAAAAGCGCTTTAAATGGCGGAATGCTCCACAGCGTCACGGTAGCGGTCAGGAACAGGAACGGTGACCACGCGCGCACAATCTGTCCGGCGGTATAGCCGGTGCGCGCCAGCGTCTGATCCACGTGCGATGCGCCCATGTCAGCAAAGCGGAAGATACGTACCGGCTGCCAGCGTTTAAGGAAAAGGGTCAGGCAGACCAGCGACACCAGGGAAGAGATGATGTCCGGCAGCTCCGGGCCGAGGAAGTTCGAGCTGAGATACTGGGCAATGGCGAACGAACCACCTGCTACCATCACCGCAGGCCAGGTCTCCTTCACGCCGCGCCAGCCATCCATAATCGCCATGATCCAGAACAGCACGATAATGGTCAAAAACGGCAGCTGACGGCCTACCATCTGGCCAATCTCAAAACTGTCCAGTCCGGTCACCTGTCCGGCAACCAGAATCGGTATGCCCATCGCGCCAAACGCCACTGGCGCCGTGTTCACAATCAGGCACAGGCCAGCGGCATACAGCGGGTTAAAGCCCAGCCCGACCAGCAGGGCGGCGGTGATCGCCACCGGCGCGCCGAATCCAGCCGCCCCTTCAAGGAACGCCCCGAAGGAGAAACCGACAATCAGCATCTGTAAACGCTGGTCCGGTGTGATAGAGAGAATCGACGAGCGAATAATGTCGAACTGCCCGGTTTTGACCGAGATTTTATAGACAAAGACGGCGGCGATGATGATCCACGCAATCGGCCACAGGCCGTAGAAGAATCCATACACCACGGAGGCCAGCGCGCGATCGACCGGCATTTTGTAGAAGAACAGCGCCACCAGCAGGGCGATGGCAACGGTGTACGTCGCGGCGAGGTAGCCCTTTAGCTTGAGCTTAATCAGCGCAAAAAAGAAGAACAGGATCGGAAGCGATGCGATCAGGCTCGACAGCCAGATATTCCCGGCTGGATCGTAGTTTTGTTGCCAGAGGCTCATGCAGGTCTCCTGAGGACCACACAGCGTGTTCGCCGGGTGAGTCTCCGCTCATCTCTGCGTCACACTTCGTGTAAAAGTGGTCCTTCCAATATTGTGATGTAGGGTTAATGACAATGAATGGTTAACTAGATGTTATGGAGTGGCAATGGTTTTGTGAGCTGAGATAATGGAATTGTGAACCAGGGAATAAAGAGGAGGGATATTGGTTGGGCCAATTTTAAAGGGGTGCGGACTGATTCCCTCACCCCGGCCCTCTCCCATGGGGAGAGGGAGAAACCGCACTGGCCTTTTGGCCTTTGGAGAGAGGGAGAAAATCGCACCCGCCTTTTGGCCTTTGGAGAGAGGGAAACCGCACCGGACAGTTCCCTCGCCCCTTTGTGGAGAGGGTTAGGGTGAGGGGAAAGGATCAGAACGCCGTCTTACAAAAACCCGTCATCTCTTTCAGGCCCATTTCGCGGCCAAGCTCGGTCATCGGGTGCACCACCACCAGGCCACGGACGCTTTTCTTCAGCTTGCCCATGTCGGCCTGCTCTTTTTTGGTGATTGCACGGCGATGCGGCATGTTCATCAGCTTCTGCGCTTCTTTACTCAGCTTCTGGCCTTTCACTTCGCGCAGGCGCTCAATTTCCGCCTCCAGCTTCACGGACTCTTTTTCCAGCTCGGCATATTTCTCGGCGGAATCGACCAGGGAGAGGCCAGCCATCTGATGGCGGATCAGGTCCAGACGGTCGCTCAAGCGTTTAATTTCGTTCTTTTCGACTTCTTTCATGACAAATAACTCTGAAAACGGGGAATTTACAGGGAAGGATACACCAATGTGTGCGGGCTTACTTCTGAAACGCTTTTTTTAAGCTGATTTTAGAAATCAGCTCAGTCAGGGAAAGCACCATGGTGGAGCGGACAACCTGTTGATAACGCAGCTTTTGCATCGCATACAGCTCAGGGTCGCTGTTATCAAACTGAGGTGCAGGAGGAAGCGCGGATACGCAGTGCAGTTCGCCGAAGGGCCCCAGTATCTCATCATCGGTAAAGGTGTACTCATTACCGTCATGATTGAGCTCTTCGCGCAGCGCCATTAACAGCTCGGCATCTTCATACTCCTGGCGGTTCAGCACGCCAAGACCGTAAATCAGCTTCAGCCGTACTGATAAATCGCCCAGCGGTCCGTCTCCGTCCAGTAACGGTTCTACAGCATACTTTACCGCGTAGTCGTCTTTGCGAAACACCTGAAGCACCAGAATGTTCACCGCCTCGGTTAACAGCTCGACGGCGGCAATCAGGAAACTTCGTACGGTTTTGCCAGCATTCAGACGTTCAAGCACACGATTTTCAAAGGCCTGGGTTTGTTCCATTATTGCCTGCATATCTGACAATCTGTTATTCGGGCGCAGGCTAACCTGCGCCGGGCTCTGCATCATTTGGTTGCGTTATATGCGTTGACCGCCTCCGCAACCACGTCACTGTTGGCATCCAGACCGGAGATCTGCGCCAGCGCAGCCTGCGCACCTTTGTCTTCAATCAGCTGAGCCAGCTCAATCGCCTGCGGGTCCTGCTCGCTACGGTAGTGCATGGCGGCGGCAATCCCTTTCACCAGGTTGGCGTGCGGCAGGCCGTATTCCAGCGTGCCCAGCAGCGGTTTAATCAGGCGATCGCCCGCGCTCAGCTTACGCAGCGGCTGACGGCCCACGCGCTCAACGTCATCTTTCAGATACGGGTTTTCAAAACGACCGAGGATTTTCTGGATGTAGGCTGCGTGTTTGTCAGCATCAAAACCGTAGCGTTTGATCAGCACCGCGCCGCTCTCCTCCATTGCCCCTTTAACCACTGCACGGATGTTCTCATCGAGGATCGCGTCACGAATGGTCTGATGACCCGCCAATTTTCCGAGGTACGCGGTTATAGCATGCCCGGTGTTCAGCGTGAAGAGTTTACGTTCGACAAATGCCATCAGGTTATCGGTTAATTCCATTCCCGGAATGGTCGGCAGCGTGCCCTTAAACTGGGTTTTATCAACGATCCACTCGCTGAAGGTTTCCACGGTCACTTCCAGCGGGTCGTTGGTGGCGGATTCTGACGGCGGAACGATCCGATCCACGGCGGAATCCACAAACCCGACGTGCGCTTCAACCCAGGCTTTATCTTCGTCTGCGACAGCCGCAAGAACGTGGCCTTTCAGCTGCGTGGTGCCGCGCACCATGTTTTCACAAGCGATGATGTTCAGCGGGGTTTCAACGCCCTGTGCTTTACGCTTCGCCAGGCCTTTCGCGACCGCCGGGGCGATGCGCTCAAGCACCACTGGACCTACGGCTGTGGTGACCAGATCAACGCTTGCGATGAGGTCAATCACGTCGTCGCCAATGCTGCTTACCGCGTTCACGCCAGAGACCGTTTCAACCTGCTCGTTTTCACCTACAACATGTACCTGATAGCTATGACGGGCATTCAGGGCATCCAGAACCACCTGATTCACATCGGCGAATGTCAGGGTAATGCCCGCGTCTGCCAGCAGTTTGCCAATAAAACCACGACCGATGTTACCTGCGCCAAAATGTAATGCTTTCATAGAGTTAACCTTCATCAATGTTTTTACCCGAGAGGGCTGGGGTGAGGAGCTTTCTCCCCCTCACCCTAGCCCTCTCCCCGGGGGGAGAGGGAAGAGGCGCTGTTATTTGTTAAGCAGGGCCAGAACTTCTTCAACGCTGGTGGTGTTGGCCAGACGCTCAATGACCGTTTCATCATCCAGGGCGTTGGTCAGGCTGGTGATCACCTGGATATGCTCGTTGTTGCGAGCGGCGATACCAATCACCAGACGGGCGATGTCGTCTTCTTCTTCACCGAAGCGCACGCCATCAGGATACTGACAGAACACCACGCCGGTTTTCAGCACGCGGTCTTTGGCTTCAACCGTACCGTGCGGAACCGCGATAGATTCACCGAGGTAGGTTGGGGTCAGTTTTTCACGCTCCAGCATCGCGTCGACATATTCAGGCTGAACGTAGCCGCCTTTCACAAGCTGCTCACCGGCGAAGCGAATCGCCTCTTCTTTGGTGCTCGCAGTACGGCCGAGGAAGATGTTCTCCGCACCCAGTTTAAACAGGTGGTCGTTACTCTCGTCGAAGCTGTCCTGGAGGCTGCTGCGCACTTTCACTTCATTGTCTTCGTGACGCTGCGCCGCAACCAGGCGTTCGGTCAGGCTGGTGTAGAGGCCGCTGTCGAGGAAGTTGGTCAGGGAAATATGCTGCGCCTGCGGTACCTGACGCATAGCGCGTTCGGTCAGATCGCGGTGCGTGATCACCAGGTCAACGTCCGGCGGCAGGCTGTTGATCGCGCTATTGGTCACGGAGATATTGGTCAGACCCGCATCCTGCACTTTCTTACGCAGCACGCCGGCACCCATTGCGCTGGAACCCATACCGGCGTCGCAGGCAACGATGATTTTACGCACGTGGCTCAGGTCGTTTGAGACATCACCCGCCGCCAGCGGCGTTGCGCCTTTGGATTCGGCTTTCATGTCATGCATACGACGGGTTGCCGCTTCGATATCGTCGTCTTCTTTCACCTTGCTGGTTTTCAGCAGGATAGCGGAGACCACGAAGGAGACGGCCATGGCTGCGCAGATCGCCGCGATGTTCGCGAAGTAGGCGCCTTTCGGGGTCATCGCCAGTACCGCCAGGATAGAGCCCGGAGAAGCAGGAGACACCAGACCACCGCCCAGCACGCTCAGGGTGAACACGCCGGTCATACCGCCAAGGATAACGGCCAGGATCAGACGTGGGTTCATCAGCACATACGGGAAGTAAATTTCGTGAATACCGCCCAGGAAGTGGATGATAGCCGCGCCGCCAGCAGACTGTTTCGCGCTGCCGCGACCAAAGAACATATACGCCAGCAGAACGCCCATACCCGGACCCGGGTTCGCTTCAATCAGGAAGAAGATGGACTTGCCGAGATCGTGAGACTGCTGAATACCCAGCGGCGAGAAGATACCGTGGTTGATAGCGTTGTTGAGGAACAGGATTTTCGCCGGTTCAACAAAGATAGACGCCAGCGGCAGCATGTCGTGCGCCACCATGAAGTTAACGCCTGCCGCCAGAATTTTGGACAGCACTTCAACCGCCGGGCCAATGCCGAGGAACGCCAGAATCGCGAGGATCATCCCGATGATGCCCGCGGAGAAGTTGTTCACCAGCATTTCGAAGCCGGATTTGATTTTGCCATCAACCCAGACGTCAAATTTCTTAATTGCCCAGCCGCCCAGAGGACCGGCAATCATCGCACCGAGGAACATCGGCATATCCGCGCCGACGATAACACCCATGGTTGTGATGGCACCCACGACGCCACCACGGTCACCGCCCACCAGACGACCCCCGGTATAACCGATGAGCAGCGGCAGCAGGTAAGTAATCATTGGGCCAACAAGTTTCGCCAGCGTTTCGTTAGGCAACCACCCTGTCGGAATGAACAATGCGGTGATAATACCCCAGGCGATAAACGCGCCGATATTTGGCATCACCATGTTGCTGAGGAAACGACCAAAGCTTTGCACTTTGATCTTGAAATCGGATGACATAAAACACCCCTTCTTATGTTTACGCTTAGGCTTGCGGCCCGAGGTTTATCGTTAATGTGCGGCGGCAGAGGTAGCCGGGCCCTGTTCTGATGCTGTGAAATCTGGCACTGAATCGTTCAACTGTCCAGACAGCGAAATTTTGTGTGATCTGAATCACATGAATGTAGGGGGTGAGGACATTAATGAAGTGATCGCTATCACATAATGAGTGTGTAAAAAAAATACATCGCTCAGAAATACGCCAAAATGAACGGTGTTTTGTGATTTATATCACAATGTTAAGTTGGCTATTTGTTTCCAGATTGTGATTTGATTCACAAAATATTTTTATGCAGATTTCTCCCGTATCCCCTCATGGCAGGAATGCGATACGCATACCTGCCTTTTTTCACGGCTTGATCCATACTGACCTCTTTGTGGGCATTAAGGATAAGCAATGAAACTCATCGGCAGTTATACCAGTCCTTTCGTGCGTAAGATTTCGATTCTCCTGCTGGAGAAAGGGATTGAATTTGAATTCGTAAATGAACAGCCCTACAACGCAGAGAACGGCGTTGCGCAGTACAACCCGCTGGGGAAAGTCCCGGCGCTGGTAACGGACGAGGGCGACTACTGGTTTGATTCCCCAATCATTGCGGAGTACATCGAGCTGCTTGGCGTTGCGCCAGCCATGCTGCCGGCGGAGCCAAAAGCAGCGCTGGCGATGAAGCAAATTGAAGCCCTGGCGGACGGCATTATGGATGCGGCGTTAACGTCCGTACGCGAGCAGGCAAGGCCCGCCGCCCAGCAGTCAGAAAATGAGCTGCTGCGCCAGCGCGAAAAAATTAGCCGCAGCCTGGATATGTGCGAACAGCTGATCCGCGACGGGAAAATTCAGAGCGATAGCCTGAATCTGGCGACGATCGCCATCGCCTGCGCCATTGGCTACCTCAATTTCCGCCGCGTCTCGCCGGGCTGGTGCGTGGATCGTCCGCTGCTGGTCAAACTGGCGGAGACGCTCTTCCAGCGCGAAAGTTTCGCCCGGACCGAACCACCAAAGGCTTGATGCGGGTTATAACACTTCCTGGCGGGAGGCGGTACAATCCCCTCACATGTTAACTCCCTCTCCCGTCGGGAGGGGGGAAGATATTTACTCGCCAGGCACATTCATGACTACTCATCATTCCCTCTACAGCCAGATCCCCGCTACCGATCGTCTGCTTCGTGACCCGCGCATTACGGCGGTGCTGGAGCAGTTTGGTCATACTGCAACGGTCGATATGCTACGCCAGCTTCAGGACGACGCGCGTCGCCATATTCAGGCTGAGAATGCGCTTCCCGGCTGGTGCGTGGCGTGGGCGCAGGAAGCTGAACGGAGGCTTAGCAAGCATGCGCAAAGCGCGTTGCGCCCGGTTATTAACCTGACGGGCACGGTGCTGCACACCAATCTGGGGCGGGCACAGCAGGCAGAAGAGGCGATAGAGGCTGTCACCCTGGCCATGCGCTCGCCGGTGACGCTGGAGTACGATCTGGACGGCGCCGGGCGCGGACATCGCGATCGCGCGCTGGCGGATCTTCTCTGCCAGATCACCGGCGCGGAAGATGCCTGCATTGTGAATAACAACGCGGCGGCAGTGCTGTTAATGCTGGCGGCCACCGCGAGCGGAAAAGAGGTTGTCGTCTCTCGCGGCGAGCTGGTGGAGATCGGCGGGGCGTTTCGTATTCCGGATGTCATGCGCCAGGCGGGCTGCACGCTGCATGAAGTAGGCACAACCAACCGTACCCATGCAAAAGATTATCGCGCGGCGGTGAATGAAAACACCGCCCTGCTGATGAAAGTGCATACCAGCAATTACCACATTGAGGGTTTCACCAAAACGGTGGAAGAGGCCGAACTGGCCGCCATCGGGCGCGAGCTGAACGTGCCGGTGGTTGCCGATCTTGGCAGCGGGTCGCTGGTGGATATGCGCCAGTTCGGTTTGCCGAAAGAGCCGATGGTGCAGGAGATGATCGCCGCGGGCGTCAGCCTGGTCAGTTTCTCCGGCGATAAACTGCTGGGCGGGCCGCAGGCGGGGATTATTGTCGGCAAGCGCGAGCTGATTGCGCAGCTACAGCAGCACCCGCTGAAGCGCGCCCTGCGTGCCGATAAAATGACGCTGGCCGCGCTGGAAGCTACGCTGCGGCTCTATCTCCACCCGGAGAAACTGGCTGACCGCCTGCCCACGTTGCGTTTGCTAAGCCGTGATGCGGCCTCCATTCGCGCGCAGGCGGAAGCGCTACTGCCGCAGGTTGCTCCTCATTACCCTGAGTTTGACGTTCGTATCGAGCCTTGCCTGTCGCAAATTGGCAGCGGTTCGCTGCCCGTGGACAGGTTACCGAGCGAAGCGCTGACGTTCACCCCGCGCGACGGACGCGGAAGCCAGCTTGAGGCGCTGTCGGCGCGCTGGCGCGCATTACCGATGCCGGTGATAGGCCGTATCGGTGACGGCCGCATGTGGCTGGATTTACGCTGTCTGGAAGATGAAATGCGGTTTCTGGAGATGATGTTGAAATGATTATTGCCACCGCCGGTCACGTTGACCACGGCAAAACCACGTTATTGCAGGCCATTACGGGCGTGAATGCCGATCGCCTGCCGGAAGAGAAAAAGCGCGGCATGACCATTGACCTGGGTTATGCCTACTGGCCGCAGCCTGATGGTCGCGTGCTGGGTTTTATCGACGTGCCCGGACACGAGAAGTTTCTTTCCAATATGCTCGCGGGCGTGGGCGGGATCGATCATGCGCTGCTGGTAGTGGCGTGCGATGACGGGGTGATGGCGCAAACGCGCGAGCATCTGGCGATCCTCCAGCTGACGGGAAACCCACAGTTGACAGTCGCTCTCACCAAAGCGGACCGTGTGGATGAGGCGCGTATCGACGAGGTGCGTGAAGAGGTGCTGGCGGCGCTGAGTGAGTACGGTTTTAAGGATGTCGCACTGTTTGTCACCGTAGCGACGGAAGGCCGCGGTATCGACGCTCTTCGCAACCATTTGCAGCAGATCCCGTCTCGTGAGCATGCCAGCCATCACCGCTTCCGTCTGGCGATCGACAGGGCGTTCACCGTGAAAGGGGCTGGGCTGGTGGTGACCGGTACCGCGCTGAGCGGCGAAGTGAACGTGGGCGATACCCTGTGGCTGACGGGCGTGAACAAACCGATGCGCGTGCGCGGGCTTCACGCGCAAAACCAGCCGGTGGAACGGGCCCATGCCGGGCAGCGTATCGCGCTAAACATTGCCGGTGATGCCGAAAAAGACCAGCTTAACCGCGGCGACTGGCTGCTGGGCGACGCGCCGCCGGAGCCTTCTGAACGGATCATCGTTTCTCTCCAGACCCACACGCCGCTGACCCAGTGGCAGCCGCTGCATATCCACCACGCGGCCAGCCACATCACTGGACGCGTGTCGCTGCTGGAAAACGATCTCGCCGAACTGGTGTTCGACTCCCCGCTCTGGCTGGCGGATAACGACCGTCTGGTTCTGCGCGATATTTCGGCGCAGGAAACGCTGGCGGGCGCGCGCGTGGTCTTGCTGAATCCTCCCCGTCGCGGCAAGCGTAAGCCTGAGTATTTACAGTGGCTGGCCGCGCTTGCTCAGGCCCGCGGTGATAAGTCTGCGTTAGATATCCACCTTGAGCGTGGTGCGGTGGATCTGGCTGCGTTCGCCTGGGCGCGCCAGCTCAGCGGGGAAGGATTGCGTCTTCTGACGCAGGAACCAGGTTTTATTCAGGCCGGCAATAGCCTGCTGAACGCGCCGGTGGCAGCGCGCTGGCAGCGCAAAGTGCTGAGCACGCTGGCGACCTACCATGAACAGCATCAGGATGAGCCCGGCCCGGGCCGTGAACGTCTGCGGCGCATGGCGTTGCCCATGGAAGACGACGCGCTGGTGCTGTTGCTGATTGAAAACATGCGTGAAAGCGGGGTGATTGCAAGCCATCACGGCTGGCTACACCTGCCGGAACACAAGGCCGGTTTTACCGCTGAACAGGACGCGGTCTGGCAAAAAGTCGCGCCGCTGTTTGGCGATGAACCGTGGTGGGTGCGCGATCTGGCGCGTGAAACCCATACCGATGAGCAGCTGATGCGTCAGGTACTGCGTCATGCGGCACAGCAGGGGATGATTGTGGCGATCGTGAAAGATCGTTATTACCGCAACGATCGGATCGTCGCGTTTGCGAACCTGATCCGGGAGCTGGATCAGGCGCGCGGATCAACCTGCGCCGCAGACTTCCGCGATAGGCTGAACGTGGGACGCAAACTGGCGATTCAGATCCTGGAGTATTTCAACCGCATCGGGTTTACGCGTCGTCGCGGCAATGACCATGTGTTACGCGACGCGCAGTTATTTCCGTAAGCGTTAAGTGCTGCGCGCCTGCTTCTGCTTAGCCAGCCAGACCGCGCCCAGTCTTCCCGCCTGGTTACCCAGCTCGCAGGGAAGGATGGGCACCCGGAGCGCCTCCCACTCTTCGAATCGCTGTAGGTATTTATCCAGCAGGAGATAGATTTTCTCCTGCTCGCTAATCCCGCCGCCAATCAGCACCGCCTGTGGATCAAACATAGATATCACGCTGTAAATACCGCGCGAGAGGAAATGCGCCCACTCTTCTATGGCCTCGCGCAGATGCACGTCGCTTTCCATGCGTTTAAACAGCTCCTCACCGCCCGGCATCTCATCTTCCGACACGGCCAGCGCGCGGCGGCAGGCTTTCATCAGGCCGCTGGCGGACGCCACTTCGTGCATGGGTTCGCCGTTGTTACCCACGGGCAGCACGCCAAATTCACCCGCCCGATAGTGCGACCCGCGGTAGAGATCGCCCTCCATGACGATACCGCCGCCGATGCCGGTGCCGATGGTGATGCAGACAAAATGCTCATAGTCCTTGCCGGCGCCCTGCCAGCGTTCGCCCAGCGCCGCGCAGTTGGCATCATTCTCGGTTGTTACAGGGAGATCGGTCAGCTGTGCGAAAAGTTCACACAGGTTTTCGCCGTCAAGATAGTCCAGCGCCCCGGCCTTGGCCGCTTCGCCGGTATGGTGATTAATATGGCCCGGGAAACTCACGCCGATGCCGACGATCTCATACTCCTGGCGGTACTTATCCACCACCGCTTTCCACTTTTGTTTGAAAGTGCTTTCATCGTCAGGCGTATCGTATTCATCGGATGTCAGTTCTTCGCCGTTTTCGTTGATCACGCCGTGTTTGATGTGGGTTCCGCCCACGTCAAAGCCGATAAATAGCTGCATTGCATCGTTCCTCATGAGCCCCTGAGCTAGTAAGTATGGCTCCGGCGGCAGAAACGAAACGTAAAGTACGGTAATCCGTGATACGGCTCGTAAACCCGTTACCGACTGGCGAGAAAATCACCAGCCGGAACTACCCTTGTTGTACACCTACTGCAAGGAGACGGTCATGACAAACAATCCTCCCTCATCGCGTATCCAGCCAGGCGAGTATGGTTTTCCCCTTAAGCTGAAGCCCCGCTATGACAACTTTATCGGTGGCGACTGGGTCGCGCCCGTCGACGGTGAATACTATTCCAACCTGACGCCCGTCACCGGCCAGCCGCTGTGTGAAATTGCCAGTTCGGGCAAGCGGGATATCGATTTAGCGCTGGATGCGGCGCATAAGGCGAAAGATAAATGGGGACAAACGTCCGTTCAGGACAGAGCGGCCATTTTGTTCAAAATCGCCGATCGGATGGAGCAGAATCTGGAGCTGCTGGCGACCGCTGAAACGTGGGACAACGGCAAGCCGATCCGGGAAACCATGGCGGCGGACGTGCCGCTGGCGATTGACCATTTCCGTTATTTTGCGTCCTGCATTCGTGCCCAGGAGGGAGGAATAAGTGAAGTTGACAAAGATACCGTGGCGTATCATTTCCACGAACCGCTTGGCGTGGTGGGGCAAATTATTCCCTGGAACTTCCCGCTGCTGATGGCAAGCTGGAAAATGGCGCCCGCGCTGGCGGCGGGTAACTGCGTTGTGCTGAAACCCGCACGCCTGACGCCGCTTTCGGTACTGCTGCTGATGGAGGTGATTGGCGACCTGTTGCCGCCGGGGGTCATTAACGTGGTTAACGGGGCCGGGGGAGAGATCGGCGAATATCTGGCTACTTCAAAGCGTATTGCTAAAGTGGCGTTTACCGGCTCAACGGAAGTGGGTCAGCAGATCATGCAGTATGCGACCCAGAACATCATACCGGTCACTCTGGAGCTGGGCGGGAAATCGCCGAATATCTTCTTTGCCGACGTGATGGATGAAGAGGACGCCTTCTTCGACAAAGCGCTGGAAGGGTTTGCGCTGTTCGCGTTTAACCAGGGTGAAGTCTGCACCTGTCCGAGCCGCGCGCTGGTGCAGGAATCCATTTATGAGCGTTTTATGGAGCGGGCAATCCGGCGCGTGGAGTCGATTCGCAGCGGTAACCCGCTGGATAACGTCACCCAGATGGGTGCGCAGGTATCGCATGGTCAGCTGGAAACCATCCTCAACTATATTGATATCGGCAAAAAAGAGGGGGCCGATGTGTTGACCGGCGGTCGTCGTAAGGTGCTGGGCGGCGATTTGCAGGAGGGCTACTATCTTGAGCCGACCATCCTGTTTGGTAAGAACAACATGCGCGTTTTCCAGGAGGAAATTTTTGGACCGGTGCTGGCCGTTACCACGTTTAAAACCATGGACGACGCGCTGGCGCTCGCCAACGACACGCAGTATGGCCTGGGGGCGGGCGTCTGGAGCCGTAACGGTAATCTGGCCTATAAAATGGGTCGCGGCATTCAGGCCGGGCGCGTGTGGACAAACTGCTATCACGCCTATCCGGCTCATGCAGCGTTTGGCGGTTACAAGCAGTCGGGCATCGGGCGTGAAACCCATAAGATGATGCTGGAGCATTACCAGCAAACCAAATGCCTGCTGGTCAGCTATTCCGACAAACCGCTAGGTCTGTTCTAGTCACCCTGCGCAGGCCGTCCATGGGCGGCCTGCGCAATTTGCTGGCGCAGGATGTTGAGGACGCCATCAAGGACGTATTGCACGCGCCAGGGCTGGTATTCGCGTTTACGAAATATGGCGGTTAAATCGAGCCACCATTCTTCCTGATGCGGGAAGCACGGAACCAGCGTGCCTTGCGTTAATTCTTTCTTCAGGCTCTCTTTCGGTGCGAACACAATACCAAGGTTATTTCTTGCAAGCTCAAGAGCTGTCTGCGTATTGTCACAAATATAATTACCGGTCACCCGGTAATCCTGCACGGCATCACTGTCATGGACACGAAAACGCCAAATGTTTGCATCATCGACCAGCATCGAATCTATTAGGATACACGAGTGCTTAATTAAATCTTCAGGGCCGGTTAATGGATTGTTATCTAAATACTCCTGAGTTGCGAAGGCTGTAACAGAATACTTTGTTAACACGCTTGCAACCAGGTTTTCATCTTTCGGTTGAGCATAGGTAATTAAAATATCGCAATCATCCGGAAAAGAAACACCTTCTGAAAATTCATTTCGATTCAGGTTGTAGGTCTTAAGGGAAATGCGAATGTCCCCAATGTCTTTTAGCTGGTGGATCACATGACGAGCAAGATAGTTAACAATTCCCGTTGGGGCGTACAGGGTTACTCTTCCGCTTTTCTCATGCTTATAATCGGCAATGAAATTAGCAAGTTGGTTGTACTTTTCCAGCGTGGCGTCCACATACGGGAGTAACGCCTCACCGAACTGGGTAAGGGCCAGTTGGCGCGTGGTACGCTCAAAAACCTTCAGCCCAACTCGCGTTTCGAAATCAGAAAGATATTTGCTGACGTTGGCCTGCGCCATGCCCAGCAGGGCGGCGGCATCGCCTATACTGTGGGTGGCAGCGATGACGGAGATTATTTTTAATTCGCGTGGCTTTAGCTGTAATTTACTCATCATGCGCACTCATCTATATGATTTTATATATAATATTATATAAACCGCAGCGTTGCATTGGCAGATTTGTAACCATTATTATTCGCCCCGCTTGTTTGGCGTTTAAATGGATTACTTTTCATGACTATTAAATACAATTTACTCATTGCTGCCACGTTATTTGCAACATCTTCTGCAATGGCCGGTGACGTTTCACTTGGCGCGGGGGCTGTATTTAATGAGTCTCCATACAAAGGCTATAACGAAAATACCATTGCGGTGCCATTAATTAGCTATGAAGGCGATCGCTTATATATTCGACAGACCACGGGCGGATGGATCCTCTGGAAAGATGCAAAAAATGAATTCAGCCTGACCGCATCCTGGATGCCGCTGCATTTTGATCCGGATGATAACGACGACCATCAGATGAGGCAACTGAATGAGCGTAAAGCCTCCGCCTTCCTGGGCGGCGCATACTACCGCCATGAAAGTTGGGGTTCTCTGAAAGTGGCTGTTTCAGGTGATGCGATGGATGAAAGCGGCGGCATGGTGGGCGAGGTATCTTACTTCCGCCCTGTCAGGATGGAACGCCTGACCCTGACGCCCTCCGTTGGTGTGATCTATAGCGACGAAAGCTATAACGATTACCACTATGGCGTATCCGGCAGCGAATCTCGCCGTTCTGGCCTGGACGAGTACACTGCCGGTGACAGCTGGACGCCCTACGTTGGGCTCGCGGCAAAATATCAGTTAACCCAGAAGCTGTATCTTAATGCCAGCGCGGTCTACACCGTGTTGCCTGACGACGTGAAGAACAGCCCGATGATCGACCGCGACGACAGTCTTGCGCTGATGACCGGCCTGACCTGGCGTTTCTGATACGATAAAGCCGGTTTACGCCCTCTCCCCGTGGGAGAGGGCAACAGACCGCATATTCAGCCCTCATCCACCCATATCCGCATTTCCCCTTCTCCCCGGTTTGCCCAGCTAAACCACGGAATAAAGGTCAGCGTACGGGGCTGACGTTTTACCGGCGAGCGGTCGTACTGCCACAGCGCATCGGTGTCCTTCGCCTGACATCCGATCCCTTCCGCCTGTATCAGCATCTTGTGTGCGAAAATGCCTTTGCCTTCAAATACCTTAAACGCGGTGTCTTGTGGCAAGGACAGATTATGCAGATTTGCACCGTTATCGGCCTCTTCCAGGCAGTAAACCAGCGGTCCACGCTGCAATGCGACTTTCCCCGCCTGCTGGCGCACCTGCGGGTTGCCATACACGCGGCGAACCGGCATCGGTAACGTCAGGGTCAGCGTGTCGCCTTCCTGCCAGCTTCGGTTGAGGTAAAGGTATCCACGAGAGACCTCGCCTGTAATAGCCTGACCATTGAGCGAAACGGCCGGTTCCGCACACCAGTCCGGCAGCCTCAGGGCCAGCGTGTGAGTCAGCGGAACGGGCGAGGTTATCTCGATTTTCACCTGCTCATGCCACGGATAGTTGCCGCTAATCCGCAGCTGAAGGGTGTTATCACCCACCGGAATGGCCACGTCGTTTCCCACGTACAGATTGATTAACAGCGCGTCCGGACGAACGGTATAAATGTAGTGCCCCAGCGAGGTCAGCACACGAGCGATATTCGGCGGGCAACAGGCACAGCCAAACCAGCGCTGACGCACCGGTTTCACGTGATCATAGATATGGTTAAAGGCCAGCGTTTTTGGATGCACTTCCAGCGGATTCACATAAAAGAAATGCTTACCGTCGAGCGCCATGCCGCCCAGCACCGTGTTATATAGCGCGCGCTCCATCACGTCGGCGTAGTGGCCGTCTGCCTCCATCTCGAGCATCCGTCGGGCAAACATCATCAGGCCGATAGAGGCGCAGCTTTCCGCATACACCGTATCGTTGGGCAGATCGTAATCGCTGCTGAATGCCTCGCCGCTGCTTTGTGAGCCAATCCCGCCGGTAATGTACAGCTGGCGCTGAGCCATATTGTTCCACAGCCGCAGACAGTCCTGGCGTTTGCCTTCGTCATTGCTCAGGCGCGCCAGATGCGCCATGCCTGCCATCAGATAGACAAAACGCACGGCGTGGCCGATGGCCGTTTGCTGTTCTGCAAGGGGCTGATGCGCCTGGCTGTAGGCTTTGTCCTTGACCATCCACGCCGGGCCATAGGTGTTCCAGTAGGACGTTCTGCCGCGCTTCTCGTATTCAATGTCGTAGAAGTGAGGCTGCGCGCCGCGTTCCTCAATGAAGTATTTTACCAGATTGAGATAGCGTGGCTCCTGCGTGACGTCGTACAGCCGCATCAGCGCCAGCTCGATTTCCGGATGTCCCGGATAGCCGTGCAACTGGTTTTCGCCCGGGCCAAATACGCTGTCGATATGATCCGCCAGCCTGCACACCACGTCCAGCAGGCGGCGCTTTCCGGTTCCCTGGAAATACGCTACGCCCGCCTCAATCATATGCCCGGCACAGTACAGTTCGTGGCATTCCGCCAGATTGGTCCAGCGCTCCTCAGGGGCTTTCACCGTGAAATAGGTATTGAGATAGCCGTCTCCGCACTGCGCCGCTGCGACCAGTTCAATCACCTCGTCGGCGGTTTTTTCCAGTTCAGCATCCGGCTTCTGGCACAGCGACCACGCCACGGCTTCGAGCCATTTCGCCACGTCGCTGTCCTGAAAGACCATCCCGTAGAACTCCCCCTGTTCCAGACCGGCCGCGATGCGGAAGTTGGCGATGGCGTGGCTGGGTTCAGCCTCCGCCACGCGATCGTTAAGCGCCTCCCACTGGTAGGGGATCACCACATCGCGGACTAGCCTTTGGTACTGACCAAGAAACGGGTCGTTGATTTTCAGCTGGTGCAGGTCGGCTTCCATTATGGTCATAGCGTTCTCCTCAGGACTGTACATGACGCTGGCGCAGATCGGTGGCAATGCGCGACATCACGGGATTGTTAAGCCTGCACCAGCGGATAGCGACCGCCAGCAGCAGGTGGAAAAGGGCCGGGAGCAGCGTCTCCATGGCGGTGATGCCCTGCAATGAGGCGGCCGTCTGGTTACCCGCGCCAGGCTGATAGGCTACGGCAATAAACACCAGGCTGATGATCCCGGCGCTGGATGCCCACGCGAGCTTGATGAAAAACAGGTTGAAGGCGAAGTTCATTCCCGATGAGCGCACGCCGGTTTTCCATTCGCCGTAATCATCGGCAAAGGCCATCAGCGAGAAGTGCAGCGGCAGGGTGAAGCCCAGGATCACGCCGTTGCTTAAAATCACGATCAGCCAGAGCGTCTGGTGCGTCGGGCCTCCCGGCAGGAACCACATTCCCACCGCAAGCGCAGCGAGTACCAGGTTGGTGTAGTAGTAGAGTTTGACGGTATCAATTCGGCGCGACAGCGGGTTAACGATCACCGCACCCAGAATGGCGGCAAAGGTCACCATCGTGAAAAACAGCGAGGTGTACGCCGTGCTGCCCTGAAGCACGTAGGTGATGAAGTACATGTATCCGCCGCCGCGAATGTTGAAGACGTTGATCAGCAGGAACGACATCACCAGCATCAGCAGGAGCTGATCGTTTTTACGCAGGCCCGCCAGATGCTCGCGCAGGGTGAATTTGCCCATCAGCGCCAGCGGGACGCGCTCGCGTACCCAGAAGAAGCAGCACAGGAACATCACCACGGCGATGGCACACAGCACGCCAACGCCCAGCTGATAACCCCGGACGGCACTGCCCTGTCCCAGCTCTGCCACCAGCCACGGCAGGCCAACGGAGACCAGAAAACCCGCCACACCGCACAGTACGAAGCGCCAGGACTGGCAGGATATGACCTCGTTGTGGCGGGTGGTCATGGTGTTGATCAGCGCGCAATACGGCACGTTGATGGCGGTATAGCCCACGGACAACAGCAAATAGGTGCCGAACGCCCAGGCGATTTTCACGCCCATGCTGGCATCCGGAACGGTGAAGGTCAGCACGCCGACGATGCCGATGGGAAGCGCGACCCACAGCTGCCAGGGGCGAAAACGCCCCCAGCGGCTCTGCGTGCGGTCGGCAATCACGCCCATCACCGGATCGGAAATTGCGTCAAATACCCGTAGAGCGATGAACAACGTGCCGACGAGCGCGGGCGTGAGGCCAAACACATCAGTATAGAAAAAGGTCAGAAAATTCATGATCAGGCAGGTAATTACCGTGCCGCCCGCATCACCCAGGCCGTAGCCAATTTTTTCGCGGACTGACAGCCGGTCATCGGCTGCCTGTTTTGCAACTTCTGCATCTGTCATCGGTGTGGAAGTCATGGGGTAACTCCTCGATAAACAATTTTTTATCGTATTTGTGCAAGGTACCCCACTTATTCTGCATTCAACGTGCAGACCAACAAGGGAAGGGAAAAGTATAAAATGGTGACGATTCCGACCTGATGGTAAAACTGTGAGTTTGATCGAGCCACTCTGCTGATATTCATTAATAATCAAGGGATAAAGACAATATTAGCCACCATAAAAGCGGAAAAATGAATATCCATGCTCGAATTATCCATAGCGCTTCCGATTAAGGTTCAAAATGGCGGGTTATTTATCTCCCGGGGGGTGGGCCGTCATCCTGCGCGAAAATTATCTTCGTGGGAGATTATTTTTGTCGAAAAAGGGACATTAACGATCCAGGAGGAAAATACGCTGTTTGAGGTAAACGCCGGCGAGAGTTTATTACTCTGGCCGAAGCGGCGGCATGTCGGCGTGGAAGATTTTCCGGGCGATCTCAAATTTTACTGGCTGCATTTTGAGGTGGATGAACGTTTGCCTGCGTTACCAGGCGCGTCGCCGCTGTCAATTGAGCAACACTGTAGCGTGCGGGATCCGCAATATGTTATTGCGTTATTCCGTCAGTTTTTAAGCGAGCAGGAAAAATTACAGCGTAGCCAGGCGCTGGAGATAATTTTGCTGTTAATTTTGCAGCAAATATCGCTCTCGCCGGGATATGAAGATAAAGCGGATGATGCGGGCGCGGCAATGGCGTGGAAGGCCAAGCAGCTTATCCGCACGCACTTTCATTTGCCCCTATCCACTTCGCAGCTGGCGAAAGAGCTGCACTGCAACGCAGATTATCTGGGGCGAGTATTTCGCCGGACGTTTCATTTAACCCTGACGGAGGCAATTCACCGCCAGCGCGTCAGGGCCGCAGAAAAACTGTTGCTGAACGATGCGGCCTCGTTAACCGAAGTGGCCGCCCGCTGCGGTTTTAATGATGTGGGTTATTTTCGACAGATATTTTCGAAACATACGGGGTTAACGCCCGCCGTCTGGAAACGGCGGTACTGTAAAGAACATATTAATTCCGGCTGAGCGCCTCCTCTTTGACTCATAGCACCTTCGCTGCCTGGGACGTTATGTATGATGTGCACAGAACTGGGGTTTAACGCGCACGAGGCGTAACACATGAACCGATTTATCCTGGCTGATCCTGAAAAATGTATCGGGTGCCGCACCTGTGAGGTGGCGTGCATGATGTCGCATCAAAGCTGCGCCACGCCAGACGCGTTTACATCACGTATCCGGGTGGTTAAGGGGGGAACCTTCACCACGGCCGTGGGCTGCCACCAGTGTGAAGATGCGCCCTGCGCGAATGTCTGCCCGACGGGGGCTATTCACCGCGCTGCGGGAGCCTGGCTCGTTGAGCAGGCCCATTGTATCGGCTGCAAAAGCTGTATGGTGGCGTGCCCGTTCGGGGCAATGGAGGTTCGGGTCGTGCAAGATCGCGTTCAGGCGCTGAAATGTGATTTGTGCGTGCATCGTGAGGTGGGCCCCGCCTGCGTCGAAGCCTGTCCCACCCACGCGCTGAGCTGCATAGACCCCGCCAGATTACGCGCGGAACGGCTGCGTAATCTGGCCTGAGATCGTATTAATCGGCTTCGCGCCAGGCATTCTCTACCTCTTCGGCAAGAATTTTCACCCCCGCTTCGATTTTTTCCGGGTCCGGCACGTAGTTCATGCGCATGCACTGGTGCGTGTGCGGCCACGGCTTATCCAGTCCCGGGAAGAAGTAATCTCCTGGTACCATCAGCACGCCACGTTTTTTCAGACGCTGATACAGCAGCTCTGTCGTAATGGGCAAGTCCTTAAACCACAGCCACAGGAAAATGGCCCCTTCCGGTTTATGGATCAGGCAGCGTTCTTCCGGTAAATAGCGGCGAAGGGTGGCGATGGTTTCATGAACGCGCTTATAGTAAAACGGCTTAATCACCTCATTCGACAGGCGCAGCAGGTCGTTACGCCTGATCATCTCGCACATCATCGCAGGGCCGATGCCGCCAGGCGAAAGGCTGATAATGCCGTTCATGTTGGTAATGGCGGTGATGATTTTCTCGTTAGCAATGATAATGCCGCAGCGGCTGCCCGGCAGGCCCAGCTTGGAGAGGCTCATGCAGAGGATGATGTTTGGGTTCCACAGCGGCCGCGCTTCGCTGAAGATGATCCCCGGGAACGGTACGCCATAGGCGTTATCGATAACCAAAGGGATGCCGTGCTGATTCGCCAGCGCATCCAGCTTCATCAGCTCGTCGTCGGTGATCACGTTGCCCGTCGGGTTGGTGGGACGTGATACGCAGATCATGCCCGTCTCTTCACCAATATGTAGGTGTTCAAAATCGACGTGATATTTGAACTGGCCCTCTGGCAGCAGCTCGATATTCGGACGTGCGGAAACAAACAGGTCTTCTTCGAGGCCGGCATCGGCATAGCCGATATACTCCGGTGCCAGCGGGAACAGCACTTTTTTTGTGGTGCCGTCGGCGCGGCGTCCGGCGAACAGATTGAATAAGTAGAAAAACGCGCTCTGACTGCCGTTTGTCAGTGCAATATTCTGTGGTTCAATATCCCAACCCAGCGCTTCCCGCAGCATTGTTGCAAGAAGCGTCAGTAGTTCGGTTTTACCCTGTGGGCCGTCGTAATTACACAGCGCATCGGTTGCTTTACCGTTTTCCAGCATGTCTGCCAGCAGCGTCTGGAAGTAGGTGTTCATCTCCGGAATTTGAGCCGGATTTCCCCCGCCAAGCATGATAGCACCTGGGGTGCGCAGCCCGTCGTTGAGGTCCTCCATCAGGCGGGTGATGCCTGAGTGGCGGGTAAATTTGTCGCCAAATAGTGAAAACGTCATAGCAGGTGATCTGTCGGGCTTAATATGAAAGGCAGTAACCATAACGCCAGCACCGTGCTGGTGCAAATCGGTGGATGTGGTCGGATTTGTTGTTTTATGCGGCGGGTTTGTATTTGTGTGGTGAATTGTTCTGGTGAATGGCCCTCTCCCCTTGGGGAGAGGGTTAGGGTGAGGGGGTTATTGGTTACCCGCCCACACTACCATCACCTTATCGCCCTTGTGCTCGCGCACAAAGCCGTAGCCTTGTTTCATCGGCAGCGTGGTTTGCTTGCCTTCACCCACAGACGGATGACGGGCGCGGAACTGCCCAAGAATCTGCCAGTGGGCGACAGTTAACGCTTGTTTACCCGTGACGTCCTTCCAGTTCATATCCGAACGGGTTCCCTGTAGCGGATCGGAGCCCGTCGGGCCGAATGGACGCTCTGATTCATCGCCGTAATAGATTTGCACGCTTCCCGGTGCCAGCAGCAGTAACTCAGCGGCGCGCTGGCCCCCTTCACGGAACAGACGCGTATCGTGGGAGGAGAGATAGCTCAGCACATTAAAACTTTGCAACTTTTCGGCCATTTGCTGCCAGGTCAAATCCATATCGGCCAGACAGTCCACCGCTTTCGCCGCCTGCTCCTGATAGTCAAAGTTGATCATCGCATCGAAGCCGTGGCGGTAATAATCGCTCTGCATCACGCCGTGGCCCCAGGATTCACCGGTCATCCAGAATGGCGCATTGTCGAGTTTTTTGTCCGGGTTGGCGGCTTTCCACGCGGCCAGCGCCTGGCTGGCCTGGTTTTTCAGTTGCTGCCAGGCTTCAGGCTCAACGTGTTTAGCGGTATCGACCCGAAATCCGTCGATGCCGTAGTCACGTACCCACTGGCTGAGCCAGTGCGTCAGGTAATCTCGCGGCGTGAAATTCGTCAGCACTTTCGCGTTGGTGTCGGGCTTGTGTTGATAAAAATTCGGCAAACCTGACGGGGTCTTAGATTCCGTTTTCAGGTCTGGCAGGAAGGCCAGCGACATGGTCAGATCGTCAAAGCCCGGATTGTCGTAATCACCGATATCGGTACGGATCCATTTTTTACCCCACCATTTTTCCCATGCGGCTTTGTCACTGAAGTTGATGTAATCGTTGAAGCTGTGCCAGCTTTGACCCACGCCCGGCTTCCAGTCAGTCCAGCGCTCGCCGAGAATTTTTTTCAGCTCATCGCCCTGCAAATAGAGCGCGCCAAACTGATACTCCTGCATATCTGCGAGTGTCGCATAACCCGCGTGGTTCATGACAACGTCAAACAGGACGCGGATACCGCGGCTGTGCGCATCGTCGACAAGCTGGCGTAAATCCTCTTCGTTGCCCATGTTGGCGTCGAGTTTCGTCCAGTCCTGAGTGTAATAGCCGTGATAGGCGTAGTGGGGGAAATCCCCTTTGGTGCCGCCACCAACCCAGCCGTGGATCTGCTCCAGCGGCGAGCTTATCCAGAGCGCATTCACGCCCAGCTGCTGAAGATAATCCAGTTTGCTGGTAAGCCCTTTAAGATCGCCGCCGTGAAAAGTACCAATCTCCTGCATACCGTCTTTATGGCGGCCATAGCTGTTGTCGTTGGTGGGGTCGCCATTCACGAAGCGATCGGTCAGCACGAAATAGACGGTGGCGTTTTGCCAGCTGAACGGCGCGGGTTTGTCCGTCTCGGCGCGCTCAAGCAGCAGCAGGCCGTTGCTGTTGGCGGCTGGCTGAAGCGTGACTTTGCCGTTTTGAACGGTCGCGGTCTGTTTGCTGTAAAAATCACGCACCACCGTGCCTTCCGGGAAGGTGTTAACGACGTCGATCGTAAGCGGTTTGCCGTCCCACTTCGGGCACTGGCGGGTAACGTTAGCGACAGGCTGTGGCGCCGCACTTTGCACCGTCAACATCAGCGTCGGCGTTCCAGAGCGCGTATCAATACGCATCTGATAAACGCCGTCACGGAATAATCGCCACTGCGGTGGCGTGCCTTCGCACGGTTTGAGCGACAGCATCTCGTTGAGCTTAATGGCACCTGTCGGCTGCCAGCACGCGTTGTCAAGACTCAGCGTAAGCGGACGGGTACCCTTCGCAAGCGTTGCCTGGCTGGTAAAGACGCCGGTACCTTCAGCGCTAAACGCGTCAAATCCCGGCGATGACCAGTCGGCATGCGCAAATGCGGGTAACATCAGAACGGCTAATGCAGTGCGTTTCATTCCATTTTCCTGTCGCGGCATTTTTGACCAGTGTGCCACTCGGCTCAAGGGAAAAACTCCTCCTCTACGGCTTTCTGCCCGGAGGACGCGAAGGGATGAGTGATCCCGCGCAAAATTAGGCAGTTATCTGCGATATCGCGCACATTTTTCCAGCGTTGGTGCTTTAATGAGCATGTTCCGGATGACATAGTTTCGGAATTGGACTATTTGTATACGTGCTCTTGAGGACTATTTTTGGTATGATTTGAGATTCCGCTCTCAAATTTTTGAAGAAAATAAGGTGTTGGAATGCTTATATCCGACCAGGAGACCTAATGATATCGACTCCCATTCGACGATATGGGGCCGCGATACTCATGTTACTCACCATGGTATTTTCAGGTGAGGTGCTTGCAAAGACGCACACTGATACAACGAGTAAGAAAGCCCACGTAATAAAGACGACAAGCAGTAAGGTTAGCAGTAAACAAGAGTATTCTCGCAATAGTGCAAAGAGTCGTTCACTTCCTGATTTGCGAAAATACCCTTCCGGGACACCAAGGAAAAAAGCGTTTCTCCGGACGGTAATGCCTTACATTAAAAGTCAAAATGCCGCGATTACTGCGGATCGTAACTGGCTGATCTCAAAACAGTACGAAAGCCGCTGGTCGCCGTCTGAGCGCACTCGCCTGAAAGACATCGCCAAACGCTATAAAGTGAAGTGGAGCGGGAACACGCGTCGTGTGCCGTGGAACACTCTGTTAGAGCGTGTGGACATTATTCCAGGCAGTATGGTCGCGACAATGGCCGCCGCCGAAAGCGGTTGGGGCACCTCAAAGCTGGCACGCAACAACAACAATCTGTTTGGCATGAAATGCGCAAAAGGTCGTTGTACCAATGCACCCGGCAAGGTGAAGGGCTATTCACAGTTTGAATCGGTTAAAGATTCCGTGAATGCATACGTGGTGAACCTGAACACCCACCCGGCCTACTCCTCGTTCCGTAAGTCACGCGCACAGCTGCGTAAGGCGGATCGGGAAGTGACGGCCACGGCGATGATCCACAAGCTGAAAGGTTATTCTACTCAGGGGCAGCGTTATAACAATTATCTGTTCTCCATGTACCAGGATAATCAGCGTCTGATTGCCGCGCATATGTAATGAAAAACGCCTTCCACTGGAAGGCGTTCTCTTTTCTACAGCAGGACTTCACTGTACCGTTCCCGGTACTCCTTCGGCGTGGTGTCATACTCTTTCCTGAACACCGAATAGAAATACTGTAGCGACGGGTAGCCGCACATCTGTGAAATCTCGTTGATCGACAGCGAGGTGGAGATCAGCAAACTGCGCGCTTTCTCCAGCTTTTCCGCATGGATCACAGCGTGAATTGTCTCACCGACTTCCTCTTTGAACCGTTTCTCCAGATTTGAACGTGAAATACCGACCGAATCCAGCACCTGATCGACCTTAATACCTTTGCAGGCATGATTGCGAATGTAGTGCATCGCCTGAATCACGGCTGGATCGTTTAAGGAACGGTAGTCAGTTGAACGACGCTCGACCACGCGAACGGGCGGCACCAGCAGACGCTGGAGCGGCAGGGATTCTTTATCTAATAGCCTGTGCAGCAGCTTCGCGGCCTGATAGCCCATTTGACGGGTACCCTGAGCCACGGATGAGAGCGCCACGCGAGACAGATAACGCGTAAGCTCTTCGTTATCAATACCAATCACGCACAGCTTTTCCGGCACCGGAATATGCAAATGTTCGCACACCTGTAATACGTGGCGGGCGCGGGCGTCCGTCACGGCGATAATCCCGGTCTGTGGCGGCAGCGTTTGCAGCCAGTCAGCCAGGCGATTCTGTGCGTGCTGCCAGTTTTCTGGCGCGGTTTCCAGTCCCTGATAAACGACGCCGCGGTATTTTTCCTGCGCGACCAGCTGGCAGAAGGCATATTCACGCTCCATTGCCCAGCGCTTTCCGCTGGTGGAGGGCAATCCGTAAAACGCAAAACGATGTACGCCTTTCTCCTTTAAATGGAGAAAGGCGGTCTCGACCAGAGCATGATTATCCGTGGCGATGTAGTGAACAGGGGGATAATGTTCCGGTGAATGGTAAGAGCCGCCAACGCCCACGATAGGCACGTCGACGCCACTCAACAACTGTTCTATCACGGGGTCGTCAAAGTCAGCGATGACCCCGTCTCCCAGCCAGTCTTTGATGTTCTCCAGACGGGTACGAAAATCTTCTTCGATGAAAATATCCCATTCCGATTGCGACGCCTGCAAATATTCACCAACCCCTTCAACCACCTGCCGGTCATAGGCTTTGTTGGCATTGAATAACAACGTAATGCGGTGACGCTTTTCAAACATGGCTCATATTCCCAGATTAGTCACGATACTGTTATCAGGCGCGCCGCTTGGTGGCAGAGTCCATCCAGACTGCCAGCAAAAGAATGGCCCCCTTGACGATATACTGCCAAAACGTCGGCACGTCCATCATACTCATCCCGTTATCCAGCGAAGCCATAATAAATGCGCCCATCACCGCCCCCGCCACGCTGCCAATGCCCCCGGCGAGGCTGGTCCCGCCAATCACGCAGGCGGCTATGGCGTCCAGCTCGGCAATGTTACCGGCGGAGGGGGAGCCCGCCCCCAGACGCGAACTGAGGATCAACCCCGCGATGGCCACCATCAGGCCGTTGATGGCAAAGACGGCGAGTTTCGTTCGCTCGACGTTGATACCGGATAAACGCGCGGCTTCCAGATTGCCGCCGATGGCATAAATACGGCGACCGAAAGCGGTACGTGTGGCCATAAACATTCCACCTAACAGCAACAGCGCCAGCAGCAGAACGGGCGTTGGGACGCCGCGATAATCGTTTAACAGCCAGATGGCGCCCAGCACAATCACCGCCGTAAGCGCCTGACGGCCGACAACCGAGGTTGAGGCTGGGGAGGCCAGCCCCAACGCCTGGCGACGCATGCGTCCTCGCCACTGCCACGCGACAAATGCCATCAGCCCAACCACGCCGATCGTAAAACCGACGCCATCAGAGAGGTAGCTTTGGCCAATCTGGGACATCGGGGCGCTGGTAGGGGAGACGGTGGTGCCGTTGGTGATCCCAATCAGAATACCGCGGAAGGCCAGCATCCCCGCTAAGGTGACGATAAACGACGGAACTTTCCGGTAGGCTACCCACCAGCCATTCCACGCTCCCAGCAGCAGACCGAGTACCAGCGTGACCACAATTGTCAGCGGCAGCGGCCAGCCGAGCCAGACGTCAAAAATGGCCGCCACGCCCCCGAGCAGACCCATCATCGACCCTACCGACAGGTCAATTTCCGCTGAGATAATGACGAAGACCATCCCCACCGCCAGGATCCCGGTAATGGCGGTCTGACGCAGCAGGTTAGAGACGTTACGTGCGCTCAAATAGGAGCCATCGGTCATCCAGGTAAAGAACAACATGATGACGATGATGGCGGCAATCATCACAAAAACTTGCAAATTCAGCGATTTAAGTCCTGCAAACGCACCGGGCGTCGGAACAGCGACTTTGATATCAGACGGGTTGCTTTTCGACATGGCGTTCGCTCCTTAAGGCAGCTTCCATCACCTGCTCTTGCGTCAGGTTCTGGTTGTTCAGGTTGGCTTTGAGTTTCCCTTCATGCATGACGAGCACGCGGTCGCTCAGGCCCAGCACTTCAGGCAATTCGGACGAGATAACAATGACGGCAATGCCTTGCTGCACAAGCTGATTGATCAGCTTGTAGATTTCATACTTCGCACCGATATCGATCCCGCGGGTGGGTTCATCCAGAATTAAAATGCGTGGATTAAGCAGCAGGCAGCGCGCCAGAATCGCTTTTTGCTGGTTGCCGCCGCTCAGGCGTCCTATGGCCAGGTCTGGCGAGGATGTTTTCACCTTTAGCCGGGCGAGCGACTGGAGAACGCATTGCTGTTCTGCGGCATCATCGAGGCTGCTCAGCGCCCCGGAAAACTGGCTGAGTGCCGCCAGCGTGATATTTTTTCCCACCGCCATTACCGGCACGATGCCGTCTTTTTTGCGGTCTTCTGGCACCATGGCAATGCCTTTGGCAATGGCCTGCTGGCAGTTGCCGATTTTTACCGGCTGACCGTCGATATAAATTTTGCCTTCCCAGCGCCCCGGCCAGACGCCAAAGAGACACTGCACGGCCTCGGTTCTTCCGGCACCCACTAATCCGGCAATGCCGAGAATTTCCCCGCGGTGCAGCGAGAAGGAGAGGTTATCCACGCGCTTGATATGGCGATTAACGGGATGCCACGCCGTCAGGTTTTCCACGCGCAGGAGCTCTTCACCAATTGCGTGCGGTTCGCCAGGGTACAGCGCGGTGAGTTCACGGCCCACCATCATGGTGATGATGTCTTCCTCGCTCATGCCTTCTGCTTCACGTGTGCCGATGTGCTGCCCGTCGCGGATAACGCAAATGGTGTCGGAAATGGCTTTGACCTCATTGAGCTTGTGCGAAATATAGATACAGGCGATGCCGTGGTTTTGCAGGTCGCGGATGATATTGAGCAGAACGGCGGTTTCCTGTTCGGTAAGTGAAGCGGTTGGCTCGTCAAGGATTAACAGGCGTACCTGTTTGTTCAGTGCCTTGGCGATCTCCACCAGCTGCTGCTGGCCCAAACCTAAGTCGCCCACGCGCGCATCCGGTGAAATAGCCAGGCTCACCTGAGCCAGCAGTTTTTCGCAGCGCAGCGTCATGGTGTCATAATCCAGTACGCCGTGGCGCGAGAGTTCGGCACCGAGAAAGATATTTTCCAGCACGGTTAGGTGCTTCACCAGCGCCAGTTCCTGGTGAATGATAGCGATGCCTTTACGTTCGGTATCACGTATATGCGTGGCATGGAGCACCTCACCGGCAAAGACGATTTCGCCCTCGTAACTGCCGTGCGGGTAGATCCCGCACAACACTTTCATCAGCGTGGATTTCCCCGAGCCATTTTCGCCGCACAGCGACATCACTTCGCCGGGATTCAGCCGCAGGCTAACGTTGTCGACCGCTTTCACCGCTCCAAAGGCTTTGGTGATGCTTTTCATTTCAAGTAAATAAGACATAACTGCTCCGCATAGCCCGACAGATGAACAGGGCAGGTCGATGCGCCCCTGGCGGGCAGGGGCTGCTCTGGATTACAGTTCACTCTTCTTATGGAAACCGTCTTTCACCACCGTGGCGTCAATATTCTCTTTGTTAACTTCGATAGGAGTAAGCAGGCGAGCAGGTACGTCTTTCAGGCCGTTATTTAACGTCGCGTCTGCTTTAGGTTGCTGACCATTGCCCAGTTCAACGGCAATTTCGGCGGCCGTATTGGCAAGCTCGGTAATGGGCTTGTACACCGTCATGGTCTGGGTACCCGCAATGATGCGTTTTACACCCGCAAGGTCGGCGTCCTGTCCGGAAATCGCGACTTTTCCGGCCAGACCCTGCGCGCTAAGCGCCTGAATGGCGCCACCCGCAGTGGCATCGTTAGAGGCCACTACCGCATCGATTTTGTTGTTATTTGCGGTCAACGCGTTTTCCATAATTTTCAGCGCGTTTTCCGGTAACCAGCCGTCAGCCCACTGGTCGCCGACGACTTTAATTTTGCCCTCGTCGATATATGGCTTAAGCACTTTCATTTGTCCCTGGCGGAACAGTTTGGCGTTGTTATCCACGGGCGAGCCACCCATCAGGAAATAATTCCCTTGAGGCACTTTTGCGACAAGGCTTTTAGCCTGTAATTCGCCCACCTTTTCATTGTCGAACGAAATATAATAATCAATGTCCGCATTATTAATCATGCGGTCATAAGCCAGGACTTTTATGCCTTCCTGTTTCGCTTCTTTCACCACGTTGCTTAATACCTGGCCGTTATACGGGATAATGACCAGCACATCGACGCCACGGTTGATCATATTCTCAATTTGCGACATTTGCGTCTCTTCGTTGCCGTTAGCGGACTGAACGAACACCTCCGCGCCGAGAGATTCCGCTTTTTTAACAAAGATATCGCGATCTTTTTGCCAGCGTTCCAGACGTAAGTCATCAATCGCCATGCCGATTTTGACCTCTTTGGCGTGGCCGGCAAAGCTTGCAAGCAGGAGAGTAGTGCAGAGCGTTAGGGTCAGGTTCTTTATCTTCATAATTATTAGGCCTTTTTGTAGGGGTATGTGTAGCTGAGATAAAAGAAACGTTCACTGCTGAGACGCAGCAAATTTTTAACGTGGAAAGGCCTGCTGGCAATTACAGATTTTTATCTTCTCATTACGATATTTGGTTTATTTCTGAATTTATGACCGCGATCGGATTTTAAAAAGCGTAACCTATTAATTACATTTGATTCTGGAATACACGCCGAAAATTAGTTTGTCTGCACATTATTTTGCGAGCCAGCGCACAATTGCGCATTCTCTCAATAGCAGTGTGAAATAACGTAATTGAGCAACTTCCAATGTCTATTCACTATTACTCCAGAAGCAAGACCACGCCGCATACCCTGATTATGGAGCTCAATATGCAAGCTTATTTCGACCAACTCGATCGCGTTCGTTTCGAAGGCACGAAAACGACCAATCCTTTAGCATTTCGTCACTACAACCCGGATGAGCTGGTGCTGGGTAAGCGCATGGAAGATCACTTGCGCTTTGCCGCCTGCTACTGGCACACCTTCTGCTGGAACGGTGCCGATATGTTCGGCGTGGGCTCTTTTGACCGTCCATGGCAACAGCCGGGCGAGGCCATTGAGCTGGCGAAGCGTAAAGCCGACGTCGCGTTCGAGTTCTTCCATAAGCTGAACGTGCCGTACTACTGTTTCCACGATGTGGACGTGTCGCCGGAAGGGGCATCGCTGAAAGAGTATCTGAACAATTTCGCGCAGATGGTCGACGTACTGGCTGAAAAACAGCAGCAAAGCGGCGTGAAGCTGCTCTGGGGTACGGCTAACTGCTTTACCAACCCTCGCTATGGCGCGGGCGCGGCAACCAACCCGGACCCGGAAGTCTTCAGCTGGGCGGCCACCCAGGTCGTGACTGCGATGAACGCCACGCATCAGCTGGGCGGTGAGAACTATGTACTCTGGGGCGGTCGTGAAGGCTATGAAACGCTGCTGAATACCGACCTGCGCCAGGAGCGTGAGCAGATTGGCCGTTTTATGCAGATGGTGGTGGACCACAAACACAAAATCGGCTTCCGCGGTACGCTGCTGATCGAGCCAAAACCACAGGAGCCAACCAAGCATCAGTATGATTATGATGTCGCCACCGTGTATGGCTTCCTGAAGCAGTTTGGTCTGGAAAAAGAGATCAAAGTGAATATTGAGGCTAACCACGCCACCCTGGCGGGTCACTCATTCCATCACGAAATTGCCTCTGCGATTGCGCTGGGTATCTTCGGATCGGTGGACGCGAACCGCGGCGATCCGCAGTTAGGCTGGGATACCGACCAGTTCCCGAACAGCGTCGAAGAAAATGCACTGGTGATGTACGAAATCATCAAAGCAGGCGGTTTCACTACCGGCGGCCTGAACTTCGATGCCAAAGTGCGTCGCCAGAGCACCGATAAATACGATCTGTTCTACGGCCATATTGGCGCGATGGACACCATGGCGCTGGCGCTGAAAGTGGCGGCCCGTATGATTGAAGACGGCGAGCTGGATAAGCGCGTGGCGAAGCGCTACAGCGGCTGGAACAGTGAGCTGGGCCAGCAAATTTTGAAAGGTCAGTTATCGCTTGCGGAGATCGCGAAGTACGCTGAACAGCATCAGCTTGCGCCGCAGCATCAGAGCGGCCATCAGGAGCTGCTGGAAAACCTGGTCAATCACTACCTGTTCGATAAATAACAGCATCCAGGCCCGGTAAGCGCAGCGCCACCGGGCATTTCTGTCAAAGGAGTCACCACATGTATATCGGGATCGATCTTGGCACGTCGGGGGTGAAAGCCATCCTGTTAAGCGAGCAGGGCGATGTGTTAGCCACCCAGACTGAAAAGTTGCAGGTTTCACGCCCGCATCCGCTTTGGTCGGAACAAGATCCGGAGCAGTGGTGGCAGGCGACGGACCGCGCAATGAAAGCCTTAGGCGAGCAGCACAGCCTGCGCGACGTGAAAGCGCTGGGCATTGCCGGGCAAATGCATGGCGCAACGTTGCTGGATAGCCAGCATCGCGTTCTGCGCCCGGCTATTCTCTGGAACGATGGCCGCTGTGCGGAGGAGTGCGCGATCCTTGAGAAACGTGTGCCTGCGTCCCGCGAGATTACGGGCAACCTGATGATGCCCGGTTTTACCGCGCCAAAACTCCTGTGGGTGCAGCGCCATGAGCCTGAGATTTTTCGTCAGGTGTCGAAAGTTCTGTTGCCAAAAGACTACCTGCGTTTTCGCATGACGGGGGATTTTACCAGCGACATGTCTGACGCCGCAGGCACGATGTGGCTCGACGTGGCGAAACGGGACTGGAGCGAGGCGATGCTGGATGCCTGCCAGCTGACGCGGGACCATATGCCTGCGCTGTGTGAAGGCAGTGAAGTCACGGGCACTTTGCAGCCTTCTGTTGCTGAACGCTGGAATATGCCAGCCGTACCCGTCGTCGCCGGCGGCGGCGATAATGCGGCGGGTGCGGTCGGCGTGGGGATGGTCGAGGCAGGACAGGCTATGCTCTCGCTCGGTACCTCCGGCGTCTATTTTGCCGTCAGTGACGGCTATCGTAGTAACCCTGAAAGCGCCGTACACAGCTTCTGCCACGCGCTGCCGGGTAAATGGCATTTGATGTCGGTGATGCTGAGCGCGGCTTCCTGCCTCGACTGGGCGGCAAAGCTAACCGGAATGGCGGACGTCCCGGCGCTTATCGCAGCGGCACAGCAGGCGGATGATAATGCCGGTGCGGTCTGGTTTTTACCGTACCTTTCCGGCGAGCGGACGCCGCATAACAACCCCGAAGCGAAAGGGGTCTTCTTCGGTCTTATCCATCAGCATGGCCCGGCAGAGCTGGCGCGCGCGGTGCTTGAAGGCGTTGGCTATGCTCTGGCGGACGGAATGGATGTCGTGCATGACTGTGGACTGACGCCATCCAGCATTACGTTAATTGGCGGCGGCGCGCGAAGCAGCTACTGGCGGCAAATGCTTTCCGATATCAGCGGGTTGCAGCTCGACTATCGTACGGGGGGAGATATAGGCCCGGCGCTCGGTGCGGCACGGCTGGCGCAAATTGCGCTGAATCCGGATGCACCACTGAACCAGCTTTTGCCCCAGCTGCCGCTTGAACAGCAGCATCGTCCTGATGCGAATAATCATGCTCGCTACGCAGAAAGACGAGACGTGTTTCGCAAAATTTATCAGCAGCTTTTACCGCTAATGTCATAAACAAGAGCCGGGTGGCGCTAACGCTTACCCGGCCTACCAGCCTTCTACCGGGTTAGCTCACAAACCTGCGCGTATCGATTCTTTGCAGCATCATTGACAGCAGCAGGCTGACAACCAGCGTAACGGTAAATATCCAGACAATATCCAGCACCGGCCAGCTTTTCAGCTCAACGCCGCGGGTGCGGAGGGCGTGGATCACCAATGCGTGAAAACCGTAAATGCCCAGTGAGTGGCGGGAGATAAACCCCAGCACCGGAAGCGGGCGGGCATTCAGGGTGTTTTTAACCAGCGTCAGCAGCGAAATCGCGCAGATAAAGACCATTGGGCCGCAGTACAGATACCAGGTATCGGCAAAGTTGCCGCGCCATTGCAGTTCGTGCAGCGTCCCGCGAGAGATAATAAACACACTGACGAGAAACGCGGCCGCGCAAAGCCAGTTCATTCCTCGCTTTTGCGTCTCCATCATGCCAATGGCGCGCCCCAGCATGCCGTACAGCACGTAATAAAACGTATCCCCGGTGATATAGAGGTTAACGGGCAGCCATTCAAAGCCATCCATTTTCTGTGAGACGGTATTCGGGTTGGCCACGATCCCGATTATTACCATCAAGGCCAGCAGCATTTTACCGCTGACGTTTTTTACCTGAATTAACGGCGAAACCAGATAAATAACGATTATCGCGAAGAAAAACCACAGATGATAGAACACCGGTTTTTGCAACAAGTTGAGCAGGGAACGTTCGGCATTAATTGAAGTGAACAGGATGATATAGAGTAGCGAAATGACGCTGTAAAACAGCAGACAGGAGACAATACGGATGAAATGTCTCGGCTGTGCGCTACGCTCACCAAAAAAGAGGAAACCGGAAATCATAAAGAACAGCGGGACGCTTACGCGGGAAGCCGAGTTCAGAACGTTGGCGACATCCCAGTTAACAGGGCTGATACTGTGCGCGTTCGTGACATACCAGGCCGTTGTGTGGATCATCACCACCATCAGACAGGCTATTCCCCGCAGGTTATCAATCCAGTTAATTTTTGACTGCATTAGTTCCTCTGTATTCCTGATAAAGAAAGTGTGACTGCGATTGTGTATAACTTTTCCCTTGGAAAAATCTGAGTTTGGCCAGGCTATCTTGTAGGAGGCTGGCGAGATTCGCAGAATGACGGACATTAATCTATAAACGTGTTGCTACTAAAAATAACAGCCACTGACCAGGGCGGTAATAAAAATGATGATGAAGCGTGGGGCGTCACTCTTTCTGCTGCTCTTATTAACAGGATGCAGTGCTTCTGAGGAGATTCCGGCCCAAAAAGCGCAGCAGGGGAAATTGAGCCCGGAGCGTTCCCTGAATATGGAACAGCTGTGCAAAGATCAGGCGGCTCACCGCTATAATTCCGACACACAGAAAATTCATATTAACGGCTTCGAGCGCTTTCAGGGCAGCTATGAGCTGAAAGGCTATACGGCGCGTAAAGAGGGCTTTGTTTGCTCATTTGATGCAGACGGCCAGTTTTTACATCTCTCAATGCGTTAAATTGCTCGTATAAGCAGCAACCAGAGCCTTCGCTGGTTCTGGCTGTAGGGCTTATTCCCCAATTTTCCCTAAACAACCCCGTTTCGTACTGTATATCTTGCAGCCAGCGGGTATACTGATCCCTTCCATTTAAAACCACACGTATCCAGCACGAAATACTATGCAAAAGTTTGATACCAAGACCTTCCAGGGCCTGATCCTGACCTTACAGGATTACTGGGCTCGTCAGGGCTGCACCATTGTTCAACCTTTGGACATGGAAGTTGGCGCAGGCACCTCACACCCGATGACCAGCCTGCGCGCGTTAGGGCCAGAGCCAATGGCGACCGCCTATGTGCAGCCATCCCGTCGTCCAACCGATGGACGTTACGGCGAAAACCCGAACCGTTTGCAGCACTACTATCAGTTCCAGGTGGTGATTAAGCCATCTCCCGACAATATTCAGGAACTGTACCTCGGGTCACTGAAAGAGCTGGGTATGGATCCGACCATTCACGACATTCGTTTCGTGGAAGATAACTGGGAAAACCCAACGCTGGGTGCCTGGGGTCTGGGTTGGGAAGTGTGGCTGAACGGCATGGAAGTGACCCAGTTTACTTACTTCCAGCAGGTTGGCGGTCTGGAATGTAAACCGATCACCGGTGAAATCACCTACGGTCTGGAACGTCTGGCCATGTACATTCAGGGCGTAGACAGCGTTTACGACCTGGTCTGGAGCGACGGCCCGCTGGGTAAAACCACCTACGGCGACGTGTTCCATCAGAACGAAGTGGAGCAATCCACCTATAACTTCGAATACGCGGACGTGGACTTCCTGTTCACCTGCTTCGAGCAGTACGAGAAAGAAGCCCAGCAGCTGCTGGCGCTGGAGACTCCGCTGCCGCTGCCTGCCTACGAGCGTATTCTGAAGGCTGCCCACAGCTTCAACCTGCTGGATGCCCGCAAAGCCATCTCCGTGACTGAACGTCAGCGCTACATTCTGCGTATTCGCACCCTGACCAAAGCCGTTGCAGAAGCTTACTACGCGTCCCGTGAAGCCCTTGGCTTCCCGATGTGCAACCGAAACAAATAAGAGGCGGCCATGTCTGAGAAAACATTCCTGGTGGAAATTGGCACCGAAGAGCTGCCACCAAAAGCCCTGCGCAGCCTGGCTGAATCTTTTGCTGCGAACGTCACTGCCGAGCTGGATAACGCTGGCCTGGCACACGGTAACATTGAGTGGTTTGCTGCCCCGCGTCGTCTGGCGCTGAAAGTGGCAAACCTGGCGGCGTCCCAGCCGGATCGCGAAGTTGAAAAACGTGGCCCGGCAATCGCCCAGGCGTTCGACGCGGAAGGCAAGCCGAGCAAAGCGGCTGAAGGCTGGGCGCGCGGCTGCGGCATCACCGTTGATCAGGCCGAGCGTCTGACTACCGACAAAGGTGAATGGCTGCTGTATCGTGCCCATGTGAAAGGCGAAAGCGCCGAAGCACTGCTGCCTGACATGATCGCGACCTCATTGGCAAAATTGCCGATTCCTAAGCTGATGCGCTGGGGTGCGTCCGACGTACACTTTGTGCGTCCGGTTCACACCGTGACCCTGCTGCTGGGCGATACCGTTATCCCGGCGACCATTCTGGGCGTGGCGTCCGATCGCGTGATCCGCGGCCATCGCTTTATGGGCGAGCCGGAGTTCACCATCGACAATGCTGACCAGTACCCGCAGATCCTGCTGGAGCGCGGTAAGGTCATTGCTGACTACGAACAGCGTAAAGCCAAAATCAAAGCAGACGCGGAAGACGCGGCGCGCAAAATTGGCGGTAATGCCGATCTGAGCGATAGCCTGCTGGAAGAGGTGACCTCTCTGGTCGAATGGCCGGTTGTGCTGACCGCGAAATTCGAAGAGAAATTCCTGGCCGTTCCGGCAGAAGCGCTGGTGTACACCATGAAGGGTGACCAGAAGTACTTCCCGGTTTACGCCAATGACGGCAAGCTGCTGCCAAACTTCATCTTCGTGGCGAACATCGAATCGAAAGATCCGAGCCAGATTATCTCCGGTAACGAGAAAGTGGTGCGTCCGCGTCTGGCGGATGCCGAGTTCTTCTTCAACACCGACCGTAAAAAACGTCTGGAAGACAACCTGCCGCGTCTGCAAACCGTGCTGTTCCAGCAGCAGCTGGGTACGCTGCGCGACAAGACCGACCGTATCGCGGAGCTGTCCGGCTGGATTGCCCGTGAAATTGGCGCCGACGTTAACCACGCTACCCGCGCGGGCCTGCTCTCCAAGTGCGACCTGATGACCAACATGGTGTTCGAATTTACCGACACCCAGGGCGTGATGGGCATGCACTACGCGCGTCACGATGGCGAAGCGGAAGATGTGGCGGTAGCCCTGAACGAGCAGTATCAGCCGCGCTTTGCCGGTGACGATCTGCCGTCTAACCCGGTTGCCTGCGCTGTGGCGATTGCCGACAAGATGGATACCCTGGCGGGTATCTTCGGTATCGGTCAGCATCCGAAAGGCGACAAAGACCCGTTCGCGCTGCGTCGTGCTGCGCTGGGCGTGCTGCGCATCATCGTAGAGAAGAACCTCAATCTCGATCTGCAAACGCTGACCGAAGAAGCGGTACGTCTGTACGGCGATAAGCTGACCAACGCGAAGGTTGTGGATGATGTTATCGACTTTATGCTCGGTCGTTTCCGCGCGTGGTATCAGGACGAAGGTTACTCCGTTGATACCATTCAGGCTGTTCTGGCGCGTCGTCCGACCCGTCCGGCAGATTTCGATGCGCGTATGAAGGCGGTTTCCCACTTCCGTACGCTGGATGCGTCATCTGCGCTGGCTGCGGCTAACAAGCGCGTTTCCAACATTCTGGCGAAGTCTGACGAAACGCTGAACGAGCGCGTAAACGCCGCAACCCTGAAAGAGCCGGAAGAGATTTCTCTGGCGATGCAGGTTGTGGTGCTGCGCGACAAGCTGGAGCCGTACTTCGCGGAAGGTCGTTACCAGGAAGCGCTGGTGGAGCTGGCGGAGCTGCGTGACGTCATCGACGCCTTCTTCGAGAAGGTGATGGTGAACGTGGAAGATAAAGAGCTGCGGATTAACCGTCTCTCAATGCTTGAGAAACTGCGTGAGCTGTTCCTGCGCGTGGCGGATATTTCGCTGCTGCAATAACGTAAAAAACCCGCCCCTGACAGGCGGGAAGAACGGCAACTAAACTGTCTCTCTTCGCCAATGGCGCCATAACTGCGTTGGCTGCGCTCGTTCACCCGAATCACTTACTAATGTAAGCTCATCGGGATTCGCTCGCTTGCCGCCTTGTTCTGACGTCATTGGCTTTGAGATACTTTTCCTTATTTACACTCTCTCAATTAATTTACACCCTCTCAAACACCGTCGCGATCCCCTGACCCAACCCGATACACATTGTTGCCAGACCAAACTGGGCATCTTTGCGCTCCATCAGGTTGATCAGCGTGGTGCTGATACGCGCCCCGGAGCAGCCCAGCGGGTGTCCGAGCGCGATCGCGCCGCCGTTGAGGTTAATTTTCTCGTCGATCTGTTCCATCAGCCCCAGATCTTTAATACACGGCAGGATCTGCGCGGCGAAGGCTTCGTTCATCTCGAACAGATCGATATCGCTGGTGGTTAATCCCGCTTTTTTCAGCGCCAGCTTCGAGGCCGGAACCGGGCCGTAACCCATGATGGAAGGATCGCAGCCCACGACTGCCATCGAACGCACGCGGGCGCGTGGCGTCAGGCCTAATTCGCGGGCGCGGCTTTCGCTCATCACCAGCATCGCGGCGGCACCGTCGGACAGGGCAGACGAAGTGCCCGCCGTTACCGTGCCGGTGACCGGATCAAAAGCCGGACGCAGGGTAGAAAGCGCTTCGACCGTGGTTTCCGGGCGGATGACTTCGTCGTAGCTGAACTGCTTCAGTACGCCGTCTGCATCGTGACCGCCGGTCGGGATGATCTCATTCTTAAAGGCACCGGACTGCGTGGCGGCCCAGGCGCGAGCGTGAGAGCGCGCGGCAAAGGCATCCTGCATTTCACGGCTGATGCCATGGAGGCGGGAGAGCATCTCGGCGGTCAGGCCCATCATCCCCGCGGCTTTCGCCACGTTACGGCTCATGCCTGGGTGGAAATCGACCCCGTGGCTCATCGGCACGTGGCCCATGTGCTCCACGCCGCCCACCAGGCAGGCCTGCGCATCGCCGGTCATAATCATCCGTGCCGCATCGTGCAGCGCCTGCATCGACGAACCGCAAAGACGGTTGACGGTGACGGCCGGAACGGAATGCGGGATCTCCGCCAGCAGGGACGCGTTACGGGCGATGTTGAAGCCCTGCTCCAGCGTCTGCTGGACACAGCCCCAGTAGATATCGTCCAGCGCTGTTGGGTCCAGCGCCGGGTTACGCGCCAGCAGGCTACGCATCAGGTGCGCGGAGAGATCTTCCGCTCGCACGTTACGGAACGCGCCGCCTTTTGAACGGCCCATCGGGGTGCGAATTGCATCAACAATGACAACCTTTTCCATTGTGACTCCTTAAGCCGTTTTCAGCTCGCCAACCGGACGGGCTGGCTCAACTGCTGGGTAGTAGGGTTCGTTATGGCGCGCTTTGTTACGCAGACCTTCCGGCACGTCATAAAGCGGACCGAGGTGCTGATATTGCTGAGCCATATCGAGATAGCGAGCGCTGCCGAGCGTATCCAGCCAGCGGAACGCGCCGCCGTGGAACGGAGGGAAGCCGAGTCCGTACACCAGCGCCATATCCGCTTCTGCCGGGCTGGCAATAATGCCTTCTTCGAGGCAGCGCACCACTTCGTTGATCATTGGAATCATCATGCGGGCGATGATCTCTTCGTCGGTAAAGTCGCGTTTCGGCTGACTGACGTCGGCCAGCAGGCCATCCACCGCCGCATCTTCTTCTTTTTTCGGTTTGCCTTTGCTGTCTTCTTTATAGCGCCAGAAGCCCAGACCGTTTTTCTGACCAAAGCGATTGGCGTCGAACAGGGCGTCAATGGCGTCGCGATAGTCTTTCTGCATGCGCTGCGGGAAGCCCGTCGCCATCACCGCCTGTGCGTGATGGGCAGTATCGATGCCGACAACGTCCAGCAGATACGCCGGGCCCATCGGCCAGCCGAACTGTTTTTCCATCACTTTGTCGATTTTGCGGAAATCTGCGCCGTCGCGAAGGAGCTGGCTGAAACCGGCGAAGTACGGGAAAAGCACACGGTTAACGAAGAAGCCCGGGCAGTCGTTAACGACGATCGGCGTTTTGCCCATCTTGCTCGCCCACGCCACCACTTTGGCGATGGTTTCGTCAGAGGTTTTTTCCCCACGGATCACTTCGACCAGCGGCATGCGGTGCACCGGGTTAAAGAAGTGCATCCCGCAGAAGTTTTCCGGACGCTTCAGCACGCTCGCCAGTTCGCTGATAGGAATGGTGGAGGTGTTTGAGGCCAGCACGGTTTCCGGACGCACCTTGTCTTCGGTTTCGGCCAGCACTGCTTTTTTCACTTTCGGGTTCTCAACGACCGCTTCAACTACTACGTCTACACGGTCGAAACCGCTGTATTCCAGCACTGGCTGAATGGTTGAGATCACGCCTGCAAGCTTCAGCCCGTCAATTTTGCCGCGCTCAAGCTGTTTATTCAGCAGCTTGGCCGCTTCGGTCATGCCCAGCGTCAGGGATTTCTCGTTGATGTCTTTCATTACTACCGGCACGCCTTTCCAGGCCGACTGGTAAGCGATACCGCCACCCATAATGCCAGCACCGAGTACCGCCGCGTGTTTTGGCGTTTCAACGTTTTTGGTTAGCTGTTTGGCTTTGCCCTTCACGAACTGATCGTTAAGGAAGATACCAACCAGCGCGCGGGCTTCGTTGGTGTGCGCCAACGGAACAAAGCTCTGGTTTTCCAGCTTCAGGGCGTCATCACGGCCCAGACGCGCTGCCGCTTCAATGGTTTTCACCGCCGTGATCGGCGCCGGGTAGTGTTTACCCGCCGTCTGCATCACCATACCTTTGGCGATGGTGAAGCTCATGGTGGCTTCAATTTTGCTGAGCTTTAGCGGTTCCAGCTTCGGCTGACGTTTGGCTTTCCAGTCGAGATCGCCGTTAATCGCCTGACGCAGAATGGCGACAGCGCCTTCAATCAGTTTTTCAGGCTTAACCACGCCGTCCACCAGTCCGATTTTCTGCGCCTGTTCCGCGCCCACATCTTTACCTGCGGCAATGATTTCCAGCGCGCTGTCGGCACCCAACATGCGCGGCATACGCACCGAGCCGCCAAAGCCCGGCATAATGCCCAGTTTGGTTTCAGGCAGACCGATACGCAGATCCGGCGTGGCCAGACGATAATCGGTTGCGAGTACGCACTCACAGCCACCGCCCAGCGCATAGCCATTTACGGCAGAAATCGTTGGAACAGGCAGATCTTCCAGACGATTAAAGACGCTGTTGGCGAAGTGCAGCCACTGGCTCAGCTGTTCTTCGGGCACCAGGAACAGCGACAGGAATTCGGTGATATCCGCGCCAACGATAAAGGCCGCTTTGTTGGAGCGCAGCAGCAGCCCTTTTAAATCTGATTGCTTTTCAAGTACATCCAGCGCCTGGCCAAGACTGGCCACCGTCGCGGTATCAAGCTTGTTCACTGAGCCGGGGGCATCGAACACCAGTTCGGCAATGCCATCTTCCAGCCAGTCTACGTACAGGGTGTCGCCTTTGTAGAGCATGTCGGTCTCCTGAATCCAGCAATTGGATCTGGTCATACCAGATGAAACGGAGTGTGGAATTTATGTTAATAAAATGCAAATTAGTCATTAAGAAATTGCTGCGTTGATCACGGTCGGTGGAAATCACGCACCCGCAGTGAGGTGTGCTAAGATGCGATGACTTGAGGTCAAAAAAACGAAAGGAAGAATGATGGACTCACTGGCTTCGCTTTATAAAAATCATATCGTTACCCTACAGGAACGTACCCGCGATGTACTGGCCCGCTTCAAGCTGGATGCCCTGCTGATCCACTCCGGCGAGCTGATGAATACTTTTCTTGATGATCATGCTTATCCCTTCAAGGTTAACCCGCAGTTTAAAGCCTGGGTGCCTGTCACGCAGGTGCCAAATTGCTGGTTGCTGGTGGATGGCGTGAACAGGCCGAAACTGTGGTTCTACCTGCCGGTCGATTACTGGCACAACGTGGAGCCGCTGCCGACCTCATTCTGGACCGAAGAAATTGACGTGATTGCGCTGCCAAAAGCGGACGGCATTGGCAGCCAGCTGCCAGCGGCGCGCGGCAACATCGGCTACATTGGTCCAGTTCCTGAGCGTGCGCTGGGTCTGGATATTCCGGCAGATAAGCTCAACCCGAAAGGCGTACTGGATTATCTGCACTACTATCGCGCCTACAAGACGGACTACGAGCTTTACTGCATGCGTGAAGCGCAAAAAACGGCGGTGAACGGTCACCGTGCGGCGCATGAAGCCTTCCAGTCCGGCATGAGCGAGTTCGATATCAATCAGGCTTACCTGACGGCGACCGGCCACCGCGATACCGACGTGCCGTACAGCAACATCGTGGCGCTGAATGAACATGCCTCGGTTCTGCACTACACCAAACTGGATCATCAGGTTCCGGCTGAGATGCGTAGCTTCCTGCTGGACGCGGGGGCAGAGTACAACGGCTATGCGGCAGACCTTACGCGTACCTGGGCGGCGAATGCGGATACCGATTTCGCGCAACTGATTAAAGACGTGAACGATGAACAGCAGGCGCTGATTGGCACCATGAAAGCGGGAACCAGCTATGTGGATTACCACATCCAGTTCCATCAGCGCATCGCGAAACTGCTGCGTAAGCATCAGATTGTCAACGACATGAGCGAAGAGGCGATGGTTGAGAACGATCTGACCGGGCCATTTATGCCGCACGGTATCGGCCACCCGCTGGGTTTACAGGTTCATGACGTCGCGGGCTTTATGCAGGATGATACTGGTACGCACCTGGCGGCACCGTCAAAATATCCTTATCTGCGCTGCACCCGCGTTCTGGCCCCGCGTATGGTATTGACCATCGAGCCAGGCATCTACTTTATTGAATCCCTGCTGGCACCGTGGCGTGAAGGGCAATTCAGCAAGCACTTCAACTGGGAGAAAATTGAAGCGCTGAAGCCGTATGGCGGCATTCGTATCGAGGATAACGTGGTTATCCATGAGAACAGCATCGAGAACATGACGCGAGATCTGAAGCTGGCCTGATGGAAAGCTGGCTGATACCGGCCGAGCCGGTCACCTTTGTTGAGGAAATCAAAAAAAGCCGCTTTATCACGCTGTTGGCACATACCGACGGCGTGGAGGCGGCGAAGGCGTTCGTCGAGTCTGTCCGCGCGCAGCATCCCGATGCCCGCCATCACTGTGTGGCGTGGGTCGCCGGGCCGCCAGACGACTCACAGCAGCTCGGGTTTTCTGATGACGGTGAACCGGCGGGCACGGCCGGAAAACCGATGCTCTCCCAGTTGATGGGCAGCGGTGTGGGTGAAATCACCGCCGTCGTTGTTCGCTTCTACGGGGGCATTTTGCTAGGCACCGGAGGCCTTGTTAAAGCCTACGGCGGTGGTGTTCAGCAGGCGCTTAATCAACTGATAACGACCCGCAAAACGCCACTTACCGAATATACTTTGTTATGCGATTACGCCCAGCTTTCGGGTATCGAAGCATTGCTCAAACAGTTTAACGGCGTCATCGCACACAGTGATTATCAGGCAATGGTGCAATTACGCGTGGCGCTTCCTCAGGCGGAACTGGCTGCTTTTTCAGCAAAACTCGCTGATTTTAGTCGCGGTTCATTGCAATTACTGCCGATTGAAGAATAATCCCCACCTCACAATATTGAATACCTAAGGAAGCGGCAGAGATGCATTTTCGTGCCATTACCCGAATCGTTGGATTGCTGGTCATACTTTTCTCCGGGACGATGATCATTCCTGGGCTGGTGGCGCTCATCTACCGGGACGGTGCGGGGCGCGCATTTACGCAAACCTTTTTTGTCGCGCTGACGATTGGCTCCCTGTTGTGGTGGCCAAACCGTCGTGAGAAAGGTGAATTGAAATCCCGGGAGGGGTTTCTGATTGTGGTTCTGTTCTGGACGGTACTGGGAAGCGTGGGTGCGCTGCCGTTTATCTTCTCTGAACAACCGAATCTCACCGTAACGGATGCGTTTTTTGAATCGTTCTCCGGATTAACGACCACCGGGGCCACCACGCTTGTAGGGCTGGATTCGCTCCCACATGCGATTCTCTTTTACCGGCAGATGCTCCAGTGGTTCGGCGGCATGGGGATTATCGTCCTGGCGGTGGCTATTCTGCCGATTCTGGGCGTCGGGGGGATGCAGCTTTATCGGGCAGAGATGCCTGGCCCGTTGAAAGATAACAAGATGCGCCCGCGTATTGCAGAGACGGCGAAAACCCTGTGGCTTATTTATGTCCTGCTGACGGTGGCCTGCGCGCTGGCGCTGTGGTTTGCCGGGATGCCTGCGTTTGATGCCATCGGACACAGCTTTGCGACTATCGCTATCGGCGGGTTTTCCACCCACGATGCCAGCGTCGGTTATTTTGACAGCCCGACAATTAATACCATCATTGCCATCTTCCTGCTGATCTCAGGCTGTAACTACGGTCTACACTTCTCGTTGCTTAGCGGACGTAGCCTCAAGGTGTACTGGCGCGACCCGGAATTCCGGATGTTTATTGGCGTCCAGCTGACCCTGGTGGTTATCTGCACCCTGGTACTGTGGTTCCACGATGTCTATAACTCGGCAGTCACAACCCTGAACCAGGCTTTCTTCCAGGTGGTATCGATGGCGACAACAGCCGGTTTCACCACGGACAGTATTGCGCGCTGGCCGCTGTTCCTGCCGGTGCTGCTGTTGTGCTCTGCATTTATCGGCGGGTGCGCCGGGTCGACGGGCGGTGGTCTGAAGGTGATCCGTATTTTGCTGCTGTTCAAGCAGGGGAACCGTGAGTTGAAACGTCTGGTCCACCCGAATGCGGTTTACAGCATTAAGCTGGGGAACCGCGCGCTGCCGGAACGTATCCTCGAAGCGGTGTGGGGATTCTTCTCGGCTTATGCGCTGGTCTTTATTGTCAGTATGCTGGCGATTATCGCCACGGGCGTGGACGATTTCTCTGCCTTCGCCTCTGTGGTGGCAACGTTAAACAACCTGGGGCCGGGGCTGGGCGTCGTGGCGGATAACTTTGCCAGTATGAACCCGGTGGCGAAGTGGATCTTAATCGCCAATATGTTGTTTGGGCGTCTTGAGGTCTTTACGTTGCTGGTGCTGTTTACCCCAACATTCTGGCGTGAGTAAGGAGACATTGGTGAAAACGTTAATTCTTTTCTCAACGCGTGACGGGCAAACGCGTGAGATTGCTTCGTATCTGGCTTCTGAACTCACAGAGCTGGGCATTTATTCTGATGTGTTGAACCTGAATCGCACAGAGCAGATTGCCTGGCAGGATTACGACCGTGTGGTAATTGGCGCTTCAATTCGTTACGGTCATTTCCATCCTGCGCTGGATCGCTTTGTGAAAAGGCATACGGCGGAGCTCGCTAAGCTGCCTGGCGCGTTTTACTCGGTCAACCTCGTTGCCCGTAAAGCGGAGAAGCGTACGCCGCAGACTAACAGCTATACGCGCAAGTTCTTGCTGAATTCGCCATGGCAGCCCGACATCTGTTCTGTCTTTGCCGGTGCGCTGCGTTACCCGCGTTACCGCTGGTATGACCGCTTTATGATCCGCCTGATCATGAAGATGACGGGCGGGGAAACGGATACGCGTAAAGAAGTCGTTTATACCGACTGGGCTCAGGTCGCCAGTTTCGCCCGTGAAATTGCGCGTTTAACGGACGATTCGCGGTTTAAATAAGCGTTGAGTTTGAAAAATGACCGAACAAAAAGTTTTTTGTATTTAGTGCTTGTCACTTCAGAAGAACTCCCTATAATGCGCCTCCACTGACACGGAACAACGGCACGCAAGCCGCCGGGTCAGCAGAGAAAAGCAAAATAAACGCTTGACTCTGAAGCG
>NZ_JAALCJ010000013.1 GCF_011078175.1 Enterobacter cloacae
ACGCTTACCGAGCCTACGGGCTGGTTGTTCTCCCTCTCCCTGTGGGAGAGGGCTGGGGTGAGGGCATCAGACCGCAGTAAATTTCGCCCGGTGGCGCTACGCTTACCGAGCCTACGGGCTGGTTGTTCTCCCTCTCCCTGTGGGAGAGGGCTGGGGTGAGGGCATCAGACCGCAGTAAATTTCGCCCGGTGGCGCTATGCTTACCGGACCTACGGGCTGGTTATTCTCCCTCTCCCTGTGGGAGAGGGCTGGGGTGAGGGCATCAGACCGCAGTAAATTTCGCCCGGTGGCGCTACGCTTACCGGACCTACATGTCCCATCCACGCTTTGTGATCGTCTTCTTTTTATTCAGCTCCATAAGTAAAAACTCCTTTCCTTCCCCTCCCGCTGGGGTTATGGTCGGATAGTTTTTTGACCATCCGCTCAAAATAAAAAGATAACAAACTGAATATTCAGGGGAAAATATGCGCAAGATCACACTGGCGCTCAGCGCCGCCTGCTTATTGTTCTCGCTTAATAGTACCGTTGTTGCGCGGGCTTCTGCACCCACGCCGCTTTACACCGGCACCACCGCCGCCATACTTGCCGAACAGGCCCCCATTCACTGGGTTTCAGTAGCACAAATCGAAAACAGCCTGACGGGTCGCCCGCCGATGGCCGTGGGCTTCGATATTGATGATACCGTTCTCTTCTCCAGCCCCGGTTTCTGGCGCGGCAAAAAAACGTACTCCCCGGACAGCGAAGCCTATCTGAAAAACCCAGAATTCTGGGAAAAGATGAACAACGGCTGGGATGAGTTCAGTATCCCGAAAGAGGTTGCCCGCGCGCTGATCGCCATGCACGTAAAGCGCGGCGACAGCATTTACTTCGTGACCGGACGTAGCCAGACCAAAACCGAAACCGTCTCGAAAACGCTACAGGATGATTTCCTGATCCCGGCGGCCAGCATGAATCCGGTCATTTTTGCCGGGGACCAGGAAGGGCAAAACACTAAAACTCAGTGGCTGGAAAAGAAAAATATCAAAGTGTTCTACGGTGATTCAGATAACGACATCACCGCGGCGCACGACGTGGGAGCCAGAGGCATCAGGGTGTTACGCGCCTCGAACTCCACCTACCGACCGCTGCCGATGGCCGGAAAATTTGGTGAAGAGGTGATTGTTAACTCCGAATACTGATGCATTTACGGCGGGGTGGATGCTTTTTTAATCAAATCTCGCCGCGCGGGTTTTACCTTTCGCTTTCTTGCTGCACACTTAGAAAGATTCACCTTTCATAATGGAGCAGCACATGTGGTATCAACAGACCCTGACCTTAAGCGCAAAGCCACGCGGATTTCACCTTGTGACGGACGAAGTCATCGGGCAAATCCGCGACCTCTCGCGCGTCAAAACGGGTTTGCTGCATCTGCTGCTTCAGCACACGTCTGCTTCTCTCACGCTCAATGAAAATTGCGATCCCACCGTCCGGTCTGACATGGAGCGGCATTTTCTGAAAACCGTCCCGGATAACGCCCCGTATGAGCATGATTACGAGGGGGCGGATGATATGCCCTCGCACATCAAATCCTCTTTGCTGGGCGTCTCGCTGATGCTGCCGGTCCACAACGGACGGCTACTGCTGGGTACGTGGCAGGGGATCTGGCTGGGAGAACATCGCATTCACGGTGGTTCGCGTAAAATTATCGCAACGCTACAAGGGGAATAAAGATGACAATTTCGGAGATACTTCAGTACTGCATGAGTAAGCCGGGTGCGGAACAAAGCGTTCACAGCGACTGGAAAGCCACGCAGATCAAAGTGGGGGATGTGCTGTTCGCGATGGTGAAAGAGGTGGATGCGCGACCTGCGGCATCACTGAAAACCAGTCCGGAACTGGCCGACTTACTGCGCCAGCAGCACCATGATGTCAGGCCAAGTAAGCATCTGAATAAAGCGCACTGGAGTACGGTGTTTCTCGACGGCTCGCTGCCAGATTCGCAAATCTACTACCTGGTGGACGCGTCGTATCAACAGGCGGTAGAACTGCTGCCGGAAACGATCCGACAGCAGCTCTCCGTGTGACGATTACAGCAACGGTTTGAGGAAGCGCGCGGTGTGCGAGGCTTCGCACTCTGCAACGGTCTCTGGGGTACCGGAGACGAGAATTTCACCGCCGCCGCTGCCGCCTTCCGGGCCGAGATCGACAATCCAGTCTGCGGTTTTAATCACGTCCAGGTTGTGCTCAATTACCACGATGGTGTTGCCCTGATCGCGCAGCTGGTGCAGCACGTCCAGCAGCTGCTGGATATCCGCAAAGTGCAGGCCGGTGGTCGGCTCATCCAGAATGTACAGCGTCTGACCGGTACCGCGTTTGGACAGCTCGCGAGCCAGCTTCACGCGCTGCGCTTCACCGCCGGACAACGTTGTCGCTGACTGCCCCAGACGAATATAGGTCAGACCCACGTCCATCAGGGTTTGCAGCTTACGCGCCAGCGCAGGGACGGCGTCAAAGAACTCGCGCGCCTCTTCGATGGTCATATCCAGCACTTCGTGGATGGTCTTGCCTTTGTACTTAATTTCCAGCGTTTCGCGGTTATAGCGCTTACCTTTGCACTGGTCGCACGGCACGTAGATATCCGGCAGGAAGTGCATCTCAACCTTGATCACGCCGTCGCCCTGGCACGCTTCACAGCGGCCTCCGCGCACGTTAAAGCTAAAACGTCCTGGCGTATACCCGCGCGAACGCGCTTCCGGCACGCCGGCAAAGAGTTCACGTACGGGCGTGAAGACGCCGGTATAGGTTGCCGGGTTGGAGCGCGGCGTACGGCCAATGGGACTCTGATCGATATCAATAACCTTATCGAAATGCTCCAGCCCCTGAATGTCGCGGTACGGTGCAGGTTCGGCCAGCGTTGCGCCGTTCAGCGCCGTCTGTGCAATCGGGAACAGCGTATCGTTGATCAGCGTCGATTTACCGGAACCGGACACGCCGGTGATGCAGGTAAACAGCCCGACAGGCAGCGTCAGGGTCACGTCTTTCAGGTTGTTGCCGCGCGCGCCGGTCAGCTTCAGCACTTTTTCCGGGTTCGCCGCCACGCGCTGTTTTGGCACTTCGATTTTGCGCTTGCCGCTCATGTACTGACCGGTCAGCGACTCGGGCACCGCCATAATGTCTTTCAGCGTGCCTTCTGCCACCACCTGTCCGCCGTGCACGCCAGCGCCCGGGCCGATGTCGATGACGTGGTCCGCGGCGCGGATTGCATCTTCGTCGTGCTCGACCACGATAACCGTGTTGCCGAGGTTACGCAGGTGAACCAGCGTGCCGAGCAGGCGTTCGTTGTCGCGCTGGTGCAGGCCGATAGACGGCTCATCCAGCACGTACATCACGCCGACCAGACCGGCACCAATCTGGCTCGCCAGACGAATACGCTGGGCTTCTCCGCCGGACAGCGTTTCAGCCGAGCGGGAAAGCGTCAGGTAGTTCAGGCCGACGTTCACGAGGAACTTGAGGCGATCGCCGATCTCTTTCAGCACTTTTTCAGCGATTTTCGCGCGCTGGCCGGAGAGCTTCAGGTTATTGAAGAAGTCCATCGCGTGACCAATGCTCATGTCTGAGATGGTCGGTAGCGCCGTGTTTTCCACAAACACGTGACGCGCTTCGCGACGCAAACGTGTCCCCTCACAGGTGGCGCAGGAGCGGTTGCTAATAAACTTAGCCAGCTCCTCGCGCACCGCGCTGGATTCGGTCTCTTTGTAGCGGCGCTCCATGTTGTGCAGCACCCCTTCGAACGGGTGTCGACGTACGGAGGTGTCACCGCGATCGTTCATGTACTTGAACTCAATGTTCTCTTTGCCGGAACCGAACAGGATCACTTTATGTACGTTCGCGCTCAGGCTGGCCCACGGGGCTTCAACGTCGAACTTATAGTGTTCTGCCAGCGATTTCAGCATCTGAAAGTAGTAAAAATTACGCTTATCCCAGCCGCGAATGGCGCCACCCGCCAGCGACAGCTCCGGGTTCTGGATGACGCGATCGGGGTCGAAATACTGCTGAACGCCAAGGCCGTCACAGGTCGGGCACGCGCCCGCCGGGTTGTTGAACGAGAACAGGCGCGGTTCCAGCTCGCGCATGCTGTAGCCGCAAATCGGGCAGGCGAAGTTAGCGGAGAAGAGCAACTCTTCCGCTTTCGCATCGTCCATGTCTGACACTACCGCCGTACCGCCCGACAGTTCCAGCGCCGTTTCAAAGGATTCCGCCAGACGCGTGGCCAGATCTTCACGTACCTTGAAGCGGTCAATCACCACTTCGATGGTGTGTTTCTTTTGCAGCTCCAGCTTTGGCGGATCGGAGAGGTCACACACTTCGCCGTCGATACGGGCGCGGATATAGCCCTGGCTTGCCAGGTTTTCCAGCGTTTTGGTGTGTTCGCCTTTACGCTCTTTAATAATGGGCGCCAGCAGCATCAGGCGTTTGCCTTCCGGCTGCGACAGCACGTTATCCACCATCTGGCTCACGGTCTGGGCCGCCAGTGGGACGTCGTGATCCGGGCAGCGCGGCTCGCCCACGCGCGCATACAGCAGGCGCAGGTAGTCATGAATTTCGGTAATGGTACCGACCGTTGAACGCGGGTTATGCGAGGTAGATTTTTGCTCAATAGAAATAGCCGGGGACAACCCTTCAATATGGTCGACATCCGGTTTTTCCATCAGCGACAGGAACTGACGTGCGTACGCTGAAAGTGATTCAACGTAACGACGCTGTCCTTCGGCATACAAGGTGTCGAAAGCCAGTGAGGATTTGCCAGACCCCGAAAGCCCGGTCACGACGATGAGTTTGTCGCGAGGGATTATGAGGTTGATATTCTTGAGATTGTGGGTGCGGGCGCCCCGAACTTCGATCTTATCCATTCACCTTTCCCGGTTGGAACACGGATTGCCTGATTTGTTTGAAGGACAAACGGCTGTCAGAAACGGCTAATTATGACACAAAATGACCTGTTTGAATATACAGTATTGGAATGCATTTTCTGATTCACTGTGTAACAATGTCGAGTTCGCGAGAGAAGTCTGGAACATGCTACGCAACTATCAAAGTGTCGTATGGAAATGGTACACTCGCGCGTTTACACTATTAAGAAACGTATTCAGGAGACACGAACATGGCCAGCAGAGGCGTAAACAAGGTGATTCTCGTCGGTAATCTGGGCCAGGACCCGGAAGTACGCTACATGCCGAGTGGTGGTGCAGTTGCCAACATTACGCTGGCTACTTCCGAATCCTGGCGTGATAAAGCGACCGGTGAAATGAAAGAGCAGACCGAATGGCACCGCGTTGTGCTGTTTGGCAAACTGGCTGAAGTGGCCGGTGAGTATCTGCGCAAAGGTTCTCAGGTCTATATCGAAGGCCAGCTGCGTACCCGCAAATGGACCGATCAATCCGGTCAGGAAAAATACACCACGGAAGTGGTGGTAAATGTTGGCGGCACCATGCAGATGCTGGGTGGTCGTCAGGGCGGTGGCGCACCAGCAGGTGGCGGCCAGCAGCAGGGCGGTTGGGGCCAGCCACAGCAGCCGCAGGGCGGCAACCAGTTCAGCGGCGGCGCGCAGTCTCGTCCGCAGCAGCAGTCTGCCCCGGCACCGTCTAACGAACCACCAATGGACTTCGACGACGATATTCCGTTCTGATATCCAGACGCGTAAATCAAAAAAAACCCAGACACCTGTCTGGGTTTTTTAATAACAGGCGATCAGGTAATCACCATCGGCCAGTCTGGCGGAGTGTGGCTCATGGCTTCAACCATCACCACTTTAATGTTTTCCCAGACGGCAGACATATCCATCAACGTAATGCCGAGCAACCCTGTCGCGAACCAGCATGCGGCTCCCAACCCTAACAGGGTACTAATCACCGCCAGACCCGCGTAGTCGGACTTTCGGAACTGAATGTTTAACGTGCTGGCCAAAAACATCAAAACCGCGCTCAACAACGGCCAGCGCAGGAGCACCATGCTGGTGGTAATGGTTGCCATAAAACCCATCCTCGACAAAACAGACGAACTGGAATGAAACAATGTTTCTCGTTACATAAGATGTGTGAACTATATCACATTTGATGTTTTATTAGCCAGTGTCACATTGAGGAAAAATGGGCGATTTATCACCCTGGAGAATATATCTTTGTCAGCGGGGCTGGGGCCTCAGCCCCGCGTCGGTGTGGGCATGTGCGCATACAGCAGATGAAAACGCGGCCCATGCAGGGAACGCGGCGCGTGAGTCGTTTTACGGGAAAATGGAAACGCTATTTGTCGGGCGTCGCAAAAAATAATGTGGTCGCATCTGATGATGAATAAATCAAATACCGAAACATCCACGAACAATTATCACGACGTTGCGGGTTCATCATGCATCTTTTTCAAGCGCTCAGACGTTTGGTTAAATCAACGATTCTCTATTGTGCTAACTTAAACCACCCGGATGTGCTGGATAATTATTTCCTTAATAGAAACTGAACGAATACTTTCAGTTTAGCTTACGGGAAAATATTATCGGCATCATGAATTTTAGGATTTTTAATACCAAAAGTCAGTTGCTAACTTCGCATGATTCATGCAACGTAATCACCTGTTTATCAAAGCAGCCGGCCTTCATTGCTACAGGCGTACAACATTCAGGGATACAGAGCGGGAAATGAATCGTAGCGCGCGGCGCAAGATGCTCAACGTGGTCGGGATTATCATGGTCGTTATGCTGCCGGTGATGCTTGCGCTATGGTTTGCCAAGCTTCGAGCCGTGTCAGAAATCAGCGCCGAGCTGCGCACCTTTGCTGAACTTGCTTTAAACAAAACTGAACGGGTAATTCAACAGGTTGATCTGGCTCGGGAAGAGGCGGAAAAATATCAGGGTAACATTTGTACGCCGGCGCATCGTCAATATATGTTGAACGTTGCCCGCGGTCGTCTTTTTGTTGCCGATTTAATTTATGCTGAAGGGCAGCGTTTTCGTTGCTCGACCCTTTTCACTCCGGACCATCCTTACATTATTCCCGCAGCCAATTACACACGTAAACCCGACGTTGCCATCTATTATTTTCGCGACACGCCATTTTTTTATGGTTATAAAATGATATATATGCAGCGCGGAAATTACGTCGTCGTGGTTAATCCGCTTTCGTACAGTGAGGTGATGTCAGACGATCGTTCCCTGTCGTGGGGAGTGTATGACACCGTCAGCAATGCATTCTTTTCTGTCAGCCAGAAAGCCAATATTCCTTTAATGCATTCGATGATTGGGCATCAGGAAACGACTTTTCAGAAAGGGGACCGTTTTTATACGATTGTAGAATCGGCGCAGCGACCCATTGCGGCGATAGTTTCAACGTCCAGTGCTCGTTTTTATAAAACGCTTTATCATCAGGCTACCCTGACGCTACCGCTGGGGATGATTTGCAGCATTATTATTCTGCTGGTGTGGTCGCGTACACACCGTGAATTGAATTCGCCTGGCCGTCGTCTGCACCGGGCGCTGAATACACGCCAGCTGTGCGTCCATTATCAGCCCATTATTGATATTAAAAATAACCAGTGCGTAGGGGCAGAGGCGTTGTTGCGCTGGCCGGGATTCAACGGGCAGGTTATGAGCCCCGCGGAATTTATTCCTCTGGCAGAAAAAGAGGGGATGATTGCGCGCATCACGGACTACGTCGTGGAGGCGGTGTTCAGCGATCTGGGGCATTTCCTTGCCGCTCATCCTCATCTGTATGTCTCAATAAACCTGTCGGCCTCGGATTTCCACTCCTCGCGTCTTATCGCCCTCATCTCCGACAAAGCCCGCTTTTACTCGGTCCGCGCGCAGCAAATCAAAATTGAGGTTACGGAACGTGGTTTTATTGATGTGCCTAAAACCACGCCGGTCATCCAGGCGTTTCGCCAGGCGGGCTATGAGGTGGCGATTGATGATTTTGGAACCGGCTACTCTAATTTGCATAACCTCTATTCGCTGAACGTCGATATCCTGAAAATCGACAAGTCCTTCATTGATACCTTAACCACCAACAGCACCAGTCACCTGATTGCCGAACACATCATTGAGATGGCGCAAAGCCTGCGGCTGAAAACCATTGCGGAAGGGGTCGAGACGGGGGAGCAGGTGAGCTGGCTGCTGAAACGTGGCGTGCAGTATTGTCAGGGATGGCATTTCGCGAAAGCGATGCCGCCGCAGGCATTTATGGCCTGGCAGCAGCAACCTTCGCGTTAATACGCATTAATTAAGCCGATGGCGATAGTCGCTCGGCGTACGGTCAAACTCGCGGCGGAAGACGCGGGAAAAGGTCTGCTGCGACACATAGCCCAGATCCATTGCGATATCAAAAATGGGCCGCTGCGTTGAGCGTAACGCCTGCGCTGCCAGCAGGAGCCTGCGCTGGCGAATATAGTCACCCAGCGTTTGATGCATTACGGTGCGGAACATTCGCTGTAAATACCATTTCGAATAGCCCGACTTTTTAGCGACCACATCAATGTTCAACGGCTGGTCGATATGTTCATCAATCCATTCAATAAGCGTCTGAATAATTTGCTGATGCGACATTAGGTTACCCCTCTGTGGAGACATCTGTCCTGGTTGATTCGTCGTTTTCTCTGCGGGGGAGTATAATTCCTCAAGTTAACTTGAGGTAAAGAGGTTTTATGGAAAAGAGATTACCGCGCATTAAAGCGCTGTTAACCCCTGGCGAAGTCGCGAAGCGAAGCGGCGTAGCGGTGTCGGCGCTTCATTTTTATGAAAGCAAAGGGTTAATAAAAAGTATCCGTAACGCCGGGAACCAGCGTCGCTACACCCGTGACGTGCTCCGCTACGTGGCGATTATCAAAATTGCGCAACGTATTGGCATCCCCCTGGCCACCATCGGTGACGCGTTCGGCGTTTTGCCGGAAGGGCACTCGTTGAGCGCGAAAGAGTGGAAGCAATTGTCATCCCAGTGGCGAGAGGAGCTGGACAGGCGCATCCACACGCTTGTTGCACTGCGCGATGAGCTGGACGGCTGTATTGGTTGCGGGTGTTTATCACGTAGTGATTGTCCGTTGCGAAACCCCGGCGACAGGCTGGGCGAGCAGGGGACGGGGGCGAGACTGCTGGAGGAGGATTGAGGTCTGTTTGCCAGTTAAGCGAAGCGCTGCACCGCAAAACAAGCATAAAGAACTAAAGCGCCACTAAGGGCGCTTTAGTTTTTTCCGGTCTTTGTCTTTCTCTCTATCCCGCTGGTTCTCGGGAGGGTTTCCCCCGACATCAGTACCCCTCGTGTCGAGCTTGTGGAGGAGGTTCCGGTTTGTACTGATACCTTAATTCTATGCCCGGCCGCCGTTTTTGCCACCGGAAAGGATGAGTTTTTAGCCGAATTTTTTTCGTGAAGTTGTTCAGTTTTCTATAGTTAAAAAGTATGAATCACCGGAGAACATCATGCTAACGGTCCACCACCTTAACCAGTCTCGTTCACATCGCGTCCTCTGGGCGCTGGAAGAGCTGGGTCTGACGTATGAGATTGTGCGCTACCAGCGCGAAAAAACCATGCTCGCGCCAGACGCGCTCAAAAAAGTCCATCCGCTGGGAAAATCCCCTGTCCTGGAAGATAACGGACTGGTTCTGGCCGAATCAGGCGCAATTCTTGAATATCTTCAGGAAACATACGATCCGGCCTCACAATTCAAACCGTTAGATCCTGCCCATAAAGTGCAGTATCGCTTCTGGCTGCATTACGCCGAAGGCTCTCTGATGCCGTTACTGTTAATGAAGCTGGTGTTCAACAGCCTCGGTAAACCACCCGTGCCGTTTGGCCTGCGCACGCTGGGTAAGGCGCTGGGGCAGGGAGTGCAAAAAGCGTATCTCAACCGCCAGCTGGAAACGCATGCACGCTTTATTAACGATCATCTCGCCGAAAATAGCTGGTTTGCCGGCGACACGCTGACCATGGCTGATATCCAGATGAGTTTTCCTGTCTTTGCCCTGCTGGCGAGAGGCGGCATCGACAATCTCGACCACATAGAGGCGTGGAAACAGAGGGTGGAGGCACGTCCGGGCTGGCAGACAACGCTTGCGAAAGGCGGCCCGCTGACGATCCCCGGCGAGGGCTGAAATGTAACGAAATTGCGCATGGACGATAACGTTTGCGCATCCTCTGCTTAATTCTTCATCGCCGTGAGGCTATTTTAGCGAAAAACGAGAAAGTTCAGTTGAAAAGGGCGGGTATTAGGCTAGATAATCGTTTGCCTACATTTGACCACCCGTTTTGTAAGCGCGGAGCTAAACGTTTGCTTTTTTTGTGACGCCCCTTTCGTCGCAAACGCAGCACAAGGATTTGACGTTTCGCTGGCAGTGGAGTCTCCACCACGCTTACGGACTTTCAATAAAAATTTTCAGGGGATGTTTTCTATGTCTACGCCATCTGCGCGTACCGGCGGTTCACTTGACGCCATGTTTAAAATTTCTGCTCGCGGCAGCACCGTGCGCCAGGAAGTGGTTGCCGGTCTGACCACGTTTCTGGCGATGGTGTACTCCGTCATTGTGGTGCCAGGCATGCTCGGCAAAGCCGGCTTCCCGCCAGCGGCGGTCTTCGTTGCCACCTGCCTGGTTGCGGGTGTGGGTTCGATTGTGATGGGCTTGTGGGCGAACCTGCCTCTGGCAATTGGTTGCGCCATCTCCCTGACCGCGTTTACCGCCTTCAGCCTGGTGCTGGGTCAGCATATCAGTGTCCCGGTAGCGCTCGGCGCGGTATTCCTGATGGGGGTACTGTTCACCGTGATCTCTGCTACCGGCATCCGTAGCTGGATTTTGCGCAACCTGCCGCAGGGCGTGGCGCACGGCACCGGTATCGGCATCGGCCTGTTCCTGCTGCTGATTGCCGCCAATGGCGTGGGTCTGGTCATCAAGAATCCGCTGGACGGCCTGCCGGTTGCGCTGGGTAACTTCGCGAGCTTCCCGGTGATCATGTCGCTGGTGGGGCTGGCGGTGATCATTGGCCTGGAAAAACTGAAAGTGCCGGGCGGCATTCTGCTGACCATTATCGGCGTGTCCATTGTCGGCCTGATCTTCGATCCGACCGTTCACTTCTCCGGTATTTTCGCCATGCCTTCGCTGAGCGATGACAAAGGCAACTCCCTGATTGGTAGCCTGGATATTGTCGGCGCGCTGAACCCGGTGATCCTGCCAAGTGTGCTGGCGCTGGTAATGACCGCGGTATTTGACGCCACCGGCACCATCCGCGCGGTGGCCGGTCAGGCGAACCTGCTGGATAAAGACGGCCAGATTATTGACGGCGGCAAAGCGCTGACCACCGACTCCCTGAGCAGCGTTTTCTCTGGTCTGGTGGGTGCGGCGCCTGCGGCTGTGTACATCGAATCCGCAGCGGGTACGGCGGCAGGCGGTAAAACCGGCCTGACGGCCATCACCGTTGGCGTGCTGTTCCTGCTGATCCTGTTCCTCTCTCCGCTCTCTTATCTGGTGCCAGCTTACGCGACCGCACCTGCGCTGATGTACGTCGGCCTGCTGATGCTGAGCAACGTGGCGAAAATCGACTTTGCTGACTTTGTTGATGCCATGTCTGGCCTGATCACTGCGGTATTCATCGTGCTGACCTGTAACATCGTGACCGGCATTATGATCGGGTTCGCCTCGCTGGTGATTGGCCGTCTGGTCTCCGGTGAGTGGCGCAAGCTGAACATCGGCACCGTGGTCATCGCCGTTGCGCTGGTGGCGTTCTACGCGGGCGGCTGGGCCATCTGAATTGACTTTTTATGCGAAAACGGGTGGCTCAGGCCGCCCGTTTTTATTTTCAGGACTCATCCCGTTGTCTTTTACGTTACTCTGGAGAGGATAGAATAAGAGGCACGACGCCTCAGGTTTGGCTTATAAGATACACAGCAAACAGGGAACGCATGGAAATTTTCTTCACAATACTCATCATGACCCTTGTGGTCTCATTATCCGGGGTGGTTACACGCGTACTGCCCTTCCAGGTCCCCCTGCCTTTAATGCAAATAGCTATCGGCGCGCTGCTGGCGTGGCCGACGTTCGGTCTGCACGTGGAGTTCGATCCGGAACTGTTCCTCGTGCTGTTTATCCCGCCGCTGCTGTTTGCCGATGGCTGGAAAACGCCGACGCGCGAATTTCTTGAGCACGGGCGAGAAATCTTCGGTCTGGCGCTGGCGCTGGTGGTGGTTACCGTCGTCGGGATTGGCTTCCTGATCTACTGGGCCGTACCGGGGATCCCGCTTATACCCGCCTTTGCGCTGGCCGCCGTGCTGTCGCCTACCGACGCCGTGGCGCTGTCCGGCATTGTGGGCGAAGGGCGCATTCCAAAGAAAATCATGGGCATTTTGCAGGGCGAGGCGCTGATGAACGACGCCTCTGGCCTGGTCGCCCTGAAGTTTGCCGTGGCGGTTGCCATGGGGACCATGGTCTTTACCGTCGGCGGCGCGACCCTGGAATTCTTCAAGGTGGCGATTGGCGGTATCCTCGCGGGCTTCGTAGTGAGCTGGCTGTACGGACGCTCGCTGCGCTTCCTCAGCCGCTGGGGCGGCGATGAGCCTGCCACCCAAATCGTGCTGCTGTTCCTGCTGCCGTTTGCCTCTTACCTGATTGCCGAACACATTGGCGTGTCGGGTATTCTGGCGGCGGTAGCCGCGGGGATGACCATCACCCGCTCCGGCGTTATGCGCCGCGCGCCGCTGGCGATGCGCCTGCGCGCGAACAGTACCTGGGCTATGCTCGAGTTTGTGTTTAACGGCATGGTGTTCCTGCTGTTGGGCCTGCAACTGCCGGGCATTATGGAATCCTCGCTGATTGCGGCGGAGGCGGATCCAAACGTTGAAGTCTGGATGCTGTTTACCGATATCGTGTTGATCTACATGGCGCTGATGCTGGTGCGTTTCGGCTGGCTGTGGACGATGAAAAAGTTCAGCGTTCGTTTCCTGACCAAAAAGCCGATGGAGTTTGGCTCCTGGACCACGCGCGAGCTGCTGATTGCCTCTTTCGCGGGCGTACGCGGGGCGATTACTCTCGCCGGTGTGCTCTCCATTCCGCTGCTGCTGCCGACGGGTGACGTCTTCCCGGCGCGCTACGAGCTGGTGTTCCTGGCGGCGGGCGTAATCCTCTTCTCGCTGTTTGTCGGCGTGATTATGCTGCCGATTCTGCTGCAACATATTGATGCGGGTGATTCCTCGCAACAGCATAAAGAGGAGCGGATTGCCCGCGCGGCAACGGCGGAAGTGGCGATTGTCGCCATCGAGAAGATGGAAGAGCGTCTGGCCGCCGATGCAGAAGAGAATATTGATAATCAGCTGCTGAAGGAAGTCAGTTCACGCGTGATCGGTAATTTGCGCCGCCGTGCTGACGGACGTAACGATGTGGAAAGTTCGTTGCAGGAAGAGAACCTCGAACGCCGTTTCCGCCTGGCGGCGCTGCGCTCCGAGCGTGCCGAGCTGTATCACCTGCGCGCGACGCGCCAGATCAGCAACGAGACGCTGCAAAAGCTACTACACGATCTGGATCTGCTGGAAGCGCTGTTGATAGAGAATCAGTAGCGCTGTAATTGCCCGGTGGCGCTGCGCTTACCGGGCCTCCGTGCTCGATCGGTTCCCTCTCCCCTATGGGGAGAGGGTTAGGGTGAGGGGGCCCAAAACCCCTCACAGCATTGCAGCCACGCCTGCGCGCTGTGCGACAGATAGACCCCTTCACGCCAAATCATCCCCAACTGCCAGTGCAGCTCGCTCTCCAGCGGGATCCAGCGCAGCGTGTTTTTATCCAGCCGCTCGCAAATCGGCTGCGGCAGAATGGCAATCCCCACGCCAGCCTGCACCATCGCGGCCAGAAAATCCCACTGACCGCTGCGCACCGCAATGCGTGGCTTCACATTATGTTGGTTAAACAGCGTCATCAGCTGGCGGCTTAAGGCGAAGTCTTCGTTGTAGATCAGCAACGGATGTTCGCCGAGCAGTTCGGGTTTCACCGAGTCAATTTTCAGCCAGTCACCGGAGCGCGGTACGAGTACGCACAGCGGATGGCTGAACAACGGCAGTGTTGCCAGACCGCTCTCTTCCTCTACGGGGAGGGCCGTCATCGCCACATCCAGCTCGCCGTTCATCACTGCCTGCTGGACGGTCAGGCCGCCAAATTCAGAAATTTTCAGCTCAACGCCGGGGTAGCGCTGACGAAACAGGCTAATCGGCCCGGCCATCATCATGCCGACCATCGGCGGAATACCGAGCCGCAGCAGCCCTTTAGTAAGGTGGTTGATATCCGCAAGTTCGGCCTCAAGCTGGCGGAACTCCGCCAGGATCGCCAGCCCGCGTTCGAACACCACGCGTCCGGTGTCGGTCAGCAACAGCTTGCGCCCGTCGCGGATCAGCAGGGTACAGTTCAGTTCATCTTCGAGGTTTTTCAGCATCTTGCTGATAGTCGGCTGGGTAACAAACAACTTCTCCGCTGCGCGGGTAAAACTTTGCTGGCGAACCACCTCGACAAAATAGCGCAGCGTTCTTATGTCCATGATTATTCCTCGAAACTATACCTTCGATGATTTTAATTCATTTCTGTCCCTGACGTGCGCTCACTATACTGACGCTTCGTCTCAATGTTGAGGAAAACCCCCATGGCCGTGGCGTTAAGTCGTGTTACGCCTGCCGTTGTGCAACGACTCCAGGTACCGGTTCAGGTACTGCTCTATGCCGGACTGTTCGTTTTTGCGGAATATCTTGTCGACTGGCTGCATCTGCCTCTGCCTGCCAACCTGGTAGGAATGGTGCTGATGTTGACGCTCATTCTGTGCCGCATTATCCCCCTCCGCTGGGTTCGCGCCGGCGCGCGCTGGCTGCTGGCGGAGATGCTGCTGTTTTTCGTGCCTGCCGTGGTGGCGGTGGTGAACTATGCTCAGCTGTTGACGATCGACGGCTGGCGCATCTTCGCGGTTATCGCCCTGAGCACGCTGATGGTATTGGGCGCCACTGCCTGGGTGGTGGATAACGTCTATCGCTTTGAAATCAGCAGGCAGAAGCATGACTAACGTCCAGATAAGCGTGCTGTGTCTGATTGCGACCATCGTAATCTACTTTGCCAACAAGCGCCTGTATCGCCGCTTTCGCGCGCTACCGCTCATGCCGCTGGTGTTCACCCCCATTTTGCTGGTGCTTATGCTGGTCTTCGGCCATATCTCCTGGCAGAACTACATTGGTGAATCCCACTGGCTGCTGTGGCTGCTCGGCCCGGCGACCATTGCCTTTGCCGTTCCCGTGTACGACAACCTGAATATTATTAAACGCCACTGGATGTCGCTCAGCGCAGGCGTTCTGACTGCCACGGTGGTAGCGGTGTGTAGCTCGGTCTGGCTGGCGCGGCTGTTTACCCTGTCGGATGAAATCCAGCGCAGCCTGGCGGTGCGTTCGGTGACGACGCCGTTCGCGCTGGCGGCCGCAAAACCGCTCGGCGGGCAGCCGGATCTGGTGGCGCTGTTTGTGGTGGTGACCGGCGTCTTCGGCATGGCAGTGGGGGACGTGCTGTTCCTGCGGCTCTCTATCCGCGAAGGGATGGCGAAAGGGGCGGGATTTGGCGCGGCGTCGCACGGCGCGGGTACGGCGCGATCGTATGAACTGGGGCAGCAGGAAGGCGTGGTGGCAAGCCTGGTGATGATGCTCTCGGGCGTGACGATGGTGCTAATTGCGCCGCTGGTGGCGTGGGCGATGTTTTAAGCTCCCCGGCCAGCGCGGCCGGGGAGAAAGGCTTAGTGTGCGCGGCCCTGCTCAACGCCAAGGCCGGTTTGTGAGCGAATAAACTGGGCGCGGAATTTCTCGCGCTCCAGGTTACCTTCCGGCGAGTTGTCGGTGGCCGAGAAGACCCAGATACCGATAAACGCCACGGCAATGGAGAACAGCGCCGGGTACTCATACGGGAAGATGGCGCTTTCGTGACCAAGGATCTGCACCCAAATGGTCGGGCCCAGAACCATCAGGATCACCGCCGTCAGCAGCCCCAGCCAGCCGCCAATCATCGCCCCACGGGTGGTCAGTTTTGACCAGTACATGGAGAGCAGGATGATCGGGAAGTTACAGCTTGCCGCGATCGAGAAGGCCAGCCCCACCATAAAGGCGATGTTCTGCTTCTCGAACAGAATACCGAGCAAAATGGCGACCACGCCCAGTACCAGCACGGTGATCTTAGAGACTTTCAGCTCATCGCGCTCGCTCGCGCCTTTACGGAAGACGTTGGCGTAGAGGTCGTGCGAGACCGCAGAGGCACCGGCCAGCGTCAGCCCAGCGACCACCGCGAGAATGGTGGCAAAGGCCACGGCAGAGATAAAGCCGAGGAACAGGTTGCCGCCCACCGCGTCGGCCAGATGCACCGCCGCCATGTTGTTACCACCAATCAGCGCACCCGCCGCGTCTTTAAACGCCGGGTTCGCACCCACCAGCATGATCGCGCCGAAGCCGATGATGAAGGTCAGTATGTAGAAGTACCCCATAAACCCGGTGGCGTAGAACACGCTTTTACGCGCTTCACGCGCATCGCTCACGGTGAAGAAACGCATCAGGATATGCGGCAGGCCAGCGGTACCGAACATCAGGCCGAGACCGAGCGAGAGCGCGGATATCGGATCTTTCACCAGTCCGCCCGGGCTCATGATGGCTTCCCCTTTCGGATGGACCGCCATCGCTTCGGTAAACAGGTTATTGAAGCTGAACCCGACGTGCTTCATCACCATAAAGGCCATAAAGCTGGCGCCGAACAGCAGCAGGACCGCTTTGATAATCTGTACCCAGGTGGTCGCCAGCATGCCGCCGAACAGGACGTACATCACCATCAGCACGCCGACCAGCACCACGGCGATGTGGTAGTTCAGGCCGAACAGCAGTTCGATCAGTTTTCCCGCGCCGACCATCTGGGCAATCAGATAGAGCGCCACCACCACCAGCGAACCGCAGGCGGAGAGGGTACGAATCGGCCCCTGCTTCAGGCGATAGGAGGCGACGTCAGCAAAGGTATAGCGCCCCAGGTTACGCAGGCGCTCGGCAATCAGGAACAGAATGATCGGCCAGCCGACGAGGAATCCGAGGGAGTAGATCAGGCCGTCATACCCTGAGGTATAGACCAGCGCGGAGATCCCGAGGAAGGAGGCGGCGGACATAAAGTCCCCCGCGATCGCCAGACCGTTCTGAAAGCCGGTAATGTTGCCGCCCGCGGTGTAATAATCGTTACGGGAACGCACGCGTTTCGACGCCCAGTAAGTGATGTACAGCGTCAACACCACGAAAATCAGGAACATGATAATCGCCTGCCAGTTCGTTGGCTGGCGCTGGACTTCGCCGGTAATGGCATCTGCCGCGTGGGCGGCAAAAGGAAGTGTGGCGGCTAGCGCCGTCAGGATCCGCTTCATGATGCTTTTACCTCACGCAGAACTTCTTTATTAAGACGATCGAATTCACCGTTGGCGCGCCAGACGTACACACCGGTGAGCACAAACGAAATGATGATAACGCCAATCCCAATCGGAATACCGCGCGTGACGCTGGTACCCTCGTGCAGCGGGGTGCCCAGCCAGTGCGGCGCAAAGGCGATCAGCAGAATAAAGCCGACGTAGATAATCAGCATGATGATGGAAAGAATGAAGGCAAACCGTTGCCGTTTTTCGACGAGCTCCCTGTAGTGCGCACTATTCTCTATCTGCTGACAAATATGGTCATTCATCACAGAGTCTCCAGAGGTTTATAGGGTAGGTGTTTGTAGTTATTCCCTCTCCCTGTGGGAGAGGGTTAGGGTGAGGGGAGAAGGTGCGATCGGATGCCCTCACCCCGGCCCTCTCCCACAGGGAGAGGAAGAAAACATTTACGAAGGCATTGCGATGGCCTGCTTCTCTTCGAGCAGTTTGTCCACCACGCCAGGATCCGCGAGCGTTGAGGTATCGCCGAGGTTGCTGGTGTCACCCGCCGCGATTTTGCGCAGAATACGACGCATAATCTTGCCGGAACGGGTTTTCGGCAGCGAGTCGGTCCAGTGCAACACGTCCGGCGTGGCAAGCGGGCCGATCTCTTTACGTACCCAGTTGCGCACCTCGGTATACAGCTCTGGCGACGGCTCTTCGCCGTGGTTCAGGGTGACGTAGGCGTAGATCGCCTGGCCCTTTATGTTGTGCGGAATGCCGACAACCGCCGCTTCGGCAATCTTCGGATGCGACACCAGCGCGGACTCAATCTCCGCCGTGCCCAGACGGTGGCCGGAGACGTTCAGTACGTCATCCACGCGCCCGGTGATCCAGTAATACCCGTCTTCGTCCCGGCGCGCGCCGTCGCCGCTGAAGTACATGTTTTTAAAGGTCGAGAAGTAGGTCTGCTCGAAGCGTTCATGGTCGCCGAACAGGGTGCGCGCCTGGCCCGGCCAGGAATCCACAATCACCAGGTTACCCTCGGTGGCTCCTTCCTGCGGGTTGCCTTCGTTATCCACCAGCGCAGGCTGCACGCCGAAGAACGGACGGGTGGCCGAACCGGCCTTCAGCTGCGTGGCGCCAGGCATTGGGGTGATCATAAAGCCGCCGGTTTCGGTCTGCCACCAGGTATCCATCACCGGGCACTTCTCGTTGCCGATTTTCTTCCAGTACCACTCCCAGGCTTCCGGGTTGATGGGCTCGCCCACGGAACCGAGGATGCGCAATGAAGAGCGGTCAGTGCCTTCGATAGCTTTATCGCCTTCCGCCATCAGCGCACGGATTGCCGTTGGCGCGGTGTAGAGAATGTTGACCTGATGCTTATCGACCACCTGACACATACGCGCCGGCGTGGGCCAGTTCGGTACGCCTTCAAACATCAGCGTCGTTGCGCCGCAGGCCAGCGGACCGTACAGCAGGTAGCTGTGACCTGTGACCCAGCCCACGTCGGCGGTACACCAGTAAATGTCGCCCGGATGGTAGTCGAAAACGTATTTAAAGGTCGTGGCCGCGTAAACCAGATAGCCGCCGGTGGTGTGCAGTACCCCCTTCGGCTTACCGGTGGAGCCGGAGGTATAAAGGATAAACAGCGGATCTTCCGCGTTCATCTCTTCCGGCTGGTGTTGGTCTCTTGCGTTCTCAATCAGATCGCTCCACCACAGATCACGTCCCTCGTTCCAGTCGATTTTGCCGCCCGTGCGTTTGAAGACAATGACGTTGTTGATGGATTTCACGTTCGGATTCTTCAGTGCTTCATCGACGTTTTTCTTCAGCGGAATGCCACGCCCGGCGCGTACGCCCTCGTCAGCGGTGATCACCAGCTTCGAGTTCGAGTCAACGATGCGCCCGGCAACCGCTTCAGGGGAGAAGCCGCCAAAGATAACGGAGTGGATCGCGCCGATGCGCGCGCAGGCCAGCATAGCCACCGCGGCTTCCGGCACCATCGGCATATAGATCGCCACCACATCGCCTTTTTTGATGCCCTGGGCCAGCAGCACGTTGGCGAAGCGACAGACGTCGCGATGCAGCTCTTTATAGGAGATGTGTTTGCTCTGGGAGGCGTCGTCGCCTTCCCAGATAATGGCCGTTTCGTTGCCGCGTCCCGCAAGATGACGGTCCAGGCAGTTCGCCGCCAGGTTCAGCGTGCCATCTTCATACCATTTAATGGAGACGTTGCCTGGCGCGAAAGAAGTGTTCTTGACCTTCTGATAAGGTTTGATCCAGTCGAGGATGTGGCCCTGTTCACCCCAGAATGCGTCAGGGCTGGAAATGGATTGCTGATACTTCTCCTGGTACTGCTCCGGGCTTATCAGGCAACGGTCCGCAATGTTTGCGGGAATGTCGTGTTTGTGTATTTGGCTCATGGCTTTTTTTCTCCTTGTAAGATGTTAATAATATGTCGCAAAAACGTTAATAGTAGGGGCTTTACAAGCTTTGTTTAGTATTTGGGCGACAGATCACGCATTGTCTGAAGAGTATGAAAATTGAGCGAATGAAACTTTGAAGGTGAATAATTAACCAGAAGGATTATTCACTTTTTTGAGGTGAAAATATTTTGTATAACAAATGGTTATTTATGCGAATTGCTATAAATTACCGACATTGACCTTTTTTGCAGTGAAATGCCTCGTTCTTTAACGCTTGCGCAGCATGCGGTGCAAATGATACTCATACGCCGCGTTAAAAAATTCCATAAACCAACGCAACACAATTCATACCCTTTCAGTATGTCTCCATATTCATGCAGTCTGGATGGTGCGGAGATTTCATTGAGGAAGTCAGTTTTTATGAAAAATTTGAAAGTCAGCCTGGCCTGGCAGATCCTGCTGGCCCTTGTGCTGGGCATTTTGCTGGGCAGTTACCTCCATTATCATAGCGACAGCCGCGAGTGGCTGATTGCGAATCTGCTCTCTCCTGCGGGAGATATCTTTATTCATCTGATCAAGATGATTGTGGTGCCAATTGTGATCTCGACGCTGGTGGTCGGTATTGCGGGCGTCGGCGATGCGAAGCAGTTAGGCCGCATCGGTGCGAAAACCATTATCTATTTCGAAGTGATCACTACGGTTGCCATCATTCTTGGCATCACCCTGGCAAACGTGTTCCAGCCAGGTTCCGGGATCGATATGTCGCAGCTGGCAACGGTGGACATTTCGAAATATCAAAGCACTACCGCTGACGTGCAGAGCCATTCGCACGGTCTGATGGGGACTATCCTGTCACTGGTGCCGACCAACATTATCGCGTCCATGGCGAAGGGCGAGATGCTGCCGATCATCTTCTTCTCGGTACTCTTTGGTCTGGGACTTTCTTCCCTGCCCGCGACGCACCGTGAACCACTGGTGACCGTGTTCCGCTCTATTTCCGAAACCATGTTCAAAGTCACCCACATGGTGATGCGCTATGCGCCGGTCGGGGTATTCGCGCTGATTGCGGTGACCGTAGCGAACTTCGGCTTTGCCTCTCTGTGGCCGCTGGCGAAGCTGGTGATTCTGGTGCACTTCGCGATTCTGTTCTTCGCGCTGGTGGTGCTGGGCATTGTGGCGCGCCTGTGCGGACTGAGTATCTGGATCCTGATCCGCATCCTGAAAGATGAGCTGATTCTGGCGTACTCCACGGCAAGCTCCGAGAGCGTGCTGCCGCGTATCATTGAGAAGATGGAGGCCTACGGTGCGCCGGCGTCCATTACCAGCTTCGTGGTGCCAACGGGTTACTCCTTTAACCTGGATGGTTCGACGCTGTATCAGAGCATTGCGGCGATCTTTATCGCGCAGCTGTATGGTATTGACCTGTCGCTGTGGCAGGAGATCGTGCTGGTTCTGACGCTGATGGTGACTTCCAAAGGCATCGCAGGCGTGCCGGGCGTCTCCTTTGTGGTGCTGCTGGCGACGCTGGGCAGCGTCGGTATTCCGCTGGAAGGACTGGCGTTTATTGCCGGTGTGGACCGAATCCTCGACATGGCGCGTACCGCGCTGAACGTGGTGGGTAATGCGCTGGCGGTGCTGGTAATCTCCAAGTGGGAACACAAGTTCGACCGTAAAAAAGCGCTGGCGTATGAACGCGAGGTGCTGGGTCGTTTTGATAAAACGGCTGACCAGTAACATCCAAAGCCCGGTGGCGCTGCGCTTACCGGGTCTACGGGTTTTGTAGGCCGGGTAAGGCGAAGCCGCCACCCGGCACGTTATTCTCCGCTTAACGCATCAAACTCTTCACACCCGGTATCAAACCCTTCGGTACAGCTCAGGTTTAACCAGTAAAGTGCTTTCTGTTTATTCGGTGTGATAAAGCCTTCCTCACCCTGCCTGAACAGCATTCCTGCCCAGTACTCCGCATAGCCCGTCCGGGACAGAGCCGAACTCCGCTTGAACCACGACGCGGCCTGCACGTCATCCTGGGGGACTTCAACGCCGTTGGCATAGATCAGCCCCAGCAGCTGTTGCGCGTCTACCGCCGAGTCGCTATCAATGTCTTCGGTCGCCGATTGCAGCAGTGCGATGGCCTGCGGGTAGTCGGTTTTGCCCGCCTGCGTGTTCACCAGCACCCGCGCCAGCATGATCGCGCCGCGTTTGCTGCCCGCAATGTTTGCCTGCTGGGCCAGGGCTTTGGCCTGAGCATAGTCGCCCTGCGAAAAGTGGATTTGCGACAGCAGCGCCATGGCGTCGACGTCACCGCCTTTTGCCGCTTTTTCCGCCCACTGCGCCGCCTGCGCGCTGTCGCCGGAACTAAACCAGGTATCGGCAAGATAATACTGCGCGCGCGCATCGCCCGCTTCAGCCTGCTTTTTATACTGGCTGCCTATCTCATCGGCCTGGGCAAACGCGGTTAAAAATAACAACATCAGAAAAAGGGTTTTCATGGATTCTTATCATCTGGGTACACGCCGCGCAGTATAATCGCGGTGACAGAAGAAAAAAACGGGTGCGTTAAGACCTCAGCTTCCTACAAGCCGGGCGGAACAGCGGTTCCGCCCGAAGAGGTTAGCCTGCGTTACAGGCTAATTTCGCCGCCACCTCCTGATGTTCACTCTTTATTGAAAACTCACATAACTTATCGCGAGTAATAAAGGTAAAGATCACTATCGTCAGGCAAATAATAAAGACGATGCCTAACGCAGTTTTTAATGGCGTCATGCCTTTTACTCCTTGCTTACAAAAGAATAAGAGGCTACTCTCAACCTGATGGTTGTTGAGGTGTAGCCTCGGGTAAATGTAAATTTCCCGGGGCTTTCCACTTTCTGTCCCTCAACAATGCTCAAGACAGAAAGTCTTAAGCACCCGCCGCATATCTTATCCCTCTGAATTAAAATGCAAAGATGTAATTAATTGTCGCGCAAATTACATGTTTTCTGCGAGATGCTTTCAGAAATATATATAGATGTAATTAATAAAGATGCCAGAAATAATAATGGGGTGAATATTTCACCCCATTGAGTCAGCGATTAATTAACGGTTTCATCCCATTGCGCTTTCACGCAGGCGGGCCTTCAGCTTGTTATATTCGTCAATCACATACTGTTCCGCAGCGTGTTGATCCGCTATTGGTTCCACGTTTACGGCGCAGTATTTATACTCCGGCGTTTTGGTTATCGGGCTTAAGTTCTCCGTCACCAGCTCGTTACAGGCGCCAATCCACCACTGGTAGGTCATATAGACCGCACCTTTGTTCGGACGGTCACTGACCTGCGCGCGGGTAATGATGCGGCCTTTACGCGAGTTCACCCACACCAGCGCTTCATCTTCAATACCGAGCCGTTCGGCATCGGCGGTGTTGATCTGCGCGTAGCCCGGTTCATCGGCCAGCGCCGCCAGCGCGGCGCAGTTGCCGGTCATGGAACGGCAGGAGTAGTGGCCCACTTCACGCACGGTGGAGAGCACCATCGGATACTCGTCGGTGAGCTTATCGATCGGCGCGACCCAGTCGCAGGTGAAGAACTGCGCCAGCCCGTTCGGGGTGTCGAACTTCTCTTTAAAGAGGTATGACGTCCCCTGATCGGATTCTGACTCATCCCGGCACGGCCACTGGATGTAGCCCAGCTCACCCATTTTTTCATAGGTTGCCCCATAAAAGTCCGGGCACAGATGCCGCAACTCGTCCCAGATCTCCTGGGTGTTGTTGTAGTGCATCGGGTAGCCCATGCGGGTGGCGATTTCGCTGATGATCTGCCAGTCCGTTTTCAGATCCCACTTCGGCTCGACGGCCTTGAAAAAGCGCTGGAAGCCGCGGTCTGCCGCCGTATAGACACCTTCATGCTCGCCCCAGGAGGTCGACGGCAGAATCACATCCGCCGCCGCCGCGGTTTTGGTCATAAAGATATCCTGGACAATCACCAGCTCCAGATCCTCAAAGCCTTTGCGCACCGCAGACAGCTCGGCGTCGGTTTGAAGCGGATCTTCACCCATGATGTAGGCCGCACGCACTTCGCCGTGCGCCGCGCGGTGCGGCAGCTCGCTGATGCGGTATCCGGTGTGTGCCGGCAGGCTCTCCACGCCCCAGGCTTTCGCGAATTTCTCGCGGTTCTCCGGGAATTTGACGTACTGGTAGCCCGGATAGGTGTCCGGCAGCGCGCCCATATCACACGCACCCTGCACGTTATTCTGACCACGTACCGGGTTCACGCCCACATGCGCTTTACCCAGATTGCCGGTCAGCATGGCGAGGCTGGTGAGCGAGCGCACGGTTTCCACGCCCTGGTAGAACTGGGTCACGCCCATGCCCCACAGAATGGCGGCGGTTTTCGCCCCGGCGTACATTCGCGCCGCCTGGCGAATCTCCTGCGCGCTGACGCCGGTTATCGCCTCCACCGACTCCGGCGTATAGCCTTCGACAATCTTGCGATACTCTTCAAACCCTTCCGTACGGCTCGCGACAAACGCCTGGTCGTAGAGGTTCTCCTCAATAATGACGTGCCCCATCGCATTCAACAGCGCGATGTTCGAGCCGTTTTTCAGTGCGATGTGCATATCCGCAATGCGCGCGGTTTCAATTTTGCGCGGATCGCAGACGATGATTTTCGCCCCATTCTGTTTGGCGCGAATAACGTGATTCGCGACAATGGGGTGAGAATCCGCCGGGTTATAGCCGAAAATGAACACCAGATCGGTGTTATCTATCTCGTTGATGGCATTACTCATTGCGCCGTTACCGACCGACTGGTGCAGACCTGCAACCGATGGGCCGTGTCAGACGCGCGCGCAGCAGTCGACGTTATTGGTACCAATAACGGCGCGCGCGAATTTTTGCATCACATAGTTGGTTTCATTCCCGGTTCCGCGTGAGGAGCCGGTGGTCTGAATCGCATCCGGGCCATACTTGGCCTTGATGGCGCTAAGTCGCGTGGCGACGTAATCCAGCGCTTCATTCCAGGAGACGGCTTCCAGCTTGCCGCCGCGCTCGCGGCGGATCATAGGGCTTTTCAGGCGCGGGGTGAGGATTTGGGTATCGTTAATAAAATCCCAGCCGTAGTACCCTTTCAGGCACAGCGTGCCCTGGTTGGTTTTACCCTGCGCCGCTTCCGCCCTGACGATTTTGCCGTTATCGACCACCAGGTGGATCTTGCAACCTGAGGCACAATAAGGGCAAACCGTGACGACTTTTTTCATCACTTTGCTCCAGTTAAACAGTTCTTACCTGCCCAATATGCAGCTTCTATGCCATGTTTTTACTATGGGTATTTACCTGACTTTACGACCCTTTGCAGGGCAAAACCCTGACGAAAAACAGCCAATCGTCAAAATTGACGTGTCGAAAGGGCAGGGGATGTGACATGGATTGAATTTCCGTCACGTAAAAAACAATTCGGCTGGAGCCGGCGGCAGAATGGTTCAGACTTAACATAATTCCCTGACGGAAGCATGCGATGAAACCGGCGATTCTGGTGGTTGATGATGATGTCGCAGTTTGCGAACTGCTACAGGACGTGCTCAGCGAGCACGTCTTTACCGTGCTGACGTGTCACACCGGTCAGGACGCGGTGAACCGTGTCCAGCAGGACCCCGGCATTGCGCTGGTTCTGCTGGACATGATGCTGCCGGATATCAACGGATTACAGGTTTTACTGCAACTGCAAAAGCGGCGACCATCGCTACCGGTGGTGATGCTGACGGGGCTGGGAAGTGAATCGGATGTGGTCGTCGGGCTGGAAATGGGCGCAGATGATTACATCGGAAAACCGTTCAATCCGCGCGTGGTGGTCGCCCGCGTTAAGGCGGTACTGCGTCGTACCGGCGCGCTGGACGCGGAGCCTGCCGCGCCGCGCGTTGAAGGTATTGCCTTTAACGGCTGGACGCTGGACACCACCCGCTGCGAGCTGAGCGATCCGCAGCGTAATACCGTGCCGTTAACCCAGGGCGAATACGGCCTGCTGCTGGCATTAACGCAAAACGCCCGCCGGGTACTGAGCCGTGAACAGCTGCTGGAGCTGACCCACAGCGAAAGCGCCGAGGTCTTTGACCGCACTATCGACGTGTTGATCATGCGGCTGCGGCGAAAAATTGAGGTCAATCCGCACCAGCCTTTGCTGATCAAAACCATTCGCGGTCTGGGCTATGTTTTTGCCACGGACGTTTCCCATCATGAGAAAGCCGCCTGACCGTTCTCCTGAATAAACGCCTGAAGCTCGGCCAGCGTTTTCGCGCCGTCAATCGCATTGGCCGCCAGCAGGCTGGCCCGCGCGCAGGCGTGCGCCAGATAAATACTCTCCGTCAGCGGAAGGGATTCATGACAGCCGTATAAAAAGCCCGCGCAAAACGCGTCGCCCGCGCCGACGCTGCCGATAATCTCGTCCTGCGTCAGCTTCCACGACGGAACCCATTGCCCTTCTTCACCCGGCGCTTCACCCCATGCCCCTTCCGGACAGTGGATCACCACCCGCTGCCGCACGCCTGCCGCCAGCAGCTGTGCGGCAGCGTCGGCGATATGGGCCATGTGAAGCGCACCATGGTCGTCGCGGATCTCAAGCCCGCTAAACTCCCCGGCTTCCAGTTCGTTGATCACCAGATAATCAAGATGACGCAGGGCAGGGAGAACCAGCGGCTGATAGCGCGGGTCGCCCTTGCGGGAAACCAGATCGAGCGAGGTTTCATACCCCTGATCGCGCATCTGCGCCAGTAACCGCGCGCTGCGGGTGCCAAACTCGTCGTCCGGCATGTCCAGGCTGTCAAGCAGCAGCAGGTAGCCGAGATGGAAGATCTTCAGCGATCCGTCGAGGTGATCGAAGGCGGGAAGATCCAGCAGGCGATTGGCGCCCGGCGAGTGGAAAAAGGTGCGCTGTCCACTGGGGTCGGTCATCACCTGCGACATAGACGTCGGGGCGGACGTCGTGCGCTGAACCCGCTGGCGGTTGACGTGATACTGGTCGAGCATCGCCAGAATATAATCTCCGTCGCTGTCTTCTCCAGTCAGCCCCACCGCCTGTAACGGCAGGCCGACGTGCATTTTCGCCAGCGTCAGCAGAACGTTGAGCGGCGCACCGCCGGTTGAGCGTTCGCTGTGGGTGATTTCCGCCAGCCAGCCGCGCTCCGGCCACTGCACGATCTGGTGAACGTGATCCACCAGCATGTTGCCTGCGGCAATAATCCCTTTGCGTTCCATTATGCCTGCCCCGCGCTGCCGAAGATGCGCATCTGCTCCGCGACCGTATCGGTAATCGCCTCTTCAATGCCCAGCAGCAGTTCGGCAAACTCATCGTACAGCGGCTGGCGGTTGGCCATGCGTTGCTCAACGGCGCCGAGCGCGGCCTGCGACATACCGGTATAGAAGTTGATTTTATGAATGCCCAGCTCGATGGCGCGGCGGAAATCAGCATCGCTTATGCCAGAGCCGCCGTGTAAAACCAGCGGCAGGCCCGTCTGCTGGCGAATGGCGTCCAGACGCGGGAAATCAAGCTTCGGCTCGCCCTTGTATTTGCCGTGCGCGTTACCGATGGCGACCGCCAGCGCATCGATGCCGGTTGAATCAACAAATTCGCGCGCCAGCAGCGGGTCGGTAAAGAAGGCTTCATCCGCATGACCGTACAGCGCGCCGCCTTCATCCCCGCCGACTGCGCCCAGCTCCGCCTCCACCGAGACGCCCACCGCGTGGCACATTTTCACGACTTCCCGGGTCTGACGGATATTCTCTTCATAGCTCAGCGTGGAGCCGTCGAACATCACCGAGCTGAACCCTAAGCGCAAGGCGCGCACCACGGCCTCGAAATGTAGCCCGTGATCGAGATTCAGCACCACGGGAATGTCATGGCGGGCGGCTTCGAATTTCACCGCTTCCACCAGTGACTCCAGCGATACGTACTTAAAATGCACTTCCGCGATGTTGATGATAAACGGCGACCGTTCCTGCTTCGCTGCGGCAAAAAGCGCGCGCAGAAAATGGGAGTCGAGCACGTTGAACGCGCCCAGGGCGTAGCGGTGTTCCCTGGCATGCGTCAGACCGTCGGCAAGAGAAATCAATGACATCGTTCACTCCTTATATCCGAAAGAGGGTGTACTCGTTGCACAGCACCAGCACCGCCGGTTCGTCTTCTTCGATGGTGTTGTAGCGGTCAATGGGCTGTAAAAAGTGGTTGTCGTGCTCATCGTCATTCACCGACGACACTTCGCCCACCAGTACATCACCAAAGCCGCGCTCGCCCCAGAAACTGTGATACAGGCCGGGCGTCAGGCAGATGCTCTCCCCTGGCGTGAGGCGCAGCTGGCTGCCGGGCGCGTGCGTCTGCCGACAGCCATCTATCGTGACGGTCACGTCGGTGTTTTCGGTCTCTTCATGCGCGCCCGCATTCCATAACTCAATAATCAGATTCCCGCCGCCGCGGTTAATGATGTCTTCCCGCTTGCGCCAGTGGAAATGCATCGGCGTCACCTGGCCGTCGCGGACGTGCATGATTTTTTCGGCATAGCACTTTTCATAAGGCACGCCGTTGGGGGAGCCGTTGCGCAGGGTAAACAGCGTCAGGCCCTGGGTGGCAAAGCTGTTGCCGCCGAACGCGGTCACGTCCCAGCCGAGCCTGAGGTCAAAGACTTCCTGCCATGCGGCCTGGTCAAGCTGCTGCCATTTTGTCGGCGGAAAGCTGGCAAACGGGGGGAGATGCACGTCGTGCAGGGAGAAGAATTGCCGCGTGTGGCCGAGGATTTCATTGATGTCGGAGCGTTTCATGGGGACTCCTTGAGTTTTTTGCCGCCCCCTCACCCCGACCCTCTCCCGGTGGGAGAGGGTTAGGGTGAGGGCATCAGGCCGCACCGGGGTTACTTAACCGTCCATCCCTTATACGTGCCGACGTTCTTTTTATCGATCAACGTCACCGGGATCAGCACAGGCTCTTTCGGCGCGGGTTTGCCCTGAAGAATGTCATAGCCGATCTCCACCGCCTTCGCCGCCATCACCTGCGGATCCTGCGCCGGCGTCGCCACAAACAGGGAGTTTTCGCGCTTCAGGGCTTCTTCACCGTCCGGGCTGCCATCCACGCCAACGATAAAGAATTCATTGCGTTGCGCCTGTTTCGCCGCCAGATCTGCGCCGATCGCCGTCGGATCGTTAATCGCGAATACGCCGTCGATCTTCGGATTCGCCGCCAGCAGAGAGGTCATCACCTCCAGCCCACCTTCACGGCTGCCTTTGGCGTTCTGGTTATCCGAGAGCACCTTGATGTCAGGATGACGCTTGAACTCGGTCTGGCAGCCTTCGACGCGGTTTTGTACCGCAGAGACCGGCGGTCCGTTGATGATCACCACGTTGCCTTTACCTTTCAGACGGTCGGTTATGTACTTACAGGCCATTTCCCCCGCCTGGGTGTTATCGGAGGTGATGGTCGCATCGGCCCCTTCCGCCGCCACGTCAACCGCCACGACTACGATCCCCGCCTCTTTGGCGCGTTTTACCGCCGGGCCGATCCCTTTGGAATCCGCGGCATTGAGGATGATCATGTCCACTTTCGCCGCAATGAAGTTATCGATCTGCGCCACCTGCTGGCCCAGATCGTACCCGCTGGAAACCAGCGTTACCTTGACGTTATCCCCCGCCAGCTTGCGCGCTTCCAGCTCGGCACCTTTGGTGATCTGCACGAAGAACGGGTTAGCCAGGTCGCCCACCGTCACGCCGATGGACTTCAGATCTTTTGCCTGCGCAAACGGGGTTGCGGCCAGCAGCGCGCCAGCACAGAGCGCGGTCACTAAGGGCTTCAATCTCATGCTGTATTCCTCACGTAGGGTATTGTTGTTATGCACTTTGATGGTGTCGGGTACGGTATTTGTCGATCAGTACCGCAATGATGATCACCGCACCTTTGATCACCAGTTGCCAGAAGTAGGAGACGCCCATCAGCGTCATGCCGTTGTTAAGGGTGGCGATGATCAAGGCCCCCACCAGCGTGCCGGTGATCGTACCAATCCCGCCAACGAAGCTGGTGCCGCCGAGGATCACCGCCGCAATCGCATCCAGCTCGTATCCCGTGCCGAGGTTGCCGTTGGCGCTGTAGAGACGCGAGGCGCTCATCACCCCGCCTAAACCCGAGAGCAGGCCGCTCATGCCGTAGACAAACAGTAGCACCAGCCAGACCTTGATACCGGTTAAGCGTGCCGCCTGCATATTGCCGCCGACCGCATAGATGTGAACGCCGAGGGTTGTGCGACGCAGAATAAACCAGCACACCACAATCACCGCCAGGGCGATCGCTACCAGCCAGGGTACGGGACCAAGATAGTTATTGCCGATCCACTCGAAGCTGATGTTGGAGTTAATGACCGTGGTGCCGTCCGCCAGCAGATAGGCCACACCGCGCAGCGCCGTATAGGTGCCGAGCGTGACGATAAACGGCGGCAGCCCGGCAAAGGCCACCAGCGCGCCGTTAAATAGCCCCAGCACCATACCGAGCATCAGCGCCGCCGGAATGGAGAGCATCGCAAATTCAGGGATGAGCGAGACCACCATCGCCGCCACCGCCGTGGTGCCCAGAATCGAGCCCACGGAGAGGTCAATCCCGCCGGTCAGGATGATGAAGGTCATCCCGGCCGCCAGAACAATGTTGATCGACGCCTGCCGGGTAATGTTGAGCAGGTTACTTTCGGTGAAGAAATTAGGGGCGATAAAGCCAAATACCGCCACAATCAGGATTAAAATCGGCAAAATGCCGATCGTTTGCATCAGATCGCTCATCAGCATTTTTTTTGCGGAGGCGGATTTCGCCACCTGCTGCGGATGGGTTGGAGTTGTCATAATTACACCGCCTGATGATGTGTGTCGTTCACGCCGGTTGCCAGCGTCATAATGTTTTCCTGAGAGATATCGCGTCCGTGGAGTTCACCCGCGATGCTGCCTTCCCGCATCACGTACACGCGGTCGCTCATGCCCACCACTTCCGGCAGCTCGCTGGAGATCATCAGAATCGCCACCCCTTTGCGCGCCATCTGGTTCATGATGCGGTAGATCTCGCTTTTCGCGCCGACGTCCACGCCGCGCGTGGGTTCGTCCAGAATCAAAATGCGCGGGCCTATCGCCACCCAGCGGGAGATGAGCAATTTTTGCTGGTTGCCGCCGGAGAGCCCGCCCGCGCGTACCTGAGAATGGGGCACGCGGATATTGAGCAGGGCGATGGCGTCTTCGGAAATAGACTGCGCTTTTTTGCGGTTCAGCCAGCCGAAGGTGGCGTCGCGCTCCAGCGTCGCCATGGTGATGTTCTCCTGCGCCGCCAGCTCGAGAAACAGCCCCTGCTCCTTGCGGTTCTCGGTAAGAAAACCGATGCCGTTCTCAATGGCCGCGCGCGGGGAATGGATCACCACCGGTTCGCCGTCGACCTCGATCATGCCGCCGGTGGCTTTGCGCACGCCGAAGATCAGCTGCGCCAGCTCGGAGCGTCCGGCGCCGACCAGCCCCGCTAGCCCGACGATTTCTCCGGAGCGCACCTGCAAACTGCACGGTTGCACTTTTTTGCCATCCGTGAGGTGGTGCACGTTAAGTCGCGGGCTGCCGAGGGGAATATCGCGCTCTTTATTAAACAGATCGCTTAACGGACGGCCCACCATCATGCGCACCAGTTCGGACGCGTTGAGCTTGTCGCGCGTCAGGCTGCCGACGTACTGTCCGTCGCGCAGCACGCTGACGCGGTCAGAAAGTTCATACACTTCCGCCATGCGGTGGCTGATATAGATAATCGCCATCCCTTCATCGCGCAGGCGCAAAATCAGTTCGAACAGGCGGTGGGTTTCGCGCGAGGAGAGGGCTGCGGTAGGTTCGTCCATCACCAGAATGCGGCTGTTGCGGTGCAGGGCGCGGGCGATCTCCACCTGCTGCTGTTCGGCGATGGTCAGCTTCATGACCAGGTCGGTGGCGCTGAACTGCGCGCCGAGACGGTCAATGACCGCCTGCGCCTGGGCGGCCATCTCTTTGCGCTGGACCAGCCCGCCGCGCGACAGCTCGCTGCCGAGAAAAATGTTTTCCGCCACGGTCAGGTTAGGAGCAAGCTGCATCTCCTGGTAAATCAGGGTAATGCCTGCGGCCAGCGCATCCTTCGGACCTTTAATGTGAAACGGCTGACCGTCGATGAGGATGTCGCCGCTGCTGGCGGTATAGGCGCCTGCGAGGATCTTCATCAGCGTGCTCTTCCCGGCGCCGTTTTCCCCCATCAGCGCGTGGATCTCACCGGGGAAAACCGTCAAATCCACACCCTTGAGCGCGTGGAAATTGCCAAAGGTTTTGGCAATGTGGCGCATCTCTAAAACTGGGGTTCTGCTCATGGCGGATCTCCTGTGAATGTCGATATCTGCACTTCATCACAGGCGCGTAAATGCAAAATGTCAGAAGCTGTTCATATTTGTCATAGTTATGAATAGCTAACCGCCGTCACATTTCTCTTTTCCCTCTCCCCGTGGGTGAGGGCCAGGGTGAGGGCATCAGACCGCTAAGGAGCCTAAAGAGATGTCATCACGCCCCCCGTTCTTCACCAGCGCCCGCGGTCGCCTGCTGATATTTAATCTGCTGGTGGTGGCGGTAACGCTGATGGTCAGCGGCGTGGCGGTGCTCGGCTTTCGTCACGCCAGCCAGATCCAGGAGCAGGTGCAGCAGCAAACGCTGGATGACATGACCGGCAGCATGAACCTCGCTCGCGATACGGCTAACGTGGCCACGGCGGCGGTGCGGCTGTCGCAGGTGGTCGGTGCACTGGAGTACAAAGGCGAAGCCGAACGGCTGAAACAGACGCAGATGGCGCTGCGCCACTCGCTGGAGCAGCTTGCCGATGCGCCGCTGGCGCAGCAGGAGCCGGCGCTGGTGGCGCGTATTATTCGCAGAAGTAATGAGTTACAGCAGAGCGTGACGGGCATGCTGGAACGCGGGCAAAAACGGCATCTGGAGCGTAACGCGCTGCTCAGCGCGCTGTATCAAAGCCAAAGCTACCTGCGTCATTTGCAGGATATCAACCGCCGTTACGCGAGCAATGTGCCAGACCCCCGTCAGCTCGCAGAGATGGACAGGCTGATCGTTGCCGCGATCGATACCCCTTCACCACGCGCCACGGTGCAGCAGCTGGATGCATTAACCGCGGGGTTGCCCGCGAGCGCCCTGCAACCGGCGGCCAACCTGGTGCTTCCGGATTTTAATGATGAACTGCGCACGCTCGCGCCACTGTCGAAGCAGCTGGAGGAGAGCGATCTGTCCATCAGCTGGTACATGTTCCACATCAAGGCGCTGGTGGCGATATTAAATCGCGACATTAATCAGTACGTTGAACAGGTGGCACAAGCCTCCCGACTACGTACCGACCAAAGCCACCAGGAGCTGCGGTCCATCAGCGTGTTTATCAGCATTTTCGCGGTGCTGGCTCTGATCATCACCGGCTGTGCCTGCTGGTATATCTACCGTAATCTGGGCTCCAACCTGACGGCTATCTCAAGGGCAATGTCGCGTCTCGCGCACGGAGAGCAGGATGTGTCGGTGCCCGCGCTACAGCGCCGCGATGAGCTGGGGGAACTGGCGCGCGCCTTTAACGTTTTTGCCCGCAATACCGCTTCGCTTGAACACACCACGCGCCTGCTGAAACAGAAAACCACGCAGATGGAGATCGACCGCATCGAACGTCAGGGGCTGGAGGAGGCGCTGCTGCACAGCCAAAAAATGAAGGCGGTCGGGCAACTGACGGGCGGGCTGGCGCATGATTTTAATAACCTGCTGGCGGTGATTATCGGCAGTCTGGAGCTGACCGATTCAGCGTCACTGGACGCGCCGCGCATCACTCGTGCGCTCAAAGCCGCGGAACGCGGAGCTATGCTCACTCAACGTCTGCTGGCTTTCTCGCGCAAGCAGTCCCTGCATCCACATGCGGTAGAGATGAAGCCCCTGCTGGAGAACCTGAGCGAGCTGATGCGGCACTCGCTTCCCGCCACGCTGACGCTGGATATTGAAGCGCAAACCCCGGCCTGGCCCGCATGGATTGACGTCAGCCAGCTGGAAAACGCCATTATCAACCTGGTGATGAACGCGCGTGATGCAATGGAGGGGCAAAACGGTGTGATCAAAATCCGCACCTGGAACCAGCGTGTGACCCGCAGCGACGGGCGCAGGCAGGATATGGTCGCGCTGGAGGTGATTGACCACGGCTGCGGGATGTCCCAAGAGGTGAAATCGCAGGTCTTTGAACCGTTCTTCACTACCAAACAGACCGGCAGCGGCAGCGGATTAGGGTTGTCGATGGTGTACGGCTTTGTGCGCCAGTCGGGTGGTCGCGTTGAGATCGAAAGCGCGCCGGGGCAGGGAACCACCGTGCGGCTCCAGCTGCCGCGCTCGACGCTGCCCGCCTTCTCCGATGATGCCGCGCTGACGACCACTGCTCCGGCGGAAAGTGAGCTGCTTGTACTGGTCCTGGAAGATGAGGCGGGTGTGCGTCAGACCCTGTGCGAGCAACTGCACCAGCTTGGCTACCTGACGCTTGAAGCCGAAAACGGCGAGCAGGCGCTGAACATGCTGGACGCGTCACCGGATATCGGCATATTTATCAGCGACCTGATGTTGCCGGGCGGCCTGAGCGGTGCTGAGGTGATCGGCCATGTACGCAGCCACTATCCGCAGTTGCCGGTTCTGCTGATCAGCGGGCAGGATTTACGCCCGGCGCATAACCCGCAGCTGCCGGACGTTCAGTTACTGCGTAAGCCGTTTACGCGGGTGCAGCTGGCACAGGCGTTGCGCAAGGTGATGGTAATTTGAGATTCCTCCGCTACTCCGGCACAGTGCCGTTGATTACCTTAACGCCAGTCCACCTGTGAGTCTGGCCTTATGAAACGTTACTGTTCCGCTCTGATATTGGGTCTGCTGTCACTCACCAGCCAGCTGGCCCACGCCGACGTGATTGATGATGCCATTGGCAACATTCAGCAGGCGATCAACGATGCTTATAACCCCGACAGCAGCCGTAATGACGACGACGATCGCTACGATCGCAGCCGTCAAAGCGACAGCCGTCAGTACGACGATCGCCGTCGACAGCTTGAAGACAGACGCCGCCGTTTAGACGAGCGTCAGCGTCAGTTAGATGACGACAGGCGTCGACTGGAAGAGGATGAACGGCGTTTAGAAGACGATTACGATCGTTGAGTTTGTGCAGTCTGATGCCCTCACCCTGGCCCTCTCCCACTGGGAGAGGGGAAAAACCTAATCCAGCACCAGCACCATCCCGTCATACCCCGCTTCAATGCCGGACGGCAGCGGGTTATCCATCATCCACACGTCAAACTGATGGCTGATATGCGTCAGGATCACCTGCGGACAGCCAATCACCTTATTCAGCGCAACCACCGTATTCAAATCACAATGGTTGCGCGGCGTCTCCGGGCGCGGTTCATGGCTACAGTCGATAATCATCGCCTGCGGCTGATTGTTGAGCAGAAACGTCACCGTTTTATCCGGCAGTCCGGCGGTATCAGACAGCCACGCTACGCGGCTGTGGGCGGATTCCAGCAGATAGCCGAAGGTCAGTTTTGAATGGTTGAGGGGCAGCGGCGTCACCCGCAGCCCCTGTAGCTCAAATACCACAAACGGCTCGACCGTGTGGCTGAAATCCAGAAGGCCCGGATGTTTGAACAGGTCGTCACAGCCTGCGTCGTCTGGCGGACCGTAAACCGGGATGTTCGCCCCTACGCCCCAGCGCAGGGGGAACAGTCCCTGAACGTGATCCATATGGTAATGGGTGAGTAAAAACTGCCTGAAACTCCCCGCGGGCCAGTCGTCCATCAGGTGGGGAATACCCGCGTCCAGCAAGGTGACCGCATCGTTGAATTTGACCGCTGCGCTACAGGGGCGGCGGCGATAATTTTCCTGCAAACGTGCCCGTCGGCACGCCGCGCAGTCGCAGCCATACACCGGCACCAGCTGGGCACCACCGGTTCCTGTCAGCGTGATCGTCAGACTCATAACGCACCTCTACAGCGGTTTGGTGAAGCGAAAATGGCTCTGCGTATACCCTTCACGCACATAAAAACGGTGTGCGTCCACGCGCTTCACGCTGGTGGAAAGCTCGGTCAGCTCGGCACCTGCCTGACGCGCGATCTCCTCTGCCCAGGCCAGCAGCTGGCTGCCCACTTTCAATCCGCGCGCCTGCGGCATCACCACCAGCTCCTGGATCTCGCCGATCCAGCGGGCGTGGTGCAGGTGAAACTGCATATGCAGGCCGATCATGCCGATGACTTCCCCGTTCAGCTCGGCTAGCTGGTAGCGCATATTGTGATCCTGCAAGTTGGCCAGATATCCGGCGTGAAACGCCTGATGATCGAACTCGGCCTGCTTAAGTTCGCAGATCAGAGCGTAAACGATCGTCGCATCGTCGGCGGTGGCGGGGCGAAGCTGGCAGTCAGGCATGCTGTTTCTCCTTCTGGCGGATAAGCGATAAAAAGGTCTCGACTGACTGTAGCAAACTTCCGTCGTTATTGAGGAGATGGCAACCCGACGGGGTGTAGCGCGCCGCACGTTCCAGCCGCTGGTCGATCTCGCGCGCGTTTTCGCGTCCCCGCTTTTGCAGCCTGCTGCGCAGAACGTCCGGGGAAACCTGCAAACAGACCGGGAGCAACGCCGCTTCGTACCGGGCGCGAGCCTGCGGGAGATGCGCCCGTGAGCCGTTAACCAGCACGTCGAACCCCGCGTGCAGCCAGAGGTCGATCTCAATGCCGACGCCATAGTAGTAACCGTTGGCATGCCAGCTCAGCGCCAGCAGGTTTTGCCCGGCGCGGGTGAAAAACTCCTGTTCGCTCAGGGCAATGTGGTTTTCACTGCCGGCGTTCGCCGCGCGGGTGATGTAGCGGTGCGCCACCAGCAGCTGTGAATGTTCCCGCTGCCGCAGAGCAGAAAGCAGGCTGTCCTTACCGGAGCCGGACGGCCCCATCAACCAGATAAGTCTTCCCATCAGAACACCCTTTTTCCCTGACGCCAGACGTGGTCGATATGAATATGCTCGCCTTTGCGGTGGGCCAGCACCAGATCTGCGCGTTTTCCTTCGGCAATCTCACCGCGATCCTGAAGATTTAGCGCGGTGGCCGGGTTTTTCGTCACCAGGCGAATCGCCTGCGGCAGCGTAAAACGGTTCTCCTCGTCGTCTGCCACACGGAATGCCGCGTCCAGCAGGCTGGCGGGGTAATAGTCAGATGAGAGGATATCCAGCAGGCCGAGCGAGGCGAGCCTGCTTGCCGCCACGTTGCCGGAATGCGACCCGCCGCGCACGATGTTCGGCGCGCCCATCAGCACATTCATCCCGTGCTGACGCGACGCCTCTGCTGCTTCGAACGTAGTGGGAAATTCGGCGATCACGCTGCCAAGCTGATGGGATTCACGCACATGATCGTGCGTGGCATCGTCATGGCTTGCCAGCGCAATGTTGCGGTCACGGCACATCGCGGCAATGGAGAGTCGATTCGGCTGCGACCACCGCGCCGCAAGCTGAAGCTGTTCCTCCTCGTAGCGCGCCATCTCGGCATCGTTGAGCGAATATTTGCCCTGATAGTATTCGCGATACTTCTCGATGTTGGCGAACTGGCGCTGCCCCGGCGAGTGGTCCATCAGGGAGACCAGCGAGACAGGTTCGCGGCCCACCAGCTTTTCAAACAGCGGCAGGGTGGTGTGGTGCGGCAGTTCACACCGCAGGTGCAGGCGGTGCTCGGCACGGTTAAGGCCACGCTTTTGCGTCTCTTCCACGGCGTTAATCATCTTCTCCAGGTTTTCAAGCCTGTCGCCGCCGTCGCGCACGTCGCCGATCGCCACCGCGTCCAGCACCGTGGTAATGCCGCTGGCGACCATCAGCGCGTCGTGGCTGCTCATCGCCGAATGGGCGGGCCAGTCCACCTTCGGGCGCGGGGTGAAGAATTTGTCCAGATTGTCGGTATGCAGCTCAATCAGTCCCGGCAGCAGCCAGCCACCTCCACCGTCCATCGCTTCAGGCGCGCGGCTCCGGGTTTCGGCAAACGCGCGGATGACGCCGTCCTGGATTTCAACCGAGCCGTTCACCACCTCGTTTTCCAGCACCAGCCTGACGTTATTGATAATCATACGTTTGTCCCCATCGGGTGCAGTCTGTCCGCCACGCGATGGCGTACGGCATCGTCGTGGAAGATCCCGACGATCGCTGCGCCGCGCGCTTTGGCCTGTTCGATCAGTTCCATCACCGCTGCGCTGTTTTTACCGTCGAGCGAGGCGGTGGGTTCATCCAGAAGTAAAATCGGGTAATCGACGATAAAGCCGCGGGCGATGTTGACGCGCTGCTGCTCGCCGCCGGAAAAGGTCGACGGGGCGAGGTGCCACAGACGCTCCGGTACGTTGAGACGCGTCAGCAGGCTGGCGGCTTTAGCGGCGCAGGTTTCGCGCGGCACGCCGAGATCCAGCAGAGGCTGCATGACCACGTCCAGGGCGGAGATCCGCGGGATCACCCGCAGGAACTGGCTGACCCAGCCGATCGTCGAGCGGCGTACTTCCAGCACTTTGCGCGCGGGAGCCTGGACCAGATCGACCCATTCATTGTTATGGCGAATATGGATATGGCCTTCGTCCGGCAGATAATTGGCGTACAGGGAGCGCAGTAGAGTGGATTTTCCGCTGCCGGAATGGCCATGCAGCACCACGCATTCGCCGTTGCTGACCTCTAACGAAGCGTTTTGCAGTACCGGCAGGCGGACGCCGTTTTGCTGGTGGAGCACAAAGGTTTTACTGACGTTTTGTACGTGGATCATGTTGGCCTCGTGGCATTTTCTTGCCGGGTGGCGCTTCGCTTACCCGGCCTATAAAGAGTGCAGTCCGTAGGCCGGGTAAGGCGTAGCCGCCACCCGGCAACACAACCTCAATTCTGCAATACGGATGACACCAGCAGCTGGGTGTACGGATGATGGGGATCGTCGAGTACGCGGTCGGTTAGCCCACTTTCCACCACCCGGCCCTGCTTCATTACCAGCAGACGGTCCGCCAGCAGGCGCGCAACGCCTAAATCATGGGTGACAATCACCACCGCCAGGTTCAGCTCCACCACCAGGCCGCGCAGCAGGTCGAGCAGGCGTGCCTGCACGGAGACGTCCAGCCCGCCAGTCGGTTCGTCCATAAACACCAGCTTCGGATGGGTAACGAGATTGCGGGCAATCTGTAAACGCTGCTGCATGCCGCCGGAGAAGGTGGTCGGCAGGTCGTCGATGCGCGAGGCGGGAATTTCAACTTCTTCCAGCCAGTGCTGCGCGGTGGTGCGGATGTTGCCGTAGTGGCGCGCGCCGGTGGCCATCAGCCGCTCGCCGATATTGCCTCCCGCTGAGACGTGGCGGCGCAGGCCGTCCATGGGGTGCTGGTGCACCACGCCCCACTCGGTGCGCAGCAGGCGGCGGCGCTCGGCTTCACTCATGCCATATAGCGACATGCCCTCATACAAAATGTCGCCGTTCTGCGGCGTCAGGCGCGCGGAGATGGATTTCAGCAGGGTGGTTTTACCGGAGCCGGACTCGCCGACAATGCCCAGCACTTCGCCTGGCCACAGCTCGAACGACACGTCGCTGAAGCCTTTGCCCGGCGCGTAAAGGTGAGTCAGATTGTTAACCGAAAGCAGCGGTTTCATTGGCTGTTCGCCTCGCTCTGTTGGCGGCAGTAATCAGTGTCGGAGCAGACAAACATCCGTTTGCCCGAGTCGTCCAGCACCACTTCATCCAGATAGCTATGTTTCGAGCCGCAGATGGCGCACGGCTCGTCCCACTCCTGTACCGTAAACGGGTGATCGTCGAAATCCAGGCTCTCCACACGGGTATACGGCGGAACGGCGTAGATGCGTTTTTCCCGTCCGGCACCAAAGAGTTGCAGCGCGGGCATCATGTCCATTTTCGGGTTATCAAATTTCGGGATCGGCGACGGATCCATCACGTAGCGGCCGTTCACTTTCACCGGGTAGGCGTAGGTGGTGGCGATATGGCCGAAGCGGGCGATGTCCTCATACAGTTTGACCTGCATGATCCCGTACTCTTCGAGGGCGTGCATGGTGCGGGTTTCGGTTTCCCGCGGCTCGATAAAGCGCAGCGGCTCCGGGATCGGCACCTGGAAAATCAAAATCTGATCTTCAGTCAGCGGGGTCTCCGGAATGCGGTGACGGGTCTGGATCAGCGTCGCGTCTTCGGTTTTTTCAGTGGTGTTGACGCCGGTTACGCGCTTAAAAAAGTTGCGGATCGACACGGCGTTGGTGGTGTCGTCCGCCCCCTGGTCGATGACCTTCAGCACGTCTGCTTCGCCAATCACGCTGGCGGTGAGCTGAATGCCGCCGGTGCCCCAGCCGTAGGGCATCGGCATTTCACGACCACCGAACGGCACCTGATAGCCGGGGATCGCCACAGCCTTAAGGATGGCACGGCGGATCATGCGTTTCGTTTGCTCATCCAGATAGGCAAAGTTGTAGCCGCTTAAGTTAGCCATTGGCGCGCTCCCGTTGCAGGCGTTTCAGCAGTTCCAGTTCGGCCTGGAAATCGACGTAGTGCGGCAGCTTGAGGTGCGAGACAAAGCCGGCGGCCTCAACGTTATCCGCGTGGGCCAGCACGAACTCTTCGTCCTGTGCCGGGCCGGAGACTGGCTCGCCGTAGTCCGGTGCCTGGAGCGCACGGTCAACCAGCGCCATCGCCATCGCCTTTCGCTCGCTCAGGCCGTACACCAGCCCATAGCCTCGGGTAAAGTGCGGGTCTTCATTCTCTGGCGCGACAAAACCGTTGACCATTTCACACTCTGTCATCAGCATTTCGCCGACGTTCACCGCAAAGCCCAGCTCTTCCGGCACGATTTCGATGTCGAGATAACCGCTGCGGATCTCTGCCGCGAATGGGTGGTTACGCCCATAGCCGCGCTGCGTGGAGTAGGCCAGCGCCAGCAGATACCCTTCGTCGCCGCGCATAAGCTGTTGCAGGCGGGATGAACGCGAACAGGGATAGACTGGCGGCGTGCGGGTGATGTCATCCGGAGTGCTGCCGGTGTCCTCTTCCGCCTTTGCCAGCCCCTGGTTTGCCAGCAGGCTAAAGACGTGCGGAGAGGCGTCTTGTTCAGCGTCAGAGGCGCTGAGCTGGGGTGTTTCACCGTTCGCCAGCAGCGTAAAGTCCAGCAGGCGATGGGTGTAGTCGTAGGTCGGACCAAGCAGCTGGCCCCCAGGAATATCTTTGTACACCGCAGAAATACGGCGCTCTAATCGCATTTCCGCCGTATTCATCGGCTCGCTTACCGCCAGCTTCGCAAGCGTAGTGCGGTAAGCGCGCAGCAGGAAGATGGCCTCCACGTTATCGCCGCTGGCCTGTTTCAGCGCCAGCGCCGCCAGCTCGCGATCCGCGATGCCGCCTTCGGTCATCACGCGGTCGACGGCCAGGTTTAACTGCTGTTCAATCTGGGCGACGCTTAGCTCGGGAAGCGCTTCTTCACCCCGGCGTCTGTGCTCCTGCAAGGCATGGGCAGCGGCGATCGCCTTCTCGCCCCCTTTAACGGCAACGTACATCAGCACACCTCCACGTGAGTGGTTCGCGGGATCGCCAGCAGGCGTTCGCCACAGGTCAGGATCAGGTCGATACCGAGCGGGAAAGGGTGCGGGCGCTCGGTCAGCTCGTGAATGATGCATTCCGGCAACTGGGGCGCGACCATCCGTTCGTCGGCGATGCCTGCGCCCGTCAGGCGAAGCATGCGGCCGCCGCTCAGGCTGGAGACCTGCAAAATCAGAGTAGCGCTGGTTTCCGGTGCGACGGCGCTGCCTTCGCTCAGAGCGTTAAGCTGCTCGTGGCTGATCTGTTCGTCGGCCACGGCGAAGACCGCCTGTCGAGGTTGCTCAACCAGCGGGGCACCGGTGTGAAAACGCAGGTTCTGGCTGGCGATATCGTTCAGCAATGTGCCTGACAGCCACACCGGGGTGTCGTTGTCCGCCAGCGTCAGCAGCACGCTGGTAGAGGCGAGGTTCAGCGGCAGCCAGCCCTGTGAAAGCTGATGCAGGGAGACAATCACGCCCGGCTCGCTCATGGCTTTCAGCAGGCGACGGAAACTCTGTTGGGCATCCTGGACGGCCAGGGTAAAAGCAGGTTGAAGCGTCATGCGTTGTCTCCGCGAACGAGCGTAAAGAAGTCGACCCGGCTGGTATTCACTTCGGCCTGACGCGCGGCAAGGCGTGCGGCGCGGTCAGCTTCCAGCGGGGCAATAAGGGTTTCCATTAACGTCTGAAAATGAGGCTGTTCCTGTAAAAGCGCGTCGATCGCTGCGCAGCGCTCGGCGTGCGTTTTGTTGCGCCCAAGTACGTAGCCGTAGCCCAGCGTGCCGCTTTTCAGGCGGATCACCGCGCGGGTGAGGGTGGCATCGCCGGCGAAGAAGCGCTCGCCGGTGCCGCCCATGCGTGCCTGGATCTGCACCAGGCCGATCTCCGGCGCGCGGATCGTGTCGTAGTCCGGCGTCAGGCCGAGCGCGTTCATGCGGGCAGCCAGCGCATCAGGCTGGCTTTGGGCCAGCACGCGCATCCAGCGCTGACGAGTGGAGGTGTCGAAGTGCATTCAGTGCTCCATGGTAAATTCAATCATGTCGGCGCGGGTCAGGCTGACGGAGTATTCCGTTGCGTTGACGTCGCCGTCACGGTGGTTGAGGGTGCGCACGCAGAGCAGCGGGGCCATGTTGGGGATCTCCAGCACCTTGCTCTCTTTCGCCTGTGCGCGGCGGGCGCTGATGCGCGTCTGGGTGCGTTTGAGCGCGATACCCGTCGCGTCCACAAGAAAATCATGCAGGGAACCGCTGGCGAAATGTTGCAGCACGGGCCAGAGGGCGAGGTCCGCGAAGTAGTGGTCGATCTGACAGACCGCCACGCCGTTCACCCGGCGCAACGTGCGCAGGTGAACGACGTTGTCGCCCTCCTGAATCCCCAGCGCGTCCGCCACGTGGCGGGAGGCCGGGCGCAGGACAGACAGCAGCTTTTCGCTGGTGGGATGGCTGCCCTGATCCAGCAGGTTTTGACTAAAGCGCGCCTGGGCATTGAGCGGATAGTCGAACGGGCGCATCAGCACCAGCACGCCCACGCCCTGACGGCGCTGCACCCAGCCGCGCTCGACCAGCTGGTCTATGGCGCGGCGCAGGGTGTGGCGATTCACTTCATAGCGATCTGCAAGCTGTTGCTCGGCGGGCAGGTAGTCTCCGCAGCGGTAGTGCGTGCGCAGCTCCACTTCGAGCTTTGCCGCAATCTCTTGCCAGCGGGTCGGGTAACTGGTCGGATGTCTGGATAAGTGCATACAAATTAAAGCCTCGCTTCTCATATGAAGTGCTTACGCAAACGTTGAGAGAGGAAATCCAGCAGGCTGACGGTGATGATGATAAGCACCATCAGCGCGCAGGTTTGCTGGAACTGGAAACCGCGAATCGCTTCCCACAGGGTGACGCCGATCCCGCCTGCACCGACCATGCCGACGACGGTGGCGGAGCGAACGTTGGACTCAAAGCGGTAAAGCGAGTAGGAGATCAGCAGCGGCATGACCTGCGGCAGGACGCCGTAGAGGATCTCTTCGATTTTGTTGGCGCCGGTGGCGCGGATACCTTCCACCGGGCCGGGTTCAATGGCTTCGACCGCTTCCGAAAGCAGCTTGGAGAGCACCCCGGTGGTGTGGATGAACAGCGCCATGACGCCCGCGAACGGACCCAGACCCACGGCCACCACGAACAGCATCGCAAAGACCATTTCGTTGATGGCGCGGCAGGCATCCATCAGGCGGCGCATCGGCTGGTAAACCCACCACGGCACGATGTTTTCCGCGCTCATCAGGCCAAACGGAATGGAGAGAATGACGGCAAGGGCGGTGCCCCAGACGGCAATTTGCAGGGTAATGGCCATTTCGCTGAGATAGTCCTGCCACTGGCTGAAATCCGGTGGGAAGAAGTCGGCAGCGAAGGTGGCCATGTTGCCGGAATCTTTGAAGAGCAGCAGCGGATCCATTTCCGCGCCCTTCCAGGAGATAACCAGCACCGCCAGCAGGATGGCCCAGCTGATGAGCGAGAACCAGCTGCGCTTCGGCGGCGGGAGGGTGATGGTTTGCATGTTGGCTCCTTTGATTTTAATTCCCTCTCCCTTGAGGGAGAGGGTGAGGGGGTAATGTGCGCGCTGATGCCCTCACCCCGGCCCTCTCCCACGGGGAGAGGGGGAAAAGAAACTACTGCACCGCTTTATTCACGCTGGTCATGGCGCCGAGCGCGGCGGTCAGGCGGTCGAGATCGTCCAGCTGCGCCTGAATTTCCGACACTTTGCTGGTTTTCTCTTCTTCCTTCAGACCCTTGTTGTTCTTCACGCCCTGCATCTGCTTGAACAGCGCCAGCTGGCGAATCGGTACCAGCTGCAAATCGCTGGACGCGCGGAACGGTGCCCAGCCCAGTTTCTCCAGAACCGCTTTCTCTTCCGGCGTTTTGCCGTAGTTCATGAAGAAGTCGTACACCTTGTCTTTGGTGCTCTCGGAGAGGTTTTTACGCCAGACGATTGGATCGCCCGGGATCAGCGGCGATTTCCAGATCACCTTCAGTTCTTTCAGCTTGTCCGGCGCGGACGTTTTCAGCTTGTCGAGGTTTTCGGTGTTGTTGGTGGCAACATCCACCTGCTTGTTCGCCACGGCCAGGGCGTTGGTTTCATGGCTGGCGTTGACCGTGCGTTTGAAGTCGCTGGCGGAGGCGTTGTTTTTCGCGAAGACGTAGTAGCCAGGGACGAGGAAGCCGGAGGTGGAGTTCGGGTCGCCGTTACCAAAGGTCAGATCTTTGCGTTTGGCGAGCATGTCGTTGAGGTTGTTGATCGGACTGTCTTTGTTGACGATCAGCACGCTCCAGTAGCCCGGGGAGCCGTCTGCCGCAACGGTCTGTGCAAACACCTGACCGTTGGCACGATCCACTGCTTCCATCGCAGAGAGATTGCCATACCATGCGATATCCACTTTGTTGAAGCGCATTCCCTGGATGATGCCCGCGTAGTCCGGGGCGAAGAACGCATTCACTTTGATCCCCAGTTTGGTCTCCATATCTTTCAGGAACGGTTCCCACTGCGGCTTCAGGTTTTGCTGTGATTCCGTCGAAATAATGCCGAAGTTCAGCGCTTTTTCCTGCTCTTCCGCATACGCCGGGCTTAACAGGGTGCTGATGCTGAACATGCTGGTAAAGGCCAGCGCGGCAACGGCTTTGTAGTTCATTTCCATTCCTCGTTATGGGGAGTTATGCAGCCTGCGCGCGCTCTTCGACGCGGTTTACGCTGCGGTAGAGATGATCGAAACGTTCGTTATCAAACTGGTGGCTTGCGCCGTCGAAGAACACATGGCCCTGACGCAGGGCAACAATGCGCTCGCAGTAGCGCAGGGCGTAATCCACCTGATGCAGCGTCACCACCACGGTAATGCCGTCGTTCTGATTAATGTCGCGCAGGGTTTCCATCACGATGCGGGCGGATTCCGGATCCAGCGAGGCGATAGGTTCATCGGCCAGAATGATTTTGGCTTTCTGCATCAGGGCGCGGGCGATGGCGACGCGCTGCTGCTGTCCGCCGGAGAGCGTGGAGACGCGCTGGTGGGCGAAATGCGCCATGCCGACGCGGGTCAGCGCCTGTAAGGCTTCTTGCTTTTGGGATGGGGAGAACCAGCGCAGGCAGGTGCGCCAGAACGGGGTACTGCCGAGCGCGCCAATCAGTACGTTCTCGAGCACGGTCAGGCGGTTCACCAGGTTGAACTGCTGAAAGATATAACCCGTCTGGGCACGGCTTTTGCGAATATCGCTCGCCAGACGCCCCGCATGTTGCACGGTGTTACCCAGCAGTTCGACGCGGCTTTCCGGCGTTTTGTCACAGGTAATCAGGCCGCTCAAGTGACGAAGAAGGGTGGATTTACCTGAACCAGACGGCCCCAGCAGCGCCACCATTTCGCCCTGCTGGACGGTCAGATCAACGGCATGCAGCGCCTTGTTGTGATGGAAGGTTTTGCTCAGTTTCTCGACGCGAATGACAGTGTGCATGTGCTGGGCCTCACGATAAATGTGGCCTCATGCTGGCGCATCAATATGACATTCAGGTTAAGAGTAGGTTGCGGGAGTTTGAAGAGTTGAGGGGGATTTGATGACAGGCGGAGGCGAACCGCCCACCGCCCAAAAATTAGTGCTGCTGCTTAACGACGTTAATCATCCACGGCACACCGTATTTGTCGGTAACTTTACCGAATCCGTGCGCCCAGAAAGTCTCCTGCCAGGCCATTTCGACATTGCCGCCATCAGAGAGGTTGTCGAACCAGCGTTTGCCTTCATCTACGTCCTGCGTGTCGAGCACCAGCGTGAAGCCCGCGTACTGCGCGCTGCTGCCGGGTGGCAGACCGTCGCTCATCATGATATCGCTGCCAGCAATGCGGACGTTAGCGTGGGCAATGGCGGAATCCGGGAAGTTCATGCCTGACGGACAGCCTTCTTCGCTGTTTTCGTCTTTTGGCATTTCGCCGAAGGTGATTTTGTAGAGGAGTTCTGCGCCGACGGCCTGCTGATAGAAGGCCGTAGCCTCTGCACAGTTGCCGGCGAAAGAGATGTAGGGACTTAACGGCATAATCTTTACCTCACGTAAGAAAAGCCCGTTAAGTGTAGTTCCCGAACGCCCGGTAAGCGAAGCGTCACCGGGCGGGTCAATCAGTTCTTTTTCACGAACTCAGATTTCAGTTTCATCGGACCGAAGCCGTCTATTTTGCAGTCGATATTATGATCGCCTTCAACCAGACGGATATTTTTGACTTTTGTGCCGATCTTCAGCATGGAGGAGCTGCCTTTTACCTTCAGGTCTTTCACAACGGTAACGCTGTCGCCGTCTGCCAGCAGGTTGCCGTTGGCGTCTTTCACGATCGGCGTATCGCTGTCCTGCGCAGGCTCCGCATCGTTCCATTCATGGGCGCATTCCGGGCAAATGAACATGCCATTGTCTTCATAAGTATATTCAGAATTGCATTTCGGGCAGTGGGGAAGTTGCATGTTGGTATCCTCAAAAGTGTTAACACGCTGGAAAACGCCAGCTAAATGACGGCAGTGTGCCGAAAAAGGCAGCGAGTATACCGCAAATCCACACTGTTGTCGGTGAGATTGTTTTATAAACATAGCGCATAAATGCGCAAGCAATGACACAAACTGTCAGTGAATTAAGGGGGGCGCATGTCCGGATCGACAGAGATCGTAATCATGCTAAATGTATCGAATATTTTATTACGGCAAATTGCTACGATGTGCCATTTCGGATAAGGTGAAGGAACAAGCCGTTATTTATCTATCCTCTCTGACGACATACATCTTTTGATGCCAGGGAATACCTCTCTTTTTTGGTGGGGTAAATAACGATGATATATCCTGTTGTTTCCTGAAAATGCGTTTTGCCTATTCACTTTTGGCTTTCTGGCCAGGGTGTGTTTTACGCGTATTTCGAGAGTGGTTTTTTAAATTCTTATAATCTTCAGTTAGTTGTATTAAATGAACATGTTTTCCATACGTGATCATATAAGCCTGAAAAGTATAATTAAAACATCGTGGCTTAATAAAAGTAATAAATTTGCGTTAGGGGAAGGCTTTTATCATGCACACACAGACCATCTTTGAATTAAGCCAGGAAGCTGAACGTTTGTTACAGCTCGCACTGAACAATCTTGATTCCTTAAAATCGATGCCGATTGCAAAGCTGGATAGCACAGCCGCTGCCATAAGCGGCGTTAATAACAACGTTTTGCCATTACATTTTAGCGCGCGGGGTGTTGATGCTCAGCAGGCGATGCTGAATAACGAATTACGCAAAATAACCCGGCTCGAAATGGTACTGGCGATTGTGGGTACCATGAAAGCGGGAAAATCGACCACCATTAATGCGATTGTGGGCACTGAAGTGCTGCCGAACCGCAATCGTCCGATGACGGCGCTCCCCACGCTGATCCGCCATACGCCGGGCCAGAAGGAGCCGGTGCTGCATTTTTTGCACGTTGCGCCCATTGATACCCTGATTGCCCAATTGCAGAAAAAACTGGGCGAAAAAGATCGCGGCAAGCTGGCGCGGCGTCTGGAAATAGATAAGGACATGAATACGCTGCTGGAGCGTATCGAAAGGGGTGAGGCGTTTGAAAAACATCACCTGGGCGCGGAACCTATCTTTCATTGTCTGAAAAGCCTGAACGATCTGGTGCGGCTTTCTCAGGCGCTGGGCGTGGAGTTTCCGTTCTCTGAGTATGCCGCGATTGAACATATTCCGGTGATTGAGGTGGAGTTTGTGCATCTCGCCGGTCTGGACGCGCACCTGGGTCAACTGACGTTGCTCGACACGCCGGGGCCGAACGAGGCCGGCCAGCCGCACCTGCAAAAAATGCTCAGCGAGCAGCTGGCGCGCGCCTCCGCCGTGCTGGCGGTGATGGACTATACCCAGCTTAAATCTATTTCTGATGCTGAGGTTCGTCAGGCAATTTCGGCAGCGGGGAAATCCGTGCCGCTTTATGCCCTGGTCAATAAATTCGACCAGAAAGATCGTAACAGCGACGATGAAGAGCAGGTGCGGGCGATGATTTCCGGCACGCTGATGAAAGGGAATATTTCTCCGGGGCAAATTTATCCGGTTTCTTCCATGTGGGCTTATCTTGCAAACCGCGCCCGCTACGAGATGGACGTTCATGGCCGCCTTCCCGATCATCAGGATCAGCGTTGGGTTCAAGATTTTGCCGAGGCTGCGCTGGGCCGCCGCTGGCGAACGGCCGACCTCGACGATATTGACCATATTCGCCATGCGGCGGATCTGCTGTGGGAGGATTCGCTTTTCGAACAGCCCATTCGCAAACTGATTTACGCGGCTTACGCCAACGCCTCGCTGTTCGCTCTGCGGTCGGCATCACATAAGCTGCTGAACTATGCGCAAAATGCCAGAGAATACCTGGATTTTCGCCATCAGGGACTGACGGTCGCTTTTGATGAGCTGGAGCTGAATATTGCGCGCCTGGAAGAAGATATGACGATGCTGCGTCAGCGGCAGAGCGTGGTGAGCGATGAGGTCCAGCATGAAGTTGAAGAGGCGCTCAACGCAACGGACGCATTCCTGCTTCGCCAGAAAGGTGAACTTCACCAGGCGCTGGGCGACATTTTTAGCCGCCCGTTTCTTCTTGATATAGCAGGGCACGAGCCATCCAGTTTACGTGCAGACGACGCGGATGAAATCCAGCAGCTGGTGCTTAACGATGAAGGGCAGGCGCAGATTGTCCTGAGCAAGCTCCGATCATCATGCGAACAAATTTTGCTGAATGCGCAGAGCAGAATTGGCCGGGAGCTGGCGTTACGCTTCGATCAACTGGAGTCTACGCTTGCCCGATCGTTGAATGAGGCGATGCGCCCCATCGAGACGCGAATTAAGGAACAGCTCAGTCATGCCGGATTTCAGGCGCGGATTAGCTTCCCGGCGTTCCAGGCAAACCAGCTTAATTTCAATACGCGCGGCTTATTTAATGATGCCATTGTGCAGGACACCCCTCCTGCCAGTCAGCCAGCAGGAACGGGCAGCGTACGTGATACCGTCTCGCGCTGGCTCAATAATCCCGGCTGGGGCTGGGAAGAGTACGTAGTGAAGCGCACACGCTATGTTATCGACATCGCGCAGCTTCATGGCAAATTTACGCAACATACCGATCAGTTTTGCGATCAAATTCGTAAAGCTTTGGCCGCGCAGGTCGATGTCTCTGTTACGGCAGGTATGGCAACGTTTTTTGCAGAGTTTTCGTTGTGCCTGACCGGTTTACAGGAAAGCTTGCGTGATAGCCTTGCCGTGCGGCAGCAGAATGCGCATTCAACCCGGGCGCTCAGCCAGTTGTTGAAGCAAAGTATGACCACTGCGGCGTGGATTCAGGAAGATACCCGACTGTTACGCGATGATATTCAAACCTTATTCGCGGCAGAGCAACCATGACAACACAGCTACTGGACGGTCCCGGGCGGACGCTGGAGTGTATTCATCCAAAATTTATGGTCGACCTGGTTCAGGGGGCAGATGCTGCACGACACTCCCTCCAGGGGCCACAACAACTGCAATTTCGTGAGCGTTTGACGCAGGAGATCATTACGCAGACCCGGCTGCGGCCGTGGGCCATGGCGGGAATGCTCAACGAAAATGCAGCTCTACGGCTGGGTCTGGCGGAGAAACTGGCCGGGATGCTTGACCCTGGACACCTTGCGCTGACGCGTATGGCCGACAAGCTGGTAGCCCTGCGCCAGCAGGTTAATCCACGCATCCCTCAACCTCCAGGATTGTTGCAACAGTATGAAGCGCTCTCCGCTCATTTCAACCAGCGTGCCGCTTATAAAGAGAAAGCGCTCGCTCAGCGCGGGCTTACGGTTCAGGCAGGGGAGCACAGCGAGCAAATTTTTACCCGCTGGCGAGCCGGGCAGTATGACGGCTGGTCGCTGGCTGGACGCTGCTTTATCGTGCTGGAAGAGTTGCGCTGGGGGGCGTTTGGCGATGCCTGTCGTCTGGCGAATAGCGATGTGGCGGCCATGTTGAAAGATAATCTGCGCAGCATGGCCGCAAACTATCTGGCACAGGGGATTAATGCTTCTCCCACCACCCGGCATTTTTACCATCAGTGGCTGACGGCGCCCGCTTCTCCCGGTCTGATTGATTATAAAGATATGCTGGGCTGGCTGGGGGACTGGTGTCAGGCGGATAAGCATCCAGTGAGCTGGTCAGTGACGCAGAGCTGGCAAACGGTCGCGCTGGGGATGCCGAGACTCTGTTCGGCAAAACGGCTGGTGGATGGCATGGTAGAAGAGATGTTTGGTGCGTGATTGCCCCCTCTTTTTAAGGAGGGGGCGAACAGGTTAATGGTGCATTTCTACCGCTTCAGGTTCTGTCCGTGGCTCAGGCACATGCCCAAAGCGTCTGGCGTACAGTGCCGTGATGATGGGGACCAGAATTGCCGTCACAATCACGCTGGCGGCAACCAGAGCCGTGGCGGAAGCGGCCACGGGTTCAAAGGCCGGGTTAATTTGGGCGATAATCACAGGATTGGCTACCGCAGCGCCTGCGGCCGAAGAAGCGGCTACACCTGCGGTTCCGTTGCCGCCCCCGATGACGCGGTCTGCAATAATCAGCGGAATACCCGTAATGACGATGACGGCAACACCCAGAACGATACCCAGCAGGCCGGTTTCCAGAATCACGTTAAGGTTGATGGTATTGCCCAACGCGAAGCCGAAAAACGGGATCAGTACCGGGGTGGCTTTGCTGAAGAAATCGCGCAGATCGTGATCGAGATTGCCCAGCGCAAAACCAATCAGGAACGGCAGGATCGCCCCGACAAAGTGGTGAGGTTCAAAGGAGGCGAGGCCGGCAGAACCCAGAATCAACATGGTCATCAGCGGACCCGACTCCAGAGACATCAGCACGAACGCGCCCGATTCTTCTTTGGTGCCATATTGATTCATCAGGCTGGCATAGAGACCGCCGTTGGTCATATCCATTGCTGAGACAATGGCCAGAACGGATAATCCGGCGAAGAAACCGGTCTGAATTCCATTCTCCGGAATGAACATCGCGCAGATCATGGCAACAACCCAGGCGACCGCAATTTTAGTAATGACCAGCGTCCCTGATTTACGTAATACCGTACCTGTTGCACGCAAGTTAATAGACGCGCCGATGCAAAAGAACCAGACGGCCAGAATGGGTACCGTTCCGGTAATCATACCTTTCGTAAAACCGCCAAAATAAGCTCCGGTATTCGGAGCCAGCGTATTTAATATTGCACCTAGCACCAGCGGGACCAGCATCATCCCGCCAGGGATGCGTTCTATTGTAGCTTTAATTTTCATCATTAACCCTCACATCTCGCCCGCGTGGCTGGCGGAAATCTCAAGAATTAGATCCGCAAATTCAATGGATTGTCTTTTTGCGGAACTAATCGATTCGTTACTTATGCTGTAAAGCGAAATTTAGACGTTCAGTCTTCTTTCATTTGAAAGCCGCTTGGATATCGTGTTCGGATTTATCATGCGATCTTTGGAATTGCGATTCAATGAAAATAAAACAGTGTTTTAGTTATCTTCGTCACATATTGAATGCAAACAAGATTTTTCACTGTAAATAATTAAATTTTGTGTAAATTTGGTGTGAAGAAATGTGACTGTTTTTTGTTTTCAGGGGAATGATAACGGGCGTTAAAATCAGCAAGGAAAGGGGTATTGAGAATGACCTTATTTATCAGGAATTGACAAAAGTTGAAGGCAACTTACGAACAGGGAAATATATGTGAAGTTGATCACATATATAAACGCTGGTAGGGTAAAAAGGTCTTTAACTGCCCAGACAGGCGTCAACAGGTTCGGTTGTATTGAGATAAAACGTCAATGTAAGTAAACCTGCTACGCTTGAATAAGGAGATTCGCATGGAGCGAATTTCTGGTTCACAGCCTGCAAACTGCGCTGTGAAACGGACGGGGCTGAGTCTATGAGGAAAGCTATGCTTAGAAGGAAAAAAGTTAAACCCATCACGCTGCGCGATGTCACCATTATTGATGACGCGAAACTGCGCAAAGCGATAACAGCGGCCTCGCTCGGTAATGCGATGGAGTGGTTCGATTTTGGTGTTTACGGCTTTGTGGCCTATGCACTTGGTAAAGTGTTCTTCCCCGGTGCCGATCCCAGCTTGCAGATGATTGCCGCGCTGGGTACGTTCTCCGTTCCCTTCCTGATTCGCCCTCTCGGTGGTCTTTTCTTCGGCATGCTGGGTGATAAATATGGCCGCCAGAAGATACTGGCTATTACCATTGTCATCATGTCGATAAGTACATTCTGTATCGGCCTTATTCCATCCTATGCGACCATTGGTATATGGGCGCCGATTCTGCTGTTAATCTGTAAGATGGCGCAGGGCTTCTCGGTTGGCGGTGAATATACCGGCGCATCGATTTTTGTTGCCGAATATTCTCCGGACCGTAAACGCGGCTTCATGGGCAGCTGGCTGGACTTTGGCTCGATTGCCGGATTCGTCATGGGCGCGGGGGTTGTAGTTCTGATCTCAACCGTAGTAGGTGAAGAGAATTTCCTTGACTGGGGCTGGCGTATTCCGTTCTTCCTGGCGCTGCCGCTGGGCATCATTGGTCTTTACCTGCGTCACGCCCTGGAAGAGACGCCTGCGTTCCAGCAGCACGTTGATAAGCTCGAGCAGGGTGACCGCGAAGGGTTACAGGATGGCCCGAAAGTGTCGTTCAAGGAGATTGCGACCAAACACTGGCGCAGCCTGCTGACCTGTATTGGTCTGGTGATTTCCACCAACGTCACCTATTACATGCTGTTGACCTACATGCCGAGCTACCTGTCGCATAACCTGCACTACTCGGAAGACCACGGCGTGCTGATTATTATCGCCATCATGGTTGGTATGTTGTTTGTGCAGCCGATTATGGGGCTGCTGAGCGACCGCTTTGGCCGTAAGCCATTCATTATTCTCGGCAGCGTTGCCCTGTTCGCACTGGCCATCCCGGCCTTTATTCTGATTAACAGCAATGTGCTGGGGCTGATTTTCGCCGGTCTGCTGATGCTGGCGGTGATCCTCAACTGCTTCATCGGGGTGATGGCTTCTACGCTGCCGGCAATGTTCCCAACGCATATTCGCTACAGTGCGCTGGCGGCAGCCTTTAATATCTCCGTTCTGATTGCGGGCCTGACGCCGACGCTTGCTGCCTCTCTGGTGGAGAGCACGCAGAACCTGATGATGCCTGCTTACTATCTGATGGTCATTGCGGTGGTCGGCCTGATTACCGGTATTACCATGAAGGAGACGGCGAATCGTCCCCTGAAAGGGGCAACGCCTGCGGCGTCTGATATTCAGGAAGCGAAAGAGATCCTGCGGGAGCACTACGATAATGTAGAGCAGAAGATTGAAGATATTGACGCAGAGATTGAGGCGCTCCAGAAAAAACGTTCTCGCCTTGTTGATCAGCATCCACGAATTAACGAATGATAATAAAACCCGCCGCTGGCGGGTTTATTTTTATTAGCATCCTGCGGCGATATAGTCGCCGCCAGCGCTGACGGGGATCACCGTCAGGAACAGAATAGTTGCAAACACTATCAGAACAACCCCTCCGGCAATTTTGACCATCGGCATTACCCAGTTCAGGGAAGTGCCGCCGCCAAACCAGGCTACTGTGCGTTCACGCGCGTGACGTACTGCCAGCGACAGCCCCATAATCGACAGCGCCGTGCCCAGCGACATTATCATCACAGCAGCCATCCCCCAGCTAATAATGCCGAGCGCATTCGAGAACATCAGGATCATAATTGCCCCGCTGCACGGGCGTGCGCCAATGGCCAGCACCACGCCCAGACGGGTTTTCCAGTCGCTTTTAGTCAGATCCACCCCTACGCCGTGATGGCCGCAGCCACAATGTTCATTATGCGGGTGAAGTGGCTTGATGGCGCTAATCGCCATTTTGCGTGGACGCAGGCTGCTGAGCGCCTGATAAATGATAAACGCACCGAAGGCGGCAATCAGTAGGGCGCTGATTTTCTCGACGTACCAACGGCTGGTGCTGATATCCCCTGACGCGAGGTTCAATCCAACCGCCAGGATAAAGACAAAGACGATCGCGCTGATGCCCTGCATCAGGCTACCGATAAACGGTACGACGCGCGCCGCGAGCTGGCTCTCTTTATTGGTGGTGAGATACGTGGTGACGATGAATTTGCCGTGCCCAGGACCAACAGCATGGAGTACACCATAAAGAAACGCACCGGTTAACAACCACAGCCCACCGCTGTACTGATGATTATTAAGTTGCAGCAGATACATCACCAGATATCGGTGCAGGGTGATCTGGGTGGCGAGGCACCACTGAATAAAAGCATTCCAGTGCGCATGCAGTGCAAAACCTGCCATAAGTAACACCAGCACGGCGAGCCCGGCGGTTGGAAGACGCCAGTCACGTTGAAGTCGTTGTGTCGTCATGAGGTTGACCCGCGAGAGAAATATTTGCCGCTAGTATAGTGTTCAAATCGCTGGATCACACCGGGATCGTCAATGAATTGTGGATAAGTCTGTGCGTAAAAAGGTATAAAGCGGGGTTTTGCTGGGGAATACAGCAGTCAGTCATTTTTTTGCAACTTTTCTGTTGCGGTCGCTCGGGAACTCCCTATAATGCGCCTCCATCGACACGGCGGATGTGAATCACTTCACAAACAACCCGGTCGGTTGAAGAGAAAAATCCTGAAAATCAGGGTTGACTCTGAAAGAGGAAAGCGTAATATACGCCACCTCGCGACAGAGCGCTGAAGCGCGTCGCAACTGCTCTTTAACAATTTATCAGACAATCTGTGTGGGCACTCAAAGTGACATGGATTCTTAACGTCCTCGGACGAAAAATGAATACCAAGTCTCAACGAGTGAACACGTAATTCATTACGAAGTTTAATTCATTGAGCATCAAACTTTTAAATTGAAGAGTTTGATCATGGCTCA
>NZ_JAALCJ010000014.1 GCF_011078175.1 Enterobacter cloacae
TTTCCCGCTTCAGAGTCAAGCGTTTATTTTGCTTTTCTCTGCTGACCCGGCGGCTTGCGTGCCGTTGTTCCGTGTCAGTGGAGGCGCATTATAGGGAGTAATTCCGAACCTGCAAGGCTAAAGTGAAAATTATTTACTGACTGCTCACTTTCCAGGCAAATCACGCTCCAGACATCAATTCTCGCCTGGTTTTTAAACAAAAACGAGCCGCACGCGGCCCGTTTTTGCGTTTTGTGATTTACTGCACTGCCACAATGCGATCGTCGTTGGCTTCCAGACGGATAACTTTGCCCGGAACCAGTTCTCCGGAGAGGATTTGCTGTGCCAGCGGGTTTTCGATCTGCTGCTGGATAGCACGTTTTAACGGACGCGCACCATAAACAGGATCGTAACCATTCTCGCTCAGCAGCTTCAGCGCATCGTCGGAAATGTGGATTTCATACCCACGCTCTTCCAGACGTTTGTACAGACGCTGCAACTGGATCTGCGCAATCGACGCAATGTGTTTCTCACCCAGCGGATGGAACACGACCACTTCATCAATACGGTTGATGAACTCCGGACGGAAGTTTTGGCTGACCACACCCAGCACCAGATCTTTCATATGGCTGTAATCCAGCTCACCGAAGCGTTCCTGAATCAAATCGGAACCCAGGTTCGAGGTCATGATAACCACCGTGTTACGGAAGTCGACCGTTCTTCCCTGCCCGTCCGTCAGACGCCCATCATCCAGCACCTGCAACAGAATGTTAAACACGTCAGGATGAGCCTTTTCCACTTCATCCAGCAGGATGACGGAATAAGGACGACGACGAACCGCTTCCGTCAGGTAACCGCCTTCTTCATAACCGACATATCCCGGAGGCGCACCGACCAGACGCGAGACGGAGTGTTTCTCCATAAATTCGGACATATCAATACGCACCATCGCGTCATCGCTGTCGAACATAAAGTTAGCCAGCGCTTTACACAGCTCGGTTTTACCGACACCGGTTGGCCCCAGGAAAAGGAACGAACCGATTGGACGATTAGGATCGGACAGCCCCGCGCGGCTCCGACGAATGGCGTTAGATACCGCTTCGACCGCTTCATTCTGTCCAATGACGCGCTGATGCAGATCCTGCTCCATACGCAGCAGTTTCTCGCGTTCGCTTTCCATCATGCGAGCCACAGGAATACCCGTCCAGCGCGCCAACACTTCGGCAATCTCGGCATCCGTCACTTTATTACGCAAAAGACGCATGGTTTTGCCTTCCGACTGCGTGGCGATCTCAAGCTGTTTTTCCAGTTCAGGGATCTTGCCGTACTGTAACTCGGACATCCGCGCCAGATCCCCAACGCGACGCGCCTGCTCAATGGCAATTTTCGCCTGCTCCAGTTCCGCCTTGATTGTCTGGGTACCAGAGAGCGATGCTTTCTCAGCTTTCCACTCTTCTTCCAGCTCAGAATACTGGCGCTCTTTCTCATCCAGTTCTTCATTGAGCATATCGAGGCGTTTCTTACTTGCTTCATCAGACTCTTTGTTCAGCGCCTGCTGTTCCAGCTTGAGCTGGATGATGCGGCGATCGAGCCGGTCCAGTTCTTCCGGTTTCGAGTCAATCTGCATACGGATGCTGGACGCCGCTTCATCGATAAGGTCGATGGCTTTATCCGGCAACTGACGGTCGGCAATGTAACGATGCGAAAGCGTCGCCGCCGCAACGATGGCCGGGTCTGTAATCTGCACATGATGGTGCAACTCATAACGCTCTTTCAGACCACGCAAAATGGCGATGGTATCTTCAACGCTTGGTTCAGCGACAAACACCTTCTGGAAGCGACGCTCCAGCGCGGCGTCTTTTTCAATGTACTGACGATACTCGTCCAGCGTAGTGGCGCCGACGCAGTGAAGTTCACCACGTGCAAGCGCAGGTTTCAGCATGTTCCCGGCATCCATTGCGCCGTCAGCTTTACCCGCCCCCACCATGGTGTGCAGTTCGTCGATAAACAGGATGACGTTACCTTCCTGTTTCGCCAGATCGTTCAGCACGCCTTTCAGACGCTCTTCAAACTCACCGCGATATTTCGCCCCAGCCACCAGCGCGCCCATATCCAGCGCCAGTACGCGACGGCCCTTCAGCCCTTCAGGGACTTCACCGTTGACAATACGCTGCGCAAGACCTTCAACGATGGCGGTTTTACCGACGCCTGGCTCACCAATCAGCACCGGGTTGTTTTTGGTACGGCGTTGCAGTACCTGGATAGTCCGGCGAATTTCTTCGTCACGGCCAATCACCGGGTCAAGTTTGCCCTGCTCGGCACGTTCGGTCAGGTCGACCGTAAATTTCTTCAAAGCCTGACGTTGGTCTTCGGCTCCCTGGTCGTTCACGCTTTCACCTCCGCGCATTTTCTCAATCGCCTGGGTCACATTAGCGGTGGTTGCACCGGCGGATTTCAGCAGGTCGGTTAAGGTACCGCGTGATTCAAGCGCCGCCAGAACAAACAGCTCTGACGAAATAAAGTTGTCCCCACGTTTTTGCGCCAGCTTGTCGCAAAGGTTCAGCACGCGCACCAGATCCTGTGACGGCTGCACGTCGCCGCCGGTACCTTCCACCTGCGGTAAACGGCTCAACGCCTGATCGATGGCGGTGCGTAACTGACCGGCATTAATGCCAGCGGACGTTAATAAAGGACGTACCGATCCCCCTTCCTGATTCAGCAAGGCGCTCATTAAATGAAGAGGTTCGATAAATTGGTTGTCGTGCCCCAGTGCGAGGGACTGGGCATCGGCGAGAGCAAGCTGGAATTTATTAGTAAGACGATCCAGACGCATAACTCCTCCCATAACAGGTCAAATTTGCTACTGGAGATTAAATGAGGTCATCCCTCAATTATTCAAGGTTAATGACCTGAATTATGTGAAAAGAAAACGGCGCGTGCCGGATCGTCTTGATTCTTTAGGTTATATCAGCCAAATAAAACTTGCCATACGACCCGTAGCCTTGTCGCGGCGATAAGAGAAAAAATCACCCTTTTCGGTGAAAGTACAGCGATCTCCGCCGAAGATCTGCGTGACACCGACGCTTTTCAAGCGCTGATGGGCAAGCTGGTAAATATTCGCCAGATATTTTTCACCGGAAGGCAAGAAGGCCTCATCGGCCTGCGGATCTTTTTCCATGAATGCTTCGCGAACTTCCGGCCCCACTTCAAAGGCACGAGGGCCAATCGCAGGCCCCAGCCAGGCCATGATATTGGCGGGATCATCCTTAAAGCAGGCGACAGTCTCTTCCAGCACCCCCTCACACAGCCCACGCCAGCCAGCATGTGCAGCAGCCACTTCAGTTCCTGCCTGATTGCAGAACAACACCGGCAGGCAATCAGCGGTCATCACCGCGCAAACCGTTCCCGGCGTATTGCTGTACGACGCATCGGCGCGTTTAGACGCATAGGGCTCACCTGTCAGCTTCAGCACCGCTTTACCGTGCACCTGCTCAAGCCAGACCGGTTTTGAAGGAAGGTTTCCCGCAGCAAAGAGGCGTTTACGGTTCTCTTCAACGTGCTCCAGGTTATCACCACAGTGCGCACCGAGGTTCAGAGACTCCCACGCGCCCTGGCTCACGCCACCGATACGGGTCGAACTACAGGCGGCCACGCCTTCAGGCAGTGGCCACTCCGGGACAATCAGTTTGGTCATAACCAGTCCACGTGATCCTTATGTTCTTCGAAATCTGCGCGCATCGCGTCGATAAGTTCCACCATATCCTGTGGGATCGGCGCATGCCATTCCATCTGAATCCCGGTGATGGGGTGGTAAAGACGCAGCATCGTCGCATGCAACGCCTGGCGATCGAATTTACGCAGCACGGAGATGAATTCATCCGATGCGCCCTTTGGCGGACGCGGACGACCACCGTAAACCGGGTCACCCACCAGCGGATGGGTAATATGCGCCATGTGCACGCGGATCTGGTGAGTACGCCCGGTTTCCAGACGCAGACGCAGGCGCGTATGAATACGGAAATGTTCCATGATGCGGTAGTGGGTCACCGCCGGTTTACCCATCGGGTGTACGGACATATGCGTACGCTTGGTTGGGTGACGGCTGATAGGCTCTTCCACCGTGCCGCCAGAGGTCATATGACCAATCGCCACCGCCTCATACTCACGGGTGATTTCGCGCAGTTGCAAAGATTCCACAAGACGGGTCTGAGCGGGAATCGTCTTCGCCACGACCATCAGACCCGTGGTGTCTTTATCCAGACGGTGAACAATACCGGCACGCGGTACGTCGGCAATCGGCGGATAATAATGAAGGAGTGCGTTAAGTACCGTACCGTCAGGATTGCCCGCGCCCGGATGAACAACAAAATCGCGCGGCTTGTTGATGACGAGAATATCGTCATCTTCGTAGACGATATCGAGCGGGATATCCTGCGGCTCGAAGCGGATTTCCTCTTCGATTTCAGCATTGATGGCGACAGCTTCCCCACCAAACACTTTCTCTTTTGGTTTGTCCCAGATCTTGCCGTTTACCAGCACGCGCTGGTCAAGGATCCATTCTTTTATGCGTGAACGCGAATAATCAGGGAACAATTCGGCCAAAGCCTGATCTAAGCGTTGACCGAGCTGATTTTCGGAGACTGTTGCGGTGAGTTCTACTCGTTGTGCCATAAACTGCTTCTTCGTTTAACGTTGGGTTTTACGGCTTTGCCGTTTAATATAGTGTGCTATTGTAGCTGGTCTTAATCGGGAGCAGGAACTGAGTTTCTCCCGGACAAACATTTGAGGAAAGTCAAAACGTCATGACGCGCATGAAATATCTGGTGGCAGCGGCCACGTTGAGCCTGGCTTTGGTGGGCTGCTCCGGTTCGAATGAACAGGTCCCTGACAATCCGCCGAATGAAATCTATGCGACTGCACAACAAAAGTTGCAGGACGGTAACTGGAAACAGGCGATAACGCAACTGGAAGCGTTGGATAATCGCTATCCGTTTGGTCCGTATTCGCAGCAGGTACAGTTAGATCTTATCTACGCCTACTACAAAAATGCCGATCTGCCGCTGGCTCAGGCAACGATCGATCGTTTCATGCGTTTGAACCCTACCCATCCTAACATCGATTACGTAATGTACATGCGCGGCCTGACTAACATGGCGCTGGATGACAGTGCATTGCAGGGCTTCTTCGGGGTGGATCGTTCCGACCGTGACCCGCAACATGCGCGTGATGCTTTCAATGACTTTTCCAAACTGGTGCGTAGCTACCCGAACAGCCAGTACATTACCGATGCCACTAAACGTCTGGTGTTCCTGAAAGATCGTCTGGCGAAATACGAGTACTCCGTAGCGGAATACTACACCCGCCGTGGCGCATGGGTTGCCGTGGTTAACCGTGTAGAAGGCATGCTGCGTGATTATCCGGATACGCAGGCCACGCGTGATGGCCTGAAGCTGATGGAGAATGCGTATCGCCAGATGCAGATGACGGCTCAGGCTGACAAAGTGGCGAAAATCATTGCCGCGAACAGCAGCAACACCTGATACCGCTACAACGCATAACGGCAGCCCGCAGGCTGCCGTTTTTTTATTCTTTCAGAGTTACGCTGAAGCGGTTTAGCTTCGACACATCCATTCAACTATGACCGCAATTGTTGGCTTCGACAAGGTAAATCTCACCTCTTCCTGCCCTGCCTCACAAAAAAGATTCCCTGACAAAAACCGACAAAATAACGTGATCCAAATCACACATTTTGACATTAGGTCGGGTATGCTGGAATCACCAAGACGGAAAGACAAGAGGTAAAATTTATGACAATGAACATTACCAGTAAACAAATGGAAATTACTCCGGCAATCCGCCAGCACGTCGCAGACCGTCTCGCCAAACTGGATAAATGGCAAACACATTTGATTAATCCACATATCATCCTGTCCAAGGAGCCGCAGGGTTTCATCGCTGACGCAACTATCAATACTCCAAACGGCCATCTGGTCGCCAGCGCAAAACACGAGGATATGTACACCGCAATTAACGATTTGATCAACAAGCTGGAACGGCAGCTCAATAAAGTGCAACACAAAGGTGAAGCACGTCGCGCCGCAACCTCGGTGAAAGACGCCAGCTTCGCGGAAGAAGTTGAAGAAGAGTAGTCCTCTAAAATTGAGTGTACCGACAACGCGCCTCCGGGCGCGTTTTTTATTGACAGGATCAAAACAGTACAGGTACTTTAACCCTATCAATTTCAGGATGACCTTATGAAACAAACGCCGTTTTTCTTCGCATTCTTTTTTACCTTCCCCTGACCGGGAGGCGTTTCGTCGTGTGATAAAGAATGCGAAGACGAACAACAAGGCCTCCCAGACCGGGAGGCCTTTTTTATTGATAACGATAAAATGAGACAGACAACACTATGACACCGGAAAACCCGCTCCTGGATTTGCGCGTAAAAATCAGCGCGCTCGACGAAAAACTACTGGCTCTGCTGGCAGAACGCCGCGCGCTTGCCGTTGAAGTGGGTAAAGCCAAGCTGGATTCCCATCGCCCGGTACGTGATATCGACCGCGAACGTGATTTACTGGAACGGTTGATTCAGCTCGGCAAAGCGCATCATCTCGATGCTCACTACATCACCCGCCTGTTTCAGCTCATCATCGAAGATTCCGTTCTGACGCAACAAGCGCTTCTCCAGCAGCATCTGAACAAAACCAACCCGCACTCTGCTCGTATCGCCTTCCTCGGCCCAAAAGGTTCCTATTCTCACCTGGCGGCTCGCCAGTACGCCGCCCGCCATTTCGAAGAGTTCATTGAGAGCGGCTGCGCGAAATTTGCAGACATCTTCAACCAGGTCGAAACCGGCCAGGCAGATTACGCCGTGGTGCCTATTGAGAACACCAGTTCCGGCGCCATCAACGATGTTTACGATCTGCTCCAGCACACCAGCCTGTCGTTAGTCGGCGAGTTGACTATCCCTATCGATCATTGCGTGCTGGTCTCTGGCTCAACCGATCTGAGTCAGATCGAAACGGTGTACAGCCACCCGCAGCCGTTCCAGCAGTGCAGCCAGTTCCTGAACCGTTATCCGCACTGGAAAATTGAGTACACCGAGAGCACCTCGGCGGCGATGGAAAAAGTGGCGCAGGCAAACTCTCCTGCCGTCGCGGCACTCGGTAGCGAAGCGGGCGGCGCGCTGTATGGCTTACAGGTGCTGGAACGCAATCTGGCCAACCAGACGCAGAATATCACCCGTTTCGTGGTTCTGGCCCGCAAGGCCATCAACGTGTCGGACCAGGTCCCGGCGAAAACCACCCTGCTGATGGCGACCGGCCAGCAGGCGGGTGCGCTGGTTGAAGCGCTGCTGGTGCTGCGTAATCACAACCTGATCATGACGAAGCTGGAATCCCGCCCAATACATGGCAACCCGTGGGAAGAGATGTTCTATCTCGACGTTCAGGCCAACCTGGAGTCTGCATCCATGCAGAAAGCCCTGCGCGAACTGGGCGAAATCACACGCTCCATGAAAGTGCTGGGCTGCTATCCGAGCGAAAACGTGGTCCCGGTCGATCCGGCTTAACGTTCGATAAAGCGGCTTTTCTTCATTCCTGCCACATTTACAGGCAGGGTGAAGATGGCACCGGAAAGCGGGTATTTCTCCAGCTCCGCCGCCTCCATATTTTCCCGCGTGGTGGTGATAAACAGCGTTTTCATATCGTCGCCGCCAAAGCAGACCATTGTCGGGCAGCGTACCGGCAGCCGATACTCTTCCAGCTGTTCGCCTTGCGGTGAAAACCGTGCGATACGCCAGCCGTCAAACAGTGCGCTCCAGTAGCAGCCTTCCTCATCCATTGCCGCCCCGTCGGGTATACCGTCTCCCTCGCTAAAACGGTGAAATTCTTCGCGTTTGCCGGGTTCCCCCTGCACATCAAGCGGCGTTCGGTAGATCACACCGTTCGGCGTATCAGAAGTAAACATCCACCGTTCGTCAGGACTAAACGCTAAACCGTTATGCCCGTGAATATCGCACTGGATCACTTTCGGCGTCAGGTCGTTGTCGATACGCATCAGCATGGCGCCGTTATAATCTCCCGGCCCCCAGAACGTGCCCGCATAAAACCGTCCCTGACGATCGGTACCGCCATCGTTAAAGCGTGCAAGCTGCGGGTTGGACGGGTTATCGCAAACCTTACGCTGGAGCAGGCCATGTTTATCGGTCAGCCAGATGGCGTTTCGCATCGCGACGATAAATCCGCCGCGTTCACGCAGGGCAAAACACCCAACTTCTTCATGAAATGAGAGCACCGAGTGTTCCGCCGTGGGCAGATGGTACCGATGGATCTCCCCTTCCAGGATATCCGCCCAGTAGAGCGCCTTCTCTTCTGCACTCCACGTCGGGCATTCGGGCAGATGCCCGGTATAGTTCAACAGCAGCTGCGGTTCAGCCATGACAGTTCCCCAAAATGAAAAAAGCCAGCAATGCTGGCTTTCAGTATATACATCATCAGATTACTGGCGACTGTCATTTGCCTGGCGCAACAGCGTGCGGCTTTCACTCTGGAATCGCGTGGCGTAATCACCGAACCAGTGCTCCACTTTACGGAAACTGTCGATAAAGGCTTGTTTATCGCCGTGTTCCAGCAAGGTGATCGCTTCGCCAAAACGCTGATAATAGCGTTTAATCAGCGCCAGATTATTTTCAGACGACATGATGATGTCGGCGTAAAGCTGCGGATCCTGGGCAAACAGTCGCCCGACCATCGCCAGCTCCAGCCGATAGATTGGCGAGGAAAGCGCAAGCAATTGTTCAAGCTGAACGTTCTCTTCCGCCAGGTGCAGCCCATAGGCAAAGGTTGCAAAGTGGCGTAGCGCCTGAATAAACGCCATGTTCTGGTCATGCTCTACCGCGCTAATGCGGTGCAAACGTGCTCCCCAGACCTGGATCTGTTCCAGGAACCACTGGTAGGCTTCCGGCTGGCGTCCGTCACAGTAAACCACGACCTGCTTCGCCAGGCTTCCGCTGTCCGGGCCAAACATCGGGTGTAACCCAAGCACGGGGCCAGTGTGCGCCGCCAGCATTGCCTGTAGCGGACCATTTTTAACGGAGGCCAGGTCCACCAGTATGCAATCTTCCGGCAGCGGAGGAAGTTTCGCGATTATCTGCTCCGTCACATGGATCGGCACGCTGACGATAACCATTCCAGCGTCTTTCATCAGCTCCGGCGCGTGCGACCAGTCCTCTTTCTCAAGAATGCGTACCTGATAGCCAGAAAGCGTCAGCATTTTCTCAAACATACGCCCCATCTGCCCGCCACCACCCACGATTACCACCGGGCGCAGCGACGGACAGAGGGTTTTGAAGCCCTTGTCGTTTTCGCTGGAATAGGACTCGCGCATGACGCGACGCAGGACATCCTCAATCAAATCAGGTGATACGCCCAGGGCCTGCGCCTCTTTACGGCGGGAGGCGAGCATAGAGGCCTCACGCTCCGGAACGTAAATCGGCAGGCCGTATTTGCTTTTAACTTCGCCGACCTCAGCAACCAGAGCCATGCGGCGCGCCAGAAGATCCAGCAACGCCTTATCCACTTCATCAATTTGATCGCGTAAAGCGGTCAATTCAGCAACCATAACTACCCTCTTATGCCAGACGCGTCGCCAGCTGGCCGTTCAAATCTTTATGGATCTCACGCAGCAGCGCATCGGTGGTTTCCCAGCTAATGCAGGCATCCGTAACGGAGACGCCGGGCTTCATCGCGCTACGCGGTTGTTCCGATGACTGATTGCCTTCATGAATATTGCTTTCAATCATCAGGCCGATAATTGAACGGTTACCATCTTTTATCTGGGCAATCACAGATTCTGCAACCGCAGGCTGGCGACGGTAATCTTTATTCGAATTACCATGACTGCAATCTACCATCAGCGCCGGGCGCAGTCCCGCCTGTTCCATCTCTTTTTCACACTGCGCAACATCCGCCGGGCTGTAGTTTGGCGCTTTACCGCCGCGCAGGATCACATGCCCGTCCGGGTTGCCCTGAGTTTGCAGCAGGCATACCTGGCCCGCCTGGTTGATCCCGACAAAACGGTGGGGCATGGCGGCGGCGCGCATGGCATTAATCGCTGTGGCCAGGCTGCCGTCGGTACCGTTTTTAAAACCAACCGGCATAGACAGGCCAGACGCCATCTCGCGGTGGGTTTGTGATTCGGTGGTACGTGCACCAATTGCAGACCAGCTGAACAGATCGCCGAGGTATTGCGGGCTGTTAGGATCCAGCGCTTCAGTTGCCAGAGGCAGCCCCATGCTGACCAGTTCCACCAGCAGGCGACGCGCAATTTTCAGCCCTGCTTCCACATCAAACGAGCCATCCATGTGTGGATCGTTGATCAACCCTTTCCAGCCAACGGTCGTACGTGGCTTCTCAAAATAGACGCGCATCACCAGATAGAGGCTATCGCTGACCTCCTCCGCTAATGCTTTAAATCGACGAGCGTACTCAATGGCGGTTTCAGGATCGTGAATAGAGCAAGGACCACATACCACCAGCAGGCGCGGATCGCGGCCAGCGATAATGTCAGAAATGGTCTGGCGAGAGTGCTCAATCTGAGCTTCCTGCGCAACGCTCAGCGGGAATTCCGCCTTCAGTTGATCCGGGGTGATTAACACCTGTTCGTCAGTGATATGTACGTTGTTCAGCGCGTCTTTTTGCATGATTGCGATCCTGTAAAACTCGTTTGCGATAGTGGTTTTCCTCGAAGAGGTGACACAACGATATCACATCAAGTAAAGATTTCAATCCAAAATACGTACACATTACTTTACAATGACTCTCAAATTGCAAAAATGATGGTCTAAAAACGTAAAGTTAATATTACACATGCATATTTGTAAGCCAGGCTATGCTCACCAAAAGGAGAATAGCCATGCGTTCAATTGCTTTTATGTTGTTGTCGCTGATTTTGTCGGGTTGCCAGATCAATCCTTATACTTTTCAGCCTGACTGGACTAGCCCGGACTGGTTCACGGCCGGTAAAGAAGACGCTATGAATGGTGTTCCGGTTAAAGATAACCAGGCTCTGGCCGATAGTTTTAATGACCCTCAGGTCGATCGCGGGAAATATCTCCGCGGCTACGCTGACGGACAGAAAAAAATATGCGAAGAAGGCTTTATTTATGCCTGGGGATTAGCGGGAAAATCATTTCCTGCCAGCTGCGTTACAAATATAAATGCAGTAAAGCTGCGTGAATCCTGGCAACAAGGAATGGATGAAAGTATGACTTCCAGCAGACTTAATTGAGCCTGCCTAAATTTTCCTGAATATCGTTCGCTGTAAGATTTAGCTTAGGTCAAAACAGGGATATTTCTGACATAATGACGGCTTTGATAAACAATGGTATTCTGCCGACAATTCTTAAGGACATCTATTTCCGGGGTGGTTTGGCGGATTCTGATGAGAAATGCAATTTTGATCGCTTTGCTCCGACTCCCCCTGGCGCTAGTGCTGTTCATTATAGTGGCCCCTGTCACGGCAGGTTCGTTCACTGAAACGGATAAATCGGTACGTTCGATTGTTTCAGGTATTGTGAGCTACACCCGATGGCCAGCACTGTCCGGTCAGCCTAAGCTCTGTATTTATGCCTCTTCCCATTACCGTCAGGCGCTCAGCAGTGAAGATGAACACAACCCGTTGCCCTATACCCCTGTCATTGTGCAAAGCGATCGGGAAGCGCTCACCGCCATGTGTGATGCCCTCTATTTCGGGAGTGAATCACCGGCAAAACAACAAGAAATAATAAATCAATATCAGGGCCATGCGTTGTTATCAATGTCAGAGCAAAATCCTGAATGCGTTATTGGCAGCGGTTTTTGTCTGATAATAGAGCACGACCAGGTCAGGTTTTCCGTCAATCTGGATGCGCTGGCGCGCAGTGGCGTCAGAGTCAATCCGGATGTATTAATGCTCGCGCGGAATAAGAAGCATGAATAAGGATGTCATATCAACACCGCGTCCAACGTTTAAAAGAACGTTGCGACGAATCAGCATGATAAGCGTCATTATAACGATGACGTTTATATGGCTGCTGCTGTGTTTCGCTTCCGTGGTGACATTAAAGCAATACGCGCAAAAAAACCTCGAACTCACCGGCGCCACCATGAGCCACAGCCTTGAAGCTTCGCTGGTGTTCAACGATGCCGTGGCGGCAAACGAAACGCTCGCGACCCTCGGCAAGCAGGGGCAATTTGCCGTGGCGGAAGTGCTCAACGCGCATCATAAACGCTTTGCCTGGTGGTCATGGAACCCGGCGGATAATACTGACACGCTGGGCGCGCTGGTCAACCGCTGGTTGTTCCCTGTTCCTGTCGCACAGCCCATCATGCATAACGGCAATATGATTGGCGAAATTCGGCTGACCGCGCGAGACAGCCTGATTAGCCACTTTATCTGGCTTTCATTTGCGGTTCTCACCGGCTGCATTCTTCTTGCTTCTGCCGTCGCATTGACTATTACCCGCTCGCTCCATCATGGCATGGTCGCTGAAATGCAAAATATCACCGACGTTGTGCATGACGTTCGCACCAACCGCAACTTCTCTCGCCGGGTAACGGAAGGCCGCATTGAGGAGTTCCACCAGTTTGGTGAAGACTTCAACAGCCTGCTGGACGAAATGGAGGAGTGGCAGCTCAAGCTACAGGCCAAAAACGCTCAGCTGTTGCGTACCGCCATGCACGATCCGCTAACGGGGCTCGCAAACCGCGCCGCGTTTCGCAACAACATTGCGGCATTAATGAATGACGCTTCGGCAAAAACCAATTCTGCACTGCTGTTTCTCGATGGCGATAACTTTAAGTTTATCAATGACACCTGGGGTCATGCTGCGGGTGACTGCGTACTGATCGAAGTTGCCAAAAGGATGGTCGAGTTTGGCGAAAAACGTCATCAGTCTTACCGTCTTGGCGGCGACGAATTTGCCATGATCCTGTACGGCGTCCACGCCGCGCGTGAGGTGGAATATATTTGTGCTGCGCTGTCGCAGCAATTTATCCGTCCGTTTGATCTGCATAACGGGCACACAGCATCAATGTCACTTAGCATTGGCTTTGCTCTGGCGTCGGAAAATGCCTCCGTTGAGGCCTTACTGGAGCAAGCCGATCGCAATATGTATCTGGTCAAGAACCAGCGTTCCAAAACAATATCCTGAAAGGAAGACGATATGTTAAAGCAATATTTTGCGCCGTTGTTACTGGCATCACTGGTGATATCCGGATGCCAGACATCCGCTGAAGGGAAATTCACGCCAGAGCAAATTGCGGCCATGAAATCCTACGGCTTTAACGAACTGAATGGCGACTGGTCCCTGGGCCTGTCGGATAAGATCCTGTTTGATAAAAATGACGCCAGGCTGCGCCCGGAAAGTGAAACGCAGATCCAGACGATGGCCTCACGTCTGGCGGCAACCGGTCTGAATCATGCCCGCATGGACGGCCATACGGATAACTATGGCGAAGAGAGTTACAACGAAGCGCTTTCGTTAAAACGAGCCAATGTCGTGGCGGATGCCTGGGCTAAGGGTGCGAACATTCCGCGCAGCAACCTCACCACGCGGGGTTTAGGTAAAAAATACCCTGTGAGTAGTAACCGTACTGCGCAAGGGCGCGCTGAAAACCGCCGGGTTGCGGTGGTTATCAGCACGCCTTAAGGCTATTTAGTGGATGTCCCGGCGAGCGACATACCTGAAGCCGCTCGCCAGCGCAGCCAGTCAATCACGATAAATACCGCCAGACTGATGCCCATTACCGGCAGCGCCAGCCCCAGCAGGGCGCTTATCAGGAACGTCACTCCCCTTCCCCACAGCGGCAATGCCAGCCAGCTTTGACAGAGCGTCTGTACCGGGTTTGCCGGTGACGTCGCAGGGCGACGCATCCACCACATCCGGTATCCCCAGACAATCAACACACACAGCGCAACACCAAACGCGATGAGCAGCAGCTGATTTACCAGACCAAACAGGATCCCCATATGGAAATCTACGCCCCAGCGGGTCAGTTTTGCCATAAGCGGGAAATCCTCGAATCGGGTTCGGTCCAGAACCTGCATCGTACCGGGATCAACCGCAACGGCATCCACCTGAGTCGGCCAGCTGCGATCGATTTCCGTCACTGTCCAGGCGCGGTCCGCCGTTTTGGCCGGGCGGATCTCAAGCTTGCTGGCATCAATTCCCGCTTTACGCGCCGCACTTAATACGCCATCGAACTTCGTCATATCCATCGCCATTTCAGGCATCATCATGCCGCCATGGTGACCACGGTGTTCAGCGTGTTCGTCCATCATGACTGGCGCCCCTGAAAGCGTGGTGTTCACCTGAGGCGTAAGCCAGTTCATTTGTGCCCGGAGTTTATCGACATTTCCCCCCGCCCACTGCGACCACGTCAGGCCGGTTGCTGAGAACAACAGCATTCCGCCCAGCAGTATCCAGCCTAATGTCACATGCACACGACGGCGGTTCTGGAAACGATTGTTAATCCGCCGTTTGGGCCGGGTATAAAACCACAGGGCAATACCGCCCAGCGCGGCAACCCACATCCACGACGCGGCCAGTTCGCTATAAAGACGCCCGATATCACCCAGCATCAAAGAGGTATGCAAATAATCAATGATCTGGCGCAGCGGTAAAATTCCGCTGGTGCCGTACACCGTCATATCTCCCAGTACCGCCAGACTTACCGGATCGACAAAGATAGCCCGGTTTTCCGATGGCCCCAGCGTCGGGTCAGCAAACATCACGCGGGTGGTTTCGCCTTCAATCAGCCCCGGACGAACGGCGTGCAAACGCAAATCTGATCCCACGATTTTTTCCGCCACGGCAATTTGGTTCGCCAGCGGCTGCGGCTCGCCCACGGAGTCGGTGTGGAGCGCGTGCCGATAGAGGACATTTTCCAGCTGAGGGGTCGCCACATACAGCGTACCGGTTAACGCAGCGAAGAAGATAAAAGGGCCGACAAACAGCCCGATGTAGAAATGGAGGCGACGCAGCAGGTTTCCCCATGCCGCGCGCGGCGTACAGGTAGTCATACTTTTCCTTTTTAAGGCAGAAAGTTATAGATATTTTTTAAAGGGAAAAAGCAGACTGCCGCGGCGGCGCGCGGGTATCAGGGTAAAGCCAGGGGAAGAAGTGCCAGTGGTTGCTCGCCTGACGCGGCGGCTTCACGCGCAGCCGTTGCAGCACCACGCTGAGCAAGACAATCAGCGCCAGCATCACTCCCGGCACATGGGCTAAAAGCACGCAGTAGCCGCACGCTTCCGCATGGTCGACAGGCATCGTGTGCGGCATGTCGCCATGATGCTCGTCCATCGACATCATGCTCATGTCATGATGCATGCCCGGCATGGCCCTCATGGGATCTTTTTGCAGCGAGACGGAGATCAGCGGCGCAACCACGATCAGCAGGATCGCAAACAGCGCGATCAAGGCCGCTGCGCGTTTCCAGTTGTGCTGATGCAGTGCGTTATTCACGTCCCCTCCATTCAAGATGGCGAGCATTGTAAATGATTTATGTCAAAAGCGTTAACATGCGAGTGCGATGGAATAAAAAAAGGGCCAGCCTTTCGGCCAGCCCTTTCTAACAGGATGTCGCTTAAGCGAATCTTAGTTCAGACGCTCTTTAATACGAGCAGACTTACCAGTACGCTCACGCAGGTAGTACAGTTTAGCTTTACGTACAGCACCACGACGTTTAACAGCAATGCTGTCAACTACCGGAGAGTGAGTCTGGAAGACACGCTCAACGCCTTCGCCGTTGGAAATTTTACGAACAGTGAATGCAGAGTGCAGACCGCGGTTACGAATAGCGATAACCACGCCCTCGAATGCCTGCAGACGTTTTTTGGAACCTTCAACAACCCATACTTTCACTTCCACGGTGTCACCTGGACGGAAGGAAGGTACGTCCTGCTTCATCTGCTCTTGTTCAAGTTGCTTAATAATGTTGCTCATAATTTAATCTCTTATCCTGGGTAAACTGATATTCGGGAGCGTATTACGCCTTCCCATCATGTTCATGCTGCTGGTTCGCGTGTTCAGTTTTGAACTCGGCCAGCAACTTTGCTTGCTCTTCAGTCAGAGCCAGGTTTTCCAGAAGTTCAGGTCTTCTAAGCCAGGTTCGGCCCAGCGACTGTTTCAAACGCCAGCGACGTATCTCGGCATGGTTTCCAGACAGTAACACCGCCGGTACCTCCATCCCTTCTAACACTTCAGGACGAGTATAGTGTGGACAGTCCAGCAACCCATCAGCAAAGGAATCTTCCGTTGCCGATGCTTCATGGCCCAGAACCCCCGGAATGAACCGGGCGACGGAGTCAATCAGCGTCATTGCGGGTAACTCACCACCGCTGAGAACGTAATCGCCGATAGACCATTCTTCGTCAATCTCGGTTTGAATTACGCGCTCATCTATCCCTTCGTAGCGTCCACAGACCAGAATCAGCTTTTGATTCGTCGCCAGTTCGCTCACGCCCGCTTGATCAAGCTTGCGTCCCTGAGGTGACAGATAAATCACCTTCGCGCCTTCACCTGCCGCGGCTTTTGCTGTGTGAATGGCGTCCCGTAAGGGTTGCACCATCATTAACATCCCCGGTCCGCCGCCGTAAGGACGATCGTCCACGGTACGGTGCCGGTCGTGCGTGAAATCACGAGGACTCCAGCTCTGGATGCTCAGCAGGCCATTCTTTACTGCCCGGCCAGTTACCCCGTAATCGGTAATCGCGCGGAACATTTCAGGAAACAGGCTAATTATGCCAATCCACATAGCGCCGTCTTTTACCGTTTATCCGGAGAATTTAAAAACCAGGATCCCAATCTACTTCAATCGTTTGAGTAGTGAGATCGACTTTCTTGATAACCTGTCCATCGAGGAACGGAACCAACCGCTCCTTGATGCCAAATGCATCCTTCAGGTTTGCCTTAATGACGAGAACGTCATTTGACCCGGTTTCCATCATGTCGATGACTTTCCCCAGGCTGTAGCCTTCAGTGGTCACTACCTGGCAACCCATAAGGTCTTTCCAGTAGTAGTCACCCTCTTCCAGCTGCGGCAACTGCGACGAATCCACGACAATTTCACAATTAGTCAGCGCATTCGCGGCATCACGATCGTCAACGCCTTTCAGCTTGATGATGATGTCCTGATTGTGGTGACGCCAGCTTTCCAGCTCGACCTCTTCCCACTTACCGGCTTTCTGGATAAACCAGGGCTGGTAATTAAAAATGCTATCAGCGTCTTCAGTGGAGGAAAACACTCTGAGCCAACCACGGATACCGTAGCAAGAACCCATTTTTCCCAATACGATCGGTTCAACAGGTGCTTTATTGCTCATCATGACCACCGTGACAGATTAAGCTGCTTTGTTTGCTGCTTTGATCAGCGTAGCAACGCGATCGGAAACAGTAGCGCCCTGGCCAACCCAGTGAGCGATACGATCCAGATCCAGACGGGTTTCTTCTTCTGCGCCAGCGGCCAGTGGGTTGAAGAAACCAACGCGCTCGATGAAGCGACCGTTGCGTGCATTACGGCTGTCAGTCACAACAACCTGGTAGAACGGACGCTTTTTAGCGCCGTGACGTGCTAAACGAATAGTTACCATAACATCCTCTTGTGTGAATAAAACAACCGGGCCCCATCGAGGAACGGAGCCCGGGTGTCATATTAAAAGCCCGAAAATTTTACTCATTTCCGGGCAAAAAGCAATCTCAAAAGCGATTATCGCCCAGGAAAACCGGGCGGCATCATGCCTTTCATGCCGCGCATCATCTTCGCCATGCCGCCTTTCTTCATTTTCTTCATCATGCGCTGCATGTCGTCGAACTGTTTCAGAAGGCGGTTAACGTCCTGTACCTGCATGCCGCAACCGGCTGCGATACGGCGCTTGCGGGAACCTTTAATGATTTCTGGCTTCGCACGCTCTTTCAGCGTCATCGAGTTGATGATTGCCTCCATACGCACCAGCACTTTGTCATCCATCTGCGATTTGACGTTATCCGGGATCTGCCCCATGCCCGGCAGCTTGCCCATCAGGCTGGCCATGCCGCCCATGTTTTTCATCTGGCGCAGCTGCTCAAGGAAGTCAGTCAGGTCGAAACCGTCGCCCTTTTTCAGCTTGCTGGCGAGTTTTTCCGCCTGCGCGCGGTCAACTTTGCTCTCGATATCTTCGATCAGTGACAGCACGTCGCCCATGCCGAGGATACGGGAGGCAATACGGTCCGGGTGGAACGGCTCGAGCGCCTCGGTTTTCTCACCCACACCGAGGAATTTGATCGGCTTGCCGGTGATATGACGAATAGAGAGCGCCGCACCGCCGCGGGCGTCGCCGTCGACTTTAGTCAGCACCACGCCGGTTAACGGCAGCGCTTCGTTAAACGCTTTCGCCGTGTTCGCGGCGTCCTGACCGGTCATGGCGTCAACAACAAACAGGGTCTCTACCGGGTTGATAGAGGCATGCACCTGCTTGATTTCGTCCATCATCGCTTCGTCAACGTGCAGTCGACCGGCGGTATCCACCAGCAGCACGTCGTAGAATTTCAGCTTCGCCTCTTTCAGCGCCGCGTTAACGATGTCGACAGGCTTCTGCGCCACGTCGGACGGGAAGAAGTCCACGCCAACCTGCTCGGCCAGCGTTTCCAGCTGTTTGATCGCCGCCGGGCGATACACGTCCGCCGACACCACCAGCACCTTTTTCTTGTGCTTTTCGCGCAGGAATTTCCCCAGCTTACCGACGCTGGTGGTTTTACCCGCACCTTGCAGACCCGCCATCAGCACGACAGCCGGAGGCTGAGCCGCCAGGTTAAGCACCTGGTTCTCTTCGCCCATCGCCGAAACCAGCTCGTTACGGACGATTTTGACGAACTCCTGACCCGGAGTCAGGCTCTTGTTCACTTCATGGCCAACCGCTTTCTCTTTCACGCGGTTGATAAAATCACGCACGACCGGCAACGCAACGTCTGCTTCCAGCAGCGCCATGCGCACTTCGCGCAGCGTTTCCTTGATGTTCTCTTCGGTGAGGCGTCCACGGCCGCTGATGTTGCGCAGCGTGCGCGACAAACGATCGGTTAAATTATCAAACATTGTCTCTCGCCTGGGGTAGAAACGTTAGGTCGCCTGGGCGACACATACACAGAATTTTGCCGGAGTATAACATGAAGGCGCCTTTGTTGTTATGCAACGGTTGGAGCAGACGTCACGTAACGTTATACTGCTTCTCTTTCTTATTAAGACAACTGTCGACGCCTATATGCCTGTTTTCGCACTGATCGCCCTTGTTGCCTACTCTGTCAGCCTCGCGCTGATCATTCCTGGCCTGCTGCAAAAAAACAGCGGCTGGCGGCGCATGGCTATTCTTTCGGCAGCGATCGCACTGGTTAGCCACGCGTTTGCGCTGGAATCACGCATCATTCCCGGCGACGGCAGCGTGCAAAATCTGAGCGTACTTAACGTCGGCTCACTGGTCAGCCTGATGATCTGTACGGTCATGACCATTGTCGCGTCGAAAAACCGTGGCTGGCTGCTGCTGCCGATAGTCTACGCCTTCGCGCTGATCAACCTGGCGTTGGCCACGTTCATGCCCAATGAGTTTATTACCCATCTGGAAGCCACGCCGGGGATGCTGGTGCATATTGGCCTGTCGCTGTTCTCCTACGCGACGCTGATCATCGCCGCCCTTTACGCCATGCAGCTCGCCTGGATTGACTACCAGCTGAAAAATAAAAAGCTGGCCTTTAACCACGAAATGCCGCCGCTGATGGTGATTGAGCGTAAGATGTTCCACATCACCCAGGTCGGTGTGGTTCTGCTGACGCTGACGCTGTGCACGGGTTTGTTTTATATGAAGAATCTGTTCAGCGTGGAGAATATCGATAAAGCTGTTCTCTCCATCATTGCGTGGTTTGTCTATATTGTCCTGTTATGGGGCCATTATCACGAAGGCTGGCGCGGTCGTCGCGTGGTCTGGTTCAACGTTGCGGGTGCGGGCATTCTCACGCTTGCCTATTTTGGTAGCCGCTTCATACAGCAATTTGCTGGCTAAGTAACAAAAGGAGTTCCCCCTGGAACACATCTCTACCACTACGCTGATCGTCATTCTGATCATCATGGTGGTCATCTCCGCTTATTTCTCTGGCTCTGAAACCGGCATGATGACGCTGAACCGCTACCGGTTACGTCATCGTGCCAAGCAGGGTAACCGTGCCGCGCGTCGTGTCGAAAAGCTTCTGCGTAAGCCGGACCGCCTGATTAGCCTGGTGCTTATCGGTAACAACCTGGTCAATATTCTCGCTTCTGCGTTGGGCACTATCGTCGGGATGCGTCTTTACGGCAACGCAGGCGTAGCGATTGCCACAGGGGTGCTCACGTTTGTGGTGCTAGTGTTTGCGGAGGTGCTGCCCAAAACCATCGCGGCGCTTTATCCGGAAAAAGTCGCTTACCCGAGCAGCTTCCTGTTAGCACCGCTGCTTATTCTGATGATGCCGCTGGTCTGGCTGCTGAATATGGTGACCCGGGTGCTGATGCGCATGGTCGGCATAAAGGCCGATGTCACCATCAGTAGCGCGCTCAGCAAAGACGAACTGCGTACCATCGTGAACGAGTCCCGCTCGCAGATCTCCCGTCGCAATCAAGACATGCTCCTGTCGGTGTTGGATCTGGAAAAGGTCAACGTCGACGACATCATGGTGCCACGCAATGAAATCGTCGGGATTGATATCAACGACGACTGGAAGGCCATTGTCCGTCAGCTGACGCACTCCCCGCACGGACGCATCGTGCTTTATCGCGATTCCCTCGACGATGCCATCAGCATGCTGCGCGTGCGCGAAGCCTATCGTCTGATGACCGAGAAAAACGAGTTCACAAAAGAGGTGATGCTGCGCGCTGCCGACGAAATTTATTACGTGCCAGAAGGCACCCCGCTCAGCACGCAGCTGGTCAAGTTCCAGCGAAACAAGAAGAAAGTCGGCCTGGTGGTAGATGAATATGGCGACATACAGGGGCTGGTGACGGTCGAAGATATTCTGGAAGAGATTGTCGGGGACTTTACCACGTCAATGTCACCTTCCCTTGCGGAAGAAGTCACGCCACAGAACGACGGTTCGGTGCTTATCGACGGCAGCGCCAACATTCGTGAAATCAATAAAGCGTTTAACTGGCATTTGCCGGAAGACGAAGCGCGGACGATGAACGGTATGATTCTGGAAGCGCTGGAAGAGATCCCGGCGGCAGGTACGCGTGTGCGTATTGAGCAGTATGATATTGATATTCTGGATGTTCAGGACAACATGATTAAGCAGGTGAAGGTCCTGCCCGTTACGCCACTGCGGGAAAGTATTGCTGAATAGAACGTAGGCCGGGTGAGGCGAACGCCACCACCCGGCACTACAGGTAGCACATTACGCTTTCGCTTTCGCCACGGTCACCATCGCAGCACGAATAGTACGACCGTTCAGGGTATACCCTTTCTGCATCACGCCCAGCACGTTACCCGCGGCAACGTCTTCTGACTCGACCATCGCAATGGCCTGGTGAACGTTTGGATCCAGCGGTACATCCGTATCGGCAATCACTTCAACACCGAACTTACGCACCACATCCAGCATGGATTTCAGCGTCAGCTCAATGCCTTCAATCATCGCCGCGTTATCCGGATTAGCTTTATCCGCCACTTCCAATGCGCGATCCAGGCTGTCGATCACCGGCAGCAGTTCGTTGACGAATTTCTCCAGCGCAAATTTGTGCGCCTTTTCAACATCCAGCTCGGTACGACGGCGCAGGTTTTCCATTTCCGCTTTGATACGCAGTACACTATCGCGTTCGCGATTCTGCGCTTCTACCAACTGAGCTTCCAGGTTGGCAATTTTTTCATCGCGCGGGTCCACCTGCTCAGCAGACGTGTCTGGCTCTACGGCCTCAACGTCATCGTGCTGTTCCGTAATAATTTCTTCAGGGGCTTGCCCCTCAGGCGTTTTCTGTTCTTTACTACTCATGAATTTCTCCGCGTTTTTCTGCATTCATCTCGCTAACTTCGCTTATTATGGGGATCAGTTTCCTGGATTCAAGGGAACAAGGCAGATTGTCATCATTCATCAGGCACAAGGACCTCCAGAAAATGAATAATCATTTCAGGTGTATTGGGATCGTCGGCCATCCGCGTCACCCTACCGCATTGACGACACATGAAATGTTGTATCGCTGGCTGTGTGGCAAAGGGTATGAAGTGATGGTCGAGCAGCAGATCGCCCAGGAGTTACAGCTTAAAAGCGTCAGAACCGGTACGCTGGCGGAAATTGGCCAGCAGGCGGATCTCGCCGTGGTGGTCGGTGGCGACGGCAATATGCTGGGCGCGGCGCGAACGCTGGCTCGCTATGATATTAAGGTTATTGGTATTAACCGTGGCAATCTCGGTTTCCTGACCGACCTCGACCCGGACAATGCGCAGCAGCAGCTGGCGGACGTGCTGGAAGGCCACTATATCAGTGAAAAACGGTTTTTACTGGAAGCCCAGGTGTGTCAGCAGGACTGCCAGAAGCGCATCAGCACCGCCATTAACGAGGTGGTTCTCCATCCCGGTAAAGTGGCGCATATGATCGAATTCGAAGTCTATATCGACGAAATCTTCGCTTTCTCGCAGCGTTCTGACGGGCTGATTATTTCAACCCCTACGGGGTCAACTGCCTACTCACTTTCAGCCGGAGGCCCAATCCTGACGCCATCGCTGGATGCCATTACCCTGGTGCCGATGTTCCCGCATACGCTCTCGGCGCGTCCGCTGGTGATCAACGGCGATAGCACTATCCGCCTGCGTTTTTCCCATCGCCGTAACGACCTGGAGATCAGCTGCGACAGTCAAATTGCGCTCCCCATTCAGGAAGGTGAAGATGTTCTCATTCGCCGCTGCGATTACCATCTGAACCTGATTCACCCGAAAGATTACAGCTATTTCAACACATTAAGCTCCAAGCTCGGCTGGTCAAAAAAATTGTTCTGATTTTGCATCCAGCACTTTACTGTATATAAAACCAGTTTATACTGTATGCAAACACAGTCATGGTTTTTCATACAGGAAAACAATTATGCTGGCACAACTGACCATCAGCAACTTTGCCATTGTTCGTGAGCTTGAGATCGACTTCCATAGCGGAATGACGGCGATTACCGGTGAAACCGGTGCAGGTAAATCCATTGCCATTGATGCCCTCGGCTTGTGCCTCGGCGGTCGTGCAGAGGGTGATATGGTGCGCACAGGCGCAGCCCGTGCCGATCTCTGCGCCCGCTTCTCGTTAAAAGACACACCTGCCGCCCTGCGCTGGCTGGAAGCGAACCAGCTGGAAGACGGACGTGAGTGTTTACTTCGCCGTGTCATCAGCAGCGATGGCCGCTCCCGCGGCTTTATCAACGGCACAGCAGTTCCCCTTTCTCAGCTTCGCGAGCTGGGTCAGTTGCTCATCCAGATCCATGGTCAGCATGCGCACCAGCAGTTAATCAAACCCGAACAACAGAAAGCCCTGCTTGATGGTTACGCAGGTGAGTACGCGCTTACTCAACTCATGGCAGAGCACTATCGTCAGTGGCATCAAAGCTGCCGCGAACTTGCACAGCATCAGCAGCAAAGCCAGGAGCGTACCGCGCGCGCCGAGCTGCTGGAATATCAACTGAAAGAGCTGAACGAATTTAACCCGCAGGCAGGTGAGTTTGAGCAAATCGACGAGGAATATAAGCGTCTGGCCAACAGCGGCCAGCTGCTTTCCACCAGCCAGAATGCCCTGAACATGCTGGCGGATGGCGAAGACGTAAACTTGCAGAGCCAGCTGTACAACGTGCGTCAGCTTGTTACCGAACTGACCGGCATGGACAATAAACTTTCTGGCGTGCTTGAAATGCTTGAAGAGGCCGCGATTCAGATATCAGAAGCTGGAGATGAACTGCGCCACTACTGTGAGCGTCTGGATCTCGACCCGAACCGTCTGTTCGAACTTGAGCAACGCATCTCCCGTCAGATTTCCCTGGCGCGTAAGCATCACGTCACCCCGGAAGAGCTGCCGAATTATTATCAGTCTCTGCTGGAGGAACAGCAGCAGCTGGACGATCAGGCTGATTCACTTGAAACCTTGTCTCTGGCGGTCAATCTGCATCATCAGCAGGCGCTGGAAACGGCGAAACGACTTCACGACGTGCGACAGCACTATGCGCTTGAGCTTAGCCAGCACATTACCGACAGCATGCATACGCTGGCAATGCCGCATGGAGTATTCACCATTGATGTTCGCTTTGAAGAGCATCATCTGACGGCGGAAGGGGCGGACCGCGTAGAATTCCGCGTCACTACCAACCCTGGTCAGCCTTTACAGGCGATTTCGAAAGTGGCTTCCGGCGGTGAACTGTCGCGTATTGCCCTGGCCATTCAGGTGATTACCGCCCGTAAAATGGAAACCCCGGCGTTAATTTTCGATGAAGTGGATGTGGGTATCAGCGGCCCGACCGCAGCCGTTGTCGGCAAACTGCTGCGTCAGTTGGGTGAATCGACGCAGGTCATGTGTGTGACTCACCTGCCGCAGGTAGCCGGTTGTGGTCATCACCACTTTATCGTCAGCAAGGAAACCGATGGCGAAATGACGGAAACGCACATGAAGCCGCTGGATAAACGCTCACGCTTGCAGGAGCTGGCACGCCTGCTCGGCGGCAGTGAAGTCACCCGCAATACCCTCGCGAATGCGAAAGAACTGCTGGCGGCATAAACTTTTTCGGGATCTCAGGGTCATACAGAACAACAAAAACGCCGCCAGACCGGTTTCAAAGTGGGGCAAGGTCTATTATCATCGGCATATTACATATGAGCCGCGTACTGCTCGGGCCCGAAAAGGAATCAAATCACTATGCGCTGTAAAACGCTGACCGCTGCCGCAGCGGTTCTTCTGATGTTGACCGCAGGCTGTTCCACTCTGGAGAAAGTGGTTTACCGTCCTGACATCAACCAGGGGAACTACCTTACCCCTAACGATGTGTCCAAAATCCGCGTGGGTATGACACAACAGCAGGTCGCTTATGCCCTGGGTACCCCGATGATGTCCGATCCATTCGGCACAAACACCTGGTTCTATGTATTCCGCCAGCAGCCTGGTCATGAAGATGTGACCCAGCAAACCCTGACGCTGACCTTCAGCAGTGCCGGCGTGCTAACCAACATCGATAACAAGCCTGCCCTGACCAAATAATCAGGCGTCAGCAATGCAAAAAGGTGCTCATTGAGCACCTTTTTTGTGTACGTTTATTTGGCTACTTACCGGATTTCTCTGCTCGCTGACGGCGCAACTCTTTCGGGTCGGCAATCAGCGGACGATAGATCTCAACCCTGTCGCCCTCTTTCAGCACATCACCGAGCTTAACCGGACGGCTATAAATGCCGACTTTATTCTTCGCCAGGTCAATATCACGGCGAAGTTCAAGGATGCCGGAGGCCCGGATAGCCGCCTCAACAGTGGCGCCCTCCTCAAGCGTCACGCGCTGCAAATACTGCTTCTCCGGCAGCGCATACACCACCTCAACAGCAATCTTATGCGACACTGTAAACCTCTTTGGCGCGCGTGGTGAACGCCTGAACCATATTCGAGGCCAGCTCTTTAAAGATACGGCCAAACGCCAGTTCGATCAGCTTATTGGTAAATTCAAAATCCAGATGAAACTCAATGCGGCAGGCGTCAGCGCTCAGTGGCGTAAACTTCCACCCTCCCATCAGTTTTTTAAACGGACCATCCACCAGATGCATCAAAATACTCTGATTGCTCGTCAGGGTATTGCGCGTGGTGAACGTTTTGCTGATCCCCGCTTTGGAGACATCCACGGCCGCAGTCATCTGCGTCGGGCCGGATTCCAGCACCCGGCTACCGGTGCATCCCGGAATAAATTCCGGATAGGATTGAACGTCATTCACTAACTGATACATTTGTTCCGCGCTGTAGGGAACAAGCGCGGTACGGCTAATCTGAGGCATAGCATTTTCCATGGTCACACAACAGACAAATAATAACATTTATCACCTGTTAAAAAAACGCTAAGCCTTATCTCGTGCTAAGATAGCGCGTTAGACCTCACAGGACGCAATGAGGTGACTTTTTAAAATCAGATTACCGACGGCTTTACGACACTTATGACGAAGAAAAAAGCACATAAACCTGGTTCGGCGACCATTGCGCTCAACAAGCGTGCTCGCCACGAGTATTTCATCGAAGAAGAATTCGAGGCTGGCCTTGCGTTGCAGGGCTGGGAAGTAAAATCGCTGCGTGCCGGGAAAGCCAACATTGGCGACAGCTACGTGATCCTGAAAGACGGTGAGGCCTTCCTGTTCGGCGCGAATTTTACGCCGCTGACCGTCGCCTCTTCACATTACGTCTGCGATCCTACACGCACCCGTAAGCTGCTGCTGAATAAGCGCGAACTGGAATCCCTTTACGGCCGCATCAATCGTGAAGGCTTCACCGTGGTTGCGCTCTCTTTGTACTGGAAAAACGCCTGGTGCAAAGTGAAAATCGGTGTTGCGAAAGGTAAGAAACAGCACGACAAGCGAACTGACCTTAAAGCACGCGAGTGGCAGCTCGACAAAGCTCGTATCATGAAAAACGCAGGACGTTGATTCTGCGCACTTATTGTACTATTCAATAAGTTAGCGTTTCGGGCTAGTATCGAGGAAGCGAAATCTGGTATACTGAGTTCAACACTATTGGGGCTGATTCTGGATTCGACGGGATTTGCGAAACCCAAGGTGCATGCCGAGGGGCGGTTTGCCTCGTTAAAAGCCGCAAAAAAATAGTCGCAAACGACGAAAACTACGCTTTAGCAGCTTAATAACCTGCTAAGAGCCCTCTCTCCCTAGCTTCCGCTCTTAAGACGGGGATCAAAGAGAGGTCAAACCCAAAAGAGATCGCGTGGAAGCCCTGCCTGGGGTTGAAGCGTTAAAACTAATCAGGCTAGTTCGTCAGTGGCGTGTTTGTCCGCAGCTGGCGTGCGAATGTAAAGACAAACTAAGCATGTAGTGCCGAGGATGTAGAAATTTCGGACGCGGGTTCAACTCCCGCCAGCTCCACCAAAATTCTCCATCGGTGATTACCAGAGTCATCCGATGAAGTCCTAAGAGCCCGCACGGCGCAAGCCCTGCGGGCTTTTTTGTATCTGTCGTTGTCCGATAACATCCGGCTAAATCCGGTGATTATTGGTATACGTTTAGGTACACGGTAGGATGTATACCTAAAGCGTATACCAATTCATGAAGGAGCGGCCACAGTGGCACGGACAACACGCCCGCTGACCAACACCGAAGTTCTTCGCGCAAAAGCGTTAGAGAAAGACCTAACGCTGCATGATGGCGATGGGCTTTTCCTGATAGTGAAAGCCAGCGGCAAAAAGCTCTGGCGTTTCCGTTATCAACGTCCGGCAACAAAGCAACGGACAATGATGTGACTCGGTGCCTTCCCCGCCCTTTCGCTTGCTGATGCCCGAGGATTAAGAACTGATTACCTTGCCTTATTAGCCAACGGAATCGACCCGCAAATTCAAGCTGAAGTTGCAGAGGAACAGCAGCAAATCGCGCTGGACAGTATTTTTGCAACGGTCGCCGCTTACTGGTTCCAGCTCAAAAGCAAAAGCGTTACCCCTGATTACGCAAAAGACATTTGGCGTTCACTGGAGAAAGATGTATTCCCTGCCATCGGTGAGATCCCCGTTCAGCAAATCAAAGCCCGAACTTTGGTTGAAGCCCTTAAGCCAATAAAAGCACGTGGGGCGCTTGAGACTTTACGCCGACTGGTGCAGCGCATTAACGAAATTATGATTTATGCCGTAAACACTGGTTTGATTGATGCCAATCCAGCATCCGGTGTAGGGATGGCCTTTGAGAAGCCCAAAAAGCAAAACATGCCAACACTGCGGCCAGAAGAATTGCCGAAACTGATGCGTTCTTTAGTCATGTCAAATCTGTCTGTGCCGACTCGCTGTCTCATTGAATGGCAGCTATTGACCCTCGTTCGACCTTCTGAGGCTTCAGGTGCACGATGGGTAGAGGTCGATTTCGATGAAAATCTCTGGACGATTCCAGCCGAACGGATGAAAGCGAAGCGTGAACACATCGTACCTCTATCTCCACAGGCATTAGAGATTCTGGAGGTCATTAAGCCAATCAGCGCTCATCGTGAACATGTTTTTCCGAGTCGGAATGACCCAAAGCAACCAATGAATAGCCAGACGGCAAATGCTGCTTTAAAAAGGATTGGATATGGAGGTAAATTAGTAGCACATGGTTTGCGCGCAATAGCGAGTACTGCAATGAATGAAGCAGGTTTGAATTCAGATGTTATTGAAGCAGCACTTGCTCACATTGAGAAAAATGAGGTCCGGAGAGCATACAATCGCTCAACTTACCTTGAAAAAAGAAAGGAACTTATGAGTTGGTGGGGTAATTTCATAGTGAATAGCAAGTAAGGATATAATAATGAGCACGAGAGAATTTCCATGCAAAGCATCAAACATCTATGACAAGAATATAAATTTCCTATTTGGCTCAGGAGCATCAGCATCGTATATACCTACTTTGTGGCTTGCTGAAAATACTACTTATGAGACTTTATTAACTCATGAAGATTGCAAAGACGTTAAAGATTTCATTTTATGCTCCTATTTCAATGAAATTATTAGAAAAACATTTTGCATAGAGCCAGCTTTAGAAAACAAAAAATACACTTCAACAATAGCTAGCTATACGAATTTCCTAGATGAACTTGTTACGTTATTAGAGAAAAAAGGTTCCAACCAAATTAGAAGGGCTAATATTTTCACTACTAACTATGACCTTTTTTTTTGAGACAGCAGCGGATAATGCATTATCCAAAAAAACGTTCCATTTTAATGATGGTGCTATAGGTTTTAAAAATAGAAGATTAAATATTAGTAATTTTCATATTACAACCTGGCATCAAGGCACGCATGACATGTACAAACATGAACTACCAACTGTTAATTTAATTAAAATGCATGGTTCAGTCTCATGGAAAAGAAATGAGCATGAAACGATAAGCATTAACTACCCAATTACTTCACCAGAAAGAATAAAATTAGAGACAGATAAAACCATAGATGATCTGGTAGCTACTTTAAACAACACCAATGATAATCTTGCTAACTACTTAGACTTAAATCTTAATGATATGAATTTACTTGATGAGTTCAGATCGTATTATGACTCACTCGCAATAGTTAATCCAACAAAAGAGAAGTTTTCAGAAACAGTCTTTCAGCAGCATTATTATCAAAGCTTAAGATTATTAAGTTATGAATTAGAGAAACCACAAACAGTTTTAATTTGCTTCGGGTTTTCGTTTCAAGATGAACATATCCTTGAAATAATCAAAAGGTCTTTAAGCAATCCTACTTTGAAAGTCTTTGTTTTTTGTTACAGCAATAAAAGTAAGCACGATATAAATACAACCGTAAACAACCCTAGAATAACCTATATCTTCCCAAAAGAAGATGAGCATAAAATTTCTTTTGATACTTTCATTGATAGAATATTCAAGTCAGAAACAGGAGACTGGGTCACATGGACGAATTAAATATTGGTAAAGTCACACAAGTAAAAGGAACCACTGTCAAGGCAAAAATAAACCATGACTTGTACCAATCTACATATTTTCACAATGGAAAAATACTTCGCGGTATATCTATAAACGAATTTGTGTTAGTCCGAAAAGGTTATCAGGATATAGTAGGCAAGATCATTGGTGAGGAAATTGTTGAGAATTTTAATATTAGAATCGATGATATTGAACAAAAAAATATGAAAGATTTGTTGAGCTTAATATTCTCGGTTATTTTTTTGAAGGGAAGTTTTTCTCTGGCATAAAATACCTTCCAATGATAAATGATAGGCTATATTTGATTTCTGATGATAAAATATCTGAGATATACAGCTTTAGCAAAAGCACTAAAACCCCACTTATTAACATTGGGAGATCCATGTTAGAGGAATTACCAATTAACATCCCAATAAATGGAGTTTTTAATTCTCACATTGGGATTTTTGGAAATACTGGGAGTGGAAAATCAAATACTTTAGCAAAATTATATCAATCACTTATCAATCGAATTGACAACATAGCACTATTTAGTAGCAAATCAAAATTTGTCTTAATTGATTTCAATGGTGAATATGGGACTCTTGAGAGTTCCTTTCCAGAACTGTGTCAATCAATAAAGCTTAGTACAAAAAAAGATGGTGATAAAATTCATTTCGGAGAAAAAGAGTTTTGGGATGATGAACTATTATCAGCTACTGAAAAAACACAAAAGCCATTTTTAACCCATCTAATAAAGAGCAAGTTAAAATATGATGATGACCTTGGTGAGTATCTAAAAAGAACTATTAAAATAATGTTTGGCACTAATCCTCACAAAGAGACAGTTAATTTACTTAAAAGCCTAATACCTTATTTTGAGGAAGGTGACCAACAAAAAATAATAGACGAACTGTCTCTATTTACTTGGCATTCAGGTCAAGATAAGTATACACACCCTGATAGCTGGCTCGATAACACAACTGAAGTTCTGCAACACACTCAAGCTACATACAACAGCAATTTCAATGTCACCAGTGTATTTGATGAAATTGCTGTACGTGCGACACTACAACTAATAAACTCAGTCTCCAGAAACTATGTCCAATATGATCACATATATCCACTAATAAATAAAATAATAGCTATGAGTTCATCTTTGGCTAAAGTCATAGAAATTAGCGATGCTCAGCAAAATAATAAACCCATATCAATAATATCTCTTAAGGAATGCAATCAGGCCATAAAAAAAACCATTCCAATGATGATTGCAAAATGTTCTTTATTGGAACATAAGTCCTCTGACAATAAGATGGAAAGCTTTCATTTGATAATAGATGAAGCTCACAACATCCTATCTGAAAGCTCTGTAAGAGAAGCTGAAACGTGGAAAGACTACAGATTAGAGTTGTTTGAGGAAATAATAAAAGAAGGCAGAAAGTTTGGCTATTTTGTCACTATTTCAAGCCAGCGACCATTTGATATATCGCCAACTATCGTGTCACAGTTACATAATTATTTCATACATCGCTTGGTAAATGAAAATGATCTCTATCTTCTTAAAAACACCTTAAGTACTTTGGATGCAGCTTCCAGAACGCTCATACCAACGCTTCCTCCTGGCGCATGCATAATTTCAGGAACAGCTTTCCATACTCCGCTGCTTGTGCAGATCGATAGACTTGCTGAAGAGAGTGCCCCACAAAGTGACACGCTTGATTTAGAGAATTTATGGGATCTTTAATTCTATTGCGCGCAATGCTCTCCCCGCCACGCCTGCCCGCTTAAGGGGGCGCTTTTAATGCAGGTGCATGACCGGCCTCAGGGCGCGCCAGTGCTGGCGTTGGCGGGGGATTCAGTGTCGGTAAAACGCATGCAAAACCATGCACCTTATGCATGCATGGCTTTTATACGTAAAAATTGCGGGATTTTCGGGGTTTGTTAAGTGGGCTACTGCACGGCCAGTTCTGCACGGCGGCGGGTGTAATTCAGGTTCTGTGCGGGCGTGAATTTTTCACGACTATCATCGCGCGAGGCCGCGTCAGGTCTGAATCCGATGGCCGTTAAAATGTCATTGTCCTGCGCCGAATAATTAATTTTTTCACCGGCGGCCAGCCAGACCTGTAGCGCCTCACGCAGACAGTCGAGTGAGTGCTGCATGGCGCAGCGCTGAATGGCGGGGTGTTGCCCGGGATAATTCATCAGCTCCGGGGCGAGGGCGGCGGCCAGCTCCGCGCCGTGCGCCTGCATAAAATCATTTAATCGGTCGCGGATGCTGATGCGCTGCACCTCCTCATGCGAGCGGATATAGCGACCGGCAGCCTGATTAATTTCCCATTTTTTCACGTCAATAATTTCACGCAGCGTTTGCATGCTCCGGCCGCTGTGGCCGCTGCCGGCAAGCTGTTCGCGGTATGCCTGTTCGGCCTGCGTCAGTTCTTCCCTGCGTTGCAGCCAGGCGGATTTGTTTGCCTGACAGGCCTCAAAGGCTTTCTGTAGCATCAGTGTGGTCACGTATGTTTCTCCTGATGACTGGCCGTGCTTACGCACCGGCACGGTTAACGGTGGCCGCCGGTGCGGGTACCGGGATAACCGGCTCTGTCGCCGGTGAACGAATAACCCCGTCGATGGATTCAAGCGTGCGGAACGTGGCCGAGCACTCGATGTTCATGCACTGGTGATAGAGCTGTTTGACGTTATCGGACAGGTACCGGCTGGTGCGGGAATGCGCGCTGGTTTTGCAGAACGGACAGTGAAACATGCTTACTCCTCTGCTTTTGTCTCGCCATTCTCAGCCAGCTTTCTGGCGAGCATCATTCTCTTCGCAGGGCTGCGTAACAGCTCCGTATCAACGTCAGTAATCTGCGGCCGGTGCATGCCCGTCACGGACAACACCGGCTCCTGCGTCATATCGAAGTGATACAGGCTGCCCTGACGGCTCAGTGCATTGCGCAACTCGCCGGTGACCACGGACTGCGGGGCGCTTTTACCCTTCATTTCGAGGGCACGAACACGCAGCAGGAAAGCGCGAAAAGCGCGTTCGAAAACACCGGAATCATCGGAAAACGCATATGAAGGCTAACGGATACAGAAAGGTGCTCCGCCTGAAAATGTTCGGGCAGGGGCTGCCCATGATGCTGAAAGAGTACGGCCTGAATCATGAGAAGCGGAACATAAAGCAGGACATACAGACCAACCTGTCGCTGAAAGAGGAAAGCTACGGCGACTGGCTGCCGAAATGCGATGAACCCGCAGCGACATAACCAACCTCAGACCGGCAATAGCCGTCTTTTTATATCAGCTGAATATGATGAGTTTAAATAAATAAGGAAGGTTAAGAATTTACTCTTATCAACCGTAGAAAGTTTTGGCTATTATCGAGTAAGGATATGGGAATGGGATACTGTTATGGAAGAAGGTGGAATGGTCGTTGTTATGTCGCCGGTACAACTGGCGGCGGTGCTTTCAGATAAGAGCGTCACAGAGGCGGAAACACTGAGTAACCGATTGTTGGGTGGACTTGGTGTTTTACTCGGAGCGGTAGAAATGGCCGGTGCCACAGCACTATGTATCGCGCCAGAACCAACAGGACTAACGAAAGCGGGATGTGTGGTTGTTGGTGCACATAGTCTTGACGCTGTTCAAAGCGCAGCCAGACAGGTGATAACCGGTCGTGATACACGCTCAGCCACCTGGCAGATTGCTGTGAGCGCAGCAAGAGAGCTTGGTGCTGATGAAGACACCGCCCTCAATATCGGCATGACAGTTGATATAGCCGTTCCGCTTGGATTTGCAGCTGCTATTGGTGCCGTCCGTGTAGCTGCAATTAAAGCTGGTCGCATCAAATTGATCCAGCATGAATCAGTTACCGGTCTCAAACCCGGCGGGCATACACTCGCAAATCATGTCGGAAAAACTGAAAGTGAGTTACTTGCCCGATTCGAGAAAAATAAGCGACTTGTTATGTCTTCAACATTTAAAGATTTAACTGTTGCTGAAAATGTTATTTCGAGGGCAATCTATCTTAACAGGGCAAATATCAAATCCTTACTCGGAGGTGGTAAAAACGGTGGACGCCTTACCATCAATTATCCTGCCGGTCAGGAGGTTGGGTATGGATTCACGCGAGGCAGCACACAGCGCATCAGCATGCGTGGAGTGAGGATTGTTATCGAACTGCAAGAGTATAACGGAAAACCTTACTATATCCTTACAGCATTCCCGACCCCATAGGACAGGTGGATTATGCAAAGTTTCTATCATCTTGATCAGCTGATTCAGGGTTATTTCAATCAGGATCATGACCTCATAAATGAGGGAGAGGATACTATTGAAGGCACTGTTGAACTCTATAAAAAAACAGCTCCCGACTGGATGTTAAAAGAGTTAGCCGAAGAGGTCGATTCTTTCCTTGCGCTTTACGGAGACAGGCTGGATGAGGAGTTCAAAAGCCGGTACGGATTTGATTTTTCACCTGAGTTGTGGGATTCAACCCCATTCAATTTCCTGATGACTGTGCGCAGACTTGCCCTTTCTTCGAAGTAGCTATAGGTAGACAAACCCGCAGCGGCTTAACCGACCTCAGATGGCAACAGCCGGTCTTTTACTCCCTAAACATAACTTAAGAGTGAACAGTCCACTGTTCACTCTTCACCGTATGTTCACCACCTAACCGCATGGAATTACTTGTAAAAATCAAAGGTGAACAGTTAAATGCAAAATTTTCTTCTTGATGCGATCCACTCGAGAAACAGGTTTGCTTAAACACAGGAAACACTGCAACAAATCGCCATTGGTATACGCTTAGGTATGCCGATGAAAGTTAATTTAATAAATTGCAAATAAAAACAGATAATTAATAAATTTATTCCGACTCCGCCAGCACGAGAAAACGTAGCCCTTTTTTATGCGCAATGCCCACATTGCGTTCATTGCAATATTATTTTCATTTCGTTGGGCATTGAATCGCCACGGATAATCCAGACACTTCCAGACAAAACTATTCCTTTATCGGCCCCGGCGTCACGCTGTCTGCCGAGCAGGTGGTGAACATTTCCGAGCCGTACGGCTACAACATCGGCGCGGTGGCAATGCCATAAGGGGTGACCAATAACCTGCATCTGCATTGTACGGGTGGAAGTGTTCTGGTCCATGAGAGAACACTATCGCTGTCTCGATCCTGATGGCTACGTGGCGGATGACCTACATCCTGCCGGTCGCGACCCATCGAGCCGGTGCGATACGGGAAAAATGACAGGAGAATGCCTGACTGGGCTAATGTTCATAATCATAATGCTGGCGCAGATTGTTAACGGCGACATTGTCGTTATCCACATCCTCCCGAACCGGATCTTCCTAAACGTCACCATTACCCAGCCATCCTCTTCTCCAGAACGGTGATATTTTTCCCCGCAATGTTTTCCACCGTGAAACTATCAACATACAAGAAAATGAGTTTCAGCCCTCTGCCGCTTTCAGCCAAAAGACAGGCGTCGAATGTCGGGTCGTCACGCACCGCCGCGAGACGTTCAGCGGGAAATTTATCGCCATCGTCCGTAAAACGCAGCGTCGCATCCGAGACGGTGGCGATGAACTCCACGGTGAAGCAACGTTTCGGGTCCTCATGCAGCGCATGACGAATAATGTTGCTAGCCGTTTCACAGGCGGCAAGATCGAGCGCAAAGCGCCAGTCATCGCTGACGGGCAGCGAAGCCATCTGATGCTCAAGCCACGCCGCAAGCGGCGAGACGGAGGTTAACGTGGCGGGAAAAGAGATGTTGTTAGCCACAGTCTATTCACTGATTTAACTGCGCAAGTGCCGTGGCGCGATCCGGGCAGATGCGAAATATGCGATCCATACGGGTCAGGGTGAACATGTTGCGTATACCGGGATTCAGCGCGCACAGCAGCATTTCACCTTTACCGTTCATCATCTTCAGCAGGGAAACCAGCGCGCCAAGGCCGCTACTGTCGATAAAATCGATTTTGCTGAAATCGACTATCAGGGCTTTACGATCCTCACCAATCTCCCGGGCAATAGATTCCTTAAATACCGCCGCCACCGAGGCGTCCAGTCGGCGCACCGATGGCGTCATAATGTTTACGTCGCCCAGCCGCTCTGTATCAATCTTCATCATTTACTCCTGTACGCTCAATCACTAATAAGGAAACATCGTCGGCCATGGCCTGCTGATCACCACATTCTCCGCTGCGCCAGCGTATGAGATGCTGCGCAAACTGCGGTAAGAGCCGTTCCAGCGCGAGCGTGGCGTCATCCTGAAGCCGATGCTGCAAACGAGCCTGGCCAAACTGTTCGTTGTCAGGATTTTCACACTCGGTGATGCCATCGCTAAACAGGCAAAGGCGCTCACCCGGTGCCAGCGAAAAGCTTACGTCTGTCCAGCTAAGATCCGGCATCAACCCTACCGGCGCGCCGCCTTCACCGACCGTCCTGACCTCGCCGCCAGGGGTCAAAATAAACGGTGTCGGATGCCCGGCCTGGCAAAGCTTGCCTTCACCTGTAGCCAGGTCGATAACACCGTAAATCATGGTGAAATAACTCATTATCTCAACCTCTTCGCTGCAAAAGCGACCGTTCAGGATCCGCACAACTTCCGCAGGGGACGCAACATCGTCATCGTCCGTAAACAGAAAATGCTCCACCACCCTGCCATGCAGAAACTGACGGGCAACAGCAAGTGACATCATCGCTGCACCAACCCCGTGCCCCGACACATCAACAGAGTAGAACCCCAGGTGATTGTCCAGCGGGAAGACATTGAAAATATCGCCGGATACCCAGGCTGACGGCAGAAAAATCCAGTCAGCAAAGTAACCCCGATAACGCAGCTGATGCGCAGGCAGAACCGACTGCTGGATCCGCGCCGCCACTTCAAGATCTTGTTCTATCTGCCTTAACGCCTCGCTGAGACGCGCATTACGCGCTGCAAGCGTGGCTTCAAGGGACAAAACCCGTGCCCCCGCGTGTAATCGCGCCCGCAGCTCACCCTGCTCGACCGGCTTGTTGAGAAAATCATCCGCACCGGCGTCAAACCCCACGGTCAGATCGCCCGGCTCTTCGCGAGCGGTAAGCAAAATTAAATAAACATAATGTCCAAACTGACGGCTGCGAACTTCCCGGCACAACGTCAGGCCATCCATTTCCGGCATATCCCAGTCGCTGATCACCAGGCTGACTGGCTGGTTTTCGAGGATCTCAAGCGCGGCAACGCCGTTCTCCGCCTCGTAGACGGTATACCCCCACTGCGTCAGCATTCGGCTAAGCAGGCGACGATAAACCAGTGAGTCTTCAACTATCAGGACGTGCTGTGACAACATACGCCCTCCTAAAGCGGTAAGAACCAGATAACGCTGACGGTGCCTTCCCGGAATTTACCGCTGCCGCTCTGGTGACCGGGGTAACGGGTGCCGGAATAGTTAGCATACTGAACAGAGAATGAACCTGGCGTATATCCCGCATAGCCAAAACTATAGCTGTAGTCGCCGTTCCAGGGCTGTTGCTGGCTGCTGTCCGGAAACCAGAACGACGTGGCGCGCACGAAGAAGTGCTGCTTGAAGGTATAACCACACCCGCCCAATACCACGTTCTTGTTTTTGCGGATATCGTTGCTGTCCAGATCGTAATAACGCGGAACCCAGCTGTAGCCCACCTGGCAAATGATGGAGTCGCCTTTGTTGATCAGGAGTGTATTCTCGACGGGTTTCGGCAGCGAAAATTTATACGCCAGCGTCACGGCCCCCTGCTCAAAATAGGTGTGACGACGGTTTCCTGAGGTCCAGAAGCGGTTATCTCCGTAATTGCTGTACACCAGGCTGACAGTGTTGGCATGCCAGTCGTCATAGCCAAAACTGTAACGAAAATCGGCCGTATAGCGGCTGGTGTCCGTCACCGGCAAACGCGATGTCACGTTGGCAAACCAGTAACTGTAAGGTGAGTATTGCAGGCTGAGATTGAGCGTCTGGTTGTATTTTCGTTTCTGCTCTGCCGTGTCCGAGCTGTTAGGGATAGTCATCCACTGCTCTTTCAGACCGGAACTAAAGCTCAGCGCGCCAGAGAAGACGTCTTCGTTCCCGGAGAACAGGCGACCCCAGCGGCTGGTGAACACGCCAGCCTGCACCGGCTCGCCGTTCTTGTCACGTAGTGAGTCCGCATCGTCCTTTGGCGCCGACTCTGCGCCAGTGGCAACGCACAGCAGTGCGCAGGTCAGCAAAAATTTATCCCGCATCAGCCCTTCCTTAGTTAGGTATCCAGCGCGCGGCGACGTTATATTTCGCCATCAGCCACAGCACGCCCAGCGCCGCAGCGTGAATAAAGGTGTTCACTATCCAGGCCTGGCGCCACAGATCGAACGTAACGAACTGGCTTACCAGAAATACGACGTAAACATGCAAAATAAAGGTATAAAGCGAATGTTGACCCAGCGGGATAAGAAACCAGCCTGCGAGGCGATACAGAGGCTGCCAGCACCAGGTTAGCACTAAATAGACGGTCACCATCAGGCAGATATCGTTAAGTACCCTGACGGGTCCAAGGCCATTTTTTGCCGCCCAGGTATGATAAAAAGCGTTAAAGTCCTCCGGCGAAAGGCTATGCATTAACAGTGCGGGCGGCATAAACGGGTTGGTATGGTTTTGGGCGATAAAGCAAAGAACCAGCGCAATCATCACCATTGCCACGAGCACCACCTTACCGGCGGGCGTGCGGGCAAAAGAGATCAAATCCTCCTTGTACCAGCCGCTGCACATTCCCAGCACAAAAATAAACTGCCAGGCCAGCAGCGGAAACGCGAACTCAAACTGAGACGGCGTAGCGCGTACCGGCCACATCTGCCAGCCGCCGTAGACGAGCAATGATAAACCCAGCAGCCAGTAAACATATCCTTTCTGGAGCATCCCCAAAAACAGGGGGCTTAAAAGCAGAAGAAAAATATAGAGTCCAAGGATTTGCGTTTGATGAGGGCCAACTTGCAGGTAGAGAACAATGTTAAACCAGGTTTCTTTAATTTGCGGCGTCACCGGATACAGTGACCAGGTTGTACCAGAGTAACGATCGGTAAAATGGGTAACCTCAAAGACGTTAATAAACGGCAGATATCCTAACAGTAAAAATGAAAGAATAATGATGATATTTACGCGATATATTTTCCATGCACGCAGATAGAGTCCCCAGGATATAGTCAACAATACTGCTTTTTGCAATCTTACACGATTTAACATTCCCAGCATAAATCCTGAAAGGATCACAAAACCCTCAGCGCCAGTAACCAGACCAAACCTTTCCCAGGTAAATATATTAAATATCGACATCACTTCCGTGTGCGCCACCACCATCATCACTAAGGCGATACCGCGCATAAAATCAATACGTAAATCACGTTTATCCGACGCGATGTAACGCCATGTCGTTGGTTTTTCAACGTCTTTATTTATAAGCACAGGCGCAATCTGGCTCATGAGGCGTCGCGTTCTCCATGCTAAAAAGTTTCTTGTATTTTATTTAGATAGCGTAAACAAAAGCATCTGGCAATTTTTGGTAACGCTTAGTATATAATTAAGCGTCGTTAACAATCATTTAAGCACGTGTAAATAAACCATCCCCACCACCTCTGGAATTATTTCCCCCACCATCTACACTTACTTTACTTTTTGTTTAAGGACATTATTTTCCGTTTGCGCTCCCTGTCGGTAACGGGTCTGTTATTAATAACTATCGTGGAAACAGGATATCTTTCTGTATGGATTTTTATTTTACCCGTTTTGAACATCGCCAGCCGCCTGAACCGCTTAAGACACCGCGATGGGTAATGTTAACATGGCAGGTATTGGCCGTTGCCGCGCTGATTTTAGGCGCTAATTATATTTACTGGCGCTGGACAGCTTCCTTAAATACCGACGCATTGTGGTATGCCATTCCGCTGGTGCTGGCTGAAACCCTGGCCTGGATCGGCACCGTGCTGTTCACCATTAACCTGTGGAAAGAAGACGATCCGCCACAAAATCCGCCCCCGGTTGAGATCAATGATTGCCTGCGCCCCGAAGACGCGGAAGCCGCCAGACCCATAAAGGTCGATCTCTTTATCGCAACCTATTCAGAAGATGTAGAGCTGGTCAGGCTTTCTATTCGTGACGCCATGAAGATGGATTACCCCGTCCCGCTGGACTACAAAGTGCACGTGCTCGATGATGGCCGACGTCCGGAGATGAAAGCCGTCTGCGATCAGGAAGGTGCCAACTACATCTCCCGCCAGACCAATATTGGTTTTAAGGCCGGTAATTTGCGAAACGGGCTTGAGCAAACCGACGGTGATTTCCTGATCATTTGTGATGCCGATACCCGGGTCTTTCCCACTCTGCTCAGCCACACGCTGGGCTATTTCCGCGACCCGGACGTAGCCTGGGTCCAGACCCCTCAGTGGTTTTTCGACCTGCCGGAAGGGGAAAGTTTGCCGCGCTGGCTCGGCCGCAAGGTGGGCAAAGCGGGATACGGGCTGGGCTGGCTGGCCCAGACGTTCATCGGGCCGGTAACCGTCGGGCGTGACCCCTTTTTCAACGATCCGCGCATGTTTTATGACGTAATCTTACGTCGCCGCAACTGGGCCAACGCCGCCTTCTGCTGCGGTGCAGCCTCTGTACACCGGCGCGAAGCGGTAATGCAGGCGGCCCTGCGCAGCTACGTATGGACGATTGAAGAAGAGATCGATCGCCACACGCGGGACATTCGCGATCCCGTCATGCGTGAAACCCTTCAGAATGCCATGCGTCCTCACGTGGCTTTCGATACGGAACTGACGCCCTATAAATTTCACGTCTCAGAAGACATTTATACCTCCATTCTGCTCCACGGTGATGCCGCCCGCCGCTGGCGCTCGGTAATGCACCCGAGGATCGAATCGAAAATGCTCTCGCCGCAGGATATGCTGACGTGGATGATCCAGCGCTTCAAATATGCCGCAGGGTCACTGGATATTCTGTTCCACGACAATATTTTCAGCCGCCACCGTTTTAAGCTCTCTTTGCCGCAAACGCTGATGTACGCCACCACCTTCTGGTCCTATCTGGCCTGCGTGTGGAACACGGTTTTCCTGATATCGCCCATTATTTACCTGTTTACCGGCATTCCGCCTGTATCAGCCTGGTCTGAACCCTTTTATCTTCATTTTTTGCCCTTTTTTATTGTGTCTGAACTGGCGTTTATGTTCGGCACCTGGGGTATCTCAGCCTGGGATGGCAGAGCATCGTATCTCTCATTCTTCTCCATGAATCTGCGCGCGCTAGACACGGTTCTGCGCGGAGAGCAGATCAAATTCCACGTCACTCCCAAAGAGCGGCAGACGGGACGGTTTCTTTACCTGGTAAAACCGCAAATCGCCATCGTCGTGCTCACGCTGGCGGGGCTGATTTGGGGCGGTATTCAGGTAGCACGTGGGCAGGTTGACGATCCGTCCGGCTACGTCATCAATATTTTCTGGGGTGCAGTCAACATTGCCGCCATGCTGCCGCTTATCTTCGCCGCCTTGTGGACCCCGGCTGAAGAAGAGGTGAGCGAATGAGAAAACGCGACGCGCTTTTGTCTGCCCGCAGCTACCTCACTATTCTGCTCGGCTTTCTGCTGGGATTCGCTATTGTCGTCTGGGTTGAAAAACAAATGCCGACACGCGTGGAGAGCAGCGGGGGGATGTCGCTGAGTAACGATTTCCCGCCCTTGCCCGCTCCGCGTGAACTGACATTCGAAGAAGCCATCTGGGCGCGGGTGGCCTGGCAATATTATGTGAACAACACGCAGCCGAATGGCCTGGCCAACGCGCATGACGGCGAACCCTGGCTCAGTCTGTGGAGCACCGGCAGCTATCTTTTCGCCGTTGCAGCCGCCAGGCAGCTCAATATTCTTACTTCCGAGGAGTTTGATGAACGCATCGCGGCCGCACTGGCTGCGCTCGCCAGCCTTCCACTCAATCCTCAGGGGTTGCCCGCCGCTTATTACCATGCCGACACGCTGGAAGCCCTGGGCAAACCGGACGCCTCGGCTATCGGCATGGGCCGCCTGCTTAACGCCCTGCAAACGCTGCTGTGGCGCTATCCTCAGCACGCTGGCGCTGTGCGTTATCTGCTCGAACGCTGGAAGATGGGTGCCCTGATTGTCAGCAGCACCACCAGCCAGGCCGCGGTCCCACTCCACCACTGGGCGCTGGCGACGGACGAGCCACGAAACAGCTTCGGCTATCGTCTTTATGCAAGCCATACGCTTCGGCTGATCGACAGCGCGGCGGGACTGGCGGTGACGAATCCGCCAGAAGGGCAGCAGATGATCGACATCGACGGAATAATGGTGCCCGACGAAGGGCTGCGTACGCCGTATGGTCGGCAACCTTCGCTTATCAGCCTTCCCTATTTATTAACGGGTCTTGAGCTGGGTTTTGATGCGCAGAGCGCAGAAATCACGTGGCGCATAATGCAGATCCAGCAGCGCCGACACGGCCTGCGGGTCCGCAAGCCTCCGATCAGCACCGATTATGCCGAGCCCGCGCCAGATTACGTCAACGATCTGCCCAATCGCCAGCCGCTGCAACACAGCGCTCTGCTTGACACAACCCCGGAGCAAACGGCGATAACCTCAACCCGCACCGCCTTTGCCTGGTATGCCCTGTTCCGCAATAGCTGGAGCGAAGCGCTGCGCCAGCAGGTGCAGACGCTACAGGTGCCGGGCAAGGGCTGGCAGCGAGGGCTTAACCTCAACAGCAGCGTGAACGATATCGTAGACGCCGATACCAATGCGGTCATCCTCGAAAGCCTGGCGTACATTGCCCACGGTCAGATGCTTTGTCTGGCCTGCCCTGGCCCCGCCACGCCTCCCACCTCTTCAGCAGGAGCGAAGCCATGAAGCTGAAATCACTACTCTCTTTTCCTCTTCTGGCCGGGCTTATGGCGGGCTGGCTCTCGCTCACTGCGGCAATGGCAGCGACTGGACTTCCCGCCTCTGATTACCCGCCGCGTAACGGCGAACTCACGCCTCGCGAGATGACCATTGCTAAAAATGCCTGGCAATATTTCGTTGCTAACTATCAGCCCACAACCGGCCTGGTAAATGCCGTCAATAAATATCCCTCAACTACCATGTGGGACAGCGCCTCCTATATGGCTGCGATGACGGCCGCAAGGGAGCTGGGGATTATTGATAAAGCTGAATTCGATCGCAGAATGCTGAAATTACTCGCCACTCTGAACAAGCTGGATTTGTTCCGCAACGAACTGCCCAATAAAGCCTATAACACCATTACCGGTCAGAAGGTTAACTACCAGAACAAACCTGGCGAAATTGGCTTCTCGGCGCTGGACATCGGCAGGATGTTGATCTGGCTGAAGGTCATTAAGGAGCGTTACCCGGAATACAGCAACAGCATTGATAACGTGCTGCTGGGATGGAATTTCACCAACGTCATCAATCCCTGCGGCATGCTGTACGGTGCCTACCTGGAAAATGGCCAGCCAAAATACGTGCAGGAGGGGCGGCTGGGCTACGAAGAGTATGGTGCAGCGGGCTTTGCGCTGTGGGGCTTTGGCACCTGTCAGTCCAGTCAGCCTCAGCCCTACGAGCTGGCTGAGATCTACTGCGTAATGGTGCCCTATGACTCGCGCGATCCGCGCCTTACCAGCCAGCATAATTACGTCGTTACCGAATCCTATGTGCTTTACGGCCTGGAATTTGGTTTCGACAAGCCGGCGGACAGGGAAAACAGCCCGCGTGACTACTCACATCCGTGGATGAAAAACTTCGCCGACAGGGTTTACCAGGCTCAGGAGAACCGCTACGCCATCACCGGTATTTTATCCGCTCGCTCTGAACATCAGCTCGATAAGTCCCCTTACTTCGTCTACGACACCGTCTTTAGCGACGGCTTCAACTGGAACACCATCACCGATAAAGGCGTGTATGTTCCCACAACGGCCGCCGTCTCTCTGAAAGCGGCGCTCGGGATGTGGGTTCTCTGGAATTCGCCTTATACCGACCGCCTGCTGGACGCTATTGAAAACGCCAACGAGGCGGACAAAGGATACTATGAAGGGCTGTACGAAAACGGCGACGGCCCCATCAAAGAGTTCACCGCCAATAACAACGGCATCATGCTTGAAGCATTGCTGTTCAAAAAAGAGGGCAAGCTGTTGCAGTTCAACAGCGATAATCCCAAAGATCGCCACTTTGCCCCTTCCTTGTGGGAGAAAAAGCTGGCGGATCTTTTTGAACCCAATAATGCCCCGCGCAACCGTCCATTCCTGAACGGTACGCCCGCAGTGAAAACATGGTGTGAACAGACCGGGATCACCCTGCGCACCAAACCCGCTTGCCAGGCCTGTCAATGTGCGACCTGCAATACGGACGAGCCTGTGAAACTGCCGCCGGTGACCGCGCAATGCTTAAGACCTTAGCCCGCTGGCTGGCTGCCGCCGTCCTCATGCTTATTATCGCCTTCGCCCTGTTCAGCCGGGAAGGCGCAGGGTGGCGCTGGCTGATTAAAGGTGGCTGGCACACCAGCGCGCGCATCAGTAGCCTGACCCCACAAGAGCGGGAGTGGGCGAGTATCGCCTGGCGCTATTTTGAGAATAACACCCAGCCTCAGACAGGGCTGGTCAACGGTAGCGATAAACAGCCGCGCGTTACGCTGTGGCAAATGGGCGATACGCTTATCGCCCTGCTGGCTGCCCGCGAGCTGGGTCTGATCCAGGCGGACGAGTTTGATGGCCGTCTGACGCGCCTGCTCGGAACACTCAATCGCCTTACGCTGACCGAAACCCGCACGCCTGGCAGGCTCTATTCCAGCCGTACGGCCACGCCCATCGACTTCACGGGAAAACCGGCGCAGCGCGGATGGTCGGCGAAAGATATGGCGCGGCTGATGCTGGCCCTGCGTCTCACTGCCGAGCGAGCGCCTGAGTACCGCGAATATCTGGATAAAATCATCCTGCGCTGGAATTTTTGTCCGGTGATGGATCAGGACGGGGAGCTGTGGTCTGCCTCCGTGCAGAATGGACAGCCGGTGATACGCGACGAACTGCGGCTGGGTGAAAGCGAATATGCTGCCAGCGCGTTTCGGCTGTGGGGATTCCCGGCGGGTAAGGCATTTTCCCCACCTTCCCGGAACGTCATCATGTACCAGCGTAGCCTCGCCGTTGACGCGCGCGATCCAAGAACAACCTGGCAGCCGTCGCTGCTCTCCACCCTCCCCGCCATGCTCCCGGGTCTGGAGTTTGGCTGGCAGGCCCCCGGAGTGGCCGCCGATATTCAAAAAAGGCTGCGTGCCCGGGCCGAAGGGGTATGGCTCAGCCAGAAAACACGCTGGGAGCGCGACGGCATATTCACCGCACGCGCCGATTTTTACCTGTCTCAGGCCCCCTGGCACGTTGAGGACACCGTCTGGGGGAATGGCTACGCATGGAATACGTTGGGCGATGACGGGAAAAACTATCCCCGGCTGGCACAGGTGACCACCAAAGCGGTCTTTATGCTCTGGGCGCTGTGGGAAACCGACTACACCGATGCCCTGATGGCTATAACCCGACACCTGAATAATCCGCAACAGGGCTGGTTCGAGGGCCGCGTTGAGGGCACCGGCGACATCAACCCGACGCTAACACTCTCGACCAACGCTATGGTGCTGGAAGCGCTGCTGTACAAACACAACGCCGGGCCGCTGTTTGAAAACGGCCTTGTTAAGAACGATAGCTATTTTGTCCGCCGCGCGTCAGATCCCTTCAACCCGCCCGGCCTCTGCCTGCCCGGCGAACGTGCCGCGAAGGATGCACCATGAAATTTTATCGCGATCTCTTTGATGCCAGCCTGAACCGCGTACTGCCAGAGAATGATAAACGGCACTTTTTTGAGACGTTCTGGGAAACGTTTATCCATATGTCACCCGAGACGGAACAGCACTTTACCCGGGACCAGGGCGGGGATGGTCAGCAGACGATCTTCAAGAGCTTTTTCGCCATGCTTGCCGTTGACGGTGCGCTCTTTGTACCTGATTTTCTGGAACGCCTGGCACGTGAGCAGAGTGATGAAGGACTAGGCCTGCCACCGCGATTTTTCGGCCTCTGGCGGGAGGCGATGCTCAGAACCGTGCGCGCCTGCGATCCCCTTTGCGATGAAGAGATCCTCACGGCCTGGGCGATGGCGATTGCGCCAGGACTGGAGTATCTGCGCCGCCAGGCGGAGCTGCACTATAAGGCCAGAGGTGAGTAACCATGCGAACCACATCCCGTTTCGATCTTAACGCGCTGCCTGTGGGGGTGATGATTTACGATCCCGCCGAGCATCTGACGGCCTGGAATGATCAGATAACGCGCTTTTACCCGGTCATTGCCCCCTGGCTAAGCGCCGGCGCCACCCTTGAGAGCCTGGCGGAGAAATTTATTGATGCGGGTTATAACATCGACTCCACCCGCCGCCGGACACTGCGTGAAGCGATCGTACGCAACTGCCGTCAGTCAAGCCACAGAGAGGTAAGGCAGTCGGGAAAACGGCGGATCTACGTACAGCATCAGCGTCTTGCCGATGGCGGCATCCTCAGCCTGCATACCGATATTACCGAGCTTGACGACGCCCAGCGCTCGCGCCAGCAACTGCACGATGATTTTTTACTGACCGCAGAGTCCATTCAGATTGGCATCTGGAACTGGCAGGTCTCTCACGACAGTCTGGAGGTGAACGATACGCTGCTGGCGATGGTGGGGCAGTCGCGTACGCAACAGCACTACCCGCTGCGCTTTTTACTTAATCTGGTCCATGAAGAGGATCGCGCAGTCCTGCGCAAGGCGATGATCGCCTCCAAGCAGGAGCACATGCCCGTGTTTGAATGTGAAATTCGCGTACAGCACGCGACGCAGGGCTGGCGCTGGATGCTGATCTCGGGACAGGTGGTCACCCTCAGTATGCAGCAGCAGGCCGAACGAGTCATAGGCACCCTACAGGACATCACCCGTCGTAAAGAGGCCGAGCTGTTGGCCATTGAAGCGGCGAAAGTGGCCCGGGAGGCCAACGAGGCGAAGAGTGCTTTTCTGGCCAACATGAGCCACGAAATTCGCACCCCGATGAATGGCATTCTGGGCATGACTCAGCTCTGTCTCGATACGCAGCTCAACCCCGAACAGCGGGACTATCTTTCCCTGGTGATGAGTTCAGCGCAGTCACTGCTGCATATCATCAATGACATCCTCGATTTCTCCCGCATTGAGTCAGGAAAGATGACTGTCGATACCGAGCCTCTGGAGATCCGACCCTTTGTGCAGTCGCTGATCCGCCCACATATGCCCGCCGCCAGCGAAAAAGGCATTGAGCTGCTGGTGGATATTGCTCCGGGAGTACCGGAAGTGCTCATTGCTGATGGTCCCCGGCTGCGTCAAATTCTGACGAATCTCCTGGGCAACGCGCTGAAGTTCACCCATCACGGTGAGGTTATGCTGGCAATAGAGCCTGCGCAAAGTAAAGGGCAGTGGCGTTTTCGCATTCGCGACAGCGGCATTGGCATCCCGCGGGAAAAACAAAAAGCCATTTTTGAAGCGTTCAGCCAGGCCGATAGCTCTACCACTCGCCGCTACGGCGGCACTGGCCTCGGACTGACCATTTCTGCCCGCCTGGTAAGCCTGATGGGCGGAGAGCTAACGGTTCAGAGCGAGCCGGGTACAGGCAGCGAATTTGCGTTTACGCTGCCGCTGGAGAGCCAGCCGGCTGCCTCATCGACCGTCACGCCTGTAGCCGGTTTCAACGGTGAGCCGGTACTGGTGGTAGACGACAACAGTACCAACCTGCGGCTACTGGACACCATGCTTCGCCAGATGGGTCTGACACCGACCTGTGTAAACAACGCCGGGGAAGCGTTAAGCCTGACAGCAAAAGGGGGATGCTGGCCGCTGATCCTGCTGGATGCACAAATGCCGGATATGGACGGGGTATCACTGGCCATTGAACTCTCTGTTATGCCACAGGCCGAGAAAAGCCACATTATTATGCTCAGTTCCATGAACCGCCAGTTCGACGCCAAAATGCTCAAGCGCATCGGGATTGCCCACTATTTACATAAGCCGGTTGCCCAACGTGAACTCTATCAAACCATAGCCAGCGTCCTGGCACCCGCGCCACATCTGGCATCGTCCTCTTCACCTTCCCCCGCTCCCGTCACCTCGCCGGTACAGGTTCAGGCCGGGCTGCACATTTTGCTGGCCGAGGACAACCTGGTGAATCAGAAAGTCGCCAGACGCCTGCTGGAGCAGCTCGGCCACCGTTGCGAAGTGGTATCCAATGGCCGGGAGGCCCTCGAGCGCTGGCGTGAACAGCCCTGGGATTTGATGCTGGTTGACTTGCAAATGCCGGAAATGGACGGTGAAACGGCCATTCGCCAGCTTCGTGAAGAGACACGGGCCAGGGGGCGTAGCCACCAACCCGCCATAGCGATGACTGCCCACGCCATGCAGGGCGACCAGGCGCGCTGTCTGGCAATGGGCTTCGACGGCTATATTGCCAAGCCGGTGAGTCAGGAGGCACTCAGGGGGGAGATAGACCGTGTTGTCGCCGGAGAAGACGCGGGGCTGCCTGATGAGGCTCACCTGCTAAAACAGTGCGCGGACGATCCTGAACTGGTTAATGAGCTGCTGACGCTGTTCGGCAACGGGCTTGACGAGGCAATGGAAGCCATAGCAAGGAGTATTGAAAACGATGACCGGGAGGCCCTGCGTCGGGCGGCACATAAGCTTCGCGGTGAAGCTGTCACTCTTGGTTTCACACGCTTTGCAAAAATTCTCCAGCACGTCGAGAGCCAGGCGGGATCGTTGAATCAGAGCGAGCTGAATGTTAGGCGAGGCGAGCTCGTCGAGCAGGCCAGGCGCAGTATGACATGGCTGCACCGCCGAGGGCAGGAGGTTAAAGATGATCGCTAAGCATATTATGCTGCTGGCATTTACCCCTCTGCTTGCACAGGCAAGCCAGCCGTACACCTGGTCATTAGCTGGAATGTGGCGCGTACATGACGCAAATATCTCCACCTTCGACGGCGTCAATGCGCCTGACCGAGACTGGCGAACGATTCGGGTTCCGGCCAACTGGTACAGCGCCGGATACGATCATCAGGGAGCCCTTTGGTATCGTCATGAATTTACCCTGCCCAGGCCCGCTCCAGATAGCATGGCCACACTGGTGTTTGAGGGGGTAGATTATTTCGCTGACGTCATACTCAATGGCAAACACCTTGCTCGCCACGAAGGGTATTTCCAGCGCTTTTCCGTAGACGTGAGCGATGCCCTTTCCCGACATAATAAGCTTGCCGTTCGGGTGGACAGCCCCTGGGAAGATCCGAAGACAATCTGGCCGCTGCATAAAACGATGGTGAAAGGCGTACTTAACCAGCACGATACTCGCCCTGGCGGAGCCTGGTCAGAGGACGGCCAGGATGCTAACTCGGGGGGGATCTGGTCGCCGGTGAAGCTACACTTAAGCCGCGGAGTGACTATCGACGAGGTGATACTGCGTCCGAACTGGCGCGAAGGGCTGAGCAAACCCGCGCTGCACGCCGAGATCCGCTACCGGGCGCTGTCTGCCGGTGACGTAACTCTGCGCCTGACGGCCACACCGGACAATTTTACGGGCCCGCGTATACAGCAGGAATTCCCTGTAAACCTTGCGAGGACGGACGGGAAACCGCAATCGCTTCGCGTCACGCTGCCAATGCAAGGCGCAAGGCTCTGGTGGCCAGTGGGCTATGGCAGTCCAAACCTGTACCGGGTGCGCGCAACCCTGGCGGATGAGCAAGGGGTGATGGATACCGCAGTGACCCGTACCGGGTTACGCAAGATCGAGAAGCAGCCTGACAACAAGGGCTGGCTCTTTAATGACCGACGCCTGTTTATCAAAGGGAGTAATTACATCGGCTCCCCGTGGCTTAGCACCATGACGCGCAAGAAATATCGTCGCGATTTTAGGCTGGTGCAGGCGATGAACGCCAACGCGATACGTGTTCACTCGCATGTTGCAGGCCGGGCACTTTACGATGTGGCTGATGAGATGGGGCTAATGATCTGGCAGGATGTCCCCCTGCAATGGGGTTACAATAACAGCGATACCTTTGCAGACAATGCCGCGCGACAGACCCGCGAGATGGTCGAACAGTTTGGTAATTCCCCCGCGATTATCGTCTGGGGCGGTCATAACGAGCCGCCGTGGAATTCACCGTGGATGGAAAAACGCTTTCCCGACTGGAATAAAAACCTGAACCAGACGCTGACGAAACGCGTGGGAGACGCGCTTTCGCAAGATACCTCGCGCATAGTGCATCGTTTTTCTGCGGTAGAAGAACACTACTGGGCCGGATGGTACTTTGGCACCATGCGCGATCTCCTTGGCCCCGCCAAAACCCCGATCGTCACGGAATTTGGCGCTCAGGCTCTACCGCGACTCTCAACGCTGAAAACCATCATTCCCGCGCACCTGATGTGGCCAAAAAGCACCGCCGCCGACGATCCCGGCTGGACGCACTGGAAATACCATAATTTCCAGCCCTTCCAGACCTTTAAATTTGCTAATATTCCGCGGGGCAACACCATTCAGGAGACGATTGCCAACACCCAGCGTTACCAGGCGGAGCTAGTGGCAATGGCGGCAGAGAGCTATCGTCGGCAGCGCTACCAGCCGGTAACCGCCCTCTTCCACTTTATGTTTGTTGAAACCTGGCCCTCCATCAACTGGGGCGTCGTGGACTATCTGCGTAAGCCCAAACCGGGTTACTACGCGCTGCAAAAAGCCTATCAGCCCATTCTGCCGTCGATTGAACCCGTGACGGCGGTATGGCGTCAGGGAAGCGAAGCAATGGTGCGCCTTTGGGCAATCAATGACACCTGGTCCGCCTGTGAGGCGTGTCGCCTGAAGTGGCAGGTGAAGCAAAATGGGCGGATGTTGGCTAAAGGCGATACAACGCTTACGCTTCCCCCCGATTCGGGCAGCAGGATAAAGGACCTTACCGTCACACCGACCAGCAGGCATAAGGTTATCATTGAGTATCGCATCGAGGATCGCACGGGTAAAACCGTGGGGAGCAACCGGCGCCAGGAGATTGTAGAAAGCGCTCCTGCGCAATAATTCAACCATGCTCTGCATCAGCCTGCCTGTTCAGCGCGATCCGTTTTCCCGTCGCGAGACCTTCCTCAACGACAGGCAGCGGCAGGGCTTTCATGCAGATTTTCCTTATCTTCTTCAGCCCTTTGATAAGCATCAACGACAAGCGTCTTGCTCCATGGAAAATTTCAAACAGACAACATTTCATGCGAGGACAGGCGCTTAAAATGTACAGACCCATAGTCGTTATCGTCTTTATTCTTCTGACGCTCGCCGCACTTCTTGAAACGGGCATAATCACCTTCGGCTAACTTTCCCTAAAAAAGGCCACATTTGCGGCCTTTTTAATTTTTTAAATGTGTGAAGCGGACAGTTAATTTTTATGAGTAGCAGAATGCAAACCCGACATGAAAATATATTTTATTTATGCGATCCCATTGAATATATTATACAGCAGATACTTAACCCTAACTTAAATCATAATTAAGCAACCATTAATGCTTTTCTAAAACCATTAATAAAACCTTTTTTTTCAATATTATTTCTCTCACGTCTCCATCGCTGTCATGGCTCTACCGCCTGTACGCCAACGCTTCTGGGGCGCCCCCCTCATAACCGAGGAAATATATTCACGCTATCAATTAATTTCCTCTGCAATCACAGCGCAGGGTTTACAAACACTTAATTTGCACATTCAGATATTTATAGCTATATCATTTTTAGAGCAAAATAAATTAATACCTGCATTAATAACAAGGTTTATAAATTACGAAAATATAAATAAATAACAGTTACTCATGTAAATAATTAGCTTCGCCCTGATGTTGCCACGTTGATAGCTGGTGGGTCTCGGTCGCTCTAAAGAAAGCAACGGTAAATACTGCTTTATTCACAGTATTTTCGCTGGGAGCGCCCTCATCCCTTCAGAAAAAATGGCCACGTCTGACACGCCGTAAACAATAACTCTGCTGGAGTAATAACTGTATGAGCCAAATATCTGTCATATCGAAACTAACTGGCGTGGAAACGACCACGGAAGGCACACAGGTAACACTCGGCCATTCGTCTATTGTTAAGCTTAACGTGGATCGCGCCGACATCTCAGATTACTCCCGCAGCGGAAACGATCTGGTAATTACCCTCCACTCGGGCGAAGTGATTACCCTCAAGAATTTCTACGTCACTGATGCGCAGGGCGTAAGCCAGCTGGTGCTTGAAGAGAGCAATGGTGCGCTGTGGTGGATTGAAGATCCCACCGGTGCCGCCACCTATGAATCCATCGCCTCCACGGACGCGTTACTGGCGGCTTCAGGAAGCGATACCGGCGGCGCCGCAGCGTGGCCCTGGGTGCTGGGTGGCCTGGCCGTCGCTGGTGGGATTGCTATTGCGGCGGGAACCGGGGGGGGAGGCGGCGGAGATGACGACAACAACAGCCCGAATCCCGGCAACCCGGGAAATCCTTCCGAACCTGATACCACGCCTCCGAATGCCCCCGCCAATCTGGCGGTCTCGCCTGACGGCAAAACCGTGACCGGGACGGCTGAGCCGGGCAGCACGATTACCCTGAAGGATGCCGACGGCAACACTATCGGAACGGGCAAGGCGGGCAGTGACGGGAAATTTACGATCGATCTCGGTACGCCACTCACCAACGGGGAACAGATCACCGCCACCGCCACCGATCCGTCCGGCAATACCAGCCAGGGCGGTCAGGTCACGGCA
>NZ_JAALCJ010000015.1 GCF_011078175.1 Enterobacter cloacae
CTGGCGGCTTTAGCGCGGTGGTCCCACCTGACCCCATGCCGAACTCAGAAGTGAAACGCCGTAGCGCCGATGGTAGTGTGGGGTCTCCCCATGTGAGAGTAGGGAACTGCCAGGCATCAATTAAGAAGAACCCCGTACCGAAAGGTGCGGGGTTTTTTGCTTTGGGCGCAGCCCCACCGGGTACGCAAGATCCCACTCACCTCTCCTTGAAACTTTCTCACCTTTCGTTTGCAGACTCGACATTCATACCGTTTCTGGTTATCGTTAGCTGTCTGGATGTCTAAACGTTTATACGTATGCTGTGAGGATTTTAGGTTATGCCGATTCGGGTGCAGGACGAGCTACCAGCCGTCAATTTCTTGCGTGAAGAGAATGTCTTCGTAATGACAACTTCACGTGCTTCTGGTCAGGAAATTCGCCCGCTGAAGGTGCTGATCCTTAATCTGATGCCAAAGAAGATCGAAACGGAGAACCAGTTCCTGCGTTTGCTTTCGAACTCTCCGCTTCAGGTTGATATTCAGCTGCTACGCATTGATGCGCGTGAGTCACGCAACACTCCTGCTGAGCATCTGAATAACTTCTACTGTAACTTTGACGACATTCGCGATGAAAACTTCGATGGATTGATCGTCACGGGTGCACCACTGGGTCTGGTGGAATTTAATGACGTAGCCTATTGGCCGCAGATCAGGCAGGTGCTGGAGTGGGCAAAGGATCACGTCACGTCCACTTTGTTTGTCTGTTGGGCGGTGCAGGCCGCACTGAATATCCTCTATGGCATTCCGAAGCAAACCCGCAGTGACAAACTTTCAGGTGTATACGAACACCACATCCTTCACCCACATGCGCTGCTGACGCGTGGTTTTGATGACACTTTCCTGGCCCCGCATTCTCGCTACGCCGATTTTCCGGCACAGCTGATCCGCGATTACACCGACCTGGAAATCCTGGCCGAAACGGAAGACGGCGATGCCTACCTGTTCGCCAGCAAAGACAAACGCATCGCGTTTGTTACCGGCCATCCTGAGTACGATCCGCACACCCTTGCGTCAGAGTATTTTCGTGACGTTGAAGCGGGCCTGAATCCGGATGTCCCATACAACTATTTCCCGAAAAACGATCCACAAAACACGCCTCGGGCAACCTGGCGAAGCCACGGAAATTTGCTGTTCACCAACTGGCTCAACTATTACGTCTATCAGATTACGCCGTACGATCTTCGCCACATGAATCCGACGCTGGAGTAATCGTCTGCTTTAAACGATCCTAAAGCGTTTCAGCTATTCAAATCAGGCACCTTCGGGTGCTTTTTTTATTTCCGAAATCATACTCAACATCTGATAAAACTTTAATTTTATATTTATCAATCTGTTATGGATAAAAATAAATTAAAATGGAAATTGTTTTTGATTTTGGAAAAATTATAGATAGTCTTAATTCTGCTGAGCGAAAACCATACAACGATCTTTCGCTCGCATCGGGGGCGTGATTTTGGATCTTTGATAAGGAGCAGAACGATGACTCAACAGGCAACAACGGTCGATGAACTGGCCTTTAGCCAGCCGGATGGTGAGCAAGAACAGCAAGTTTTAACGGCCGAAGCGGTAGAGTTTCTGACTGAACTGGTGACCCGCTTTACGCCACAGCGTAATAAGCTGCTAGCGGCACGCATTCATCAACAGCAGGAAATCGATAACGGCAAGTTGCCAGGGTTTATTTCGGAAACCGCTTCCATTCGACATGGTGAATGGAAAATCCGTGGAATACCTGACGATTTGCAGGATCGTCGCGTGGAGATCACCGGCCCGGTAGAGCGCAAAATGGTGATCAACGCCATGAATGCCAACGTCAAAGTGTTTATGGCGGACTTTGAAGATTCCCTCGCGCCGGACTGGCGGAAAGTTATCGACGGGCAGATCAACCTGCGCGACGCCGTCAACGGCACCATCAGCTATACCAACGAAGCCGGTAAAATTTACCAGCTCAAACCGAATCCGGCGGTGCTGATCTGCCGCGTACGCGGTCTGCATTTGCCAGAAAAACACGTCACCTGGCGCGGAGAAGCGATTCCGGGCAGCCTGTTCGACTTTGCCCTGTACTTCTTCCACAACCATAAAAACCTGCTGGCGAAAGGCAGCGGCCCCTATTTCTACCTGCCGAAAACCCAGTCCTGGCAGGAAGCGGCGTGGTGGAGTGAAGTATTCAGCTATGCAGAAGACCGCTTCAGCCTGCCGCGCGGCACCATTAAAGCCACGCTTCTGATTGAAACCCTGCCTGCCGTATTCCAGATGCACGAGATACTGCATGCGCTGCGCGACCACATTGTGGGCCTGAACTGCGGTCGCTGGGATTACATCTTTAGCTACATTAAAACGCTGAAAAACCATGCCGACCGTGTATTGCCGGATCGTCAGGTCGTCACTATGGATAAACCGTTCCTCAGCGCCTACTCGCGCCTGCTGATCAAAACCTGCCACAAGCGCGGTGCCTTTGCGATGGGCGGTATGGCGGCGTTTATCCCGAGCAAAGACGCAGAGCGTAACAATCAGGTGCTCAACAAGGTGAAAGCCGATAAAGAGCTGGAAGCGCGTAACGGCCATGATGGGACGTGGATTGCCCACCCGGGTCTGGCCGATACGGCAATGGAAGTCTTTAACCGTGTACTCGGCGACAACAAAAACCAGCTGTTTGTCACCCGTGAAGACGATGCGCCAATTGCAGAAGAACAGTTGCTGGCGCCGTGTGCGGGCGAACGCACGGAAGAGGGGATGCGCGCCAACATTCGCGTTGCCGTGCAGTACATCGAGGCATGGATTTCAGGCAACGGCTGCGTGCCGATCTACGGCCTGATGGAAGATGCCGCCACGGCGGAAATTTCACGTACCTCCATCTGGCAGTGGATCCACCATCAAAAAACGCTCAGCAACGGCAAACCGGTAACCAAAGCCCTGTTCCGTCAGATGCTGGCCGAAGAGATGCGGGTCATCCAGGACGAACTGGGCGAGCACCGCTTCAGCAGCGGGCGTTTTGACGATGCCGCACGCCTGATGGAGCAAATCACCACCTCTGATGACTTAATCGACTTCCTGACCCTGCCGGGCTACCGCTTCCTGGCGTAATTCACCACATAACAATATGGAGCATCTGCACATGAAAACCCGTACCCAACAAATCGAAGAATTACAGAAAGAGTGGACTCAACCGCGCTGGGAAGGCATTCGTCGCCCATACAGCGCAGAGGAAGTGGTGAAATTACGCGGCTCTGTCAATCCGGAGTGCACGCTTGCGCAGAACGGTGCGGCGAAAATGTGGAAGCTGCTGCACGGTGGCTCCAGAAAGGGCTATATCAACAGCCTCGGCGCACTGACTGGTGGTCAGGCATTACAGCAGGCGAAGGCCGGTATTGAAGCGATTTATCTCTCCGGCTGGCAGGTCGCGGCGGATGCCAACCTGGCCTCCAGTATGTATCCGGATCAGTCCCTCTATCCGGCGAACTCGGTGCCGTCGGTAGTGGATCGGATCAACAATACCTTCCGCCGTGCGGATCAGATCCAGTGGGCTGCGGGTATCGAACCCCACGATCCGCGTTTTATCGACTATTTCCTGCCGATCGTCGCCGATGCGGAAGCCGGTTTCGGCGGCGTGCTGAACGCCTTTGAGCTGATGAAATCGATGATTGAGGCCGGTGCAGCGGCCGTACACTTTGAAGATCAGCTGGCGTCGGTGAAGAAGTGCGGGCATATGGGCGGGAAAGTGTTGGTGCCAACCCAGGAAGCGATCCAGAAGCTGGTTGCCGCGCGTCTGGCTGCTGACGTGCTCGGCGTGCCGACGCTGGTCATTGCCCGTACCGATGCGGACGCGGCGGATCTGATCACCTCTGACTGCGATCCGTACGACAGTGAATTCATCACCGGCGAGCGTACCAGCGAAGGGTTCTATCGCACGCATGCCGGTATTGAACAGGCGATCAGCCGCGGCCTGGCGTATGCTCCTTACGCCGACCTGGTCTGGTGTGAAACCTCCACGCCGGATCTGGCGATGGCGAAGCGCTTTGCCGATGCGATTCATGCGAAGTATCCGGGCAAGCTGCTGGCCTATAACTGTTCGCCGTCCTTCAACTGGCAGAAGAATCTGGATGATAAAACCATCGCCAGCTTCCAGCAGCAGCTGTCAGACATGGGTTACAAGTACCAGTTCATTACCCTGGCGGGTATTCACAGCATGTGGTTCAACATGTTCGACCTGGCACATGCTTATGCGCAGGGCGAAGGTATGAAGCACTATGTTGAGAAGGTGCAGCAGCCAGAATTCGCCGCCGGAAAAGAGGGTTATACCTTCGTTTCTCACCAGCAGGAAGTGGGGACGGGCTACTTCGACAACGTGACGACGATTATTCAGGGCGGCGCCTCCTCCGTCACCGCCTTAACGGGTTCAACGGAAGAAGCACAGTTCTGATGTTTTTCCCCTCACCCCGACCCTCTCCCAGAAGGGGCGAGGGGGAAAACAGATTCGCACCAGACCGTCTCCTCTTCCCTTTGGGGAGAGGGCCAGGGTGAGGGGGGAGGGGGAATATATGTCGCGTGGTCTGGAATTACTGATTGCCCAAACTATTTTGCAGGGCTTCGATGCCCAGTATGGTCGTTTTCTGGAAGTCACCTCCGGCGCGCAACAGCGTTTTGAGCACGCTGACTGGCATGCGGTTCAGCAGGCCATGAAGCAGCGTATCCATCTTTATGACCACCACGTGGGTCTGGTGGTGGAGCAGCTGCGCTGCATTACCGACGGTAAAAGCCCGGATGCGGAATTTTTACTGCGCGTGAAAGCGCATTACACCCATCTGCTACCGGACTACCCGCGCTTCGAGATTGCGGAGAGCTTTTTCAACTCCGTCTATTGCCGGTTATTTGACCACCGCTCATTATCTCCTGAGCGGTTATTTATCTTCAGCTCTCAGCCGGAACGCCGCTTCCGTACCATTCCGCGTCCGCTGGCGAAAGATTTCTTTCCCGATCGCGGCTGGGAAAAGCTCTTGCACCGCGTCTTAACGGATTTACCGCTACGCCTGCCGTGGGAGAATAAAGCGCGCGATATTGGCTATATCCATGCACATCTCAATGAAGCCTTCGGCGCCGAGGTACTCAGTCAAAGCCATTTGCAGGTTGCCAACGAGCTTTTCTACCGCAACAAAGCCGCCTGGCTGGTGGGGAAACTGGTTACGCCGACGGCCATCGTGCCGTTTCTGTTACCGATCCACCGTACCGAAGACGGGGAACTGTTTGTCGATACCTGTCTGACCACCAGCGCCGAGGCCAGCATCGTATTTGGTTTCGCCCGCTCCTATTTTATGGTTTATGCGCCGTTGCCTGCCGCGCTGGTGGAGTGGCTGCGCGAGATCCTGCCGGGCAAAACCACCGCCGAGCTGTATATGGCGATTGGCTGTCAGAAGCACGCTAAAACGGAAAGCTATCGGGAATACCTGCGTTATGTCACCACGGCCGATGAGCAGTTTATTGAGGCACCCGGCATTCGAGGTATGGTGATGCTGGTGTTTACGCTTCCGGGTTTCGACCGGGTTTTTAAGGTGATTAAAGACCGGTTCGCGCCGCAGAAAGAGATGACTGCCGCGCACGTTCGTGCCTGCTATCAGCTGGTTAAAGAGCACGATCGCGTCGGGCGTATGGCGGATACTCAGGAATTCGAAAACTTTGTGCTGAATAAGCAGCAGATCGACCCGGCACTCATGGGACTATTAATGCAGGAAGCGCCCGCGAAAATCACCGATCTTGGCGACAAAATCGTGATTAGCCATCTTTATATTGAGCGTCGCATGGTGCCGCTGAACATCTGGCTGGAGCAGTCCGAGGGTCAGGCGCTGCGGGATGCCATTGAAGAGTACGGCAACGCGATCCGCCAGCTTGCCGCGGCCAATATTTTTCCGGGCGACATGCTGTTTAAAAACTTTGGCGTTACCCGTCACGGGCGAGTGGTGTTCTACGATTACGATGAAATTTGTTACATGACCGAAGTAAATTTCCGCGATATCCCGCCGCCCCGCTATCCGGAAGATGAACTTTCCGGCGAGCCGTGGTACAGCGTCTCGCCGGGCGATGTGTTTCCCGAAGAGTTTCGCCACTGGCTGTGCGCCGACCCGCGCATCGGGCCGCTATTTGAAGAGATGCATGCCGATCTGTTCCGTGCCAGCTACTGGCGCGGACTGCAAACGCGGATTAAAAATGGGCACGTGGAAGATGTGTACGCTTACCGCCGCAAGCAGCGGTTTTGCATCCGGTTTAACGAATCCCACCATACGCCAGCGTTACCTCTTTCGCGGCCTTAATCACCAGCGCACCTAACTCGGTTACGCGGTCGTCGGTCATGCGCGAAATCGGCCCGGAGATGGAAATTGCGGCAAACGGCTCGCGATGCTCGTCAAAGATACAGGCCGCGATGCAGCGTAACCCCAAAGCGTGTTCTTCATCATCAAACGAATAGCCGCGCTTGCGGGTTAACGCCAGATCCTCTTTCAGATGCACCGGCGAAACCAGCGTGGCATGGGTATAGGCGTGCAGCCCTTTACGATGCAGCAGCCCTGTCACCTGCTCTTCGCTGAGCTGCGAGAGAAACGCTTTTCCTGCGCCAGAGGCGTGCATCGGCAGCTTGCCGCCAATCGGCGCGGACATGCGCATCAGCTGCGTGCACTGCACCTGGTCGATGATAATCGCCTGGTGATCGCTCTGATCCAGCACAGCCAGGTTTACCGTCTCGCCGGACTCCTCCATCAGCTTGCGCAGAATCGGGTGGACAATCGCCAGCAGGTTGCGGCTTTGCAGGAAGCTGCTGCCGACAATAAACGCATGTGCGCCCACCGCCCAGTGTCCCAGTTCACCGACCTGGCGGACAAAGCCCAGCTGCTGCATGGTGGTCAGCAGGCGGTGCGTGGTGGAGTTCGGCAGGCCAGCCTGCTGGGCCAGCTCCGTCAGGGCCACACTACCCTGCGATTCGGCTATCCATTCCAGCAGCTTCAGGCCACGCGTCAGGGATTGAACCTGTCCGCCGGGCTGTGCGGCAGGATTGGCAGCAGGTTTTCTGCCGCGTTTAGCGGGAACAGTCGTAACCATGACGAACTCCTTTTTCTGTATCGTGGAAATCATTTTCGTTTTATTTGGTGTTTTTGCAACCGCTTTCCTGACTGATCGGAGGAGTGATGGTGAACATGTCTCATGTTACCGCTGTGTGGCTTTTCGACCCTGCGAGATTATGCCAGTATGGAACGCAGCCTTTTGGCCATGTTGAGCGTTGTCGGGAGCAAGTGTGAGCAGCAAAGTAGAGCAACTGCGTGCGCAGTTAAATGAACGAATTCTGGTGCTGGACGGCGGCATGGGCACCATGATCCAGGGTTATCGTCTGAGTGAAGACGATTTCCGCGGCGAGCGCTTTGCCGACTGGCCTTGTGACCTGAAAGGAAACAATGACCTGCTGGTGTTGAGCAAACCGTCTGTTATCAGGGATATCCACAACGCCTACTTTGAAGCGGGCGCGGATATCGTTGAAACCAACACCTTTAACTCGACAACCATCGCCATGGCGGATTACCAGATGGAATCCCTGTCGGCGGAGATCAACTTTGAAGCGGCGAAGCTGGCGCGCGCCTGCGCCGACGAATGGACGGCCCGCACGCCGGACAAACCGCGCTACGTTGCCGGGGTGCTTGGCCCAACCAACCGCACCGCGTCGATTTCTCCGGACGTGAACGATCCAGCATTCCGCAATATCACCTTTGACCAGCTGGTCGCAGCCTATCGTGAATCGACCAACGCGCTGGTGGAAGGCGGTTCCGACCTGATCCTGATCGAAACGGTTTTCGACACCCTCAACGCCAAAGCCGCGATATACGCGGTGAAAGAGGAGTTTGAAGCGCTGGGCGTTGACCTGCCAATCATGATTTCCGGCACCATCACCGACGCCTCGGGGCGCACGCTTTCCGGCCAGACAACCGAAGCCTTTTATAACTCTCTGCGCCATGCCGAAGCGCTCTCCTTCGGCCTGAACTGCGCGCTGGGGCCGGACGAGCTGCGCCAGTACGTGCAGGAGCTTTCGCGCATCGCAGAGTGCTACGTCACCGCGCACCCGAACGCGGGTCTGCCGAACGCGTTTGGTGAATACGATCTCGATGCCGATACCATGGCGGCACAAATCCGCGAGTGGGCAGAGTCGGGCTTCCTGAACATCGTCGGCGGCTGCTGCGGCACCACGCCGGAGCATATCGCCGCCATGAGCAACGCCGTCGCCGGGCTTCCACCGCGCAAGCTGCCCGAGCTTCCGGTAGCCTGCCGCCTTTCCGGCCTTGAGCCGTTGACCATCGGCGACGACAGCCTGTTTGTGAACGTGGGTGAGCGTACTAACGTCACCGGTTCCGCGAAGTTCAAGCGCCTGATTAAAGAAGAGAAGTACAGCGAAGCGCTGGACGTTGCCCGCCAGCAGGTGGAAAGCGGCGCGCAGATTATCGATATCAACATGGACGAGGGGATGCTCGACGCCGAGGCGGCGATGGTGCGTTTCCTCAACCTGATCGCCGGCGAGCCGGACATTGCCCGCGTGCCGATCATGATCGACTCTTCAAAATGGGACGTCATTGAGAAGGGGCTGAAGTGCATTCAGGGCAAAGGCATCGTTAACTCCATCTCAATGAAAGAGGGCGTCGATACCTTTATCCACCACGCGAAGCTGGTGCGCCGCTACGGTGCCGCCGTGGTGGTGATGGCCTTCGATGAAGTGGGCCAGGCCGATACCCGCGAGCGCAAAATCGAGATTTGCCGCCGCGCGTACAAAATTTTGACCGAAGAGGTGGGCTTCCCGCCGGAAGACATTATCTTCGACCCGAACATCTTCGCCGTCGCGACCGGTATCGAAGAACACAATAACTACGCGCAGGACTTTATCGGCGCGTGTGAAGACATTAAACGCGAATTGCCGCATGCGCTGATCTCCGGCGGCGTATCGAACGTCTCGTTCTCGTTCCGCGGCAACGACCCGGTGCGCGAAGCGATCCACGCGGTATTCCTTTATTACGCCATCCGCAACGGCATGGACATGGGCATCGTTAACGCCGGCCAGCTGGCCATTTACGACGACCTCCCTGCCGAGCTGCGCGACGCGGTAGAAGATGTGATCCTTAACCGCCGCGATGACGCCACCGAGCGCATGCTGGATCTGGCGGAGAAATACCGCGGCAGTAAGTCTGACGACTCTGCCAACGTTCAGCAGGCCGAATGGCGTTCCTGGGACGTGAAAAAACGTCTGGAATACTCGCTGGTCAAAGGCATTACCGAGTTCATCGAGCAGGACACCGAAGAGGCACGTCAGCAGGCAGCCCGCCCGATTGAAGTGATTGAAGGGCCGCTGATGGATGGCATGAACGTGGTCGGCGATCTGTTCGGCGAGGGCAAAATGTTCCTGCCGCAGGTGGTAAAATCGGCTCGCGTGATGAAGCAGGCCGTCGCTTATCTGGAGCCGTTTATCGAGGCCAGCAAAGAGAAAGGCTCCAGCAACGGCAAGATGGTTATCGCCACCGTGAAGGGCGACGTGCACGACATCGGCAAAAACATTGTTGGCGTGGTATTGCAGTGCAATAACTATGAAATTATCGATCTGGGCGTGATGGTCCCGGCGGATAAAATCCTCAAAACCGCGCGCGAAGTGAATGCGGATCTGATTGGTCTTTCCGGGTTGATCACGCCGTCGCTGGACGAAATGGTCAACGTGGCAAAAGAGATGGAGCGCCAGGGCTTCACCATTCCGCTGCTGATTGGCGGGGCAACCACCTCGAAAGCCCACACGGCGGTGAAAATCGAGCAGAACTACAGTGGGCCGACGGTGTATGTTCAAAATGCCTCGCGCACGGTGGGCGTGGTCTCCGCGCTGCTGTCCGACACCCAGCGCGATGACTTTGTCGCCCGCACCCGCAAAGAGTATGAAACCGTCCGCATTCAGCATGGACGTAAGAAACCGCGCACACCGCCGGTTTCGCTTCAGGCGGCGCGCGATAACGATCTGGCGTTCGACTGGTCCAGCTATACGCCGCCGGTCGCGCACCGTCTGGGCGTGCAGGACGTGACGGCCAGCATCGAAACGCTGCGTAACTACATCGACTGGACGCCGTTCTTCATGACCTGGTCGCTGGCGGGCAAATATCCGCGCATTCTTGAAGATGAGGTGGTTGGCGTTGAGGCGAAGCGCCTGTTTAAAGATGCCAATGACATGCTCGACAGGCTGAGCGCAGAGAAAGCCCTCAACCCGCGCGGCGTGGTGGGGCTGTTCCCGGCGAACCGCGTGGGCGACGACATAGAAATCTACCGCGATGAAACCCGCACCCATGTGCTGGCCGTGAGCCACCATCTGCGCCAGCAAACCGAGAAAGTGGGCTTTGCCAACTACTGCCTGGCGGATTTCGTCGCACCGAAACTCTCCGGTAAAGCCGACTATATCGGCGCGTTTGCCGTAACCGGCGGTCTGGAAGAAGACGCGCTGGCGGATGCGTACGACGCACAGCACGATGATTACAACAAAATCATGGTGAAAGCGATCGCCGATCGCCTGGCGGAAGCCTTTGCTGAGTACCTCCACGAGCGCGTACGTAAGGTGTACTGGGGCTACGCGGCGAATGAGAACCTCAGTAATGAGGAGCTGATCCGCGAAAACTACCAGGGCATTCGTCCGGCGCCAGGCTATCCGGCCTGCCCGGAACACACCGAAAAGGGCACCATCTGGAAACTTCTCGACGTTGAAGCGCATACGGGCATGAAACTTACCGAGTCGTTCGCCATGTGGCCGGGCGCGTCCGTTTCCGGCTGGTATTTCAGCCACCCGGACAGCAAGTATTTCGCCGTGGCACAGCTTCAGCGCGATCAGATTGAGGATTACGCCCTGCGTAAAAGTATGAGCGTATCAGAGGTAGAACGCTGGCTGGCGCCGAATTTAGGCTACGACGCAGACTAACGTCACTTTTCCTTACAACAAACAGGGCACCGCTAAGGTGCCCTGTCTCTTTCTTACGTTTAAACCCTTATACTGAACCTCAGGAATACGAATAACGATAAGGAGGAATGCCTACCGTGTTGACGTTGTTACACCTGCTCTCCGCAGTCGCACTGCTGGTATGGGGCACCCATATCGTTCGTACCGGCGTAATGCGCGTGTTTGGTGCACGTTTACGTACCGTGCTCAGCGGCAGCGTTGAGAAGAAGCCGCTCGCCTTCTGCGCGGGTATTGGCGTGACGGCGCTGGTGCAAAGCAGCAATGCCACCACCATGCTCGTCACCTCGTTCGTGGCACAGGATCTGGTGGCGCTCGCCCCGGCGCTGGTGATTGTCCTTGGTGCCGACGTCGGTACCGCGCTGATGGCGCGTATCCTGACCTTCGATCTCTCCTGGCTGTCGCCGCTGCTGATTTTTATAGGCGTTATTTTCTTCCTTGGCCGTAAGCAAAGCCGTGCCGGGCAGCTTGGCCGCGTTGGGATTGGCCTCGGGCTTATCCTGCTGGCGCTGGAGCTGATTGTGCAGGCGGTCACGCCAATCACCCAGGCCAGCGGCGTGCAGGTCATCTTCGCCTCGCTGACCGGCGATATTATGCTGGATGCGCTGATCGGCGCGGTATTTGCCATTGTCAGCTACTCCAGCCTGGCAGCGGTCTTGCTGACGGCGACCTTAACCGCCGCAGGGGTAATCTCTTTCCCTGTGGCGCTGTGTCTGGTGATCGGTGCCAACCTCGGCTCAGGCCTGCTGGCAATGCTCAACAACAGCGCGGCCAATGCCGCTGCCCGCCGCGTGGCGCTCGGGAGCCTGCTGTTTAAGCTGGTGGGTAGCCTGATTATTCTGCCGTTTGTGCATCCGCTGGCGAACCTGATGGACAATCTCTCTCTGCCAAAAGCGGAGCTGGTGATCTACTTCCACGTCTTCTACAACCTGGTGCGCTGTCTGGCGATGGTGCCCTTTGCCGCGCCGATGGCCCGTTTCTGCGAGCGGCTTATTCGTGATGAACCGGAGCTGGACGCGCGGCTCAAGCCGAAGCATCTGGACACCGCGGTGCTGGACACGCCCGCGCTGGCCATCGCGAATGCCGCGCGCGAAACCCTGCGCATGGGCGATGCGATGGAAACCATGCTGGAAGGGCTGCAAAAGGTGATGCACGGCGAGCCGCGCGAGGAGAAAGAGCTGCGCAGGCTGGCGGACGATATCAACGTGCTTTATACCGCCATCAAGCTCTATCTGGCGCGGATCCCGCAGGATGAGCTGGCGGAAGAGGAGTCGCGCCGCTGGGCGGAAATCATCGAAATGTCGCTAAACCTGGAGCAGGCTTCGGATATTGTCGAGCGTATGGGCAGTGAAATTGCGGACAAATCCCTGGCAGCACGCCGGGCGTTTTCTGTTGAAGGGCTGAAAGAGCTGGAAGCGCTGCACGAGCAGCTGGTCAGCAATCTGAAGCTGGCGATGTCCGTCTTCTTCTCCAGCGACGTGCCGGGGGCGCGCCGCCTGCGCCGCAATAAGCACCGTTTCCGCATCCTTAATCGCCGCTACTCGCACGCCCACGTTGAGCGCCTGCATCAGCAGAACGTGCAGAGTATCGAGACCAGCTCCCTGCACCTGGGGCTGCTGGGGGATATGAAACGTCTCAACTCGTTGTTCTGCGCGGTGGCGTACAGCGTGATGGAGCAACCGGATGAAGACGACGAGCGGGATGAGTATTAATCCCCAGAGGGTTTGATTGTTAACCCAAGGCCCAATGCTTTCATGACCGCCAGCGTGGTTTTGAGCGTTGGGTTCCCCTTATCACTGAACGATCGATACAGTTGTTCTCGTGACAGGCCCGTTTGCTGGGAAATGGTCGACATCCCTTTCGCTCGGGCGATGACGCCCAGCGCTTTAGCAATGTACGCTGAGTCACCCGTCTCTAATGCATCAGCCATAAACACAGCGATTTCCTCGTCATCCACCAGTGCGTTGGCTGGATCGTAGGGTGTTAATTTATGCATGCTCATTCACTCCTGCCATTGGGATACATTGCTCAGCATTTTTGCCATAAGTATGTCTCTGGCCTGGCTGCTTTTGTCACCACCACATAACAGCACGATGATGCAATTGCCCTGGTCCTTAAAATAGACTCTGTAGCCCGGGCCAAAGTGGATCCTCAGTTCACTGATACCTTCCCCCACGGGTCTAATGTCGCCCGCTAAGCCATTTGCCAGCCTAAAGAGGCGGGAAGCGATAATCGTCTTTGCCCGCCTGTCCTTTAAATTTTGCTCCCAGCGTCGGAAGGATTCTGTCTGAACGATCTCCTTCATATTACTCACTGTGATTTATAAACTACAAGCAATTGTCTCTGGAGAGTAAAGCTAAAAGGGGTTAGCTCAAGAATAAATAGCCTGACGCTAAATCCTGAAAGCGTCTCGCAAACTAAAAAACCCGTCTCAGTAACCGTCGGCTAATCTTTTTTTCCAGCCCAAACCTAAGGTATATTTCGCCCTTCACAGGAGAAACTATGCTGCCAACTCAATCAACCCGATTAAACAAATACATTAGCGAGAGCGGGATCTGCTCACGTCGCGAGGCTGACCGTTACATTGAACAGGGTAACGTGTTTCTTAACGGCAAACGCGCCACCATTGGCGATCAGGTGGTGCCTGGCGACGTGGTGAAAGTGAATGGTCAGGTCATCGAACCGCGTGATGCTGAAGACCTGGTGTTTATCGCGTTGAACAAACCGGTTGGGATTGTCAGCACCACGGAAGACGGCGAGCGGGACAACATCGTTGATTTCGTTAACCACAGCAGCCGTATCTTCCCGATTGGCCGTCTGGATAAAGACTCTCAGGGGCTGATTTTCCTCACCAATCACGGTGACCTGGTCAACAAAATCCTGCGTGCCGGTAACGACCACGAGAAAGAGTATATTGTTACGGTGAACAAGCCGGTTACGGACGAGTTCATCCGCGGTATGGGCGCAGGCGTGCCGATTCTGGGCACCGTGACGAAGAAGTGTAAAGTCAGAAAAGAGGCGCCGTTTGCGTTTCGTATCACGCTGGTGCAGGGCCTGAACCGCCAGATCCGCCGCATGTGCGAGTACTTCGGTTATGAAGTGACGAAACTGGAACGCACGCGCATCATGAACGTCAGCCTGTCCGGGATCCCGCTGGGGGAGTGGCGTGACTTAACGGATGACGAGCTGATCGAGCTGTTCAAACTTATCGAAAACTCCTCGTCCGAAGCGAAGCCGAAGGCCAAAGCCAAACCGAAAACGCAGGCGATTAAGCGTCCGGTGGTGAAGGCGCCGCAGGCGGAAGAGAAAGGGCGAGGCAAGCCGGGCAACGGGAAACGTTTTACCCAGCCGGGCCGTAAAAAGAAAGGGCGTTGATTAGCGCCTTCCACGGGTTGATGTGCTGGCGGACCAGGAGAAGGTTGCCTCTGCATCCGGTTTATAAGCCTGCTCTTTTTTCAGCTTGCGGGCTTTTTTCGCCGCGGCCTCACGTTGCGCCATCAGCTTGTCGATGTACTCTTTTTTAACCTGATTGGTTTCGGCGTTCGTCAGCGTGCGGCCATGTGCGATGCGGGCGCGGTCGAGGAGCGTTTTCAGTTCGCGCTGCTCGGCTTCGGTCATGTCTTTCTGGGTCAAACGTGGTGTAGCCATTGCTGAAGCCTCCTGATGGGGAGGCTTCAGTGTAAAGCAAGCCGAGACAATTAACCCTGTTTCACCGCATCTTTTTTCGGTTGTTCATCAATCGGCTTACCGGACCAGTAACCTGCTAACAGCGAGCCGGACAGGTTGTGCCAGACGGAGAACAGCGCCCCCGGCAGCGCTGCCAGCGGTGAGAAGTAAATTTTACCCAGCGCCGCCGCCAGGCCGGAGTTCTGCATCCCCACTTCGATCGCCAGCGTGCGGCAGGTGGATTCGTCAAAGCCAAACAGCTTCCCGCCCCAGTATCCGCCCAGCAGACCAATGGTGTTATGCAGCACAACCGCGACGATCACTACAAAGCCCACCGAAGCAATGTGCGAGGCGGAGCCGGCTACCACGGCGCTGATAATGGCCAGTATGCAGATCATCGAAAACGCGGGCAGATACGGCTCAACCGCTTTTACCACCCGCGGGAAGAGATGGTGGATCACCAGCCCCAGCGCAATTGGGATCACCACGATTTGCAGGATGCTGAGCAGCATGCCCATCACGTCCACCTGGATATGTGCGTCCACGTACAGGCGGGTTAACAGAGGCGTGGCAATCACGCCCACCAGCGTGGAAACGGACGAGATGGTGACGGAAAGCGCCACGTCGCCTTTCGCCAGATAGATCATGACGTTAGATGCCGTGCCGCTGGCGACGCTCCCCACGAGCACCATCCCGGCGGAAAGGTCGGGCGGCATCTTAAAGGCCATCGCCAGCAGCCACGCTGCGAGCGGCATCACCAGATAGTGCAGGAAAATCCCTGCGGCAACCGGTGCCGGGCGAGACAGTACGCGTTTGAAATCGTCGATTTTCAGATGCACGCCCATGCCGAACATAATGAGCATCAGCAGCGTGGTGACCCACGGACCAATGCCCGTAAACGTGGTGGGCGTGTAATACGCGAGTACGGAGAGCAGCAGCGCCCATAACGGGAACAGCCGGGTGATAGCGGATAACATAGTGAATTCCTTGCAGTATTGTCGTGTTGTTTTGTTATGAAAAAGCCGGGTCTGTGCCCGGCTTATCGATATTGTTTAACGTGCTAACGAATTTTATTCAAACAAATTCTGATGAAGTTTTTGCACGACCTGCTCGGCCTGATCGGCAGGGACCAGGAAGCAGAGGTTGTAGCTGGATGCGCCGTAGCAGATCATGCGGATATTGAACGGGTCGAGCACGCCGAAGACCTCTTTGCCCACGCCGCAGGCGCGCGACAGCTTGTTGCCGATGATCGCTACCAGCGCCAGCTCTTCTTCCACCTCCACGCGGCACAGCTCGGAAAGCTCAATCAGCAGCGACTGCGTCAGCAGGGTATCACCCGTTGAGGTTGAGCCGGTGGTGTCGAGTGTCAGCGCGATGCTGACTTCTGACGTGGTGATCAGATCTACGGAGATATTATGGCGCGCCAGGATGCCAAACACTTCTGCCAGGAAGCCGCGGGAGTGCAGCATATTATGGCTGTGCAGGGTAACCAGCGTCTGCTTACGACGCAGAGCCAGCGCGCGGAACAGCGGCGGATTTTCTGTTTTCTTGCAGACCAGCGTCCCGCCTGCTTTTGGATCTTTACTGGAGCCGACAAAGACCGGAATGTCGCTGCGCACGGCGGGCAGCAGCGTGGCCGGATGCAGCACTTTCGCGCCGAAGGTAGCCATTTCAGCCGCTTCTTCAAAGGCGATCACATCAATACGTTTTGCCGCAGATACCACGCGCGGATCGGTGGTGTAGATACCCGGCACGTCCGTCCAGATATCCACGCGGGTGGCATGCAGGGCTTCACCCAGTAGGGCGGCGGTATAGTCGCTGCCGCCACGGCCCAGCGTGGTAGTGCGCCCTTTGGCTTCGCTGCCGATAAAACCCTGGGTGATCACAATGCCTTCATCCAGGCGCGGGGCAAGCTGCTGGTTCGTTAGCTCTGCCAGGGCTTCAACGTCCGGCTCGGCGCGGCCAAAACGGTCGCTGGTGCGCATGACTTTACGCACGTCGAACCACTGCGCCTGAATATTACGCTCGCGCATGATCTCAACAAACAGCAGGGTGGACATCAGTTCGCCGTGGCTGACCAGTTCGTCGGTCAGTGCGCTGGAGGTAGCCAGCGACGCCGCTTCTGCCAGGGTGGTGATATTTTCCAGCAGGCGTTCCACTTCCTCACGAATGACGTTCGGGTTTTGCAGACGTTCAAGAATATCGAACTGAATTTTGCGCAGTGCATCCAGCTTAACGAAACGTTCGGTCGCTTCCAGCCCTTCAGACAGAGAAACCAGCAGGTTCGTCACGCCAGCAGAGGCGGAAAGCACCACCAGGCGGGTATTCGGATCGGCCAGCACCACATCGGCGCTGCGGTTCATGGCATCGTAGTCTGCCACACTGGTGCCGCCAAACTTGGCGACCACAAAACTCGTCATAACAACCTCGTGTCAGGGAATGAATAGAGCGACCTTGGCACAAGAATGGAGCGAGAACAGGTGCAGGCGCAAAATACGGCCCTATAAATAAAATGCGGGGGAGGTCCTGTCAATGCTGGGATTATGCGGATTTTTCATGGGGGGGTACCCCTCAGAAACAGGACTTATAACAGGCCCCTATTTTATGCTCCTTTTACCCCCCTTTTGACCGACAATTCGCCGCTCCGGGAGGGCACTTCAGCAGCTATACTTTTCGGGTCTTTTCACCTGCGTTTGATGCAGACCAGGGCAATGGCATAAAAACCATCACAATTTTTATTTGCAGGCGCTACAATCGACCGCAGTCACAATTCTCAAATCAGAAGAGTATTGCTATGAAAAACATCAACCCAACGCAGACCGCTGCATGGCAGGCACTACAGAAACATTTTGATGAAATGAAAGACGTCACCATCGCGGATCTGTTCGCGAAAGATGCCGATCGTTTCAGCAAGTTTTCCGCCACCTTCGATGACCTGATGCTGGTGGATTTTTCCAAGAACCGTATCACCGAAGAGACGCTGGCGAAGCTGCAAGATCTGGCGAAAGAGACTCAACTGGCAGATGCCATCAAATCCATGTTCTCCGGTGAGAAGATCAACCGCACCGAAGATCGTGCCGTGCTGCACGTGGCGCTGCGCAACCGTAGCAATACTCCAATTATCGTTGACGGCAAAGATGTGATGCCAGAAGTAAACGCGGTGCTGGAAAAGATGAAAACCTTCTCGGAAGCGATCATCTCAGGTCAGTGGAAAGGCTACACCGGCAAGGCGATCACCGACGTGGTGAACATCGGTATCGGCGGCTCTGACCTCGGCCCATTCATGGTGACCGAAGCGCTGCGTCCGTACAAAAACCACCTTAATATGCACTTCGTCTCTAACGTCGATGGGACGCACATCGCTGAAGTGCTGAAAAAGGTGAACCCGGAAACCACACTGTTCCTGGTGGCGTCAAAAACCTTCACCACCCAGGAAACCATGACCAACGCCCACAGCGCGCGCGACTGGTTCCTGAAAACCGCGGGTGACGAAAAGCACGTGGCGAAACACTTCGCAGCATTGTCCACCAACGGTAAAGCGGTGGGCGAGTTCGGTATTGATACCGCGAACATGTTTGAGTTCTGGGACTGGGTGGGCGGCCGCTACTCACTGTGGTCTGCGATCGGTCTGTCCATCATCCTGTCCGTGGGCTTCGACAACTTCGTTGAACTGCTCTCCGGCGCGCATGCGATGGACAAACACTTCTCCACCACCGCGCCTGAGAAAAACCTGCCGGTGCTGCTGGCGCTGATCGGGATCTGGTACAACAACTTCTTCGGCGCTGAAACCGAAGCGATTCTGCCGTACGACCAGTACATGCACCGCTTTGCGGCCTACTTCCAGCAGGGCAACATGGAATCCAACGGCAAGTACGTTGACCGTAACGGCAACGCGGTGGATTACCAGACTGGCCCAATCATCTGGGGTGAGCCGGGCACCAACGGTCAGCACGCGTTCTACCAGCTGATCCACCAGGGCACCAAAATGGTACCGTGCGATTTCATCGCCCCGGCGATTACGCACAACCCGCTGTCCGACCACCATCCGAAGCTGCTGTCTAACTTCTTCGCCCAGACCGAAGCGCTGGCGTTCGGTAAATCCCGCGAGGTGGTTGAGCAGGAGTACCGTGACCAGGGTAAAGATCCGGCCACGCTGGAGCACGTTGTGCCGTTTAAAGTGTTCGAAGGCAACCGTCCAACTAACTCCATTCTGCTGCGTGAAATCACGCCGTTCAGCCTGGGCGCGCTGATTGCCCTTTATGAGCATAAGATCTTCACTCAGGGCGCTATCCTGAACATCTTCACCTTTGACCAGTGGGGCGTTGAGCTGGGCAAACAGCTGGCAAACCGCATTCTGCCAGAGCTGGGCGACGATAAAGCAATCGACAGTCACGACAGCTCCACCAATGGTTTGATTAACCGTTATAAAGCCTGGCGTGCGTAATAAATATGTCATGAACAATGCCGGCAATATGCCGGCATTTTTTTATCGGATAATTCCTGATGTCTGTTAGTTAACTCAAATTCTGAATCTGAGTTTAATCCGAAAAAGACGGTTACCCCGTTAATTGTTGAGGTTTATTTTAAGAAAATACGGAGTAATACTTTAATGCTTTTATATTATAACTGTTTGATCTTTAATGATTATATATTTCATTGATTCTTTTTTCTTTTCATTTTTAACCATTAGTCTGAAAACCTCCTCCCTATTTACCCCTACGGTAAACCCACAGCTTTAGTTGTGTATACTCGAATCCGCCTGAATTTCTTTTCGGGCAAATCTCCATTCATTCATTGAAGGGAAATTGTTATGAAGAAAGTACTGTATGGCATTTTTGCCATATCTGCGCTTGCGGCGACGTCTGTCTATGCAGCCCCGGTCCAGGTCGGGGAAGCAGCAGGGTCGGCAGCGACGTCTGCGTCTGCGGGGAGTTCTACCGCAGCCAGCACCAGCGCCGTAAGTTCTGCCGTGGGTGTCGCGCTGGCGGCAACCGGTGGCGGTGATGGCTCCAATACCGGAACCACGACCACTACGACGACCAGCACCCAGTAATACCGGGTGTTTTAATCATAACCACACTTCGGTGTGGTTATTTCGCCCCTTCGGAGAAGAGTCGTGAAGCGACCTGCAATCATCCTGATTTGCCTGCTGTTGCAGGCGTGCTCAGCCACCACCAAAGGGCTGGGACATTCCTTGTGGGACAGCCTGTTCGGCACGCCGGGCGTGCATCTGACCGATGACGAACTTCAGAACATGCCGTATGCCAGCCAGTACATGCAGCTAAACGATGGTCCGCAACTGTTTGTGGTGCTCGCTTTTGATGAAAACGGGCAGCAGAAATGGGTGACGCAGGATCAGGCCACCATCGTGACGCAACATTCCCGAATCGTGAAAACGATGCTCGGCGGCGACAACCTGCTTGAGGTGAACAACCTGGCTGACGATCCGCTCATCAAGCCGAATCAGATCGTCGATGGCGCAAGCTGGACGCGCACGATGGGCTGGACCGAGCATAAACAGGTGCGCTACGCCACGGCCCGCTCCTCCTTCCGCTGGGACGGCACGGACAGCGTGAAAGTCGGCAGCGACGAAACGCAGGTGCGCGTGTTGGATGAAGAGGTGGCAACCGATCAGGCCACCTGGCATAACCGCTACTGGGTGGACGAAGAGGGGCAAATCCGCCAGTCATTACAGTATCTCGGTGCCGGTTTCTTCCCGGTGAAGACCACCCTGATCAAGGCGGCGAAATCATGAAAACACTTATCCACGTTGCGCTTCTCGCCAGCCTGGCCTCGCCGCTGGCATGGTCTGCGGGAACGGTTCAGGTCTACACCCCGGACAGCGAAAAACCTAAAACCTTAACTAATGCCGGGCATCTGCTCGATCTGGTGGGGCAGCCGAGGCTGGCGAAAAGCTGGTGGACCGGGGCGGTGATCGGCGAGCGTCAGGCGACGATCGTAGCGGAACAAAAACATCAGGCGCTGCTTGCCCGACTGAGCGGGCTGGCACAGAAGGAAGACGCCGACGACGCCGCGGCCATTACCAGCCTGCGTCAGCAGCTTCAGGCGGTTAAGGTAACGGGGCGCCAGAGGGTGAATCTCGATCCGGATGCGGTACGCGTCGCGGAAAACGGCAACCCGTCGCTGGAAGGGGACTATACCCTGTGGCTTCCGGCTCAGCCGTCTACCGTCACCGTGATGGGGCTTATCAGCAGCCCTGGCAATAAGCCGTTTACGCCGGGCCGGGACGTCGCGCGCTATCTTGACGATCAACGTCTGCTCAGCGGAGCGGATAACAGCTATGCCTGGGTGGTCTATCCGGACGGGCATACGCAGAAAGCGCCGGTGGCTTACTGGAATAAAAGCCATATCGAACCTATGCCAGGCAGCATCATTTTTGTCGGTTTTGCCGACCATTTCTGGACGAAAGCGTATGACGGGCTTAATGCCGATATCCTTCGCTCCCTGATACAGCGGATACCGGAATAATGAAAAAAACCTATCTCTACAGCATGCTTGCACTGTGCGTGAGTGCCGCCTGTCATGCAGAAACGTATCCGGCACCCATCGGCCCGTCGCAGTCTGATTTTGGCGGCGTGGGCTTACTGCAAACCCCGACCGCGCGTATGGCCCGCGAGGGGGAAATCAGCCTTAACTATCGCGATAACGATCAGTACCGTTACTACTCTGCGTCCGTGCAGCTGTTCCCCTGGCTGGAGACCACGCTGCGCTACACCGACGTGCGTACAAAACAGTACAGCAGCGTGGACGCCTTCTCCGGCGATCAGACCTACAAAGACAAAGCCTTCGACGTGAAGCTGCGCCTGTGGGAAGAGAGCTACTGGATGCCGCAGGTCTCCGTTGGTGCGAAGGATATCGGCGGGACCGGCCTGTTTGACGCGGAATACATCGTGGCCAGCAAAGCCTGGGGACCGTTTGATTTCTCACTCGGTCTGGGATGGGGCTATCTCGGCACCAGCGGCAACGTCAAAAACCCGTTCTGCTCCTACAGTGATAAATACTGCTACCGCGATAACAGCTACCAGAAAGCGGGCTCCATCAACGGCGACCAGATGTTCCACGGCCCGGCCTCGCTGTTTGGCGGCGTAGAGTATCAAACGCCGTGGCAGCCGCTGCGCCTGAAGCTGGAGTATGAAGGCAATAACTACAGCGAAGATTTTGCCGGCAAGATTGAGCAGAAGAGCAAGTTTAACGTCGGCGCCATTTACCGCGTTACCGACTGGGCCGACGTTAACCTCAGCTATGAGCGCGGTAATACCCTGATGTTTGGTTTTACCCTGCGCACTAACTTTAACGATATGCGCCCGCACTACAATGACAACCCGCGGCCAAAATATCAGCCGGAGCCGCAGGATGCGATCATTCAGCACTCCGTGGTAGCGAACCAGCTGACGCTGCTGAAATATAACGCGGGCCTGGCGGATCCGAAGATCCAGACCAAAGGCGATACGCTGTATGTTACCGGCGAGCAGGTGAAATACCGCGACTCCCGCGAAGGGATCGCGCGCGCCAACCGGATCGTCATGAACGATCTGCCGGAGGGGATCCGCACGATCCGCGTGACGGAGAACCGTCTCAACCTGCCGCAGGTCACCACCGAAACCGATGTTGCCAGCCTTAAGCGTCATCTTGAAGGCGAACCGCTGGGACATGAAACCGAGCTGGTGCAAAAACGCGTTGAGCCGGTGGTGCCAGAGAGCACCGAGCAGGGCTGGTATATCGATAAATCCCGCTTCGATTTCCATATCGATCCGGTGCTGAACCAGTCCGTGGGTGGGCCGGAAAACTTTTACATGTATCAGCTGGGCGCGATGGCGACGGCGGATCTGTGGGTGACCGACCACCTGTTGACCACCGGTAGTCTGTTCGGCAACATTGCGAACAACTACGACAAATTTAACTACACCAACCCGCCGAATGATTCAAAACTGCCGCGCGTGCGTACCCGCGTTCGCGAATATGTGCAGAACGATATCTACGTGAATAACCTCCAGGCCAACTACTTCCAGTACTTCGGCAACGGCTTCTACGGCCAGGTTTACGGTGGCTATCTGGAAACCATGTTCGGCGGCGCCGGGGCAGAAGTGCTTTATCGTCCTGTCGACAGCAACTGGGCGTTTGGGATTGATGCCAACTACGTGAAACAGCGTGACTGGCGCAGCGCGCAGGACATGATGAAGTTCACCGACTATAGCGTCAAAACCGGCCACCTGACCGCCTACTGGACGCCGTCGTTCGCGCAGGACGTGCTGGTGAAAGCCAGCGTCGGGCAGTACCTGGCTGGCGATAAGGGCGGCACGCTGGATATCTCCAAACACTTCGAAAGCGGCGTCGTGGTGGGCGGCTACGCTACCATCACCAACGTTTCGCCGGACGAGTACGGGGAAGGGGACTTTACCAAAGGGGTATACGTGTCGATTCCGCTGGATCTGTTCTCGTCAGGCCCAACCCGCAGCCGTGCGGCAGTGGGCTGGACGCCGCTGACGCGCGACGGCGGTCAGCAGCTTGGACGTAAGTTCCAGCTGTATGACATGACCAGCGATAAGAACATTAACTTCCGCTGATGCTTATTTGCCCGGTGGCGCTGCGCTTACCGGGCCTACGAGAGTGTTTTTGTAGGCCGGGCAAACGCAGTGCCGCCCGGCAAGAATGTTCATCTGGACAAAACATAAACAAAAAATATAGATCCCCGTCACATTTTTGCGTTATACAGGAACCTCGCCCTGGAGAATGAGGTGCTGTATGACATCCCTGACTCGTCCGCGCGTTGAGTTTATCTCAACGATACTCCAGACCGTGCTGAACCTCGGTCTGCTGAGCCTTGGCCTGATCCTGGTCGTGTTTCTGGGTAAAGAGACGGTGCATCTGGCGGATGTGCTCTTCGCCCCTGAGCAAACCAGCAAATACGCGCTGGTGGAAGGCCTGGTGGTCTACTTTCTCTACTTTGAATTTATCGCACTGATCGTGAAGTACTTTCAGTCCGGCTTTCACTTCCCGCTGCGCTATTTTGTCTACATTGGCATCACCGCCATTGTGCGGCTGATTATCGTCGATCATAAATCCCCGCTCGACGTGCTGATCTACTCGGCGGCGATCCTGCTGCTGGTGATCACCCTCTGGCTGTGCAACTCGAAGCGGCTGAAACGGGAATAAAAAAAGGGCGCTCCGAAGAGCGCCTAACAGTCACAAGTTGGTTCAATACAATACGTCTAAAGTTGAGGGTTGCAGTGGCATAACAAATGAAACTTAACCTTTCACACCGCCCGCCGTCAGGCCATTCACCAGCCAGCGCTGGGCCAGCAGGAAGACTACAGTAATCGGGATGGCGGAAAGTACGGCCGCTGCGGCAAAGTCGCCCCACAGGTAGTTTTGCGGGTTGAGGTATTGCTGCATACCCACGGCCAGGGTGTAGCTGTTCACATCGCGAAGTAACAGTGAGGCAACCGGTACTTCGGTGATCGCCGCGATAAACGACAGGATAAAGACTACCGCCAGAATTGGCACCGACAGCGGCAGCAGAACCAGACGGAATGCCTGCCACGGGGTGGCACCATCCAGAGATGCCGCCTCTTCCAGCGAGCCGTCGATGGTCTCGAAATAACCTTTGATGGTCCAAACATGCAGGGCGATACCGCCAAGATAGGCGAAGATCACGCCGCCGTGCGTGTTCAGGCCGATAAACGGTACGTACTGGCCCAGACGGTCAAACAGGGCATACAACGCCACCAGCGACAGAACGGCCGGGAACATCTGGAAAATCAGCATCCCTTTCAGCAGGGTCGCTTTACCCGGGAAACGCATACGGGCGAAGGCGTAAGCACAGGTAGTGGAGAGCGTTACGATGCCGATCGCGGTGATGGTCGCTACTTTCACCGAGTTCCACAGCCACAGCAGCACCGGGAACGGTGGGGGAGTCACGCGTCCATCCGCATGCTCTACGCTGAAGCCCAGCGCCAGCTTCCAGTGCTCCCACGAGATTTCGTCCGGGATGAGACTCCCGGTCGCGAAGTTGCCCGAGCGCAGGGAGATGGCGATAACCATCAGCAGCGGGAACATGATTGCCGCGATGAAAATCAGCAGGCCTAAGTGCGTCGCCAGGAGGCGCAGTTTCTGAGATTTGGGTTGTACCATTGCCATGATCGATGCCCTCCTTAGTCAAATTTCATTCGTGTGGCTTTCAGGTTCACAATCGCCAGGGCGCCAACCAGCAGGAAGATCAGGGTGGCAATGGCTGCCGCCAGACCAAAGTCCTGACCGCCGCCGCCTTCGAAGGCGATACGGTAGGTGTAGCTCACAAGCAGGTCGGTATACCCTGCTGGCGTCGTAGTGCCAAGGCGGTCCGGGCCGCCGTTGGTCAACAGCTGAATCAGCACGAAGTTGTTAAAGTTAAAGGCAAAGCTGGCAATCATCAGCGGGGTCAGCGGCTTAATGAGCAACGGCAGCGTAATTTTAAAGAAGTTCTGGAACGGACCTGCGCCGTCCATCGCCGAAGCTTCGTACAGATCGTCCGGAATCGCCTTCAGCAGGCCCATGCACAGGATCATCATGTACGGATAGCCCAGCCAGGTATTCACGATGATAATCATCGAGCGGGCGGTGGTCGGGTCGCTGAACCAGGCCGGTTTGATACCGAACAGGGCGCTCAGCATCATGTTGATTTCACCGAAGCTCTGGTTAAACAGCCCTTTGAAAATCAGAATCGAGATAAACGACGGCACGGCGTACGGCAGAATCAGCAGCACACGGTAAATCGCTTTGCCCTTCAGGGACTCCCACTGCACGAGGCAGGCCAGCACCATGCCTACGGCCACGGTCAGGATCACGGTCAGCACCGAGAAGATGACCGTCCAGACGAAGATAGCGAAGAACGGTTTCTGGATGCCTTCGTCGGTAAACACGCGGGTAAAGTTGTCCCAGCCGATGGTGACGGTATAGCCTGGGCTGAGTTTGTCGTCGCCCCAGCTGCCGTCAGCATTCACCGACTGATAAAAACCGATATCGTTGTTCGGACGGTACTTCACGCCGCTCTGGTTGTTGGTCAACGTGCCGTCATCCGCCAGGGTATACAGCGGCTGCGTGCCGGAAAACTGGCGCAGCGAGCTCATGGTTACTTTGCTGTCATCGGGCAGCACGGCGGTGAGCAGGGTCAGCGCTTGGCGATTCTGGGTAATGATACGCAGATTAGCGCGTTCACCTTCAGGCAGGGCCGCCGCCTCTTTTAAGGCCAGCTTCTGTTCGCCGCCAAATTTAAACGCGTCGGAGAGATAGGTTTTTCCGCTCTCACCGTCAGTGAGCGCTAACTTCCACTCGTCTCCCTCAGGATACAGACCGAAGTTAAAGGTTTTACCGGCCTGATAAGAACGGTCCAGAAGCACCTGAGTGGCGCGTTCCTGCGCGAGCTGGTTGGTGCTGCTGTAGTTGGTAAACGCGATTGCGATGGTGCAGATCAGCGGGAAGAGGACAAACAGCCCCATTCCGGCTACGCCAGGGTAAACATAGCGCCAGGCATAGGCTTTACGGTTGGCGAAAATATACAGGCCAGCAGAGCTTAAGATCAGCGTCATGATGGCAAAGAGATATTCCCCTTGTACGTACATTAAAACAACAAGGTAGCCCACCAGCAGACACAGCAGACCTATCACTGACCACTTCAGTGCGTCGCTTTGCCACCAGTGCTTCTTTTTAATGACATCCATGGGGTTCTTCCTCTACAACGTGTGATCTTTTCTCCCTCTCCTGGGGGAGAGGGCCGGGGTGAGGGCGTGCGGATCGCGACAACCCTCACCCTGACCCTCCCCCAAAGGGAGAGGGAACTACGGCATTACTTAGTGATACGGCCCTGAGCATCTTTCAGTGCGGCATCGACAGTCTGGCGACCGCTTGCAGCGTTGATGACCGCGGTACGGGTGGCGTACCAGAACGCAGCCATCTGTGGGATATTCGGCATGATTTCGCCTTTCTGGGCGTTATCCATGGTGGCCGCGATGCGTGGATCTTTCGCCAGCTGATCCTGGAAGGATTTCAGCGCAACGGCGCCCAGCGGTTTATCCTTGTTCACTTCATCCAGACCCTGATCGGTCAGCAGGTAGTTTTCGAGGAACTCTTTCGCCAGCTCTTTGTTCGGGCTGGCGGCGTTGATGCCTGCACTCAGTACGCCAACGAACGGTTTAGATGGCTTGCCGTTGAAGGTTGGCAGCAGCGTTACGCCGTAGTTGATTTTGCTCTTATCGATGTTGGTCCAGGCCCACGGACCGTTGATGGTCATCGCGGTTTCGCCTTTGTTGAACGCCGCTTCCGCGATGGAGTAATCGGTATCCGCGTTCATGTGTTTGTTCTTGATCAGATCCACCAGGAAGGTCAGACCCGCTTTCGCGCCCGCGTTGTCCACGCCCACGTCTTTCACGTCATATTTGCCGTTTTCAAACTTGAACGCGTAACCGCCGTCGGCAGCAATCAGCGGCCAGGTGAAGTACGGCTCTTGCAGGTTGAACATCAGAGCGGATTTACCTTTCGCCTTCAGCTCTTTATCCAGAGCAGGGATCTCTTCCCAGGTTTTCGGTGGGTTTGGCACCAGGTCTTTGTTGTAAATCAGAGACAGCGCTTCAACCGCGATAGGGTAAGCGATCAGCTTGCCGTTGTAGCGAACGGCATCCCAGGTGAACGGGAAGAGTTTGTCCTGGAACGCTTTGTCAGGCGTGACTTCTGCCAGCAGGCCAGACTGCGCGTAGCCGCCGAAACGGTCATGCGCCCAGAAGATGATGTCCGGACCGTCGCCGGTTGCCGCAACCTGCGGGAATTTCTCTTCCAGCTTGTCCGGATGTTCTACGGTCACTTTGATACCGGTGTCTTTCTCGAATTTTTTGCCCACTTCGGCCAGACCGTTATAGCCCTTGTCGCCGTTAATCCAGATAACCAGCTTACCTTCTTCAATTTTGGCGAGAGCCGGTGCGGAAATCATCATTGCTGCGAGGGCGGACAATGCGAAAACGCGTGCGCCAGTCTTGATCTTCATATCTGCCATCCTTTATTGGTGATGTGCTCGTGGATACATAAGGTGGTTCAACGTGACCCAGTCTCCTTATTTGACATCCTCTTTCCATCCTCCCAGTCCCTACGCCCCACCCCCTGTTTGTGTGATCCCTGTAACATAAATTTAAGTTATGAGTGCTGGCGCACATAAAAACCCACTGAATTTTGCAGGCCGCTTCACGATTTTCGCCACGGCTCCCCAGCTGCGGTCGCAGAGTCTGCTCTCTCATCCTCCCGCCTCCTCCCCCATAAAAAAGCCGGGGGGTGGAGGATTCACGAAAGTAATGGAACACGCATAGTGAACTTATCTTGAATGTTTCTGTCGGTGACAGGTTGTAACGAAGGGAGAAGGGCATGGCGAGCGTACAGCTGCGTAATGTAACGAAAGCCTGGGGCGACGTTGTGGTGTCAAAAGACATCAATCTGGACATCCACGAAGGTGAATTTGTGGTGTTCGTGGGTCCATCAGGCTGTGGTAAATCGACTCTGCTGCGTATGATTGCCGGTCTTGAAACCATCACCAGTGGCGATTTATTTATTGGTGATACCCGAATGAACGACATCCCGCCAGCCGAACGCGGCGTGGGCATGGTGTTCCAGTCTTATGCGCTTTATCCGCATCTTTCCGTTGCCGAGAATATGTCCTTTGGCCTGAAGCTGGCCGGCGCTAAAAAAGAGACCATTAACCAGCGCGTCACCCAGGTGGCGGAAGTGCTCCAGCTGGCGCACCTGCTGGAGCGTAAACCGAAGGCGCTTTCCGGCGGTCAGCGTCAGCGTGTGGCGATTGGCCGTACGCTGGTGGCCGAGCCGCGCGTGTTCCTGCTCGATGAACCCCTCTCCAACCTGGATGCCGCCCTGCGCGTCCAGATGCGTATCGAAATCTCCCGTCTGCACAAACGCCTTGGACGCACGATGATTTACGTCACTCACGATCAGGTCGAAGCGATGACGCTCGCCGACAAAATCGTGGTGCTGGACGCCGGTCGCGTGGCGCAGGTGGGCAAACCGCTGGAGCTGTATCACTACCCGGCAGACCGCTTTGTTGCGGGCTTCATTGGTTCGCCAAAGATGAACTTCCTGCCCGTAAAAGTGACCGCGACAGCCATTGAACAGGTACAGGTGGAGCTGCCAAACCGCCAGCAGGTCTGGCTGCCGGTCGACAGCGCCAACGTACAGGTGGGGGCCAATATGTCCCTCGGTATCCGCCCTGAGCATTTACTGCCGAGCCACATCGCTGATGTGACGCTGGAAGGTGACGTTCAGGTCGTCGAACAGCTTGGTCACGAAACACAGATTCATATCCAGATCCCCGCCATCCGTCAGAACCTGGTCTACCGCCAGAATGACGTGGTGTTGGTAGAAGAGGGTGCCACATTCGCTATCGGTTTGCCGCCAGAGCGTTGCCATCTGTTCCGTGAGGATGGCACTGCATGTCGTCGGTTGCACAAAGAGCCAGGCGTTTAAGCATTCCAATTACAAAGAAAAGCAATGATCTCAGGAGATAGAATAATGATTACTCTGCGCAAACTTCCTTTGGCAGTTGCCGTCGCAGCGGGCGTAATGTCTGCTCAGGCACTGGCAGTGGATTTCCATGGTTATGCTCGTTCCGGTATCGGCTGGACGGGTAGTGGCGGCGAACAACAGTGCTTCCAGGCAACCGGTGCTCAAAGTAAATACCGTCTGGGTAACGAATGTGAAACCTATGCGGAATTGAAACTGGGCCAGGAAGTGTGGAAAGAAGGTGACAAGAGCTTCTACTTCGACACCAACGTAGCGTATTCCGTGGCACAGCAGAACGACTGGGAAGGTACCGATCCGGCGTTCCGTGAAGCTAACGTGCAGGGTAAAAACCTGATTGAATGGCTGCCAGGCTCCACCATCTGGGCCGGTAAGCGCTTCTATCAGCGTCATGACGTACACATGATCGACTTCTACTACTGGGATATCTCTGGTCCTGGTGCGGGCCTGGAAAATATCGACGTCGGCTTCGGTAAACTCTCTCTGGCAGCAACCCGTTCTTCTGAAGCAGGCGGTTCTTCCTCCTTCGCCAGCAACAGTATTTATGATTACACCACCCGCACAGCGAACGATGTCTTTGACGTTCGTTTAGCGCAGATGGAAATCAACCCAGGCGGTACGCTGGAATTGGGTGTTGACTACGGTCGTGCTAACCCACGTGATGACTATCGCCTGGTTGACGGCGCGTCTAAAGACGGCTGGATGTTCACCGCTGAACACACCCAGAGCATGCTGAAAGGCTACAACAAGTTTGTGGTTCAGTACGCCACCGACTCCATGACCTCTCAGGGTAAAGGCCTGTCTCAAGGTTCTGGCGTAGGCATTGATGGCAACTCCGGCTTTGCGTATGACATCAACAACAACGGCAGCCTGCTGCGTATCCTCGACCACGGTGCAATCTCCCTGGGCGATAGCTGGGACCTGATGTACGTCGGGATGTATCAGGACATCGACTGGGATAACAACAACGGCACCAAGTGGTGGACCGTGGGCGTACGTCCAATGTACAAATGGACGCCAATCATGAGCACCCTGCTGGAAGTGGGCTACGACAACGTCAAATCCCAGGAAACTGGCGAAACCAACAACCAGTACAAAATCACCCTGGCTCAACAGTGGCAGGCTGGCGACAGCATCTGGTCTCGTCCTGCTATCCGCGTCTTCGCAACCTATGCGAAGTGGGATGAAAAGTGGGGCTATGACTACAACGGTAGCCCAGCGAATAACCCTAACTTCGGTAAAGCGGTTAAAGATGGCTTCAACGGTGGTTCCTTCGGTCGCGGCGACAACGATGAGTGGTCCTTCGGCGCCCAGATGGAAATCTGGTGGTAATCCGTCTTAATCTGACGTAATGACCAAACTGAGGGGCGAAAGCCCCTCAATCCTTGGGACGGCGCGCTATTGCCTGGCTACCGCTGACCTGTGCATTTTGAGGTGATAACAATGAAAATGAACAAAACTCTTCTTGCCCTTTGTTTATCCGCAGGGCTGCTGGCAAGCGCGCCTGCTGTCACGCTCGCTAACGTGAATTTCGTTCCGCAAAACACAACATCCGCGCCTGCCATTCCGGCGGCGACATTGCAACAGCTGGTCTGGACGCCTGTCGATCAGTCTAAAACCCAGACTACCCAGCTCTCCACGGGCGGACAAACGATTAATGTTCCGGGTATTACAGGCCCGGTCGCTGCGTATAGCGTACCTGCCAATATCGGAGAACTGGCCATCACCTTGACCAGTGAAGTCAACAAGCAGACGAGCGTATTTGCGCCAAACGTGTTAATTCTCGATCAGAACATGACACCATCGGCCTTTTTCCCAAGTGAATATTTTACTTATCAGGAACCTGGCGTAATGAGCGCCGATCGTCTGGAAGGCGTTATGCGTCTGACGCCTGCGTTGGGCCAACAAAAACTTTATGTACTGGTCTTTACCACTGAGCAAGATCTTCAAAAAACCACCACGTTGCTCGACCCGGCCAAAGCCTACGCAAAAGGTACCGGTAACGCGGTTCCGGATATTCCAGATCCTATCGCACGTCACGTTACTGACGGAACGTTAAAGCTGAAGGTGAAAACTAACAGCGGTTCCAGCGTGCTGGTCGGCCCGCTGTTTGGCTCCTCCGGTAGCGGCCCGGTAACCGTGGGTAATACCGCTGCACCTGCCTATACCGCGCCAGCTGCCACCACAGCCGCACCGGTAGCGACTGCGGCCCCGGCCCCGGCGAAAAAAGCCGAGCCGGTGCTTAACGATACTGAAACTTACTTTAACAACGCCATCAAGCAAGCGGTTAAAAACGGCGATGTCGATAAAGCGCTGAAACTGCTTGATGAAGCCGAGCGTTTAGGTTCAACCACTGCCCGTTCCACCTTTATCAGCAGTGTAAAAGGCAAGGGGTAATCGTCTCCCCACAGTGCTGATTTTGTTAGTTGTTTAGTGCGCCTTCACGGGCGCACTTTTTTTGGCTAAGTTGCACCATTGTTGCGATAGTGATCGCTAAATTTGGTTTGTCCGTCCTCATTTTGCCAATCTGCGATACAATGCCTTTACGTTATGTATCGGAGAGTCTGGCATGTCACACCCCGCGCTCACGCAGCTGCGTGCGCTACGCTATTTCGACCAAATACCCGCGCTTAACCCGGAGCAACTGGACTGGCTGCTGCTGGAAGATTCCATGACAAAACGTTTTGAGCAGCAGGGTAAAACGGTCACGGTGACGATGATTCAGGAAGGGTTTGTTTCGCCTGCGGAGATTGCCAGCGAGCTGCCGCTGCTGCCCCAGGAAGAACGCTACTGGCTGCGTGAAATTTTACTGTGTGCAGATGGCGAGCCGTGGCTTGCCGGGCGGACGGTGGTTCCTGAGTCTACACTTTCCGGGCCGGAGCTGGCTTTGCAACGCCTCGGCAAAACGCCCCTGGGGCGCTATCTGTTCACCTCGTCTGAACTGACCCGTGATTTTATTGAAATTGGTTGCGATGCCGGTTTGTGGGGGCGCCGTTCCCGCCTTCGTTTGAGTGGCAAGCCGTTAATCCTGACGGAACTTTTTTTGCCTGCATCGCCGTTGTACTAAGAGGGAGAAAAAATGGAGTGGAGTCTGACGCAGAATAAGCTGCTGGCCTATCACCGCCTGATGCGTACTGATAAACCCATTGGCGCGCTGCTGCTGCTGTGGCCGACATTATGGGCGCTGTGGGTTGCCACGCCGGGCGTGCCGCCGCTGTGGATCCTGGCGGTGTTTGTGGCGGGCGTCTGGCTGATGCGCGCAGCGGGCTGTGTGGTCAACGACTATGCTGACCGGAAATTTGATGGACATGTTAAGCGCACCGCGAATCGTCCTCTGCCGAGCGGTCAGGTGACCGGGAAAGAGGCGCGCATTCTGTTTGTGGTGCTGGTGCTTCTCTCTTTCATGCTGGTGTTAACCCTTAACACCATGACCATTCTGCTGTCCGTTGCTGCTCTGGCGCTGGCCTGGGTTTATCCGTTTATGAAGCGATACACCCATCTGCCGCAGGTCGTATTGGGTGCGGCATTTGGCTGGTCGATTCCCATGGCGTTTGCCGCAGTTAGCGAGTCTGTTCCGCTCAGCTGCTGGCTGATGTTCCTGGCGAATATTCTCTGGGCCGTTGCGTACGATACCCAATACGCGATGGTCGATCGCGATGACGATCTCAGGATTGGCATCAAATCGACGGCGATCCTGTTTGGGCGTCACGACAAACTGATCATCGGCATATTGCAGGTGGCGGTGCTGGCGCTGATGGTGGCGATTGGTCGCCTGAACGGGCTGAACTGGGAGTTTTACTGGTCCGTGCTGGTGGCGGGACTGCTGTTTGCGTACCAGCAAAAGCTGATCGCGAAGCGCGAGCGTGAAGCCTGCTTTAAAGCGTTTCTGAATAACAACTACGTCGGGCTGGTGCTGTTTCTGGGGCTGGCGATGAGTTACTTTTCCTGAAAAATGCCCGGTGGCGCTGGCGCTTACCGGGCCTACATATTGTGCAGCATAAGAGGCCGGGTAAGGCGAAGCCGCCACCCGGCTTTTTAACATCACTCGCCCTGCGTTGAACTCTCAATCGTCAAACGCACATCCGAGGTAATCAGCTCTGCCAGCATCTGATAAACCTTCATCGTCTCTTCCGGCTCGGCGTCGCCCGTATCGCTAATAAACCCTTCGTCACGCAGCGTCAGCACCAGAGAGCTGAATACCGCTTTGTCGAAGAATTCCGGGGCGTTAATGCCATGCAGAACGGAGAGGCGCTGGGCCAGCGTCCGGCTCTCTTTTTCCAGCGTACCGCGGTTGATGGACGGATTTGCACTCAATAACCAGAAGGTAATGGCGTAGCGCTGCAACGTCTCACGCGCGCCGGAAGCCAGCAGCTGCAAGGTACGAGAACGTGACGGGTTGATATGCAGTTCGTCATCACTGATGGTAATCAGCCCCTGACGATGCATCTCCGCGATCGTTTTATCGAGTTCTGCCGCCAGCTCATCTTCACTCCAGCGCAGGAACAGCTCTGCTTTCAGCATCGGATAGATGGCCTGAATGTGGCGCAGCAGCTCCTGACGTGAAATACGGCGATGCTGGGTAATAATGGCCGCCATCAGCGACGGCAGCATCAGCATATGCGTAATGTTATTACGGTAGTAGGTCATCAGCACGGCCTGCTCGCGCGGCAGAATGATGATGTCACCGATCGTATCTTTCTCGACTTCGAACTTGTTCATCTGCAACGCGTGATCGATAAGCTCGCTGGCGGTGGCAGACGGCACGGTCGAATCCACGGAATACGGCACGTTGCGCATGATGTCGAGGTAGCAATCAATCTGCTCGGTCAGTTGCTCACGGGTCAGTGAACGCTGGCGAGAGGCCAGAAGCGCGGTACAGCAGAGGTTCATGGCGTTTGCCGCACCGGCATTGTTGATGCGTACCATCAGTTCGGACGCGATGCCGTTGACCGTTGGCGTCAGCCAGGCCGGACGTACCGCTTCGATAGGATCGATAGATTCGCGCCACTCCGGAACATGATGGTTCAGATATGTCATCAGCGGCAGGGGCTCGCCAAAGTTCACGTAGCCCTGGCCAAGGTTGCGCAATTTACTCAGCCCACGCAGCATCTGCGGCAGACTCTCTTTCTCTTTGGTCGCACCGCGTAACTCTTTCGCGTAGGTGCCCACTTCCATCACATGTTCATAACCAATGTAAATAGGCACAAGCGTGATAGGACGCGTACCGCCGCGCAGCATGGCCTGAATGGTCATCGACAGCGTGCCGGTCTTCGGATCGAGCAGACGACCGGTGCGGGAGCGGCCCCCTTCAACAAAGTACTCCACGGAATAACCGCGGCTGAACAGCTCGCCCAGATATTCCCTGAAGACGGTGGAGTAGAGCTTGTTACCCTTAAAGGTACGACGAATGAAGAACGCACCCAGACGGCGGAAAATCGGACCTGCTGGCCAGAAGTTCAGGTTAATACCGGCAGCAATATGCGGCGGCACCAGACCCTGGTGATAGAGCACGTAAGAGAGCAGCAGGTAATCCATGTGGCTGCGGTGGCAAGGCACATAGACAATCTCGTGGCCGTCGTGCGCTAACTGACGCACGCGCTCGGCGTTGTGGACGTTAATCCCCTGATAGAGGCGGTTCCACGTGAAGCCGAGGATGCGATCGGAGAGACGAATCATCTCGTAAGAGAAGTTCGCGGCGATCTCTTCCATTAGCGCTATCGCGTTCTGCTGCGCTTTCTCGTGCGAAATTTTCTTGCTGCGCGCTTCGTCTTCTACGGCACGGGCAATCGCTTTAGAAGCCAGCAGCTTGTTGAACAGATCCTGACGCGCCGGGAGACGTGGCCCAACAGCCGCCAGACGCTGACGTGCAAAGTGCATACGCGCAACGCGTGCCAGCTTTTGCGCAATAATTTTGTCGGTGCCATGTTCATCCGCCATGCGGCGCAATGAAACGGAAGGCGAGAAGCGGACGAAGCTGTCGCGTCCCAGCCAGGAGACGGCGAAGAACTTCTGAATGCCGTTAAGCATACGCAGCGGCGGGTTCTCTTCCCCTTTTTCGCGCCCCGGACGACGCCCGAACATCACCGATACCGGCACCATCTGCACGTCCAGTTCGGGGTTGCTGCGGTGCAGATCGAGGTAATCATGGAACAGCTTAATGGACTCTTCTTTCGGCGTGTAATAGGTGAACACGCGCGGTCCGCCATGGATGAACACGTAGCGCGGCAGCAGCGTACCGTCGACTTCCAGCGGTTCAAGCGGGTCAGGTAAATCATGCGCCAGACATTGAGCGCGAAGCGTAAGCAGGTCTGCCTTCGAGTTATAAGGCAAAACGTACATAATCGGGCGCGACGTATCGAGCCCTAATTCCAGCGCGGGTTCTGCTGGGATAGACTTACTTTTTACCAGTACGCTTAATGGTAAATTAAGTAATTTGTAGTAAATTCGTGGCCAGCCGGACATAAACGATGTAAAGCCTCTGGTTAATAATGCAATTGCGGCGCAAGGATAACAGAAAGCGCGCAAAATTTCTGTTGTTACCCGTCATACTTCAGGTTGCAGCAAAACGCGCTGCGACTGTAGTAACTGACGCTATTTATCATAAAAGGTTCTTTTAATGGCCAATAATACCACTGGGTTAACCCGAATCATTAAAGCTGCCGGTTATTCATGGAAAGGTTTCCGCGCCGCATGGATTAATGAAGCCGCTTTCCGCCAGGAAGCGGTTGCCGCAATCGTTGCCGTTATCATCGCCTGCTTCCTTGATGTCGATGCTATCACCCGCGTACTGCTCATCGGATCTGTCCTTCTGGTGATGATAGTGGAAATTCTCAATAGCGCTATTGAGGCCGTTGTGGATCGGATTGGGTCGGAATTCCATGAACTGTCTGGCCGGGCAAAAGACATGGGTTCCGCTGCCGTACTGTTGTCAATTATCACTGCGGCGATCACCTGGGTCACGCTGCTTTGGTCGCATTTCCGATGAGCCTCGAGGAATAATTAAGTCCCTGGTTTTTTGTGCAGTTTTTGGTTCCAAAATCGCCTTTGACTGTATATACTCACAGCATAACTGTATATACACCCAGGGGGCGGTATGAAAGCGTTAACGACCAGGCAGCAAGAGGTGTTTGATCTCATTCGGGATCATATCGGCCAGACCGGTATGCCACCCACGCGTGCAGAAATTGCCCAGCGTCTGGGTTTCCGTTCTCCGAATGCTGCCGAAGAGCACCTTAAGGCGCTGGCGCGTAAGGGCGTGATTGAGATAGTTTCCGGCGCCTCACGCGGTATTCGTCTGCTGGTGGAAGAAGAGACCGGTATTCCGCTGGTGGGCCGCGTTGCCGCAGGTGAGCCCCTGCTGGCACAGCAACACATCGAAGGGCATTATCAGGTTGACCCTGGCATGTTCAAGCCGAGCGCCGATTTCCTACTGCGTGTTAGCGGGATGTCCATGAAAGATATCGGTATTCTGGATGGCGATCTGCTGGCGGTACACAAAACGCAGGACGTGCGTAACGGGCAAGTCGTGGTAGCGCGCATTGATGATGAAGTGACGGTTAAGCGCCTGAAAAAACAAGGTAACACCGTTCAGCTTCTGCCAGAAAACAACGAGTTCTCCCCGATTGTGGTGGATCTCCGCGCGCAGAGCTTCTCCATTGAAGGCCTGGCGGTCGGCGTTATCCGCAACGGTGAGTGGCTATAATCTCTTCCTGACAGGCTGTAGTTCCTCTACAGCCTGGCCTAATTTCTGATTCCGGTAATTTCCATGGCATTGCTAACGTCTGCCGATAAGGCGTTGTGGCGTCTTGCGCTACCGATGATTTTTTCCAATATTACCGTTCCTCTGCTGGGGCTGGTGGATACGGCGGTAATCGGGCATCTGGATTCGCCGATTTATCTGGGCGGTGTTGCGATCGGCGCAACAGCGACCAGCTTCCTCTTTATGCTGCTGCTCTTTCTGCGCATGAGTACGACAGGCCTGACGGCCCAGGCGTATGGTGCAAAAGATCCCCTTCGTCTGGCACGTGCGCTGGTTCAGCCGCTTATCCTGGCGTTTGCTGCTGGCGCGTTAATCGTTCTGTTGCGTACGCCGCTAATTGATCTTGCGCTCCATATTGTGGGTGGCAGCGATGCCGTACTGGAGCAGGCCCGGCGGTTCCTCGAAATTCGCTGGCTCAGCGCGCCCGCGTCACTGGCAAACCTGGTCCTGCTGGGCTGGCTGCTGGGCGTGCAGTACGCCCGCGCGCCGGTGATCCTGCTGGTGGTGGGCAACCTGCTTAATATTGTGCTCGATCTCTGGCTGGTGATGGGGCTGCACATGAACGTCAGGGGCGCGGCGCTGGCTACGGCGATTGCCGAGTACGGTACGCTGCTGATCGGTTTGTGGATGGTCTGGCGCGTGCTGGCGATGCGCGGTATCTCGCTTGCACTACTGAAATCGGCCTGGCGCGGCAATATTCGTAAGCTGCTGGCGCTGAATCGCGACATCATGCTCCGTTCGCTTCTGCTGCAACTGTGCTTTGGCGCATTAACCGTTTTTGGTGCTCGTCTTGGGCCTGAGATCGTCGCAGTCAACGCGGTGCTCATGACGTTACTGACCTTTACTGCTTACGCACTGGATGGTTTTGCTTACGCCGTGGAGGCGCATTCAGGACAAGCCTATGGCGCGCGTGAAAGTGGCCAGTTACGAGAAGTCTGGCGGGCTGCCTGTCGTCAGTCGGGTCTGGTGGCGCTGATATTTGCCCTGGTTTACGCCTGTTTTGGCGAGCATATTGTCGCACTGCTGACCTCAATACCCGCGCTGCGCGAGCTGGCCGATCGCTACCTTCTCTGGCAGGTAGTGTTACCCGTGGTGGGCGTGTGGTGTTATTTGCTGGACGGCATGTTTATTGGCGCCACGCGAGGGGCGGAGATGCGCAACAGCATGGCCGTCGCTGCGGCGGGGTTCGGCCTGACGCTGCTGACTCTGCCATATCTCGGTAATCACGGTCTGTGGCTGGCGCTGGCGGTCTTTTTATCACTGCGTGGCCTTTCGCTGGCCGTTATCTGGCATCGTCACTGGCGAAACAATACCTGGTTTCCAGCCCCGCACGATATATCGTAACGGTTAAAGATTCCGAATATAAAAACAACTACCGAATCCTTAACTACAATAATAATCACGTCCAGCAGAAAAGAACGAAGCGGACGATACTCATAGACGCTTAACACGAGGACACGATTATGAATAAAGACGAAATCGGCGGCAACTGGAAGCAATTCAAAGGTAAAGCGAAAGAACAGTGGGGTAAGCTGACAGATGACGATATGACCGTCATTGAAGGTAAGCGCGATCAGCTGGTAGGTAAAATCCAGGAGCGCTACGGTTATGAAAAAGATCAGGCGGAAAACGAAGTCAAAGACTGGGAAACCCGTAACGACTACCGCTGGTAACCGTATCTATCCCCAAGGGCGGCTATAAGCCGCCTTTTTCTTTTTCTTTTGCTTTAACGTGGCTTTTTCTTTACCAGGATAGAGTGATCGTGCTGACAGTCATCCTGATGGCGGCATGACTCCACCTCTACGCAGGCTGAACATAAGCCGTGGGCTTCGATCACGTTATGGCGCAGCGCAAAGCCCATTCTGGCTGCCAGCGTATGCATAATATCTTCCACACCTTCCGCACACTCCTCCTTCACCACGCCACAGCGATCGCAGATAAACATGGCGGATGTGTGTGTCGGCTGGTCAAAAAGATGGCACAGCACATAGCTGTTTGTTGATTCCACTTTATGCACAAACCCTTGCTCCAGCAGAAAATCCAGCGCCCGATAGACGGTCGGCGGCTTTGCCTGTGGCTCGCTTTCACGCAGCAGATCGAGCAGATCGTAGGCGCTGATGGCACCCTGTTGCAGGCTCATCAGACGCAGTACCTCAAGGCGCTGCGGGGTCAGGCGCACATTGCGTTGCGCGCACAGCTTTTCAGCTTGCGCTAACAGCTCTTTTGTGGACTTGTCCATCGGGCACCTCGGATGTGGTAAGGGGTGAAAACCTTCACTTTATCATGTTCTGCTAAAAACACCGAGATCCCCAGGCTGTGCTATACCTGACGCATCGCAAATCGGGAGATCGCATAATGAAAAGACCTGACTGTATTCGGCACTGGCGGGACGTGGAAGGCGCCGATGACGCAACGTATCCTGACAGCAACGAACGTTTTTCTATAGGCGCGCCGCTGGCCCGCAAACTGGGTCTCGGCCGCATGGGTATTCACCATGAACGGCTGCCGCCCGGACGCCGCACGTCATATCCGCATGCGGAAAGCGACGAAGAGGAGTTTGTTTACGTTCTGGAGGGTTACCCCGAGGCCTGGATCAATGGCTATTTATGGAAGCTCGAACCCGGAGACAGCGTGGGATTTCCTGCCGGGACAGGCGTGTGTCACACCTTTATCAATAATACCGAAGAAGAGGTGCGCTTACTGGTGGTGGGTGAGGCTAATAAAAAACATAACCGTATCTACTATCCGCTTAATCCGGTGTATGCCGCGACGCGCGAAGACCGCTGGGTCGACCATCCGCCTCAGTTTTTCGGGCCGCACGACGGAAAACCTGGGCGAAAATAATTTCCTCTTCTATAAATATTGATGGCCGTCACATATTACAACAGGCCTGGATGGAATTTAACTTAAGGAAATAGCGGATCTTTTTGTACTTATTCACAGCAATAGTTCGTTCCTGTTTAGGTGATAACAGACAGGGTTAACTAATAACAAACTATTTACGAGCATACTGTGAAAAAACATTATAAATTTTCGATGGTTAGCATCGCTGTCTCCTTTTTTATGGCAAATCAGGCGGGAGCAGCCAATACCTGGACGGAAGCGCGTAGCGACGCAATGGGCGGAACGGGTGTCGCGGCAGGGAGCTATGGCAGTGGGGCGTTAATCAACCCCGCGTTGCTGGCAAAAGCGAGACCGGACGATGGTGTCACCGTGATCCTGCCGTCCATTGGTGCGCAGATTACGGATAAAGACAATCTACGGGATAAGATCGATGACATCAGCGATGATGTGAATAACTATCGCAGCACACTGAATAATATTAATCCTGTCGATCTTTTTAACCCTTCAAGCCCTGCCTCTTTGCAGGTCTCTTCGGCGGCAGGCAATCTTGCCGATCAGCTGAATTCACTGAAAGGGAAAAACGCCAGCGGTAAAGCGGGGGGTGGGATCGCCGTAAGCATTCCTAATGATGTACTTTCAGTCGCTTTTGTAGCGAAAGCCAATGCGCGTGCACGCGTGAGCTCTTATATCGATCAGGGCGATATCGATAAGTTACGTCTGGTAGAGGCTACGCCTGTTGCCGTATTTGGCGTTAACCCGAATGATCTTAAATCAAAAGGGTATGGCCGTGCGGCAATCGTTTCAGATTATGGAGTTGCAATCGCACGTCAGTTTGATCTCAGCGGTGTGCCGGTTTCCGTCGGGATCACTCCAAAGCTCCAAAAAACATGGCTTTATAATTACACTGTTTCTATCTACAACTTTGACAGTGATGATATAAACAGTAGCCGTTACCGTAATGATGACACTGGCTTTAACGTCGATGCCGGCCTTGCGGCGGACTTTGGGGAAAACTGGACGGTTGGTCTGACCGGGCAGAATCTCTTCTCACGCGATATCGATACCAAAGAAGTCGATGGGGTACGCGATACCTATCAAATTAGTCCTGTCGTCACAGCCGGGGCCGCCTGGCACAACGATCTGGTCACGCTGACCGCAGACGGCGATCTGACCGAAACCAAGGGCTTTAAAAGCGAAGACACCTCCCAGTACGTTGGCGTTGGTGCCGAAGTCACGCCGCTGAGCTGGCTGGCAGTACGCGCCGGTTATCGTGCGGATATGAAAGGGAACGACAGCAACGTCTTTACCGGCGGTGTCGGTTTCGCACCGTTCAACTCCGTCCACGTTGACCTGATGGGGCTTTATGGCGAAGACGAGACCTGGGGTGCAGGGGCACAGTTGAGCATGACGTTTTAAATAAAAAGGGCACCGTTAATGGTGCCCTTAGCTTATCCGTGTGCCGCTTTGGTCAGCGTATCGCTTATCCATTGATTTACGCTTTTACCTGAAACTTCGGCTGCGATGTTAATTGCGGAATGTATCTCGGGCGCGATGCGCAGGCTGATTTTTCCGCTTGCCGGACGCAGAGGTTCTCGACCTTGTTCTGTACAGTAGGCAAGATAATCATCAACCGCTTCTTCAAACGCTTTACGGAGGGCTGCGACGTTATCCGCATGAAAACCGATAACATCTCTTATGCCAGCAACATGCCCAACGAAGCATAGATCTTCGTCGCTGTAATCAATTTTTGCGGCATAGCCTTTATAAGTCATGGTGTTAATCATGGAGAAACCCCTGTTGCGATGAGAAAAGCCATTGCGTCGCGAACCTGATAAACCTTCGCTTCTTTATCCGGATGAGGACGATGAAACGAGGCCACAACCCCATTGATTTCAAATCTTACCCTTGAGCCGCTACCTTCTGAGGCTTTCGCACCCAGTGCGATGAAAAGCGCTTCAATCCTGCGCCATTCCAGAGAGCTTGGCGTTGGTACAGAGAAAATCAACTGCAATGTATTTTGGTGGCGGGGGTTCAATGTTTTCATAGTTGATAGAGTCCATTTTAATTTTCTTCCCCGCCAAAGTTGCATTGAATGATATCACTTTTTGATATCACATCAAGCCGGATCGTATCCTTTTTAAGCCTATGCTATAGTAGCGCCCCTTTTCCACCAAATGCTTAAAACTTCGCCATGTCGTCAGAATTCCAGACCGCTTTCCCTGCACACCGTTTCTCCATTGCGCCAATGCTCGACTGGACGGACAGACACTGCCGCTATTTCCTGCGCCAGCTCTCCCGCCATACGCTGCTGTACACCGAAATGGTCACTACCGGCGCAATTATTCACGGCAAGGGCGATTATCTGGCGTACAGCGAAGAGGAGCATCCGGTTGCGCTGCAACTGGGTGGCAGCGATCCGGCTGCGCTGGCGCAGTGCGCGAAGCTGGCCGAAGAACGCGGTTATGACGAGATTAACCTCAACGTCGGTTGCCCGTCCGACCGTGTGCAAAACGGTATGTTCGGCGCGTGTCTGATGGGGAATGCACATCTGGTGGCGGACTGCATCAAAGCGATGCGCGACGTCGTCTCTATCCCGGTCACGGTCAAAACCCGTATCGGCATAGACGACCAGGACAGCTACGAATTCCTGTGTGATTTCATCAACACCGTATCAGGGAAGGGTGAATGCGAGATGTTTATCATCCACGCCCGTAAAGCCTGGCTCTCTGGCCTCAGCCCGAAAGAAAACCGCGAGATCCCGCCGCTGGACTACCCGCGCGTGTACCAGCTGAAACGCGACTTCCCGCACCTGACCATGTCGATCAACGGCGGTATTACGTCGCTGGATGAAGCCAAAGCGCATCTCGACCATATGGATGGCGTGATGATCGGACGCGAGGCGTATCAGAACCCGGGCATTCTGGCGACGGTTGATCGGGAAATCTTTGGCGTTGACGGTGCTGACACCGATCCGGTTGCCGTCGTGCGCGCCATGTATCCGTACATTGAGCGCGAGCTGAGTAAGGGTACGTACCTTGGCCACATTACCCGCCATATGCTCGGCCTGTTCCAGGGCATTCCCGGCGCGCGCCAGTGGCGTCGTTATCTCAGTGAGAACGCGCACAAAGCCGGTGCGGATATTGAGGTCCTGGAACACGCGCTGCGTCTGGTTGCGGATAAACGTTAAATTTCGCTAAAAGATGGTCAAATACGCCACGCCCTGCAAACTATTGCAGGGCGTTTTGCTTTCAGAACAAAGACTTATTTTTGGCATGTTTCTTGTAATGATCGCAGCATCATTCGGGAACTCGTGGGAGAGCACCATGCTGGAACTACTTTTTGTGATTGGCTTCTTTATCATGCTGATGGTCACGGGCGTGTCGCTGCTCGGTATCCTGGCCGCGCTCGTTGTGGCCACAGTGGTGATGTTCGTTGGTGGTTTATTTGCTCTGACGATTAAACTCATGCCGTGGTTACTTCTGGCGATTGCGGTGGTATGGGCGATACGGGCGATTAAATCACCAAAACTGCCCACTTATCAGCGTAATAACCGCTTCCGTTACTAAGGTATTGAGGGGTACGTCACATACCTGCAACTTTTCCGGCCGCAATCCTTAGAACAGAATAGGATTTATTTATCGAATCTGTCACTATTGCTGCCGCTAAAGAATTCATCGAGCTGTACCCTACATACAGCCGAACTAAAAAAAGAAAGGGCTTCCCACGGGAAGCCCAATTTCTTTTTACGGCTCAGGGAATTAACAGACTAGACCCCTGCGTTGCCCGGCTCTCCAGCACCTCATGCGCACGTTGCGCATCGGTCAGCGGATATTTCTGCGCCTCTGCCACATCTACTTTAATTACCCCGCTGGCGATCAGCGAGAACAGCTCGTTGCTGGCTTCCTCGAGTTCTTCCCGGTTGGTGATGTAACCTTGCAGGGAAGGGCGAGTGACGTACAACGACCCTTTCTGATTCAGAATGCCCAGGTTGACGCCGGTGACTGCCCCGGAGGCGTTACCGAAGCTCACCATTAGCCCGCGACGTTGCAGGCAGTCCAGCGAAGATTCCCAGGTGTCTTTCCCCACCGAGTCATACACCACGCGGACCTTTTTGCCGCCAGTGATCTCTTTCAGCCGCTCAACGATGCTCTCTTCCCGGTAGTTGATCACCTGCCATGCGCCCGCGTCCAGCGCGCGCTGCGCTTTTTGCGCGCTGCCTGTGGTGCCGATCAGCTTCGCGCCCAGGGCTTTCGCCCACTGGCAGGCAATCAGCCCCACGCCACCTGCGGCTGCGTGAAACAAAAATTGCTCGTCAGGCTTAATTTCGTAGGTTTTGCGCAGCAGATAATAGACCGTCAGCCCTTTCAGGAATGAGGCGGCAGCCTGCTCGAAGCCGATCGCATTTGGCAGAAGTGCCACTTTCTCGGCCGGAACGTTATGGATGGAGCTGTAAGCGCCCAGCGCCGACTGCGCGTATACCACGCGATCGCCTTCCTTAAAGTGCTTAACCGCGCGGCCCACTTTGCTGACGATACCGGCCGCCTCTGTGCCCAGCCCGCTCGGCATCGACGGTGGTGGATAGAGGCCGCCGCGAATATAGGTATCGATGTAGTTAATGCCGATCGCTTTGTTTTCCACCTGGATTTCGTTCTCGCCAGGCGCAGCGGGGGTAAATTCCACCGCTTTGAGTACGTCAGGGCCACCATGCTTGTGAAATTCAATACGTGTTGCCATGCTTCCTCCAGAATGTGGTAATCTTTCGACCCACTCTTTATCTCGGTAACTCCATTCACTATGGCAGGAAACAAACCCTTCAACAAACAGACTGAACCTCGTGAGCGTGATTATCAGGTCGCCGGGTTAAAAGTCCCGCCGCACTCGATTGAAGCGGAACAGTCGGTGTTGGGCGGTTTAATGCTGGATAACGAACGCTGGGACGACGTCGCCGAGCGCGTTGTCGCGGAAGACTTCTATACCCGCCCGCACCGCCACATCTTTACGGAAATGGCGCGTTTGCAGGAGTCGGGCAGCCCGATTGACCTGATTACGCTCGCAGAATCGCTGGAGCGTCTGGGACAGCTCGACAGCGTCGGCGGGTTTGCCTATCTGGCAGAACTGTCGAAAAATACGCCAAGTGCCGCGAACATCAGCGCTTACGCTGATATCGTCCGTGAACGTGCCGTTGTCCGCGAGATGATCTCGGTGGCGAATGAGATCGCCGAGGCCGGTTTCGATCCCCAGGGCCGCACCAGCGAAGATCTTCTCGACCTGGCGGAATCCCGCGTCTTTAAAATTGCCGAAAGCCGTGCGAACAAAGACGAAGGCCCGAAAAATATCGCCGATGTGCTCGACGCCACGGTTGCGCGTATTGAGCAGCTTTTCCAGCAGCCGCACGATGGCGTGACGGGGGTGAACACCGGTTATGACGATCTCAACAAGAAAACGGCAGGTCTTCAGCCATCGGATTTGATTATCGTCGCTGCGCGTCCGTCGATGGGTAAGACGACTTTTGCGATGAACCTCGTCGAAAACGCGGCGATGTTGCAGGATAAACCGGTGCTTATCTTCAGTCTTGAGATGCCCTCAGAACAGATCATGATGCGTTCTCTGGCGTCCCTGTCGCGCGTGGATCAGACCCGCATCCGTACCGGCCAGCTGGACGATGAGGACTGGGCGCGGATCTCCGGCACCATGGGGATTCTGCTTGAAAAACGGAACATCTATATTGATGACTCCTCCGGCCTGACGCCGACGGAAGTGCGCTCCCGCGCGCGCCGTATCGCCCGTGAACACGGTGGCATCGGCCTGATCATGATCGACTACCTTCAGCTGATGCGCGTGCCGTCGCTCTCTGACAACCGTACGCTGGAAATTGCAGAGATCTCCCGCTCGCTCAAGGCGTTAGCCAAAGAGCTGCACGTGCCGGTGGTGGCGCTGTCGCAGCTGAACCGCTCTCTGGAACAACGCGCCGATAAACGCCCGGTCAACTCCGACCTGCGTGAATCCGGCTCCATCGAGCAGGATGCCGACTTAATCATGTTCATCTACCGTGATGAGGTTTATCACGAGAACAGCGATCTGAAAGGGATCGCCGAAATTATTATTGGTAAGCAACGTAACGGCCCCATCGGTACGGTGCGTCTGACCTTTAACGGCCAGTGGTCGCGTTTCGACAACTATGCCGGTCCTCAATATGATGATGAGTAATTTCTAAGGAATTCAAATGCAAGCGGCAACTGTTGTGATTAACCGCCGCGCTCTGCGACACAACCTGCAACGTTTGCGAGAACTGGCGCCCGCCAGTAAGCTCGTTGCAGTCGTGAAAGCGAACGCTTACGGACACGGTCTTCTTGAGACCGCGCGAACGCTCCCCGATGCCGACGCTTTTGGCGTCGCCCGTCTCGAAGAAGCTCTCCGCCTGCGCGCAGGCGGAATTACGCAACCGATTCTGCTCCTCGAAGGCTTTTTTGAAGCCTCGGACCTGCCGACCATTGCCGATCAGCACCTGCACACGGCGGTGCATAACGAAGAACAGCTGGCCGCGCTGGAAACGGCCGAACTGAGCGAACCGGTCACCGTCTGGATGAAGCTCGACACGGGCATGCACCGTCTCGGCGTGCGACCTGAAAGCGCGGAGGCGTTTTATCAGCGCCTGTGTCAGTGCAAAAATGTGCGTCAGCCGGTGAACATCGTCAGCCACTTTGCCCGCGCCGATGAGCCTGAGTGCGGCGCAACGGAACAGCAGCTTGATATCTTCAACACCTTCTGCGAAGGCAAACCGGGGATGCGCTCCATTGCGGCGTCCGGCGGGATCCTGCTGTGGCCGCAGTCGCACTTCGACTGGGCGCGTCCGGGCATCATTCTTTATGGCGTTTCGCCGCTTGAGAACAAACCCTGGGGGCCGGACTTTGGCTTTAAGCCGGTGATGTCGCTGGTTTCAAAGCTGATTGCCGTGCGTGAGCACAAAGCGGGAGAGCCGGTGGGTTACGGCGGCACCTGGATCAGCGAGCGCGATACGCGTCTTGGCGTGGTGGCGATGGGCTACGGTGACGGCTATCCCCGCGCCGCGCCAACGGGCACGCCGGTGCTGGTCAACGGTCGCGAAGTGAAGATTGTCGGTCGCGTGGCGATGGACATGATTTGTGTTGATCTGGGGCCCGACGCGCAGGATATAGCGGGGGATGATGCGGTGATGTGGGGCGAAGGCCTGCCGGTAGAGCGTATTGCTGAAATAACAAAAGTGAGTGCTTACGAACTTATCACGCGCCTTACCTCAAGGGTCGCGATGAAATACGTCGACTAAGCATGAGCGGGATGCGATGCATCCCGCTTCTGTTAACATCCCCTCGATCTTCTTCCGCTTCCGGTTTATTGTTGAATTCCCTGCCTCATAATAATCCGGAGAACATCGCGTGTTTCAGAAAGTAGACGCCTACGCCGGCGACCCTATTCTCTCCTTGATGGAGCGTTTCAAAGAAGATCCTCGCAGCGACAAAGTGAACCTCAGCATTGGTCTTTACTACAACGAAGACGGCATCATTCCTCAGTTGAAAGCCGTTGCCGAAGCTGAAGCGCGTCTTAACGCAACTCCGCACGGTGCTTCGCTTTATCTGCCGATGGAGGGATTAAACACCTACCGCAACACTATCGCGCCGCTGCTGTTTGGTGCGGACCACGCGGTGCTCGCGCAAAAGCGCGTGGCGACTATCCAGACGCTGGGTGGCTCGGGTGCGCTGAAGGTGGGTGCAGATTTCCTGAAAAAGTACTTCCCGGATTCCGGCGTGTGGGTCAGCGACCCGACGTGGGAAAACCACGTTGCGATCTTCGAGGGTGCAGGCTTCAGGGTTGAAACCTATCCGTGGTTCGACAGCGAAACCAACGGCGTGCGCGTTGATGCGCTGCTGGAAAAACTGAACACCCTGCCGGAGCGCAGTATCGTATTGCTGCATCCATGCTGCCATAATCCGACCGGTGCGGACCTCACCAATGCCCAGTGGGATGCGGTGATCGAGGTGCTGAAGGCGCGTAACCTGATCCCGTTCCTCGACATCGCCTATCAGGGCTTTGGCGCGGGCATGGACGAGGACGCCTACGCCATTCGCGCGATTGCCAGCGCGGGGCTTCCCGCTCTGGTCAGCAACTCTTTCTCAAAAATCTTCTCCCTGTACGGCGAGCGCGTTGGCGGTCTGTCCGTGGTGTGTGAAGACGCCGAATCAGCGGGACGCGTACTCGGTCAGCTGAAAGCGACGGTCCGCCGGATCTACTCCAGCCCGCCGAACTTTGGTGCGCAGGTGGTAGCGACCGTACTGGGTGACGAAGAGCTGAAAGCCACCTGGCTTGCGGAAGTGGAAGGTATGCGTAAACGCATCCTGTCGATGCGTCAGGAGCTGGTTAACGTGCTGAAAGAGGCGGTGCCGGGGCAGAATTTCGACTATCTGATTAAGCAGCGCGGAATGTTCAGCTACACCGGACTGAGCGCAGCGCAGGTCAATCGCTTACGTGAAGAGTTCGGCGTCTACCTGATTGCCAGCGGCCGTATGTGCGTGGCGGGGCTGAACGCCGGCAACGTCCAGCGCGTGGCGCAGGCGTTTGCTGCGGTGATGTAAGTACTCACTAATTTTCCTTTCTCCTCATGGGTGAGAGCATCAGGCCGCAGTAAATTTCGCCCGGTGGCGCTACGCTTACCGAGCCTACGGGCTGGTTGTTCTCCCTCTCCCTGTGTGAGAGGGCTGGGGTGAGAGCATCGGGCCGCCGTAAATTTCGCCCGGTGGCGCTACGCTTACCGAGCCTACGGGCTGGTTGTTCTCCCTCTCCCTGTGTGAGAGGGCTGGGGTGAGGGCATCAGACCGCAGTAAATTTCCCCCCGGTGGCGCTACGCTTACCGAGCCTACGGGCTGGTTGTTCTCCCTCTCCCTGTGTGAGAGGGCTGGGGTGAGAGCATCAGGCCGCCGTAAATTTCGCCCGGTGGCGCTACGCTTACCGAGCCTACGGGCTGGTTGTTCTCCCTCTCCCTGTGTGAGAGGGCTGGGGTGGGGGCATCAG
>NZ_JAALCJ010000016.1 GCF_011078175.1 Enterobacter cloacae
TGAGCCATGATCAAACTCTTCAATTTAAAAGTTTGATGCTCAATGAATTAAACTTCGTAATGAATTACGTGTTCACTCGTTGAGACTTGGTATTCATTTATCGTCTTGCGACGTTAAGAATCCATGTCACTTTGAGTGCCCACACAGATTGTCTGATAAATTGTTAAAGAGCAGTTGCGACGCGCTTCAGCGCTCTGTCGCGAGGTGGCGTATATTACGCTTTCCTCTTTCAGAGTCAACCCCGATTTTCAGGATTTTTTCTCTTCAACCGACCGGGTTCTTTGTGAAGTGATTCACATCCGCCGTGTCGATGGAGGCGCATTATAGGGAGTTCCCGAGCGACCGCAACAGAAAAGTTGCAAAAAAATGACTGATTGCTGCATTCCCCAGCAAAACCCCGCCTTATACCTAATTATTAACAGACTTATCCACAACTCGATGAAAAAGTGAAAATATGCGAGCGTTGCGCAAACGTTTTCGTTAAAATGCTCGCGCTAAATAAAGAGGCCCTGCCAGGTGTGTTAGTTGAGTTTTTATGTGGAAAATTCACCTAACGCTCTCTGTAATCGTCAAATCCAGGGGATTTACCATGCAACAACGTCGTCCAGTCCGCCGCGCTCTGCTCAGTGTTTCTGATAAAGCCGGTATCGTCGAATTCGCTCAGGCACTTTCTACACGCGGTGTAGAGCTGCTCTCTACAGGCGGCACCGCGCGCCTGTTAGCAGATCAAGGTCTGCCGGTAACCGAAGTGTCCGACTACACCGGTTTCCCGGAAATGATGGATGGACGCGTTAAAACTCTGCATCCAAAGGTACACGGCGGCATCCTTGGCCGTCGCGGTCAGGACGATGGCATCATGGAGCAACACAATATTGCTCCCATCGACATGGTTGTCGTTAACCTCTACCCGTTCGCCCAGACCGTTGCCCGTGAAGGCTGTTCTCTGGAAGACGCCGTAGAGAATATCGATATCGGCGGCCCGACCATGGTGCGCTCCGCGGCCAAGAACCATAAAGATGTCGCCATTGTCGTCAAGAGCAGCGACTACGAAAGCATTATTAATGAGATGGATGCCAACGAAGGGTCGCTCACTCTGGCTACCCGTTTCGACCTCGCCATCAAAGCTTTCGAACACACCGCGGCGTATGACAGCATGATCGCCAACTACTTCGGTAGCCTGGTGCCGGCTTACCACGGCGAAAGCAACGAACCTTCTGGCCGCTTCCCGCGCACCCTGAACCTGAACTTCATCAAGAAGCAGGATATGCGTTATGGTGAGAACAGCCACCAGCAGGCAGCCTTCTATATAGAAGAAGAGGTGAAAGAAGCCTCTGTGGCGACCGCTCAGCAGGTTCAGGGCAAAGCGCTCTCCTATAACAACATTGCCGACACCGACGCCGCGCTGGAATGCGTGAAAGAGTTCAGCGAGCCGGCCTGCGTTATCGTCAAGCACGCGAACCCTTGCGGCGTGGCGGTAAGCACCTCTATTCTGGATGCCTACGATCGCGCTTACAAAACCGACCCGACCTCCGCGTTTGGCGGCATTATCGCCTTCAACCGCGAGCTGGATGCCGAAACTGCGCAGGCCATCATCTCCCGTCAGTTTGTTGAAGTGATCATTGCACCATCTGCATCCGAAGACGCGCTGAAAATCACCGCGGCAAAACAGAACGTGCGCGTACTGATTTGCGGACAATGGGCAGAACGCGTGCCGGGCCTGGACTTCAAGCGCGTCAACGGCGGCCTACTGGTCCAGGATCGCGATCTGGGCATGGTGACAGAAGCCGACCTGCGCGTAGTGACCAAACGCCAGCCGAGCGAGCAGGAGCTGCGTGACGCGCTGTTCTGCTGGAAAGTGGCGAAATTCGTGAAGTCCAACGCCATCGTCTACGCCAAAGAAAACATGACCATCGGAATAGGCGCAGGCCAGATGAGCCGCGTGTATTCTGCGAAAATTGCCGGTATCAAGGCAGGTGACGAAGGTCTGGAAGTAAAAGGCTCCGCCATGGCTTCTGACGCCTTCTTCCCGTTCCGTGACGGTATCGACGCAGCAGCCGCTGTCGGCATTACCTGCGTGATCCAGCCTGGTGGTTCAATCCGCGACGACGAAGTGATTGCCGCCGCCGACGAACACGGCATCGCGATGATCTTCACCGACATGCGCCACTTCCGCCATTAATTCCCGGAGCAGAGAATGAAAATATTAGTCATTGGTAACGGCGGGCGCGAGCACGCCCTGGCGTGGAAAGCGGCGCAGTCTCCGCAGGTTGAAACCGTCTTCGTGGCACCAGGTAACGCCGGTACCGCGCTGGAACCTGCGTTACAGAACGTCGCCATCGGCGTAACAGATATCCCGGCGCTGTTAAGCTTTGCCCAGAATGAGAAAATCGATCTGACCATTGTCGGCCCGGAAGCGCCACTGGTGATTGGCGTGGTAGACGCGTTCCGCGCTGCTGGCCTAAAGATCTTTGGCCCAACCGAAGGCGCCGCCCAGCTGGAGGGCTCAAAAGCCTTCACCAAAGATTTCCTGGCGCGTCACAACATCCCGACGGCGGAATATCAGAACTTCACCGAAGTGGAGCCTGCTCTGGCTTACCTGCGTGAAAAAGGCGCGCCGATTGTGATCAAAGCCGACGGTCTGGCCGCCGGTAAAGGCGTTATCGTGGCGATGACACTCGAAGAAGCCGAAGCCGCGGTTCAAGATATGCTGGCGGGCAACGCCTTCGGAGATGCCGGTCACCGCATCGTGATCGAAGAATTCCTGGATGGTGAAGAAGCGAGCTTTATCGTGATGGTCGACGGCGAGCACGTTCTGCCGATGGCGACCAGCCAGGATCACAAGCGCGTAGGCAATGGCGATACGGGTCCTAATACTGGAGGAATGGGCGCTTACTCCCCCGCCCCGGTGGTGACTGATGAAGTGCATCAGCGCACCATGGACCGCATTATCTGGCCTACCGTGAAAGGCATGGCGGCGGAAGGTAATACCTACACCGGTTTCCTCTACGCTGGCCTGATGATCGACAAGCAGGGTAACCCGAAGGTGATTGAATTCAACTGCCGCTTTGGCGATCCGGAAACCCAGCCGATCATGCTGCGCATGAAATCGGACCTGGTCGATCTATGTCTGGCGGCTTGCGAAGGCAAGCTGGACGAGAAAACCTCAGAGTGGGACGAACGTGCATCTCTGGGCGTGGTGATTGCTGCGGGCGGTTATCCGGGTAACTACAACACCGGTGATGAGATCCACGGCTTACCGCTGGAAGAGATTGACGGCGCGAAGGTATTCCACGCCGGTACGAAACTGTCTGACGACGATCGCGTCCTCACCAACGGCGGACGCGTGCTGTGTGCGACCGCGCTGGGCCATACCGTTGCCGAAGCGCAGAAACGCGCCTATGCGCTGATGGCGGATATTCACTGGAACGGTAGCTTTAGCCGTCAGGATATCGGTTATCGTGCGATTGCGCGCGAGCAGGGCGAGTAATTTTCCCCCTCACCCTAACCCTCTCCCAAAGGGAGAGGGGATCGTTCGTAGGCCGGATAAGCGTTAGCGCCATCCGGCTTAATCTACAGAACTCAAAAACTCTTCTCTGTCGGCTGCCACGTGCAGAAATCTTCGTTCGCCACCAGCAACAGCTGAGAGCCTTCCGGCGCTTCCAGCCACGCCACGCTCACCTCCACAGATGAATGCCGCTGACGACGCTGAATGTGTTCAGTCGCCCAGGATTCTAGATCAGGCTTCACCGTCTGCCCTTCGCAGGTGGTCACCGTGCCGTCGGCATGCCAGCGCCCCTGGCGCAATACCACGCGACCCTGACGCAGGGCATCGCTGGTCTGGCGAAGTTGTTCGGCACGGTAGCGGTAGAGGGCGATCTGATCGCTGGAAAGCTGCTGTTTCAGGCCACTGACTTCATGCTGCATAAAGCTCAGCTCGCCGTGGTCGTCGAAACGCACCTTCACGTGTTCGGGGGTCTTACTGTAGATATTCAGTTCAATAAGCGACAACGCATCGCCCTGCCAGCGGTATTCTGCGGTCGAGGTATTGCCGTTATGCCACGGACTGAATGCGGAAAGCAGGTGGACTTCATCGCTGGAGTCTTTGCGCCAGATCCTGACCGCCCCTTGATCGTCAGCATAGCCGCTGGCGGTAAACGGTGGCAGAGAAGAATCATGACTACAGGCGGAGAGCAACAGTATGCCGACCAGCGCGAGCGTTCCACGCCAGAATGACAAAAGGGGCGTTGCCGCCCCTTCGCTAAAACTGTTCACTGCCACGCGTCTTACTTAACAGCGTCTTTCAGTGCTTTACCAGAAACAAATGCCGGCACGTTAGCTGCGGCGATTTTGATTTCTTTACCGGTCTGCGGGTTGCGGCCAGTACGCTCAGCGCGGTGGTTCACTTTGAAGGTACCGAAACCAACCAGTTGTACAGCATCGCCTTCTTTCAGAGACTCAGTAATAGCAGCCAGGGTAGATTCCAGAGCAGCTTTAGCCTGCACTTTAGACAGATCAGCCTTGTCCGCAATTACATCAATCAGTTGAGTCTTGTTCATAAGTTATCCTTTCAATGTGTTTATCGCTTGCTAAGCATCGAGTGCGACGAAAATGCCAAAAAAGCACTCTCCTGCATACACGCACCGATAGCCACTTTTTTTCGCCCCCCAAATGTAGACCAGACGGGGGGCGAAAGGGAAGAGTCGAGGAGTGACAAAACAGGCGTTAAATCACGTTTTGTTGTCTCATTGGTTAAAAATTATACCAATATTACTCTCGCCAGCCTCGCGCAGGTCCGCGCGCAGCCCTTTGATCAGCTCAATATCACGTTCTTCACACTCTGCCAGCAGGCGGAAGATCTCCCACTGAATATCCCATTCCTGTTCAACCGCCGGGTTAGCACGCAGCTCTTCGTCGGTCATTTCACGGCCTTCCTGGGTCATTTCCAGCATCGCGACGGTGGTGATGGATGCCTTACTGACTTCGATGGCGTGCTCCAGCGTTTCACCGCTCAGACGAGAATGGATCAGCTCGCTCAACGCCACGCAGGCATCAATGGCCGGGTAGACGCCATACAGGTCGAAATCATCCGCAGCCGGAATAGCCTCTTCCAGTTTTTCGAGTTGAGAGTCGAAATTCACTTTCGCGTCTTTCACCGTCAGCGTCTCCCAGATTAAATCCAGGATACGGCGATAAATCTGGCCTTCGCCAAACGCCGTCTGCTTGCAGAACGCGGCATAGTTGGGATACATGCGCTCGCACAGGCAAGCCATAAACGTCACGTGCTGCCAGCTTTCCAGCTTCTCAAGGCGCAGATGAATCGGGTTTTGTAACATGATGATGTCTCGAATCGAAAATTAGCCGCAGTTTACCTGAATCACGGCTGAATTGCCTGCCAACGAATGAATGCCGGACGTGATGAGGCAACGGCGTCAGCCCAACGGGTTGGCTCCGGTAAACGGTAGCCCTTCATACAGCGCTGCACCCACGCCAGAGCGCTGTCCATGCTGACCCGATGCCCGGTGGCGATAAACAGCGGATTGCAGCGCGCTTTACTGCGCCAGACCCACGCCAGCTGCTCGCCTTTATGGATAAGGGGTGCCAGCGCGCCAGGTTCGGCAGAGAGTGGCTCAAACGCGCCGCACAGACGTTTTTTCGCCACCCCGATGGTCGGCACGTCCACCAGCAGACCAAAGTGGCTGGCGACGCCTAAGCGACGCGGGTGAGAGATACCGTGCCCATCAACAAACAGCAGATCAGGTTTTTGCGAAAGCTGCTCCCACGCGGCCAGCAGCGCGGGATACTCGCGGAAGGAGAGAAAGCCGGGGATATACGGCATGGTGGTGGCGATGCGCGCCACCTTGTACTCCACCAGCTCAAGCGAAGGGTATTTCAGGACCACCATCGCCGCTCGCGTCACTTCCCCGCCCTGTTCGAATCCGACGTCCGCCCCACCGATGAACCGCGGGGGATCGGTATCCAGACGATCCTCGCGGATCACTGATGAAGCCAGTTCGATTTGCTGAGCGCGTAGCGACGCGAGATCCATAACCACTCCTTACTTGTGATACTGGGCAGAAAGCCGATGCACCGCCTCCACAAATACGCCTGCGTGTTCGGGTGGTACATCCTGGTGAATACCGTGACCGAGGTTGAAGACGTGGCCTTCACCCTGGCCGAAACCAGACAGTATAGTCGACACTTCTTCTTCGATACGGGCAGGCTGCGCATAGAGCATGGACGGGTCCATGTTGCCCTGGAGCGCCACTTTGTCCCCCACGCGACGGCGCGCATCGGCAATATCGGTGGTCCAGTCGAGGCCCAGCGCGTCGCAGCCGGTGGCCGCCATCGCTTCCAGCCATTGACCACCGCCTTTGGTAAACAGCGTCACCGGCACGCGGTGGCCTTCGTTTTCACGCAGCAGGCCGTCGACAATTTTGTGCATGTAGTACAGGGAGAACTGCTGATAATCACGCCCGGTCAGCACGCCGCCCCAGGTGTCAAAAATCATCACCGACTGCGCGCCCGCTTTAATCTGCGCGTTGAGATAGAGCGTGACGCTCTTCGCCAGCTTGTCGAGCAGCGCATGCAGGGCCAGCGGCTCGGCGTACATCATCTTTTTGATCACGGTAAAGGCTTTGCTGCTTCCGCCTTCCACCATGTAGGTGGCCAGCGTCCACGGACTACCGGAGAAGCCAATCAGCGGCACTTCGCCTTTCAGCTCGCGGCGGATTGTGCGCACGGCGTTCATCACGTAGCCCAGCTCGCCTTCCGGATCGGGGATCGGCAGCTTATCAACGTCGGCTTTGCTTTTGATCGGAGAGGTAAAACGCGGGCCTTCGCCGGTTTCAAAGTACAGGCCAAGGCCCATCGCATCCGGAATGGTCAGAATGTCCGAAAAGAGAATGGCGGCATCCAGCGGGAAGCGGCGCAGCGGCTGGAGCGTCACTTCACAAGCCAGCTCGGCGTTTTTGCACAGCGACATAAAATCGCCTGCCTGCGCGCGCGTGGCTTTGTACTCTGGCAGATAGCGTCCCGCCTGGCGCATCATCCACACCGGGGTGACATCAACGGGCTGGCGCAGCAGCGCACGCAGATAACGATCGTTCTTCAGTTCGGTCATTTTGCAGTTCCTTATTGCGTCAGTCCGTCAGTGTAACACTACTCATACTCGGCCCGACACATTGCCACGGTATCTTCTATCAGACGACGCGCCACCGTTCCCGGCGGGGGCAGCAGCGGCAAATCGTCATAACGATACCAGTTCGCGTCGAGCAGCTCTTTCTGGTCGATAACGATCTCGCCGCTGTCGTATTCCGCCATAAACGCCGTCATCAGGGACATCGGGAACGGCCACGGCTGCGACGTTACGTAGCGCAGGTTTTTCACCTTGATCCCGCTCTCTTCCATCACTTCACGCGCCACCGCCTGCTCCAGCGTTTCGCCGACTTCCACGAACCCGGCGAGGACGGTATGAATGCCGTTACGATGGCGAGTATGCTGTGCCAGCAGGATGGAATCATCACGGCGGATGGCGACAATGATGCACGGCGCGATTTGCGGGTAGTAGCGTTCACGGCAGTGGCCGCAGAGCATTGCCCACTCGGTTTTGCTCGGGTGCATGGTGTGGCCGCAATAGCCGCAGTATTTATGCGAGCGGTAAAACTCCGCCAGTTGTACGCCGCGCCCCGCCAGCTGGAACAGACCGACGTCCAGATCCAGTACCTGACGTACGGATCCCATATCCTGACGACGAGCCTGTTGGATCAACCATACCGGATCGCCCTGCCATTCGCCGATACGCAGTGCGGGTTGACCGACGAGATCGAAGATGTCTGCCGTACCGTAGGGTATCTCCCCACCGGGCAGCCATAATTTTTGTTCGTGACTGACGATCCACCAACCCAGATCTGATTTTTCAATAATACGATCCATATCTATTGCACTACCTTCGCTTCACTGACATGTTGTTAGCATTATGGTTACATTTTGGATAAGCAGATCCCATTCTAAACCTTATGGAGTCGACCATGTTAAACCAGCTGGAAAGCCTGACTGAGCGCGTTGGAGGAAGTAACACCCTGGTGGATCGCTGGCTACATGTGCGCAAGCATCTACTCGTGGCGTATTACAATCTGGTTGGTCTTAAGCCTGGCAAAGAATCCTTTATGCGGCTGAATGAAAAAGCGCTGGACGACTTTTGTCAGAGCCTTGTCGACTACCTTTCCGACGGCCATTTCAACCTTTATGAACGCATTATCCGCGAAATGGAAGGGACAACGCCGTATTTAGCGGCCAGCAAACTCTGTCCGCTGCTGGAAGCCAACACCCAGCAGATCATGGACTACTACGATTCAACGCTGGAGAACGCCATCGATCACGATAATTATCTTGAGTTCCAGCAGGCGCTTTCTGATCTTGGCGAAGCGCTGGAAGAGCGATTCACGCTGGAAGACAAGCTCATCGCCCTCGTGCTGGACAACAACCTGAATATCAGCACCAGCGATAACGTTGCGCGCCCGGCTTGAGTTCTTAATCGTTAACGAGTAATTTACAACCATTCGCCCCTCTACGGAGGGGGATTTTTCTTGTCGGAGTGCCCAGTGCGAAAGCACGGGCTGAGACCGTTAATTCGGGATCCGCGGAACCTGATCAGGCTAATACCTGCGAAGGGAACAAGAGTCACACTGCTGTTGTATCGCCCCAGAGGCGATCTTCTCTTGCTTCATCCGTCGTCTGACAAGCCATGTCCTTCACTTTTGGAATGAGCTATGTCTACAACAAAACTGACCCGCCGCGAACATCGCGAACACGCGCAACGCTTCATCGACACCCTGGAAGGCACCGCTTTCCCGAACTCGAAACGCATCTACATTTCCGGCTCACAGGCCGATATCCGCGTCCCGATGCGCGAAATCCAGCTCAGCCCGACGCTTATCGGCGGCAGCAAAGAGAACCCGCAGTTTGAAGACAACGAAGCCGTGCCGGTGTATGACACCTCCGGCCCTTACGGCGATCCTTCTGTTGCTATCAACGTACAGCAGGGTCTGGCAAAACTGCGCCAGCCGTGGATTGACGCCCGTAACGACTGCGAAGAACTGCGCGTGCGCAGCTCGGCGTATACCAACGAGCGCCTGGCCGACGACGGCCTGGACGAGCTGCGTTTTACCGGCCTGCTGACGCCGAAACGCGCTAAAGCGGGTAAATGCGTAACCCAGCTGCACTACGCGCGCCAGGGTATTGTCACGCCGGAGATGGAGTTCATCGCCATTCGCGAAAACATGGGCCGCGAGCGGATCCGCAGCGAAGTGCTGCGCCACCAGCACCCGGGAGAAGGTTTTGGCGCTCGCCTGCCGGAAAACATCACGCCGGAATTCGTGCGTGACGAAGTGGCCGCCGGACGCGCCATTATTCCCGCCAACATCAACCATCCGGAATCCGAGCCGATGATTATCGGTCGCAACTTCCTGGTGAAGGTCAACGCCAACATCGGCAACTCTGCCGTCACCTCTTCCATCGAAGAAGAGGTTGAAAAGCTGGTCTGGTCGACGCGCTGGGGCGCGGACACGGTGATGGACCTTTCCACGGGCCGCTATATCCATGAGACTCGCGAGTGGATCCTGCGTAACAGCCCGGTCCCGATTGGCACCGTCCCGATTTATCAGGCGCTGGAGAAAGTGAACGGCATCGCCGAAAACCTCACCTGGGAAGCCTTCCGCGACACCCTGCTGGAGCAGGCGGAACAGGGTGTGGACTACTTCACCATTCACGCGGGCGTGCTGCTGCGCTACGTGCCGATGACCGCAAAACGTCTCACCGGCATCGTCTCCCGCGGCGGGTCCATCATGGCAAAATGGTGTCTGTCACATCATCAGGAAAACTTCCTCTACGAACACTTCCGCGAGATCTGCGAAATCTGCGCCGCCTATGACGTATCCCTGTCGCTGGGCGACGGACTGCGTCCGGGCTCCATTCGCGATGCCAACGACGAAGCGCAGTTTGCCGAGCTGCACACGCTGGGCGAACTGACCAAAATTGCCTGGGAGTATGACGTACAGGTGATGATTGAAGGCCCCGGACATGTGCCGATGCAGATGATCCGCCGCAACATGACCGAGGAGCTGGAGCACTGCCACGAAGCGCCGTTCTACACGCTGGGGCCTTTGACCACCGATATTGCGCCAGGCTATGACCACTTCACGTCAGGGATTGGGGCGGCGATGATCGGCTGGTTCGGCTGCGCCATGCTCTGCTACGTGACGCCGAAAGAGCACCTCGGCCTGCCAAACAAAGAGGACGTGAAGCAGGGGCTGATCGCCTACAAGATTGCCGCTCACGCGGCGGATCTGGCAAAAGGCCACCCGGGCGCGCAAATCCGCGATAACGCCATGTCCAAAGCGCGATTTGAGTTCCGCTGGGAAGACCAGTTTAACCTTGCACTGGACCCCTTCACTGCCCGCGCCTACCACGACGAAACCCTGCCGCAGGAATCGGGCAAGGTGGCACACTTCTGCTCCATGTGCGGTCCAAAATTCTGCTCGATGAAAATCAGCCAGGAGGTGCGCGACTACGCCGCCGCGCAGACCATCGAAGTCGGCATGGCGGACATGTCAGAAACCTTCCGCGCGAAAGGCGGCGAGATCTACCTCAAAAAGGAGGAGGCGTAATGTACCAGCCCGATTTCCCCTCCGTGCCCTTCCGCTTAGGGCTTTACCCGGTGGTGGACAGCGTGGAGTGGATCCAACGCCTGCTCGAGGCAGGGGTTCGCACCCTCCAACTGCGTATTAAAGATAAGCGCGATGAAGAGGTTGAGGCCGATGTCATCGCCGCCATCGCGCTGGGACGACGTTACCACGCCCGCCTGTTTATCAACGACTACTGGCGGCTGGCGATTAAACACCAGGCGTACGGCGTCCATCTGGGGCAGGAGGATCTGGAAACCACCGATCTGAACGCGATCCGCAACGCCGGGCTGCGGCTGGGCGTATCTACTCACGACGATATGGAAATTGACGTGGCGCTGGCGGCGCGTCCTTCTTACATCGCCCTCGGCCACGTTTTTCCGACGCAAACCAAGCAGATGCCCTCAGCACCACAGGGTTTAACGCAGCTGGCGGCCCACGTTAAGCGCCTTGCCGATTACCCCACCGTCGCCATCGGCGGGATCAGCCTTGAACGTGCGCCCGCCGTGCTGGAGACCGGCGTCGGCAGTATCGCCGTCGTCAGCGCCATCACCCAGGCGGCAGACTGGCAGGCCGCCACCGCGCAGCTTTTACAACTGGCAGGAGCGGGCGATGAAAGATCGTGATTTTATGCGCTACAGCCGCCAGATCCTACTGGAGGATATTGCCATCGACGGGCAGCAAAAGCTGCTCGCCAGCCGGGTACTGATTGTCGGTCTGGGCGGATTAGGCGCCCCCGCCGCGCTGTATCTGGCTGGGGCGGGCGTGGGCACGCTGGTATTGGCCGATGACGACGAGGTACATCTCAGCAACCTGCAACGGCAAATCCTCTTCACGACAGAAGATATCAACCAGCCTAAAGCCCACGTTACGCGCCAGCGGCTGAACCAGCTTAACCCCGATATCGAACTGGTCGCACTCCAGACGCGGCTGAGCGGGGAAGATCTGCAACGCGAAGTGGCCCTTGCCGACGTGGTGCTGGACTGCACGGATAATATGGCGACGCGTCAGGCCATCAATGCGGCCTGTGTTACACAGAACACGCCGCTGATCGCCGCCAGCGCGGTCGGTTTCGGCGGGCAGATTATGGTTCTGACGCCACCGTGGACACAGGGCTGCTACCGCTGTCTATGGCCGGACGACGCTGAACCGGAGCGTAACTGCCGCACGGCAGGCATTTTAGGCCCGGTGGTGGGCGTGATGGGCACCCTTCAGGCGCTGGAGGCCATCAAGTTGCTCAGCGGCATGGAGACAGAACGCAACACGCTCCGGCTGTTCGACGCTCGTTCCAGCGGCTGGCGTCATCTGGCGTTGAACCGCGCCAGCCACTGCCCGGTATGCGGAGGCCGCGATGCGCATTCTGTTTAACGATGAGCCGATGACGTGCGACGACGATCTCACCGTTGCTGCCCTGCTCGACACGCTGCGCCAGCTGAAGCCGGGAACGGCGCTGGCGCTCAATCAACAGATCCTGCCGCGCGAGCGGTGGGAACATCAGCAGGTCAATGAGGGCGACCAGATCCTGCTGTTTCAGGTTATCGCAGGGGGCTGAGATGTTACGTATTGCCGATAAAACTTTTGAATCACACCTTTTTACCGGAACCGGGAAATTCGCCTCGCCGCAGCTGATGGTGGATGCCATTCGTGAAAGCGGCAGCCAGCTGGTGACGCTGGCGATGAAGCGCGTGGATTTGCGCCAGCACAACGATGCCATACTTGCGCCGTTACTGGAGGCAGGCGTGACGCTCTTACCGAATACCTCCGGTGCGAAAACGGCGGAAGAGGCAATTTTCGCCGCACAGCTGGCACGTGAAGCGCTCGGCACCCGCTGGCTGAAGCTGGAAATTCATCCCGACGCCCGCTGGCTGTTGCCCGATCCGATCGAAACCCTGAAAGCGGCAGAGAAGCTGGTGCAGCAGGGATTCACCGTTCTGCCCTACTGTGGTGCCGACCCCGTGCTCTGTAAGCGTCTGGAAGAGATCGGCTGCGCGGCAGTAATGCCGTTAGGGGCACCCATTGGCTCCAACCAGGGACTGGAGACCCGCGCGATGCTGGAGATCATCATCGAGCAGGCGACCGTCCCCGTGGTGGTGGATGCGGGCATCGGCGTACCCAGTCACGCCGCGCAGGCGCTGGAGATGGGGGCCGGTGCGGTGCTGGTGAATACTGCAATTGCGGTGGCCGACGACCCGGTGATGATGGCGCGTGCGTTCCGCCTTGCCGTGGAATCGGGTCTGCTGGCACGACAATCCGGCCCCGGCTCGCGCAGCGTTCAGGCACAGGCCACCAGCCCGCTGACCGGTTTTCTGGAGGCGCTCTGATGGCTACCTTTACCGATCGCTGGCGTCAGCTTAACTGGGACGATATTGCCTTACGCATCAACAGTAAAACCTCTGCGGACGTAGAGCGGGCATTAACAGCCAAACATTTGACGCGCGAGGATTTGATGGCCCTGCTTTCTCCGGCAGCCAGCGCGTACCTTGAACCGATGGCCCAGCGCGCGCAACGCCTCACCCGCCAGCGTTTTGGCAATACGGTGAGCTTTTACGTGCCGCTCTATCTTTCTAATCTGTGCGCCAATGACTGCACCTACTGTGGTTTCTCCATGAGCAACCGTATTAAGCGTAAAACGCTGGATGAGCATGAGATCGCCCGCGAGTGTGTAGCTATTCGTGAGATGGGTTTTGAACATCTCCTGCTGGTGACGGGTGAACATCAGGGCAAGGTGGGGATGGACTATTTTCGCCAGCATCTTCCGGCCATCCGCCGCGAATTTGCCTCGTTGCAAATGGAAGTGCAGCCTCTGTCGCAGGAGGAATATGCGGAGCTGAAAGCCCTCGGGCTGGACGGCGTAATGGTTTATCAGGAAACCTACCATGAGGCGACCTATGCCCGGCATCACCTGAAAGGGAAGAAGCAGGATTTCATCTTCCGGCTGGAAACGCCGGACAGGCTGGGGCGCGCCGGTATCGATAAAATTGGGCTAGGCGCGCTTATCGGTCTGTCCGACAGCTGGCGGGTGGACTGCTATATGGTGGCGGAGCATCTGCTGTGGCTACAGCAGCAGTACTGGCAAAGCCGCTATTCCATCTCATTCCCGCGACTGCGTCCCTGTACGGGAGGCGTTGAACCCGCCTCGCTGATGGATGAGCGTCAGCTGGTGCAAACCCTTTGCGCATTTCGTTTGTTCGCGCCTGAAGTGGAATTGTCGCTCTCCACGCGTGAATCACCCGCGTTTCGCGACCACGCGATCCCGCTGGCGATCAACAACGTCAGCGCCTTTTCCAAAACGCAGCCGGGCGGTTACGCTGACGATCATCCGGAACTGGAACAGTTTGCACCGCACGACGGACGACGGCCCGAAGCAGTAGCGGAAGCACTGACTGCACAAGGGCTACAGCCGGTGTGGAAAGACTGGGACAGCTGGCTGGGAAGAGCTTCGCATCTGCGCTGAAACCGTCTGCAAAAACGCGGAAAGGTGACGAGGCGGCTCGTAATATCAAAACCGGGCGATTGAGGCGATCTGCCCGGTTTACTTATGCTTAACCACGTCAGCAACGGACGCTGACCAGGGTGAAAATGCTTCTTCCTCGTTTCACCCTGCCCTCCGACTCTTGAACAAAATTCCAACTGATACAATAAATACGACTTTTCTTATCTACGCTTAAGATAAATCATCTCGTCGGTAATCGCCTTCTGTATAATTTACTACCAGCAACCGGACAGCGACTATGCTGAGGATATCGACAGACGCAACGCGTCTACCATCTGGATTGATGTACAGCTCATGGCACTCCACAGTAAAAAGCTCTCTTTTACCCGGCCAATCATGGTCAGCTTTGCGGGGATCCTGTTCAGTTTCGCGCTGATCGCCATTCTGGTCATCCTTTCTCAGAGAAAGGATTTTCTTGAGGATTATCATAAAATTAATGGTAACTTCACCCATAATCTGGCGGTTAACTATACCGAAACCATCCTGCGGCAAAATGACTATATTCTTGGTCGCGCTGCGATGTACTTCGCCCGTAACGACAGAGTAAATCAGACGATAAATATCGATCAGACACACGGTTTGCAGATGTTAATGCATTTGCAAAACCTGATGCCGACGGTGTCGTCTATCTCTCTCGCGGATACCGAAGGGCGGCACCTGCGTGCGCCGGAAGTCCTGCCAACGGAGAAGAGTAAGTCGTTCGACGCGCGAACTCGCCCATGGTTTGTCGGGCAAGCGGAAGCCAGCAACTTTCCTCACTACACGCGCCCTTATCTGGACTATTTCACCCAACATCCCACGGTCACCCTCTATAAGCCGGTTATTTCACCCGAAGGCCGTCTGAAGGGTACGCTCGCTTTTCATCTTGATTTAACGTCCATGGGATATACGCTGCGCCAGATGGTGGCGCCGGTTCAGGGCGAGTTTTTTATCGTCGAACGTGACGGTGCCGTTGTACTTCATCCGGACACGGGGGCGCTCTTTAAGCAGTACGTAAGCGAAGCGCTGATGGACAAAATGACCAGCGGTGAAGGCCATCTTTTCGATCCCAAAAGTAAAACCTGGTATTACTACTACTCTTTCACCAATCCGGACTGGTTTGTGATTTATCGGGTCTCCGATGCCACGCTGACCGTTATCACCCGACATGAGACCACCGTCGTCGGCTGGGGTTTTGCGCTGGCGGCAATTATCATTATTCTCTTCGGACTGTACCTCCGTCATGCCTCGCGTTCTGTGCTGATGAACATTATTAACGCCATCAAAACCGGAGACGTCAACCAGGCCCCACGCCTTGAGGCGATGCTCAGCCATACCATCCGAAGAAATAAAGAACGAGAGCTGGCCTATGTCCGTCAGGCCACTCATGATGCGCTGACAGGCTGCAAAAACCGCCGTGCATTCGACCACGATGTGGGTGAGTTGCTGGCCGCTCATCAACCATTTGTTCTGGCGCTGATCGACATTGATAACTTCAAATCCATTAACGACACCTGGGGCCACCTGAGCGGGGATATTGTTCTGCGCAACGTGGCGCGCGAGGGTATTCAAATCATGCAGCCGCACCACATTTCCATTTACCGCTACGGTGGAGAAGAGTTCGCCGTGATATTCCCGGCCGAGCTGATGAACTCGGCGAACGCGTTACTGGAAGCCTGGCGCAACGCCGTTGAAAAGCGGACCTGGCGGGAAGAGGATCTGCGAGTAACCTTCAGCGCCGGGTTGGGAGAGTGGCACTTCGAACCGCTGGAACAATTTATCGGTAGCGTAGATGAAGCGCTGTATACCGCTAAACAACAGGGTAAAAACCGCATCGTAAGCACGGCCAGCCGATAATTCCCCTCTGAAATTCTGCCCGTTTTGACGGGCAGAATGATCGCCTGTGTAAAATTGTAACCGGTTTCAGAAAAATGCCGATTTCTTTGTGATGCCTGACACACAATCGTGGTAAAGCGGTTGTTGAAGCGGTCTGCAAGGGATAATTATCAATAAACACATGTAGATCGAGGCTGACTATGAAGAACATCGTTTTATGCTGTGCAGCGGGAATGTCAACCAGCATGCTGGTTCAACGTATGAAAGATGCCGCGCAGAAAAAAGGAGTCGAAGTAACCATTAAAGCCGTTCCGGTCGCGGAGTTTAAAGATAACATCGCGACGGCTGATATCGTATTACTGGGGCCACAGGTTAAATACGAACAGGCAAAACTCCAGGCGCAGGCCGAACCACTCGGAAAAAAGGTCGCGGTCATCGACATGATGGATTACGGCATGATGAAAGGTGATGCCGTACTGGAAAAAGCGCTCAAACTTCTGGAGTCATAATGGAAGACTTAGAAACAACGATCATGGAACTGCTGGTTAACGCCGGCGCGGCGCGCAGTGCGGCCCTGACGGCGTTACAGATGGCGCGTAAAGGTGATTTTGACGAAGCTGAAAAAGCAATGGAAGAATCCCGCGAATATGTTAAGCATGCGCATACGATCCAGACGCAGCTTATCGGTCTCGATGAAGGGACCGGAAAACTTCCGGTTAACCTGATTACCGTTCACTCACAGGACCACCTGATGAACGCGATGGTTATTCAGGATCTGGCGGGCGATATGATTGAGCTTTATCGACGCATCCCGTTAGTGAAGTGAAGAAATGCAGATGTAAAAAAACCCGCCGAGGCGGGTTTTTTATTTACGGCATCAACGATTACTCGTTGTCGGAACCGCCCAGACCTGCGTTCAGCAGTTCTGCAAGGCTCGCGGATGCATCTTCGGCAGTCACCTGCGGTGCAGCCGGCAGTTCGCCCGCTGCGCGACGACGCATACGATCCTGGTGGTACGCATAACCGGTACCGGCCGGGATCAGACGACCCACGATAACGTTCTCTTTCAGACCGCGCAGTTCATCACGTTTACCTGCAACAGCGGCTTCGGTCAGGACACGAGTCGTTTCCTGGAACGATGCTGCGGAGATGAAGGACTCGGTTGCCAGAGACGCCTTGGTGATACCCAGCAGATCGCGTGCGAAGGTCGCACCGATTTTGCCGTTCGCTTCCAGATCGCGGTTAGCGATCTTAACGCGTGAGTATTCAACCTGCTCGCCTTCCAGGAAGTCGGAGCTGCCCGCGTTTTCGATGGTGGCTTTACGCAGCATCTGACGAACGATAACTTCAATGTGTTTATCGTTAATCTTAACGCCTTGCAGACGGTATACGTCCTGTACTTCGTTAACAATGTAACGGGTAACAGCATGCACACCACGCAGGCGCAGGATGTCGTGCGGCGCTTCTGGACCGTCGGAAACCACGTCACCACGTTCTACGCGTTCACCTTCGAACACGTTGAGCTGACGCCACTTAGGAATCATCTCTTCGTACGGCTCGCTGCCATCTACTGGCGTGATAACCAGACGGCGCTTACCTTTGGTCTCTTTACCGAAGGAGATAATACCGCTGATTTCAGCCAGGATTGCAGGCTCTTTCGGACGACGTGCTTCGAACAGGTCCGCAACGCGTGGCAGACCACCGGTGATGTCCTTGGTACCGCCGGATTCCTGAGGAATACGCGCCAGGGTGTCACCAGAGCTGATCTGTACGCCATCTTCCAGCTGTACAATCGCTTTACCCGGCAGGAAGTACTGCGCAGGCATATCGGTACCCGGGATCAGAACATCGTTACCCTGAGCATCAACGATTTTCAGTGCAGGACGCAGATCTTTACCGCCGGTAGTACGTTCAGCAGAATCCAGAACCACCAGAGAAGACAGACCGGTCAGCTCGTCGGTCTGACGAGTAATGGTCTGGCCGTCGATCATGTCAGTAAAGCGGATGAAACCACTTACTTCGGTGATAACCGGCATGGTGTGTGGATCCCAGTTTGCAACGGTTTCACCGCCAGCAACCTGCTCGCCATCACCTTTCGCCATAACCGCACCGTAAGGCACTTTATAGCTCTCTTTGGTACGACCGAATTCGTCGATCAGCTTCAGCTCGGTGTTACGAGAGGTCACAACCAGCTTGCCTGCGGAGTTAACAACAGACTTCGCGTTGCTGAGCTTGATGCTACCTTTGTTTTTCACCTGGATGCTGGACTCAGCAGCCGCACGCGATGCCGCACCACCGATGTGGAACGTACGCATCGTCAGCTGTGTACCCGGCTCACCGATGGACTGTGCCGCGATAACGCCGATAGCCTCACCTTTGTTGATGATGTGGCCACGCGCCAGGTCACGACCGTAGCAGTGCGCACAAACACCAAAGTCGGTGTCACAGGATACAACGGAACGCACTTTTACAGAGTCAACAGAGTTCGCTTCCAGCAGGTCACACCACTGTTCGTGCAGCAGCGTATTGCGTGGAACCAGAATGTCTGCGGTGCCCGGCTTCAGAATGTCTTCCGCGGTCACACGACCCAGTACGCGATCGCGCAGCGGCTCTTTAACATCACCACCCTCGATAACCGGGGTCATGGTGATACCTTCGAGGGTGCCACAATCGTCTTCGGTGACGACCAGATCCTGTGCAACGTCAACCAGACGACGCGTCAGATAACCGGAGTTCGCTGTTTTCAGTGCGGTATCCGCCAGACCTTTACGCGCACCGTGCGTGGAGATGAAGTACTGGAGTACGTTCAGACCTTCACGGAAGTTCGCGGTGATTGGCGTTTCGATGATGGAGCCATCTGGCTTCGCCATCAGACCACGCATACCTGCCAGCTGACGAATCTGTGCAGCAGAACCACGCGCACCGGAGTCGGCCATCATGTAGATGCTGTTGAAGGAGACCTGCTGCTCTTCTACGCCGTCACGGTTAATGACGGTTTCGGTTTGCAGGTTATCCATCATCGCTTTAGATACACGATCGTTCGCCGCAGCCCAGATATCGATAACTTTGTTGTAACGTTCGCCTGCGGTTACCAGACCAGACTGGAACTGCTCCTGGATCTCAGCCACTTCAGCTTCCGCTTCAGAGATGATCTCGTGTTTCTTCTCTGGGATGACCATGTCATCGATACCAACAGATGCACCTGAACGCGCTGCATAAGCAAAGCCGGTGTACATTGTCTGGTCAGCGAAGATAACGGTCGGCTTCAGACCCAGAATGCGGTAACAGGTGTTCAGCATTTTGGAGATCGCTTTCTTGCCCAGCGCCTGGTTGACGATGGAGAAAGGCAGACCTTTCGGTACGATCATCCACAGAATGGCACGGCCAACGGTCGTGTCTTTCAGGCTGGTGTGCGCAACGAACTCGCCGTTTTCATCTTTTTCGTATTCGGTGATACGCACTTTAACGCGCGCATGCAGAGAGGCCAGGCCAGCGCGATAAATACGCTCAGCTTCTTTCGGGCCAGTCAGCACCATGCCTTCGCCTTTGGCGTTAACACAGTCACGGGTCATGTAGTACAGACCCAGTACAACGTCCTGAGAAGGAACGATGATAGGTTCACCGTTCGCTGGAGACAGGATGTTGTTGGTAGACATCATCAACGCACGCGCTTCGAGCTGGGCTTCCAGCGTCAGCGGTACGTGAACAGCCATCTGGTCACCATCGAAGTCGGCGTTATAAGCCGCACAAACCAGCGGGTGCAGCTGGATAGCTTTACCTTCGATCAGGACTGGCTCAAATGCCTGGATACCCAGACGGTGCAGAGTTGGTGCACGGTTCAGCAGTACCGGGTGTTCGCGGATCACTTCGTCCAGGATATCCCAAACGACAGCTTCTTCACGCTCAACCATTTTCTTCGCGGCTTTGATGGTGGTGGCGAGGCCACGCAGTTCCAGCTTGCCGTAGATGAACGGTTTGAACAGCTCCAGTGCCATTTTCTTCGGCAGACCGCACTGATGCAGACGCAGGTATGGACCTACGGTGATTACAGAACGACCGGAGTAGTCAACACGCTTACCGAGCAGGTTCTGACGGAAACGACCCTGCTTACCTTTGATCATGTCGGCCAAAGATTTCAGAGGACGTTTGTTAGAACCGGTGATCGCACGACCGCGACGACCGTTATCCAACAGGGCATCGACTGCTTCCTGAAGCATACGTTTTTCGTTGCGTACGATGATGTCCGGCGCAGCCAGATCCAGCAGACGTTTCAGACGGTTGTTACGGTTGATCACGCGACGGTACAGATCGTTCAGATCCGACGTGGCGAAACGACCACCATCCAGCGGAACCAGCGGACGCAGATCTGGCGGCAGAACCGGCAGAACGGTCAGGATCATCCACTCTGGTTTGTTACCAGACTGAACGAACGCTTCCAGCAGTTTGATACGCTTGGTCAGCTTTTTACGCTTGGTTTCGGAGTTGGTTTCGTTCAGCTCTTCGCGCAGCGTTTCACACTCTTGCTCCAGATCCATGCTCTTCAGCAGGGCCTGAATAGCTTCCGCACCCATCTTCGCGTCGAATTCGTCACCGAACTCTTCCAGCGCGTCCAGATACTGTTCTTCGGTCAGAATCTGGTTACGTTCCAGGTTCGTCATTCCGCCTTCGATAACCACATAAGATTCGAAGTACAGAACACGTTCGATATCGCGCAGCGGCATATCCAGCAGCAGGCCGATACGGGACGGCAGAGATTTCAGGAACCAAATGTGAGCGGTCGGAGACGCCAGCTCGATGTGGCCCATACGCTCACGACGTACTTTGGTCTGGGTCACTTCAACGCCGCACTTCTCACAGATCACACCACGGTGTTTCAGGCGCTTGTACTTACCGCACAGGCACTCGTAATCTTTTACTGGCCCGAAAATACGCGCACAGAAAAGGCCGTCACGCTCAGGTTTGAACGTACGGTAGTTAATGGTTTCCGGCTTCTTAACTTCACCGAAAGACCATGAACGGATCATGTCTGGCGAAGCCAGAGCAATTTTGATCGCATCAAACTCTTCGGTTTTAGTTTGCGCTTTCAGAAACTTTAATAAGTCTTTCACGGATTTGCTCCCGTCGGAGTTAGCACACTCTGCTGTCGGGCGTTAACCCGACAGCAGTGACCTGTTTGAGCGAGAATTACTCGTCTTCCAGTTCGATGTTGATACCCAGCGAACGAATCTCTTTCAACAGTACGTTGAAGGATTCTGGCATGCCCGGTTCCATCTGATGGTTGCCGTCTACGATGTTCTTATACATCTTAGTACGACCGTTCACGTCATCAGACTTAACGGTGAGCATTTCCTGCAAGGTGTATGCTGCGCCGTATGCTTCCAGCGCCCACACTTCCATCTCCCCGAAGCGCTGACCACCGAACTGAGCCTTACCACCCAGCGGCTGCTGAGTAACCAGGCTGTAAGAACCGGTAGAACGAGCGTGCATCTTGTCGTCGACCAGGTGGTTCAGTTTCAGCATGTACATGTAACCTACGGTTACCGGACGCTCGAACTGTTCACCGGTACGGCCGTCAAACAGCGTGATCTGGCCAGACGTTGGCAGACCACCCAGTTGCAGCAGCTCTTTGATTTCAGCTTCTTTTGCACCGTCGAATACCGGCGTTGCAATTGGCATACCTTTGCGCAGGTTCTCTGCCAGACGCAGCACTTCTTCATCGCTGAAGGTGTTCAGGTCGACTTTCTGACGAACGTCGGTACCCAGATCGTAGGCACGCTGGATGAACTCGCGCAGTTTCGCGACTTCCTGCTGCTGTTTCAGCATGGCGTTGATCTTGTCGCCGATACCTTTCGCAGCCATACCAAGGTGGGTTTCCAGAATCTGACCGATGTTCATACGAGACGGTACGCCCAGTGGGTTCAGTACGATATCTACCGGTGTACCGTTAGCATCGTGCGGCATATCTTCGATCGGGTTGATCTTAGAGATAACACCCTTGTTACCGTGACGACCTGCCATTTTATCACCAGGCTGGATCTGACGTTTAACAGCCAGATACACCTTAACAATCTTCAGCACGCCTGGTGCCAGATCGTCGCCCTGAGTGATTTTACGGCGTTTCGCTTCGAGTTTTTTCTCGAACTCGTGTTTCAGTTCGTCATACTGCTCAGCCAGCTGTTCCAGCTGATTCTGTTTCTCTTCGTCGGTCAGGCCCAGTTCCAGCCAGCGATCGCGTGGCAGTTTGTCGAGCTTCTCAGCTTCAACGCCACCGGCAACCAGCACCGCATAGATACGGCTGAACAGACCTGCTTCGAGGATCTGCAATTCTTCAGACAGGTCTTTCTTGGCCTGTTTGAGCTGCATCTCTTCGATTTCCAGCGCACGCTTATCTTTCTCAACGCCGTCACGGGTGAAGACCTGAACGTCGATAACCGTACCGGAAACACCGTTTGGTACGCGCAGAGAAGAGTCTTTAACGTCAGACGCTTTCTCACCGAAGATAGCACGCAGCAGTTTCTCTTCTGGCGTCAGCTGGGTTTCGCCTTTTGGCGTGACCTTACCAACCAGAATGTCACCGCCGGTCACTTCCGCACCGATGTAAACAATACCGGATTCATCCAGTTTGGAGAGCGCAGCTTCACCCACGTTAGGGATGTCGGCCGTGATCTCTTCTGGCCCCAGCTTGGTGTCACGGGACACACATGCCAGTTCCTGAATGTGGATGGTGGTGAAACGATCTTCCTGAACCACACGCTCGGAGACGAGGATGGAGTCTTCGAAGTTGTAACCGTTCCACGGCATGAACGCTACGCGCATGTTCTGACCGAGCGCCAGTTCACCGAGGTCGGTGGACGGGCCGTCTGCCAGCACGTCGCCGCGTTCAACTGGCTCACCCAGAGATACACAAGGCATCTGGTTGATACAGGTGTTCTGGTTAGAACGGGTGTATTTGGTCAGGTTATAGATGTCGATACCCGCTTCGCCCGGATACATCTCGTCTTCGTTAACTTTGATAACGATACGGGATGCGTCAACGTACTGAACGGTACCGCCACGCTTAGCAACAGCAGTAACACCGGAGTCAACGGCAACAGCACGTTCCATACCGGTACCAACCAGCGGCTTATCAGCACGCAGAGTTGGAACGGCCTGACGTTGCATGTTCGCACCCATCAATGCACGGTTGGCGTCATCGTGTTCCAGGAACGGGATCAGGGACGCACCGACGGATACCACCTGCTGGGTGGATACGTCCATGTAGTCAACCTGGTCGCGGCTGAACAAGCTGGATTCGCCTTTGCTACGGCAGGTAACCAGATCTTCTACAAAGTGGCCTTCGTCATCCAGGTTGGAGTTCGCCTGAGCGATAACGTAGTTGCCTTCTTCGATAGCGGACAGGTAATGAATTTCGTCGGTTACAACACCGTCGGTCACTTTACGATACGGAGTTTCAAGGAAACCGTATTCGTTTGTCTGTGCGTACACGGACAGGGAGTTGATCAGACCGATGTTTGGACCTTCAGGCGTTTCGATTGGACATACGCGACCGTAGTGAGTCGGGTGTACGTCTCGAACTTCAAAGCCTGCACGTTCACGGGTCAGACCGCCTGGGCCGAGTGCAGAGATACGACGTTTGTGCGTGATCTCAGACAGCGGGTTGTTCTGGTCCATGAACTGAGACAGCTGGCTGGAACCAAAGAACTCTTTCACTGCCGCAGAAATCGGCTTGGCGTTGATCATATCCTGAGGCATCAGGGTATCCAGATCGCCCAGAGACAGACGCTCTTTCACCGCACGCTCTACACGTACCAGGCCAACGCGGAACTGGTTTTCCGCCATTTCGCCTACGGAACGGATACGACGGTTGCCGAGGTGGTCGATATCGTCCACTTCGCCTTTGCCGTTACGGATATCAATGAGCTTCTTCATCACTTCAATGATGTCGTCTTTGCTCAGGATACCGGAACCTTCGATTTCGTCGCGCAGCAGAGAACGGTTGAACTTCATACGACCTACCGCGGACAGATCGTAGCGGTCTTCGGAGAAGAACAGGTTCTCGAACAGGCTTTCAGCCGCTTCGCGAGTTGGTGGTTCACCAGGACGCATCATGCGGTAGATTTCGACCAGCGCGCTCAGACGATCGTTGGTTGGGTCGACGCGTACAGTCTCGGAGATGTACGGTCCGTGGTCCAGATCGTTGGTGAACAGCGTTTCGATACGTTTGTGGCCAGACTGGCTCAGCTTAGCCAGCAGATCCAGGCTCAGCTCCATGTTAGCCGGGCAGATCAGCTCGCCAGTTGATTCATCAACGTAATCTTTCGCGGCTACTTTTCCTGCAATGTATTCAACCGGAACTTCGATGTGTTTGATATCATCTTTTTCCAGTTGACGGATGTGGCGCGCGGTAATACGGCGACCTTTTTCCACATACACTTTGCCGTTGGCTTCGATGTCGAACGACGCGGTCTCACCACGCAGACGTTCCGGCACCAACTCCATCTGCAACTTGTTGTCGCGGATTTCAAAGATCACTTTCTCAAAGAACAGGTCCAGGATCTGCTCAGTGGTGTAGTTCAGTGCACGCAGAATGATGGTTGCAGGCAATTTACGACGACGGTCGATACGGACAAACAGGTTGTCTTTTGGATCGAATTCGAAGTCCAGCCATGAACCACGGTAAGGGATGATGCGTGCGTTATACAGTACTTTACCGGAAGAGTGCGTTTTACCTTTATCGCTGTCAAAGAAGACGCCCGGGCTACGGTGCAGCTGGGAAACGATAACACGCTCAGTACCGTTGATAACGAAAGTACCGTTGTCCGTCATGAGTGGAATTTCACCCATGTAGACTTCTTGTTCTTTAATGTCTTTTACGGTGCCTTCCGGCGCTTCGCGCTCGTAGATCACCAGACGCAGTTTTACGCGCAGCGGTGCGGAATAGGTCACGCCACGGATCTGACATTCCTGAACGTCAAACACCGGTTCGCCAAGGCGGTAGCTGACGTACTGCAGCTCGGAATTACCGCTGTAGCTCTGAATCGGGAATACGGAACGGAAGGCTGCTTCCAGGCCGTACTGCCCTTCAGGATCTTGCTCGATAAACTTCTGGAACGAGTCAAGCTGGATAGAAAGGAGATATGGAATGTCCAGAACTTGTGGACGTTTACCAAAATCCTTACGAATACGTTTTTTCTCGGTATAGGAGTAAACCATAGGGTTCCTCAGCTCGCTGACAAGTCGACCCATCTGTCCGACGAAGGGACAGTTTGTGCAACACCATTTTGTGGACCGGAAAATTGAATACTTTCCGCAATACCTGTTGCTATCACGCTTAAACCATTTCATTGCGATTTACACAGAGCGAGCACCCTGTCGCAGTATATTAAGTCGTCGATAGAAACAAGCATTGTCAGGACAACCAGCAGTCAAACAGTGTGAAATGCTGCTGATGCCTTACAGCGCAAAAAGGCTGGTGACTAAAAAGTCACCAGCCATCAGCCTAATTGCTTAGGCTGCAACCAGAAAAGTTGGCTTATTTAACTTCAACTTCAGCGCCAGCTTCTTCCAGAGATTTTTTCAGTGCTTCTGCGTCGTCTTTGCTCACGCCTTCTTTCAGCGCAGCTGGAGCAGATTCTACCAGGTCTTTAGCTTCTTTCAGACCCAGGCCAGTTGCGCCACGTACTGCTTTGATTACAGCAACTTTGTTCGCGCCAGCAGCTTTCAGAATTACGTCGAATTCAGTTTTTTCTTCAGCAGCTTCAGCCGGGCCCGCAGCTACAGCTACAGCAGCAGCAGCAGAAACACCGAATTTTTCTTCCATTGCAGATACCAGCTCTACAACGTCCATTACGGACATAGCTGCAACTGCTTCAATGATTTGATCTTTAGTGATAGACATTTAAATTGTTCCTGAAAATCAGAATAAGTTTATACGTAAGCAAATGCTTTATAAAGATAACTGCGATTAAGCAGCTTCTTTCGCATCGCGTACAGCAGCCAGAGTGCGAACCAGTTTGCCAGCCGCAGCTTCTTTCATGGTTGCCATCAGGCGTGCAATTGCTTCTTCGTAGGTCGGCAGGGTTGCCAGGCGATCGATTTGCGATGCCGGGATCAACTCACCTTCAAAGGCTGCAGCTTTGACCTCAAATTTTGCATTCGCTTTCGCGAACTCTTTGAACAGACGAGCAGCAGCGCCCGGGTGTTCCATAGAGTATGCAATCAGGGTCGGACCAACAAACGTGTCTTTCAGGCACTCGAACTGAGTACCTTCAACTACGCGACGCAGCAGGGTGTTACGAACAACACGCATGTATACGCCAGCTTCACGACCTGCTTTACGCAGTTCAGTCATTTTGTCTACAGTAACGCCACGGGAATCCGCAACTACTGCAGACAGCGCGCCTTTGGCTACTTCGCTGACTTCAGCAACAATCGCTTGTTTGTCTTGAAGATTTAAAGCCATTAGCTTTGCTCCTGGATGTTTGCCGGAACTCATGTTCCGGAACTCACTTCACTCGACCCAACGGGAAGAGCGTCTTAATACGGTGAGCAGAAACAAGCCAGAGTATTTAAAATAATCTTAGCGTTCTGTCACCGTCTACGCAGGGGATTAAGTTTCTTGCGAAACACCTGCGGTCTTCGACGGAGGCCTGGATAGGCCAGGCTCCAACGAACAATTCTTTTAGCCGCTAACGTTTGTTAGCAAACGTGGGGGTAAGATTGTAGACAAAATCACCGCCCACGTAAAGGCATTAGTTTGCAGCAGCGCTCAGGCCAGCCTGGTCAACTGCAACACCTGCACCCATGGTGGTGGAGATGCTAACTTTCTTGATGTACACGCCTTTCGCCTGAGTTGGTTTTGCTTTTTTCAGCGCAACCAGCAGAGCTTCCAGGTTTTCTTTCAGTTTGTCAGCGTCAAAGTCCACTTTACCGATGGTGGTGTGGATGATGCCGTTTTTGTCGTTACGGTAACGAACCTGACCTGCTTTAGCGTTCTTAACCGCTTCAGCAACGTTAGGGGTTACAGTACCCACTTTCGGGTTTGGCATCAGGCCGCGTGGACCCAGAACCTGGCCCAGCTGGCCAACAACGCGCATTGCATCTGGAGAAGCAATAACAACGTCAAAGTTCATTTCGCCTTTCTTGATCTGATCAGCCAGATCTTCCATACCTACCAGTTCAGCGCCAGCAGCTTTAGCAGCTTCAGCGTTTGCACCCTGAGCAAATACAGCTACGCGTACGGAACGGCCAGTACCGTGTGGCAGTACAGTTGCGCCACGAACGTTCTGATCGGATTTACGAGCGTCGATGCCCAGGTTAACGGCAACGTCAACGCTTTCAACGAACTTAGCGGTAGCCAGTTCTTTCAGCAGAGCGATAGCTTCGTTGATGTCGTACTGTTTGGTCGCATCAACTTTGTCACGGATCACGGACATGCGCTTGGTCAGTTTAGCCATTTCTTAGTCCTCCACTACCAGGCCCATGGAACGTGCAGTACCTTCGATGGAGCGAGTCATCGCTTCAATGTCGGAACCAGTCATGTCGGCAGCTTTGGTCTGCGCGATTTCCTGCAACTGAGCGCGGGAAATTTTACCCACTTTGTCTTTGTTCGGCTTACCGGAACCAGACTTGATGCCCGCTGCTTTCTTCAGCAGAACTGCTGCTGGAGGGGTTTTGGTAACGAAAGTGAAAGAACGGTCAGCGTAAACAGTGATTACAACTGGGATTGGCAGACCTTTTTCCATGGATTCAGTTTTGGCGTTGAACGCTTTACAGAATTCCATGATGTTCACACCCTGCTGACCCAGAGCTGGACCAACTGGTGGACTTGGGTTCGCCATACCTGCTGCAACCTGCAGCTTGACGTAGGCTTGTACTTTCTTAGCCATTCTAAAATCCTCTGATTGGGTAATAACGCCTCGGAGAGGCTCCCCGTGAATAAAAATCGTTTTACGGGTCGGGACCCATAAAAACAAAAGGCGCGAAATTGTATTCCAATCTCGCGCCCTGTGCAACGATTAAATCGTCGCTTTTTTGATCGCTGCTTAGGCTTTTTCTACCTGAGCAAAGTCCAGCTCTACCGGGGTCGCACGACCAAAGATAGAAACGGAAACTTTCAGGCGGGACTTCTCGTAGTCCACTTCTTCGACAACACCATTAAAGTCAGCAAACGGACCGTCGTTAACACGAACCATCTCACCCGGTTCAAACAGCGTTTTAGGACGCGGTTTATCACCAACCTGCTGGAGGCGGTTCATAATCGCATCAACTTCTTTGTCGCTGATTGGCGCCGGACGGTCAGATGTGCCGCCGATAAAGCCCATTACGCGTGGTACGCTGCGCACCAGGTGCCAGCTCGCGTCGTTCATCACCATCTGAACCAGCACGTAACCCGGGAAGAATTTACGCTCGCTTTTGCGACGTTGGCCGCCACGGATCTCAACCACTTCTTCGGTCGGAACCATGACTTCGCCAAATAACTCTTCCATATTGTGTAATTTGATATGCTCACGCAGCGACGTAGCTACGCGGCCTTCAAAACCGGAAAACGCCTGAACGACGTACCAGCGCTTTTTAGGGGCTTCAGACATCTCAGAACCTCAGGCCAGTGATAAAGGATACCAGGCGAACCAGAATACCATCCAGTCCCCACAGGATCAGTGACATTACAGCGGTTACCGCCGCTACAATCAGCGTGGTGTGCAATGTTTCCTGGCGAGTCGGCCAAATGACCTTGCGGACTTCGGTACGCGCTTCGCGGGCAAACGCAACGGTCGCTTTGCCTTTCGTCGTCAACAGCGCGACACCACCCGCCGCAGCAATCAGAATTACCACTGCAAGCGCGCGTAGCGGCAGCATCATGTCACGATAAAGATAGTTGCCGACAATCGCCACAATCAGCAGCACGGCAACAACTACCCATTTCATCGCTTCCAGGCCGCGCCCGCTCCCTTGAGCTTCGGTATTCGCACTCATAAACCAACCTGTCAGAAGTATTCTACAAACATTTTCACCCCGCGAGTGCGAGGCAAACCAATCGAAATGCTATTCGCTTTTCGTATTATACGCTCTCCGCAGAGCCTGTCTCAGCAATGATTATGACAAAATTAATCACTGATGAGCCAGGTTCTGATGTGAAAGCGTGCAAAAAGGGCATCAAATGATGCCCTTTTATTGCGCATTGCGTCAAATGTTATCAGCGATTAGCCGAGAACTTTAGCAACAACGCCCGCGCCAACGGTACGGCCGCCTTCACGGATTGCGAAACGCAGACCGTCGTCCATCGCGATTGGGTGGATCAGCGTCACAACCATCTTGATGTTGTCGCCTGGCATTACCATCTCTACGCCTTCTGGCAGTTCGATGGTACCGGTCACGTCAGTTGTACGGAAGTAGAACTGT
>NZ_JAALCJ010000017.1 GCF_011078175.1 Enterobacter cloacae
ACAGATTGTCTGATAAATTGTTAAAGAGCAGTTGCGACGCGCTTCAGCGCTCTGTCGCGAGGTGGCGTATATTACGCTTTCCTCTTTCAGAGTCAACCCCGATTTTCAGGATTTTTTCTCTTCAACCGACCGGGTTGTTTGTGAAGTGATTCACATCCGCCGTGTCGATGGAGGCGCATTATAGGGATCCCAGTTTTTAGCACAAGTATTTTTTAGATCTTTTTTTCCAACTGATGATTTTCCGTGCTTTTCGCTGAAAACCCATCCGATCCGCTTAAAAAATGACGCATTTTGCCTTGCCTCGTTCCAGGAATACGATCAAAGTCTTCTTTAACAGTGCTCATCTGTATCGAGGTAGATATGTTTGCAGTTTTACGACCTTATAAAGATCTATTCCCCCAAAAAGGCGATCGCGTGATGATCGATGCCAGCAGCGTGGTCATTGGTGATGTTCGCATTGCCGATGATGTCAGCATCTGGCCACTCGTCGCGATCCGGGGTGATGTTAACTATGTTGCAATCGGTGCACGCACCAATATTCAGGACGGCAGCGTGCTGCATGTGACTCATAAGTCATCTTATAACCCTGAGGGCAATCCACTCATCATTGGGGAAGATGTTACGGTCGGTCATAAAGTAATGCTCCACGGCTGCACAATTGGTAACAGGGTTCTCGTTGGGATGGGATCGATTTTGCTGGATGGCGTCATAGTAGAAGATGACGTAATGATTGGTGCAGGAAGCCTTGTTCCGCAAAACAAACGCCTGAAAAGTGGCTATCTCTATTTAGGCAGTCCGGTTAAACAGATCCGCCCCCTAAAAGAGGCGGAGATCGAAGGATTGAAATACTCAGCGAACAATTACGTTAAATGGAAGAATGACTATCTGGATCAGGATAACCAGACCCAGCCCTGATCGTCTTCCTGCTGATCGCGGATCAAATCGCTGGCTTCCTCTTCCATATCCCAGCGATTTTCGCAAAAGATCGCCAACGGATCTGAACCACCAAAGCGCTGGAGCAGCGTTTCCCGTTTGATTGCACAGGTTAACTGCATTCCATGCACCAGCACCGGGAAACAAACCGCTTGCTTGTTTTCATCCCAGATTTCTCTGTCGGGAAAATGAATCGCCTGATTCATGCCATCAGTTCCTGTTTCAGCTTTTCGATCACAGGTTCTACAGCAGGTAACACGCCATGCCAGAGTAGCACCGCATGAGCCGCCTGCCCCACCAGCATGCCCAGACCATCAGCCACGTGTTTTGCCCCCTGTTGTTCGCACCAGGTCAGAAATGGCGTTTTCCCTTTTTGATAAAACATGTCATAGGCGTAGATGTGGGAATGAACCAGGGATGCAGGAATCGCCGGGATCTCTCCATTAATACCGCTTGAGGTGGCATTAATCACAAGATCAAATTCGTGACCCGCGAGATCCTTAAGTGCTACCGCAGCTACGCTGCCTGTGTGTGCGAACAACGCCGCCAGCTCTTCTGCTCTGGAGAAAGTACGGTTGGTGATTGTCACCGCACAATCCAGCGAAAGAAGAGGAAGCAATACGCCGCGCGACGCGCCACCCGCACCGATCAGCAGGATCCGAAAGCCTGGTTTAATAAACGACAATCGCTCCAGATCGCTGAGTAAACCAATACCATCGGTGTTATCGCCCAGAAGGCGACCATCCTCAAGCCGCTTAAGGGTATTGACGGCACCAGCGAGCGACGCACGCTCGGTCAGCTCATCCGCACGCCCGAAAGCCTCTTCTTTAAAAGGCACAGTGACGTTCGCACCTTTACCGCCCGCATCAAAAAAGCTATCCAGCGTCGGTATAAATGCATCAACGGGCGCAAGAACCCGACCATACGGGTGGTCTATCTGCAATTGCTCCGCAAACAGCCGATGGATCAGAGGTGATTTGCTGTGCGCGATCGGGTTACCAAAAACAGCATAGGTTTCCATCACATTATCCCTGGCGAAAACGTTCGCCGGTCAAGGCATCGCGAATTTCTGACGGGTTTAGACGGCCACCGGTTTCACCGACGGCTACCGGAAAATCACGCCCGAACTGCGCCAGAACTTCTTCGGTTGTCCGACACGGGGGAAGCCCGGTAAGGTTGGCGCTGGTTGAAACCAGAGGTTTACCAAATGCCTGGCATAACTTCACCACCAGCGGATGGTCGGTGACGCGTACCGCGAGTGAATCGAAACGCCCGGTTAACCAGCGCGGCGTTGTCGGTTGTGCAGGAAAAACAAACGTCACGGGACCGGGCCACGCAGAGAAAATGGTTTCCCGCTGTGCAGGTGTCAGCATGGAATCATCAATATAAGGTTTTAGCTGCTCGTAGTTCGCAGCGATCAAAATCAATCCTTTTTCGACAGGCCGCTGTTTTAGCGCCAGCAGACGGTTAACGGCTACTTCGCTGTCAGGATCGCACCCGACCCCGAAAACGGCTTCTGTTGGATAGGCGATGACTTCTTCTTTTTTCAGGATGTCCACCGCCTGCGCGATGGAGCCTGATGGCAGGTTATTATTCACTGATTCGATCCGCCGAAACCGGCTTTCCACATTGTTTACTGGCGCAAAAGCGTTTCAGGCCTTGCGCGGTTTTCTTTTCTATAAGTAACGGATAATCGCAATAAGAACAGACGCCCGCTACTGGTTTGAAATTGATAACGAACTGGCATTCAGGATAGCGATCGCATGAATGGAAGGTCTTGCCATAACGAGAGCGGCGCTGCACCAGTTGACCACTCTGGCACTGAGGGCAGGCAATTGCCGTTTCATCTGGCTTATCAATTTGTTCCGTATGCGCACATTCTGGATAGCGACTGCATCCGATAAACATCCCGAAACGCCCCTGCCGCAGCGCCAGTTCAGCGCCACAGAGTGGACAAAGCTGCCCCTCCAGAATTTTGACGATATGTCCGTCCGCCTGGCTTTTCAGGGGACGGACATAATCACATTCCGGATAGTGTGAACAACCGAGAAACGGACCGTGTTTCCCGGACCGAATAACAAGTTCAGCCCCACACTGTGGACAGGGCTCGTTTTTATGCACCGTGAAGAGTGCTGATTTGGCCATAACAACTCTTGTTGCTGCACATAGAATTAATGCAGCATACCTTCATTCACTTCAAAGAGTAATTCTTCCATTTGCTGATAGGCATTTTCACAGCCCGGAATGTTGAACAGAACCATCAGGATCACCCATTTCAGATCCTCCAGTTCAAACTCAGCAGTATCCAGCGCCATGACGCGCTCTATCACCATCTCTCTCGTTTCGAGGTTTAGCACCTGAATCTGCTCGAGGAATAAAATGAATCCCCGGCAGCTGGCATCCAGCCTTTCACACTCTTCAGCTGTATAGATGCGCACTGACAATGGGTCAGAAGCAAGCTGCATCGGTTCGGCGAGGCCGTCCTGATAATCAGCCAACTTATCCAGCCACATCAACGCATTATAGATATCTTCCCGCTCAAAACCTGCGTCGGTCAGATCCCGTGTTAATTTGTCCTGATCCACGTGCATCTCTGCTTCGTTGTGGATGTAAGTCTCAAACAAATACATCAGTACGTCGAACATGGCATGCCCTCCTTAATCGGACATAGCCGCCGGGTACAGCTGCGATCCACCCTGCTAACTCCAGTTCAAGTAGCTGTGCTACCGTTACTGGCACAGGTTGGCCGGCACGTTCAGCGACAACGTCAACAGGTGTTACCTCATCTCCTACGTTAGCCAGGAGCTTGGGAAATGGCAATGCTACTGCCTCCTGATCCGATGAAATATGTCGCTTTTGGCGATCATCCTGCAACCAATGCAATCCATGCTGTAAATTTTCCAGGATATCCTCTTTACAGGTCACCAGCGTCGCCCCCTGTTTTATCAGCCAGTGAGGGCCTTCACAGCCGGGGTTCCCCAACGGGCCGGGCAGCGCAAAAATTTCACGCCCCTGCTCCAGCGCGCACCTTGCAGTAACAAGCGATCCACTCCGAATAGCAGCTTCAACCACCAGCACGCCCTGGCTTAACCCACTGATGATCCGGTTACGCCGTGGGAAGTTACCCGGTCTGGGCGGCGTTGAGAGTGAAAATTCAGACACTATCGCTCCCTCTGAAGCGATGAGTTGCTCAGCAAGAATGTGATGACGACGCGGGTAGAGGCTAAAAAGACCATTGCCAAGCACGGCGACACTTCGCCCTTTTGCTGACAGCGCCGCATGATGTGCCACACCATCGATGCCGCAAGCCAGGCCACTGGTGATCGTAAAGCCACATTGGGACAGCTGTTCACTCAGCATTTTCCCCCAACGCTCGCCGTACCACGAGGGCGCACGGCTGCCCACAATCGCAAGCTGCATGCTATTAAGCACATCAACGCAACCTCGCACAAATAGCGCCCCGGGAAAATCAGGTATAGAACGCAACAATGGCGGAAAGCGAGGATCATCAGCCGTGAGAAGGTGGTTGCCCGTGTGTTCCAGCCATTCCAGACTTCGTTCAAGCTCACTCTCACACAATGAAAAAAACTTTACGGCATGTTTGGCCGAAAGCCCTGCCTCTTTGACAGCGTCAGCATCAACAGTTGCCTGGCAAAGCAACCGCTGAGCAGCGTCCAGCATCGCATCACCGTATAACGATCCGATGTTTATAAGCCGTAACCATATCTCTGTGGACGTCATCCTTTTCCCTGCCATAAGCAGCCTCAGCAATCTTTGCGATTGGTCACTGATGCTGTCAATCGACCGGGGATTTGTCTAGAATAGAAGTAATATTCTTATCAACTCCTGAACACGACTCTGGAAATTTATGGCAGTTTTGCAAGTGTTACATATTCCTGACGAGCGCCTTCGCATCGTCGCGGAACCGGTTAAAGAAGTGAATGCAGAAATTCAGCGTATCGTCGATGATATGTTCGATACCATGTACGCTGAAGAAGGCATTGGCCTTGCCGCGACCCAGGTAGACATTCACAAACGTATTATTGTGATCGACGTTTCTGAAAATCGTGATGAGCGTCTGGTGCTGATCAACCCTGAGCTGCTGGAAAAAAGCGGCGAAACAGGTATTGAGGAAGGCTGCCTGTCTATCCCTGAACAGCGCGCTTTGGTGCCACGTGCCGAAAAAGTTAAAATCCGCGCACTGGATCGTGACGGCAATCCGTTTGAGCTGGAAGCCGACGATCTGCTGGCGATTTGTATTCAGCATGAGATGGATCACCTGGTCGGTAAACTGTTTATCGATTACCTCTCACCACTGAAACAACAGCGTATTCGTCAGAAAGTTGAGAAACTGGATCGTTTGCGTTCTCGCGCTTAACGCCCCCCGGATACAAGGAATAACGTGTCTACATCACTACGTATAATCTTCGCGGGTACCCCTGATTTTGCAGCGCGTCATCTCGATGCGCTGCTATCGTCTGGTCATCAGATTGCTGGCGTATTTACTCAGCCGGATCGTCCGGCTGGCCGCGGTAAAAAACTGATGCCAGGCCCGGTTAAAGTGCTGGCAGAAAAGCATGGTTTACCGGTTTTCCAGCCCGCGTCATTACGACCTCAGGAAAACCAGCAGTTAGTGTCAGACCTGAACGCCGACGTGATGGTAGTTGTGGCTTATGGCCTCATTCTGCCGAAAGCGGTACTCGATATGCCCCGCCTGGGCTGTGTTAACGTTCATGGTTCTTTGCTCCCACGCTGGCGTGGTGCAGCCCCTATTCAGCGCGCTCTGTGGGCAGGCGATGCTGAAACTGGCGTGACAATCATGAAGATGGACGTAGGTTTGGACACGGGCGACATGCTGTATAAACTGGCGTGTCCCATTACCGCAGAAGATACCAGCGCCACGCTGTACGACAAGCTGGCGGATCTCGGCCCGCAGGGGCTGATTGAGACGTTGCAACAGCTTGCTGACAATACAGTGACACCTGAAGTGCAGGATGAGGCACAGGTGACCTATGCTGAAAAACTGAGTAAAGAAGAAGCCCGGATCGACTGGTCTCTGTCAGCAGCTCAACTCGAACGCTGCATCCGCGCCTTTAATCCATGGCCGATGAGCTGGTTGATGATTGATGAGCAGCCAGTGAAAGTCTGGAAAGCGTCAGTTATTAACGGCAATACATCGGCAGAGCCCGGTACGATTATCGACGCCAGCAAAAACGGTATCCAGGTTGCGACCGGAGAAGGGATCCTGAATCTTGAATCGCTGCAACCGGCCGGTAAAAAGGCAATGAGCGCGCAGGATCTATTAAATTCCCGTCGTGAATGGTTCATCCCTGGCAATCGCCTTGCCTGAACAAATTTACTCTTAAGGCCCGGTGTTTCCGGGCATTTTTATTTTTACGGTTATGAAAAGACAAAATCTACGCACTATGGCGGCCCAGGCCGTTGAGCAGGTTATCGAGCAGGGCCAGTCACTGAGTAATGTCCTGCCTGCACTGCAACAAAAGGTTTCCGATAAAGATAAAGCACTGCTTCAGGAGCTGTGCTTTGGCGTGCTGCGCACCCTTTCTCAGCTTGAGTGGTTAATTAATAAGCTGATGTCACGCCCGATGAGCGGCAAGCAGCGTACCGTGCATTATTTGATCATGGTCGGTTTCTACCAGCTTCTTCATACCCGCATTCCACCTCATGCTGCGCTGGCTGAGACAGTGGAGGGTGCCGTTGCGATTAAACGTCCCCAGCTGAAAGGTTTGATTAATGGCGTGCTGCGTCAATTCCAGCGTCAGCAGGACGAACTGCTGGCAGAATTTGCGCAAAGCGAAGCGCGCTTCCTGCACCCTGAATGGCTGCTGAATCGCCTTAAAAAAGCCTACCCACAGCAATGGCAAGACATTGCTGATGCCAATAACCAACGCCCGCCGATGTGGTTACGCGTCAATCGTAACCATCATACCCGCGACGCATGGCTGGCCCTGCTGGAAGAGGCTGGAATGAGCGGCTTCACACACGCTGCTTATCCTGATGCGGTTCGTTTAGCCTCCCCTGCACCGGTACATGCATTACCCGGTTTTGAAGAGGGCTGGGTAACGGTACAGGACGCATCAGCTCAGGGCTGCATGACCTGGCTTGAACCGAAGGACGGGGAGCAGATCCTCGATCTCTGTGCCGCACCAGGGGGTAAAACAACGCACATTCTGGAAGTGGCGCCGATGGCCAGCGTGATGGCCGTGGATGTTGATGAGCAACGCCTTTCACGTGTCTATGACAACCTTAAGCGCCTGGGTATGAAAGCACAGGTTAAGCAAGGCGATGGACGCAAACCCGCAGACTGGTGTGGTGATACCCGTTTCGATCGTATTTTGCTGGACGCCCCCTGCTCTGCAACCGGCGTTATTCGCCGTCATCCTGATATCAAATGGCTGCGTCGCGATCGTGATATCAAAGAGCTTGCCCAGTTGCAATCCGAAATTCTGGATGCCATCTGGCCACATCTCAAACCCGGCGGAACGCTGGTGTATGCAACCTGCTCTGTTCTCCCGGAAGAGAACGGTCAGCAAATTGCGGCTTTCCTGAAACGCACCCCGGACGCTACGTTGTACGATACGGGGACGCCTGAGCACCCAGGTCTGCAAAATCTGCCGGGCGCTGAAGAGGGTGATGGCTTCTTTTACGCTAAGCTAATCAAAAAGTGATGTTGAGAACAGGTCACGAAAGATGAAAATTATCATTCTGGGCGCAGGGCAAGTTGGCGGAACGCTGGCGGAAAATCTCGTGGGCGAAAACAACGATATCACCATTGTGGATACCAATGGCGATCGCCTGCGCGTTTTGCAGGACAAGTTTGATCTTCGTGTTGTCCAGGGGCACGGCTCTCATCCACGTGTACTTCGGGAGGCGGGCGCAGACGATGCCGACATGCTGGTTGCAGTTACCAGTTCTGATGAAACCAACATGGTTGCATGTCAGGTGGCTTACTCGTTGTTCAACACACCAAACCGCATCGCTCGCATTCGCTCCCCGGACTATGTCCGGGATGCGGAGAAGCTGTTTAATTCTGAAGCGGTACCTATCGACCATCTCATTGCACCAGAACAGCTGGTCATCGACAGTATTTATCGCCTGATTGAATACCCGGGCGCGTTGCAGGTAGTGAACTTTGCTGAAGGAAAAGTAAGCCTGGCGGTTGTGAAGGCCTATTACGGCGGCCCGCTGATTGGTAATGCCCTGTCGACAATGCGCGAGCATATGCCACATATTGATACGCGTGTTGCGGCGATTTTCCGTCACGACAGGCCCATTCGTCCGCAAGGTTCCACCATTGTCGAAGCCGGGGATGAAGTCTTCTTTATTGCGGCCTCTCAGCATATCCGCGCGGTGATGAGTGAACTTCAGCGTCTCGAAAAACCCTATAAACGTATTATGCTGGTCGGTGGCGGTAATATTGGTGCAGGCCTGGCGAGACGACTGGAAAAAGACTACAGCGTAAAACTGATCGAACGGGATCAACAGCGAGCGTCGGAGCTGGCTGAACAACTTCAGAACACGATCGTGTTCTATGGGGATGCTTCGGATCAGGAATTGCTGGCCGAAGAGCATATCGATCAGGTCGATCTTTTTATTGCCGTCACCAACGACGACGAAGCGAATATTATGTCCGCCATGCTCGCTAAACGTATGGGGGCGAAAAAAGTAATGGTGCTTATCCAGCGTAAGGCTTATGTCGACCTGGTACAGGGTAGCGTAATAGATATTGCTATTTCACCTCAGCAAGCCACCATTTCTGCCCTGCTAAGCCACGTGCGCAAAGCGGATATTGTCGGCGTGTCATCTCTTCGTCGTGGAGTTGCTGAAGCCATTGAAGCCGTCGCTCACGGGGATGAAACGACGTCGCGCGTTGTTGGTCGCGCGATCGACGAAATTAAACTTCCACCAGGCACCATTATCGGCGCCGTAGTGCGAGGTAACGATGTCATGATCGCCAATGATAATTTACGTATCGAGCAGGGTGACCACGTTATTATGTTTCTGACCGATAAAAAATTTATTACCGACGTCGAGCGTTTATTCCAGCCAAGCCCGTTCTTCCTGTAATGATTCGGGTGCTCAGACGAGAGCACCCAAATATTAACCTTCTAATTTTCATGCCTTTTATTTTTAATAACGATTATTTATCCCCAATGGCAATTAGCTAATCATTTGTTAAACTTATAGGCGTCAGCTGGCACAAGGAGAACATAATGAGTTTTATTAAAGAGTTTCGCGAATTTGCGATGCGCGGGAATGTGGTGGATTTGGCTGTGGGTGTCATTATTGGTGCAGCGTTCGGTAAGATCGTTTCATCATTAGTCGCCGACATTATTATGCCGCCGTTAGGACTGTTGATTGGAGGCATTGATTTCAAACAATTCGCCTTCACCCTACGGGAAGCTCAGGGCGATGTCCCTGCGGTTGTAATGCACTATGGCGTATTCATTCAGAACGTTTTTGATTTCGTGATTGTGGCATTTGCCATTTTCATGGCCATCAAACTTATCAACAGACTTAACCGTAAAAAAGAAGAACCGGCTGCTGCCCCGCCAGCACCCACTAAAGAAGAAGTCTTGCTGACTGAAATTCGCGATCTGTTAAAAGAACAGAATAATCGCGTTTAAACAAGCGACAGAAACAGGAAGGCCAGTGGTAAAAAAGCGATTAGCTTGCTTGCCACTGGCCTCCCAGTTACCGCGTTGTGCATGTTTACCTTTACGCAAATAACTGCCTTTTCCTTTTTTGTTCTTCTCAACACGCTGTCTGAAAAGTGGATCATGAAGTAATGCCTCAATGGCGTTATCCTTAATTTTTCCCTTAGTATGCTGGTAGCGGCTCATCATTTCTCCTGAGCATAGTTAATGTCGGCAGGAGTCTAGTTCCTGCCTGATAAAAAATCAACAACCCTGAATTTCACTACTGGCGCCCTGTTCAAGTGCTTCCAGTATTGAGCAATAAACACTGCTGTGAGCGGTACCACAGCACGCGTCATTTAACCTTTGCAGAGATCGCTGCATGGCTTGCAGCTCCTGAATGCGTGCTTCAACTTCATCCAGCCGGGCCTGGACGATGCTTTTAGATTCCTGGCACGTATGGTGTTCAGGATCGATACGGATCGACAGCAGTTCACGGATCGATTCCAGCGTGAAGCCGAGTTGCCGTGCATAGCGGATAAAACGAAGGCGTTGAAGATCGTTATCCGTATAAAGGCGAAATCCACCTTCCGTTCTGACCTCATGATCGATCATCTGCTGCTTTTCGTAGTAGCGGATAGTATCCGGCGTTACGTTAGCAAGTTTCGCAAGTTCACCTATACGGTACATGGCTACTCCTCATTTATTTTTTGCATCAAACTTTGACTGTATTCACCATGCAAAAAGTCAGTATTCATTCCCGTCTGGCGAAGCTTTAGTTCGATGAGCGCTAATCGGCGACTGATTTCAGAGAACCGTGGGTCGTTCTTATGAATACCTTTGAGTAGATCGGCAAGCTCGACGGCTTCATTACGTTGCTGAAGTTCAGGGGGTAAACATCCTGCATTTTTCAGTAATCGGTAACCGGCCCGTAGTTCAGATGGAATATGTGAATCATCGTCCAGTACCAGAGGTTCACCGCTACCGGGAAGATTTTCGAACTCGCCTTTGTTTTGGGCATCGCAAATATGGCGTTCAGCCCACTGATCGAGCAACCACATAATGAACTCCAGGGGATGAGCAGAAAAGATACAGACATTGTAGATAAGTGGAGATTCTGCGGATATAAAAAAACCCGCCGAGGCGGGTTTTTTTACGTTACTACAGATTACTCTGCAGCAGCTTCTGCTTTCTCTGAACGATCAACCAGCTCGATGTAAGCCATCGGCGCGTTGTCGCCTGCACGGAAGCCACACTTCAGAATGCGAGTGTAACCACCGGCACGGCTCGCGAAACGCGGGCCCAGTTCGTTAAACAGTTTTGCCACGATCTCGTTATCACGAGTACGGGCGAATGCCAGACGACGATTAGCAACGCTGTCAGTCTTGGCAAGAGTAATCAGCGGCTCAACTACGCGACGCAGCTCTTTCGCTTTAGGCAGGGTCGTCTTGATGATCTCATGACGAACCAGTGAACCTGCCATGTTGCGGAACATAGCCTGGCGATGGCTGCTGTTGCGGTTCAGTTGACGACCACTCTTACGATGGCGCATGACCTTATCCTTCTCAGTAAAACCTTAACCTGTGATCCGGTTACTCGTCAGCAATGCTTGCCGGTGGCCAGTTTTCCAGGCGCATGCCCAGAGACAGACCACGTGAAGCCAGCACGTCTTTAATCTCGGTAAGAGATTTTTTACCCAGGTTCGGCGTTTTCAGCAACTCAACCTCGGTACGCTGTACCAGATCACCGATATAGTGGATAGCTTCTGCCTTGAGGCAGTTAGCAGAGCGGACAGTCAATTCCAGATCGTCAACAGGGCGCAGCAGGATCGGATCGAATTCTGGTTTCTCTTCTTTCACTTCCGGCTGACGTACATCACGTAAGTCAACGAAAGCTTCCAGTTGTTCTGCCAGGATGGTTGCCGCACGACGAATCGCCTCTTCAGGATCGATTGTGCCATTGGTTTCCATTTCGATGACCAGCTTGTCCAGGTCGGTACGCTGTTCTACACGCGCTGCTTCAACATTGTAGGCAATACGCTCTACAGGGCTGTAGCATGCGTCGACCAGCAGACGGCCGATTGGGCGCTCATCTTCTTCCGAATGAATTCGGGCAGAAGCCGGCACATAACCACGACCGCGCTGAACTTTGATACGCATGCTAATAGCTGCGTTCTCATCGGTCAGGTGGCAGATCACGTGCTGCGGCTTGACGATTTCAACATCACCGTCGTGGGTGATGTCGGCTGCAGTCACAGGGCCAATGCCAGATTTATTCAGAGTAAGAATAACTTCATCTTTACCCTGAACTCTCACCGCCAGCCCTTTCAGGTTGAGCAGGATTTCAAGGATATCTTCCTGAACGCCTTCTTTGGTGCTGTACTCATGAAGTACACCATCAATCTCAACCTCGGTCACCGCGCAACCCGGCATCGATGAGAGCAGAATACGGCGCAGTGCGTTACCCAGAGTATGGCCAAAGCCACGCTCTAAAGGCTCAAGGGTCACCTTGGCGTGCGTCGAACTCACTTGCTCGATATCTACCAGGCGCGGTTTTAGAAACTCTGTCACAGAACCCTGCATTGTGTCCTCTCTTTGGTACTAAGCTTTACTTGGAGTAAAGCTCGACGATCAGGTGTTCGTTAATGTCCGCAGACAGATCAGAACGTTCTGGCTGACGCTTGAACGTACCTTCCATCTTGCCAGCATCAACTTCCAGCCAGGTTGGCTTTTCACGCTGCTCAGCCAGCTCCAGAGCGGCTTTCACGCGAGATTGCTTTTTCGCTTTCTCACGAATGCTAACAACGTCATTCGCTTTAACCTGATAAGAAGCGATGTTAACAACACGACCGTTTACCATGATTGCTTTATGGCTAACCAGCTGGCGTGATTCAGCACGAGTCGCGCCGAAGCCCATACGGTATACAACGTTGTCCAGACGACCTTCCAGCAGAGCCAGCAGGTTTTCACCTGTGTTGCCTTTCAGACGAGCTGCTTCTTTATAGTAGTTACGGAACTGACGCTCCAGCACACCGTAGATACGGCGAACTTTTTGCTTTTCACGCAACTGCACACCATAGTCAGACAGACGCGGTTTACGCGCACCGTGCTGGCCAGGAGCTTGTTCAATTTTACACTTGGTATCGATCGCGCGAACGCCAGACTTAAGGAATAAGTCGGTGCCCTCACGACGGCTCAGCTTGAGCTTAGGACCCAAATATCTTGCCATTTTCTATCTCCAACTAACCTAAAAAACGAGCGTTATACGCGACGTTTTTTCGGCGGACGACAACCGTTATGAGGGATCGGAGTCACATCAGTAATATTCGTGATGCGGAAACCAGCGGCGTTCAGAGCGCGAACAGTAGATTCACGACCCGGACCCGGACCTTTAACCATAACTTCCAGATTCTTGATGCCGTATTCTTTTACGGCTTCAGCGCAACGCTCTGCTGCAACCTGAGCTGCGAACGGAGTGGATTTGCGAGAACCACGGAAACCGGAACCACCGGCTGTTGCCCAACCCAATGCGTTACCCTGACGATCAGTAATAGTAACGATGGTGTTGTTGAAAGAAGCATGGATATGAGCCACGCCGTCAGAGACTTGTTTTCTTACACGTTTACGTGCACGAACTGGTGCCTTTGCCATTATTCAATCACCCCGATTATTTCTTGATCGGTTTGCGCGGACCCTTACGGGTACGTGCGTTGGTCTTAGTACGCTGACCGCGCACTGGCAGACCACGACGATGACGCAAACCGCGATAGCAACCAAGATCCATCAGGCGCTTGATGCTCATGCTGATTTCACGGCGCAGATCACCTTCAACGACAAATTTGGCAACTTCGTCACGCAGCGTGTCGATTTGTTCTTCAGACAGCTCACTGATCTTAACATCTTCAGCGATACCCGCTGCAGCCAGAATGGCTTTAGAACGGGTCTTGCCGACGCCGTAGATCGAAGTTAATGCGATCACAGCATGTTTCTGATCAGGAATGTTAATGCCTGCTATACGGGCCACTATGCACTCCTACTATTTAATATGTACGCACCATGCTGAAAAGCCCGTTTTCAGGATACTCAAATGGAAACGTACAGACATACAAAAGATTGGCTGGCTAATCTAGCCAGCTCAACCCAACTTTGCAAGAAAAATATGCGAAATAATCAGCCTTGGCGCTGTTTATGCTTCGGCTCGGCACTGCAAATCACACGGATGACACCATCACGCTTAACGATTTTGCAGTTACGGCATAATTTCTTGACGGAAGCACGAACTTTCATTTTTACTCTCCGTAACTTCTCAGGCGACCAATTAGCGGCCGTAGCCTTTCAGGTTCGCCTTCTTCAATGCAGACTCATACTGACTGGACATCATCAGAGTTTGCACTTGAGCCATAAAGTCCATAATCACGACAACAACGATAAGCAGTGAGGTCCCACCGAAGTAGAACGGTACTTTCATTGCATCACGCATGAACTCCGGGATCAGGCAGATAAAAGTAATATAGAGCGCACCAACCAGAGTCAGGCGGGTCATTACTTTATCGATATACTTCGCCGTTTGCTCTCCCGGACGAATTCCTGGTACAAATGCACCGGACTTCTTCAGGTTATCTGCTGTTTCACGCGGGTTGAAGACCAACGCCGTGTAGAAGAAACAGAAGAAGATGATCGCAGACGCATAGAGTAACACATAAAGTGGTTGCCCAGGCTGCAAATACAGCGAAATTGTTGTCAGCCAGTTCCAACCAGTACCGCCCCCGAACCATGACGCGATGGTTGCCGGGAACAGAATAATACTGGAAGCGAAGATTGCCGGGATTACCCCCGCCATATTCACTTTCAGCGGTAAATGTGTGCTCTGTGCAGCATAGACACGACGACCTTGCTGACGTTTAGCGTAGTTCACCACAATGCGGCGTTGACCACGTTCAACGAAGACAACAAAGAACGTCACTGCAAATACTAATACTGCAACCAACAGCAACAGGAGGAAGTGCAGGTCGCCTTGACGCGCTTGCTCGATAGTGTGGGCAATGGCTGGCGGGAGACCCGCAACAATACCGGCGAAGATAATGATTGAGATACCGTTACCGATACCACGTTCAGTAATCTGTTCGCCGAGCCACATCAGGAACATAGTCCCTGTGACCAGACTAACAACAGCGGTGAAATAGAATGCAAAGCCTGGGTTTAATACCAGGCCCTGCATACCAGGCATATTCGGCAGACCAGTAGCAATACCGATCGACTGGAATATTGCCAGCACCAGAGTACCGTAACGGGTGTACTGACTAATCTTACGACGTCCGGACTCCCCTTCTTTCTTCAGTTCTGCCAGGGCCGGATGAACGACCGTCAGCAGCTGGATAATAATCGATGCCGAAATATACGGCATGATACCCAGAGCGAAGATAGAAGCACGGCTGAGAGCACCACCAGAGAACATGTTGAACATTTCAATGATGGTGCCTCGCTGTTGCTCAAGCAGTTTGGCAAGTACAGCGGCATCAATACCAGGGATCGGAATAAAAGAGCCAATACGGAACACAATCAGCGCGCCGATTACAAACAGCAGTCTGCGTTTCAGCTCGCCAAATCCACCTTTGGCACTTTGAAAATCTAATCCCGGTTGCTTAGCCATCTGCTACTTATTCCTCAATTTTACCGCCAGCAGCTTCGATAGCAGCACGAGCACCTTTAGTAACACGCAGGCCGCGAACAGTTACCGGAGTAGAAACTTCACCAGCCAGGATCACTTTCGCGAACTCGATCTGGATACCGATAATGTTAGCCGCTTTCAGCGTATTCAGGTCTACAACGCCGCCTTCAACTTTCGCCAGGTCAGACAGACGGATTTCCGCTGTGATCGCTGCTTTGCGAGAGGTGAAGCCGAACTTCGGCAGACGACGGTACAGTGGCATCTGGCCACCCTCGAAACCGCGACGTACGCCACCGCCAGAACGAGAGTTCTGACCTTTGTGACCACGACCACCGGTTTTGCCGAGGCCAGAACCGATACCACGACCCAGGCGTTTACCCGCCTTTTTAGAGCCTTCGGCCGGAGACAGAGTATTTAAACGCATCTCTTACTCCTCAACTTTAACCATGAAGTAAACCGCGTTGACCATACCACGAACAGCAGGAGTATCCTCGCGCTCAACGGTATGACCAATACGACGCAGACCCAGGCCAAGCAGCGTTGCCTTGTGTTTCGGCAGACGACCGATTGCACTGCGGGTTTGAGTGATTTTAATAGTCTTTGCCATGGTCAATTACCCCAGAATTTCTTCAACGGATTTACCACGCTTGGCAGCGACCATTTCTGGAGAATTCATATTTTCCAGGCCATCAATAGTTGCACGAACCACGTTGATCGGGTTGGTGGAACCATATGCTTTAGCCAGAACGTTATGAACTCCAGCAACTTCCAGAACGGCGCGCATTGCACCACCGGCGATGATACCGGTACCTTCTGAAGCTGGCTGCATGAATACACGAGAACCCGTGTGAACACCTTTAACTGGGTGTTGCAGGGTACCGTTGTTCAGCGCGACGTTAATCATATTGCGACGGGCTTTTTCCATCGCTTTCTGGATCGCTGCTGGAACTTCACGCGCTTTACCGTAACCAAAACCAACGCGACCGTTACCATCACCCACTACAGTCAGAGCTGTGAAGGAGAAAATACGACCACCTTTAACGGTTTTAGATACGCGGTTTACCGCGATCAGCTTTTCCTGCAGTTCGCCAGCCTGTTTTTCGATGTGAGCCATCTTACACCTCTACCTTAGAACTGAAGGCCAGCTTCACGGGCAGCATCTGCCAGTGCCTGGACACGACCATGATATTGGAACCCGGAACGGTCAAAGGAAACATTGCTGATGCCTTTTTCCAGAGCGCGTTCAGCGACAGCTTTACCTACAGCTGCTGCGGCGTCTTTGTTACCGGTATACTTCAATTGTTCTGAGATAGCTTTTTCTACAGTAGAAGCAGCTACCAGAACTTCAGAACCGTTCGGTGCAATTACCTGTGCGTAAATATGACGCGGGGTACGATGTACCACCAGGCGAGTTGCACCCAGCTCTTTGAGCTTGCGGCGTGCGCGGGTCGCACGACGGATACGAGCAGATTTCTTATCCATAGTGTTACCTTACTTCTTCTTAGCCTCTTTGGTACGCACGACTTCGTCGGCGTAACGAACACCCTTGCCTTTATAAGGCTCAGGACGACGGTAGGCGCGCAGATCTGCTGCAACCTGACCGATCAGCTGCTTATCAGCGCCTTTCAGCACGATTTCAGTTTGAGTCGGACATTCTGCAGTGATACCGGCCGGCAGCGGATGCTCAACAGGGTGTGAGAAGCCCAGAGACAGGCCTACTGCATTCCCTTTGATAGCTGCACGATAACCTACACCAACCAGCTGAAGCTTTTTAGTGAAGCCTTCGGTAACACCAACAACCATTGAGTTCAGCAGGGCACGCGCGGTACCAGCCTGAGCCCAGCCATCCACGAAACCATCACGTGGACCGAAGGTCAGAGCGTTATCTGCATGTTTAACTTCAACAGCTTTGTTGAGGGTACGAGTCAGCTCGCCGTTTTTACCTTTGATCGTAATAACCTGACCGTCGATTTTTACATCAACGCCGGCAGGAATAACGACCGGTGCTTTAGCAACACGAGACATTCTTTCCTCCGATTAGGCTACGTAGCAGATAATTTCGCCACCAAGACCAGCCTGGCGCGCTGCACGATCAGTCATAACACCTTTAGAGGTAGAAACAACTGCGATACCAAGACCAGCCATAACTTTTGGCAGCTCATCTTTTTTCTTATAGATGCGCAGGCCTGGGCGGCTGACACGCTGAATGCTTTCTACAACAGCTTTACCCTGGAAATACTTGAGAGTAAGTTCCAGTTCCGGCTTGGTGTCGCCTTCAACTTTAAAATCTTCGATAAAACCTTCTTCCTTCAGCACGTTGGCAATTGCCACTTTCAGCTTGGCGGAAGGCATGGTGACCGCAACTTTGTTCGCGGCCTGACCGTTACGGATACGGGTCAGCATATCCGCGATCGGATCTTGCATGCTCATCTGTCTTTACTCCCGTGATTCAATTGGTAATTACCAGCTAGCCTTTTTCAAGCCTGGTACTTCACCGCGCATGGCGGCTTCACGCAGTTTGATACGGCTCAACCCAAACTTGCCCACATAACCATGTGGACGACCTGTTTGACGACAGCGGTTACGCTGACGAGACGGGCTGGAATCACGCGGCAGAGACTGCAGCTTGAGAACCGCATTCCAACGATCTTCGTCGGAAGCGTTCACATCAGAAATGATCGCTTTCAGTTCAGCGCGTTTAGCGAAGAATTTATCAGCTAAAGCTACGCGCTTTACTTCGCGTGCTTTCATTGATTGCTTAGCCATTCAGTAACCCTACCTTACTTGCGGAACGGGAAGTCAAAGGCAGCCAGCAGAGCACGGCCTTCTTCATCAGATTTCGCAGTAGTGGTAATGGTAATATCCAAACCACGCACGCGGTCGACTTTATCGTAGTCGATTTCTGGGAAGATGATCTGCTCACGGACACCCATGCTGTAGTTACCACGACCGTCGAAAGACTTAGCGGACAAGCCACGGAAGTCACGGATACGTGGAACAGCAATAGTGATCAGGCGCTCAAGGAACTCCCACATGCGTTCGCCACGCAGAGTTACTTTACAGCCGATCGGATAGCCCTGACGGATTTTGAAGCCTGCAACAGATTTGCGTGCTTTGGTGATCAGCGGTTTTTGACCGGAGATTGCTGTCAGGTCAGCTGCTGCGTTATCCAGCAGTTTCTTGTCAGCGATCGCTTCACCAACACCCATGTTCAGGGTGATCTTCTCGACCCGAGGGACTTGCATGACAGAATTGTAGCTAAACTCAGTCATGAGTTTGTTAACTACTTCGTCTTTGTAGTAATCATGCAGTTTCGCCATCGTACTACTCCAAATTACTTGATAGTTTCGCTGTTAGACTTGAAGAAACGGACTTTTTTACCGTCTTCGAATCTAAAGCCTACACGGTCAGCCTTACCGGTAGCCGCATTGAAGATTGCAACGTTAGAAACCTGAATAGCAGCTTCTTTTTCAACGATGCCGCCTGGTTGGTTCAGGGCCGGAACCGGCTTCTGATGTTTCTTAACCAGGTTGATACCTTCAACGACGAGTTTGCCGGAAGACAGAACATTTTTTACTTTACCGCGTTTACCTTTATCTTTACCGGTTAACACGATAACTTCGTCATCACGACGGATTTTCGCTGCCATGATTCGCTCCTTAGAGTACTTCTGGTGCCAGAGAGATAATTTTCATGAACTTCTCAGTACGAAGTTCACGAGTTACCGGCCCAAAGATACGCGTGCCGATAGGCTGCTCGCTGTTATTGTTTAAAATAACGCATGCATTACCATCGAAGCGAATGACAGAACCGTCAGGGCGACGAACACCCTTCTTGGTGCGCACCACTACCGCCTTCAGCACATCACCTTTTTTGACCTTACCACGTGGAATTGCTTCCTTGATGGTGATCTTGATGATGTCGCCTACGCCTGCGTAGCGACGGTGCGAGCCACCCAGAACCTTGATACACATTACGCGACGTGCACCGGAGTTGTCGGCGACGTTCAGCATAGTCTGTTCTTGGATCATTTTAGTGCTCCGCTAATGTCAACTACTACCTGAGACTCTAAAATCAGAGCCGTTAAAAAGCCCCATATCGAGGGCGCGGCATTATAACACCGCTTCTGCAATATGGGTAGAAAAAATAAACGGCTCATCGCTGAGCCGTTTATTCGTATTGAGAATGCGTACTCTATTACAGAACCGCTTTCTCTACAACGCGAACCAGCGTCCAGGACTTAGTCTTGGACAGTGGACGGCATTCACGGATTTCAACCTTGTCGCCGATACCACATTCGTTGTTCTCGTCATGTACGTGCAGTTTGGTCGTACGCTTGATGAATTTACCGTAGATCGGGTGTTTCACAAAACGTTCGATAGCTACAACAATGGATTTCTCCATTTTATCGCTAACAACACGACCTTGCAGAGTACGGATTTTATCGGTCATTACGCACCCGCCTTCTGAGTCAGTAAAGTCTTAACGCGCGCAACATTGCGACGCACTTGCTTCAGCAGGTGAGTCTGTTGCAGCTGGCCACTTGCAGCCTGCATACGCAGGTTGAACTGCTCACGCAGCAGGTTCAGCAGCTCAGCGTTCAGCTCTTCAACGCTTTTTTCACGCAGCTCTTTTGCTTTCATTACATCACCGTCTTAGTTACAAAGGTGGTTTTGATAGGCAGTTTCGCTGCTGCCAGGCCGAAGGCTTCACGGGCCAGCTCTTCCGGAACACCGTCCATTTCATAAAGGACTTTGCCCGGTTGGATCAAGGCAACCCAGTACTCCACGTTACCTTTACCTTTACCCATACGAACTTCCAGTGGCTTCTCGGTGATCGGTTTGTCCGGGAATACACGGATCCAGATCTTACCTTGACGCTTAACTGCACGGGTCATTGCACGACGTGCTGCTTCGATCTGACGTGCAGTCAGACGACCACGGCCAACAGCTTTCAGACCGAAAGTGCCGAAGCTAACATCCGTACCCTGCGCCAGACCACGGTTGCGGCCTTTGTGCACTTTACGGAATTTTGTACGCTTTGGTTGTAACATCAGCGACGCTCCTTATTTACGGCCTTTACGCTGCTGCTTTTTAGGTTGAGCAGCCGGTTTTTCCGGTTGTTCAACAGCAGCCATACCACCCAGGATCTCACCTTTGAAGATCCATACCTTAACGCCGATTACACCGTAAGTGGTGTGCGCTTCAGAGGTGTTGTAGTCGATGTCAGCACGCAGAGTGTGCAGCGGTACGCGACCTTCACGGTACCATTCGGTACGTGCGATTTCCGCGCCGCCCAGACGGCCGCTAACTTCAACTTTGATACCTTTAGCGCCCAGACGCATTGCGTTCTGTACAGCACGCTTCATAGCACGACGGAACATAACACGACGTTCCAGCTGAGAAGTGATGCTGTCAGCAACCAATTTAGCGTCCAGTTCAGGCTTACGAACTTCAGCGATATTGATCTGTGCAGGAACGCCAGCGATATCCGCTACGACCTTGCGCAGTTTTTCTACGTCTTCGCCTTTCTTACCGATAACGATGCCAGGGCGAGCAGTGTGGATAGTCACACGGATGCTCTTAGCTGGACGCTCGATAACGATACGAGATACAGACGCTTTAGCCAGTTCCTTAGTCAGGTACTGACGTACTTTAAAATCGCTGTCCAGGTTGTCAGCGAATTCTTTGGTGTTCGCAAACCAGGTAGAGTTCCATGGTTTTACAATACCCAGGCGAATACCATTAGGATGTACTTTCTGACCCATTGCTAGTCTCCAGAGTCTCAGCGATCGGACACAACCACAGTAATGTGGCTGGTGCGCTTCAGGATGCGATCTGCACGACCTTTCGCACGCGGCATAATGCGCTTCATGCTTGGGCCTTCATCTACGAAAATTTTCGCGACTTTCAGATCGTCGATGTCAGCGCCATCGTTGTGTTCAGCGTTAGCAATGGCAGATTCCAGTACTTTCTTGACCAATACCGCAGCTTTCTTGTTGGTATAGGTCAGGATGTCCAGGGCCTGCGACACTTTCTTACCGCGAATCAGGTCAGCAACAAGGCGAACCTTCTGTGCAGAAGAACGAGCATGGCGATGTTGAGCTAAAGTTTCCATCTCTTCCTCCTACCTTATTTCTTCTTCGCTTTTTTATCAGCAGCGTGGCCGCGATAAGTACGAGTCGGTGCGAATTCACCCAGTTTGTGACCAACCATTTCGTCGGTAACAAAGACTGGAACGTGCTGACGACCATTATGGACAGCGATGGTCAAACCGATCATGTTAGGAAAGATCGTTGAACGACGGGACCAAGTGCGCAGGGGCTTCTTGTCTCCGCTTTCCACCGCTTTCTCTACCTTCTTCAGCAAGTGCAGGTCAATAAAAGGACCTTTCTTGAGAGAACGTGGCATGGCTTATCCTCTAAAATTATTTGCTACGGCGACGTACGATAAATTTATCAGTACGCTTGTTGCTGCGGGTCTTCTTACCTTTGGTCTGTACGCCCCACGGAGTTACCGGGTGCTTACCAAAGTTACGACCTTCACCACCACCATGTGGGTGGTCGACTGGGTTCATCGCAGTACCGCGAACGGTAGGACGAACACCACGCCAGCGTGCAGCACCAGCTTTACCCAGAACGCGCAGCATATGCTCAGCATTGCCAACTTCGCCCAGAGTAGCGCGGCAGTCTGCTTCGACTTTACGCATTTCACCAGAACGCAGACGCAGGGTGACATAAGCACCATCACGAGCAACGATCTGAACGTAAGTACCTGCGGAACGCGCCAGCTGACCGCCTTTACCTGGTTTCATTTCTACGTTATGAACGGTAGAACCAACCGGGATATTGCGCATCGGCAGGGTGTTACCTGCTTTGATTGCAGCATCAACGCCAGACTGAATCTGGTCGCCAGCTTTCAGGCCTTTAGGGGCCAGGATGTAACGGCGTTCGCCATCTTTGTACAGAACCAGCGCGATGTTCGCGGAACGGTTCGGATCGTACTCAAGACGCTCAACAACTGCTGGGATACCGTCTTTGTTGCGTTTGAAGTCAACAATACGATAAGCCTGCTTGTGGCCACCACCGATGTGACGAGTGGTGATACGGCCATTGTTGTTACGACCACCGGATTTGCTGTTTTTTTCCAGCAACGGAGCAAAAGGTTTGCCCTTGTGCAGCTCAGGGTTAACCACTTTAACTACGTGGCGACGACCCGGAGATGTCGGTTTACATTTAACAACTGCCATTGTATTACTCCTCCGACTTACTCAGCGCCGCCAACGAAGTCCAGGTTCTGGCCTTCTTTCAGGGTGACGTAAGCTTTTTTCCAGTCGCTACGACGACCGATACGCTGTCCGTGACGTTTAACTTTCCCTTTAACTACCAGGGTGTTAACGACTTCGACTTCGACTTCAAACAGTTTCTGCACAGCAGCTTTGATCTCTGCTTTGGTCGCGTCTTTAGCAACTTTGAGAACGATGGTGTTTGTTTTTTCCATCGCAGTAGACGCTTTTTCAGAAACGTGCGGTGCGCGAAGCACCTTCAGCAGACGTTCTTCACGAATCATGCCAGCATCTCCTCAACTTGCTTAACAGCATCAGCAGTCATTACGACTTTGTCGAAGGCGATCAGGCTAACCGGGTCGATACCAGTCGCATCGCGTACGTCAACCTTGTGCAGGTTACGTGCGGCCAGGAACAGGTTCTCGTCCAGCTCACCGGTGATGATCAGCACATCTTCCAGAGCCATGTCTTTCAGTTTCTGAGCCAGCAGCTTAGTTTTAGGCGCTTCTACAGAGAACTTCTCGACAACGATCAGACGATCCTGACGTACCAGTTCGGACAGGATGCTTTTCAGCGCGCCGCGGTACATCTTTTTGTTAACTTTTTGACTGTGGTCCTGTGGACGCGCAGCGAAGGTCACGCCACCTGAACGCCAGATCGGGCTCTTGATAGAACCTGAACGCGCACGGCCGGTACCTTTCTGGCGCCATGGCTTTTTGCCAGAACCAGTTACTTCAGCACGAGTCTTCTGAGCACGAGTACCCTGACGAGCACCAGCTGCATAAGCAACAACAACCTGGTGAACCAGCGCTTCGTTGAAATCACGACCGAAGGTAGTTTCGGAAACAGTCAGCGCGCTCTGCGCGTCTTTCAATACTAATTCCATTGCTATCCCCTTACGCCTTCACAGCTGGTTTAACGATCAGGTCGCTACCGGTTGCACCCGGGACCGCACCTTTAACCAGCAGCAGGTTGCGCTCAGCGTCAACACGTACTACGTCCAGGCTCTGAACGGTTACACGTTCGTTACCCAGCTGACCTGCCATTTTCTTGCCTTTGAACACTTTGCCCGGAGTCTGGTTCTGACCGATAGAACCCGGAACGCGGTGAGACAAGGAGTTACCGTGAGTAGCGTCCTGGGTACGGAAGTTCCAGCGCTTAACGGTACCAGCAAAACCTTTACCTTTAGAGGTACCGGTTACGTCAACTTTTTTAACGTCAGCAAACAGCTCAACGCTAATGTCCTGACCTACGGTGAACTCTTCGCCTTCAGCAAGACGGAATTCCCACAGACCACGGCCAGCTTCTACGCCAGCTTTAGCGAAGTGACCCGCTTCTGGTTTGGTTACACGGTTAGCTTTTTTAGCACCTGTGGTAACCTGAATAGCGCGGTAGCCATCGTTAGCCAGATCTTTAACCTGAGTAACGCGGTTTGCTTCGACTTCGATTACGGTTACTGGGATAGAAACGCCATCTTCAGTGAAGATGCGGGTCATGCCCACTTTTTTACCGACTAAACCAATCATTGTATCAACCTCTCAATCGCTCGATGACCTGATTAACCCAGGCTGATCTGCACGTCTACACCGGCAGCCAGATCCAGACGCATCAGAGCATCAACGGTTTTCTCAGTTGGCTCAACGATGTCAACCAGACGCTTGTGAGTGCGGATTTCGTACTGATCGCGCGCGTCTTTGTTAACGTGCGGAGAAATCAGAACGGTAAAGCGCTCTTTGCGGGTCGGCAGCGGGATCGGACCACGGACTTGCGCACCAGTGCGCTTAGCAGTCTCGACGATTTCCGCGGTTGATTGATCGATCAGACGATGATCAAACGCTTTAAGGCGGATACGGATTCTTTGGTTCTGCATGAGACCAGAGCTCCAATTATTTTATAAACGAAAATGATTACTCCTCAAACCCATTACGATTGATGGGAGAGTGTAACCGTTCTTACGTAGCTCCCCAATTGGGAGCATTGTTGAGTAACAAAGTGAGCTACTCTGGTTCAGATTGAACCCGCCGTCAATTACGACAAGCCCGCGCATTATACGTAAATCTGGGGAAGACGCAAGTGCCGTTTAGAAATTAAGCGCCAAAGATGTACTCTGCGTAAGGCCTCGCAATTTTTTATGCAAAATATCCCTTCTCAACTCTTTGTCTGAAGCCGCTGCGCAATTGCCGTTTTAACACATTGCCGGACATGCAGATTATAACGAGTATGCGCTCAAACCGTTTTGAGGCTCTCGCTATGCTACTGTCCCTCCCCTTTCTGCTGATCTATTTTGCATTATCGGTCTTGCTTGTGCGTACCGATATTCGCACGGGGCTTCTTCCCGATAAATTTCTTTGCCCGCTGCTATGGGCGGGCCTGCTTTACCAGCTTTGTCTCCATCCTGATTTTTTACCGAGCGCGGTAGTGGGTGCGATGGCAGGATACGCCGGATTCGCCGTTATCTATTGGGGATATCGTCTCATCTGCCAGCGTGAAGGGATGGGATATGGCGACATAAAATATCTGGCGGCGCTGGGGGCATGGCACGGTTGGTGTGTATTGCCACTACTGGCGTTATTGGCCGCACTGATGGCTCTGCTGTATCTGACTGCTCTGTCGTTGTTAACTCCTGATAAGCGGGCATTAAAAAACCCACTGCCTTTTGGGCCATTTCTGGCAGCAGCGGGTTTATGCGTTGGCTGGGAAAGCCTGATTAACCTTCCACTTTAATCTGAGACTGAAGGTAGTTCTGAAGACCAATTTTGCTAATAAGATCCAGCTCGGTCTCAAGCCAGTCGATATGCCCTTCCTCATCGGCCAGGATCTGGATCATCATATCGCGGCTGACGTAGTCATGTACGCTGTCCGCATAGGCAATGGCTTCACGTAAGTCTTTGGCGCCCTCCAGCTCAAGTCGGAGATCAGAACGCAACATCTCTTCGACATCTTCTCCGATGCCAAGTTTTCCGAGATCCTGTAGGTTAGGAATGCCTTCAAGGAATAAAATACGCTCAATATATTTATCGGCGTGTTTCATTTCATCAATGGACTCATGGTATTCAACATCGTTGAGGCGAGTCAGCCCCCAGTTTTTGAACATTCTTGCATGGAGAAAATACTGATTGATTGCGACAAGCTCATTTCCCAATAATTTATTGAGATAACTTATGATTTTAACATCACCTTTCATTATATAGTCCCTCCGCTTCCACTCATTGAAGCGTAGATCGGGCTACGGGGATGTCAAAAAAAAGATAGAGGCTTACGCGATCTCTTTGAATTCCGGGATCTGCATCAGTTCGTCCTGCATGATCTCACGCGCTGCACGAACGCATTTACCGCATTGATTTCCCACCGGAACAAACTTGCGAAGCTGCTGGAAAGATTGTGGCTGAAACTGGCGAACGGCCTGACGAATTTTTTTGTCACTTACACCATTACATAAACAAACGTACATAAAGACTCCCGTTCAAAATATGCGCAAAGTGTAAGTGAGAATGGTTATGATTACAATAGCACAAGCGCCGTAATACGTGGCGGGAGAAGACAAAAAATGCGAATTTTTATGACAGCGATTCTACGGCAGAAAACAAAAAAGGACGCCGAAGCGTCCTTTTTATTTCAGGGATAATTAATTAGCCCAGAACTTTAGCAACAACGCCCGCGCCAACGGTACGGCCACCTTCACGGATTGCGAAGCGCAGACCGTCGTCCATCGCGATTGGGTGGATCAGAGTCACAACCATCTTGATGTTGTCGCCTGGCATTACCATCTCTACGCCTTCTGGCAGTTCGATGGTACCGGTCACGTCAGTTGTACGGAAGTAGAACTGT
>NZ_JAALCJ010000018.1 GCF_011078175.1 Enterobacter cloacae
GCGGGAATAAAATCCCATTCAGACGCCGGATAGATTCAAGCAAGCCAACTTGTCGTCAAAATCGGTGTTGCAAAAACGGGAGTGACCATAGATTCCGTTTTCTGAGGCGACCCCCACATAGAGACCTTCCCGGTCATTCACTTTGTAGAGTTTGTCCCTGGGCTTGAGATTGCGCAGCTTGGTATCGGTCAGCATGTACCTTGTCCTTCTTCGTCTCCGATACCCACTCTATTGTAAACAAGACATTTTTATCTTTTATATTCAATGGCTTATTTTCCTGCTAATTGGTAATACCATGAAAAATACCATGCTCAGAAAAGGCTTAACAATATTTTGAAAAATTGCCTACTGAGCGCTGCCGCACAGCTCCATAGGCCGCTTTCCTGGCTTTGCTTCCAGATGTATGCTATTCTGCTCCTGCAGCTAATGGAGCACCGCAAACAGGTTACTCGCCTGGGGATTCCCTTTCGACCCGAGCATCCGTATGAGACTCATGCTCGATTATTATTATTATAGAAGCCCCCATGAATAAATCGCTCATCATTTTCGGCATCGTCAACATAACCTCGGACAGTTTCTCCGATGGAGGCCGGTATCTGGCGCCAGACGCAGCCATTGCGCAGGCGCGTAAGCTGATGGCCGAGGGGGCAGATGTGATCGACCTCGGTCCGGCATCCAGCAATCCCGACGCCGCGCCTGTTTCGTCCGACACAGAAATCGCGCGTATCGCGCCGGTGCTGGACGCGCTCAAGGCAGATGGCATTCCCGTCTCGCTCGACAGTTATCAACCCGCGACGCAAGCCTATGCCTTGTCGCGTGGTGTGGCCTATCTCAATGATATTCGCGGTTTTCCAGACGCTGCGTTCTATCCGCAATTGGCGAAATCATCTGCCAAACTCGTCGTTATGCATTCGGTGCAAGACGGGCAGGCAGATCGGCGCGAGGCACCCGCTGGCGACATCATGGATCACATTGCGGCGTTCTTTGACGCGCGCATCGCGGCGCTGACGGGTGCCGGTATCAAACGCAACCGCCTTGTCCTTGATCCCGGCATGGGGTTTTTTCTGGGGGCTGCTCCCGAAACCTCGCTCTCGGTGCTGGCGCGGTTCGATGAATTGCGGCTGCGCTTCGATTTGCCGGTGCTTCTGTCTGTTTCGCGCAAATCCTTTCTGCGCGCGCTCACAGGCCGTGGTCCGGGGGATGTCGGGGCCGCGACACTCGCTGCAGAGCTTGCCGCCGCCGCAGGTGGAGCTGACTTCATCCGCACACACGAGCCGCGCCCCTTGCGCGACGGGCTGGCGGTATTGGCGGCGCTGAAAGAAACCGCAAGAATTCGTTAACTGCACATTCGGGATATTTCTCTATATTCGCGGTTCAGCAGGCATGTCCCCTTTGAGGGCGACCCGACGACAGGATAATCGACCTTATGGTGCGCAAATATTTCGGCACAGACGGTATTCGTGGCAAAGCCAACGAAGGCGCGATGACGGCGGAAACCGCCTTGCGCGTCGGCATGGCGGCTGGCCGTGTCTTTCGTCGCGGTGACCACCGCCATCGTGTCGTGATCGGCAAGGATACGCGCCTGTCGGGCTATATGCTTGAACCCGCGCTCACAGCCGGTTTCACCTCGATGGGCATGGACGTATTCCTTTTTGGCCCGCTGCCGACAACGTATAGGAAGAATAAACGCCCTTTTCACCCAAGTCCAACAGCTTTGGACCGCAGTTGACTCTTTCGACACCCCTGCGATGCAACCCAATCCGTCTGACGGGGAGCCAGCAACGCTGAAAATTTACCCTCCTCTTTCCCACTAGCGGCTCCTTTTCCGACAACCAGCACGGCGGATCCCTGCCGCGGCGCTGTGAACGCAGCATTTTGATTGGTATCGTTGGCCTTCAGGCTCGTCAGTCAAACAGACCCAGGAGCAGCTCAGCCGGTGGCGCCCGGCTTTCGGGTAACGCCCTGGTCCCGCTGGTTTCGGCTTTGTGCTTCAGGTGATCAAGGATCTGCTTGATCACTATAGGGTCTTCAATGCAGGCGATGACTTTCATGGCGCCGCCGCAGCCGCTGCAGGTCTCGATGTCGATATTGAAAACACGCTTGAGCCGTTGCGCCCATGTCATCGACGCTCGCCGTTGTGCTGGTGTTGCCGGTTCATCAGCCACCCTGACCTTGTTGCCCCTGCCCCGTTTTGCCGGCGTGACCAACGCCCGGTGCCGACTGTTGGGTGCGAACACCCCGTGGAAGCGGGTTAGGTTGACTCTGGGCTTCGGTACCAGGGCGGCCAGCCTTGCAATGAAATCCAATGGTTCGAAAATGACGTGCGTGGTGCCGTCCCGGTACGGCGTCTTGAGCTGGTAGCGCACGTTGCCGCCTCGTGTTAACGACAGCCGCTTCTCGGATACCGCCGGGCGGCTGATGTACCGGCACAGCCGTTCGAGCTTCTTGCGTTCATCGGCCCTGGCCGCCACGCCGGCGTGCAGGCTGGACCCGGCTACCTTGCCAATCCCGTCACCGAACGGATCACCACTGGTCGGCAGAGTTTGCAAAGTGAACACCTTTCGCCCCGCCTGTGAACCGACAGCGATACGGTAAGTGATCGAGTGCCCCAGCAGGGGTGTCATCGGGTCGTCATCCACCGCATCCGAGGCCAGATAGCTGTTTTCGACATCCCGTTCCAGCAGGCCTTGCCGTTCCAGATAGCGACCCACCCGGTGGGCGATGGTGTGCGTCAGCTGGGTGAGCTCTGGGCTGGTCGGCGCCTTGACCCAGCGGAAACGCGCTGAGCCGTGGGATTGCTCGACATACACACCGTCGAGAAACAGCATGTGGAAGTGAACATTCAGATTGAGCGCCGATCCAAAACGCTGGATCAGGGTGACCGCGCCCGTCTTGGCCACTTGGTGGGTATGGCCCGCTTTCTTGACCAGGTGCGTGGCAATGACGCGGTAAACGATGCCCAGCACCCACCCCATGATCTCGGGCCGGCTGGCAAACAGGAAACGCAGCTGAAACGGGAAGCTCAACACCCACTGACGCATGGGTTGTTCAGGCAGTACTTCATCAACCAGCAAGGCGGCACTTTCGGCCATCCGCCGCGCCCCACAGCTCGGGCAGAAACCGCGACGCTTACAGCTGAAAGCGACCAGGTGCTCGGCGTGGCAAGACTCGCAGCGAACCCGTAGAAAGCCATGCTCCAGCCGCCCGCATTGGAGAAATTCTTCAAATTCCCGTTGCACATAGCCCGGCAATTCCTTTCCCTGCTCTGCCATAAGCGCAGCGAATGCCGGGTAATACTCGTCAACGATCTGATAGAGAAGGGTTTGCTCGGGTCGGTGGCTCTGGTAACGACCAGTATCCCGATCCCGGCTGGCCGTCCTGGCCGCCACATGAGGCATGTTCCGCGTCCTTGCAATACTGTGTTTACATACAGTCTATCGCTTAGCGGAAAGTTCTTTTACCCTCAGCCGAAATGCCTGCCGTTGCTAGACATTGCCAGCCAGTGCCCGTCACTCCGCGGTCTTCACTGCGTGATCGAGTTGATCGACACCCGCCGTGACACGCTCCATGAAGTGCCTGCCTGCGTCTGTTAGCCGAACGCCCCGCGCATGGCGCTCAAATAGCAGGACACCAAGGTTATCCTCCAGCGCTTTCACACGCGCGCTGACGCTCGACTGGCTGATACCAAGTGCCTTGGCCGCATGCCGAAAATTCAGATGCTCGGCGACGGCGATGAACTGAACAAGGGAAATGAGCGGTATCCTGCCAGACAGGATACCGACATTCACGAGGTTTCGATGGTTAGTGCGCCGCATCGGAGCGGGCCTGCTACCAGTCGTCGGTTAGACGACTGGCGACTTCTCGGTGGCAGCCCCACGGAGCCGAAGGAGCACCAGCCCCAACGAAACCAGTACCGCCATCGCCGTGGCGTAACAGATCACGGGCCACGCTGTGTCACCGTTTAAAAGTGCCACCGCCAATGTCCCGACAATGCTGACTATCAGGCTTTGAACGCAGAAGTAGAACGCGACCGCTGATCCCGCGATGTCGTCGAACTCTGCCAAAGCGCCGTTCGCGGTAACGGACACCGTGAAGACAATACCGACCGCGACAACCCACATCGGTAGGATGAAGGTGAGGAATGACGGCGAGCCGTAAAGTTCGCCGATCCCCAACAGGACCGCTCCGCAAACAAGCAACGCCATCCCACGCGCCACGCATCCTGCGATGCCCCATCTGGCGACAAAGGACTTCGCGAAACGGGTTGTCACGATCATTACAAGCGCGACAGTGGCGAAGGCAAAGCTGAATCCGATCTCGGAATATTCCGCTTGGCCTATGAGCACACGGGGAGCCGTCGAGAAGAAGACGAAGTAGGTGCCCATACCGGCGCTAAAGCCGACAGTGTAAACCCAAAAAGCCGGACTCGCGAAGATCGGCAAGACAGATCGGCGCGTCTTGACTTGATCCAGAGGGCGGGTTTCGTGCCACCTGAAACCCGCATTTAGGAGTGCGAGCATCGCCAGTATAGCCAAAGTAATGAATATCGCCTGCCATCCCAAGAACTCGCCGATCAATACTCCGGCGATAGGGCCGAGCGCAGGCACGAACGCCAGCATCGAACTGAAAAGGCCGTAGATGACGACACCCTCAGGACGGTTGGCATAAACGTCGCGAACCGTCGCGAACGTCGCCACCAGCATGGCCGACGCGCCCACTGCTTGAAGTAGACGGAAAGCGACAAAGGCCGGTGCAGTTGAAGACCAAGCTGCTCCCAGAGACGCAATGACGAAAGCCGTTGCGCCCGCAAGTAGAATTGGCCGTCGCCCGATTCTGTCTGAGAGCGGACCAAAAATCACCTGGCCCACGCCGAGCATCACCATATAGAGGCTCAACGTGAGTTGGATCATAGCGGGCGTCGTGTTCAGGATGCCGGGCATCGCTGGAACGACAGGGAGATAAATATCCATCGCCAGTGAAGCGAGGATGTCGAAAGGAGCCATCAGCAGCAGTGCTGCCGGCAGCGTATAGGCCCACGCGGGGCGTGTGGTGGTCATGACGAATCAACCCTCGATTAAGGAATACCGGGCGACGTCTGCTCGTCAGCAATCAGATGAGACTAGCCTTACAGAGCGCCGCAACAACAATACTGGTTGTTGCGGCTTACTTGTCTGCTGACTTGGAATTTCCCATCTGATTACTCCACGCTTACGAATATGAATTGCTACATTTTATCCGATTATCTTTTGCTTCGCAATGCGGCATGGGCGCACTCAGCGTTCCAGCCCCCTCTGCCGCCCTAACTGCCACGACACCGACCCGCCCTGCACGATGCCCATAACCTCGCGGCCGAGTTGGCGGTCGATGATCGGCCGCCACGGGACAAGGGTGAACTCATGGGATTTCTCGACCACGGCGAACTTGCCGCTCGATAGATGCACGGTTCCGGTAAACTTGCCGCTGACGCTCTCGCCGTCCGTGGCGGCGCGGAACGGCAGGCCCTTACTCAAAGCCATATCCGATCCGACGCCGGCTACCTCGCGCTCCCGCAGGATGGCGAGAAGGTTGCGCCGGTAGAAGACGCGGCTGTCCCGGCTGCGGGTGGCGTCGCCCTGTTCGATATGGTGCTCGCGGCGCTGGTCCATGGCTTCGCGGACTTGTTGCCCGAAGCCGGTTGGCGCAAGGTCGGCCGTCTCGCCGTGGATCAGCCGCCGGTCCAGCCAGGTCGCGCCGTCCGATCCGATCTGTTTGTTCAGATCGACCGGGGAAAGGACGCGAACGCTGGCCTGACTGTCTCGGCCGGCGTCATGGGCGGCGGCACGGCTGACCAGATCATCGGGGATGCGCCATTGGTCGGCGTCGATCCGCTCGACGATACCGGCCCGGCGTAGCGCCTCCAGCCGGCGCACATGGGCATCGACATAGCCCTCATAGTCGCCGCCTGGAACGCGGCACGTATAGGAAGAATAAACGCCCTTTTCACCCAAGTCCAACAGCTTTGGACCGCAGTTGACTCTTTCGACACCCCTGCGATGCAACCCAATCCGGCTGACGGGGAGCCAGCAACGCTGAAAATTTACCCTCCTCTTTCCCACTAGCGGCTCCTTTTCCGACAACCAGCACGGCGGATCCCTGCCGCGGCGCTGTGAACGCAGCATTTTGATTGGTATCGTTGGCCTTCAGGCTCGTCAGTCAAACAGACCCAGGAGCAGCTCAGCCGGTGGCGCCCGGCTTTCGGGTAACGCCCTGGTCCCGCTGGTTTCGGCTTTGTGCTTCAGGTGATCAAGGATCTGCTTGATCACTATAGGGTCTTCAATGCAGGCGATGACTTTCATGGCGCCGCCGCAGCCGCTGCAGGTCTCGATGTCGATATTGAAAACACGCTTGAGCCGTTGCGCCCATGTCATCGACGCTCGCCGTTGTGCTGGTGTTGCCGGTTCATCAGCCACCCTGACCTTGTTGCCCCTGCCCCGTTTTGCCGGCGTGACCAACGCCCGGTGCCGACTGTTGGGTGCGAACACCCCGTGGAAGCGGGTTAGGTTGACTCTGGGCTTCGGTACCAGGGCGGCCAGCCTTGCAATGAAATCCAATGGTTCGAAAATGACGTGCGTGGTGCCGTCCCGGTACGGCGTCTTGAGCTGGTAGCGCACGTTGCCGCCTCGTGTTAACGACAGCCGCTTCTCGGATACCGCCGGGCGGCTGATGTACCGGCACAGCCGTTCGAGCTTCTTGCGTTCATCGGCCCTGGCCGCCACGCCGGCGTGCAGGCTGGACCCGGCTACCTTGCCAATCCCGTCACCGAACGGATCACCACTGGTCGGCAGAGTTTGCAAAGTGAACACCTTTCGCCCCGCCTGTGAACCGACAGCGATACGGTAAGTGATCGAGTGCCCCAGCAGGGGTGTCATCGGGTCGTCATCCACCGCATCCGAGGCCAGATAGCTGTTTTCGACATCCCGTTCCAGCAGGCCTTGCCGTTCCAGATAGCGACCCACCCGGTGGGCGATGGTGTGCGTCAGCTGGGTGAGCTCTGGGCTGGTCGGCGCCTTGACCCAGCGGAAACGCGCTGAGCCGTGGGATTGCTCGACATACACACCGTCGAGAAACAGCATGTGGAAGTGAACATTCAGATTGAGCGCCGATCCAAAACGCTGGATCAGGGTGACCGCGCCCGTCTTGGCCACTTGGTGGGTATGGCCCGCTTTCTTGACCAGGTGCGTGGCAATGACGCGGTAAACGATGCCCAGCACCCACCCCATGATCTCGGGCCGGCTGGCAAACAGGAAACGCAGCTGAAACGGGAAGCTCAACACCCACTGACGCATGGGTTGTTCAGGCAGTACTTCATCAACCAGCAAGGCGGCACTTTCGGCCATCCGCCGCGCCCCACAGCTCGGGCAGAAACCGCGACGCTTACAGCTGAAAGCGACCAGGTGCTCGGCGTGGCAAGACTCGCAGCGAACCCGTAGAAAGCCATGCTCCAGCCGCCCGCATTGGAGAAATTCTTCAAATTCCCGTTGCACATAGCCCGGCAATTCCTTTCCCTGCTCTGCCATAAGCGCAGCGAATGCCGGGTAATACTCGTCAACGATCTGATAGAGAAGGGTTTGCTCGGGTCGGTGGCTCTGGTAACGACCAGTATCCCGATCCCGGCTGGCCGTCCTGGCCGCCACATGAGGCATGTTCCGCGTCCTTGCAATACTGTGTTTACATACAGTCTATCGCTTAGCGGAAAGTTCTTTTACCCTCAGCCGAAATGCCTGCCGTTGCTAGACATTGCCAGCCAGTGCCCGTCACTCCCACTCGATTGTAAACAAGCACACAAAACCCTTTAGTGACAACAATTTGCAAGAACTATCAGGCTCAGTGCCATGAAAAATACCATGACCAGATCATGAGGTTGAACACGGCTTGCGCCGGCAGCGTTCACGCTCCTGGTCGGCGATCTCGCCCGGCTGCAATGCTAGCTCAGCATCGGTCATGCGCTCCAGCACGTCGCGTAGGCGGATGGTGCAAGGAATGGGCGGCAGCTCGAACTCATAGCCGCCGGCGATCATTTCGGCCGCAATCTCCTCGGTGATGAAAAACGGCTCGTCGTCTTGGTTCGGCTTCTTCATGCCCTTTCCTCCTGGCGCTCATCCTGGCCGACAGCGGCCAGGGCATCGGCTTCCGTCAATGCGTCCTCCACGAACGCGCCGTGCTGCTTCGCTTCGGCCTGGCTGACCTCGGCCCATATCCGTTTCACCTGGGCCGCACTGTACCCGGCCAGCTCGGCGGTCTTGTTGATGCTGTAGCCGGACTTGCGCAGCGCGACAACTTGGGCGCGGCGCTTCGGATCAGCACGGCGGCCCTTGTACCGCCCGGCCTGGCGGGCCAACTCAATGCCTTGGCGCTGGCGTTCGCGCCTGTCCTCGTAGTCGTCGCGGGCCATCTGCAAGGCCAGGCGAAAAAGCATGATCTGCACGGCTTCCAGCACGATCTTGGCGACGCCCTGGGCCTCGGCCGCCAGGTCGGATAGATCGACCACGCCAGGGACGGCCAGGCTTGCGCCTTTGGCCTGTATCGAGGCCACCAGGCGCTCGGCCTCGGGCAAAGGTAGGCGGCTGATGCGGTCGATCTTCTCGGCAATGACCACCTCGCCGGGCTGTAGGTCGCCGATCATGCGCAGCAGCTCAGGCCGGTCGGCGCGTGCGCCGGATGCCTTCTCACGGTAGATGCCGGCGACGTAGTAGCCGGCGGCCTTCGCGGCCGTAGTGATCGCCTCTTGGCGTTCCAAGTCCTGCGCGTCGGTGCTGACGCGCAGATAGACCCGCGCCACCATCGGCGCGGCTACTGGCTTCGTCCTGCGCATACTTGCGGGCTCCTTTGGGCATACGCAAAGTGTCCGGTCATGCTACCCCCGGCCAAAAAGGCCGTCATGCGATTTATCTTGGCCGGGTCGTTATTGGCGGGTCTAAATGGCCGCTCCGTGGATCTCATCGCCAGAAATGGCGATGCGAGATCCAGGGCAGGGCGGCCGCCATCGTCAGACCTGGCGATGGTCGACGCCGGCGCGCATCGTCGGATGTGGCGATGCGAGCTCGAGGTCGGTGGCCACCGCCGGCGACCTGGTGCCATCGTCGGCAATGGCGATGCTGCAGCTCGACGTGCGCGGCCTGGTCGTCTCGGCATCGTCGGATGCGGCGATGCTCGAGCGAGGCGAAAAAAAACCGCCTCGGGGTGTCCGAGGCGGCAAGTCTGCATGCGGTTCAGGGAGGAAGAAACCGCGCCGGCGATCAGGGAGGAAAACCGCGCGGCCTGATGTGCAGCTCGGCCACTTTAGCCGGATTTTTCGACTTATCCGATGCGAGCGGCCCGCCGTGGGCGCTGCTCGATCTGCTGTTGCTTTTTCTCGACGTGCTTCTGCTCCTGGTGCTGCTGCTCGTCGCGCGGCACTGTTGCAAAGTTAGCGATGAGGCAGCCTTTTGTCTTATTCAAAGGCCTTACATTTCAAAAACTCTGCTTACCAGGCGCATTTCGCCCAGGGGAT
>NZ_JAALCJ010000019.1 GCF_011078175.1 Enterobacter cloacae
AGGTGGTGAAGCCCAGCTCGTCAACAAACATCATCGGCATGATGACGGCAAACCCGAACAGGGAGAGAGTGTTGATAATACGCACCATGCTGGAGAGCATAATACTGCGGTTGGTATAGAGCAGCGTCGCCGCACGGCCCAGCTCGGCGAATTTTTCCCGGGTGGAGAGATTATGCATGTGCGTTGGGGTTTTGACGCTGCGCAGGGATACCATGGCGATGATCCCCCCCGCCAGACAAAACGCCAGCGCCAGCCACAGAGTGCCCATCTCCCCAATGTGCGGAATGGTAAAGCTCGGAATATAACTGCCCGCCACGCCAATACCCACGGAATAAACCGCCCAGTACCAGCCCAGCGCCGAGCTGGATTTATCGCCAGGCACATTATGAATAATGACCACGATAAAGGCATAGAGGAACAGCGGATAGGCCAGACCGCGGATCCCGTAGAACAGCAGAATTAATGCGTAATTTGCCTGACCCAGACCAAAAACGAGAAACAGGACGTGGAAAACGCACCACAGCACGAAGCCAATCAGCATGGTTTTTTGTGGGGTGATAATTTCAGCCACCACGCCGGAGATCCACGCGGAGAGCGCCGCCGCGAGACCGTAGAGCGTGAAGGCGAAAGAGGCCTCAGCAGGCGTGAAGCCCAGTGATTTAATATAGTGCGACAGAAATGCCAGCTCGAAACCGTCACCCGTCATAAAGACCGCGATCGCCAGATATCCCCATAGCAGGTTCAGCGGCAATCCCAGCCACTGTTTATTTATTTCGGACATATAGACCTCGTTTGTAGCGTACAGGTAAGCCCACACCGGACATATTCCGGCGTGAGTTTTCTTATTGTCTTTTTCTCTACATATACTGAAGAGTATTTAGTCTCTGATTGTTGTCGCAGTCTGTTGTAACTGCTTATAAGCCTCGTATCGACGCAGATGAAGGGACTGATAGTTCGCTTGCGGATAGAAATATTTATCCACGTGGGTAAATTGTTTCATGGCATCGGTTACTGAAGGCGCTATATTTCCCGCCACCGCCGCGAGAATGGCCGAACCCAGTAATACCGGCTCGGTGCATTGGGTCGCTAACACCGGCAGCCCGCAGGTATCTGCCAGCAGCTGGCGGACGAAAGGGTGCTGGCCCGCGCCGCCGCTGATAACAATATTTTCGGTCTGTACGCCGCATTCACGCTGGGCGTCAATGATTTGTCGCAAACCGTAACCGATACCACACAGGCCGGCCACATACAGTGCCATCAGGTTATTGATGTCGTTCTCCATGCCCAGCCCGCAGATCGTGGCCCGCGCATGGGGATCGGCAAAGGGCGCACGGTTACCCAGAAATTCGGGCACCACGTGCAGTCCGGCTGCCAGGTTCACCGCCTCTGAGGAGGTAGCGAAGGTCTGTAAAAGCCGGTCAGCCAGGTAAACCGGCAGCGGCAGGTCTGACTCCTGTGCCAGCTGGCGCGCTTGCGGCGCGGCAGGATGGAAACTTAATAACCGATCGATAGCGGCACCCGCGGCGCTTTGTCCGCCCTCGATCAGCCACAGTCCAGGTACCATCGCGCTAAAATAAGGCCCCCAGACGCCGGGCACAAAAACGGCGCTCTCGGCGCTGGTCATGGTGCACGATGAGGTGCCAAAGACATACGCAAGATTGTTCAGCGCGCCGCCGCCAACGCCCAACGTCCCGATGCCGCCAGCGTGGGCATCAATTAACCCTACCGCCACCGGGGTGCCTGGCAGCAAGCCCATCTCACGCGCGGCCTGCTCCGTTAAGCCCTCGCCGCAAGGCGTGCCGGGGGCGGCAATATGCTGCCCTATGCGGACAAAATCCTCTTCGGCCAGCTCGTCCAGGCCAACGGTGCGGAAATAGTCCGGGTCCCAGCGATTCTCATGGGCCAGCCACGTCCATTTACAGGTTACGGTACAGATGGAACGGGTAACATCGCCGGTGGCGCGCCAGGTCAGGAAATCGGCCAAATCGAAAAATTGCCAGGCGCGATCGTAGACCTCTCGGTGGTTTTCTTTCAGCCACAGCAGCTTTGGTGTCTCCATTTCGGGCGATATTTTTCCGCCAACATAGTCCAGCACCGGATGCTGGGTAGCGTTGATGCGCTCCGCCTGGTCTGTCGCACGATGATCCATCCAGACGATGATATTGTTTTCCGCTTCACCGTCAGGGCTGACCGCCAGTGGTTCTCCATTGTCGTCCAACACCACCAGCGAGCAGGTAGCGTCAAACCCGATGCCGGCAACGCGCTGCGGGGGCGTTCCGGAGCGGGTCAGCGCCTCGCGGATGCAGCGGCAAACGGCCTGCCAGATCCCAGCGCTGGACTGCTCCACACGGCTTCCGCTGCGGTGCACGGTAGCGATCTTCTGCGTCGCGTGGGAAAGCAGCCTGCCGCTAAGATCGAAAATGCCTGCGCGGACGCTGCCGGAGCCGACGTCTACGCCGATAACGGTTTCTGGTGTACTCTTCATCCTTGTGGCCCTTAAAGATCGACGCTGTTAGGCAGAATCACCAGGTCCCGGACGGTAACGTTCTTCGAACGGGTCACCATGAACAACACCGATTCTGCGACTTCAATCGGCTGCATCAGGCTGCCGTTTGCCAGCGCCTCGTCCATCTTCGCCTGCGGCCAGTCGTCGAGCAGAGCCGTCACGACCGGCCCAGGCAGAACGGCCCCCACGCGCACGCCATGTTCCGCGACCTGACGACGGGTGGTATGCACGAACGCCTGGACGGCAAATTTGGACGCGGTGTAAATCGGCTCCCAAATGACCGGTACTACGCCCGCAATGGAGCTGGTGAAGATAATATCGCCTGACTTCTGCGCAATCATATGCGGCAGTACGGCGCGAACGCAGCGGAAGGCGGCGTTGATATTCAGATTCAGCACGCGATCCCAGATGTCCGGGTCGCCTTCAGCAACCGGTCCGCCGATGTAGGCGCCTGCATTAGCGTGAAAAATATCCAGGCCACCGGCGAGGCTGACAATGTCACTCAGCATATTGTCCACTTGCTCGGGTTTGAACAAATCGATTTGCAGGGCAAAGGCGTTTTCGCCCAGTTCGGCAACAATTCGCTGAAGCTTCTCGCCTTCACGATCGATTAACACCACCTTAGCACCGGCGCCGAGCAGCGTTTTTGCGCACTCCAGGCCAATACCTGAGGCGGCACCAGTGATAGCAGCGACTTTGCCCTGAAGGGAACTATTCATGGAGGGGACAGAGTGATTCATTTTATAATCCTTTATGCAGAGATGATTTTTAGGGTGTGTCTGCTTTCGCGTGAAGAACGGGGGTTCTGACTGACGCGTGAAGCAAACTGCTCAATCGATGAAGCAGATCTAGCACTTGCTTATTTCTCCAGCAAGAGACATTCAAAATGAAGAGGCGATTTTGTGACGCGCGTTGAGAAAACGAAGAAAACGACCATCTACGATCTGGCGGAACTCACCGGCGTTTCGGCCAGCGCGGTGAGTGCTATTTTGAATGGCAACTGGAAGAAACGTCGCATCAGCGCGAAGCTGGCGGAAAAAGTGACTCGCATTGCACAGGAGCAGGGCTACGCGGTTAACCGCCAGGCCAGCCTGCTGCGCAGCAAGAAATCAAACGTTGTCGGCATGATTGTGCCGAAATATGACAACCGCTATTTCGGCTCTATAGCGGAAAAATTTGAAGAGATGGCGCGTGCCAGAGGGCTGCTGCCGATTATTACCTGCACGCGCCGGCAGCCAGAACTCGAACTGGATGCCGCCCGTGCCATGCTCTCCTGGCAGGTTGACTGGGTCATCGCCACGGGGGCGACACACCCGGACAAAATTGCTGAACTCTGTCATCAGGCGGGCGTGCCTACGCTAAATCTTGATCTGCCGGGCAACCTGGCACCCTCCATCATTTCGGATAACTACGGCGGCGCGAAGATGCTGACCGAGCGGATCCTCACCAGCAGCTTTAAACGATTTGGTTCGCTGGCACCGTTGACCTTCGTGGGCGGACGCCGGAGTGATAACAACACCGCAGAGCGCCTGCGCGGGTTCCTTGATGCCCATCAGGCCCATGGGCTGACCGTTCCGGAACAGCAGCTGCTGGTCACCGGGTACTCGTCATCACGCGTGGAGGAGCAGCTCAGAGCTACCTTCCCGTCGCCATCGACGGCGCTAAAGGGGCTGTTTGTCAATTCGACCATTTCGCTGGAGGGCGTGGTACGTTGGTTGGCCCAGAACGGGCAGACCGGCGTAAACCAGCCGCCGATGGGCTGTTTTGACTGGGACCCGTTTGTCTCTCTGCTGGGACATGATATCGACATGGTGCGTCAGGACGTGTCAGCGATGCTGGAGAAGGTATTTGAAATTCTCGATTCCGGTGATACCTCGGTCAGACGTATTGAGATCCCACCGGAACTGATTGGCAGCCAGAGCCTCTCGGGCTAGCCCTGACGCGTCAGCAGCCAGCGTGCGGTATGTTCATCCGTCACCAGACCGTTTACCCAGCCGCCTTTGAGGGCGGCAAGGATCGCCGGGCGTTTATCCTCGCCGCAGGCGGCCGCAATACGCGGACACTGGCTCTGACGAATATCGTAGCTGGTAATAAAGCGATTAATTTGGCTGTCGATGACGTTACCGTCGGCATCGATAAAGCGTCCGAGTATTTCGCCAACGCCACCGCGCTGGGTCAATTCGTCCAGCTGTGCCTCATCGATAAACCCGTCTTTGAAGATAGGGCTCTGCCTGCCCAATGCCCCAATGCCGACAAAAATGACATCGGCCGCATCCGCCACGGCGCAGACGTTACGGAACAGGCGGTTTGAGCACCACATCTGATGCTCTTCGCTGGACTGAGCATAGCGTGGCGCCGGCCACTGGTAATATTTGCCCTGAATTTTACGCGCCAGCAGCAACGGCACATCATCGTAATAATTACATTGCCCGTGCTCGTTCATGGCGCTGATTAGGGCGACACAGCGAGTGTTGTGGCTGTCAAAATCGATACGCTTGATGGTTTTTTTTAGCGTCAGTCCGGAGCCAATTCCGACAACCGTGGGTTTATCACCTTGCAGGTAGCGGGCCATCAGCTGATAACAGCCAAACGTCACGCTATCAAGCGCACTTTCATTGCGGTAAACGGGCACAATGTTGCAGTGGGTCAGGTGATATTTTTCCGCGAGAAGCTGCGCATAATCGAGACAGTTAGCGACAGGGTGATGAAGCCCAATCGAGACAATGCCTTCCTCTTTCGCGGCGGCAATCAGCCGCTGCACCACCGGTCTTGATGTGCCGAGCTGGCTGGCAATTTCGCTTTGATTAAGCCCGGCGATGTAATACATCCATGCCGCCCGCACTTTTTGATCGAGCCTGATGTCATCTTCTTTGCTCACGTTTCCCTGCCTCAAGAGTGGGGTTGAGGGCGGTAAACACCCACAACAATTGTCTGTCATTCTGGCGGGTGCTCCGCGCGGAGGCAAGCGGTTTGCTCTTTATTGGTCATTTGTAATTTAGGTGGTCATTTGTTCTTTTGTGATCTGTGGCTCTTATTTTAATCAAATGATCATCTACAGTTCAGCCATAACCTCACTGGAGAACAGAACAATGACCGAGAAATACACGTGGCTACATATTGGACTGGGGTCTTTTCATCGTGCGCATCAGGCGTGGTATCTGCACCGCCTGATTGCCGGCGGCGATACGCGCTGGCACATCGCTGCGGGCAACATACGCAACGATGCCGAACATGTGGTGCAGGCGCTCGCCGCGCAGAAGGGGCGATATGTACTGGAGACCGTCAGCCCGGAAGGCGAGAGAGACTATGAAGAGATCGCCTCGATTCAGACGCTGATCCCGTGGCAGGCGGATTTGCAGCCGCTGATTGCCGAAGGGGCGAACCCGCAGACTCGGGTCATCGCGTTTACCGTGACGGAGGGAGGCTATTATCTGGACACCAGCCACCGGCTGGATGTGGCCAATGCCGATCTGGCGAGCGATATTAAGGGCGGCTGTAAAACTATCTACGGGACAATTGCCCGCATCCTCGAAGCGCGTATGGCGAACGGAGCGGGTCCGGTAACCCTGCTTAACTGTGACAACGTACGACATAACGGCGAGCGCTTCCACGACGGGTTGATTGAATTCTTAACCCTCAGTGGCAAACAAAGCGTCATCGACTGGCTGAGCGCTAACGCGACCTGTCCGAATACCATGGTGGATCGCATCACTCCGCGTCCGGCGGCCGATCTCCCGGCGCGCATTAAGGCCCGGACGGGCATAGACGATAAGGCCCCGGTTATGGGGGAACGCTTTATTCAGTGGGTGATTGAAGACAATTTCCGCGACGTTCGTCCCGAACTGGAAACGGTGGGCGTGGAGCTGGTGGCATCCGTCATCCCTTATGAAGAAGCCAAGATCCGCATCCTCAACGCCTCCCATAGCTGTATCGCCTGGGCGGGTACTTTGGTCGGGCAACAGTATATTCATGAAAGCACGCTGACAGAGTTTATCTACAAGATTGCCGACCGCTACGTGACGGAAGATGTTATTCCCTGCCTGGGGAATAATGGTATCGACCTGCCAGCCTACCGCGATGTAGTGCTTAAGCGTTTTACCAACCCCTGGATTCAGGACACCAACCAGCGCGTCGCGGCCGACGGGTTCTCAAAGATCCCGGCCATGATCGCCCCAACGCTGCGTGAATGTTATCAGCGCGGTGTACGTCCTGACGCTACCGCAATGCTGCCTGCGCTGTTCTACGTCTATATGGAGCAGTGGCATCACGGCAAGCTGCCGTATGAATACCAGGACGGTATCCTCAACGCCTCTGCGGTGCATGCGATGTTCGAATCGGACGATCCGATAGCCCGATATGCCAGCGATACCGCCCTGTTTGGCGATCTGACCGGCCAGGAAGATTTTGCCGCGCTCCTGCGTGAAAAAATTGCTGACGTTTACGCGCTGATTAAGTGAGAGGTGGGTATGTATCTGGGCATCGATCTTGGCACATCAGAAGTAAAGGCGCTGGTCATTGACGAAAACAACGGCGTTGTCGCCACCCATAGCGCGCCGCTGACGATACAGCGTCCGAAGCCGCACTGGTCTGAACAGTCGCCGGAAGCCTGGTGGGAGGCAACCGAATACCTGATTGCCACCCTCCGGGAGAAGTGTGGTCACCACTGGCAGGCGATAAAAGCCATTGGCCTTTCCGGACAGATGCACGGTGCGGTACTGCTGGATGCCGCGGGTGAACCCCTGCGTCCGGCCATCCTGTGGAACGACACCCGCTGCGCGCAGGAGTGCGCAGAGCTGGAAGAGATGGCGCCAGAGCTACACCAGGTGGCGGGGAACCTGGCAATGCCGGGGTTTACGGCGCCAAAGCTGCTCTGGGTGCGCCGCCACGAGCCGCAGAACTTCAGCCGTCTCGCCACCGTGCTGCTGCCGAAGGATTACCTGCGCTTCAAAATGACCGGTAAAAAAATCTCTGATATGTCGGACTCGGCCGGGACGCTGTGGCTGGATGTGGGAAAACGAGACTGGTCGGATGCGCTGCTGGAAAAATGCGGTCTGTCGCGTGCCGCCATGCCTGCGCTGGTGGAAGGGTGTGAGGTCTCGGCGCGCCTTGAGCCTGCGGTGGCGCAGCGGTGGGGTCTGAATCCTTCGGTTATCGTTGCCGGCGGCGGGGGAGATAATGCCGTCAGCGCGATAGGGGTTGGGGCCGTTTCGCCGGGCGACGCGTTTATTTCGCTGGGTACCTCCGGCGTGCTGTTTGTGGTCACGGATGCCTACCGCCCGGCGCCCCAGTCCGCCGTGCACGCGTTCTGTCATGTGCTGCCAAACCTGTGGCACCAGATGAGCGTGATGTTAAGCGCTGCCAGCTGTCTACAGTGGTTTTGTCGTCTGGTGGGCGTCACGGAGCTGGAATTGCTTGAGGAGATCGCCCAGCTAAGCGATGCGGAGAAAACGAGCGCGCCGATGTTCCTGCCGTACCTCTCCGGAGAACGGACGCCGCATAACGATCCTGCTGCGCGGGGTATGTTCTGGGGACTAACGCACTCCAGCCAGCGTGCGCTGATGGGGTATGCGGTGCTGGAAGGCGTCAGCTTCGGTATTGCCGATGGCCTGCGCGTGTTACAGGAAAGCGGCACGCAGATTGAACAGTGTTCCCTCGTCGGCGGCGGGGCGCGGAGTCCTTTCTGGGCCCAGCTGCTGGCCGATATCCTGGCGATGCCGGTGGTGACGCATAAAGGCGGTGAAACCGGCGGCGCGCTGGGGGCTGCACGGCTGGCCTGTCTCGCCGCCGGTAAGCCGCTGGCTTCCGTGTGCGAAAAACCTGAAGTCTATCAAACCTGGCGCAGCGATCCGGCGCGCCACCGTGCGCTGATGGCGCGTTACCGGCAGTTTAACGCGCTTTACCAAAACGACCTGAACTACCGAAACCCATAAGTTCTGTGGCAAAGACCCTCCGGCGATGCTGCCGGAGTGGTTCCCTGTACCCTAAAAACGAGGTCAATATGTCGTTAAATAACAAACAATGGCTGGGATTACCCCTGAGTCTGGTCTGGGGGTATATCGCTATCGCGGTCTTTATGACGGGCGATGGTTTCGAGCTGGCATTTCTGTCGCACTATATTAAGGCGCTGGGCTTCACGCCTGCTGAGGCCTCTTTCGCCTTCACGCTCTACGGTCTCGCGGCGGCGCTCTCCGCGTGGATCTCCGGCGTGGTGGCTGAAATTATCACCCCGCAAAAAACCATGCTGATTGGCTTCGTGCTGTGGTGCGTTTTCCACGTCCTGTTTCTCGTGTTTGGTCTGGGTCAGGCAAATTACGCATTAATTCTGCTGTTCTACGGGATCCGCGGTCTGGCCTATCCGCTGTTCCTCTATGCCTTTATCGTCGCCATTGTGCATAACGTTCGCAGCGACAGTACCAGCGCGGCGCTGGGCTGGTTCTGGGCGGTTTACTCTATCGGCATCGGCGTATTCGGCAGCTACATTCCGAGCTTTACCATTCCGCACATTGGGGAAATGGGTACCCTGTGGCTGGCGCTGGCATTCTGCGTAACCGGCGGGATCATTGCGCTGGTCTCTATGCGTAAGGTGGAAACGCCACGACATATGCAGACGCTTTCCACCCGGGAGAAATTCGCCGAGCTGGGCCGTGCGGCGACGCTGCTCTACACCAACCGCAGTATTCTGCTCTCCAGCATGGTGCGTATTATCAACACTCTCTCCCTGTTCGGGTTTGCCGTCATCATGCCGATGATGTTTGTTGACGAGCTGGGCTTCACCACCT
>NZ_JAALCJ010000001.1 GCF_011078175.1 Enterobacter cloacae
TCTTTGTAATCCTTGCAGGCCAGCTCGCAGGTTTTGCACCCGGTGCAGCGGCTGGAATCAATAAAAAATCCATACTGGGTTGTCATCGGTTACTCCTTAAGCCTTCTCGATCTGCACCAGGTTTGTGTGCTGCGGGTTTCCTTTCGCCAGCGGTGACGGGCGGTGCGTGGTCAGGGTATTGATGCAGGAGCCGTGATCGACACGATCGCCGTTCATGTTGGCGTCATGCCAGGCGCCCTGACCCATCGCGCTCACCCCGGGCATGATGCGCGGGGTGACTTTCGCGGCAATACGCACTTCGCCGCGGTCGTTGAAGACGCGCACCATATCCCCGTTTTTGATACCACGTTGCTCTGCATCCACAGGGTTAAGCCATACCTCCTGGCGACAGGCGGCCTGGAGCACATCCACGTTGCCGTAGCTGGAGTGGGTGCGGGCTTTAAAGTGGAAACCGAACAGTTGCAGCGGGAACTTGCTGCGCTCGGGCGCGTCCCAGCCTTCGAAGGTCGGGGTATAGACCGGCAGCGGAGTGATGGTTTCGTCTTTTTGCAGTTCCCAGGTTGCCGCAATATCCGCCAGCTTGCTGGAGTAGATCTCGATTTTGCCCGACGGGGTTTTCAGCGGATTGGCATCCGGATCGTCACGGAATTTTTTATAGGCCACAAAATGTCCATTTGGATCTTTGCGCTTATAAATACCCATTTTTTTCAGCGCATCGTAGGACGGCAGCAGCGGATCTTTGGCGACCATTTTGGCGTACAGGTAGCGCAGCCACTGCTCTTGCGTACGGCCTTCGGTGAATTTCTGATGGATATCCGGTCCGAGGCGTTTCGCCACTTCACTCATGATCCAGTAGATGGGCTTGCGCTCGAACTTCGGGGCGGTAACCGGCTGGAGAAAAATCAGGTATCCCATATTGCCGGCGTAATCGTTGGGGATGATATCTTCCTGCTCGACGGTCATCAGATCCGGCAGAACAATATCGGCATACTTCGCGGACGAGGTCATGAAGTTATCGATGACGACGATCGTTTCGCACTTGCTCTCATCCTGCAAAATGTCGTGGGTTTTGTTGATATCGGAGTGCTGGTTGATGAGGGTATTACCCGCGTAGTTCCAGATGAACTTGATCGGCACATCGAGCTTATCTTTGCCGCGTACGCCGTCGCGCAGGGCGGTCATCTCCGGTCCACGCACGATGGCATCCGTCCAGCTGAAGCAGGAGATTTGCGTTTTCACCGGATTTTCCGGCAGCGGCATGCGTTCGATGGTGATGGTGTAGGTCGATTCGCGCGCGCCGCTGTTGCCTCCGTTAATGCCGACGTTGCCGGTCAGGATCGGCAGCATGGCGATGGCGCGGGACGTTTGCTCCCCGTTAGCCTGACGCTGCGGACCCCAGCCCTGGCAAATGTAGGCCGGTTTCGCCGAACCGATTTCACGGGCCAGCTTAATGATGCGATCGGCTGGGATGCCCGTTATGCGGGACGCCCACTCCGGGGTTTTCGCGGTTCTGTCCTCACCCTGGCCGAGAATATAGGCTTTGTAATGACCATTAGCAGGTGCGCCTTCCGGCAGGGTTTTTTCGTCATAACCCACGCAGTATTTATCGAGGAAAGGTTGATCGACCAGATTTTCATTAATCAGCACCCACGCAATACCTGCCACCAGCGCGGCATCGGTGCCCGGACGAATCGGGATCCACTCGTCTTCACGCCCTGCGGCAGTGTCGGTATAGCGCGGATCGATAACGATCATTCGCGCGTTTGACCGTTCGCGCGCCTGCTCAAGGAAGTAAGTGATCCCGCCGCCGCTCATGCGCGTTTCCGCCGGATTATTGCCGAACATCACCACCAGTTTGGTGTTTTCGATATCCGATGTGCTGTTGCCGTCGTTGCTGCCGTAGGTGTAGGGCATTGCGCAGGCGATCTGCGCGGTGCTGTAGGTGCCGTAGTGGCTGAGGAAGCCGCCGTAGCAGTTCATCAGGCGCGCGACCAGCGAAGCGTAAGGGGAGGAGCGGGTGATGTTGCCGCCTACAATTCCAGAGGAATAGTTAATATAGACCGCTTCGTTGCCGTATTTTTCGACCACGCTTTTCAGGCTCGCGGTGATGGTGTCCAGCGCTTCTTCCCAGGTGATACGCTCAAACTTGCCTTCTCCGCGTTTGCCCACGCGTTTCATCGGATAGTTCAGACGGTCTGGGTGATTAATGCGACGACGTATTGAACGGCCTCGCAGGCAGGCGCGAACCTGATGGTTGCCGTAAATATCCTCGCCGGTATTATCCGTTTCAACCCAGTAGACTTCGTCATCGCGAACGTGCAGACGCAGGGCGCAGCGGCTACCGCAGTTTACCGAGCAGGCGCCCCAGACGACGTTATCTTCTGCGGGCTGAATAGCGGACTGCACAGCGGCGGCGGCGCTTTTCAGACCAAAAGGTAATGCGATCCCACCGGCGGCAAGCGCCAGGGATCCTATGGCAGTAGATTTAACCAGAGTTCGACGGCTTATCCCGCCGTGATGTTCAACTTCGGACATAACTCACCCCATCATTGTTAATAATTATTTTCACCCGTGACTACAACCGGGCTAATGATGGGGGGAGTGTTACTTATTTAGAGGTAATAAATATTAATCCTCGTCAAATCAGGGGAATTGAGTGGGAAAATCATTGCGGCTCAGCGGGCGCATTCTCCTGCGTACCCGCCCCGCTGACCGGGTAGTTGCCGCTACTGGTGCGGATGTACAAAATTTTGAATGTATCGTTGGCACAATGCCCAACGACCTGCGCATCTGGCTGATCGGCCTGATCGTTCGGGACGATATTCAGGCTAAAGCCAGACTCCGGCACGCCGTTGTTGATAATCTTCTGCTGAATGTCGCTTTTCACGCGCTCGCAGGAGTCCGGGGCCGCAAGAAGAGCGGGTGAAGCACTCATTAACAGCAGGGCGGTAATCCAGGGTAACCGTTTCATCTGTAGCTCCTTTTCACTGTGTGGACTATAAGCATAGCAGGATTAGGGTAAGCTTTTGTTTTTGGGCCGGTCTTTCTGAATTGTCCTGGAGCCCTGCCTGCGTCATAAAATAAATTGCGAAAAATGGTGCTGATTGTCTACCAGATAAGAAGGCAGGGTGCGTTTTGATACCTCTTGCCTGACCAGTTTTCGGTCTCGTCCCCAGATATCTTCGGCGTTGGTGATAACCTTCATAATATGTTCCGGGTTATTAAATTCCGGCAGATCGTATTCGGTATGAGAAATGGTAGACATTTTTTCGGAAATTCTTTCTGGGGTCATTACCCAGGAGAAATGCCAGCCGCCATCTTTCACTATCTTGTTATTGATTTTTAGCCAGTTCCATTTAAACCATGACCAGTTTTTATCTTTGCGCGCACGCTTCCAGTTTCGGAAAGATTCAGGCTCACCATGGAAGAAATGCTTAAGGTTGTAATAGGACGTCGCGCGGGGCAAGGTACATTTTCTCGGCGTACCATCCGTGTTGTGAACCTGGAGATTAAACTGATAGTTGAATACGTTTTGATGAATAGTCGTGCAAAGCGCGCGCGGATTAATGGCCCTGACCGTGTCGGGAGAGAAGATTTCGTCAACGTCTGACACCAGAATCAGATCGTCGTCTGCCGCGTCTTTTAATCCGTTCATAATGGAGTTGCGAAGTGCTGCCTCATTTGCCCATGCATCAACCTGGTTATTATCCGCTCGGTTTAAAATAGGCTGCGCGTCAAAAGGCACGTAAATGATTTTGTCTTTAAATTTAGCAAACTTCGTAATATCGAAATGCAATTCTCGCGGTATGCCCGTAAAAGAGTGTGTTGCTTCTACAATGACAAAACGGTCAACGACATCAGCGAGAGTATGTAATCTGATGTCGAGCAACATATCTTCGTCATAGTACAAAAAACAGTCGTAAATCATGATGTTAACCCGAAAATTTAAAAATCTGATTTTATAATAGTGTGAAATCTTGCGCGCCCAAAGTAGCCACTTTGGCAGGTCCCGTCAATGCAAACGAGGGATTTATACAGCGCAAAGCGTTGAATGAAGTGCTGTTATGTAAGTTGCTGTATTTGCTAATATGATTGTATCTCTCTCTGAACGGTAAACGATGTGAATAAATACGCAGCGATAATGCTACTGGCAACGGTACTGGTGGGATGCGACAACAACACCGCGCCGCTGTCATTTACGCCGGAGATGGCGAGTTTTTCGAACGAGTTTGACTTTGATCCTCTGCGCGGGCCGGTGAAGGATTTTACCCAGACGCTGTTCAACGATAAGGGTGAAGTCTCTAAACGCGTGACCGGAACGATGTCGACGGAAGGGTGTTTCGATACGCTTGAACTGCACGATCTCGACGCTAATACGGGCGTTGCGCTGGTGCTGGATGCTAACTACTACGTCGATGCGGAAACCCAGCAGCAGAAGGTAAAGTTGCAGGGGAAATGTCAGCTGGCGGAACTGCCCTCTGCCGGACTGACATGGGACACCGACGATAACGGGTTTGTGGTTGCCGCGCACAGTAAAGAGATGGAAGTGAAGTACCAGTATGACGCCGACGGCTACCCGCTGGGTAAAACAACGGTTTCCGGCGACCAGCGTTTATCGGTCAAGTCGGTGCCGTCGAAAGATCTGCGCAAGCGCATGGATTATACGGCGGTAAGCATGTTGAACGATAAACCGATGGGCAATGTAAAGCAGAGCTGTGATTACGATCGCCACAACAACCCGGTGAGCTGTGAGCTGGTGATCGCCGATGACAGCGTCAAACCTGCCGTTGAGCGCAAGTACACCATTAAAAACAGCATTGAATATTATTGAGAATACAACCGCGCAGGTTACTGCGCGGTAGGTTTAAGCAGGCTGGCGGAGGAGGACTTATGCCCGGCCAGATGCTGATGCTGGAAAATGCACATGCGGATGGTGTTACGGTATTCGCCGTTAATAAAGAATTCATGGATCAGTTCACCTTCCACCATAAAGCCCAGCTTACGGTATATATGGATCGCTTTTTCGTTCTCTTTGTCGACGATAAGGTAAAGCTTGTAGAGATTCAGGACGTTAAACCCATAATCCATCGCCAGCTTTGCCGCCCGCGACGCAAGACCTTTCCCCTGGTGCTCCGGTGAAATAATGATCTGAAATTCTGCCCGACGGTGAACGTGGTTGATCTCAACCAGTTCAACCAGCCCGGCTTTCTCACCTTCGCACTCCACCACAAACCGGCGTTCACTCTGATCGTGGATATGCTTGTCGTAGAGATCGGACAGCTCGACAAACGCCTCATAGGGCTCTTCAAACCAGTAGCGCATCACGCTGGCATTGTTGTCGAGCTGGTGTACAAAGCGTAAATCTTCGCGCTCCAGCGGACGAAGCTTCACGTCACACGGCGTCGACATTACGGTGCTACTGTACGGCCAGTGCGGCGATCCAGACAGCGCAGGGTGTTAGGCTCCCAGTAAGCGTTGACGTTGGCACTTTGCTGGCACTTATCGCGCGCGTCAAACGCCACATCCTCTTTATCCCACTCTTTTTCAGCGCGTTTATTCACTTTCTGACGCAGGCTGCGGGTGTCATTCCATTGTTCTTTGTCCATGGCGGCGTTCTGACGGCTTTGCGCGCTGTCACCAGACTCAATGATGAGCTTGCTGGTTTCGGCTGAGGCCGTTGCGGCAAAGGCGAACGAGGACAGCGCCAGTGCGGCTGTTAGACAAAGGCGTTTGCTTAATGTAGTCATAGCGTTTCCTTTAAACGGGTGCAGAAAATCGGATTACCCCGTTGGATTCTACACCAATCCGAAAGGGTGTCATACCCGCGCCGCAGGTATGGGAACGATGAGAGCATTATCGCGTATGATGTTTAAATCAATCCTCACGAAACGAGAAAAATGTTCAAAACGACGCTGCTTTTTTTCGCGACCGCGCTGTGCGAAATCATCGGATGCTTTTTGCCGTGGCTCTGGCTAAAGCGGGGCGCTTCCGCGCTGCTGCTGATCCCGGCGGGTGTGTCCCTGGCCCTTTTTGTCTGGCTGCTCACCCTGCATCCGGCCGCCAGCGGACGGGTTTATGCGGCCTACGGCGGGGCGTACGTCTGTACCGCGCTGCTGTGGCTGCGCGTTGTTGATGGCGTCAGGCTAAGCCTGTATGACTGGGCAGGCGCGCTGATTGCACTCTGCGGCATGATGATCATCGTGGCTGGATGGGGACGCGCATAGGCGTCCTTATTGTGTGATCGCCCGCTGATTTCACGATCATTATACTTGTATGGTAGTAGTGTAGTTGCGTAAATTTCCTGCATCACAACGAGCGATGTAAGGAAATGGAATATGAAGATTGTCGGGGCTGAAGTATTTGTCACCTGCCCGGGGCGTAACTTTGTCACCCTTAAAATCACGACCGAGGAGGGCATTGTCGGCCTGGGTGATGCCACGCTGAACGGACGTGAACTTTCCGTTGCCTCTTACCTGAAAGATCACCTGTGCCCGCAGCTGATTGGCCGTGATGCGCACCGCATCGAAGATATTTGGCAGTTCTTCTATAAAGGCGCGTACTGGCGTCGTGGTCCGGTCACCATGTCAGCGATTTCTGCTGTGGATATGGCGCTGTGGGACATTAAGGCGAAAGCCGCGAACATGCCGCTCTATCAGCTTCTGGGCGGGGCATCCCGGGAAGGGGTGATGGTTTACTGTCACACCACCGGGCACACCATTGACGACGTGCTGGAAGATTATGCCCGTCATAAAGAGCTGGGCTTCAAGGCCATTCGCGTGCAGTGCGGCGTGCCGGGAATGAAAACCACCTACGGCATGGCTAAAGGGAAAGGGCTGGCCTACGAGCCTGCGACCAAAGGCGCCTGGCCGGAAGAGCAGCTGTGGTCCACCGAGAAATACCTCGACTTCACGCCCAAACTGTTCGACGCCGTTCGCAGCCAGTTTGGTTTCAATGAACATCTCCTTCACGACATGCACCACCGTCTGACGCCCATCGAAGCGGCGCGGTTCGGCAAAAGCATTGAAGAGTACCGCCTGTTCTGGATGGAAGATCCGACTCCCGCTGAAAACCAGGAGTGTTTCCGCCTGATCCGCCAGCACACCGTCACGCCAGTTGCGGTGGGGGAAGTGTTCAACAGTATCTGGGACTGTAAGCAGCTGATTGAAGAGCAGCTCATTGACTATATCCGCGCCACCCTAACCCATGCGGGCGGCATCACCGGGATGCGCCGCATTGCTGACTTTGCCTCACTCTACCAGGTGCGTACCGGCTCCCACGGCCCGTCGGATCTGTCGCCGATTTGCCACGCCGCGGCGCTGCATTTTGACCTGTGGGTACCGAACTTTGGCGTGCAGGAGTATATGGGGTATTCAGAGCAGATGCTGGAAGTGTTCCCGCACAGCTGGCGCTTCGATAACGGCTATATGCACCCGGGCGACAAGCCAGGGCTGGGCATTGAGTTTGATGAGAAGCTGGCAGCGAAATACCCGTACGATCCGGCTTATCTGCCGGTGGCCCGTCTGGAAGACGGCACCCTCTGGAACTGGTAAACGAGGAGCGAATGATGAAAAGCGTAGTGATCAAACAGCCGAATGCGCTGGTGATTGAGGAGCGTCCTCTCCCGTTGCCGGCGGCAGGCGACGTCCGCATCAAAATTAAGCTCGCCGGTATCTGCGGTTCAGACAGCCATATCTATCGCGGGCATAACCCTTTTGCGAAATACCCGCGGGTAATCGGTCACGAGTTCTTTGGCGAAATAGACGCGGTTGGCGAAGGCGTGGATAGCACCCGACTGGGGCAGCGCGTTTCGGTTGATCCAGTGATCAGCTGTGGGCACTGCTACCCGTGTTCCGTGGGAAAACCGAACGTTTGTACCTCCCTGGTGGTGCTGGGCGTCCACCGTGATGGCGGCTTCAGTGAATATGCCGTCGTGCCGGCGAAAAATGCCTGGCACATTCCGGATGCGATCCCTGACAAACACGCGGTGATGGTTGAGCCATTCACCATTGCCGCCAACGTGACGGGGCAGGCAAAACCCGCTGAACAGGACGTGGTGCTGATTTACGGCGCAGGTCCTATGGGGCTGGTCACCGTACAGGCGCTGAAGGGCGTGTACAACGTGAAGCAGGTCATCGTGGTGGATCGCATTGACGAGCGGCTGGGGATGGCGCAACGCAGCGGCGCAGACTGGGTCTTCAACAACGGCGAGCAATCGTTACAGGCCGCGCTGGATGAAAAAGGCATCAAGCCGACGTTAATCATCGACGCTGCCTGTCATCCGTCCATTTTACAGGAAGCGATTACGCTGGCGTCTCCGGCGGCGCGCATCGTACTGATGGGCTTCTCCAGCGACCCGAGCCAGATCGTGCAGCAGGGGATCACCGGCAAAGAGCTGTCGATCTTCTCTTCGCGCCTGAATGCCAACAAATTCCCGGTGGTCATTGACTGGCTGGGAAAAGGGCTGATCGACCCTGAAAAACTGGTCACCCATACATTTGACTATCACCACGTTACAGACGCCATCGAACTGTTTGAAAAAGACCAGCGGCAGTGCTGCAAAGTCTTGCTCACGTTCGACCAATAATAATTCACGCGGTTAAGAGCCTGAGAAGACAGGCTCTATGTGGTACGCATCTTACCTTGCAGAGATAGCCATTATGACTCAAGCACAACCTCAAAGAAGTACGTCAGATCTGGTGAAAGCCGCCGTATCTGGCTGGCTGGGCACCGCCCTGGAGTTTATGGACTTCCAGCTCTACTCCCTGGGTGCCGCGCTGGTGTTCCATGAAATTTTCTTCCCTGAACAATCCGCGGCCATGGCCCTGATCCTGGCGATGGGCACCTACGGCGCAGGTTACATCGCACGTATCGTCGGGGCGTTTATCTTCGGCAGAATGGGGGACAGCATTGGCCGTAAAAAGGTGCTGTTTATCACCATCACGATGATGGGGATCTGCACCACCTTAATCGGCGTATTGCCGACTTACGCGCAGATCGGGATTTTCGCACCGGTGCTGCTGGTGACGTTGCGTATTATTCAGGGGCTGGGCGCGGGGGCGGAAATTTCCGGCGCCGGGACCATGCTGGCGGAGTACGCGCCGAAGGGCAAACGCGGCATCATCTCCTCGCTGGTGGCCATGGGAACCAACTGCGGGACGCTGAGTGCCACGGCGATCTGGGCCGTGATGTTCTTTGCCCTCGACCGTGAAGAACTTATTGCCTGGGGCTGGCGCGTGCCATTTCTCGCCAGCGTCGTAGTGATGATCTTCGCCATCTGGTTGCGTATGAACCTAAAAGAGAGCCCGGTGTTTGAGAAGGTTAACGACGCCGAAACCATCACACCGGTTGCCGCGCAGGATACCTCATTAGGGGCGATGTTTAAGAGCAAATCCTTCTGGCTGGCGACCGGCCTGCGCTTCGGTCAGGCGGGTAATTCTGGGTTGATCCAGACCTTCCTTGCCGGGTATCTGGTGCAGACGCTGTTATTTGATAAGGCAATCCCAACCGATGCGCTGATGATCAGTTCGATTCTGGGCTTCCTCTCCATCCCGCTGCTGGGCTGGCTGTCCGATAAAGTGGGGCGCCGTCTACCGTATATCATCCTTAGCATTTCAGCCATTATTCTGGCTTACCCGATGCTGTCGATTATCGTCGATAAGAGTTACGCGCCGGGCGTGATTATGCTCTCTATCATCGTTATTCATAACGTTGCGGTGCTCGGGCTGTTTGCGCTGGAAAATATCACCATGGCGGAGATGTTTGGTTCGCGGAACCGCTTTACCCGCATGGCGATTTCGAAAGAGGCGGGCGGTCTGGTGGCCGTAGGCTTTGGTCCAGTACTGGCGGGGATCTTCTGCAACATGACCGGGTCCTGGTGGCCGATTGTCGCAATGCTGGTGGCGTACTCGCTGATTGGGCTGGTCTCCGCTTTGCTGATGCCGGAAGTGCGCGACCGCGATCTGAGCCTGGTGGAAGATGCAGCTGAACCCCTGCGCCAGAGCGAAACCGCAGCGAAGCAGCGGAAATATGGAGCCCTGTCATGAGTTTTATTAACGATAACTTTATGATTGGCAATGCAAGAGGTGTTGAGCTCTATCGTAACGTCGCGAAAGCGCTGCCAATTATTGATTATCACTGTCACCTGGACGCGAAAGATATCTTCGAGAATAAAAATCTCGATAATATCACCGAACTCTGGCTGGCTGGCGATCATTATAAATGGCGCGCCATGCGCGCCAACGGTATCTACGAAAAATACATTACGGGCGATGCCCCGGCGGAGGAAAAATTTGCGGCATGGGCTGAAACGGTGGAAGCGAGCTATGGAAATCCGCTCTATCACTGGACTCATTTAGAACTTCACCATTATTTTGACTGTGACGAACCGCTGGGCGGACATAACTGGCGTGAAATCATGGCGCGCTGTAATCGGCTATTACAGCAGCCTGATTTTACGCCGCGGGAACTCATTAAACGATCCAGGGTAGAGGTTATTTGTACGACGGATGGTCCGCTTGATGATTTACGCTACCATCAATTATTGCGTGATGACGCGACGTTCAACGTTAAGGTATTGCCTACCTTTCGTCCGGACGAAGTTTTTGCGCAAAACGCGGAACAATTTGCCGACTTTATCGATCGGTTAGGTGAGACAACAGGATCTGAAATCCAGACATTCAGCGATTTTGTTAAGGGAATGAGCCAACGTATTGCCTGGTTCCACGAGATGGGGTGCCGAATTTCCGATCACGGCCCCGTGGAGATCCATTTTCAGTCAGCAGATGAAAGTCAGATTGAATCCGTGTTTGCCCGAAAACGCCGGGGTGAAAATCTGGACGCCCGTAATAATGCAATTCTTGACAGCGCCATTTTTATTATGCTGGCGCATAATTACAGGCAGCATAACTGGGCAATGCAGATACACTTCGGGGCGATTCGCAATAATAATTCCCGCATGTACCGTACTTTGGGTAGTAATACTGGTTTTGACTCGCTGACCGATCAGTTGAATCTTGCGGCCAATCTCAACCAACTCCTGGATGCAATGGCGCAGGCTGAAGCTTTGCCCAAAACCATTCTTTATAACCTCAACGCCAGCTATAACGATATTGTCGCGACGACTATCGCTAATTTTCAGACTGCGGAACTGGGCGTCAAATCGCCGATACAGTTTGGCTCCGGATGGTGGTTTAACGACACTCAACGCGGGATGGAAAACCAGCTACATAGCCTTGCGGATCAGGGGCTGTTAATGAATTTTGTCGGTATGTTGACCGATTCCCGAAGTCTGGTTTCGTATACCCGCCACGATTATTTCCGTCGCATTTTGTGCAATATGATTGGTGGCTGGGTGGAGCGTGGTGAAGTTCCGGATAATAACGCCATCCTAACGAAGATGGTTAAAAATATTTGCCATGATAATGCTGAAAACTATTTCAGATTTTAAATTCTACTCACTGAGTGGGGATGGAACATGTCTCGTACTGCGAAAAAAATCACCATTCCGGTTAGTATCGGCTATGGACTAACGGATATTATGGGCGGCGGTGCCTTTACCGTTATCGGCGCCTGGTTATTATTCTTCTATACGACATTTGTTGGGTTGTCACCGGTTGAAGCGGCGTCTATTGTTGCCATTGCGCGCATTGTCGATGCTATTGTTAGTTTGTTTATGGGGAGTTTCACCGATCATTTTTACAAAAACTATTTTGGTAAAAAATTTGGTCGCCGGCGTTTCTTTTTGCTGATCGGTGCACCGTTGATGCTGGTCTATGCATTGCTGTGGCTTGATGGCATGACATACGGTTTTTATCTCGCCGTCTATCTGGCATTTGAAATTATTGCTGCAATGGTACTGATCCCCTGGGAAACGTTACCGTCAGAAATGACAAAAGACTTTAACCAGCGGACCAAACTCTCAACCTGCCGTATGTTTCTTTCAGCGTCGGGAACGTTTCTGGCGACATTTATTCCCGGATTGCTGATAGGCTATTTCGGGGAAAATAGCGCCCATGCCTATCTCATCAACGGCGTTATTTTTGCCGTACTGTTTATGGTATGTGTATTCATCTCGTGGAAGGTGACCTGGGAACGCGAGTTGACGCCCGAAATGCTCTCCGGGCTAGAACAAAGCACACGCCCACAAACAGCAGGGGAGAAGCTGGCTGCCTTCGGACGACTTTTTAAGGAGTATGGTTCCACCCTGAAAATCCGGGCCTTCAGGAAACATCTCGCCATCTATCTGCTGTCGTTTACCGGCAAAGATGTCTACAACACGGTATTTGTATTTTTCTGCGTCTACTGTCTGAATGTCTCTTCCTCGCTGGCAGGCACGCTGCTGTCGATGAGTATTGTGGGGCTGCCCGTCACGTTAATTGCGGGTGTAGGGATCATCAAATATGGGCCTTCAAAGCTGTATGTATTTGCCTATTCACTGATGTTGCTCTGTCTGGGGGGCTTCTTTGCCGTGTACCAGATCCCCGCGCTGAACACCGTCGCGACGCTGGTCATTCTGGCCGGGGTATATCAGGTGGGGCGCTGCGTACTTGAGTTTACACCGTGGAACGTGTTCCCGTTCATTCCAGATATTGATGAAATGGTCAGCCGTCAGCGCCGTGAGGGACTGTTTGCCGCGGTCATGACATTTTCCCGGAAAACCACGGTCGCTATTGCCACCTTTATTGTGGGTCTCCTGTTACAAAGCGGCGGATTTGTAAAAGGGAGCCAGACGCAGCCAACCGAAGCCATCCACACCATCGCAATGCTTATGTTCATCGGCACTGCTGCCTTGCTTATTCTGGCCCTGTGGCAGGCTCTGACATTCAACCTGAACAAACGTACGCACAAAATCTTTGTGGATGAGCTGGATCGCCTGAAAGCCAACGGCTCTCCCCAACGCGTATCCGCCGAAGCGCGCCGGGTCGTGGAAGATTTAACAGGCTATTCCTACGACAGGTTGTGGCGTGAGCCGACGGTTCGGTCCGGGGAACAGACGGTGCGCACCCCAGTATGATCTGGTTTATATCTTTTGCCAGATGTCACACAACTTGATTTTTATATCACACCACTTGGCCGAAAGTTAATGTAAATCAATGTTCATGGCAGCATAAGCAGTATTGTGAACGGCAGGATAAAGCAATGACACTGCCATTCTAGTTGGTTTAGTCAACCGGCGCAGCCGCACTGTCACCAGAGCGGCTGCGGATCTCAGCGTTCATAATTAACGAGTCTCAATCATGGAAAACCGTTTATTACAGGCGAAGGCAACGCGTCCTCAGTACGATCGCGACAGCCTCAAGGCACGCATTGTTCATTTAGGATTTGGCGCGTTTCACCGTGCGCACCAGGCGGTGTACACCGATATACTCGCCGCAGAACAGGGCAGCGACTGGGGTTACTGCGAAGTTAATCTGATTGGCGGCGAACAGCAGATCGCCGATTTGAAGGCACAGGATAACCTTTATACCGTGGCAGAGATGTCTGCCGATGCCTGGACGGCGCGCGTGGTCGGCGTCGTCAAAAAAGCGCTGCATGCGCAGGTCGACGGCCTTGAAACAGTGCTGGCGGCGCTGTGCGAACCGCAGGTCGCCATTGTTTCCCTGACCATCACCGAGAAAGGGTATTGCCACTCCCCGGCAACCGGACAACTGATGTTCGATCATCCGTTAATCGTTGCCGACCTGCAAAACCCCCATCAGCCGAAATCTGCACCGGGCGTGGTGGTTGAAGCGCTGGCGCGCCGTAGAGCGGCGGGGCTACCGGGATTCAGCGTCATGTCATGCGATAACATGCCGGAGAACGGCCACGTGATGCGCAATGTCACCTGTGCCTACGCGCGCGCAGTTGACGGAGAACTGGCGGACTGGATCGAAGCGAACGTCACCTTTCCGTCAACCATGGTAGATCGAATTGTCCCCGCCGTTACGGCTGATACGCTGAATAAAATCGAACAGCTGACTGGCGTACGTGACCCGGCAGGCGTGGCCTGCGAGCCGTTCCGCCAGTGGGTGGTGGAAGACAACTTTGTTGCCGGACGTCCGCTGTGGGAAGAGGCGGGTGCGGAACTGGTTGCCGATGTCATTCCGTTTGAAGAGATGAAGCTGCGCATGCTTAACGGCAGCCACTCCTTCCTGGCGTACCTCGGCTACCTGGCCGGTTATCAGCACATTAACGACTGTATGGAAGATGAACATTACCGCGCAGCCGCATATGCGCTGATGCTGAAAGAGCAGGCGCCGACGCTGAAAGTTAAGGGTGTGGATTTAGGTCACTATGCTGACCAGCTGATCGCGCGCTACAGCAATCCGGCACTGCGTCACCGCACCTGGCAAATTGCCATGGACGGCAGCCAGAAATTGCCGCAGCGTATGCTCGATTCCGTGCGCTGGCACCTTGTCCACCAGAAACCTTTCCCGCTGCTGGCTCTGGGGGTGGCAGGCTGGATGCGCTATGTCGGCGGTGTGGATGAGCAGGGTAACGCGATTGAGGTGAGCGATCCGCAGCTGGCGGTGATTCAGGCGGCGGTAAACGGTAGCGCTGAAGGCGAAAGCCGCGTTAGCGCGCTGTTGGGCATTGAGGCTATTTTCGGTAACGAGCTGCCGAAGGACGCAGTGTTTGTTGATGCCGTCATGAAGGCCTATCAAACGTTGCTGCAAAAAGGCGCGAAGGCCACGGTTGCTGAGTACGCCTCCCGGCTTTAACGCGATGACATGCCGCCGTCCGCGGCGGCATGTCGGGGCGCAGCTTAGTGCATCCCCAGGCGAATCAGCTCGATCGGTTCGAACTTACCTTCGCATCCTTCCACTTCCACCGTTTTACCACGACGCACCTGCTCGGCATTAAGCCCGTCGCTGTGGATCGCTTTAATCACGCCGAACTGGCCTGTACCGCTAATCATGACGCGGCTACCAGTGGTGATTGCATTTCGGTTACGGTCGTATGTCATCATGGTATTTTCTCCTCTCGCACTTATCCGTTACGGCGCTAATTCAACCGCTGCCGTTCACGGGGCATTATTAATACGCCTCTCTTTAACGAAATTATTTGTTTTTGATCAAGCTCACACTTTTTTCTTATTTCATGATGGCGTTGACGATTCAGGACACCACTTTACGAAGCGGACAATTGTTTTCGTTAATTGATAGTTTACTGGGGTGAGCGTTTAGGCTTTGTTTATCTTTGCAATGCCATTCTGGGAGCAGGAAATAACCCTTCATCGGAATAGGAGTCAGGCTTATGTATAAGAAAATTTTGATGCCTGTTGACGTGTTTGAAATGGATTTAAGCGATAAAGCGGTACGTCACGCGGTCAATCTCGCGAAAGCGGAAGGCGCGACGATCACCCTGGTCAACATTCTCCCTAACAGCAGCCGTTCGTTACTGCGGGGGTTCAATGCCGATATTAAGAAGTTCGAAGAGTATATGACCGCCGAGTCTGATAAGAAGATGAAGGCGCTGAAACGGCTCTTTGATATGTCCCCGGACAATATTGACTGTGAAGTTCGCTTCGGCAACGTACGCGATGAAATCATCAAGCTCAGCAAAGAGGGGAAATATGATGTCATTGTTATCGGATCAAAAAATCCGAGCATTACAACCCATCTGCTGGGTTCAAATGCTGAAACTATTCTGCGCTACGCCACTATTCCGGTATTAGTGGTCCGCTAATTACTTCGCCGCAACCGAAAGGGGGCGGCGAGGTTTTATTCTTCGCTGAACCACTCGCTGTTTTCCTGACGAATTAACTGAACAGACTCGCTAATTTCCTGAAGGTGAAGCGTCATCGCTTTATCTACGGCTTCCACGTCGCGTTTTTCCAGCGCGCTGAAAATATCATGATGTTGTCGCAGCAACATCTCTGGCGGAGAAACATGGTCAAGACTCATGTAACGTACCCGGTCGATGGTAGCTTTGATGTTTTCGACGGTATCCCACGCGAGCTGGCACTCGGCGATCTGCGCCAGTTTCTGGTGGAACTCGTCGTCCAGCTGGAAAAAGTCGTTTAACTGCTTGCGGTCGATGGCGATTCGTTGCTGATGCAGGTTTTGCTCCAGCAGGTAGCACTGGTTATCGTTGATGAGCGACGCGGCGCGACGCACCACGGCGCACTCGATGGCCTGGCGAACAAAACAGCCGTTCCGTACCTGCGAAAGCGAAATTTTATTTACATAGCTGCCGCGCTGAGGGCGGATCTGAATAAGGCCGTTTTCTGCAAGCTTAATAAACGCCTCACGTACGGGCTGACGGGAAACGTCAAAACGTACCGAAACCTCTTTTTCTGAGAGTGGCGTTCCCGGAGGGATCAGACAGTGAACGATATCACGGCGTAAAATGCGATAAATTTGCTGATTAACAGGCTGGGTTGGATTAAGTTGCGATTCAGGGGCCATGGGTTGTGATTTCTCAGAGAGTTAACCTGAATATACTACCATTCTTTTCCCTGCCATCACATACCCGGCCCGCAGGCCGGGTGGGGTATATTAACCGCGATGCACGCTGAGTCCGGCATAGGTCTGGCTGACCGGCATCATCTCAACCGTGTTGATGTTGACATGCTTCGGCAAGGTCGCGACCCACCAGACGGTTTCGGTGATATCTTCCGGCGTCAACGCATTCGCATTTTCATAGGTTTTATCCGCTTTCGCGTCATCGCCTTTGAACCGCACGTTAGAGAACTCCGTTCCGCCTACGAGACCCGGCTCAACGTCGGTCACGCGGATCGCCGTTCCGTGCAGATCGGTGCGCAGGTTAAGGCTGAACTGACGGACAAAGGCTTTGGTTGCGCCGTACACGTTGCCGCCCGCGTAAGGCCAGCTTCCGGCGGTGGAACCGATATTGATGATATGACCACGGTTACGTTCAACCATACCCGGCAGCACGGCGCGGGTCATGTACACCAGCCCTTTGTTGTTGGTGTCGATCATGTTTTCCCAGTCTTCCACGCTGGCTTTGTGGGCAGGCTCCATACCCAGTGCCAGACCGGCGTTATTGACCAGCACGTCGATTTCACGCCATTCGGCAGGCAGATTGGTAATCATCTCTTCAATGGCGGCGCGGTTGCGCACGTCCAGCTGTGCGGTCAGGATGTTGTCACCCAGTTCATCTTTAAGCTCTTGTAAACGCTCCTGACGACGCCCCGTTGCAATCACTTTGTGTCCGTTGGCGATGAAGCGACGCGTAATGCTTTCACCAAAACCCGCAGTCGCCCCGGTAACTAAAATAATCATCTCACTGTTCCTCAACGCTTTTTGTGTTGTACTAACATAGCACGCTCTCCGGCACGTCGTTAAGGCAACATTTGTATGACGCCATTGCAGGCCAGCGCAGGCTGGCCTACTCTGGGGAGAAATACCGTGCTCAGGAGTAAACGATGTCGGTCAACAATCCTTTTTTTGAAATTAGCCTGCTGCCTTATCAGGCACCACGTTTTGATGCGATTAACGACAGCCATTATCGTCCGGCGTTTGATGAAGCAATGCGCCTGAAGCGTGCAGACATTGACGCGATTATCGCGCAGGGCGCCGCGCCGAACTTCAACAACACCGTCCTGGCGCTGGAAAAGAGCGGGGCCATGCTGTCGCGCGTCAGCAGCGTGTTCTTCGCCATGACGTCCGCACACACCAACGACTATCTTCAGGCACTTGACGAACAGTTCTCCACCGAACTGGCTGGCCTGGCGAACGATATCTGGCTGAACGATACGCTTTTCGCCCGCGTTGAGGCCGTCTGGCAGGCGCGGGAGGCGCTGGATGCCGAATCCCGCCGACTGACGGAGGAGACGTATCAGCACTTTGTTCTTGCGGGCGCACGTCTGAACGCCAATGAAAAAGCGGAGCTGAAAGCCCTGAATACCGAAGCCGCCACCCTGATCAGCCAGTTCAACCAGCGCCTGCTGGCTGCGAATAAGGCGGGAGGGCTGGTGGTAGACGATGTTCACCAGCTTGACGGGCTCAGTGCGGAGGAGATTGCTGCCGCGGCTGATGCTGCCACAGAAAAAGGGCTGACGGATCGCTGGCTGATCCCGCTTTTGAATACCACGCAACAGCCCGCGCTGGCGGCGCTGTCGCTGCGCGAGACCCGCAAAAAGCTGTTTAGCGCAGGCTGGGAACGTACTCAGAAAGGCGATGAAAACGATACGCGCGATCTGATCCGTCGGCTTACAGCGCTGCGGGCAAGACAGGCGCAGCTGCTTGGATTTGAAAACTTTGCCAGCTGGAGCATTGCCGATCAGATGGCGAAAACGCCGGAAGCCGCGCTCGAATTCATGCGCGGGATAGTTCCTGCGGCGCGCGGCAGGGCTGCGCTTGAGCAGGCGGATATTCAGAAGGTCATCGACGACGAGCAGGGCGGTTTTACGGTGCAGGCCTGGGACTGGGCGATTTATGCCGAACGCGTGCGTTCAGCGAAATACGCGCTGGATGAGTCGCAAATCAAACCCTATTTCGCGCTCAATACCGTACTGGAAGATGGCGTATTCTGGACCGCCACGCAGCTGTTTGGTATCCGCTTTGTCGAGCGTTTCGATATTCCGGTTTACCACCCGGACGTTCGCGTGTGGGAGATTTTCGACCACACGGGTGAAGGCATGGCGCTGTTCTACGGCGACTTTTTCGCGCGTGACTCCAAAGCGGGCGGCGCGTGGATGGGCAATTTTGTTGAACAGTCTTACGAGTTTGCCGCGCGTCCGGTGATTTATAACGTCTGCAACTATCAAAAACCGGCGAACGGGCAGACCGCGCTGATCTCATGGGATGATGTGATTACTCTGTTCCACGAGTTTGGCCATACGCTGCATGGCCTGTTTGCCAGCCAGCGCTATGCCACGCTTTCAGGCACCAACACGCCGCGTGATTTCGTTGAGTTTCCGTCGCAGATCAATGAACACTGGGCCAGCCATCCGCAGGTGTTTGCGCACTTTGCCCGTCATTATCAAACCGGCGAACCGATGCCGGATGCGCTGCGGGAAAAAATGCTCAATGCGACCCAGTTTAATAAGGGTTATGACATGACGGAACTGCTGAGCGCCGCGCTGCTGGATATGAACTGGCACGGCATTCAGGAGCCCGTTGAAGACGTGGAAGCCTTTGAAGCCGCCGCGTTGAAAAAAGAAGGGCTGGATCTTCCTGCCGTACCGCCGCGCTATCGCAGCAGCTATTTCGCCCATATCTTCGGCGGCGGCTATGCGGCGGGGTATTACGCCTATCTCTGGACGCAGATGCTGGCGGACGATGGCTATCAGTGGTTTGTCGAGCAGGGCGGTTTGACGCGCGAAAACGGACAGAAATTCCGCGAGGCGATTTTATCGCGCGGGAACAGTACTGATTTAGCTGAACTTTATCGCCAGTGGCGCGGGCACGATCCGAAGATTGAGCCGATGCTGGAGAATCGCGGGTTAAAAGAGTAGTGTAAATTTTGCTGAAAACAGAACCGGGCGCGATGCCCGGTATTTTGTCCGATTTTTCTTTCCCAAAACTCATCCAAAATTCCTCCCGTTGACTATCTTTTACGGGAGGCTGTGTAAAGTGCCACAACTCCTTTAACGATGACTTCAACATTAATAAAATGCTTCGAAAGTATTTTTCTCAATTCATCTTCAGAATCATGGATATTTGAAAAGATACCTTTTTGGTTATAAACAGTCATTAGCTTTTTTCCAAAGCCATTATGTATTACGCCATCACCAAGGATGGTTGCACCGTAAAGTATCCCATTTTCAGACAAAGCCATTTTTGAATGTTCTATGACTAATTCTTTGTCTTGCATGGCCCCAGGCAGGCAGTGCAGGAGAAAGAACATTGAGATGGAGTCGAACTGATTTTTAAGCTGAGCCGGCCAGGGGTCAAATACATCATGTTTAATTTTGTTTTCTACCTTGGACTTTCCAGCTCTGGCAGAGGCTGCGTTCAAGCTGGCTGTATTCATATCCATAAGCGTAACGTTAGAGCCGGAGGGCGCATTCGTTAAGTAGTATCCGGTCCCGACACCGACATCCAGGTGCCTTGCACTCATATTTTGTAAAAAATGAGGAAGCAGATTCTCTTTTGTGGAACACCGCCACGCATACGAATTCGAGATTCCAAGAACCCACCAGTCATAGAGTTTCAGCGTGAATGGCGTATAGGCTTTAGCACCTTCATCAGTCTGCTTCTTCATTTACGTACTCCTTTTAATGTTGTTGCAGTGAATATCATAAGTTACTTTTATTTCAGAGGAATAGGCGTCATCGTACCTTCTGTGGTAGAAGGGGTAACGGTTCTGAAATCTCAATCGCATAATTTGAAAACAATAAAAAAAAGCGCCCGACACCATGCCATGTGTTTCGGGCGCAAATAACCCTCTGAGACAAGGATTAAAGTCTATACCACTATTGTGGTGAGCAAAGATTAAAAGAACAACGTTTGTATTCTTTCGTGGGTAATACTTGCAGATTTAATGCCCCAAAAAGTATCATTCTGAGCGACCGGAGGACATTATTTGTTCGGTTGACATTGAGCCTGCGCAACGGCCACACATTTTGCCAGACTTATGGGCAAGGCGCTCATCACAGATGATGTTTAAGCGATCGAAGGTGTTGAGGTGCTGGGTTGAGTGACGTTTAATTGTCTGGTTGAAGATGGCTACTGCGTTTAGTCATCAATCAAATCCTGGCATAGGCCAAAGCTGCCAATATTCGATGGGAGAGCCGTTTATTAATTGCGCGAAATACGAGCATTTAGAGTCGGTGACGCGGCATTTTTGAGATATACCCTTCCGTAAACGATACGCAAGCTACTGAATAGCATCAGGTTCTTATATCGGTAGAAATAATGCGAATCAACGATTCGTTTATAAGATAACTTATTGTTTAGAATGGATATAACGACTGTTGAATAGTATGCTTTGCCCCTATCCCCGTCGGCGGCTACGCGGCGGGGTATTACGCCTGTCTCTGGAAGCAGATGCTGGTGGACGATGGCTATCAGTGGTTTATCGGGCAGGGCGGTTTGACGCGCGAAAACGGACAGAAATTCCGCGAGGCGATTTTAACGTGCGCGAACAGTACTGATTTAGCTGAACTTTATCACCAGTGGCGTGGGCACGATCCGAGGATTGAACCGATGCTGGTGAATCGCGGATTGAGTGCGTAAGGGCTTTCATAGAGTGGGAACCGGACAGAACAATCCAGACGCTTCAAATGTTAGCGCCATTCGCGCTTTACCTCTGGCTTTACATTCGCTGTGATGGCTGCCAGCATTTCGGTGGTCAATTTCTGAATGCCAATGTCGGGCATTCTCTCAGCCAGCACGTTTGTGTATGTCCTTCTTGATTTAAATACAGAGGTGTCAACTGACCTCACAATAATAGTCATCGGGCAACAGGCTATAAATATGTCAAGGCCATCACAGATGATCATAAAGGCTCGTGATATAAATTAGAAGCTCTTCTTTTTTCATTTTTAAAACTTCTGATGGTGAATTAGTATACTGAATTGCATTCCTAAATGAGATTAGTTCCTCTATAAGAGATGAGATTTCTTCTTTAATTCTATTGTAGCTCACGTCAACGCTATATTCATACCAGTCTTGTTTATTATGTAGCGAAGAAGCGTTTAAGATAAGAGATTTAATTGTTGAGTGAAAATCATCTCGAAATATTAAAAGGGATTCCATTGAGATATCGTAACGCATATAATAAGTGAAGAATTTAATTAGTTCCTTGTCGTAATACAGTCCCTTTATTGATGTTGAGGATAAATATGTTTTACTTGGGTAAATGTTATTATTGTTCTGAATGATTTTCTCTACCCTTTCCTTATAAAATTCATTAGCCTTGCAGGAAATATAGGCGATTAGTTCCACCTCATTGAGTGTTTTGATATGCTCATTTAAAGAGATAAGAAGTATTTCTTTTATGCTAAGTGTTTTTTGTAGAGAACGGCTTATATCAATCGTCTTATTTTTCAGATTGTATGCTAGACATATAAAGAAATCAGGATTCAATAAAAATTCCTTTAACTTAGTTATGTGATGGCGATTCTTGCTATCTGCATTTTCCATAAACTCGCGTCTATAAAAATAAACATAACAACTTTCGTATGTAGTATAAGTAACCTCTTTAGCCACTTGCTCCAAATGAATTTGTTTATTAACTCGGGGTTTCAAATGTTCAAAAAAATCAAAATCTTTAAGCATGGCATTATAATACGAATAACTTTCGCAATCATTTAAATTAAATGTTTTATTGTTAATAACAGATGCGTTGCAGGCTACCAGGAATAAAAGATCGTTTGGTATAAAAGATCTCACGAGGGAGGTATATCTTTTTTGAGTTTTAATTACATCTTTTTCGTCAAATTTATCATTTAATGGTAACTCTTCTTTAATGCTTTTAAGGGTATGATATAGAATTCGCATGTATGGACTTAGTTGCTCATGGCCTCTAATTTCACGGACAAGACACTCTGTATTAATTTGTTTATCAGAATAATTATTCACTTTCAACCAATCTCTAACCCTGGCCAAAGCGTCATTATGTTGCTCCAGAACGAGATTAAATTTTTGTTGAAAGAGATTTTGTGAGCTTGCTTCTCGTGTAAGGTTTGCGGCTTTCCAGGCAACGTAACCTTGGTACATAGCGGCAAAAAGAGCAAGGCCTGTAGCTAGCGCTCCAATTTTTTCCATGAACTTCCAAATAACAGCATGGTAAATATATACGGGATAGGCGACCAATAAAACGCCATACAAAAAGTAACACTTCATTTTTTTATTCGTTTTCATATGATTTCCGTAATATATTATCATGATGTCAATCATGTATTCTGATGGTAAAGCCGATATAGAATATTACACCTGATTTCTGTAGGCTATTATTGCTTTAACCTGCGTATGTCCGACTATATCATTAAAACTCTTTTCAATAATTACCAGTGCGTTAAAAATTTACAATGTCTACTTTTGGCATAAAGCTAACGTCCTCTCTGGGTGCAGAACAGTAGAAAGCTGTCTTGTGATGATTTTGCAAAACTCTGGTTTTGACGTGGCGCTTGGGTGTCTTACTTAAAAAACGACATAAGACATGGCAAAGATTATAAAGCATTAGGCTGGCGCCAGCTCAGTACTGGACTCCAGCCTAAGGGGGCTTCAGTTATTGTGTTCTGATGAAAGCAGTCCTTGAGAGGGTCATTTGCGTCTGACAGTCGACCATTTTCCTGACTTCAGAATCTGTTCCCTGCATTGACACTTTGCCACACATGGCATCCTTTGTTTTGATCCACTGGCGCTGAGAAGGCAGTAACTCTTTCTTCTTCGCCGGCGTTAATGTGCTCCATGCAGTGTTTAAATCAGAGTCGGCATTCGCAAACGCCATTCGGGACCGATCAAGGCTGCCAACGTCTTGCTGTTTAACCTGCTGCTCCGCTTTTTCTTGTGCCTGCAACTGCGTCTGTCTCTCAATTTGCTGCTCTTCCTCATACTGGGCCTGTTGTTGCGCCCTGAGTTGTGCCTGTTGTTGCGCTTCCATTTGGCTCTGCTGAGCATCCTTAGCCTGCTGGATCTTCTGCTGTTCAACGATCGGGTTGATGATGGAAAGCGATGTCAGGGCAGCAGCACCCACAGATATCGGATTATCCGAGGAGGCTTTTACAAAAACGTTTTTCTGATCGTCGGTCGCCTGGGCGGTGTAGGAGATGCGTTTTGAAAAGGTATTTGCGTTGTGGTCTAAAGACAGGCTTTCCATTTGCTTATCGAGATTACGGCTAAAGTTTTTTCTGTAAGCATCAGAAAGCTGAGCGTACTCATTTGCCGGTAGGGTCATCGTTACGGTACCTTCACACGTTTTCATTGTGCTACCAGTATCACTTGAGGTTGTGGAGATTTCAGAGATGACCAGTTTGATCTTGTCCAGGGCGCTTCTTTTAGTCTGATTAGTGACATCAGGGTATTTATCGACCTGTTCAGAGAGTCCTTCATAAGCAGATTTTTTTAATAAATCCATGAGCGCTGACTGGGTCATTTCGGAAGAACAACCGATCAAGTCTTTTTGGTTATCACAGCCTGTAATGGCAACGGCGAGTATGAGTGCTGCATATTTTAATCTCATAAGTTCCCTTTATATTAAGGATTGGCTTTTATGAGGCGGTATGTAATCAGTCCGGATGGCTAATGCAAACAGCACTGAACACTGAACGCGTCACAAGCAAGGACCAGAGTAGTATCGGCAAAGACTGTAGAATCTTTAATTTAAATAAAGATAACATTATGCAACGGGTACTTTAACGATGATCCCGATGCGAGGGTCTGAACGTCAGCTTCTCGCCACAGAGTTTGGGAAGGAAAGGGGGCTTGTGAGCCGTGCTGTGTTCCATCCAGTGGCGATTGATACAGGCTGGCTGCTGGGAAATTGGGTAATGTAGTTTGATCTGTCTGGCATTGCTTAGATGCCGGAGGGACATTTAGGCTTAATGAGGCACGTCGCGAAAATGGTGGCCCTACGCAACGTTAAAGTTATGTCATTAAGCGGGTTTCGTTTACTAATTCCGCGAAATACGAGCGTTTAGTGTCGGTGACGCGGCATTGTTGAGAGAGATTTTTCTCCGAAACGATACGCAACCTACTGACTAGCACCAGGTTCTGTTATCGGAATAAATAGTGCAAATCAACGCTTCGATTACAAGTTAACTTATCGTTTGGAATGAATAAAAAAACTGTTAAAGAGTAAGCTTCGCCCACATCTGCGGCGGCGTCTACGCGGCGGGGTATTACGCCTGTCTCTGGACGCAGATGCTGGTGGACGATGGCTATCAGCGGTTTGTCGGGCAGGCTGGTTTGACTCGCGAAAAGAGATAGGAATTCCGCCAGGCAAATTTATCGCGCGGGAACAGTCCTGATTTAGCTGAACTTTATCGCCAGTGGCGTGGCCACGATGCCCGGTTTTTTTCCGAGTTTTTTGTTCCTCTCAAAACTCCCCCAAAATGATTCTGAAATCCTGTCTGATAAGTGCCCGCTGGCGTTGTTGGGAATTGATGCCTTGCACTACATTTAACCGCTCCGATAGCGATCGCTGGTGGTGAAACGTCGGCAAATGCTTTGCCATTCCTGACGCGCAGTTAATCCGAATGCTTCGTTTCATGTTAACGTCACCCTTGATTAAGGTTAGCGTTGGATCGACTCGTCGAGTTCATAGCTCAAAGCGGACGTGATTGCTCTGTTTTGGTATTTCAGCGAGCGGCCTCGATTAATTCTGCCCCCTGATTCTTTACGTTTCCCACGGCGCGCGTGACTGCGTGCCAGATAAACTTATCTGCTGGCACCGCACCGTCGGCAACAATCTCCTCAGCCTCTTTTCCGCCAACATCCTGCCGCATCCATTCTCTTGCAGCTTCTGGCGTAAGAACCAGCGGCCGCCGATCGTGTATATCAACCAGCCCCTTGTCCGCAGCAGACGTCACTATGAGAAATCCCTCAGCTTCATCGCCGCGCTCAAACGGCGTACTGCCGATCGCCGCCATGAATATCGGCTGCCCGTCGGCCCGATAAATGAAATACGGCTGTTTCCTGTCGCCTTCCTTTTTCCATTCGAACCACCCATCGGCAAAACAGATCGCCCGGCCATGCTGCCACAGAGGTCTAAACATTTTGCTGGTGGCTGCGGTTTCTGCACGCGCGTTAATCAGTGGCGCTTTGTCCCACCATCCAGGCGCATAGCCCCAGAAGACAGGATCGAGGTGCAGTTGTTCATCGCGTTCGCTCAACAGCAGCACTTTGGTACCGGGTGCCACGTTGTAGCGGCCAATGGGCTCGGGGTCATATGCAATGTCGCGATCGCCTTCTTCGGCAAGGTATGCCAGATATTCCTCACGGGTTTGGGCTTGTGCAAAACGTCCACACATAGAAACCTCCAGTCAGTCAGACTGAAAGTATAGGGCAGGGAGAAGAGTTGCGCGGGCACGATCCAAAGATTGAACCGATGCCGGGGGATCGCGGGCTGAGCGCACAGGGACATTAAGGATTGAAAACAGAACCGGGCATTGCGCCCGGTTACTCTTGTATCAACCACATGTCCGACTCTTCGAACATCTCCTCAAGCATGCGGTTGAGCTTTTCACGGTCGCTTTTGCTGGCGTCGCTGTTCAGGCCGTTCGCTTGCATTGGCTTGACCGTCACGCTGGCATCAGGAAAAATCCGGTGCACGCGTTTTGTCAGCTCGGCCAGGATGATTTCCCTTGCTCCCTCCAGCCCCTGTACGTTTCGCTTGTCATAAACCAGTTCCACAAACATGATTGTTTACCTTATGGATATTACGCATGTGATTCAGCCTGAACGTAAAATACTACTGTATATGGGTACAGTCAAACGACGTTCAGGCTAAAGCATTGTCCAGAGTAATGCAGACAGCGTCGCCAGCCCCCCCAGAACAACCAGAAACACCGTCACGCCGCGAAGATCCGTCAGCGAGGGGCGGGTGTATATGAGGTATGCAGGGATAAGGAACAGGATCACCGCAATCAATGGTCCGCAGAACATCTCAATCAGGCTGAGCACGTCCGGATTGGTATAAACAATGCCATAGGTCAGCAGGAACAGCACCAGAGAGGCCAGCCGCTTGCCGGCGCTGGCCTTGTTGCCGGATACGCTGGCAGCCAGTTGACCAAACGTTTGTGCGACCGACAGGCCTACGCCGAGGAAGGATTTCGTCATACCGATGATCGCGATGAGCGGGGCTATGTGGTAAATCAGGCTGAAACTACCGTTTCCCTTCATCACGGACAGCACGTTCAGGTTTTCCGCCTTCGCCCGCACAAAGTTGTCATGCGGGATACCCAGCACGCAGCTCAGCACGAAAAAGAGGATACTGGCGAAGATGGCGAAATAGGCGATACGGATCACAAACAGTGCCTTTTTCTCACCCTCCGCTTTCCTCTCCCGGTAGTAAGAGCTCAGCGGGGAGACCATAGGCGCACAGCAAAACGAGAAGGTAATAAGCGGCAGCGTCAGCCAGATATTCTTCAGCGTTACCGGAAGCGGCGTGGCGGTCATTTCAGCGGCCGTATCGGTCAGGTTAGACAGATGCCAGCCCGGGATAAGGGCTACGGCGATCAGCAGCACAGATGCCGCGAACGGCAGCGCAAGCGCGCTCATAATGGCCACAACTCTGTCCCGGCCCTTGCTCAGCACCACATACAGTGCGGCAACCACGATAAACGACAATGGTCCACGGCTGAGCGCGGTAATATGCAGATGCTCCACCAGTAAATTATCCAGCGCATTAATCAGCGCCACCCCATAAACCAGGGTTACCGGGAAGAAGGTCACACAATAGAACAGGGTGATGAGCTTTTCACCCCGTCCGCTGAAGAAGGAACCGAAGATGGGCAATGTGCCGTTTTCAGTCTTCTCCTCACGCATATACACACGACAGAGGAGTAAATGGGGGATCAGGGATAACGGCAGCCCCAGCAGGAGCATGACCAGGAAAATGACCGGGCCTCGGGTGCCGATTTCCACAGGAAGGAACAGCGTTCCCGCCCCGACGGCTGTACCATAGAGGCCCAGGGTCCAGATGTTATCCTTCCAGTGCCAGTCAGAGCGTGGCGTAATAGTAGCTGAGAGAGCTGTGGCTTTATTCATTATGTGTTACCGCGTGAGTAAAGGGCGACGACGTGTTTAGTTTTTTTCTGTTCGCTAAAGTCGACGCGCCATTACGTCGCGGGGGGAGGGGTTTGATTTCGCATACCGTAAACCTTATGTGTATGCCTGAGATAACTATCGTTATTCTTTGACGATGCATTAACAGGCGGTTAATTAAGAAAGGGATTTGTTAAATTAATGAACAAATAACGCCTGACGTTCCCTGCCTGCACGTCTGTTAATTAAAAAGTAAATGCCCTGTTTTATTAAGTACCATAAGGAATCGTGATATTGAAGCGGGGATTTATTTATTATTTTATTCTCCGTAAAAAAGCCTTTTTCTTTCAGAAATAAAAAACAGAATGTAGACAATCCTGTAACTCGCTCGTAGCTATCGAACCGTTTTGTAACACAACGCGCTCTTTCTGGTGGCGAAGAGACGCTGGGGGTTGTATGTCCGCCATTAAACGCCCCTTAAAAAAATCCTCTTCTATACTCAGTAACGTTTAGTGAAATATGCCGTCGCTCCTCACGCCGCGTATACCTTAATTACGATTGACGCACAGGCAGCAGGGGCATATATCCACGAAAACGCCTTAATGAGGGTCATTTTGCATTTTTTAGAGGGGGATTCCTGGTATGTTGCATTCTCAATCCTCGCGTGTCGGCAGCATTTTGCTGCTGTTGACCGCGGTTACAGGCTTCGCGGTAGCGCTATATGCGTGGTGGACGCCGCTTACCGGCGTCACTGGTACCATTGGCGCAATGGGTGTGGTCATTGCCAGCGTGGTGCTGGCGATACTGACCTTTATGTTACGTGCGGCATCGCGTCGCGGGGCGCGCATTTTCCTGATTATTGTTACCCTGGTGGTGCTGGCGGGGATTGGTTTTGCCGCCGCGCTGCTGCACCAGTACATCATAACGGCAGCCATGGTGGTCGGCCTGATTGGTCTGATCATGCTGAGCAGCCATTCCGCCCGTTACAACCATCCCGTCAGAAACTGAGGAGCCGCCCGTGCATAACGATAAGCATTATCCCTTCATAAAAGTCAGCATGACGGCGCTGGCGCTGCTGGTCGCCCCCTTCGCGCTACAGGCACAGGATAAGGCCGCTGAAGCCTCTCAGGGAACCCAGGAATCGCTTAATATCGATGCGGCCGATCAGCAGGCGCCTGGAACCACAAAAACCACAGACGATGCCTCAAGCGGCAATGGTAGCGAGCAGAAAGTGGCCTCGACGAGCCAGACAGCGACGTCGCTGGTGCCCGGCACCGCCACCTGGGACAGCTTCCACGGCCAGCTTAATGCGCAGAAATACAGCCCCTTGACCCAGATTACGGCGGATAACGTTGGTAAATTAACGAAAGTCTGGGAGTTTCATACTGGTGATGTCTCGGATGGTAAAGGCGACACGCCGGCCACCGTCTGGTCTGCAACGCCCATTTTCGCCAACGATACGCTCTACATCGGCACGCCATTCGATCGCCTGATTGCGCTGGATCCGGGGACAGGTAAAGAGAAATGGCACTATGACACCAAATCGTCCCGCAAGGCGCTGACCCAGCCGGTGCTGAAAAACCGCGGCGTTTCCTACTGGCAGGCCAAAAATCCTGTGACGGGTGAGGCATGCCAGAAGATGGTCTATATGGGCACCGTTGACGGCAAGCTTTTTGCGATGGACGCCGATTCAGGCAAGCCGTGCAGCGACTTCGCGGACAATGGCGTGTTGGATCTGAACCAGTGGAACACCGTTAACGCTAAGTATCCGCTCTCTGTCCTGCAACCGCCAACCGTAGTTGGCAACCATCTGCTGATAGGCTGGGCCGGGAAAGACTGGGCCTATGCCGAAGCCCCTCCGGGTACCGTATTTTCAGTCAACGCCCGGACCGGTAAGCTTGAATGGACCTTTGAGGCGATCCCCGCAGAGATCCGCAAGCGTACCGGTACCGCCAACGTCTGGACGCACATGTCCGCCGATGAGGCCAATGGGCTGGTCTATCTCCCGGTCTCATCGCCGTCTCCTAACTATTGGGGCGGCAACCGCGCCGACGCTATTCCGCTCGGCACTTCGACCACCGCGCTGGACATCAACACAGGTAAAGTGGTCTGGTCTCGCCAGTGGGTACACCACGACGTCTGGGATTACGACATCAACTCCGCCCCGACGCTGATGGACATCACCGTAGATGGCAAGCAGATCCCGGCGCTGGTTCAGGCCACCAAGCAGGGCTTCCTGTTTGTGGTAAACCGTCTGACGGGAGAGGACGTATGGCCAATCGAAGAACGTCCGGTTCCGCAGGGTGATGGTTCGGTCCAGGGCGAAGTTCTCTCGCCCACGCAGCCATTCCCGACCAAACCCGCGCCGCTGCTCGACCAGTCGAAAAAACCGGCAATCTGGAAGCTGGCGGATATCGTCGGTGCAGGCCAGTGCTCCCGCCTGTGGGATAACCTGACCTATGAGGGTATGTATACTCCGCCAACCACCAAAGGCGAAGGCACGCTCACCTATCCCGACAGCGCTGGCGGTGTGCAGTGGGGCGGAGTGGCGTTCGATCCGCAAAAACAGATCGCCATCGTCAACACCTCGCATATCGTTCAGTACGTGAAACTCTACAACCGTGAGGATTACGATAATGCGGACAAAGACTCTGGCAACGAAAGCGGCTTTGCGCCGCAAGAAGGCGCCCCGTACGGTATGCGTCTGCTGGTGGCGAGCAACTGGCTGGGCATGCCGTGCTGGCAACCGCCGTTTGGTGAAATCGTGGCGCTGGACATGCACACGGGTGATGTGAAATGGCGTCGCCCGGTTGGTGCTTCCCAGCAGTATGGCTTCTTTATGCCGGAAAGTTGGGGTTCTCCTACCATTGGAGGCCCGGCCGTAACGGCGGGTGGGGTGATCTTCATTGGCGCCTCAATGGATGCCAAAGTACGTGCCTACTCGGTTGAGAGCGGTGAAGAGTTGTGGTCCGATCAGGTAGAAGCTCCGGCAGTAGCGAACCCGTCCGTCTATGAATATAAAGGTCGACAGTATGTGGCCTTCGTAGCGGGTGGTAATACGATCCTGAAGGATCAGGTGGGCGACCAGGTAGTCGTCTACGCGCTGCCTGAATAATTCACCTCAAAGGGGAAAATGAGAGTGGGGTCTGCGGGCCCCACTTTATATTGCATCGACAGCACGTTGAGGGCGCGCCGTTTTTATTTATCGGCCGATGCGCCGGAGTGCGCTGACATCTGCTCAGCGGATTTCAGATGCTGCTCCACGACCGGCGTATGTTCGTTGGCCAGAGCCTTGACGTCCGGATCGTCGATTTTACTGGCGTCGCTCTTAAGCTTCGACAGCACCTTCTCGTGGTCCTTCACGCCAGCATATTCCATATACATTTTGTCAAAAGCGTCACCGCGCTGGTTTTCAAGCCTTGAGTTCAGGGCTTTATGCGCGGCATCTGGCTCGGTCGGCAGCTCTACGCCCTTTTTTTGGGCCACGGCCTGGACTTTGGTCAACGCGGCGCCATGATCGTCGACCATTTTCTGCGCGAATGTTTTCACTTCACTGCTTTGGGCTTTGTCCAGGGCGAGCCTGGCGGCAGCGACCTCGTTGATATTGGCCTGCGCCATGTCCTTCAATGCTTTCTCGTCGCCGGAGCTGAGTCTGGCGTCCGGTTGAGCCTGGCCCGCAGTTTGAGCTTGTGCGGCGCTTGTCGTCTGGGCATGTACGCCAACGGTGCTGAACATTGCGGCAACTGCTGATACGGTTAGCAGCTTTTTCAGGGTTTTACTTGTGTGCATATTGTTCTCCTGATGGTCATGGTACAGGTAAGTTTCGGTTGCTATATATGCAACCGGGAAAATAAATGACAATTGCACAGGTCAGTATAGTAGATGAACCTTCTGCACCCGCAGTTCGGGCCGGTGATGGCGGTTAGGGATGACGAATACTTCTACAATAGTGATAAGGATCATCTACATATTTGCTGCTAATGTTAAATAGTGAAATTCATCAACAGGAGGAATGATATGAGAAAAGCACTATTAGGGAGTGTATTGGCTTTAACAGTAGCAAGCTTCGGCGCATCTGCGGCAGATATGATTTCCAAAGATGAAGCGCACCACTTCAAACTTGAATACCTTGGTAATGTATCTGTTGGGGCTTCAGGTGGACAAATTTCTTCCCCTTCAGATCTTCATCAAAAACTCTCGAAACTGGCCGACGAGAAGGGCGGGAAATATTACGTCATTATCGCTGCCCGTGAGCATGGTCCTAATTTCCAGGCCGTAGCAGAAGTGTTCAAATAATCTTCTCAAATAAAACAGAACCCGCCCAAATGGCGGGTTTTTTGCTGAGAAAGAGCCAAAAAAAATGCCCCTGGTGCGGGGCGAGTTTGAGTCAAACCTTTTCTTATCTTTATCTGTTTTGTGCTCTAAGGCTTTGGGACAATAACACCTTGTGCAAATATTGCAATCCAAATGCATATTTAAATGTGACGGCTGCACAGGTTACACAGATAGTCTACTCTTTACATACAGTTATGGTGAAAGGCAGTTAATCGTTAACTGTCGCCTGCTGGAGAATGGAAACAGTAAACGGTTGCAAGAGGTAAACATGAACGTTGACGCACTGACGCAAAAGGCAGAAGAAGAAATTTCAGCGCTTATCACCAAAAAAATTTCAGAGTTACGTAAAAAAACAGGGCAGGAAGTGTCTGAAATTGAGTTTATCGCTCGTGAAGCCATGACAGGCCTCGAGGGGTATGAGGTAAAAATCAAGCTCATTTGACCTGAAAAACGGTCGCTCCTGCGGTTTAGCACGTTTTCCTGACGCTGTATAAAGCACAGCGGCAAACGTCAGCTAAGACTATCCTTCGCGTGTCAGAATTGAAGCTAAAAAAGCCCGGTGACGCTGCGCTTACCGGGCCTGCAATGAACGCAATCCACAGGCCGGGCAGGGCGTAGCCGCCGCCCGGCTTAGCAGGTTTAGACTATCGCGTTAGGGCACGCTTCGCCCTTTTCAAGTTGACGTAAATTTCCCAGCGTGGTTTCCGAAATACTGATCAGCGCTTCGGCGGTCAGAAACGCCTGATGACCGGTAAACAACACGTTGTGGCAGGCCGACAGGCGACGGAACACGTCGTCCTGGATCACGTCGTTAGATTTATCCTCAAAGAACAGATCGCGTTCGTTCTCATACACATCCATACCTAATGCGCCGATTTTTTGCGTTTTCAACGCTTCGATAGCCGCCTGAGAGTCGATCAGCCCGCCGCGGCTGGTATTGATGATCATCACGCCGTCTTTCATCTGGTCGAATGCCGACTGGTTGAGCAGATGATAGTTCTCCGGGGTCAGCGGACAGTGCAGGGAGATGACGTCAGACTGCGAGAAGAGCGTTTTCAGATCGACATACTCCACGCCCAGCTCCAGCGCAGCGGGGCTTGGGTACGGATCAAACGCCATCAGGCGCATGCCAAATCCTTTCAGGATGCGAAGGGCAGCCACGCCAATTTTGCCGGTACCGATCACGCCTGCGGTTTTACCATACATGGTAAAGCCGGTCAGCCCTTCCAGAGAGAAGTTAGCATCACGGGTTCGCTGATAGGCACGGTGAATACGACGGTTGAGCGACATCATCATCCCGACGGCATGTTCTGCCACGGCTTCCGGAGAATAGGCCGGGACGCGAACGACCTTCAGGCCCAGCTCTTTGGCGGCATCGAGATCGACGTTGTTAAAGCCCGCACAGCGCAGAGCAATGTATTTCACGCCCTGTTTTTTCAGCTCTTCCAGCACCGGTCGGCTACCGTCATCGTTAACAAAGATACACACGCCTTCGCAGCCGTGGGCTGTTTTAGCCGTCTTTTCAGTCAGCAGAAAGTCGAAAAATTCAAGATCGAAACCGTATGTCTCGTTAACATGTTGCAGATACTTTTTGTCGTACTGCTTTGTGCTATATACCGCGAGTTTCATAAGACTTTCTCCAGTGATTTTGGAACCACGTTAGCATGTTTAAAATTATCTTACAATTTTTCAAAATTCATTGAAATCAATAAGTTCTATGAATTATTGTAGAGCATCTACTCTTAAAAATGGCATTACCTTCAACTGACTGGCTAAACATGCGACAATGAGCGGCAAGAACGGCTTATTTTTTTCGCAAAATCAGGATATTAACTGCCCATGAAGGGTAAATACAAAGCCGCAATCGCGCTATTACTGCTGCTGTTACTCGTGCCGCTGACGCTGCTAATGACGCTCGCCCAGTGGGTGCCCACGCTCGCCGGGATCTGGCTTCCCGTTGGAACGCGTATCGCGTTTGAAAAAAGCCCACGGCTTACGCGTCACGCCCTGATCATCCCCGATCTCCGTTATCTGGTAGAAGAGTGCGAAATTGCCCGCGTGGAAAACGTGACCCTGTCACGCCCCAGCCGCTGGGATCTGGATATTGGCGCACTTGAACTCAACTCTGTCTGCCTGAGCAAATTACCGCAGTCAGCGCCCTCAACGGTGGCGCCGAAAACGCTGGCGCAGTGGCAGGCCATCCTGCCCAACACCTGGCTGACCATCCATCGCTTTACCCTTTCTCCCTGGCAGCAATGGGAGGGTGAGCTGCATGCCTCACTGACGCCAGCCCGCCAGGACATCACCTATAACGGGGAGCAGGTGAGCATTAAGGGGCAGTTGCGCGGCCAGACCCTTTCCATCAGCCAGTTCAATGTGCAACTGCCGGATCAGCCGCAGCCCGTGAAGCTGGTTGGTGAATTTACCCTGCCGCTGGTGCCGGACGGCGTGCCGGTGAAAGGGCATACGGTCGCCACCTTTAACGTGCCACAGTTATCCTCGCTGGTCGATGCCGATCTGGACTGGGAGGACAATCAGGGCCAGCTGGTGGTCATGGCGCGGGACAACCCCGATCCGCTGCTCGATTTACCGTGGCAGATCACCGCTCAGCAGTTAACCATCAGCGACGGACGCTGGAACGGGGCAGCTTCCGGTATGCCGATGAGCGGTCGCGTCGGGCTGAAAGTGGATAACTGGCAGCAGGGGCTGGAGAAAGCCACCTTCACGGGGCGGCTCAACGTGCTGACCCAGGGGGATGCGGGTAAGGGTAACGCGGTACTGAATATCGGTCCCGGCTCGCTCAGTATGGAAAACAGCGCTATGCCGCTGCACCTGAGCGGAGAAGCCAAGCAAAACGATCTGATCCTGTATGCCAGGCTCCCGGCGAAGCTGACCGGCAGCCTTTACGATCCGCAGCTTACGTTTGAACCCGGCGCATTATTACGCTCGCGCGGACGCCTCATTGACTCGCTGGATATCGATGAGATCCGCTGGCCGCTGGCGGGCGTGAAGCTCACGCAGAAGGGCGTGGACGGCCGTCTGCAAGCCATTTTACGGGCGCATGAAAACGAGATGGGCGATTTTGAGCTGCATCTGGACGGTCAGGCTAACGACTTTTTACCGGACAACGGTTTGTGGCAGTGGCGCTACTGGGGTAAAGGGAACTTCACGCCGATGAACGCGCGCTGGGATGTCCGGGGAACCGGGGAGTGGCGCGACAACGTTATCGAACTGACCGATCTTTCCACGGGTTTCGACAGATTGCAGTACGGCACGATGCTGGTCAGCAAACCGCGACTGGTGCTTGATCACCCGGTGCGCTGGTCGCGGGACCCGGATAACCCCACCTTCAGCGGCGCGCTCGCGCTTAATGCCGGGCAAACAAGCTTCTCGGGCGGAAGCGTGCTGCCGCCGTCCGTTTTGACCTTCAGCGTTGACGGGACAGACCCGACGGTGTTCCAGTTTAAAGGGAACCTTCATGCGGACGACATCGGCCCGGTCCAGGTGAATGGACGCTGGGACGGCGAACGCCTGCGTGGTCAGGCGTGGTGGCCAAAACAGTCTCTTACGGTGTTTCAGCCGCTGATCCCGCCAGACTGGAAAATGACCTTGCGCGGCGGTGAAATGTACGCGCAGGTGGCTTTCTCAGCGGCGCCGGATCAGGGCTTTGAGGCCGGGGGGCACGGGGTGCTGAAAGCGGGCAGCGCGTGGATGCCGGATAATGAGATCAACGGCGTTGATTTTGTTCTGCCGTTCCGCTTAAGCCAGGGCACCTGGTCGCTGGGGACCCGCGGGCCGGTAACGTTACGAATCGACGAGGTGAAAAACCTGGTCACAGCCCGAAATATCACTGCGGATCTCCAGGGCGATTATCCCTGGTCCGAAACGAATCCGCTTCTGCTCACTAACGTAAAGGTAGAAGCGCTCGGCGGGAAAATCACCATGCAGCAGTTGAGAATGCCGCAGCACGATCCGGCCTTACTGCGCGTAGATAATATTTCCTCCAGCGAACTGATAAGCGCGGTAAATCCGAAGCAGTTTACCCTGTCCGGCCCGGTGAGCGGCGCGCTGCCGTTCTGGCTGGACAATGAAAAATGGATCATTAAAGATGGCTGGCTAACCAACCCGGGGCCGATGACGCTGCGCATCGACCAGGACACGGCGGATGCCATTGTGAAAGACAATATGGTTGCCGGGGCGGCGATCAACTGGCTCCGCTATATGGAAATTTCGCAGTCGTGGACAAAACTCAATGTGGATAATCTGGGTGTGTTAACCATGCAGGCAGCCATTAAAGGCACCAGCCGCGTCGAGGGTAAAAGCAGCTTCGTAAACCTGAATTACACCCATGAAGAGAACATTTTTACCCTCTGGCGCAGCCTGCGCTTTGGGGACAATCTGCAAACATGGTTTGAGCAACATGCGGCGATACCCCTTCTCCGCGGTTCGACAGGCAAGGAAAGTGAGGAACAACAATGAAAAAGAGGGCTGGTGTACTCACCGTGGCCGTCGTCGCGCTGCTGTCAGGCTGCACGCCGCGCATAGAAGTGGCGGCGCCTAAAGAGCCGATCACCATCAACATGAACGTGAAAATCGAGCATGAAATCCATATCAAGGTGGATAAAGACGTTGAAGCCCTGCTGAAATCCCGCAGCGATCTGTTCTGAGGATGTCATGAAACGATTAGCTCTGATATTACTGGCGCTGGGAATGAACGTTCACGCCGCCACGCTTACGCTTAACGATGCACGTGCCCAGGGGCGCGTCGGGGAAACGTTGAGCGGCTATCTTGCGCCCGTTCAGCACGACGCTGAAACCCTGGCGCTGGTGAACCGTATCAACGCCGCACGCACGGAAAGTTACCAGCAGCTGGCTGACAGTAATAATTTGCCCGTCGACGAGGTGGCGAAAATGGCGGGACAAAAGCTGGTGGCCCGCGCGCAGCCGGGTGAATATGTGAAGGGGATTAACGGCAAGTGGCTGAAAAAGTAACTAGCGGTAACGCTTACGGTATTCGCCCGGCGAAACCCCGAAACGCTGCTTAAAGGCCGTGGAAAAATGGCTATGGTCGGTAAAGCCCCAGCTGTAGCCAATGCCCGCCAGCTTTTCGTCATCGCTGATGGAACGCAGCGCCTGAGCGCATAAATCGAGGCGACGGTTCTTAATATACTGCGCCACCACCAGCCCTTTCCCGGCAAACATGCGGTACAAGCTACGCACGGACATGCCGCTCTCTGAGGCTATCCACTCCGGTCTTAACGCCTCCGACTGGATATGATCATCAATCAGGGACAGAACGTGGCGGAACTGACGCTCCTTGCGCGGCAGCACCTCGTCATGCTGCTGGAAGGCCGGACGCAGCAGACACACCATCGCCTCCAGCGCCGCTTCGCTTTCACTGGCGCTCAGTTCGGCATTCCCCATACTCTCCTGTAACAATCGGTGGCTTAGCTGCACGGTAGGCAGACTGCGGGAGAGGGGGAGCGCGCATCGCACTTCCTGAAAACGCGCGTGTTGCTCAATGATTTGTCGCGGGAGCAGCAGCGAAATCTGGCGGGAACGCTCCTGCCAGTAAATGGAGCACGGGCGGGAGGCGTCAATCAGCGTGATATCACCGGCTTTCAGCATCGCGCGCTGGTTGTCCTGTTCGATTCCGGCGCTGCCTTCCAGCTGAAACACGGTGTAGAACCAGGCGTCGTTGCCGTTTTTGATCTCCTGACGGGTGCGAAACAGGTTAACGCCTGCGGCGGTCACCGTGCTCAGCTTCAGACTTTGGGTATAGCTGGTTTCCAGCTCGCCGAGAAACGCCCCCTCTAACGGACGTGCCGCAAAGCGCCCACAAACCTGGTTAATTTGCGCCAGCCACTGCTGAAAATTGTCCTGTTCGCTTGCACACGCCATTGATGTTCTCGCTGCACCGTCACTGTTTTCGCATTGTTGCATTTATGTTGCATTTTGTCAGGCTACGAGGCTGACTATAGGAAAGAACACTCAACGGTTACAGCGATATAAGCGGGAATTATCACGATTTGCGGAGCCTGTCACAGCTGGCAAAGCGAATGTCACACAGACAAAAGCAGGAATGCGAATCCCCTCTTAGACTGCATACACACCCTGCGAAGCATAACGAAGGAGTATCCTATGTCCGAATCACACGTCGCCATCCTGCCAGGCGTGCAGCAGTTTTTAGATCGCCAGCACGGCCTGTGGATCGAAGGGCGTCAGGCGGCATCCGATAGCGAAAAGCGTCTGAACGTCTACAACCCGGCGACCGGAGAGGTCATTGCCTCCACCGCCGATGCCAGCGTCGATGATGTCGATCGTGCGGTAATGTCTGGCTGGCGCGCCTTTGTCGCCCGAAGCTGGGCCGGGCGGCTGCCGGCAGAGCGGGAACGCATCCTCCTGCGGTTTGCCGATCTGGTGGAACAGCACGGTGAAGAGCTGGCACAGCTCGAAACCCTGGAGCAGGGGAAATCCATTGCTATTTCCCGCGCCTTCGAAGTGGGCTGTACCCTGAACTGGATGCGCTACACGGCGGGGCTGACCACCAAAATTGCCGGTAAAACCCTCGATCTCTCGATTCCACTGCCGCAGGGCGCGCGTTATCAGGCGTGGACGCGTAAAGAGCCGGTGGGGGTTGTGGCGGGAATTGTGCCGTGGAACTTCCCGCTGATGATTGGCATGTGGAAAGTAATGCCCGCGCTGGCGGCAGGCTGTTCCATCGTGATCAAACCGTCGGAAACCACGCCGCTCACCCTGTTACGGGTGGCGGAACTGGCGAGCGAGGCGGGGATCCCGGATGGCGTGTTCAACGTGGTGACCGGCAGTGGCGCCGTCTGCGGCGCGGCGCTAACCTCGCACCCGCGCATCGCCAAAGTAAGCTTTACCGGTTCGACGGCGACGGGCAAGCAGATTGCCCGCGCGGCGGCGGATACGCTAACGGGCGTGACGCTGGAGCTGGGCGGCAAAAACCCGGCCATCGTGCTGAAAGATGCCGATCCGGCGTGGGTAATTGAAGGGCTGATGACCGGCAGCTTCCTGAATCAGGGGCAGGTCTGCGCGGCCAGCTCGCGTATTTATATTGAGGCTCCGCTGTTCGACACGCTTGTCAGCGGGTTTGAACAGGCCGTGAAATCCCTGAGCGTCGGGCCGGGCATGTCGCCGGACGCGTTTATCAACCCGCTGGTGTCGCGCGCCCACTGCGATAAGGTCCAGGCGTTCCTGGATGAGGCGAAGGCGCACAATGCGGAGCTGATCGCCGGGAATCAGGGGCCAGACGGCAAAGGCTATTACGTTTCGCCAACGCTGGTAGTCAACCCGGATAATCATCTGCGACTGACGCGTGAAGAGGTCTTCGGGCCGGTGGTGAACCTGGTCCGTGTAGCTGACGGGGAAGAGGCGCTTCAGCTGGCGAACGACACTGAATATGGCTTAACGGCCAGCGTCTGGACGCAGAATATCAGTAAAGCGCTGGCGTACACCGACAGGCTACAGGCCGGCACCGTGTGGGTGAACAGCCACACGCTGATCGACGCCAACCTGCCGTTTGGCGGCATGAAGCAGTCTGGCACCGGGCGCGATTTCGGCCCCGACTGGCTGGATGGCTGGTGTGAAACCAAGTCGGTGTGTGTGCGGTATTAATAAAACGCCGGGTGGCGCTGCGCTTACCCGGCCTAAGAAACCGATTCCGTTGGCCGGGTAAGGCGTAGCCGCCACCCGGCATTACTTAACGTGACCACCGATCCCGCCCGGCCGCCTTCGCCCGATATAGCGCCGCATCGGCGCGGGCAATGATTTCCGGGCCGGCCAGTCCTGCGGTATAGCCTGCAATGCCCATACTCGCCGTCACATATTCACTCACCTTCGACGCACCGTGCGGAATGGCTGCGGTGCGCAGGCCAGCCTGGATCCGCGCGGCGACTTTCTCAGCAACGCTTTCTTCGCAGTCAAAGAGGATCACCACAAACTCCTCGCCACCGTAGCGCGAAACCACATCCTCTGGCGTGCGCACCGAGGTGTTCAGCACCTCTGCTACCCTCGCGAGACACGCATCTCCCGCCTGGTGACCATAGGCGTCGTTATACAGTTTGAAGTAATCGACATCCAGCATCAGCACCGCGAAGCGTTTGCCTTGCTCCACGGCGTTTTCCAGCACCCGCTCCATTGCCCGTCGATTGGCCGTTTTCGTTAGCGGATCCTGATGGGCCAGCGCGTCCAGCCGCGTAATTAAGCGCTGGCTCTGCTGGTTACGACGCCAGGCCTCTTCAAACCAGCTCAGCAGGATATAGCGTCCACAAACGAGAATGAACGTGAAAACTCCCCACAGCCCGGCAAAGCGAAAAGTCATTTCCTGATTCAGCAGCATGCTGGCAACGGGCAGGCTTACCCATAGCGGAACGGTGAAGCAGAGCAGTGCCACCGGGTGAAAATAGAGCGCGGTCATGCCGGCCATCAGCAGGGTAACGAATATAGGCCAGGGATGAGGAAGCTGTAGCACGTTAATAAACCAGTAACAACTTATCGACCACAGCAGGCTGCACATAAACAATAACGCGCTCACGCCGCGGATGCGGCGCCAGGCCATAATCACCAGCGCTACGGAAAGGATCACCACGCCTGACATGGTGGCGTCAATCATCTGCCGAAGAGGCGGACTGACGTGTAAAAGGGCATCAATCTGGCCGAACAGCGAATTACGCAGCAGGACCATAATGGCAAAGCTCGCGTTCACAAAGGCGAGCCACGGCAGGTTCACGGTCAGCCCGTGAACAACCATCGACTTACGGGTAGGCCATGTCGCGGGTTCTTGCGTTGTGTGGTGTCTTTTTTCCATTGTAGATTTCTTCCCGTCCGGTGGATAGTTCGCTAAAGGCAGGTATTAGTAACTATAAGCAGGCTCGATTATTCCTCAAATCAATGTACAAAAAAGCCGGGCATTGCGCCCGGCTCTGGCTTATTTCTGCTCGGCTTTTTTCTTGCCGAGCGTGGGCGTCTCATCAAAGAAGTTCCACGGTTTGAGTAACGTGTGCACCCATTCGGTCGGCATAATCGGCCACTCCTCGGCGCGGGCGACGTGGGTGGTGCCCGTGGTCATCCAGATGACGTTATCCTGGTCATTCAGCGACTCATTATCTTTACTGTACTGTCCGAGGCCCGTGTCATGTATGGAACGGTTCGGGTATTTTCCCTCGGGATACATTTCGTCCGGATGGTAACGCGTCACCCAAAGCTGCTTATCCATAAAGCTCAGGCGGTGATAAATCCACTCGTCCGGGGCAAACTTCGCGCCGGACGCCACCGGGTGTGTACCGCCCGCGTAAGGGATGATCTGATACGAGACCGGGTTGCCCATGCGGTTCTCTTTGGTCGTGTTGCTCAGCAGGCGGATGGTACCAGGGTCGAACTTTTGCGCTGCCTGTTGTTCGGTATTAATGTCGTACTGATTAACCTGCATGGTGCTGGTGCGCGGACCGCCAGCGGTGTTCGGTTTGACTTCCGGATCCATAGCCACCAGCTTGTTATTGATGCCGTCCACGTCCATATCCAGACGGAAGTTATAGATGTGCTGGTGCGTGGTTCCCACGATATTATGGTCGATCAGCGTTCCGTATTTGGTGTCATCCTTCGCGGTGGCATCATGCATGGTTTTCGTCTGCACGCCTTTCACGGCTTCAATGCCCGTGGCCCCCGCATCAATGCCGATGGTGCCGTTTTCATGGAATACCCAGTCGAAGATGTAATCGTAGTTACCCACGGTGCTGACCCAGCGCACTACCAGTTCGCGGCGTTCGGTGCTGACATTCGGTTTGCCTAACTCCTGGTGCTTATATTCCGGCCCGGCGTAACGCTCGAAAATGGCGATCGCCCGTGGGATCTCCATTGGCGTGCCGGTGTAATCCGGGATGGTTTCGTTGAGCATCACGGCGTTAGACGGAACATCCTTGCCGCGCACCAGCGGGGAGGTCAGGGTACCCATGCCGTAATCGCCGGAGTCCAGGTAGGCTTTAAAGTACCAGCCGATATCCGGGTCGCCGTACGGCACAATCATGCCGCCGAGCGATCCCTGATACATCACCTGTCGCTTTTTGCCGTTGTCGTTATAGGTCACGGTGGAGATTATCGGGCCGACGCGTGAGTCCAGGCTCAGATGAAAATCCCAGTTCTGCCAGTGCACCCTATCCCCGGTGATGGTGTAGTTCTTGCCTTCCGGCTCGATAATTTCCAGCGGTTTTTTCACCGTTTCAACGCGGTCGCGGCCATCATAAGGGCGCGGCGTGAGCGGAACCGGCACGACCGGGCCTTCCTCAATCTTCTGGATTTTCTTCTGCTCGAGATCCACCACCGCAACCAGGTTTTCGATCGGGTGCGCCCAGTAGTTACCGTCGCCCACGTCGAGATAGCTGATCACTTTCAGCAGGCGGTCTTCCTGTTTCAGCCCATCCTTGCCGTCAAAAAAGCCGACGGTAAGCGGAGTGGTGATCACTTTCTTCGGGTCGGTAATGCCGCGCTTTTTCAGCACGGCGGCAAACTCCGGGCTTTCATTGACGATCTGCTGCACGGTATTGAAGTCATCCAGCAGCACCATGCCGTGCGCGTCTTTGATCGGCTCCCAGCGGAGGATCTTTTTCTCCTTCAGATCCACCCGGCTTTCGATGATGTGTTTACCATCAAGCATGATGATATTGGCCTGGCGGGGCGCATCCACCGCCGTGCCGTTAAGCACAAAGTCCCAGACTTTGGCCTTTTCTGGCTCCGCCAGCGCAATCTGGGTAAAGCGGGTATTGGGTTTAAAATCCGCAGAGGCTTTCACAATGGCTACGGCCTGGTTGATTTCATCAGCCGTCAGCGCGTTTAACGGGTGGGGGCTTTTTTCAACCTGGAATGTCTGATCAAGACCGGACTGAAAAACATCGTTGATAAAGGTCTCCGGGATAAACGCCTTATTGTTCTTCATCACCACGGGCACCTGGAGCGACAGCGGTTTGCCGTTAACGATGGCGGTGTTTGCACCGGGCTTGACCTTCACAAAAGCACCGTCTTTGACGATGGTGAACATCTGGGCGTAATCATCCCACTGCACGTCCGCGCCAAACGCCTGAAGCGTTTTGTCCATCGGGACCATATGCGCCTCGCTGCCGTGAGCGTAAACAGGGGATTGCCAGGCGCAACAGAGCGCAACGGCCATGGCCAGTGCCGTTCTACGGGCAGAAAAAGAAGAATTGCTTCCCATCGCAGACCTCATCTTGTTGTGTTTATTGTGTTGTGTCAGCCTTATCCTGACAGGCGCGCACGAAAAGCGTTTGCCTGCATCTGCCAGGTTGTTTGTCAGTCTTGCCAGGTTAAAAAAGACCGGGGAAAATCACACCCCGGTCATGCGGCTGTAGGCCGGGTAAGCGGAGCGACACCCGGCAGGAAAGAGGTACGTCAGAAATCACCCTGCTGGCGCGCCACCAGCGTCAGGATGGAGTAGAGCGCTACGGCCTGCTGGTGCTGGTTGAAGATCTCAACCGCCCATTCCACCACGCCCGTCGGTTTTTCCTCGGCAGTGCGCTGTTTCTTCAGCGTTTTACGCTTACAGGTCAGGCGCACCTGAATGGTATCGCCCGGTTTGACCGGCTCAATAAAGCGCAGGTTTTCCATGCCGTAGTTGGCAATAACCGGCCCAACCCCGGCATCGACAAACAGTCCCGCCGCGGCGGAAATCAGGAAATACCCGTGTACCACGCGCTCGCCAAAAATCGACTCCGCCGCGCCAATTTTGTCCATATGGGCGTAGAAATGATCCCCGCTCAGGCAGGCAAAATTAACGATATCCGCTTCCGTCAGGGTACGACGCGGGGTCAGCAGGCTATCGCCCGGCTGTAACTCCTCGAAGTATTTACGGAATGGATGTACGCGATCCTCCAGCACCTCCGCGCCACGGACCCACTGTTTACCGATCGCGGCGAGCATGGAGGGGCTGCCCTGAATGGCCGTGCGCTGAAGATAGTGCTTCACCGCACGCAGGCCGCCAAGCTCCTCGCCGCCGCCGGCGCGTCCCGGCCCACCGTGCACCAGCTGCGGCAGCGGTGAACCATGGCCGGTGGATTCTTTCGAGGACTCCTGGTTGAGGATCTGAATGCGTCCGTGGGCGCGCGCGGCACCGGCAATAAACTGCCGCGCCACGCGGGGATCTGCCGTAACCAGCGTTCCCGCCAGGCTGCCGCCGCCCGCCCGCGCCAGCTGCATGGCGTGTTCACTGTTACGGTATGGCATCAGGGTTGCGACCGGGCCAAAAGCTTCGGTGGAATGGACGGCAGGGGTCTCGTCCGGCTGCGGGCAGAACAGCAGGGTTGGCGGAAAGAATGCGCCAGCCGCCTGCAAATCGGCTTTACCACCCAGACGGATCTGGCAGCCCGAGGCAAGCAGATGATCGACTTTTTCCTGCACGTCAGCACGTTGCTCACTGTTTACGAGGGCCCCCATCTTCACGCCTTCATGGGCCGGATCGCCGACGGTCACTTTCTCCAGCCGCGCAATCAGCGCCTGGCTGACGGCTTCAGCCTGCGCGTCCGGCACGATGATGCGGCGGATAGCAGTACATTTTTGCCCGGCTTTGGCGGTCATCTCGCGCACCACTTCGCGGATAAACAGCGCAAACTCCGGCTGTTCCGGCGTCACGTCTTCACCCAGCACGCAGCAGTTAAGAGAATCTGCTTCCATGGTAAACGGAATGGAATGCGCGACGATATTCGGGTGTACGCGCAGGCTCTGCCCGGTGCTGGCCGACCCGGTAAACGTCACCACGTCCTGGCTGTCGAGCTGGTTCAGCAAATCGCCCGCGCCACCGCAGACCAGGCTGATGGCGCCGTCCGGCACCAGTCCGCTCTCGACGATCGCTTTCACCATCGCCTGGGTCACCTGCGCTGTGGCAGTGGCGGGCTTGATGATGGCGGGCATCCCGGCAAGCCAGGTGGGAGCGAGCTTTTCCAGCATCCCCCAGCACGGGAAGTTGAACGCGTTGATATGCACCGCCACGCCGGATTTCGAGGTTAAAACGTGGCGCGCCGCAAAGCCGCCTTCCTTCGAGAGCGGGATTAGCTCATCCTCCGGCCACAGGGTGTCGTCCGGCAGCTCACGGCTGCCGAGGCTTGCGTAGGTGAAGAGGGTGCCGATACCGCCTTCAATATCCACCCAGCTGTCGGCCTTGGTCGCGCCGGTCTGCGCTGACAGGTCATAGAACCGATCCTTCTGGCTGAGCAGGTGTTTCGCGACCGCTTTCAGCATGGCGGCACGCTCGATAAAGCTCATTGCGCGAAGCGCTTCCCCGCCGTGTTCAATGGCGTAACGGCGCGCAGCTGCCATATCCAGCCCTTCGCTGCTGACGTCGAACAGTGTTTCCCCGGTAATGGCGTGGGTGATGGTGCGCGCGCGGCCCCGGCCTGATTGCCAGGTGCCGGACAAGAAGCTGGCTAACTGCTGCATTTCTTCTCTCCAGATGTTTCGTGATTTCACGTTTAATAGTTTGATCGTGAATCATAAAAATCAAGCTGTGTTTTAATGAATTGTTAACGCTGTGATCTGCGTTGCCCAAAATCCCATTGCTAAACCCGCAAGCACCAAGCCTTGAGCGAAAAGCCTTGCGAGCGCCGTCACAAAATAAACAAACGCTTCTTGGGGTTATATTTAACCTTTGTGTAACTTTTAAGAAACCAAATGATTCACCATTTTGCTGTTTGTGGTGATCTAACGAATCACAAAGGTGGTTATGTGACGCAAGAACAACGCTTTGAGCAACGTATTGCACAGGAGACGGCCATCGAGCCGCAGGACTGGATGCCGGATGCCTACCGCAAGACGCTGATCCGCCAGATTGGGCAGCACGCCCACTCTGAGATTGTCGGCATGCTGCCGGAAGGGAACTGGATCACCCGCGCGCCGACGCTGCGCCGGAAAGCTATTCTGCTGGCGAAGGTGCAGGACGAAGCCGGACACGGCCTGTACCTCTACAGCGCGGCGGAAACGCTGGGCTGCGCCCGGGAGGACATCTATCAAAAAATGCTCGACGGCAAGATGAAATACTCCTCCATTTTCAATTATCCAACCCTGAGCTGGGCCGATATTGGCGTCATTGGCTGGCTGGTGGACGGCGCGGCTATCGTGAACCAGGTCGCGCTGTGCCGTACCTCTTACGGCCCGTATGCCCGGGCGATGGTGAAAATCTGTAAAGAAGAGAGCTTCCACCAGCGTCAGGGTTTTGAAGCCTGCATGGCGCTGGCGCAGGGCAGTGAAGCCCAGCGGCAGATGTTGCAGGACGCCATTAACCGCTTCTGGTGGCCAGCGCTGATGATGTTCGGACCGAACGACGACAACTCACCAAACAGCGCCCGCAGCCTGGCCTGGAAAATCAAACGCTTTGGTAACGATGAACTTCGCCAGCGCTTCGTGGATAACACGGTGCCTCAGGTGGAGATGCTCGGCATGACCGTGCCGGACCCCGACCTGCGTTTCGATGAAGAGAGCGGCCACTACTGCTTTGGCGAAATCGACTGGCAGGAATTTGACGAAGTGATCAACGGGCGCGGGATCTGCAACCACGAACGACTGGCCGCAAAACGTAAAGCCTGGGATGACGGCGCATGGGTGCGTGAAGCTGCTCTGGCCCATGCGGAAAAACAACGCGCCCGCCAGGCCGCATAAGAGGAATCAACCATGAGCAATGTCTACTGGCCGTTATACGAAGTTTTTGTGCGTTCTAAGCAGGGGCTGTCGCACCGCCATGTCGGCAGCCTTCACGCTGCCGACGACCGCATGGCGCTGGAAAATGCGCGCGACGCCTATACTCGCCGCAGCGAAGGCTGCTCCATCTGGGTGGTGAAGGCGAGTGAAATCGTCGCTTCCCAGCCGGAAGAGAGCGGGGAGTTTTTCGATCCGGCGGAAAGCAAGGTCTACCGCCATCCGACGTTTTACACCATCCCTGATGGCATTGAGCATATGTGAGGTTAGGGATGAACAACGTATCTGCTTATGCCCTGCGTCTGGGCGACAACGGTCTGGTGCTCTCACAGCGTCTGGGCGCCTGGTGCGGCCACGCGCCGGAGCTGGAAATTGACCTGGCGCTCGCCAATATCGGCCTTGATCTGCTCGGGCAGGCGCGCAATTTCCTGACCTACGCCGCTGAACGGGAGGGTAAGGGCGATGAAGACACCCTGGCCTATGGCCGCGATGAGCGTCAGTTTCTCAATCTGCTGCTGGTGGAGCAGCCAAACGGCAGCTTCGCCGACACCATCGCCCGTCAGTACCTGATGGACGCGTGGAATGTGGCGCTGTACGAGCGGCTGATCCACAGCAGCGACAGTCAGCTTGCCGCCATCGCGGCAAAAGCCCTTAAGGAGACGCGCTATCACCTGCGCTTCAGCCGCGGCTGGCTGGTGCGGCTGGGGGACGGGACAGAAACCTCCGCCAAAAAAATGCAGCAGGCGGTGGATAGCCTTTGGCGCTTCACGGCCGAGCTGTTTGATGCCGACGACGTCGAGCTGGCGCTGTTAGAGGACCGCGTGGCGGTTGATCCGCGCGCCCTGCGTGAACCGTGGGAGCGCGAAGTGTTCGCCGGGCTGGCGGAAGCCACCCTTCACGTGCCTGAAGACGTGGCGTATCGCACGGGCGGCAAGAAGGGGCTACATACCGAACATCTGGGGCCGATGCTGGCAGAGATGCAGTATCTCCAGCGCGCGTATCCCGGTCAGCAGTGGTGAAGGAGAACGCTATGCAACGCCTCGTCGACATCGCACCGGCGCAAATCCCGCAGATCTGGGCGCTGTTAAGCCAGATCCCGGACCCGGAAGTGCCGGTGCTCACCATCACCGATTTAGGCATGGTGCGCAGCGTGAAGGCACAGGGTGAAGGCTGGGTTATCGGCTTCACGCCAACCTACTCGGGCTGCCCGGCAACGGAGCATCTGCTGGGGGCGATCCGCGACGTGATGATCGCGCACGGTTTTAGCCCGGTGCACATTGTGCTCCAGCTTGAACCCGCCTGGACCACCGACTGGATGACCGCCGACGCACGCGAACGCCTGCGGGCGTACGGCATCAGCCCGCCCGTCGGGCATAGCTGTCACGTGCACGCCCCGGCGGAGGTGAGCTGCCCGCGCTGCGCCAGCACCGATACTGCGCTAATCAGTGAATTTGGGTCGACGGCCTGCAAAGCACTCTACCGCTGCAACACCTGCCGCGAACCCTTCGACTATTTCAAATGCATTTGAGGCTGCCATGACAACGTTTCATTCATTAACAGTGGCAAAAGTGGAACCCGAAACCCGCGACGCGGTGACCATCACCTTCGCGGTGCCGCAGGCGTTACAGGAGGCGTATCGCTTCCGTCCCGGTCAGCACCTGACCCTGAAAGCCAGTCCAGGAGGGGATGAACTGCGCCGCTGCTACTCGATCTGCCGGAGCACCGCGTGCGGTGAGATCAGCGTGGCGGTCAAAGCCATCGAGGGCGGACGGTTTTCACGCTATGCCCGGGACGAGATCAAGCCAGGCATGGTGCTGGAGGTGATGGTGCCCCAGGGACATTTTGGCTACCAGCCGCAGGCCGAACGCGAAGGCCACTATCTGGCGATTGCCGCCGGGTCCGGGATCACGCCGATGCTGGCGATTATGTCCGCTACGCTGGCCACGGAAGCCCACAGCCACTTCACCCTGATTTACGGCAACCGCAGCAGCCAGAGCATGATGTTCCGCCGGGCGCTGGCGGATCTGAAAGATAAATACCCGCAGCGTTTGCAGCTGATCGCCATCTTCAGCCAGGAGACGCTCGACAGCGACCTGCTCCATGGCCGCATTGACGGGGAAAAACTCCAGGCGCTGGCAAAAACGCTGATTAATTTCCGCCAGTACGACGAAGCCTTCATCTGCGGCCCGTCGGCGATGATGGATGAGGCCGAAGCGGCGCTGAAAGCGCTGGGTATGCCGGAAAAAGCGATCCATCTTGAGCGCTTTAACACGCCGGGTACCGCCGTTAAACGGACAGCCAGCGTGCAGGCCGACGGGCAGAAGGTCACCGTCCGTCAGGACGGGCGCGACAGGGAGATCGCCCTGACGGCGGACGACGAGAGCATTCTTGACGCGGCCCTGCGTCAGGGGGCGGATCTGCCATACGCCTGCAAGGGCGGGGTATGCGCCACCTGCAAATGCAAAGTGCTGCGCGGGAAAGTCGATATGGCGACCAACTACAGCCTGGAGCCGGACGAGCTGGCCGCAGGCTATGTGCTGAGCTGTCAGGCGCTGCCCTTAACTTCCGACGTTATCGTCGATTTTGATGCGAAGGGGATGGCATGAGCGAACTGATTGTCACCCGTCATGGCCGCGTGTTGCAGTTGACGCTTAACCGTCCGGCGGCGCGCAACGCGCTCAACAATGCGCTGCTTACGCAAATCGCGGAGCAGCTTGAGGCCGCCGCCGCGGATGCTGAGATCGCCGTCTGCGTGATTTACGGCAACGAACGCTGCTTTGCCGCCGGGGCCGATCTCAACGAAATGGCGGAGAAAGACCTGCCGGCCACTCTGAACGATATTCGGCCCAGGCTGTGGGCGCGGATAGACGCCTTCACCAAACCGCTGATTGCCGCCGTAAACGGCTTCGCGCTGGGGGCAGGCTGTGAGCTGGCGCTGCTCTGCGATGTCGTGATTGCCGGCGATAACGCCCGTTTTGGCCTGCCGGAAATCACCCTCGGGATCATGCCGGGCGCAGGCGGCACCCAGCGGCTGATCCGCAGCGTGGGCAAATCGCTGGCCAGCAAAATGGTGCTGACGGGCGAAAGCATCACGGCGGTTCAGGCGCACAGCGCCGGGCTGGTCAGCGACGTCTACCCGGCCTCGCTGACGCTGGAGTACGTCCTGAAACAGGCGGCGCTGATGGCGCGCCACTCGCCGCTGGCGCTACAGGCTGCGAAGCAGGCGCTACGCCAGTCGCAGGAAGTTCCGCTTCAGGCCGGACTGGCGCACGAGCGTCAGCTGTTTACGCTGCTCGCGGCCACCGACGATCGCCGGGAAGGTATCAACGCCTTTTTACAAAAACGCACCCCCGACTTTAAAGGACGCTAATTGTGGAATTTATTCTGAGCCATGTTGAGCAGGGCGTAATGACCCTTACGCTGAATCGCCCGGATCGTCTGAACAGCTTTAACGACGTCATGCACCAGCAGCTTTCCGAATGTCTGAAGCAGGCCGAGCGCGATGACGCCATCCGCTGCCTGCTGATCACCGGGGCGGGGCGCGGTTTTTGTGCCGGGCAGGATCTTAACGATCGTAACGTTGACCCAAATGGTCCAGCCCCGGATCTGGGCATGTCCGTTGAGACCTTTTACAACCCGCTCGTGCGCCGCCTGGCGAAGCTGCCAAAGCCGGTAATATGCGCCGTTAACGGCGTGGCGGCAGGGGCGGGGGCGACGCTGGCCCTCGGCTGCGACATGGTGATTGCGTCCCGTTCAGCCAGTTTTGTAATGGCCTTCAGCAAGCTCGGGCTGGTACCGGACTGCGGCGGAACATGGCTGCTGCCGCGCGTGGCCGGACGCGCTCGCGCCATGGGGCTGGCATTGCTGGGCGATAAGCTCAGCGCCGAACAGGCGCAGGCCTGGGGAATGATCTGGCAGGTGGTGGATGACGACCAGCTCTCCGACACCGCGCAGCGGATGGCGCTGCACTTTGCGTCTCAGCCAACCTTTGGTCTCGGGCTGATCAAGCAGGCTATTAATGCCGCGGAAACCAACACCCTCGACGCCCAGCTCGATCTGGAACGCGACTATCAACGGCTGGCCGGACGCAGCGACGACTACCGGGAAGGCGTCAGCGCGTTCCTGGCAAAGCGCGCGCCAAACTTTACGGGGAAATGAGATGGTGAATATCCACACGGTCGCCGTGATTGGCAGCGGCACCATGGGCGCCGGGATTGCAGAAGTGGCGGCCAGCCACGGTCATCCCGTTCTGGTATACGACATTGACGCGGCGGCGATTTCCCGCGCCGTCGACGGCATTCGCCAGCGGCTGTCCTCTCGCGTTGCGCGCGGAAAACTCTCTGCCGACGCCGGGGAACAGATCCTCGCCCGCCTGACGCCGGTGACGAATATCAGTGCTCTGGCGAAAGCCGACCTGGTGATCGAGGCCGCCTCCGAACGGCTTGAGGTGAAAAAGGCGCTGTTTGCCCAGCTGGCAGAAGTCTGCCCGCCGCAGACGCTGCTTGCCAGCAATACCTCGTCCATTTCCGTTACCGCGATTGCGGCGGAGATAAACCACCCTGAACGCGTCGCCGGGCTGCACTTCTTCAATCCTGCCCCGGTGATGAAGCTGGTGGAAGTGGTCAGCGGGCTGGCGACCTCTCCCGAAGTGGCCGATACGCTGTGCGATCTGGCGCTGCGCTGGGGAAAGCAGCCGGTACGCTGCCAGTCCACGCCGGGGTTTATCGTCAACCGCGTGGCGCGCCCGTTCTACTCCGAAGCCTGGCGCGCGCTGGAAGAGCAGGTGGCCACGCCCGAGGCGATCGACGCCGCCCTGCGAGACGGCGGGGGCTTCCCGATGGGGCCGCTGGAGCTGACGGACATGATCGGTCAGGACGTCAACTTTGCCGTGACCTGCTCCGTGTTTAACGCCTTCTGGCAGGAGCGTCGTTTTCTGCCGTCGCTGGTGCAGCAGGAGCTGGTGCTGGCGGGGCGTCTGGGCAAAAAAAGCGGGCAGGGCGTTTACCGCTGGCAGGAGGAGAAACCCGCTGTCAGCTGGCTCGCCCCGATCAGCGACAGCTTCAGCCCCATGCGCGTACAGCGAAGAAGTGACGGTGTCACGGAAATCGACGATCTGTTGCTGATCGAAACGCAGGGTGAAACCGCGCAGTCGCTGTCGCTGCGCCACGGCTGCCCGGTGGTGGTGGTCGATCGCATTGAGCGGGATGTGGCAGTGATCGCTGCCGCGCCCGGTAACCCGCACACCGCCACGCAGAAAGCCACTTACTGGTTGCAACACCAGGAAAAACGGGTGCTTCAGATTGCCGATTACCCCGGCCTGCTGATTTGGCGTACGGTGGCGATGATTGCCAACGAAGCGCTGGATACCCTGCAAAAAGGGGTCGCCAGCGAGCAAGACATCGATACCGCTATGCGCTTAGGGGTCAACTATCCCTGTGGCCCCATCGCCTGGGGCGAACGTCTGGGCTGGCAGCGGCTTTTAACCCTTCTGGAGAACCTGCAACGTCATTACGGCGAGGAACGCTATCGCCCCTGTTCACTGCTGCGCCAGCGTGCGCTTCTGGAGAGTAGCTATGAGTCATAACGCCTGGCATAACGCCCGCGCGATGTACGAAAAGGACGCCTGCGCGCAGGCGATGGGGATGGACATTATCGACATGGGCGAGGGCTACGCGGTGGTGAGCATGACCATCACCCCGCAGATGCTCAACGGCCATAAAACCTGCCACGGCGGACAGCTATTCTCGCTGGCCGATACCGCCTTTGCCTACGCCTGCAACAGTCAGGGGCTGGCGGCGGTGGCCTCAGGCTGCGCCATCGATTTTCTGCGTCCGGGCTTTGCCGGAGACACGCTTACCGCCATCGCGCGGGTGAAGCATCAGGGCAAACTGACCGGCGTATACGACATTGAAATTCAGAACCAGCACCAGAAAGCCGTCGCGCTTTTTCGCGGTAAATCGCACCGCACCGGTGGCAGTGTGACAGGAGAAGCCTGATGCGTGACGCATTTATTTGTGAGGGTGTGCGTACGCCGATCGGCCGTTACGGCGGCGGATTGTCCAGCGTGCGTGCCGATGACCTGGGGGCCGTACCGCTGCGTGCGCTGCTGGCGCGTTATCCGCAACTCGATCTGGAGCGGATAGACGACGTGATTTTCGGCTGTGCGAATCAGGCCGGGGAGGATAACCGCAACGTGGCGCGCATGTCGGCGCTGCTGGCCGGGGTGCCGCAGACGGTGTCCGGCACGACCATTAACCGCCTGTGTGGCTCGGGTCTGGATGCGCTTGGCTTTGCAGCCCGCGCCATTAAGGCGGGGGATGGCGATCTGCTGATCGCCGGTGGCGTCGAATCCATGTCCCGTGCGCCGTTCGTGATGGGGAAAGCCACGGCAGCGTTTCAGCGTCAGGCGGAGATCTTCGACACCACCATCGGCTGGCGATTTGTGAATCCGCTCATGCATCAGCAATACGGAACTGACAGCATGCCGGAAACGGCAGAGAATGTAGCGGAATTGTTAAATATCAGCCGTGCCGATCAGGACGCGTTTGCCCTGCGCAGCCAGCAGCGCACTGCACAGGCGCAGCAGAATGGCGTTCTGGCGCAGGAGATTATCCCGGTACAGGTGGCGGGGAAAAAAGGTACGGTAACGGAAGTGAGCGTGGACGAGCATCCGCGCGCCGAAACCACCCTGGAGCAGCTTGCCGCACTGAAAGCCCCGTTCCGTAAGAACGGTGTGGTGACGGCGGGGAATGCCTCTGGCGTCAACGACGGAGCGGCGGCGCTGATTATCGCCAGCGAGCCGATGGCGCTTGCCCAGGGGTTAACCCCGCGCACCCGCATTGTGGCCATGGCGACCGCCGGCGTCGAGCCGCGCCTGATGGGATTAGGTCCGGTGCCCGCCACCCGCAAGGTGCTGGAGCGTGCCGGGCTCAGTATCACCGATATGGACGTCATTGAGCTTAACGAAGCCTTCGCCGCACAGGCGCTGGGCGTGCTGCGTCAGCTGGGCTTGCCGGATGACGCGGAGCATGTCAACCCGAACGGCGGGGCGATCGCGCTAGGCCATCCGCTGGGAATGAGCGGTGCCAGACTGGCGCTGGCCGCAAGCAATGAATTGCACCGACGCGGCGGGCGCTACGCGCTGTGTACGATGTGCATCGGTGTGGGTCAGGGCATTGCCATGATCCTTGAGCGCGTTTGAGCGAACAATAATGTGAGTACCCTGCGATGATAAATACAACAAAGCTTGATCCGATCGAAACCGCGTCCATTGATGAATTACAGGCGTTGCAGACCGCGCGCCTGAAGTGGACGCTGCACCACGCCTACAACAATGTTCCGATGTACAAACGCAAGTTTGATGCCGCGGGCGTTCACCCTGACGATTTCACCGAGCTGGCGGATCTGCAAAAATTCCCGTGCACCACCAAGCAGGATCTGCGCGACAACTACCCGTTCGATACCTTCGCGGTGCCGATGGAGCAGGTGGTGCGCATCCACGCCTCGTCGGGCACCACCGGAAAGCCGACCGTGGTGGGGTATACCCAGAATGATATCGACAACTGGGCCAATATCGTCGCCCGTTCCCTGCGCGCCGCCGGGGGCAGCGCGAAGGATAAAATTCACGTCGCCTATGGTTACGGGCTCTTCACCGGCGGGCTGGGGGCGCACTACGGTGCCGAGCGTCTGGGTGCGACGGTGATCCCGATGTCCGGCGGCCAGACGGAGAAGCAGGCGCAGCTGATCCGCGATTTCCAGCCGGATATGATCATGGTGACGCCGTCTTACTGCCTGAACCTGATTGAAGAGCTGGAGCGTCAGATGGGCGGCGATGCCAGCGCCTGTTCCCTGCGCGTTGGCGTTTTTGGCGCCGAGCCGTGGACGCAGGCGATGCGTCGCGAAATTGAAAAACGGCTGGGCATTACCGCGCTGGATATCTATGGTCTTTCCGAGGTGATGGGGCCGGGCGTGGCGATGGAGTGTCTTGAAACCGCTGACGGCCCGACCATCTGGGAAGATCACTTCTACCCGGAGATCGTCAACCCGAATGACGGCTCGCCGCTGGCCGACGGAGAGCAGGGCGAGCTGCTGTTCACCACGCTGACCAAAGAGGCGCTGCCGGTGATCCGCTACCGCACCCGCGACCTGACGCGCCTGCTGCCGGGCACTGCACGGACCATGCGCCGGATGGATCGCATCAGCGGACGCAGCGACGACATGCTCATCATTCGCGGCGTTAACGTCTTCCCGTCACAGCTGGAAGAGGAGATCGTCAAGTTCGAACACCTTTCGCCGCACTATCAGCTGGAAGTGAACCGTCGCGGGCATCTTGATTCACTTTCGGTGAAGGTCGAGCTGAAACAGAGCAGCTTAACGCTGACCCATGAACAGCGCTGTCAGGTCTGCCATCAGCTGCGTCATCGGATCAAATCGATGGTGGGGATCTCAACCGACGTGATGATCGTTAACTGCGGCAGTATTCCTCGCTCCGAGGGTAAAGCCTGCCGGGTGTTTGATTTGCGTAAGGTTGCGGCTAACGGTTGAGTTGCCTGGCACTCACTCTTTGAGGTTAGGTTTCCCCCGGGAATATGTAAGCAGAAGCAGTAGCGTTGTTTCAGAGCGACAGAAAGCTTTCCGCCGGGAGCCCGGGTCGCCAGGGGGGTGGCGACTGAACCACCCTGGCACGTTCACCGGCCATGTCATGACAGAGCAGCAAGGAACACAAAGTGAACGGAATAACCACCATGGCCGTATGTTCCCCCTCACCCCAGCCCTCTCCCTCAAGGGAGAGGGGGACGTCTGTGCAGGCATGGGGAGTAACCCCGAATTCCTGTGCTATGATTCATCAACGAAAAAAATAACAACAGAATGAATCACATGAATAAACTTGACGCCTTTATCCAGCACGCAGTTAGCTCTCTTCCCGTCAGCGGAACATCACTTATCTCGTCGCTTTATGGCGACGCACTTTCCCATCGCGGCGGAGAGATCTGGCTCGGCAGCCTGGCGGCCCTGCTGGAAGGAATGGGGTTCGGCGAACGCTTTGTGCGCACCGCGCTGTTTCGCCTCAACAAGGAGGGCTGGCTGGACGTGTCCCGCATTGGCCGCCGCAGCTTTTACCGCCTTAGCGACAAGGGGCTGCGTTTGACCCGCCGCGCGGAAAATAAAATCTACCGTGCGGAACTGCCGGCGTGGGATGGTAAATGGCTGCTGCTGCTTTCCGAGGGGCTGGATAAAACCACGCTGGCGGACGTGAAAAAACAGCTCATCTGGCAAGGGTTCGGCGCGCTGGCGCCGAGCCTGATGGCCTCGCCGTCGCAGAACCTCGCGGACGTGCAGTCTCTGTTGCATGATGCGGGCGTGGCGGAAAACGTCATTTTCTTTGAAGCCCATTCGCCGCTGGCCTTATCCCGTGCGGCGTTGCGATCCCGCGTGGAAGAGTGCTGGCATCTCACGGAACAAAACGCGATGTATGAAACGTTTATCAACTCGTTTCGTCCGCTGCTGCCGCTGCTGAAGGAGGCGTCGCCAGAGGAGTTGACCCCGGAACGCTGTTTCCAGATCCAGCTGTTACTCATTCACTTTTATCGTCGCGTGGTGCTGAAAGATCCGCTATTGCCGGAGGAGTTACTCCCTGCGCACTGGGCGGGGCAGAGCGCGCGTCAGCTGTGCATTAATATTTACCAGCGCGTGGCGGCAGGCGCCCTGGCGTTTGTCAGCGAGAAGGGGGAGACCTCCGTGGGTGAACTGCCCGCTCCCGGCACGCTTTATCACCAGCGCTTTGGTGGTCTGAATATCACATAAGGAGAGGGTATGCCTGTTTATCAAATTGATGGCCTGACGCCGGTCGTGCCTGAGGAGAGCTATGTTCACCCGACCGCGGTGTTGATTGGCGACGTGATCCTCGGTAAAGGCGTTTACGTGGGGCCCAATGCCAGCCTGCGCGGTGATTTTGGCCGAATTGTGGTGAAAGACGGTGCGAACATTCAGGATAACTGCGTGATGCACGGTTTCCCGGAGCAGGACACGGTGGTGGAAGAGGACGGTCATATCGGCCACAGCGCGATCCTTCACGGCTGCATTATCCGCCGTAATGCGCTGGTGGGAATGAATGCGGTGGTGATGGATGGGGCGACGATCGGCGAAAACAGCATCGTCGGCGCGGCGGCGTTTGTGAAGGCTAAAGCGGAGATGCCTGCTAATCACTTAATTCTGGGCAGTCCGGCGAAAGCGATTCGTGAACTGACTACGCAGGAAATCGAGTGGAAAAAGCAGGGCACACGGGAGTATCAGGTGCTGGTGGATCGCTGTAAGCAGACGCTGCATCAGGTTGAGCCGCTGCGGGAAGAAGAGCCTGGACGCAAACGGCTGGTTTTCGATGAGAACCTGCGGCCCAAGTCGGCTGACCGGGGAAAATAATCGTTTTTCACCCACTTCGTCCATCCGCAAATCGCTGCGGCGCCCCATTCAACCTCTGGTTCACTAGGGTGACGCCATAAGCGTAGTGTTCATCCCGATAAATGCTGGCGCCTTAATGCAATAAGGCGCCTGTTTTTTTTATTCGCGCATGGCCAGCGCGCTGGCGCTTGCCGGATCGAACAGTGAAATACTCTCGATCTGATCCAGCATGATCACTTTGCGAAAATCCATGGCGCTTTTGGGCTCTGAATCGAGCGTAATATCATGCTCGGCGTACCATTTACTGTAGTTATGTTCGATACAGAGCTGCATGTTCTTCCCGTCACGGTAGCCGCTCAGCATTGGAATAAGCACGATATTGGCCGTTTTTTCATACTCCAGCGTGGCGGTATGGATCATGCCAATATAAATTCGCCGCGATTTCAGCGTGACGTGCGCCAGTTCGCCTTCTTCCATGCACTGATATAGCAGCTGCTCAATACCGCTCGATTGCGCCAGCCGCTTGTACAATTTTTTCCGGCCTTCACCGTCCAGCCGCGCGCTTCCGGCCCAGTTCGAGCGGTAGAGACAAAACAGGATCGCAAAGGCCAGCATCACCACCACCGGAGCCTGAATACCCAGGAAGCTCCAGTTCATAAAATCAATTTGCCAGTCGGCATATTTTGCTGAGGTGAAATGGAACGTGTTATCGGCGGCGGAGAGGGCGAACAACAGCAGCCACAGCAGGCCGGTGGCGATCACGCCCTGAAGAACAAAAATACAGCCATACAGCGCCACGAGAAAATAGACGTCCCAGCCGAAGGAGCGCTTAATTTTGAACCGTGTTGAGAGGTCGCGGCTGGTGTACCAGTAGCCGCATACCATCAATACCATGAATATTGCCGTTCCCATTTCAGGCCCTCTTTAGCGCGTTGACATGGCGCAGAAAGTCCTGCCGTACCTCGTTACTTTTGTAGTTAACCGAAGCGTTTCCATCCTGGTCGATGATGATGCGGTCGCCATCCTCTACGGCTTCGATAATCTCCTGGTGACTCATAACCTGTAACAAGGATTCCGGGCTGGAAAAGAGCGCCATCAGTAAATTTTTCATCGCGTGACATCCTTATGAATTAAAAGGATAAGTCTGGAAGATAAATGGCACCTTTGCCTTAAGGTTATCCCTAAAAAAACGGCAGCCTGGCGGCGAAAATCAACTTTATGCACAAAATAGTTGCGCGAGGTGATATTTCATCCCTTTGAAAAATAATAAGAATAAAAAATATATCTGCGCAAACTTGGACAAATAACGTTAATTGTCTAAGTTTAAATTATGCGATTTCGCTACGTTGTTTACACCCAGGATGTGACCCATGAGCACGTTGCCGTCCGTTATCAGTCGGTTCGTTGATTACTACGCCACGCTGGATACCCAGCCACCTTCGGCGCTGGTGGAGATTTATCGCGCCGATGCCACGCTTATCGATCCCTTTGGCGAACACAGCGGGGTGTTCGCGATCCAACGCTATTTCACCCACCTCCTGGCTAACGTCCAGCACTGTCGCTTTACCGTCGATGCACCGTTGCAGCAGGGCGATCGCTTTGTGGTCACCTGGATGATGCACTGGTCGCACCCGCGTGTTGCCCGGGGAGCAATGCGACAACTGCCGGGCTGTTCCGTAGTGGACATGCGGGACGATCGCATTGTTCGCCAGCGGGACTACTACGATGCCGGAGAGATGATTTATGAACATCTTCCGGTTCTCGGCTGGGCCGTGCGCGGCGTTAAGCGGAGGGTGCAATCGTGAAGACGGTTCTGATTACCGGCGCAAGCTCGGGCATAGGTGCGGGGCTGGCGAAATCTTTTGCCGACGATGGCTATCGGGTGATTGCCTGCGGGCGCGACGCGCAACGTCTGGCAGCCCTGCATCAGCACAGCCCCCACATCACGGTGCGCCTGTTCGATATGACAGACAGGGACGCCTGTCGCCAGGCGCTGGCGGACTGTGCTGCCGACACGGTGATCCTCTGCGCCGGAACCTGCGAGTATCTCGACCGCGGCGAGGTGGATGCGGCGCTGGTGGCGCGGGTCATGACCACCAATTTCATTGGCCCGGTAAACTGCCTCGCGGCGTTGCAGCCGCAGCTGGTGTCCGGCAACCGCGTGGTGCTGGTCAGTTCGATGGCGCACTGGCTTCACTTCCCGCGAGCCGAAGCGTATGGCGCCTCCAAGGCGGCGTTAACCTGGTTTGCCGAGACGCTGCGCCTGGACTGGGAACCGAAAGGGATTGCCGTCACGGTCGTTTCACCCGGTTTTGTCGACACGCCGCTGACCCGTAAGAACGATTTCCCGATGCCGGGCCGGGTCAGCGTGGAGGATGCCGTCCACGCCATTCGTCGCGGTCTGACAAAAGGGAAGGATCACATCGCATTTCCCACCGGGTTAAGCCTGGCGCTGCGCCTGCTTTCCGGCCTGCCCGACGTACTTCAGCGCGCAGTGCTGCGCAGGATGGTGCGACCATGAAGATCGCGATTATCGGCAGCGGCATCGCCGGGTTAACCTGTGCCTGGCGGCTCGCCGGACATCATCAGGTCACGCTTTTTGAGGCGCATGCCACCCCGGGCGGCCATACCGCAACGGTGGATGTCGACACGCCCCAGGGCACCTTTGCCATCGACACCGGTTTTATCGTCTATAACGACCGCACCTATCCGCGCTTCATGGGGCTGCTCAGCGAACTGGGCATCAGCGGGCAAAAAACGCAGATGAGCTTTTCGGTGCATAACCCGCAGAGTGGGCTGGAGTATAACGGTCATACGCTGACGTCACTCTTCGCCCAGCGTCGTAATCTGCTGAACCCGGCTTTCTGGACGCTTCTGAAGGAGGTCGTGCGCTTTAACCGGCTGGCGAAACAGACGCTCCGGGGCGAAGTCGATGAATCTGCCACGCTGGAATCGTTTTTGCACCAGCATCGCTTTACGCCCTTCTTTGCGCGTCACTACATCCTGCCGATGGGGGCGGCTATCTGGTCGTCGTCGCTACAGGAGATGAAACGCTTTCCGCTGCCGCTCTTTTTACGCTTTTTTGAAAACCACGGTCTGCTGGACATTACCCATCGTCCGCAGTGGTACGTGGTGCCGGGCGGCTCCCGGGCGTATATCCGCGCGATGCTGGACACGCTCGGCGATCGCCTGACGCTGCACCTCAACGCGCCGGTTCAGAAGGTTGTTCGCCACGATCGTGGCGTGGACATCGAGCGGGAAGGCGTCACTCATACCTTCGAACAGGTAATCTTCGCCTGTCACTCTAATCAGGCGCTGGCGATGCTCGCCAGCCCAACGCAGGCTGAACGCGAGGTGCTGGGGGATATCGGCTGGCAGCGTAACGAGGTGGTGCTTCACAGCGATCCGCGCTGGCTGCCGGTGCGCGAACGCGCGTGGGCGAGCTGGAATTATCGCCTCAGCAGGCAGGATCAGGCCAACGCCTGCGTTACCTACAACATGAATATTTTGCAGGGACTGCCGCCGGGGAGCCCGCTGTTTTGCGTCACCCTCAACCCGGAAACGCCGGTGGAGGAACGGTTTGTGCTGCGCAGCTTTGTCTATGAGCATCCGCTTTTTAATCCCAAAAGCTGGCATGCCCAGGCCCGGCGCGGCGAAATAAACGGTCGCCAGCGGAGCTGGTTCTGCGGCGCGTACTGGTACAACGGCTTTCATGAAGATGGCGTACGCAGTGCGCTGGATGTGGTGAATGCCATCGCGGCCGGGGAGGGCAACTGAGATGAACAGCTGCCTTTACCACGGTTCATTGCGCCACCGTCGGCTTGCGCCGAAAGCGCACGACTTTACCTACAGCGTGTTCATGGTCTGGCTCGATCTGGATGAGCTTGACGCGCTGCCCTCCGTCGGCGTGCGTCGCAATCGCGTCGCGCCAGCGGCATTTTATGATGCGGATCACCCGCTGGGCACACCGCTTAAAGAGAATGCCCTGAAGCGGCTGGAAGACCTGACCGGTGAACGCCCGGCGGGGCGGGTTATGCTTCTGACCCAACTGCGTTATTTCGGCTTTCATTTTAATCCGGTGAATTTTTACTACTGCTATGACGGCGAAGGCTCTCTGCGTTGGGTGCTTGCCGAAGTGCGTAACACGCCGTGGAATGAACGGCATTACTACGCGGTGGCGGGCCAGAACGCCCAGCCGACGGCGAAAGCGTTTCATGTTTCGCCGTTTAACCCGATGGACATGGTCTACCACTGGCGCTTCAACAGCCCGGATAGCACGCTGCGTATGCATATTGAAAACCATCAGGAGACGAAGGTGTTTGATGCCACCCTGATGCTGCGCCGGGAACCGCTGACGCGCGCAGCGCTGCGTTCGCGGCTGGCGCGGATACCGTTGATGACCCTCAAAACCGCTTTCGCCATTTACTGGCAGGCGCTCAGGCTGTGGCTGAAGCGCGTGCCGCTGCATAACCATCCCCTCAGCAGGAGTGAACGATCATGACCGATCCCGTCTTTGCGCTTGAACCCGATATCCCGCGCAACGTCCGCGTCGCGAGATGGGTGCTCTTCCGCCTGCTGAATGGCCTGCGCGGTGGCTCGTTGACCCTACGTGAAGGGGCGCAGACGTTCCATTTCGGCGACGCCTCCGCCTCGCTTCACGCCGACGTCCAGGTGCGCTCTGCGGGCGTCTACTGGCGGATTTTAACGGGCGGCAGCCTCGCCGCGGCGGAAGCGTGGATGGATGGCGAATGGGAGACAAACCACCTGACGCCGCTGCTGGAGCTGATTGCGCGCAATAGTCAGATTCTCGGGCAGCTGGAAAAAGGGTTTCGCCTGCTAGGGAAACCGATGGAGCGGCTACGGCACTGGATGCGACGTAACTCCCGCGCGCAGGCGCGGGAAAATATTGCCGCCCATTACGATCTGGGCAACACCTTTTACGCTCATTTCCTTGATGAACAGCTCTTGTACTCCAGCGCGCTGTTTAACGGGGAGGAGCAGGATTTGACCGCGGCTCAGCAGGCAAAAATGGCGAGACTGTGTGACCAGCTGGCGCTCACTGCAAACGATCATCTGCTGGAGATTGGTACCGGCTGGGGGGCGATGGCGGAATATGCTGCCCGTCACTACGGCTGCCGGGTGACCACCACTACGCTGTCGCAGGAACAGTATCATTGGGCCACCGCGCGGATCGCCCGGGCGGGGTTGCAGGATCGCGTTCAGGTGCTGCTCTGCGACTACCGCGATCTGACCGGAGTCTACGACAAGCTGGTGTCGGTTGAGATGATTGAAGCCGTCGGACAACGTTACCTGCCAATCTTTTTCCGCACCTGCATGGCGCGTCTGCGTCCGGGCGGGCGGATGGCGATTCAGGCCATCACCATTCGGGATCAGCGCTATCGCGAGTACAGCAAAAGCGTGGATTTTATTCAGCGCTACATCTTTCCCGGCGGCTTTTTGCCCAGCATCACCGCCATGAATGAACTCATGACGCGCCATACCGATTTTGTGGTGCGCAACCTCTTCGATATGGGGCCGGACTATGCCCGCACGCTGGCGCACTGGCGTCAGCGTTTCGTTCACGCATGGCAGGAGATTGAACAGCTCGGGTTTGATGAACGTTTCCGCCGGATGTGGCTTTACTACCTCGGCTACTGTGAAGCCGGGTTCAACGCCCGCACCATCAGCGTGGTACAGCTGACTGCGGAACGCGTATGAAGCGCTACGGGCAGGTATTTCTGCTGGCCATCGGGTTTGATCTCTACTGGACGCTGGTGGTGCTGTTTCGCGAGCAGGGGCTGGTCATCTGGATCGCGCTGGCGGTGCTTGCCTGGCTGTTTTTACCGCCATCACACCGGGTATACGCCCTTGTGCTGGCGGCGTCGGGCGCGCTGCTGGACGCCCTCTGGGCGCTGACAGGGCTGATTGCGTTCACGGGCGCGTCCCTGATGCCGCTATGGATGGTGGCGCTGTGGCTGATGTTTGCCACCGTCTGGACGCAGTTGACCCGCACGACCACCTTGCCAGGATGGTTGCTGACGGTGATGGCGACCCTGGGCGGGCCGGTAGCCTACCTGATCGGCGAGCGTCTGGGGGCCATTACGTTTCAGCAGCCCACCTTTATCGTCGTCAGTTGGATGTTACCCGGCTGGCTGGTGCTGATGCTGTTTTTCCACCTGTTGATGGGGAGACAACAATGAGAAATCTGGTACTGATGCTCGCGTTGTCCGTCTTCACCGGTACCGTGCAGGCCGCAGACTGGCTGAGCTGGCGCAAGGTGGGCGAGGCCACGCTCACCTGGGGACCGTTTACCGTCTATACCTCGCAGCTGCTGACGCCGGATGGACGTTATAGGGGCTCAGACCACGATAATGCGCTGATTATTACCTACGCCCGCGACATCGATCGTGACGAGCTGGTCGAGGCGACCCGTGACCAGTGGCAGACGCAGGGCATTTTGCAGCAGGAGCCGCAGAGTGAAGCCTGGCTGCGGATGCTAAAAGCGCTCTGGCCCGACGTCACGCCCGGCACGCAGCTCGCGTTTGTGGTTAATGACGGTCAGGGGCAGTTCTGGTATCGCCCCGCGGCAACGCAACTAAAATTTACGCCACTCGGGCCACGCCAGACGGCAGCGTTTAGCGCACGCTTTCTGGCGATCTGGCTCGGTCCCCGCACCACGTATCCTGAACTGCGTGAGCGGTTAACCGGAGGACCAAAATGAAACGTTTTCTGTTAATGGCGCTTGCCCTGACGATGCTTCTGGCCGGATGTAGCACCGAGGTGACAGAGTATCAGCAGCAGCAGCCACGGCTTGATATTTTTACTTACTTCCAGGGCAAAACCGAGGCGTGGGGGATGGTGCAGGATCGAAGCGGTAAGCAGATCCGCCGTTTTCACGTTGAGATCGCCGGGGATGTTATCGGCGATACGCTGACCCTGAACGAGCATTTTGTCTACGACGACGGCGAGAAGCAGCAGCGCGTCTGGCATATCCGCCGCGTCGGTCACGATCGCTACGAAGGCACGGCGGGTGACATAGAAGGTGTCGCGACGGGCCAGGCGGCGGGCAATGCCCTTAACTGGCGCTACAGCATGAACGTGAAGGCGGACGGCAAAACCTGGCTGCTGCACTTTGATGACTGGATGTATTTGCAGGACAGCACCCGTCTGTTTAATAAAACCGAGATGAAGAAATTTGGCGTCACCGTCGCCACGGTGACGCTGTTCTTTACCCGCAAAGAGGGCGGTTAATCCTCTTCGGGCTGAGGTTTACTGCTTGAGTAGATGAAGAAGAGCGCAATGCTCAGGCAGACGACGGCCCCGAAACGGCTCACTGAAAACGGAATGGCTTCATTGTTCAGCCAGCCGAAGTTATCAATCAGCATGCTCATGGCCAGCTGGCCCAGGATAACCGCTACCGTGGCAACGGCGGTCCCGATGCGCTGCACCGCGAGCACCATAATCACGATATAGGGCACGCCGCACAGGGCGCCCAGAAGCTGCCATTTGGGCACATCCATCAGGCTGACCGCCTGTTTCGGCTCAAAAAAGAAGATGAGCAGGGCGGTCACCAGCGCGCCGACGGAAAAGGTCAGAAAGGCACTTTTAAATACCCCCACGCTGCTGCCTAATTGCCCGTTGATGGCAGCCTGAATGCTCAGCGTCGCGCCGCCAATCACCGCCAGAATAATCATAATCACTGTCATAACGTTACCCCTGCGCCACGAGAATGAGCGCGGCGATGATAAATCCCAGCGCAATAATGCGTTTTGTATCGATCCTGCGGTGCGGCGTACCCAGCAGGCCATAGTGATCAATAATCAGGCTTTTAAAGACCTGGCCTGCCAGAATGCCGATCATCGTCATGGCAATGCCAATCGCTGGCGTGGCAATGGTGAGAATGATGACGTAAACCGGGCCGAGCACGCCGCCCAACAGGTGCCATGAAGGCTGAGCAAAAAAAGAGGGACTGTTGCGGGGGCTGAAAAACAGCATCAGCAAAAACGTCAGCCCCGTTCCCACGCTGAATATGCTGAACGCCGCCCACAGGTCGCCCACCTCCGCGCCCAGCGGCCCCAGCAGCCCGGCTTCCACGGACAGCCCCATGCCGCCGGCAATCACCAGTAAAATTAAAATAATGTGCATAATGCCTTTTCTCCTTTTTCCAGGCGGAGAAGATTACGTCTCAACATCATTGAGAAAAATGCCATAATGCAGGAAACACCTGTGCAGGAAATGCATTAATGATAGATGCCGGACATATCAGCATTCGCGCGCTGCTGATCTTCATCGACGTATACGAAACGCAAAATTTTTCCGTGGTTGCGCGGCGGGAAGGGATTTCTGCGTCGCAGGTTTCCCGCGTAATCCACCAGCTTGAAGACGCCCTCGGGCAACAGCTGTTCTACCGCAACACGCGGGCGATTATGCCCACAGAGAGCGGTCATCTTTTTGTGCGCTATGCCCGGGCGATGGCAGGGAATATGGAGGATGCGCGACGCGAACTGGATGAACGCGCCCGCGAGCCGTCGGGCACGCTGCGTATCAATGGCCCGGTCTTTTTCGGACAAAGGCACATCGCGCCGGGCCTGCCGGGGCTTGTGGCGCGTTATCCTCGTCTTTCCATTGAACTGACCCTGACCGACGATTTTATCGATCCGCACCGTGACGCCGCGGACGTTATCTTCCGCATCGGCGCGCTGACGGACTCCTCGTTTCACGCCCGGGTGTTCGGTCAGCAGTTCTACCATCTGGCGGCCTCGCCGGACTATCTGCAAAAACATGGCGCGCCCGAGGGGCCGGACGATCTCAGCCGTCATCACTGTCTGGTTTACCGCGGCTCGTCCGGGCCTAACCGCTGGCTGATCCGGCAGCCGGGCGAGGCGTGGATCCACTATCCCATCGTACCGCTGATGACTTCCAATAACGCTGAAACGCTCCTGATTGCGGCGCTGGGCGGCATGGGCGTTGTGCTTTTCCCGGACTGGATGGTGAGCGAACGGCTCAAAAGCGGTGAGCTGGTGGCGCTGCTGCCGGAAATGGAGTGTTCAATTAATACGGAGCCGCTGACGATTGCGGCGATTTACCCGAACGCGCGTCATCCGCCCCTGAACGTCAGGGCGGTGATTGATTACTATATTGAGCGATTTGGTACGCCGCTGTACTGGCAAACCTGAGGATTAACGCGCAAGCTCGCGACGGATAATGTCAGCCCCGGCGCTTAACGCCTTCAGCTTACCGCTGGCGACCTGGCGGGAAAGGGGAGCCATACCGCAGTTGGTGGACGGATAGAGCTTGTCCGCATCAACAAACTGCAACGCCTTGCGCAGCGTATCGGCGACCTCTTCCGGCGTTTCGATGGTCTGGGTGGCGACGTCAATTGCCCCGACCATCACTTTTTTACCGCGGATAAGCTCCAGCAGATCCATCGGCACGCGCGAGTTGTGGCACTCCAGCGAGATGATATCGATCTTCGAGGTCTGTAACTTTGGAAATGCCTCTTCATACTGGCGCCACTCGGAGCCGAGCGTCTTTTTCCAGTCCGTGTTGGCTTTAATGCCATACCCGTAACAGATATGTACTGCGGTTTCGCATTTCAGCCCCTCAATGGCACGCTCCAGCGCGGCGATCCCCCAGTCATTCACCTCGTCGAAAAAAACGTTAAAGGCAGGTTCATCGAACTGAATAATGTCGACGCCAGCCGCTTCCAGCTCGCGGGCTTCCTGATTGAGAATCTTTGCGAACTCCCAGGCCAGCTTTTCACGGCTTTTATAGTGGGCATCGTATAGCGTGTCGATCATGGTCATCGGGCCGGGCAGCGCCCACTTGATCGGCTTATCCGTAAGCTGGCGCAGGTATTTCGCGTCGTCCACGAACACCGGCTTCTGACGCGCCACCGCGTCCACCACGGTTGGCACGCTCGCATCGTAGCGGTTACGGATCCGCACCGTCTGACGGTTCTCAAAATCCACGCCGCTGAGATGTTCAATAAAGGTGGTGACGAAATGCTGGCGGGTTTGTTCGCCATCGCTGACGATATCAATCCCCGCACGGAGTTGCTCGTCCAGAGACAAACGCAGCGCATCCTGTTTACCGGCAAGTAATTCGTCGTCCTGTAATTTCCACGGCGACCAGAGCGTTTCTGGCTGCGCAAGCCAGGTGGGTTTCGGCAGGCTGCCAGCCGTCGATGTCGGGAGCAATGTTTTCATAAGTAGAAACCTTTTATCCGTATTAAATTAAAGCGTGAAGTGATGAGACCACTGCTCAAGAAGGGTTTTATAGGGTTTGATAAATCGCTCTTCGGTATATTTCCCCTGCTCAATGGCCAGACGGCTGCGCTCTTCACGGTCATAGACGATTTTGGTTAATGAGTGATCCTGCTGATTCAGGTCGGGCTGATAGCACTGTCCCGCAGCGGAATTGGCATTGTAAATTTCCGGTCGATAGATCTTCTGGAACGTTTCCATGGTGCTGATGGTGCCGAACAGTTCCAGATCGGTGTAGCCGCGCAGTAAATCGCCGGTGAAGAAGAAGGCAAAAGGCGCGACGCTGTTCTCTGGCATAAAGTAGCGAACCTTCAGGCCCATTTTGGCGAAATACTGCTCCGTCAGCGACTCGCCATCCGGCTGGTACTCATAGCCCAGCACCGGATGGTGGTTACCGGTACGGCGGTAGGTGTCTTTGCTGGAGACGCTCAGGCAGATCACCGGCGCTTTTTTGAAGTTCTCCCGATATTCCGCAGAATGAATAAAACTCTTAAAGATATTGCCGTGCAGCTCACCGAAATTCTCGGGGAGGGTGAAGCGGGATTGTTCTTTATTGTGCTCCAGCAGCAGGACGCTAAAATCATAGTCACGGACATAGGATGAGAAGTTATTCCCGACGATGCCTTCAATGCGCTCGCTGGTCATTTTATCCACGATCGTCGTTTGCAGAATTTCGATGGCCGGGAAGGTAAATTCCCCGCCAATATTCATATCGACCGATACAATCTCCAGCTCGACGGCATAGCGGTCGGCTTTCGGGTTATCCCAGCTCGCCAGCGCGTTAAAGCGGTTATTGATCATCACCAGCGTGTTGCGCAGGTTCTCCTGACGCTTCTCGCCACGCGCCAGGTTGGCGAAGTTGGTGGTGGTACGCGTGTTTTCTGACGGGTTATAGTTTTCATCAAAGCAACTGCGCTTTAGGGTAAATGTGAAAGCCTGACTCATTTGGTTATGCATCCTAAGTTCATGTTGCCGGAACGTTATCAATGCATAATTTATGCCTGAGCCACTGGCGCAGGGGAAGTGACTTAATTTCACTGCAACATGAGGGTTCTTCATGCGCGGCCCATTCAGGTATAATCCCCGGAAATTTCCAACCGGTTTAAAACGATTATGACAAAACTCACCCTACAAGAGCAGATGCTCAAAGCGGGCTTAGTCAGCAGCAAGAAAGCGGCAAAGGTGCAGCGTACGGCAAAGAAATCGCGCGTCCAGGCGCGTGAGGCCCGTGAAGCGGTAGAAGAGAACAAGAAGGCACAGCTTGAGCGCGACAGGCAGCTAAGCGAACAGCAGAAGCAGGCGGTACTGGCGAAAGAGTTTAAAGCGCAGGTAAAGCAGCTGATCGAGATGAACCGCATCACCGTAACAAAAGGCAACATCACCTTTAACTTTACCGACGGCAACCTGATCAAAAAAATCGAGGTCGATAAGCAGACCCAGACTCAGCTGATCAACGGTCGTCTGGCAATTGCCCGTCTGGTGATTAACGCGCAAGGCGACTGCGAGTACGCGATTATCCCGGCGGTAGTGGCGGATAAAATTGCCCAGCGCGATGCGGACAGCATTGTGCTAAACAGCGCGCTGAGTCAGGATGAGCAGGACGAAGACGATCCGTATGCAGACTTCAAAATTCCTGACGATTTAATGTGGTAAAGCCCACTCAGAATGGCGCGGCGTGACGGGCGTTCATCGTCTCGCCGCTCAGCGGATGAATAAAATTCAGAACGCTGGCATGTAGCATCAGCCGGGACGTGTCTTCCGCGCCCGGCCATTCCAGACCACCATACAGATCGCACCCCAGAATAGGGTGGCCTAACTGCTGGCAGTGAATGCGCAGCTGGTGGGTGCGCCCGGTCTCCGGAGTAAGCTCAACCCGCGTCAACGGCATTGTCGTATCCTTGTAAAAACGTTCCATCACCCGATAGCGGGAGCGAGCGGGCTTACCGGTGCGGGCACAGATCGTCATCAGCGGAAACAGCGCCGGATCTTTGGCAATCGGCGCATCCACGGTCCCTTCGTCCTGTTCAACATGCCCGCACAGCAGAGCGGTGTAAACCTTGTTCACGGCGCGCTGGCTGAACTGGTGGCAAAGCGCGGCGTTGATCGCTTTGTTGCGCGCAATGACCATCAGACCCGAAGTGCCAAAATCAAGACGATGCACGAGCGTGCAGCCGGGAAAGGTTTGAACCAGACGATAGTGGACGGAATCGCGGTTTTGCGGATTTTTCCCGGACAGGCTGAGCAGACCGGAAGGTTTGTTGATCAGCAGCAGATGCTCGTCCTGCCAGAGGATCTCAATATCGTCGTGACAGGGTGGTGCAATAAACGTATCGATAATGACAGACATCAGGCCGCCGGGCTGGAGAATGGGTGCGGATGATAACGAAATACGGGGGAAAAGAAAAACCCTCCCACCGGGCGGTGAGAGGGGGAAAACTTAGGCAGCGACCAGGCTGTCGATAGCGGCTTTCGCGTCGGTCTGCGCTTTAGTGGCCACTTCCGGGCCGTAAGCGATACCTTCAGCGAACACGAAGTTCACGTCGGTAATGCCGATGAAGCCCAGGAACAACGTCAGGTACGGTGCGACCAGGTCGGTAGGGGTATCTTTATGAATACCGCCGCGGCTGGTCAGGACGATAGCGCGTTTACCTTTCACCAGGCCTTCCGGGCCGTTCTCGGTGTAACGGAAGGTTACGCCAGCGCGCGCCACCAGGTCGAAGTAGTTCTTCAGCTGAGTAGGAATGTTGAAGTTGTACATTGGCGCGTTGATCACGATAACGTCGTGCGCCTGCAACTCAGCAATCAGCTCGTCGGAGAGCGCCAGGGCTTCCTGCTGACGCGGGGTAAGCGGTGCATCGCTCGGACGCAGCGCGCCAACCAGCTCGCCGTCCAGCACAGGAATCGGGTTTGCCGCCAGGTCACGCACGGTGATTTCATCCGCGCTGTGCTGTTCACGCCACTGTTCAACGAAATAGTCAGACAGCTGACCAGACTGTGAATACCCTGCCAGAATACTGGATTTCAATACTAATACTTTGCTCATGGGAAATTCCTGTTTTTTATTTGATTGAAGGGGGTTGCCCCGTTGCTTGTTGACACTTTATTCACAATCCTGCCACAGGGATAGCGCAATATATCGAAGCCTATGTTCGAATTTTTTGAATAAGGCGCAAAAAGCGCTGATGTGGTACTCTATAGCAATCATTAAAAAGAGATTTTATCCGGCAGTGCACTGCCCGTTAACGCTATGACAGAACACCAAAAATTGACCTTCCCGATGCTGATGCAAAAGCTTGATTCGCTGATGCTGCGCGATAAACAGCGGTTTGCGCGCCGTCTGCACGGCGTTAAGAAGGTTAAAAATCCTGATGCACAACAGGCCATTTACCAGGAGATGGCCAACGAGATTGAACAGGCGGCAGGGAAAGTTGTGCTGCGTGAAGCCGCACGTCCGGAGATTACCTATCCGGAAAATCTGCCCGTCAGCCAGAAGAAACAGGACATTCTTGAGGCCGTACGCGACCACCAGGTGGTGATCGTCGCGGGGGAAACCGGTTCAGGTAAAACCACTCAGCTGCCGAAAATCTGCATGGAGCTGGGCCGCGGGGTGAAAGGGCTGATCGGTCACACCCAGCCGCGTCGTCTGGCGGCGCGCACCGTGGCGAACCGTATTGCGGAAGAGCTGCAAACGGAGCCGGGCGGCTGCATCGGCTACAAGGTGCGATTCAGCGACCACGTCAGCGATAACACCATGGTTAAGCTGATGACCGACGGTATCCTGCTGGCGGAAATCCAGCAGGATCGTCTGCTGATGCAGTACGACACCATCATCATCGATGAAGCGCACGAGCGCAGCCTGAACATCGACTTCCTGCTCGGCTACCTGAAAGAGCTGCTGCCCCGGCGTCCGGATCTGAAAATCATCATCACCTCCGCGACCATCGACCCGGAGCGCTTCTCAAAACATTTCAACAATGCGCCGATTATTGAGGTGTCAGGACGCACGTATCCGGTGGAAGTGCGCTATCGCCCGATTGTGGAAGAGGCGGACGATACCGAGCGCGACCAGCTTCAGGCCATCTTTGATGCCGTCGACGAGCTGGGCAACGAGAGTTCTGGCGACATTCTGATCTTCATGAGCGGCGAGCGCGAGATCCGCGATACCGCCGATGCGCTCAGCAAGCGCGATCTGCGCCATACTGAGATCCTGCCGCTGTACGCGCGCCTGTCGAACAGCGAGCAGAACCGCGTGTTCCAGCCGCACAGCGGGCGCCGCATCGTGCTGGCGACCAACGTGGCCGAAACTTCGCTGACCGTACCGGGCATTAAATACGTGATCGACCCGGGTACGGCGCGCATCAGCCGCTACAGCTACCGCACCAAAGTTCAGCGCCTGCCGATTGAGCCGGTTTCGCAGGCGTCGGCTAATCAGCGTAAGGGCCGCTGCGGCCGCGTTTCGGAAGGGATCTGTATTCGTCTCTATTCGGAAGACGATTTCCTGTCGCGCCCGGCGTTTACCGACCCGGAGATCCTGCGGACCAACCTGGCATCCGTTATCCTGCAAATGACCGCGCTGGGGCTGGGCGATATCGCCGCCTTCCCGTTTGTGGAAGCGCCGGATAAGCGCAATATTCAGGACGGGGTGCGGCTGCTGGAAGAGCTGGGGGCCATCACCACCGACGAACAGGCGACGGCCTACAAGCTAACGCCATTGGGCCGCCAGCTTAGCCAGTTGCCGGTCGACCCGCGTCTGGCGCGCATGGTGCTGGAGGCGCAAAAACACGGCTGCGTGCGCGAGGCGATGATCATTACCTCGGCGCTCTCCATTCAGGATCCGCGCGAGCGTCCGATGGACAAGCAGCAGGCGTCGGACGAAAAACACCGTCGCTTCCACGATAAAGAGTCCGATTTCCTCGCCTTTGTGAACCTGTGGAACTACCTTGGCGAGCAGCAAAAAGCGCTCTCGTCGAACCAGTTCCGCCGTCAGTGCCGGGTGGATTTCCTCAACTACCTGCGCGTGCGCGAGTGGCAGGATATCTACACCCAGCTGCGCCAGGTGGTAAAAGAGCTGGGCATCCCGGTAAACAGCGAACCGGCGGAGTACCGCGAAATTCATATCGCCCTGTTGACCGGCCTGCTGTCCCATATCGGGATGAAGGATGCGGATAAGCAGGAATATACCGGCGCGCGCAACGCGCGTTTCTCCATCTTCCCGGGCTCCGGTTTGTTTAAGAAACCGCCGAAGTGGACCATGGTCGCCGAGCTGGTGGAAACCAGCCGTCTGTGGGGGCGAATTGCCGCGCGTATCGATCCGGAGTGGGTTGAGCCGGTGGCGCAGCACCTGCTGAAACGCTCGTACAGCGAGCCGCACTGGGAGCGCGGGCAGGGCGCGGTGATGGCGACGGAAAAAGTCACCGTCTACGGCCTGCCGGTGGTTGCCGCGCGCAAGGTTAACTACAGCCAGATTGACCCGGCGCTAAGTCGCGAGCTGTTTATCCGCCACGCGCTGGTGGAAGGCGACTGGCAGACGCGTCATGCCTTCTTCCGCGAAAACCTGAAGCTGCGCGCCGAGGTGGAAGAGCTTGAGCACAAGTCCCGCCGTCGCGACATTCTGGTGGACGACGAGGCGCTGTTCGAGTTTTACGATCAGCGCATCAGTCACGACGTGATTTCCGCCCGCCACTTTGACAGCTGGTGGAAGAAGGCCAGTAAAGAGACGCCGGACCTGCTCAACTTTGAAAAGAGCATGCTGATCAAAGAGGGCGCGGAGTCGGTCAGCAAGCTCGATTACCCGAACTTCTGGCATCAGGGCAACCTCAAGCTGCGTCTGACCTATCAGTTTGAGCCGGGCGCGGATGCCGATGGTGTGACGGTGCACATTCCGCTGCCGCTGTTAAACCAGGTGGATGAGAGCGGGTTTGAATGGCAAATTCCCGGCCTGCGCCGCGAGCTGGTCATTGCATTAATCAAATCCCTGCCTAAACCGGTGCGGCGTAACTTTGTGCCGGCGCCGAACTACGCCGAAGCGTTTTTAGGCCGCGTCACGCCGCTGGAGCTGCCGCTGCTGGACGCGCTGGAGCGCGAGTTCCGACGCATGACAGGGACCACCATTGACCGCGACGACTGGAACTGGGATCAGGTGCCCGATCACCTGAAAATTACCTTCCGCGTGGTGGACGATAAAAATAAAAAGCTGCTGGAAGGCCGCTCGCTTTCTGAACTGAAGGATGCCCTGAAGGGCAAAGTACAGGAAACCCTGTCTGCCGTGGCGGACGACGGTATCGAGCAGAGCGGGCTGCATATCTGGAGCTTTGGTCAGCTTCCGGAAAGCTATGAGCAGAAGCGGGGGAATTATAAGGTGAAAGCCTGGCCTGCGCTGGTCGACGAACGTGACAGCGTGGCGATCAAGCTGTTTGACAATCCGCAGGAGCAACAGCAGATGATGTGGCGCGGGCTGCGTCGGCTGCTGCTGCTGAACATCCCGTCGCCGATTAAGTATCTGCACGAGAAGCTGCCGAACAAAGCCAAGCTGGGGCTTTACTTTAACCCGTACGGTAAGGTGCTGGATCTGATCGACGACTGCATCTCCTGCGGTGTGGATAAGCTGATCCACGAGGCGGGCGGCCCGGTCTGGACGGAAGAGGGCTTTGCTCAGCTTCATGAAAAGGTGCGCGCGGAGCTGAACGACACCGTGGTGGAGATTGCCAGACAGGTCGAGCAGATCCTCACCGCCGTGTTCAATATCAACAAGCGCCTGAAGGGGCGGGTGGATATGACCATGGCCCTGGGTCTGTCGGACGTGAAGGCGCAGATGGCGGGGCTGGTGTATCGGGGCTTTGTCACCGGCAACGGCTTTAAGCGTCTGGGCGATACGCTGCGTTATTTGCAGGCGATTGAAAAACGTCTGGAGAAAATGGCGGTCGATCCGCATCGCGACCGCGCGCAGATGCTGAAAGTCGAAAACGTGCAGCAGGCGTGGCAGCAGTGGCTGAACAAACTGCCGCCGGCGCGTCGTGATGATGACGACGTGCGCGAGATCCGCTGGATGATTGAGGAGCTGCGCGTCAGCTTCTTTGCTCAGCAGCTGGGTACGCCGTATCCCATTTCGGATAAGCGTATCTTGCAGGCGATGGAGCAGATTTCCGGCTAAAACCGTTGCCCGGTGGCGCTGCGCTTACCGGGCCTACGGTAAAACATGTAGGCCGGGTAAGGCGTAGCCGCCACCCGGCTTTTGTTCACCCGTTCACCATCGCCAGCGTAAACCCATCCCATCCCTTAATGCCCACCGTTTGCAGCGCAGTGGCGGTTAAGCGCGGGTTATCTCCAGTCATCTCGATAAACTTCCGTACTCCCTGCACGCGTGCATCGTCGCTTTGCCCGTTAATCACCTCGCCGTCACGTACCACGTTGTCGCCGATAATGACCGTGCCGGGGCGGGAGTAGTGCAGCGACCACTCCAGGTAACCGGGATTGTTAGGCTTATCGGCATCAATAAAGATCAGGTCGAAGGGAGGGACGTCACCGAAATTCTCGAGCGACTTTAGCGCCGGGCCTTCAATCAATTCGATACGATCGCTGAGTCCCGCGAGGTGAATGTTCTGGCGTGCAACAGCGCCATGTTTCGGGTCCGCTTCAAGCGTAATCAGCTTTCCATCCGGCGGCAGGGCGCGCGCCATCCAGATTGAGCTATACGCACCCAGCGTACCGATTTCCAGTATTCGACGCGCCTGTGTCATGCGGACAAACAGCGCCAGCAGTTGCCCCTGATTAGCGGCAACATCGTGCTCGGGCAAACCGGCGCGTTTGTTGTTTTCAAGCACGCTCTGGAGAACCTCATCCTCAGGAATAAGCGAAGAAATCATGTAAGTATCTACTGAACACCACTGTTGTTGCATAGATTGACTCCCTGGAGGGTATCGTCGGGTGCGAAATGTAGGCCCGGTAAGCGCAGCGCCACCGGGCATGTCTTCAGGCACTGCTCCAGCCGCCGCCCAGCGCTTTATACAAATCAATTTGCGCCAGCAGCAGGTTGTTTTTCACCTGTACCACGCTGGTCTGCACCGAGAACAGCGTGCGCTGCGCATCGAGCTCATCCAGATAAGAAGAGTATCCGTTGCGGTAGCGGTTTTGCGCAATCCGCAGCGTCTCCTGCGCGACCGTCTGCTGTGCCAGCAGCTCGGTAAGCTGTTCCTGATAGCGGGTGATGGCATCAAGAGTGTCATTCACCTCAGCAAACGCGTTACGCACGGTTTTTTCGTAGCTATACAGCGCCTGATTCCGCTGGGACTGAGAGATATCTACCTGCGCATTCAGCGCCTGACGGTTCAGCAGCGGCGCAAGAATACTGCCGCCCACGCTCCAGAGCTGTAGCGGGTTATCCAGCAATCCCGACAGCGTGCGATCCTGCACCGATCCCGTGGCCGTGAGGTTGATCGACGGCAGCAGGCTGGCGCGCGACGCCGCCAGCGTCGCGTCCGCCGCAATCAGCTGACGTTCAGCCTGGACGATATCCGGACGCCGGTTCAGTAACGTCGACGGCAACTGGGAGGGCAGTTGAAGCGGCGTCAGGGCATCAAAGCTTTCACCGCGAGCAACGTCTCCCGGGTTGCCGCCCAGCAGAAGGCTAAGTGCATTCTCCTGTTGCGCAACCTGGTGCTGAAGCAGTGGAACCTGGGCGCGGGTAGCGCGAAGCTCAGAATCCGATTGCATCAGTTCAAGGCGAGAGCTGTATCCCGTCTCAAACTGTCGTTTAGCGAGGTTGAACGCCTCTTCACGTGATTTCAGCGTGGAACGCGTAACGCGAAGCTGTTCATCCAGCGACAGCAGGGTGACGTACCCGGATGCGACCGACGAAGCGACGGTAAGATCTGCCGCGGCGGCGGCCGCCTTTTGTGCCTCAAGCGATGCTTCAGCGGCACGGGAGGTGCTGCGGTTTACGCCCCAGATATCCACGTCGTAGCTGGCGGTCAGGCTGCCTTTGTACAGCGAACCGTATACCGGCAGACCCGTGGCGGCAGACTGGGAGCGCGCGCGGGTGCCGGTCACGCCCGCGTCAAGCGACGGGAACAGGCTGCCGTCGGCGGCGTACACCCGGGCCTGGTACTCGTTAATCCGCTCCCGGGCGATCAGCACGTCGCTGTTATTCTTCAGCGCCTGATCCACATAGCGGTTCAGATTGCTGTCGTGGAAATTACGCCACCAGAGCTGTTCTGTCGGGCTGGTCGGCCCCGACGTCGCGCGCCACTGGGCCGGTATGTGCAGGGACGATTTGGCGGGCTCAACGTCTACCGACTGGCATCCCGCCAGGATAGCCATCATCAGCAGGCCGGCTATCGGGCGAAGCGTCATTGTTTCGTCTCCCGCGTGTCGATGGTCACCTGCACCGACATGCCAGGGCGCAGCAGCCGGTACGCCTCCGGCTCACCGAGTACCTCAATGCGTACCGGGATGCGCTGGGCGATTTTAACAAAGTTGCCCGTGGCGTTATCCGGGGTGATAGCGCTGAACTCGACGCCTGTGGCCGGGGATATGCTCTCCACGCGGCCCTGATAGGCTTTATCGTTTAAGGCATCGACGGTGAATTTCACCGGCTGTCCGACGCGTAAATTCGCCAGCTGCGTCTCTTTGATATTGGCGATCACCCAGTGCTGCGGCGGGACCAGCGTGGTAAGGTGCGTCCCGGCGGTGACGTACGCCCCCAGACGCACCGCAATCTGCCCGAGCTGACCGTCACGCGGCGCGACAATGCGGGTGTTTTGCAGATCGATCTGCGCCAGCTCCAGCGCGGCCTTCGCATTCTCAACGTCGGCCTCCAGCGAACCGCGATTGACGATAACCGTTTGTAAATCCTGACGAGACATCTCAAGCGTTGCTTTCGCCTGGTCGATATCGGCGCGTCCCTGGGCGGCACTGGCCAGCGCCGAATCGCGCTCGCGAATGGAAAGGGAGCCGTCCGCGGTCAGCTCTTTCACGCGTTTCAAATCCGCCTGGGTTTTCAGACTTTGGGCACGGGCGTTTTTCAGCGCCGCCTCGTTTTTGGCAATCACCGCTTCCGCGCTTTTGCGCTGTTGCAGGTTGTTATTCAGGGCTGCAATTTTCATTGCCAGCTGCGCCTCGGCCTGATGGACGCGCTGGCGATAGATGCGGTCATCTATCTGCAACAGCAGCTCGCCTTTTTTAACCTGCTCGAAATCCTGAACATGGACCTCGGTAATGTAGCCGTTTACCTGCGGACTGATGAACGTCGTCTGGCCGCGCACGTAGGCGTTATCGGTAAACTGGGCATGACGCGTGAACGGGGGCAACTGCCAGGCATAAAGGATCACCAGTACCCCGACAATGCCGATAGCCGCAGCGGTGAAAATGGAAACGACGCGCACATTTTTGCGGGTGTTGGCCTGCTCTTTGGCGGCATCCTGCTGACTCATAACCTCTCCTGAAAAATTGTCATTGCTTGTTGCCAGTGGCGTTCTTAAGGGCCATACGGGCGGTGATGCGCAGGCGCAGCAAGCGCCATAAAATCCAGACCAGCGTGGCAGTGGCAATGCTCGCCGTCAGGAGATAAGTATCGTTGTAAGCCAGAATATTTGCCTCAAGCGCCGTCACCGTCTGGAGCTGGGTAATGGCCTGGGTTCCCAGCAGGGAACTGTCGCCAATCAGGCTTTTATACATCTGGGTGTAAAGCTGAATGCGTTCGTTCACCAGCGGATTAAGGGTGGTGAGCTGGTCAGCCAGCAGGCTGGAATGGTACTTCTCGCGCCAGGTCTGGAAAGTACCGAGGATCGCGGAACCCAGCAGGCCCCCAAGGTTCTGACTCATGCCAAACATCACGGAAAAGCTGACCAGATTGCGCGGATCGGCGATCACCCCACCAATGGCGGCCAGCATCGCAGGCGCGAGGAAGAAAGCGCTGCCGAAGCCCAGCAGGAACTGGCTAAAAATAAGCTGATCCGGCCGGGTCAGGTTGTTGGACTGGCTGTCCAGCAGCGAGGCAACGATCATCAGCGCCAGCGAGGTGATTATCGGCCAGGCCAGTTTAGTGGGCTTAATCGTCAGACAGCTGGTGACGATACCGCAGACGATCCCGGCGAAAATAGCCCACGCCAGATGGGTCATCTGTTCATTCTGTAGGCCCACATATTGCAGCCAGCCGATGACGCCCGTGTTTTGCTCCGCCAGTACGATGCGGATCAGCAGCATAATCAGACCCAGGCGTACGATGCTGCCGCTGGACAGCCAACGGGTATTGAGCAGCGGGTTGCTACGGTTATGTTCAAACACGATCGCAGAGACAATCAGCACCAGCGAGAGGGCCAGCGCCCAGCCGATCCACGGCGCTTCAAACCACCAGTCCAGACGCCCTAACGACAGAACCGCGCACAGCAGCGCCATGCCGGGCGCAAGCAAAAAGAAGGTGATGAAATCTTTCTTCTCGAAGACTTTGCGCCGATCGCCCGGCGGCAGCTTGAGCACCATCACGCAGGCCAGGGAGATCAGGGCCAGACCCAGCTCGAAGAAGTACAGCCCGCGCCACTCATCAAGCTGTAACAGCTCGGTGGAGAACAGCCGCGCCAGCGGGATCGCCAGCGACGAGCCTGTTATGCCGATGGTCAGCGCCTTCAGTCGGTGCTTTGCGGGCCAGGCCTGTATCTGGTAATAAATGCCGAGCGAGCTGAGCGCGGCGGCGACCATCCCGTGTGCCGCCCGTACCATCAGAGCAGAGCTGAGATCGTTCACAAACAGGTGGAAAAAGGTGACCAGCACATACAGCACCAGGAAGCCTTCCGTAAAGGCGCGCAAACCGTACTGCTGGCGAAACTTTACCAGCAGCAGGTTGATAGAGACGTTGGTCATGACATAGACGGCAGGCAACCAGGCGATTTCAGTCGACCAGGCGCCAAAGGTGCCTTGCAGGTTTTGCAGATTGGCGGTGACGACCGCGTTACCCAGCGCCCCGGTCAGACATACCAGCAGGCCGACCACGCCATAGGCGATCCGTTTGGGGGTTGGATGTTCCGGGGTGGAAGGGGAACCCAGCAGGGCGGGTTTCTCGTGTGGCTGCCACTCGCGAGGAGCATAAGGGTCGCGTTGGGGCAGGCGCATAACGTGGTTTACCTTTCAAAAAGTTGAATTGTGTGCGGGCTAATGATTCTAAGGCTGACGCAAATCATAATTCAAGTGAATGCGATTTTCGCATGTTAATCAAATGTGAGAGCTTTTTGAGAACGTCCCAGCCCGTTTTTTTCAGCATTCATGCCATAGCATGACGCCCAGAAAGGGGGATAATCGAAGGCTCTGTATGCTGTAAGAAGGTAACGATGACAATGGCACTTTTCCCCTGTCTGCCTGGCACAACCCTCGACGCCGTGAATACCGTTGGGGCGTGGCTTGCTCAGGACGACTATCAGGACAACCAGCCCGTTGATCTGGTGATTCTGGCGGGTAACGCGGTGATCCCCGCGATTGATGCTGCCTGTAAAATCGCGGCTGAACAGGGTGTTCCTCTGATCATCAGCGGCGGGATCGGTCACTCGACGACCTTCCTCTACGCCGCGATTGCGAAGCACCCCCGCTACAACAGGATACCCACCACCGGGCGTGCTGAGGCGGCTATTCTTGCCGACATCGCCCGTGAATTCTGGAACATTCCGGCTGAGCATCTTCACGTTGAGGATCAGTCGACCAACTGCGGCGAAAACGCCCGCTTCAGCCGGGCGTTGATGAAACAATCCGGTCTGAACGCCGCCCGGGTGCTGGTGGTACAGGACCCGACAATGCAGCGTCGCACAATGGCTACGTTCGTCCGTGTATGCCGTGACGAGGCCGCATCGCCCGCATGGGTGAGTCATCCCGGCCTGACGCCCGTACTGCAAAACAGCGACGACGGTCTGGTGTTTAGCGGTCCGGTCGAGGGGTTATGGCCGGTAGAACGCTACCTGTCGCTGGTGCTGGGTGAATTTCCGCGACTCAGGGACGACATCAACGGCTACGGTCCGGCAGGACGTGATTTCATTGCTCATGTCGATATCCCTGCCGACGTGGACGCCGCATGGCAGATCCTGCGAAACGACGTCATTCTCACCGACGCGCTGGTTAGCCGTTCTTTGCTGTAATGCTCTGCCCGTTTGCGCCATCTTTCTCGCAAACGGGCATCTTATGTTGTCGAGATGTGATTTTTAAAACGGGATATTCCTTTTCTTTTATGAGGTATCTCACAAAAACAGCCTCCCAGGGTAGGCAATCGCTCCTGCAATTGTAGTTTTTAACAATAACTTAACTTGTTAAAAACAGTGTAATTACAGGAGCAGGCTATGACAGTACCCGTACAACATCCTATGTATATCAATGGACAGTTTGTTGCCTGGCAGGGTGATACATGGATTGACGTTATCAATCCGTCCACGGAAGAGGTCATTTCCCGTATTCCCGACGGTACCGCCGCAGATGCCCGCAAAGCTATTGATGCGGCAGAGCGCGCGCAGGCTGGCTGGGAGGCGCTGCCTGCCATTGAACGCGCCAACTGGCTGCGCAAAATTTCCGCCGGTATTCGCGAGCGCGTCAGTGAAATCAGCGCGCTGATCGTGGCCGAAGGCGGCAAGATCCAGCAGCTGGCGGAAGTAGAAGTGAACTTTACCGCGGACTATATCGACTATATGGCCGAGTGGGCCCGGCGTTATGAGGGGGAAATCATTCAGAGCGACCGTCCGGGCGAATGTATTCTGGTGTTTAAGCGCGCCCTCGGCGTGACCACCGGCATTCTGCCGTGGAACTTTCCCTTCTTCCTGATTGCCCGCAAGCTCGCCCCCGCGTTGCTCACCGGTAACACCATCGTTATCAAGCCAAGCGAATTTACCCCAAACAACGCCATTGCGTTTGCCAAAATCGTCGATGAGATTGGCCTGCCGAAAGGCGTCTTTAACCTGGTGCTGGGCCGCGGTGAAACCGTCGGACAGGAGCTGGCCGGGAACCCGAAAGTGGCGATGGTCAGCATGACCGGCAGCGTCGCGGCGGGTGAAAAGATCATGACTGCGGCTGCGAAAAATATCACCAAAGTGGGGCTGGAGCTGGGTGGCAAAGCCCCGGCAATCGTGATGGACGATGCCGACCTGGAGCTGGCCGTGAAGGCTATTGTGGATTCACGCGTTATCAACACCGGACAGGTATGCAACTGTGCTGAACGTGTCTATGTCCAGAAGGGGATCTACGACCGTTTCGTGAATCGTCTGGGTGAGGCAATGAAAGCCGTTCAGTTTGGTAATCCGGCAGAAAGAACGGATATTGCCATGGGGCCGCTGATTAACGCCGCCGCGCTGGAGCGCGTGGAGCAGAAGGTGGCGCGCGCGGTGCAGGAGGGGGCTAAAGTGGCTCTTGGCGGTAAGGCGGCAGAAGGCAAAGGATATTTTTATCCCCCAACGTTGCTGCTGGACGTTCGTCAGGATATGGCCATCATGCACGAAGAGACCTTCGGTCCGGTGCTGCCCGTGGTGGTTTTCGACACCCTGGAAGAGGCGCTGAACATGGCCAATGACAGTGACTACGGTTTAACCTCGTCCGTTTATACGCAGGATCTGAATATCGCCATGAAAGCCATTAAAGGGCTTAAATTTGGCGAAACATATATTAACCGCGAGAATTTTGAAGCGATGCAGGGCTTCCATGCGGGATGGCGTAAATCCGGTATTGGCGGGGCAGATGGTAAGCACGGTCTGAATGAATATTTGCAGACACAGGTGGTGTATTTACAGGCGTAAAAAAAATCGGGCCTTAACGGGCCCGATTTGAATCAAATACAGCGATTACAGGTATACCAGAGACAGAGTAGCCTGACCGTCGAGCTGGGTGTCGTCGGTGATAGCCAGGGTCGCGGTATCACGAATCACCAGGTTAGAAACGAAATTAAAACCTGCCGTTGTGATCGCCAGTGGTTCAGTTGTACCAGTGGTCGCAAATGCTGAAGTAGTAAATGCGTCGCTACGTGGAACGACAGATTTTTGCCACTTGTCAGCACTCCAGTCGTCATTTTTGATGATGGCATCAACGGTTGCACCATTTGCGGTGACATCCTTCATCCACAGGCCATAGTTACCGATTTTAACACCGCCAGTCGTTGTACCTACACCATAGGTGTAGTAAGCGTCTGTCATATCGGCATTACCATGAACTTCAACTGGCAGCTGAGCATTGCTGTCCTTACGGTCGTCCTGAACTTTAAAACCAACTTTCGTTGCTGCTGTGCAGGTAATCGTTACGGGAACTTCTTTTTCACCAATAACGTTATTGGTGGTAGCAGATAAACCACCGAGATTAATTCTTCCATAGTCAATCACACCACCATTACCGATTTCTGGTGTGCAAGCTGAGTTTGTCAGAGTACCTTTAACTTTAAGTACAGCAGTTTCAGCTGCGAAAGCGGAAGTAGTGCACAACGCGATTACTGTAGCAAGAATTGCCTTTTTCATCCTTGATCCTTGAATAATGTAGTTAAATGTAAAAAAAAGATTCATAACGATTGAACGGTTAAGTGTTTTAACTGACCTCTTCCGTTCGGTGGCCATAATAGCGACTTCCCGCATTAAAAAAATTTATAAAAAATAAAAGACCTTTTAAGAAAAAATCAGCTTTTAATTTTTACTGAATTGTTTTATTGCTCTTATTTATATTCTGAATAAGGTTCATCAGTCATGCAGGCGGGCGTGCAAACGTTCTGCTGGAACGAACGCCGGGGATGCAAGGCGAAGAGAGAGGAGTAACTTATTGAATTGCAATAAGTGAGTTCATCTGTAGTTAGCATGATAACCCCGCTATCCTCGTAAACTACTGTACAGCCCTAATAAATAGGCCGTTTTCCATTACGTTTGAAACATGCAAAATTTTAATGAATTTTTTGCCGAAGCTGGGTATGTTGGCGCAATCCGTAACAGTCATCAGGAAATTACATGCGCACAAAATATACAGGTCTGCAAATTTGCATTCACTGGCTGGTCTTTTTTTTAGTCATTATGGCCTATTGCGCCATGGAGTTCAGAGGGTGGTTTCCGCGAACCGATCGTCCGCTGATTAATATGATCCATGTTTCCTGCGGGATTAGCATTCTGGTGCTGATGGTGGCGCGCCTGCTCATCCGCCTCAAATTTCCGGCTCCGCCAATTCAGCCGAAACCAAAAGCGATGATCACCGGGCTGTCCCATCTCGGACATCTGGTCATTTACCTGCTGTTCATTGCGCTGCCGCTGATCGGCATGGTGATGATGTATAACCGTGGAAATGACTGGTTTGCCTTTGGCCTGACGATGCCGCATGCCGCGGAGGGGAATTTTGACCTGGTGGACACCCTAAAAGAGTGGCACGTGACGCTGGCGAATCTGGGTTATTTCGTGATTGGTTTGCACGCCTTTGCCGCGTTGATGCACCATTATTTCTGGAAAGACAACACGCTGCTGCGCATGATGCCGAAAAAGCGTCAGTAACCCACCATGCCCTGCAAACCCGCAGGGCATTTTTCGCCAGTTATTGCAGTTGCGCCCGCTCCTGCGCCGTTAAATCCAGCGTCTGGGTTGAACCCGTTTGCGACGATTTTACCGCCGCTTCCAGCACCGCCATCACCGCCAGGGCCTCCACAGGAGGGACCGGGTTGTTAATGTTGCCGTTCAGGGCATCGCGCACATGTATATAGTACTGTCGCTGATCGCCTTTTGGCGCAGGGATAGTGCTGGCTTCACCCTGGGCATTAAACAGCACCATATTGTCACTGTCTTCCCCCCAGCTTGTGCTACCCGGAATGACGCCCGCCAGCAGCTGGGCTTCCTGCTGATCGATACGCGCTTTCAGCACGCTGGCTTTATCGCCGTGAACGGTAAAGCGGGAAACGCCACCTGCCACCAGCATGCTGCAATGGAGGACCACTTTATGTTCCGGATAATTCAGCACCACGTGCGCCCAGTCGTTAATCTCCGCACCCTCACGCAGGGTGGCGATGTTGCCCTGTACCGACTGCGGCAGACCAAACAGCTGTAACGTCTGGTCAATCATGTGCGGCCCTAAATCGAACCACAGGCCGCTGCCCGGAACGTTTTGCTCTCTCCAGCGCGCACGAACCTCAGGGCGGAAGCGATCGATATGTGACTCAAAGTGTTTTACTTTGCCGATGCTGCCTTGCTCAATGACGTGCTTAATGCCGAGAAAATCGCTGTCCCAGCGGCGGTTATGAAAGACTGAGAGCAGCAGCTGTTTTTTTTGCGCAAGCGCAATCAGATCGCGCGCTTCCTGCATATCCAGCGTAAAGGGCTTATCTACCACCACGTGCTTGCCAGCGTTCAGGGCCATCGTAGCCAGCGGGGCATGGGTCGCGTTAGGGGAGGCGATAACCACGAGGTCGATATCCGGGTGCTGAATGGCTTCTTCCGGCGTGGCGACAACAAGGACGTCCGGCAGGTCGCGTTTCACCTTCTCTTCATCCCGGGATGAGACCACCGCCAGCTTCAGGCCTTCGACGGACCGGATCAGCGGGGCATGGAACGTCTTACCTACAAAACCATACCCGATCAGCGCAATATTCATTGTCTTTACTTTATTCATGACCTTCTCCACGTTAATGCGCGCAAACGGTAACCTGCAAGGCGCTATGGTCCCCAAGCTCTGCCCAGGGACGATCTAAAAACAGTTGATGAATCCCGGATAACCCTGACACCAGATACGGTTCGCACTGGTTGAGTTTCAGATGGTCGGCGACGACCCAGTGCGCCTGGCTTGCGGCCAGCATGGCACGCTTCACCTCGGCATCCGCCTCCTGACTGGCGCTCAATCCGAGCCCGGCATGGATGGCGCATGCGCCAAGGATGGCAATATCCGCCCGGTAGCGAGAGAGCAGGGAAAGGGTGGCGCTTCCGGCAAACAGGCGCTGTTTCTGATCCCACTTTCCACCGAGTAGGATCAGGTCAATATCTTCCCGATCGCTAACCTGCTGGGCGATATCAAGAGAAGGGGTGATGATGGTCAGCGGCCCCTGAAGGTAAGAGGCAACGGCCAGCAGTGTGCTTCCGGCGTCCAGAAACAGCGTCGAGCCCGCAGGCACGCATTGCGCAACCTGTTTACCCAGCCGCTGCTTAATTTCAGGGAGCAAGCTATTCCTGCTTACACGGGTCATCGTCAAGAGATTCAGTGCGATGGCGCCGCCATGGTTTTTTTGTGCCAGTCCTTGTTTTTCCAGGTCGGTCAGATCGCGACGGATGGTGTCTGCCGAAACCTGCAATCGCTCTGCCAGCTCGGTAATGCTGGCCTGGCCTTGTTCAGTAATGATATCAAGCACATATTTCTGTCTGGCGGTTTTATGCATGGGGCCGTATCCTGCAAAATGTCGCAATAACTCGCAGTTTACAGCATTTTGCAGGAAAGTGAATTGGGACAGGAGAGAGATATGAATTATCAACAGTGTAGTAAGGTGATTATTGCTAACGCATTAATCAGTCATCGAGTACATGTATGTATCTTTTAGGTATGTTGTTATCGCTTTGTTTTACTTAGAAAAGTGGGCTTAAGCTGCCAGAAAATGAGCTTTGACCGGAATCTATAATTAATTTAATGATGATGGCATTTTTAAAGCGATACAGGTATACAGCGACAGTGAGGGGTTAAGCGCTTCCCGGGATATTATCTTTCCCGAGCGGTTAATGAAGAAGGGTTGGACCGGATGGTACGGTTATTTAGTTAACAGCCTCACTGTGCTGGTGGGCGCAGAGTTAACTTTACGCCCACCAGCGAAAAACAATGACTCACCGTTGAATTAATGATTGCTCAGATATCATCGCGAGTAAAACCGACAACAATTTCAAGCGTGTTTCGAATGACATCGCAGGCTTCGGGCTCCTCGGTAATTTCGAGGGCGTGAATCAGTTGCAGGATAATCTCTTTATTTGAGAGATTGTCACCGGTCAGCATAATACAGCGGATTGCCGAGCCCAACACTTCAACCTCACCACTGAGATGCTTTCCGGCATTAAGAAAATGTTCCGCCAGTTCTTTATCGTGCAGGGCTTCAAAATTATACGTCTGCTGCATAATCGCTTTACTCATGGTGGTCACCGTTTCGGTTAAAATTAGTGTTTCTTGTCTGGAGCCAGAATCGTGTTTTTCGTGAAGAGAGCGCGCATTCGACCAATATCATAATCGCCTATCACTCTTCCCCGGTCGTGCGATACGCCGGTAACACGCTGGCGTACTTCATCTTCTGCGGCAATCAATGCATTTTTACGTTCATCATTTGATTCAACATTCGCCATCGCGCGCAGGCGGTTAGCAAGAGACGCAAAGGTAATGGGTCCGTTCTCTTTCAATATGGATAAAACGGCCTCACCGATAAGGTCATCCTTAAGTCGTTCAAATTTAGTTCTATGCATAGCTTCAATCTCACTCTGCTACACACGGCAGGCTGTAGCATGGGGTTAGTCATCGCTTCCAGGATCTCAATTCTCACTCAGCATGACTAACTTAGTAAGTAAAAAACAGTGTTCAGGTTAACGCTCGAAGAAGAGGGCTATCAGGCCGTTATAGTGCGCTTTCTCGGCATCAGACGTTGATTCTTCAATTCTGCGCAGCAGCTTTGTACAAATTGTCATTCTGCTCAGTTGTACATTCTCTTTGATGATCTCGCTGACAATGGCACCAAGGGTTTCTTGCTGTGTAGGAACGTTATCCTTGTTAAAATACAAGGTGATAGCGCTTTCAGCTGTAGAGGGAGCATGGTTACGACGCATAATATTCCACCGTTAACAAACAATTTTGTAACATCACTGGCAGTGAATTTATACCATCAGGTCAAATCTGTACACCAAAATTGTACAAGTTTTTCGTACAGATCGGGCTTTTGTCATAAGAACTATCAGAATTAGGGGGGGAGGGAGTGGATTATAAAGGGAGGAAGAGAAGGCCCCGAAGGGCCTGAAATTATTTACGGCCCAGCAGTAATCCAAGAACGATACCTACCGCACCCGCTGCGATTAATCCCGTTAACGGGTTGTTTCTCACGGCTTCAGTAACATCCGAGACGGCATCGCTGGCCTGGGCAGCATATTTTTTCGCTGCACCTTTTACCTGGTGTTTAGGGGAGTCAACGAATTCACCAAACTGCTGCTGAGCAGAGCCGGATAATTCATCAAGTTTGTTTTTGGCTTTATCGCCAGCGTATTGTGCATTTTTATCAGTGTCGAGATCAGACATTCCAGCCTCCTTTTGTTGATAGTCTAAGGATAGACGCTGATTGCAGAAGTGAGAGTGGATTCGATGAAATCGGCATCCAGGAACCCATTTTTAGGATATGTCTTTCTGGCATGACCCCCTGACGTTCGAAGGATGTCGTTGATAAATATTTCCCTCGCCGTCTTTCTCTACACAGTGCAAAGAGATTATTTCACACGTGCGTTAGCCCGAGATGTAACGTAATACCCGAGTGACGCGGCCAGGCACAGCATATAGCCGAACGATTCCGAACCTTCCTCCACGGCGTTTTTCACGACACGCATATAGCCATGCTCAAGGATGGCGTGCCACAGTACCTGCATCCCAAAGAGGCGGGAGAAAACCAGTATAGCCAGCAGGCCGCTCAACAGAATGCCGTACCAGGGTGATTGCGTATATTTTGCCAGCTGTTCCAGTGTCGCGCGAAAATGCATAACGGGGCGAATTAACGCCAGCAGAGCGGTAATCAGCGCGAACCACACCCAACTCCCATGAGAAATGAGATCAAAAAGCGCGTCCAGTTCACGAATTAGCATTGTCAGGAAAAATCCGCCCACCAGAATATTACAGTAACGCATGGATTCGTCCATTTTCGCCAGACGAAAATGGAGAAAGACGATAGTCGCTAATACCGTTTCCTGCATAATTTCAGTCAGTGATAATTCCGGAATATCATGACCGACAAACCGCATATCAACCCAGAGACAAAGTACGATAAGTGCGCAAGCGGCCGCCGCGCCAACGAAGAATAAAAAGTTCTTGAGTACAATCATTAACACCACCATATTGTTTGTAGCGAGTATGTTAGGTGACGAGAATGTTATTTCTGTTCACATTGTGCCATATAAGTGCGGATTTTTAACATTTCGAGCTAAACAGGGTTGGTAGAGAGAGGATTAAACCGTAAACAGGGTCTTCGCCAACGCCAGGAGGGGCGTTGAGAGTAAACCCCGCCCGCCAGTTATACAACTTCACCTCCTCACCTTAGCGCTCGTTTAAGCAGAACGAATAAACGCGATACAACACTTCCATATCTTTATACTCTGGCTGGCGAAAAAACAGCGGCTAAGCCAGCACCTTGTGCCAGCATATAGAGAAGTGTTAAATGCGCGAAGGCCCATCATACCGAGGCACTAGCGTTTCAGCGTTGTGCGCAATTCTTAGAGAGGTTCATCTGAATTTTTAATTCATTGATATCGTATTTATATGATCCACCAATACACTAAAGGAATTATAAATACTATCAATAGCAATATTGCGTTCTTTACTTTTTCACTAACATTTGATGGCAGGCCTTTTATACTAACGTACATGATCGCTTCAAAATAAGCCAGTACATTGAAATACAAGCAATGAAAAACAAAGGCATTAGTGTTTTTGATATGCCTTCGGAAAACAATAACGTTAATGCTAATCCTGTCATCATGCCAACCATTGTTGAAGCATACGCTTTCCCTGCTTTGACAACAGGGAAAATAATGAATGTATATATATTTTTATTAAGTTTTTTTGCGGGATTTTTCTTGCCGATAAATCGAAGCGCCAGAGATGTAATCGATGTTGCTATTACAAGCATCGCTGCAAGAGAATGAGGGGCCATATGTTCCGCAACGATCGTGCTTATCTCCTTAGTGTATTTATCGCTAACAAAATTGAAAGGTATTAATACGAAAACACTAAGAATGCAGAAAAATAAACTATCTTTGAATAATGCACACAGACTGCATTTTAAGAAAATGTTCATTAAAAGTCCTCACTAAAATTTTTTATTTACAAAACACCTGGCATTAAAAAATATAAAATTTCGCAGATTATTTTATTCCAAGTTTCATTCTTATCATACCTACAGTCTTTAGTGGGGAAGGGGATTTAGATGTATGCAAAAGCATTTTGAAAATGCGCTCCGACGGAAGTTATTGCAACATTGCTTTCACGGATTGTGACATAGTTGAGTTCAGATGGTCGGGGCAACAAAAGATACACACTTTAAATTATATGATGTCAGCGCACGGAACGATGACGCCGTTCCTGAAATTGAAGACTGACTCTAATAAAGCAGGAAAGAGACACTCACAAGCGTGATTTTTCGGGGCAGTAACAGGTCCCTTTATGCCCTATAGCATCTTATGAGTTTCCATGGCTCTCCAGAACCCACGGAAAACATAATGTTTACATTAACCACGCACCAGCGATACAATACCCCCCTATAGTATAAGGAGGGCGTATGCCGCATTCACCCGAAGATAAAAAACGTATTCTTACCCGCGTCCGCCGCATTCGGGGCCAGGTTGATGCCCTTGAGCGCGCCCTGGAATCGGGCGATCCCTGTCTCGCCATTTTGCAGCAAATCGCCGCCGTGCGCGGCGCTGCCAATGGCCTGATGGGGGAAATGGTTGAAATTCACCTCAAAGATGAGCTGGTGACGGGGGAGACCACCCCGGATCAGCGAGCAGTACGGATGGCGGAAGTCGGCCATTTACTGCGCTCTTATCTAAAATAAACCCACACACCTCACAACAAGGGAAAAACATCATGAAATCTCGCGCAGCTGTCGCGTTCGGCCCAGGCCAGCCGCTGAAAATCGTTGAAATAGATGTTGCTCCGCCAAAAAAAGGCGAAGTGCTGATCAAAATTACCCACACCGGCGTCTGCCATACTGATGCATTTACCTTATCAGGTGACGATCCGGAAGGCGTGTTTCCGGCAGTGCTCGGCCACGAAGGGGGCGGCGTGGTGGTCGAAGTGGGTGAAGGCGTTACCAGCCTGAAGCCCGGCGACCATGTGATCCCGCTCTACACCGCAGAGTGCGGCGAGTGTAAGTTCTGCAAATCCGGTAAAACCAACCTCTGTCAGGCCGTGCGTGCCACGCAGGGCAAAGGTCTTATGCCGGACGGCACCACCCGTTTCTCCTATAACGGTGAACCCATTTATCACTATATGGGTACCAGCACCTTCAGCGAATACACGGTGTGCGCTGAGATCTCACTGGCGAAGGTTAATCCGCAGGCTCCACTGGATAAAGTCTGTCTGCTCGGCTGCGGTGTCACCACCGGTATCGGCGCGGTGCATAACACGGCGAAAGTGAAAGAGGGTGACACCGTGGCGGTGTTCGGCCTGGGCGGGATCGGTCTGGCGGTTATCCAGGGCGCGGTACAGGCGAAAGCCGGTCGTATCATTGCTGTGGATACCAATCCGGAGAAATTTAAGCTCGCAGGTGAGATGGGTGCGACCGATTTCATCAACCCGAAAGACTATGACAAACCGGTTCAGGACGTGATCGTTGAGCTGACCGACGGCGGCGTGGACTTTAGCTTCGAATGTATCGGCAACGTCAACGTGATGCGTTCAGCGCTGGAGTGCTGCCATAAGGGCTGGGGCGAGAGCATCATTATTGGTGTGGCTGGCGCGGGTCAGGAGATCAAAACCCGTCCGTTCCAGCTGGTAACAGGCCGCGTATGGCGCGGGTCGGCATTTGGCGGCGTAAAAGGCCGTACTCAGCTGCCGGGCATGGTTGAAGACGCAATGGTCGGCAAAATTCAACTCGACCCGTTCATTACGCACCGCCTGCCGCTGGAGCAGATCAACGAAGCTTTCGATTTGATGCACGAAGGAAAATCCATTCGTACCGTTATCCATTTCGGCGACAACTGATTCTTCTGCCAGCGGTTTTTACCGCTGGCATTTCTTCCCTGATATTTTCTAAAGTGTGACCTGTCCGGCGCTTTTAGGCATAATCAAATTCCCCGCCGTGCCGATGACTCATTTACAGGCGTGTTTTTACGCATCTTACCTATAAGAGAGTCGACGGTCATGGACAACACAACATCGATGCAGGCGCAGCATAAGCTGGGCTTCTTGCATCACATCCGGCTGGTTCCGCTGTTTTCCTCCATTCTCGGTGGCATTATTCTCCTGTTTGCATTGAGCTCGGGTCTGGCAGGGTATTTCCTGCTTCAGGCCGATACCGATCAGCAGGATGTCACGGCAGAAATCCAGGTGCGCACCGGTCTGTCAAACAGTTCCAACCATTTACGCACTGCCCGTATCAACATGATCCACGCGGGGGCGGCAAGCCGTATCGCGGAGATGGAGGCGATGAAGCAAAACATCGCTGAAGCTGAGACCCGCATCAGGCAGTCGCAGGATGGGTTTGCCGCCTATATGAAGCGCACCGTTCGCACCCCGGCTGATGAAGCGCTGGATGGCGATCTGAAAGCCCGCTACGACGCCTACATCGCCGGTATGCAGCCGATGCTGAAATATGCCAAAAACGGCATGTTTGAAGCCATTATTAACCACGAAAATGAGACCGCGCGTCCGCTGGACGATGCCTATAACGCGGTGCTGCTGAAGGCGATAAAAATCCGTACCGAACGCGCCAATGCGCTGACGGCGCAGGCGCATACCCGAACCCGGCTGGGGCTGATGTTCATGTTCGGCGCGTTTGGCCTGGCGCTGGCGCTGGCAGCGATCACCTTTGTGGTGCTTCGCCGCACGGTGATTAACCCGCTACAGCGCGCCGCAACGCGTATCGAAAATATCGCAAAAGGCGATCTGACCATGTCGGACGAACCCACCGGACGCAGCGAAATTGGCCGCCTGACGCGCGACCTGCAAACCATGCAGCACGCGCTGGTGACCACCGTGGGCACCGTGCGACAGGGGGCGGAGGAGATCTACCGTGGAACCAGCGAGATCTCCGCGGGTAACACCGATCTCTCTTCCCGTACCGAACAGCAGGCGGCGGCAATCGAGCAGACGGCGGCCAGCATGGAACAGCTCACCGCCACGGTGAAGCAGAACGCCGATAATGCGCATCATGCGAGTAAGCTCGCAGAAGATGCCTCCGGTAAGGCAAGCCGCGGGGGGGAGATGGTCTCTGGCGTGGTGAAAACCATGGGGAATATTTCTACCAGTTCGAAGAAGATCTCCGAAATTACCGCCGTGATTAACAGCATCGCGTTCCAGACCAATATTCTGGCGCTTAACGCGGCGGTTGAGGCGGCGCGTGCGGGGGAACAGGGGCGCGGCTTTGCGGTTGTGGCGAGCGAAGTGCGCACGCTGGCAAGCCGCAGCGCGAACGCGGCGAAAGAGATTGAAGGCCTGATAAACGAATCGGTGTCGCTTATCGATCAGGGCTCCGGGGAAGTGGTTGCCGCGGGTAATACCATGAATGAGATCGTCGAGGCGGTTAAGCGCGTCACCGATATCATGCTGGAGATTGCGGCAGCGTCCGATGAGCAGAGCCGCGGCATTGTTCAGGTGAGCCAGGCGATCTCCGAGATGGATAAGGTGACGCAGCAAAATGCCTCGCTGGTGGAAGAAGCTTCTGCGGCGGCGGCCTCGCTGGAAGAGCAGGGCGCTCGTCTGACGGAAGCCGTTGGCGCGTTTCGTCTCAGCGGGGCGCGCGCAGGACGGACTACAGCCGCTGCAACCGCAGCGAAACCTGCGCCTTTAACCCCGGCGACGGCCGTTTCAGGTGATAACTGGGAAACGTTCTGAGTAGGACAGACCCGCCCTCGCGGCGGGTTCTGCGTTTAGGATCAGAGAGGCATTGATTTACGAATGGCGCTTAACAGCGTTTGGGCGCCTTCAGAGAGCGGGGCATCTACCCGCGTCAGGATCCCAATGGGTTCTCCCGCGCCGGGTGATGTTACCGGCAGCGCCGTAAGCACGCCGCGTCGCAGATCGTCCTTCACCGCGCCGGATGGCACAAACCACACGTAGTCATAGTCCACCGTAAGCTGGCGAGAAAGCGACGCTGAAAGCGTTTCAATACACCCTGAAGGCAGCGTGCAGCCCTGCATGTGCAGTAAAGCTTCCGCATTCTGACGCGGCACGGTTCCTTTCGGTGAAACGACAACCGGCCACTCCATCACGCGGCTCAGGGTCACGGTATCCTGCAACAGGGGATGATTCGGACGCACGACCAGCTTCAGAGATTCCAGGAACAACAGTTCGTAGTTAAGGCCGCTCATCAGTTCCGGATCGGACATCCGCCCAATGCCCAGATCCAGCTCCCCTGACTTCAGGCCTGCCAGCAGCATGGTGTTATTCATGGTCGCGACCTGAAGCGTGGCGTGTTTTTGCTGGCGGTGGAACTGGCCGATAGCCGCAGGCAATATGCCCAGTGCCGCCGTCGGCAGCGCACCCACGCGCACGATGTCGCTGGCAGACTCCTCTTTACGGTTTAACGCCTGACCGGCGGTATTGAGGGCATCGAGAACTTTCACGGCGTGCGTCAGGAACTGTTCACCCACGAGAGTAAGCTGAGCGCCCAGACGGCCGCGATCGAAAAGGCGGGTTCCGGTAAGCTGTTCCAGTTCGTTCAGCGTTTTGGAGAGTGCAGGCTGACTGAGGTTAAGAGTTTCAGCCGCTCGCCCCAGCGTTCCCTGTTGAGCGACGGCCACAAAAGTATGCAAATGGCGCAAGCGTATGCGCTGACTGAACAGACCATTTTTTTCCATAGGCGATGTTAAAAACAGAGCGACGCGGGTGACAAGTTAAGATGTTTGAATTTGATAACCTGATAGCAAAATATTATTAACATTTGATCTGTTTGAGTTACAACTGTTTTTGGAAAACGCCCACGCTTTGATCACTCGTCTGCCTGGATCACACTTCGTAAATTCTTCCCAACGAAAGGAACGGGCTTCTCTACACTCCAGGTAGTATTCACTGGAGGCATGACATCATGGCGAACACCATCACGGCTGATGATATTCGGGAACACTTTTCGCAGGCTATGTCGGCGATGTACCAGCAGGAAGTTCCGCAGTACGGCACCTTGCTGGAACTGGTGGCGGACGTTAACCTGGCGGTTCTGGAAAATAACCCACTTTTACATGAACAACTGGCAAACGCAGACGAACTGGCGCGCCTGAACGTTGAACGTCACGGTGCGATCCGCGTTGGCACCGCGCAGGAGCTTTCCACCCTGCGCCGGATCTTCGCCATTATGGGCATGTACCCGGTTAGCTACTACGATCTCTCCCAGGCGGGTGTTCCCGTCCACTCGACGGCGTTTCGTCCGACAGACGATGCGGCGCTCTGCCGTAATCCGTTTCGCATTTTTACTTCGCTGCTGCGGCTGGAGCTGATTGAAAACGTTGCGCTGCGCGAAAGGGCGGCGGAGATCCTCTCCCGGCGCAACATCTTTACCCCGCGCTGCCTGGAACTGATCGACCTGCACGATGCGCAGGGACACTTTACCGGGGCACAGGCGCGCGAATTTGTGCAGGAAGCCTTAGAAACTTTTCGCTGGCATCGCCATGCGACGGTCGATCAGGAAACCTATCTGGCGTTGAGTAACGAACATCGCCTGATTGCCGACGTGGTCTGTTTCCCGGGGTGCCATATCAACCATCTCACGCCGCGCACGCTGGATATCGACCGGGTGCAGGAACTGATGCCGAAGTACGGCATCGAGCCGAAAATTCTGATTGAAGGCCCGCCGCGCCGCGAGGTGCCGATCCTCCTGCGCCAGACCAGCTTTAAGGCGCTGGAGGAGCCGGTGCTTTTCGCGGGAGAACACAAGGGCACCCATACCGCGCGTTTCGGTGAGATTGAGCAGCGCGGCGTGGCGCTTACGCCGAAAGGGCGCGAGCTGTACGACAGCCTGTTAAACCAGGCCGGGACCGGCAAAGACAACCTGACCCACCAGCTTCACCTGCGCGAGATCTTCAGCGCCTTCCCGGACAGTGAAATGTTCCTGCGCCGTCAGGGGCTGGCCTATTTCCGCTACCGTCTTACCCCGACAGGTGAGGCGCATCGCCACGCGTTTCGTCCCGGTGACGATCCGCAGCCGCTGATCGAACGCGGCTGGGTGGTGGCACAGCCCATCACCTACGAGGATTTTCTGCCCGTCAGCGCGGCGGGGATCTTCCAGTCGAATCTCGGCAATGAAACGCAGGCGCGCAGCCATGGCAATGCCAGCCGTAATGCTTTTGAAGCCGCGCTCGGCTGCACGGTTTACGACGAGTTTTCACTTTACGAGGAGGCGGAAGCGCGCAGCAAACAGCGTTGCGGTTTGCTCTGAAACCGTTACTCTGCAAGGGTGTGATGGAAAAAGAAGGTTGGTATGGAAAATCCCTCTGCTCCTGTGGTTGAAACGCGCCAGGGCGCACTGATTGGTTTAACTCAAGACGATACCCACGTGTGGTGCGGCATTCCCTATGCGGCACCGCCTGTAGGTCCGTGGCGCTGGCGTTCACCGCGTCCTCCCGCGCGCTGGAACGGCGTGCGTCCGGCGACGGCATTCTCCGCCTCCAGCTGGCAGAGCAGCGAAAGCTGTCAGGCGCTGGGCGGCGGCGATCCCGGCCAGTTCTCTGAAGACTGCCTGTACCTTAACGTCTGGTCGCCAGTGGCTCGCGCCGATCCGCTTCCGGTGATGGTCTGGCTGCACGGCGGAGGATTTACCCTGGGCGCTGGCGGGCTGCCTCCGTATAACGGCAGGGCGCTGGCGAAGCGCGGTACGGTGGTGGTGACGATCAATTATCGTCTAGGACACCTCGGCTTTTTTGCCCATCCGGCGCTGGAGGGAGAAGAAGAGCGCGTGGTACATAACTTTGCGCTGCTCGATCAGATCCAGGCCCTGGAATGGGTGCGCGATAACATTGCCGCGTTCGGCGGGGATCCTGAGAATATCACCGTATTTGGCGAGTCGGCCGGTGCGCGCAGCGTGCTGTCGCTGATGACCTCCCCGCTTGCCGGAGGACTGTTCCATAAAGCCATTGTGCAAAGCGGGTACACGCTTCCCGACACCCCGCGCGAGCTGGCCATGCATAAAGGCGAAGCGATTGCCGCCCATTTCGGCCTGCACAATGCCACCGCGGAACAGCTTCGCGCGATCCCGCCTGAGGCGTTCTGGCCGCTGACCTCGCCGCTGAATATCGCCCCTGCGCCCATCGTGGGCGACTGCGTCCTGCCTGAAGCCGTGCTCGACGTCTTCTTCGCAGCCCGTCAGCATCCTGTACCGGTAATGATTGGGTCGAACAGCGACGAAGCCAGCGTGATGTCGGTGTTCGGGGTCGATCTTGCCGGGCAGATCCAGAAGCTCCGCCGGGAGCGGCGCTTTGGCCTGGGGCTGATAAAGCTGCTTTATCCGGGCGTGAAGGGCGATGAGGAACTTGGCAGGCAGGTATGCCGAGACATGGCCTTTACCACCATGGGATACGTAGTGATGCAGGCGCAGCAGCGGGTGGGCGGCCTGTGCTGGCGATACTGGTTTGATTATGTGGCCGAAGCGGAGCACGCGACGTACATCAACGGCGCCTGGCACGGTAACGAAGTGCCCTACGTGTTCGATACCCTTGGTCAGGTGGAACCCTCGCGCCAGTACGTGAACGAACGCGATCTGGCCTTCGCCGCTCAGGTGGCAGACTACTGGGTGAGCTTCGCCAGGGATGCGGGGGCACGCGATAGCCTGGCAGGGCCCATGCGCTGGCCCGCCTGTCGGAAAGGGCGGGACGTGTTGTTACGTATTGGTGTGAATAAACATGCAGGTTTTCGGCTTGAAAACCGCTTCATGCGTGCACGCATGAGCCTCTTCAAACGGGTGATGAAACACCACGTCAGCCTCGACTGAGCAGACAGGCGCGAAACGCATCCAGCCCGTTCTCCGGGCCGGGTGCGTCGCGTAATACCAGCCGGTAGCTCGCCCCCGTCCTTATGCTCGTATCATAAGGCCGCATCAGCCGTCCGGCGCGCACGTCCTCTTCGACCAGCGTTTCATCCACGATGGCGATGCCCAGCCCTTGAATGGCGGCGGTAATGGCCAGATCCATGGTTTCGAAGTGTTGATTTTTGAGCATAGCTGGCGGCGGACCCGGCTGTTTCGCCAGCCACAGCGTCCAGTCCGTTTTGTCCCGCGTGGGGTGAAGGAAGGTAAGTGTTTCCAGCGCAGACCCGATCCGCAGCGGGCTCATTACCGGCGTTAAGGCCTCTTCGAACAGCAGATCGCCGGCGCTGATGTGTGTTCCAAACACAATCGCCGCGTCATAGGATTCGGTTTTGAAATTGACGTAGTGATCGGTAGTAGTGGTCAGCGCAACCTGGAGTTCCGGCTGTTCACGCTCCACCTGTAACAGACGCGGCACCAGCCAGCGCATCGCGCAGGTAGGCGCTTTAAGACGAATTACGGTCTGGTGCGTTCGCGCCTGTTCAGCAACATTCAGCAGGTGCTCAAACGCAGCTTGCAGCTCCGGCAGCAGGGCGCTTCCCTGTGAGGAGAGACGCAGGCCGCGCGCATGGCGCTCGAACAGCGGGAAGCCGAACCAGCTTTCCAGCGAGGCGATTTTGCGGCTTACCGCTCCCTGCGTCAGACAAAGCTCCTTCGCGGCATGGGTAAGATTCAGGTAACGCGCGGTCACGATAAACGTCTCTACGGCATTAAGCGGAAATGAACGACGCGACATATCTCACCTTAGCTATGCGTTTTTTTCATGGCTATTATGACAACAATTCGATTGTACCGGCAATGGCGTTGTTGTTTGAATAGTTATGCATACGCCACGAGAAGGGACAGAGGATGACTTTGAAAACGCCGGTGCAGACCCGCTCCAAATTGCCCGATGTAGGAACCACCATTTTTACCGTTATCGGCCAGCTTTCAGCCCGGCATAACGCCATCAACCTTTCTCAGGGTGCGCCGAATTTTTCCTGCGACCCAAAGCTTATCTCCGGGGTGACCCGCGCCATGGAGGCAGGGCATAACCAGTACGCCTCCATGACCGGGCTGCAACCGCTCAGGGAGCGCATCGCGGACAAAATTGCCACGCTCTATGGCACACGCTATGACCCGGCGAGTGAGGTGCTGGTGACCGCCAGCGCCAGCGAAGGCCTTTACTCAGCCATCAGCGGGCTGGTTCATCCTGGCGATGAGGTGATCTATTTCGAGCCCTCCTTTGACAGCTATGCGCCGATTGTCCGTCTGCAAGGGGCGACGCCGATTGCTATTAAGCTGACGGTACCGGATTTTGCCGTGAACTGGGATGAAGTCCGGGCGGCCATTACCCCGCGCACGCGGATGATCATCGTCAATACGCCGCACAACCCGAGCGGACAGGTGTTTTCAGCCGCCGATCTGCACCAGCTGGCAGCGCTGACGCGCCACACCGACATCATCATTTTGTCTGACGAAGTGTACGAACACGTTGTTTTTGATGGCGAACCGCACCACGGGATGGCGACGCACCCGCAGCTGGCGGAGCGCAGCGTGATAATTTCTTCCTTCGGAAAAACCTATCACGTGACCGGCTGGCGCGTGGGTTATTGTGTGGCGCCTGTGGAGCTGATGGATGAAATATGTAAGGTCCATCAATTTTTGATGTTCTCTGCCGATACGCCAATGCAGTATGCGTTTGCAGAACACATGACCGATCCGCAGACCTGGCTGTCGCTGGCGGCGTTTTATCAGCGCAAGCGCGATCTGCTGCAAAGTTTGCTCGCCGACTCACCGTTCAGGCTGCTTCCGAGTGCCGGTTCGTTCTTCCTGCTGGCGGATTACAGCGGCTTTAGCGACGAGCGCGACAGCGAGATGGTGAAAAGGCTGATTGTCGAATGCGGGGTTGCCACCATTCCGCTGTCGGCGTTTTATGCCGATGGCACGGATAATAAACTGATTCGTCTCTCTTTTGCGAAAGATGAGGCGACGTTGCGGGCAGGTGCACAAGCCCTGTGTCGGATTAAACCACGTTAAGGAATTTGAGATGAAATTACGCGCGTTAGCTGTCGGCATGGGACTGCTGTGTTCATTCTCGTCGTTTGCCGCTACCGAGTTGCGATACGGGCTGGAAGCGGAATATCCGCCGTTTGAAAGCCGCAATGCGTCAGGAGAGCTGGTAGGGTTTGACGTAGAGCTGGGAAATGCCATCTGTAAAGCCGCCGCGCTGAAGTGCAGCTGGGTAGAAACCTCGTTTGATGCGCTGATCCCCGGTCTGGTGGCGAAGAAGTTCGACGCCATAAACTCGGCGATGAACATCACCGAACAGCGTCGCAAGAGCATTGATTTTACTCAGCCCATCTACCGCATTCCCTCCCAGCTGGTGGGCAAAGCCGGTTCTGCGGTAGAGGCTACCCCCGAGGGGCTGAAGGGAAAAACCATCGGCGTTCTTCAGGGTTCAATTCAGGAAACTTACGCCAAAGAGCACTGGGAAAAGCACGGTGTCACCGTGGTGTCTTATAAAGATCAGAATATGGCCTGGGGGGATCTGTTAAATGGCCGCATTGATGCCTCGCTGGTCATGTCAGCGGCCGGGCAGGCAGGTTTCCTCAGCAAGCCGCAGGGTAGAGGGTTTGGCTTTATCGGCAAACCGGTGTCAGACGACACTATCCTCGGCAGTGGGATCGGCTTCGGGCTGCGTAAGGGGGATGAGGCCACTAAAAAGCAGCTTGATGCCGCAATTGATAAAGTACGTGCCGACGGCACGATCGCTAAACTGGCTGATAAGTACTTCCCGGGTATCGATGTCAGCGTAAAATAACCGCCTCGTTAGTCCCGGCTGTTGATGTCCAGCCGGGACTCTTTTAAATACGCTTCACCCTTCAGGCTGCCTCTGCGTTGAGTACGTCTGTTCACCCCAGTCACTTACTTGAGTAAGCTGCCGGGGATCCTCAGACTTGCCGCCTTGATCCAGCATGAAAAATTTCGTGTATTTACTGTTTTTTACACCACTTTCAGGCCGTTCTGGTCGACAGAAAATATTTCTCGGTTTGTTCATATATTCACCCGCCAACAATTGGATTCTTAACCGTTTTTGTTTAGGCTGTGCGTTCTTTCTTGCCGTCATTTCGCTGCGGGCGAAACGCATTCACACGACCATAAGGACGTTTTCTCAGGCATGAATCGCAGACGTTTTCTCAAAGGTTCCCTGGCAATGGCTGCCCTTAGCGGCACTTCTGGCCTTGCTTCTCTGTTTTCCCAGGCGGCGTATGCTGCTGACTCCGACATTGCCGACGGTCAGAGCCGTCGCTTTGACTTCTCTGTTCTGCAATCCATGGCGCACGATCTGGCGAAAACCCCGTGGGGCGGTGCGCCGCGTCCGCTGCCGGAAACGCTGGCCACCATGACGCCGCAGGCGTACAACGCCATCCGGTACGATGAGAAGCAGTCGCTGTGGAATAACATTGAAGGCCGTCAGCTGGACGCCCAGTTCTTCCATATGGGGATGGGATTCCGCCGCCGCGTGCGCATGTTCTCGCTGGATAAAACCACCTCTCAGGCGCGTGAAATTCACTTTCGGCCTGAACTGTTCAGCTACGGCGATACGGGCGTGGATACCAAACAGCTTGAAGGACAGAGCGACCTCGGCTTCGCCGGATTCCGCGTCTTTAAAGCGCCGGAGCTGGCGCGGCGCGATATCGTTTCGTTCCTGGGCGCGAGCTACTTCCGGGCGGTGGATGATACCTACCAGTACGGCCTTTCCGCACGTGGTCTGGCGGTGGATACCTTTACCGACACCCCGGAAGAGTTCCCGGATTTCACCTCCTTCTGGTTTGAAACCGTTAAGCCCGGTGATACCACCTTTACTGTCTATGCGCTGCTGGACAGCCCGAGCATTACCGGTGCCTATAAGTTTGTGATCCACTGCGAGAAGAGCCAGGTGATCATGGATGTCGAAAACCATCTCTATGCGCGCAAAGACATCAAGCAGCTCGGCATCTCGCCAATGACCAGCATGTTTAGCTGCGGTAACAACGAACGCCGCATGTGTGACACTATTCATCCGCAGATCCACGATTCAGACCGCCTGGCGATGTGGCGCGGTAACGGGGAGTGGATCTGCCGGCCGCTGAACAACCCGCAAAAGCTGCAATTTAACGCCTACCTGGATAAAAACCCGAAAGGCTTCGGGTTGTTGCAGCTTGATCGTGACTTCTCCCATTACCAGGACGTCATGGGCTGGTATAACAAGCGACCAAGCCTGTGGGTCGAGCCGCGCAACAACTGGGGGAAAGGTTCCATTGCCCTGATGGAGATCCCGACCACCGGCGAGACGCTCGATAACGTGGTCTGCTTCTGGCAGCCGGAGAAACCGGTGCAGGCGGGGGATGAGCTGGACTTCAAATACCGTCTCTACTGGAGCGCGCAGCCACCGGTGCGTTCCCCGCTGGCAAACGTCTACGCCACCCGTACCGGTATGGGCGGCTTCCCGGAGGGCTGGGCGCCGGGTGAAAACTACCCGAAAGTGTGGGCCCGTCGCTTTGCCATTGACTTCGTCGGAGGCGATCTGAAGGCCGCCGCACCGAAGGGCATTGAGCCGGTGATCACCCTGTCCAGCGGTGAAGCGAAGCAGGTGGAGATCCTCTACGTTGAGCCGTTCGACGGGTATCGCATTCTGTTTGACTGGTATCCAACCTCTGACTCCACCGAGCCGGTTGATATGCGCCTGTTCCTGCGCTGTCAGGGCGATGCCATCAGCGAGACCTGGCTGTACCAGTACTTCCCGCCCGCGCCGGACAAACGTAACTACGTTGACGACCGGATTATGCGTTAGTCCTTTTGGGATTGTGCCGGGTGGCGCTAACGCTTACCCGGCCTAAATAAGGCGTCCAGTGTGGGCGCCACCCGGCTATTAAGAGGCACCATGTCTTCAGAAATTATCCCCGTTAACCAGGAAATCGAGCTTCGCGCCGTCGAAGATCGCTATACCCCCGATCTGCACAACCTCGTTATTAAAAACAAAACCTGGCTGCAAACCACCTTCGACTGGGCGCAGCATGTCGGCAGCGAAGAGGACACGCGCCGTAACGTGCAGAGCAACCAGATGTTGCACCAGCGCGGTTACGCCAAAATGTTCCTGATTTTCATGAATGACGAGCTGGTGGGCGTGCTGTCCTTCAACGCGATCGAGCCTGCGAATAAGGCCGGTTACATTGGCTACTGGCTCGACGAAGCGCATCAGGGGCAGGGCATACTCTCTGCGGCGATCCAGGCGTTTATGCGCTATTACGTTGAGCGCGGCGAGATACGCCGCTTCGTGATCAAGTGTCGCGTGGATAACCAGAGCAGTAACCGGGTGGCGCAGCGCAACGGTTTCACGCTGGAAGGGTGTTTGCGGGAAGCGGAAATGCTCAACGGTCGTTACGATGACGTGAACCTCTACGCCAGAATCTTCCCACTATAGCGCCCCCAGCAGCGGGGTTCGTGTGATCCGGGTGTTGCCGTTGATCGCTTTGGCGCCCCGGACGTGAATACTTTCACCTTCCAGCGCCTCGATAACCGCATCGTCCGTTATTTCCACCTGATGCTCAATCAGCACATCGCCATGAATACGTGCGCGCCCCTGAATAACCACCTTGTCATCAATCAGGATCGGCCCGCCGCGTAACCACGCCTCGCCGCCTATCAACACGTGGTGTTTGATTACGCAGTTGCCTTCGACGAGAGCGTTTTCAGCAACCTGTGAACTGTACCGAAGGGTCGGGATGGCATCTTCCTCCAAACCGGCCAGCAGGCGGGCGTTCCCGTAAACTTTGGCGCAATCGCACACCCAGACGTTATTAAGCGCGTTGCCCTCAAGAATCGCGCGATCGAACACCTCGGCACGGTGCTCGACAAAGGCCCAGGTCACCATGGCATCGCCGTAGATTTGCGCCTGATGCACAATACGCGACTGGCTGACCGTGGCTCTGTCATAAATTTGCAGGATCTGCTCACGGTCGGGTGTCAGCCCTTTGGCTGCAATTACCATGCTGTTATGCAGCACCCGCGCATCACCGGCGATACGGCACTCCCCGCGCACGGTGGAATGTTGTATCGTGACGTTGTCACTTATTATCGCCCCGTGGCTTACCTCTGCCGCGTCAAGCCAGCTGTTGCCGCCAACGTGGGCGCGGTGGCTTACGATGCAGGGTTGGGTGAGGCGGGCGTTACCGGATATCCTGGCCCCGGCAAACATCACGCTGTTTTCATCGTAAACCCAGCAATCCCCGTCCTGGGCGAGCGCGTATTCATCCTCAACCCAACCGCCTTTTGTCCCGCTGGCCACATCGTTAAAATCCTTCACGGCAATGACTTGTCTGAGGGAGGCGGTGCACGGCGTTGTTCCGTCCTGCCAGCGCCAGAGACGCGTTTCAGTGCTAAGCCGATATTTTATCATCGTGATATTCCTGAAATGCCTTTCATTAAACGTAGCAAACTTTTGGTTTTCCGAAGTGCTGGCGTCCGCTCAGGAAACCCCTTAAAATAGCATTTAAAATACATTTTAAACTTTAAACAAAATGCATAACCAAAACCAACGCGTTCTTAACTTGCCCGCCGGGTATTTTGGTATGGTCCTCGGGACCATAGGCATGGGGTTCGCCTGGCGTTACGCCGGTACCATCTGGCCGGTGACGCGCTGGCCGGGCGAGATCCTGGTGGCGCTTGCGGTGGCGATCTGGTTCCTTCTGAGCGTGGCGTTTCTTACCCGTGCGGTACGGTTTCCACATAGCGTGCTGGCCGAGATGCGGCATCCGGTAATGAGCAGTTTTGTCAGCCTGTTTCCTGCCACAACGCTGCTGGTGGCGATCGGCTTTGTGCCGTGGTACCGCCCGGTTGCGCTGGGGTTGTTTAGCGTGGGCGTGGTGATGCAGCTTGCATATGCCGCCTGGCAAAGCGCCGGGCTGTGGCGCGGCAAGCATCCGGAAGAGGCCACGACGCCGGGACTGTATCTGCCGACGGTAGCGAACAATTTTATCAGCGCGATGGCCTGCGGTGCGCTGGGTTTCCACGACGCGGGGCTGGTGTTCCTTGGTGCCGGCGTCTTTTCCTGGCTGAGCCTCGAGCCGGTCATTTTGCAGCGTCTGCGCAGCGCGGGTGAACTACCCGCTGCACTTCGTACCTCGCTCGGGATCCAGCTAGCGCCTGCCCTGGTGGCCTGTAGCGCCTGGTTTAGCGTCAACGGCGGGGAAGCGGACACCTTCGCCAAAATGCTTTTCGGCTATGGCCTGCTGCAACTCCTGTTTATGCTGCGTCTGATGCCGTGGTATCTGTCTCAGCCGTTCAACGCGTCTTTCTGGAGCTTCTCGTTCGGGGTGTCGGCGCTGGCGACCACCGGTTTACATCTTGGGCAGAGCAGTCCGTCAGGGTTTTTCCATGCCCTCGCGATTCCCCTGTTTATTTTCACCAACGTCATCATCGCGATGCTGCTGGTCCGTACTTTTATCTTGCTGATGCAGGGCAAACTTCTGGTGCGCGCTGATAAGGCACTGCTTATGCAATCTGAGGAAAAATAATGACTGTCGATGAAAACTACTTTACTGAGAAATATGGTCTGACCCGCACGCACTCAGAAGTGCTGCTCAGCACGGACAGCGTGAAGCCGGGAAAAACGCTCGATCTCGGTTGCGGAAATGGCCGTAACAGCCTCTACCTCGCCGCCAACGGCTATGACGTGACGGCGTGGGATAAAAACCCGATGAGCATCGATAACATCGAGCGCATTAAGGCGGCGGAAGGGATCGCGAATCTGCAAACGGCGATTAAGGATCTGAACAACCTGACCTTTGACGGCGAATACGACTTTATTCTTTCCACCGTCGTGTTGATGTTCCTCGAAGCGAAAACCATCCCTGGTCTTATCGCCAATATGCAGCGTTGCACCACACCAGGCGGCTATAACCTGATCGTTGCCGCCATGGATACGGAGGATTATCCGTGCACCGTTGGCTTCCCGTTTGCCTTCAAAACCGGTGAACTGAGCAAGTACTACGAAGGCTGGGAACTGATCAAGTACAACGAAGAGGTAGGGGAACTCCACCGTACCGATGCCAACGGAAACCGTATTAAGCTGCGCTTCGCTACCATGCTCGCACGCAAGCCCGCTTAACGCGCGGCCAGCAGACAGAGTTGCAGGGCAGTGCGACAGGAGGCCTCGAACGACGACAGCGGTAAAAACTCAAACTTCGAGTGGAAGTTATGGGCGCCGGTGAAGAAGTTCGGGGTGAGCAAGCCTTTGGCTGACAGGGCCGCCCCGTCCGTGCCACCGCGCATGGGGATCGGTTTTGGGGTGATGCCGAGCGATTCCATCGCCTCGAACATCAGGTCGATCGCGCGGCGGTCTTCGCCAATCGCATTGCTGATATTGCTGTAGGTATCCTCAATGCGATATTCCACGTTTGCCGTGGGATGCTGCGCGGCTATTTGCGCCGCCACATCGGCAATTTGCTGCTTGCGGGCGGCGAAACTGCCTTTGTCAAAATCACGAATATTGGCCTTCAGTATCGCTTCGTTCTGCCCGGCCTGGATGCCGTTAAACCAGATATAACCCTCGCGCCCCTCGGTGCATTCCGGTGTTTGCTGGCGATCGAAATGGCTGATGAAATCTGTTGCCATCAGCAGCGGGTTGACCAGCACCCCTTTGGCGGACATCGGGTGAGCCGTGACGCCGGTAAAGCGAATTTCAGCCGCCGCCGCGTTAAAGTTCTCGTATACAATTTCCCCCAGCTCGCAGCAGTCGATGGTCCAGGCAAAATCGACGTCGAAGCGCTTCAAATCCAGCGCTTTCGCGCCACACAGGCCGATCTCTTCGTCGGGCACAAACGCCACCACAATATCGCCATGTTTGTGCTCAGCGGTGAGGTTTTCCAGCACCGTCATGACCACGGTGACGGCCGCTTTATTATCTGCGCCTAATACGCTGGTTCCGTCGCTGAAAATAATCTCTTCATCAGGATAAGCCAGAATTTCCGGGTGCTCTTTGACGCGTAGCCAGATCCCTTTCTCTTTATTCAGACAGAGATCATCCCCCGTGAAGGTTAATATTTGTGGATGAATATCCGGGGATAAACCAACGTCGACGGTGTCGATATGGGTAATAAAACCAATACGCGGCGCGCCGGGAACATTGCCTTTTTTCACGGCGGTCACGGTGGCGAACTCATCAATCACAATATCGTCTAACCCCAGCGTTTTCAGCTCTTTAGCCAGCTCCCTCGCCATGTCGTGCTGGCCCGGGGTGGAGGGCAGGGTTTTGACCTTCGGGTCGCTCTGGCTGGTGATGGCGAGATAGCGGAAAAAGCGTTGGGTTAATTGTCTGGAGAGTTCTGAGCCCATAGTGTTTCCTTCTGTATTTATTTTTCATGTGTTTGCGCCATCACTTTAATGTTATTTATGGAACGGCAAAAGAAGTAATTAGCCGTCGAATTAAAAAGACAGGAATTAATGATGAAAAGCACATTCACAATGATAACGCTGGCGCTTGCTGCGCTGACGGTCAGTTCCACCGTCGCGGCAAAAACGCTGGTGTATTGCTCCGAAGGATCGCCGGAAAACTTCAATCCCCAGCTCTACACGTCGGGAACCAGCGTGGACGCCAGCGCCGTACCGGTTTATAACCGTCTGGTCGATTTCAAACCGGGCACTACCGAACTGGTGCCGAGCCTGGCGGAAAGCTGGGAGGTAAGCGAAGATGGCAAGGTCTACACCTTTCACCTGCGCAAAGGGGTGAAATTCCACAGTAATAAGCTGTTCACGCCGACGCGCGACTTCAATGCGGATGACGTGATTTTCTCGTTTATGCGCCAGAAGGATGTGAATCATCCTTATCATAACGTCTCCAACGGCAGTTATTCCAACTTTGAAAGTCTGGAGTTCGGCAGCCTGATTACCGCCATTGATAAAGTTGACGATCGCACCGTGCGCTTCACCCTGGCACACCCGGAAGCGCCGTTTGTTGCTGACCTGGCGTGGTACTTTGCCTCCATCCTGTCGGCGGAATATGCCGATGCCATGCTGAAAGCAGGTACACCGGAAAAGGTCGATATGCAGCCGATCGGCACCGGGCCGTTTAAGCTCGCACAGTATCAAAAGGATTCCCGAATACTCTTTACCGCCTTCCCGGACTACTGGCAGGGGAAATCGAAGCTGGATCGTCTGGTGTTCACTATCACGCCGGACGCCTCGGTGCGCTTTGCCAAAGTCGAGAAGAATGAGTGCCAGGTGATGCCGTTCCCGAACCCGGCGGACCTGCCGCGTATGAAGGCGAATAAAGACATCAACCTGATGAGCAAGGCCGGTCTGAATACCGGTTTCCTGGCGTTTAACACGCAAAAGCCGCCGCTGGATAATGTAAAAGTGCGCCAGGCGCTGGCGATGGCAATTAACAAACCGGCCATCATTGAGGCGGTCTTCCACGGCACCGGCACGGCGGCGAAAAACCTGCTGCCGCCTGGCGTCTGGAGTGCCGACAGCGAGCTGAAAGACTACGATTACGATCCGGGAAAAGCGAAAGCATTGTTAAACGAGGCGGGATTCGCCAACGGCGTAAGCATCGATCTGTGGGCTATGCCCGTGCAACGGCCGTATAACCCAAACGCAAAGCGTATGGCAGAGATGATCCAGGCGGACTGGGCGAAAGTTGGCGTGCAGACCAAAATCGTGACCTACGAATGGGGCGAATACCTGAAGCGCGTGAAGGGCGGGGAGCATCAGGCCGCGCTGATGGGCTGGACAACGGCGACAGGCGATCCGGATAATTTCTTCGGACCGCTGTTTACCTGTACCTCCGCCAACGGCGGGTCCAACTCGGCGAAATGGTGTTATAAGCCGTTTGATAACCTGATTACTGAAGCAAAATCGATAACCGATCGCGAAAAACGCGTGGTGCTGTACAGGCAGGCGCAGCAGATGATGCACGATCAAATGCCGGCGGTAATGATTGCCCACTCGACCATTTTTGAGCCAGTCCGTAAAGAGGTCACGGGCTATGAAATCGATCCCTTCGGCAAACACCTCTTCTGGCAGGTGGACCTGAAAGAGTAATTTTTCACTGCCCGGTTCCGTCCGGGCAGTTTTTTCGCTATTTGTGCTGTCATCGTCATTTTTTGCCACAACAGATCCCCCCATTTTTTGTTATAACTTCAAGTGCATACTTGCAGATAACATGGAATACCATCATGCGTACTCACACTTTTTTTAAAGTTGCAGTGCTTTCTGGTCTGTTGGCCCTTTCAGGCTGTGCGTCAAAAGTTGCAGCCCCCGATCAGTATTCAGGCTTTTTGAAAGATTACTCAGGCTTGCAGGAGATGACATCTGCAACCGGGAAGCCAACCCTGCGCTGGGTTGACCCTTCCTATAATGAGGCGAATTACGACAGCATTATCTGGACGCCGATAACCTATTATCCGACGCCAAAACCGACCACTCAGCTTGGGCAAAAAACGCTTGATGAGCTGTTGAATTATACCAATACCAAACTGAAAACCGCGATTGGCCAACGTAAGCCGATTGTGACGACGCCGGGCAAACATAGCCTGATCTTCCGCGGTGCCATCACGGGTGTGAGCTCAGAGAAAGAAGGGTTGCAGTTCTATGAAGTGGTGCCTGTCGCGCTGCTGGTTGCGGGGACGCAAATGGTAACGGGCCATCGCACCATGGATACGCAGCTGTTCTTCGAAGGTGAATTGATCGACGCGGCCACGAACAAACCGGTAATTAAAGTTGTTCGTAAAGGTGAAGGTAAAGAGCTGGCGAACGAGAATACGCCGATGGGCTTCGGCACCCTGAAACAGGTTGTGGATGACATGGCGACGGATGCCACCATGTTTGATGTTCATCAGACAGCAAAATAACACTTACGGCCTGCATTTTCGCAGGCCGTTTTTTTATGCCGTCCGCAGGCGACGGAACCAGGTTTCTGGTTTTGTAAACATCACCATATTTCCCCCCAGAATCAACAGCAGGCCCACGATCCCGTTGAGATGCCACACGTAGCCCTCGTATACCGTTGAAATCGACAGCGCCACCAGCGGGAACAGCAGAGTACTGTACGCGGCTTTACCGGGGCCAATGTGGCCCACCAGCGTAAAATAGGCGCCGAAGGCAATGACCGAGCCAAACAGAGCAAGATAGAGCAGCGCCCCCATATAGCTCAACGTCCATTCCGGCATAAAGCTATCGCCCCTGAAGAGGGCGATAAGACCCATCACGACGGTGCCATACAGCATCGCCCAGGCGTTGGTGGTCATGGTTTCCAGCCCGTTTCGCTGATGACGCATGCTGATCATATTCCCCAGCGAGAAGCCGTAGGTGCCCAGTGCGGAAAGCCCAATGCCCGTGAGCAACGACGCACTCCAGCCGCTGGCAAGCAAATCGTTCCAGAACAGGGTAATGATCCCGATAAGCCCCAGCGCTGCCGCCGTCCAGAAGCGGGCGGGAGGACGCTGGCCAAAGAAGATAAAGCTGTTGATGGCGTTATAAAGCACGGCCATCGAGAAAATCACCGATTCAAGGCCGGTATTGATATGGGCGGCGGCGGTGTAAAAGCACCAGAAGTTGAAACAGAAAACGCAGCAGCCCTGAAGCATGCAGTAGAGATGATCCCGCAGCGCCAGCCTGCGCAGGCGGCGAAGGGCGACCAGGACGATTATCATCGTGGCGCTGGCCACGGCGAAGCGCCAGAAAATGGAGACCGGCGCTGCAACCGGCCCCTGTTGCAAAAAAATGGCGATCCAGGTCGTGCCCCAGATAACAACGACCAGCCCATAGAGTAATGCGTTCATGGTTTCTCTCTTCTCATACCGCGAAAAACAACAGTGTGGCGAAAGAAGGGGCCCACGGCTTTCATCGCCTTGCGCCAGACTTGCAAATTCTTGCGCTTTTTTCTCGCGCGAATGCTGGCAACAGGCTGCAACACTTCTTAGACTGACAGTCTGATTAATCACCTGTTTACGGCCATGTCTCTCGTTTACGACACCTTTGAAACGTTACGCCAACAAAATGCGGTGCTGCGGGAAACCGTCGCGCTCAATACTGGCATTCAACTGGCGGCGTGGTACAACAAGCACGACACGATCACCGTGAAAAGCAATCATCACACTCTTAGCCTGTACGTGGCGGATGGCTATGAAAGCTATCAAAAAACGCCGGGTGGCTGGAAAAATGGCGGCGGGCCGGACCGTTTTTGTCTGATGCCTGAAGAGAGCGAATCCACGTGGGATATTCGTGACGACCTGTCGTTCGTCCACCTCTACTGTACCGATGAACATCTGCGGAACGTGGGGGAGAAAATCTGGGATAAACGACCGCTATCGCTAACGCTGGAGGAAAAAATTTTCGGCAGCGATCCGAAAATTACCGCCCTTTATCGCCAGTTTTTGCTCGGCTGCGACTGGCAGCAAAACGCCAATCAGCTCACCCTGAGCACCGCGTCGACCTTATTGCTGACGCATTTAGTCCAGCATTATTCCAGCGTACAGTGGAAGCTACCAGTTGTGACCGGCGGTTTATCGCCGTTTGTGCTGCGCAACGTGCTGGCCTTTATTGAGGAAAACCTGGCGCAACCCTTAACGCTGGCGGAACTGGCGGGCCAGGCCGCACTCAGTGAGTATCACTTTGCGCGGATGTTCCGCCAGTCGATGGGTCTGGCACCGCATCAGTACGTCATGCAGCGGCGCATGGAGAAGGCTAAAGCGCTGGTGCAGCACACGACCACGCCGCTCACCGATATCGCACTGGCCTGCGGATTCAACTCCGCCAGCCATTTCAGTAATCGTTTTCGCAGCATGACAGGCATTACGCCGTCACAGCTACGCGCGGCGAAGGCGTGAGAGGATGACGTAACAGATACCACCCAGCACCAGCCCCCAAAAGGCGGAACCAATCCCCAGGATCGTGACGCCGCTGGCGGTCATCAGAAAGGTGACGATTGCCGCGTCACGTTCTGCTTCATGATTCAGTGCCTGATACAAACTCCCGCTGATAGTGCCGAGCAGGGCCAGCCCGGCCAGCGTCTGGATCCCGCTCAGCGGCAGAGCGGCCATCAGCCCGGAAATGGACCCGCCGAATACCCCCGCCAGCAGGTAAAACCCGCCTGCGGCCGCTGCGGCCAGCCAGCGTTTACTGGCATCCGGATGGGCGTCCGGGCTCTGGCAGATGGCGGCAGTGATGGCGGCGATGCAGATAGAATAAACGCCGAAGGGGGACAACAGCAGCGCCAGCCCGCCGGTGGCAACGATCAGCGGTGAGACCGCCAGCGGATAGCCCGATGCCTGCATAGTGGCGAAGCCGGGCGCATTCTGCGAGGCCATGGTCACCAGGAAGAAAGGTAAACCGATGCTGATCAGGCTGGTGAACGTGAACGCAGGGGCGATGAATTCAGGCATAATGACGGATAATGTCATCTTATTTGTGACAACGTCACCGCCGCTCCAGGCCACAACCATCCCCACCAGCAGCGTGGCGACAATGGCGTACCGGGGGGCCATGGCTTTGGCCACCAGCCAGGCTGCCAGCATACTGCCACAAAGAAAAATGTGATCCTCAAGATTGCTGAATGCCTTCAGGCCAAACTGTAACAGCACGCCTGCCAGCATAGCGGCGGCAAGCGAGTGCGGGATCAGTTTCATCAACCGGGCAAACAGGCCGGTGACGCCGCACAGCAGAATCAGCGCATTCGCAAATATAAATACCCCTATGGTTTCCGCCAGCGTCACGCCTTGCAGACTGGTGGCGAGCAGCGCCGCGCCGGGAGTCGACCAGGCGGTCAGCACCGGGGCTTTATACCACCACGACAATGCAAGCGTGCTGATCCCCATTCCGAGCCCCAGCGCGGTCATCCATCCGGCGATTTGCTGTGTACTGGCGCCAGCCGCCGCAGCCGCCTGCCAGATAATGGCGGCAGAGCTGGCATAGCCCACCAGCACGGCAACGAAACCGGCCAGCACGGCAGGAAAAAGAGAGGCAGTCGATCGCATGGAAACTCCGTTGTGCGTTATAACGTCCGGGATAAGGTATCACTGTGCGCTATAGCGTACAAGTGGTATGCTTTGCCGCAACGGGAGGAACCATGGACATGACTCAACACCTTTCAATTACCCTGAAAACGCTGCGTCAGGCGCGGGGCTGGAGCTTGTCGAAACTGGCGGAAGAGACGGGCGTGTCGAAAGCAATGCTCGGGCAGATCGAACGTAACGAGTCCAGCCCGACGGTCTCAACCTTGTGGAAAATCGCCACCGGGCTGAACGTGCCTTTTTCGGCATTTATCACCCCGGAGAGCGACCCGCAGGCGGTGTTCGATCCGCAACAGCAGGCGATGGTGGTAAAGCCGCTCTTCCCCTGGGACGACCAGCTGAAGTTCGATCATTTCTCCATTACGCTGTCACCCGGCGCGTTGAGCGAGTCCACGCCGCACGAAGCCGGGGTGATTGAACACGTGGTGGTGATAAGCGGGGAGCTGGACTTGCAGATCGACGGTAGCTGGCGGACGATTCAAGCTGATTCCGGCGTGCGTTTTGCCGGCGATAAACTGCACGCTTACCGCAACAGCAGCGCCCGGACGGTTCATTTTCACTCTCTGATCCATTATCCCCGCTAAAGCGGTGCAAAACGGTTTCACTGACCCAGACTTCTGACTACAATAGCCGCCATTTTGACCATAACGGATAACGACGAAGTATGCGCCTGCACTCCCATCATCTTGAACTGCTAAGCCCGGCCCGCGACGCCGCCATTGCCCGTGAAGCCATTCTTCACGGTGCGGATGCCGTTTACATTGGCGGCCCTGGCTTCGGTGCCCGTCATAACGCCAGCAACAGCCTGCGCGACATTGCCGAGCTGGTACCGTTTGCCCACCGTTTCGGGGCGAAGGTGTTCGTGACCCTGAACACCATTCTTCATGATGATGAGCTGGAGCCCGCGCAGCGTCTGATTACCGATCTCTATCAGACCGGCGTTGATGCCTTGATCGTTCAGGATATGGGTGTTCTCGAGCTGGATATCCCGCCGATTGAGCTGCATGCCAGCACCCAGTGCGATATCCGCACCGTTGAGAAGGCGAAGTTTCTCTCAGACGTCGGATTTACGCAGATTGTTCTGGCGCGCGAACTGAACCTGAACCAGATCCGCGATATCCACCAGGCAACCGACGCGACCATTGAATTCTTTATCCACGGGGCGCTGTGCGTAGCCTATTCCGGGCAGTGTAACATCTCTCACGCCCAGACAGGGCGCAGCGCTAACCGGGGCGACTGCTCACAGGCCTGCCGTCTGCCGTATACCCTGAAAGACGATCAGGGCCGCGTGGTCGCGTTCGAAAAACACCTCTTGTCCATGAAGGATAACGATCAGACGGCGAACCTCGGCGCGCTGATCGATGCCGGGGTTCGCTCCTTTAAAATTGAAGGGCGCTACAAGGACATGAGCTACGTGAAAAATATCACCGCGCATTATCGCCAGATGCTGGATGCCATTATTGACGATCGTGGGGATCTGGCGCGCGCATCCGCCGGACGTACAGAGCATTTCTTTATTCCGTCTACGGATAAAACTTTCCACCGCGGCAGCACGGATTATTTCGTCAATGCGCGCAAAGGGGATATCGGCGCGTTTGATTCACCGAAGTTTATCGGCCTGCCGGTGGGTGAAGTGTTGAAAGTGGCGAAAGATCATCTTGACGTTCAGGTGACAGAGCCGCTGGCGAACGGCGATGGTCTCAACGTGATGATCAAACGTGAAGTGGTGGGTTTCCGTGCTAATACGGTAGAGAAAACCGGCGAAAACCGCTATCGCGTGTGGCCGAACGACATGCCTGCCGATCTTTACAAAGTCCGTCCCAACGCGGCGCTGAACCGTAACCTGGACCACAACTGGCAGCAGGCCTTGCTCAAAACTTCCAGCGAGCGCCGCATTGCGGTGGATATCGCGCTGGGGGGCTGGGAAGAGCAGCTGATCCTGACCATGACCTGCGAAGACGGTATCAGCGTGACGCATACCCTCGACGGCATGTTCGAGGTGGCGAACAATGCGGAGAAAGCGCTCAACAGCCTCAAGGATGGCGTGGCGAAGCTTGGGCAGACCATTTATTATGCGCGCAATATTGAGGTGAACCTGCCAGATGCGCTGTTCGTGCCAAACAGTCTGCTGAACCAGTTCCGCCGTGAGACGGCCGAGATGCTGGATGAAGCACGTCTGGCAAACTATCCGCGCGGCAGCCGTAAGGCCGAAGCGGTGCCAGCGCCGGTCTACCCGGACACGCATCTCTCCTTCCTGGCGAACGTTTACAACCACAAGGCGCGCGCGTTTTATCATCGTCACGGCGTACAGCTGATTGACGCCGCGTATGAAGCTCATGAAGAGAAGGGCGATGTCCCGGTGATGATCACCAAACACTGTCTGCGCTTTGCCTTTAACCTTTGCCCGAAACAGGCGAAAGGCAATATCAAAAGCTGGAAAGCGACGCCGATGCAGCTGGTGAATGGCGATGAAGTGCTGACGCTGAAATTTGACTGCCGGCCGTGTGAAATGCACGTTATTGGCAAGATGAAGAATCACATCTTCAAAATGCCGCCGCCGGGCAGCATTGTGGCCTCCGTCAGCCCGGACGATTTGATGAAAACCCTGCCTAAGCGTAAAGGCAGCTAACCCGGAAAGTAGGTATCTGGTTTGCGCGATTTCTGCCAGGCATGGTGCTCGCGCAACCCCTCCGCAGATTCCTCTGCTTCGCAGCGCAACTCGTCGCTGTCAGCTTCATGTCGAAGCTGATGGTCGGCGTTTTTCACATACAGAAATTCATGCCCTTTGTGTTCTGCCATAATCTGCCCTGAGAACAGGACGCCGATCAGCACCAGCAGCGAAAACCCTTTTTTGAACATCCTTTATCCCCTGAAAATACGCTACGGTCATCGTAGAGATAATTTCATAGAGTAACTATTACACTCTTTAAATTTGAGAAAACGGACTGTCAAAATTTTTGGTCGCAATTAAATGCGCTTAGGACTATTCTTAAAATCCATATTGCCGTTGTAAACTCCCATTTCTGGTATGCAAAGAACAACTAGATTTATTGGGAAATCATTTACAATAAGACTTTTCTGGCTAAGGATTAGATTAGATAAATGAAAAAAATAATTGTGCTATCACTTCTGGGCGTAGTGGTTGCGGTGGGTGCTGCGGCCAGCATCTATTTAAATGAAGAACCAGAATATATTCAGTCAGCAAAAAGCCGTGTCGGCTCATATTTAACCAGCGATTACGGACGTGTCGAATGTAATAGCACACAGGTGAGTGAAGACCGCTGGGAGCTGGGGTGCATCAACAAGGCGAGGGGTAAGACCTTCCAGTTCGCCGTTTATCCTCCCGAGCAGGCGCCGTATGGTGTCTCTCGCGCATTTTATCTCGAAGCGATTAATGATGATGCCCGCCAGAGCGCAGAGCAGGGGCTGATGCGTTATCTGCAAATTAATACCAAAGCGGGTTAATCGATTCGTTTATGCTTCGTTGAGGCTCACAGTGATAGATTGCAGGTGATCCGCATTCCGGTATGGAATACCGGAGCGTAGATACCAAAATACAAATCTATCCATGCAAGCATTTACCGCCATATTATGGCGGTTTTTTTTGTCCATTTATCGTCCCGTCTGCCAAAATTGTTTACGATATTGCGTGGGTGAAAGCGCAAATTGCTGCCGGAAATGGTGGCGCAGCGTGGCGCTTTGCCCAAATCCGGTTTGTTCCGCAATAGAGTCGATGCTGAGTCGACTGTTTTCGAGATAATCTTTTGCCCGCTGCAATCGCGCCGTCAATAACCAGCGCGCAGGCGTGGTGCCGGTTGCGTCCTGGAAACGGCGCAGAAAGGTACGCTGACTCATGCCTGCCCGCAGGGCCAGCGATTCGACAGTATGGGAAACGACCAGATGCTGGTGAAGATAATCAAACAGCTGGCCCAGGCGCTGGCTCTCCCGCAGCTGAGCCACCGGTTGGCTCAGCTGCTGGGTTTGGGAGCCATCCCGATGGGGGGGGATCACCAGCCGACGCGCCACGCGGTTTGCCGCCTCCATACCGAAATTTCGTCGCACCACGTGCAGGCACAGGTCAATCCCCGCTGCGCTGCCCGCTGAAGTAAGAATATCGCCCTCGTCCTGATACAGTACATCTTCGACGACGGTAATGGCGGGATAGCGTGCTTTCAGGGCCTGCGTGTAGCGCCAGTGTGTGGTTGCCTTCCGGCCGTTAAGCAGACCTGATGCCGCCAGAACGAAAACGCCAGAACAGATCGAGAGTAGCTGGCAACCACGGGCATGCGCCGCGCGTAACGCCTGGCAGAGCGCCTCGGGTACGGGTTCGTCCAGCCCTCGCCAGCCGGGGATAACAACCAGGTCCGCCGTCTCCAGCAAACACAGATCGCCATCGGTCAGAATACGGATCCCGCCTGTTGCCCGAAGTTCGCCTTCATCCACGTTTGCCACGGCGAACTGATACCACGTTTCGCCCATCTCCGGGCGCGGCAAGCCAAATATTTCTACCGCCACGCCAAACTCAAAGGTACATAAACCGTCATACGCCAGCACGACTGCGCGCGGAGAGGGATGTCTTAAGTTTGTCATCTTTTTGCTGTTTTCTGGCATAGGCGGACGCATTCATGGGCTGAATTAAGGGATAGAGTAGTGTTAACACAAACACCACAAATGAGGAAGATTCATGAGCTATGTTACTGAATTTCCGGCTGCTGAGCCGCAGGAAGCCGTGGGACATTTTCTGCGTCGTCTGAGCGTCGAGACGGACTGCGCCGATGTCCATCACGCGGTATCCAGCGGTGAGCAAGACTTTGTTCTGCTGCACGTTGTCGGAAAGCCTGAACATTTTGCACGGCGGCATCTGCCCGGCGCGCTGCATTTACCCTGGAGCGAGATCGCCGCAGAGCGGATGACAGCGTGGCCGGAGGGCACGCTGTTTGTCGTCTATTGTGCCGGCCCGCACTGCAACGGAGCGGACAGGGCAGCGCTGAAGCTGGCGCGTCTGGGTCTGCCGGTCAAGATTATGCTCGGGGGCATGACCGGCTGGGAAGATGAGCGGTTCGCGTTTGCAGGAACTTCATCAAACGACCTGTGAACATGAATTTATTTCAACACAGATGAAATTTTCTCGTTTGTCGGCGGCGAGCCCGTATGACATCTTTTTAGGACGTTTAGACATCCAGAAGTCTAAAGATTCGAGAGATGAATTATCACTGTGGGCAATTAACGCCGACAGACAGAGGAGATTTCCATGCAGCGACACCACGCCCCGTACCGCGCCGATGTAGTCGGCAGTTTTTTACGCCCGGATTCCATTAAACAGGCCCGTCTGCAATTTGCCAGCGGTGAGATCGATGCCGGGCAGCTTCGCGCGGTTGAGGACGAGGCCATTCGCCATGTTGTCGAGCAGCAGTGCGCCTGCGGTCTGCATGTGGTGACGGACGGCGAATTCCGCCGCGCCTGGTGGCACTTTGACTTCTTTGACGGGCTACAGGGCGTGGAGCGCTATGATTCGCAGCAGGGCATTCAGTTTAACGGGGTGCAAACCAAAGCCCACGGCGTGCGCGTCACGGGCAAACTGGGCTTCGGCGATCATCCTATGCTGGAGGATTTCCGCTACCTCAAAAGCATCAGCGGTAACGCACAGCCGAAGATGACCATTCCTAGCCCGAGCGTGCTGCACTTCCGCGGTGGCCGCAAGGATATTGATGCCACGGTCTACCCGGATCTGAAGGATTATTTTGACGATCTGGCGACCACATGGCGCGATGCCATTCGGGCCTTTTACGATGCAGGCTGCCGCTATCTGCAACTGGATGACACCGTCTGGGCCTACCTTTGTTCGGAAGACCAGCGCCGCCAGATCCGCGAGCGCGGTGACGATGCAGACGAACTTGCCCGAACCTATGCCCGGGTGCTGAATAAGGCGCTGGAGGGCAAACCGGACGACCTGACCATCGGGCTGCACGTCTGCCGCGGCAACTTCCGCTCAACCTGGATTTCCGAAGGCGGCTATGAGCCGGTGGCGGAAGTGCTGTTCGGCACGGTGAACGTCGACGCGTTCTTCCTGGAGTACGACAACGACCGTAGCGGCGACTTCGCACCACTGCGTTTTGTGCGCCCGGGTAAACAGCAGGTGGTTCTGGGGCTGATCACCACCAAGCACGGTGAGCTGGAGAACCCGGAAGGGGTGAAAGCACGTCTGGAAGAGGCCGCGCGCTACGTGGCGAAAGAGCAGATTTGCCTCAGCCCTCAGTGCGGATTTGCCTCCACGGAAGAGGGTAACAGCCTGAGCGAAGACCAGCAGTGGGATAAAGTTTGCCTGGTGACGCAAATCGCCAGCGACGTCTGGTAACGCCGTTCACAGCGCTGCATTATTACAGTGCAGCGCTGTACCATTCTGAGTCGTTTCCCGTAAATCCTCCCCTCGATCCCTTTAAAATCCTGCCTTTCCAACCTGGCACCCTTTTTGCTCTCCTGAAACTGACGTTTCTTTTTCTGCGTCCGGGCGGTAACGGACGTCTTCGCACAGCTTTCTTTTTCAGGAGTGAAAATATGCACCGTCGTACCTTTATAAAAGCGTTCGCCTTGTCCGCCTCCGTTGTAGCCATGGGGATGAGCTTTGGCGTTCAGGCCGCAGAGACCATTAAAGTCGGGATTATGCATTCTCTCTCCGGCACGATGGCGATTTCAGAAACCCCCCTGAAAGATGTCGCCCTGATGACCATCGACGAAATCAATGCCAAAGGCGGCGTGCTCGGGAAAAAGCTGGAGCCGGTGGTGGTTGATCCGGCCTCCAACTGGCCGCTGTTTGCCGAAAAAGCGCGCCAGCTTCTTAGCCAGGATAAGGTTGCCGTGGTGTTTGGCTGCTGGACCTCCGTATCGCGTAAATCGGTTCTGCCGGTCTTTGAGGAGCTGAATGGTCTGCTGTTCTATCCGGTGCAGTATGAGGGTGAAGAGATGTCACCTAACGTCTTCTATACCGGCGCGGCGCCTAACCAGCAGGCGATTCCGGCGGTGGAGTACCTGATGAGCGAGGACGGCGGCAGCGCGAAACGCTTCTTCCTGCTGGGAACGGACTACGTTTACCCGCGCACCACGAACAAGATCCTCCGTGCCTTCCTGCACTCGAAAGGCGTGGAGGATAAAGATATTGAAGAGGTCTACACCCCGTTTGGTCATAGTGATTACCAGACCATTGTCGCCAGTATCAAGAAATTCTCCGCGGGCGGCAAAACGGCGGTGATCTCTACCATCAACGGTGATTCCAACGTGCCTTTCTATAAAGAGCTGGCGAACCAGGGGCTGAAAGCCACGGACGTCCCGGTGGTGGCGTTCTCGGTGGGCGAGGAAGAACTGCGCGGCATTGATACCAAACCGCTGGTGGGTAACCTGGCGGCGTGGAACTACTTTGAATCCGTTGATAATCCGACCAACCAGACCTTTGTCGCGGCCTACAGAGCCTACGCGAAAGCCCATAAGTTGCCGAATGCCGATACCGTCGTGACCAACGATCCGATGGAAGCGACCTACGTTGGTCTTCATATGTGGGCGCAGGCAGTTGAAAAAGCGGGGACGACCGACGTGGACAAGGTGCGCGCGGCCATGGCGGGTCAGTCGTTCAATGCGCCGTCCGGCTTTACGCTGACAATGGATGCCACCAACCACCACCTGCATAAGCCCGTCATGATTGGTGAAATCGAAGGCAACGGCCAGTTCAACGTCGTCTGGCAGACCGAACAGCCGGTACGCGCTCAGCCGTGGAGCCCGTTTATCGCCGGGAATGACAAAAAGCCTGACCAGCCGATGAAAACCGCCAGCAACTAAGCAACCACCAGGGAGAGACGTCATGAACGCCATGCGCATGATGATTGCGATTGTGTGGCTTACCGGACTGCTGCCAGGGATGGCGCAGGCATCGGATGCCGATGATTTCGTTGCCGCTAGCCGCAGCCAGCAAACCGCCATGCTGAACCGCTGGGCAGCCACGCCAGAACCTGCACGTTTGCCGCTGCTTAAAGCGCTGCAACAGGAGAACCTCTACACCGACAGCCAGAAGAAGGCTTTTACCCGCATCGACGGTGAAATGGTTGCCCTGGGCGCGGCAAAGAGCGCCGAAGGAACGACCAAAGCCGTACGGATGACCAACCGGCTGCGCGTATTAACCGTCACGGCGCTGGCGACGCATCAGCTGGTCAGTGACAGTGTCACAGAAAGGCGCAATGCCGCGCGACAGCTTCAGCGAGACGCTCAGCCGGATATGATGGGATTTCTGCAACAGCGGGCCACTAGTGAAACGGACGACGTTACCCGGCATTCGCTGATTCTGGCCCTGGCCAACCTTCAGCTGGCGAGTCCTCAGGCAGAAACGCGCCTTAACGCGGTTGAGCTGCTGGGACAGTCTGACGATCCGGACGTTCAGGCCACGCTGACCCCGTTCACCCGGGAACAAACCGAGCCGGACGCACGGGTTCGTGCCGCCGCCGCTGAGAGTCTGGATCGTATTCAGTACCGGCTGATGTGGGGCGAACTGCTGGGGCAGGCCTTCATGGGCCTCTCGTTGGGGTCGGTACTCTTACTGGCCGCACTCGGACTGGCTATTACCTATGGTCTGCTGGGCGTGATTAACATGGCCCACGGCGAGATGCTGATGCTCGGGGCCTATGCCACCTGGATGGTGCAGCAGATGATGGCGCAGTGGATGCCACAGTGGCTGGCGCTTTATCCGGTTGTGGCGCTGCCGGTGGCGTTTTGCCTGACGGCAGGTATCGGGATGGCGCTGGAGCGCACGGTGATCCGCCATCTTTATGGCCGTCCGCTGGAAACCCTGCTCGCCACCTGGGGGATCAGTCTGATGATTATCCAACTGGTGCGCATGACCTTTGGCGCACAAAATCTTGAGGTCGCGAATCCGGCCTGGCTGTCCGGCGGGGTGCAGGTTTTTGCCAACCTGACGCTGCCGTGGAACCGTATTGTGGTACTCGGGTTTGTGCTGCTGGTGCTGTTCTTCACCTGGCTCATTCTGAATAAAACGCGTCTGGGTCTGAACGTGCGGGCGGTGACGCAAAACCGCAGCATGGCGGCCTGCTGCGGCGTCCCCACCGGACGGGTGGATATGCTGGCGTTTGGCCTCGGGTCTGGCATTGCCGGGCTGGGCGGCGTGGCGTTGTCCCAGCTGGGGAACGTGGGGCCGGAGCTGGGCCAGGGATACATCATCGATTCGTTCCTGGTGGTGGTGCTCGGCGGCGTCGGCCAGCTGGCCGGTAGCGTCGCGGCGGCCTTTGGTCTGGGGATCTTCAATAAAATTCTTGAACCGCAGATGGGCGCCGTCCTGGGCAAAATCCTGATTCTGGTGGCGATCATTCTGTTTATCCAGAAACGTCCGCAGGGGTTATTCGCACTTAAAGGGAGGGTGACAGACTGATGAGCCAGCCATTGACCTTAACACTGGCGCGCAGGGCGCCGCGCACCGCGCAAATCTTCGGCAGTCTGCTGGTTGCGGCGCTGCTGGTGCTGCCTTTTCTCGCGCTGTTACCCGCAACGCATCCGCTGGCCGTTTCTACGTGGATGTTGACGCTCATCGGCAAGATCCTCTGCTACGCGGTTGTCGCCGTGGCCCTGGATCTGGTCTGGGGCTATGCCGGTATGCTCTCGCTGGGGCACGGCATATTCTTCGCCCTGGGCGGCTATGCGATGGGCATGTACCTGATGCGCCAGGCGGCCGGGGACGGGCTGCCCGCGTTTATGTCGTTTCTCTCGTGGAGCGAACTGCCCTGGTTCTGGTGGGGAACGCAGCATTTCGCCTGGGCTCTGGTGTTAATTGTGACGATCCCCGGCCTGCTGGCGCTGGTCTTCGGCTGGTTTGCTTTCCGCTCGAAGATCAAAGGGGTGTACTTCTCCATTATGACCCAGGCGCTGACCTATGCAGGCATGCTGCTGTTTTTTCGCAACGAAACCGGCTTTGGTGGCAATAACGGTTTTACCGGCTTCACCACGCTGCTGGGGTTTTCCGTCACGGCGACCACCACGCGGGTGGCGCTGTTCCTCGCGACCGTTATGTTACTGCTTCTGGCCCTGGGCACAGGCTATGCGCTGGCGAAGAGTAAATTTGGCCGCATTTTGACGGCGGTACGCGATGCGGAAAACCGTCTGACGTTTTGCGGCTACGATCCGCGCGGCTTCAAGCTGCTGGTCTGGACGCTTTCCGCCGTGCTGTGTGGGCTGGCGGGGGCGCTGTACGTTCCGCAGGTGGGCATTATCAACCCGGGTGAAATGTCGCCAACTAACTCGATTGAAGCGGCTATCTGGGTGGCGCTGGGCGGGCGCGGCACCCTGTTGGGGCCGGTGATTGGTGCGGCACTGGTCAACGGTACGAAGAGCTTTTTCACCGTGGCGATGCCGGAGTACTGGCAGCTGTTTCTGGGCCTGATTTTCGTCGCCGTGACGCTGTTTTTACCGCGCGGCGTGTTCGGTCTGTTTCGTAAGGGAGTGAATTAATGCAGCCCTCTGAAGGACTCTTTACCCGCCAGCTACCGGGCGACCGTTACCGCGAGCAGACCGATCCGGTATTGCAGCTCGAGGCCATTAACGTCAGTTTTGACGGTTTTCAGGCGTTGACCGATCTCTCGCTGAACATCGGCGTCGGAGAATTGCGCTGCATCATTGGCCCTAACGGCGCCGGTAAAACCACGCTGATGGACGTCATCACAGGCAAAACCAGGCCAACGAGCGGAAAAGCCATTTACGATCAGTCCATCGATCTGACAGCCCTTGAGCCAGCGGCCATCGCCCGTCAGGGCATTGGCCGTAAGTTTCAGAAGCCGACGGTCTTTGAAGCGCTGAGCGTGTGGGAAAACCTTGAAATCGCCATGAAAGCCGACAGGTCCGTCTGGGCGAGCCTGCGGGCCACGCTCAGCGGCGAGCAGCGTGACCGCATCGACGAGATGCTGGTTTTACTGCGGCTTGGCAGCGAACGCGGTCGCCGTGCCGGGCTGCTTTCCCACGGACAGAAGCAGTTTCTGGAGATCGGCATGCTGCTGGTGCAGGACCCGCACCTGTTACTGCTGGACGAACCCGCCGCCGGTATGACCGACGCAGAAACGGAATACACTGCCGAGCTGTTCCGCACCCTGGCAGGCAAGCATTCGCTGATGGTGGTTGAGCACGATATGGGTTTCGTCGAGACCATCGCCGACCACGTCACGGTGCTGCATCAGGGGCGCGTGCTGGCGGAAGGCTCGCTACGCGAGGTACAGGCCAATGAACAGGTGATTGACGTCTATCTGGGACGCTAAGGAGAGGTGATGTTACAGGTTAACGAACTGAATCAGTACTACGGCGGTAGCCATACTCTGCGTGGGGTGAGCTTTGAGGCGGTCGTCGGGGAAGTTACCTGCCTGCTGGGGCGCAACGGGGTGGGCAAAACCACGCTGCTGAGGTGTCTGATGGGGCTGATCCCGGTGAAAACCGGGGAGGTGATCTGGCAGGGGAAAACCCTCACCCACAGTAAACCGCACCAGCGGGTGCAGTCAGGCGTAGCGTATGTTCCGCAGGGACGGGAGATTTTTCCGCGTCTTACCGTAGAAGAAAACCTGCTGATGGGACTGTCGCGCTTCTCCGCACGAAACGCGAGGAGCGTGCCGGAGGAAATTTGGCAGCTTTTCCCGGTGCTGAAAGAGATGAAGCACCGTCGCGGAGGCGATCTTTCCGGTGGTCAGCAGCAACAGCTGGCGATTGGGCGGGCGCTGGCGAGTCGTCCGCAGCTACTGATTCTGGATGAACCCACGGAAGGTATTCAGCCGTCGGTGATCAAAGAAATCGGGCAAGTGATCCGCAGCCTGGCGAACCGGGGGGATATGGCGATCCTGCTGGTGGAGCAGTTTTATGATTTCGCGGCAGAGCTGGCTGACAGCTATCTGGTGATGTCGCGCGGGAGCATCGTCCAGCAGGGTCGCGGAGAGAATATGGCGCAGGAGGGCGTTCGCGGGCTGGTTGCGATCTGAGATGTTATATTATAACATTCCTCTTCTTATAAAACGGAATGAGGGAATTTGCTTTGGCTGCACATATTGGAAAAATTGCGCTGACTCTGGGAACGCTGCTGGTAAGCGGCTCGCTTTTTGCCCATTCGCACGGTCATCAAATGACGGCGGCGGAACAGAAGGCGGCAAACGGCGTCTTTGAGGATAAAGACGTCAGGGACAGGAAGCTGTCTGACTGGGACGGGACCTGGCAGTCCGTTTATCCGTTCCTGCTCGATGGTTCGCTGGATCCGGTTTTCGAAAAGAAAGCGCAGAAGGGAGGAAAATCCGCTGCTGAGGTGAAGGCCTACTACCGCAAGGGGTACGCGACGGACGTGGACGCCATCGGTATTGAAAACAACGTGATGGAATTCCACCGAGGCAAAACGGTGAGCAGCTGCCGCTACGACTACAGCGGCTACAAAATTCTGACCTATGCGTCGGGGAAAAAAGGCGTGCGCTACCTGTTTGAGTGCAAAGATAAAGCGAGCCAGGCGCCTAAGTTTGTGCAGTTCAGCGACCATACCATCGGGCCGAAAGCCTCTTCACACTTCCATATTTTTATGGGCAACACCTCCCACGAGGCGCTGCTGAAAGAGATGGATAACTGGCCGACCTACTACCCGAATGAGATGTACAAAGAGCAGGTGGTGGAGGAGATGTTGCACCACTAGGCTGTTGGTTTTGCCGGGTGGCGGCTTCGCCTTACCCGGCCTACAATTAGGGTTTTCCAGGTCGGGTGAGCGCAGCGCCACCCGACACGCTATCTTCACCTTTCACGCGCATCCCGCGCAATATCATCAGCCACGCCGCAATGATGGCGCCCATCATAATGATGAATAATGACCAGTGCGGCAGATGGGTCAGGATGAGGCCGGTGATCATCGGGTTCGCCGCCGCGCCAAGCCAGCCCAGCGCCTGCGCAGAGAAGTAACTCGCCTTCATGCCCGGCGGGGCGATATTGTCGATTAGCATGTATTCACCTGGTGCATAAATGATTTCACCCAGAGTGAAAATCGCCGCCGCGATCCCCCAGTAGATCAGGTTCTCGCCGGAAAGCATAAACCCGGCCAGCCCGAGGATGAAAAAAAGCGTCGCGGCGGTCATTAACGGACGGATATTGCTGGCGGTGATCTTACGTCCAAGCGCGTATTGCAGGGTGACGACTACCGCCGCGTTGACGGGCAGCACAACGGCCACCACCTTTTCTGCAAAATCGCTGTCCGCATGTGCGGCGAGGACATACTGGGAAATGCAGGTGGCGAACGATCCTCCCACATAGGACGCCAGCAGGCCGGAGAGCGTGTACCAGAATAGCGCCCGGTCTTTCAGCAGCACCGAAGGCTGCCACGGCATTTTCTCCTCAGGGCTGTCTGAGGCTATGCTTTTCTGCACGAAGAAATGGATAAACCCGAGCGGCAGTGCGGCGCAGAAGGCCGCCAGCCAAAACGGCAGTTGCAGGCTGTACATCACCAGCAGGGTGCCGATCGGCGGCCCGATCGTCCAGCCGATGTTCAGGAAGCTGTAGTTGAGTGAGAAAACGCGCGCCTTTTCGCTGGAGGTCAGCACGTCGGCAAACCACGCTTTCAGCACCGTTGAGAAGACGGAATAGGCGCAGTTAATCAGGGCAAAGAACAGCACCACCAGCGTCACGTTATTCACCAGCGGAATGGCCACAAACCCGGCGATAAAGGCCACGATGGCGATCAGCATATAGCGTTTTTTGTCGAACTTATCCGCCAGGATACCAAACCCCAGGCTAAACGCCACGCCAATGGTCAACGCCACGGTAAGGGCATAGCCAATATTCTCCACGCTCATATCGTACACGCGTGTGAGATATATGGTCATAAAGGGCAGCGTTGCCCCGCGGCCAATTGTTAATAACAATGACGATGCCAGCAGCGCTGCGGTTGAGCGCCTGATTGATGGTTTCATTTTCCTGCCCGACAAATGCTTATGCTTTTTTTGTTGTGTTATTACAGGATTATCATGGGATCGGCAGCTTGTATAGCACCCAATTTATCCGCAGGTGCTTCTCTTCAGTACCAGAATTAATGATCTTCTCGCGGGGCTATTTTTTCTGTTACCTTGAAGTGTTTACAAAATTTTAATAACTCAGAGGCGGAAAATGACGCGGAAAGACGGGCTATTAGCGTTGCTGGTTGTCGTGGTGTGGGGACTCAATTTTGTGGTCATCAAAATGGGGTTGCACAACATGCCTCCACTGATGCTGGCGGGTCTGCGCTTCCTGCTGGTGGCGTTTCCGGCGCTGCTGTTCGTTGCCCGCCCGAAAATTCCCCTGAAGCTGCTGCTGGGCTACGGCCTCACCATCAGCTTTGGTCAGTTTGCGTTTCTTTTTTGCGCCATTAAATTCGGTATGCCTGCGGGCCTGGCTTCGCTGGTGCTTCAGGTACAGGCGTTCTTTACCATCATTCTCGGCGCGTTTGTCTTTGGCGAACGCTTGCAGGGCAAGCAGCTGGCGGGCATTAGCCTTGCGGTCTTTGGCGTGCTGGTGCTGATTGAAGGCAGCCTCAACGGTCAGCATGTCGCGCTGCTGGGCTTTATGCTCACCCTGGCGGCGGGGCTAAGCTGGGCGTGCGGCAACATCTTCAACAAGCTGATAATGCAGCACGAGGCGCGTCCGGCGGTGATGTCGCTGGTGGTCTGGAGCGCATTGATCCCCATCGTGCCGTTTATGGCCGCGTCGTTTGTTCTGGATGGCCCGCAGGTGATGCTGAAAAGCCTGGTGGAGATCGACCTTACGACCATATTGTCGCTGGTCTACCTGGCGTTAGTCGCCTCAATCATTGGCTACGGCATCTGGGGAGCGCTGCTCGGGCGCTATGAAACCTGGCGCGTGGCGCCCTTATCGCTGCTGGTACCGGTGGTCGGGCTTGCCAGCGCCGCACTGTTGCTGGGTGAAACGCTCAGCGTGCTGCAACTGTGTGGCGCAGGGCTGATTATGGCCGGGCTGTATATCAACGTTTTTGGCTTGCGGGTGCGTCGGGCAACGCGGGTGCGGGGTTAAGGCAGAAAAAAGCCCCGCATTAGCGGGGCAAAAACGAATTACAGGTCGTGGTTGTAATACGGCACGCCTAATTCGTCGGATTTGTCGCTGCCAGCGCCCATGTGATTGAAGTCCCATGGCGACTGGTTTTGCGTGGACGGCATAATCATGGTGCCACGATTATTTTGCTGCCCCGCACTGGGGGGTTGCTCCGCAAAGCTCTGGCCGGAAACCAGCACCAGCAAGGTGAGGGCGGCGGAGGCGATAACTTTCATGATTTCCTCGGTTACGTCTTAACAGGCGATGATTAACTGCAATGTTTTAGCGGATACAGATAACGGGATTCACCCGGCATACTGGTAATACGGTACTTATGAGGCGGCACGTCAAAGTAGTTTTTGAACGTACGCGTCAGGGTTTGTTGCGATTCAAATCCGTAACGCTCCGCCAGATAGAGGATCGGCTCATTGCTTTCTTTCAGTTTTTGCGCAATCTCCGTCAGCTTACGGCTGCGGATATACTGCCCTAATGAATGGCCGGTCTCTTTTTTAAACATCCGTTGCAGGTGCCATTTTGAGTAACCTGAACGCTCAGACACTTTCTCAAGGGATAGTGGAGATTCCAGGTTATCTTCGATCCAGTCCAAAATGCTATGAATGGTGATAGCGTCAGTATTGCGTCTGGACATCGTCATACCTCTTTTTCTGTTTACGGCAGGATTTTCTTGAGTAAAAGCTCAAGCGTTGCCACTTCATCTGCCGATAAGTTTTTTGTCAGTTCCTGGTGCAGTGTTTGTCCTACTAATTGATGACATTGCTCACACATGGCCGCGCCATCGCTGGTCAGTTTCACCAGTACGCCACGTTTGTCATTCGGGTTAGGGCTTCGTTCTACCCATCCTTTACAGACGAGACGATCCAGCATGCGGGTTAACGCACCCAGATCGACAGAGAGCACCTTTTTCAGCTCAACCGGCGTGATACACACTTCGCAGCGAATGGAACACAGCACTTTGAACTGTGTCGCGGTGATATCCAGCGGTGACAGATAGTCATTGAGCAGGCGATCTTTTTTCTGGTTAACCATATGAATAAGACGACCCAGTGGGATTATGTCGTTAAAGAGGTCACTGGTGCTTTTCACAATGGTTGCCCTGGCAAGTAGTTTAGTCACGGCAGATATTATTGCTCAGGCAAGTATAAGTCAACTGAATGAATCGGCCGATGCCACGAAATGCTAAAACGCTTCAGGAACTTATTCTGTACGCTTTTAAATCATACAGATAATCTGGGGTTATCAATTACGCGAGACAATTAGGGTTACGCTGTGCGGATGGCTCCGGACGAGGATTTCCCCCTATAATTGCGGTGTTGAATAAGGATAAGGGCTGCGGTGCATCATGTTGGATTTAATTAAAGCAGTGGGACTTGGGCTGGTGGTATTACTGCCGCTGGCGAACCCCTTAACGACGGTGGCTCTCTTTCTGGGGCTTGCGGGGAATATGAACAGCGCGGAGCGCAATCAGCAGTCAAAGATGGCCGCCGTCTATGTCTTCGCCATTATGATGGTGGCGTATTACGCCGGGCAGCTGGTGATGAATACCTTTGGTATTTCAATTCCCGGTCTGCGCATCGCCGGCGGGCTGATCGTGGCCTTTATTGGTTTCCGGATGCTGTTCCCGGCGCAAAAGGCACACGAATCGCCAGAAGCCAAAAGTAAATCGGAGGAGCTTGAAAGCGAACCAAGCGCTAACATTGCTTTTGTACCGTTAGCCATGCCGAGCACGGCGGGGCCGGGGACGATAGCGATGATCATCAGTTCCGCCTCAACGGTGCGGGATGGTTCGACTTTCCCGCACTGGGTGATCACCGTTGCGCCGCCGATCATTTTTGCGCTTATCGCTATTATCGTCTGGGGTTCATTGCGCAGCTCCGGGGCGATTATGCGCTGGGTGGGCAAGGGAGGGATCGAGGCTATTTCCCGTCTGATGGGCTTCCTGCTGGTCTGTATGGGCGTGCAGTTTATTATTAACGGCGTGCTGGAGATTGTTAAGACGTATCATTGAGAACCTTGCCGGGTGACGGCTTCGCCTTACCCGGCCTACCCGCAATGGATATTATTCTTATGAATATAAATGCATTCTGAAAAGCGAATTTTTTCTGCATTAATATAATCCACTGCCTTGCTGTGTATTACCGCTTAAAGTAACGTTCAGCACTCATTTCTTTTCGGGTTATAGACATGCGAGCAAAATATTCATTTATCGCAGTGAGCACACTGCTTTTTTCATTAAATGCCTATGCTGGGTTGTTTGATTCCACGCCAGATTTCAAATGCGGTCGCGATGATGCCATCTCTGCTGCTCAGTCAAAAATAAGAGATGATGCAGTCAGTAAGTTACAGGTAGCTTATCTCGCTACCCCCTCGGATTTCTACGGTAAACCGCTGAAGGACTACATTGCAAAAGCTAATGAAATCGCAATTGTAATGGCGAATGTCACAACAAAATCGTCTGATGACGAAGCGCAGGCGCGGAGCTGTAGCGCGACTGTCACGCTCACTGTGCCTTCTGAAATCATGGGTTACATTGCATCCTACCCTGACAGACTGAGACGTATAATTAACGATGGTGGAAAGGTGCTTAACAACAGCGTTCAATGGGACAAGTTTACCTACTCGTTATCGATGGCGGATAACGGAAAAGATATTTCAGTTTCATATGAATACAATAATAAAGATTATATCTCTGAATCAATAGCGGCGATGGCTACCCTCGCCATGAATAAAGATGAACTTCAAAAGGCTGAACTCACTAATAAATTAAATATTGCCGCGCGTAATTATTCTGATAGCGATCGCCAGTTAAACGAACTATGGAAGTATCTTCCTGATTCCGTCAAAGCTTCGATGAAAAAGGAGCAGAACATGTGGATCAATGAAAAAGCTAAAAAATGCGGAAAAATAAGCGATGCGTCTTCTGCAACCACTCCTCTGGCAACGAGAATCGGTATTTATGATTGTCAGACCAAAATGACAGATGAAAGATTCCGTTATCTTGGCGGTGATGAAGAACACGGATATTAATGCTTCGTAGGCCGGGTAAGGCGAAGCCGCCACCCGGCATATCAAACGTCAACCGTGGCTGGTCTGTTCTTCCATCGCGACCGGCCATTTACGGAAGATAAGCACCGACCAGATCAGCGCGATCAGCGCCGGAATCGCCCCGAGATAGCCAATGGCCGACATCGATACATGCAGGCTGATCTGATTTCCCACCAGCGCACCGGCCCCAATCCCCAGATTAAAAATCCCGGAGAAGAGCGACATCGCTACGTCCGTGGCGTCCGGGGCCAGCGCCAGCACTTTGACCTGCATTCCCAGACCAATAATCATGATGGCCACGCCCCAGAACAGACTGAGGATCGCCAGATGACTCTCGCTGCCTGCCGCAGGCATCAGTAACAGCAGGCATGCCAGCAGCAGGCCAATCGCACTGCTTACCAGCGCAGACGCGTGCTGATTGCCCAGCTTTCCGAACAGGATGCTGCCGATAATCCCCGCGCCGCCCAGGATCAGCAGCAGAACGGTGGCAAAGTTAGCGCTAAAGCCTGCCACAACCTGAACAAACGGCTCAATATAGCTGTAGGCCGTGTAATGGGCGGTCACCACAATCACGGTCAGCAGATAGATGCTCATCAGCGCCGGACGGCGCACCAGCAGCGGCAGGCTTTTCAGCGAGCCGGAGTGTTCGCTGGGCAGTTTTGGCAGCAGTTTGACCAGACACACCAGGGTGACCAGCGCCCCCATGCCGATGGCAAAGAAGGTGGTGCGCCAGACGAAGTATTGTCCCACAATGCGCCCGATCGGCAGGCCTAACACCATCGCCAGCGCCGTTCCGGTGGCAATCAGGCTCAGCGCCTGGGCGCGTTTTCCCGCCGGAGCCAGACGAATGGCGAGCGACGCGGTGATCGACCAGAAAACGGCATGGGCAAACGCGATGCCGACGCGGCTGATGACCAGCACGGTAAAGTTCCACGCCATAAACGACAGCACATGGCTGGCAATGAACACCACAAACAGCCCAATGAGTAACTTACGTCGTTCCATCTGGCTGGTCAGCAGCATAAACGGCAGCGACATCAACGCTACCACCCATGCATAGATGGTCAGCATAATGCCAACCTGTGCCGTTTCCATATGGAAGCTGGCTGCAATGTCGGACAGAAGCCCAACCGGAACAAATTCCGTTGTGTTGAAAATAAACGCTGCAATGGCGAGCGTGACCACGCGTAGCCACGCGACCCTGCGGGAAACCGTGTGTGTTGTCATAGGGATATCTGGGATTCGTTGCATTAAAGATAAGGAGACGATCTTAAAGCCTTAAACGGCGAAAACTCAACCGTTATGTGATGTGAATCACAATATTTACCTTCATGCAGCGGTAGCGAACAGGGTTGTTTTCATTGAAGATAAAGAACAACACAGCAAAAACAGGCGGTAATACGATGCAGGAGATTGATTTTTATCTGGTAGATGCGTTCAGCGCGTCCTCCTTTGGCGGCAACCCGGGGGCGGTTTGCCCGCTCGAGGCGTGGCTGCCGGATGAGACGTTACTGCGGATGGCACAACAGCATAACCAGTCGGAAACCGCGTTTTTTGTGTGCACCAAAGGAGGAATTGAGCTGCGCTGGTTCACCACGCTCACCGAGGTCAATCTCTGTGGTCACGCGACGCTTGCCGCAGCGTATGTTCTGTTTAACGAACTGGATTATCCGGACTCACGCCTTCATTTTGACACCGCCTCTGGTCGCCTGACCGTCAGCCGTGAAGGTGACTGGATGACGCTGGACTTCCCGGCCTGCCCGACGCAGGCACAGACGCCGCCACCGGAGATGCTCACCGCTCTCGGTATCAGTCACTACGTCGAGGCGCGAAAAGGCCGCGCCTGGGTGCTGGTGCTGGAGAGTCGCGAGCAGGTTGAAGCCCTTAATCCGGATTTCTCCGCCATGACGCCGGGCGAGCATAAAGTGGCCGTCACTGCCCGGGACGAGGGGGAATACGACTTTGTCAGCCGTTTCTTCTCGCCGGGCGTGGCCGTGCCGGAAGATCCTGTCACCGGCTCCGCGCACACCATGCTGATCCCGTACTGGAGTGAACGGCTTGGCAAAACACAGATGTTTGCCCGCCAGGTTTCTGCCCGTGGCGGCGACGTACGCTGCGAACTCAAGGGCGACCGCGTGCGCATGGGCGGACAGGCGGCGCTGTATCTGAAGGGCACAGTATTTCTGCGCTGAATAAATCTAAGAGGAACCAACGATGCAGGAAATTGATTTTTATCTGGTAGATGCCTTCAGCGACAGGGCGTTCGGCGGCAATGCGGCGGCGGTGTGTCCGCTGGAAGCGTGGCTGCCTGATGAGACGCTGCTGAAGATGGCGAAGCAGCATAATCAGTCAGAGACGGCGTTCTTTGTACGAACGGACAACGGGTTTGAGCTGCGCTGGTTTACTACGCAGGATGAAATCAACCTCTGCGGCCATGCAACCCTCGCGGCTTCTCACGTTATTTTTGAATATCTGGATTACCCGCATACGGAAATTACCTTCACCACGCGCTTTGTCGGCGAACTGACGGTGAAACGCAGCGGCGACTGGCTGACGCTCAATTTCCCGGCGTGGTCAACCGAGGTTGTCGCTACTCCACCCGCAGTGCTCTTCAGCGCGCTGGGCATTAACGCGGCAAAAGAGGTGCGCGTGGGGCGCGATTACATGGTGGTGCTCGACTGCCAGCAGCAGGTAGAGGCGCTGATGCCGGATATCGCAGCCATGCTCCCGCTGGGGAAAATGGTCTGCGTTACGGCGCCGGGAGATGAGTATGATTTCGTCAGCCGTTTCTTCTGCCCGGGGGAAGGGGTGCCGGAGGATCCGGTGACGGGATCGGCTCACAGCATGCTGATCCCGTACTGGAGCGAAAAGCTCGGTAAAACGCAGATGTTGGCCCGCCAGGTCTCCTTGCGCGGCGGGGATTTACGCTGCGAGCTGAAGGGGGACCGCGTGCTGATTGGCGGGCAGGCCACGCTGTATATGAAGGGGAAAATTTTTCTTCGACTCCAGGACTACGTTCAACATTAACAACCGGGCGCAGGTGGCTGACGCTCGTTCAGCAGCGCGATAAACGCCTCAAGCTGGCGGGTCATCGCCCCGCGTCGCCACACCAGCCAGGTGGTGAGCCAGCGCCAGTTTTCCGCCAGCGGCCACGCCGCCACCTGATGATGCCCCGGCATGCTCTCCAGCATGGAGCGGGGCATCAGCGCAATGCCTGCCCCGGCAATCACGCAGGCGAGCATCCCGTGGTAGGACTCCATCTCATGGATCCTTCCCGGCGTGACGCGGTCGGCATGAAACCAGCTCTCCAGATGACGTCGGTAAGAACAGTTGGCGCGAAAGGCGTACACGTCGCTTCCGCTCACCTGCGTGGCTTTTGACACTTCCGCATGACCCGCAGGGGTGACCAGCATCATCTCTTCCCGGTAAACCGGCATCCCTTCCAGTTCCGGGTGCGAGAGCGGCCCGTCGACAAAGGCGGCGCTAAGCGTCCCTTCAAGCACGCCGTCAATCATGGTTCCGGAAGGCCCGGTGGACAACGCAAACTGTATGCGCGGATAGCGCTGGTTAAACCGCGCCAGACTTTCCGGAATGCGTACGGCGGCGGTACTTTCCAGCGCGCCGAGAGAGAATAATCCCTGCGGTTCATCCCCGGCGACGACCATTCTCGCTTCGTCAACCAGTGCCAGGATCTGCTTGCTGTAGCGCAAAAAATTGTGTCCGGCGGGGGAAAGCCGCAGACGTTGATTCTCACGAATAAAAAGCTCTACGCCGAGATCCGCCTCAAGCTGTCGGATGCGGGTGGTGAGGTTTGACGGTACACGGTGAACCTTGTGCGCCGCCTGGGTAATACTGCCGGTCAGTGCGACCGCGTTAAACATCTCAAGCTGTGTTAAGTCCATGCCATTCTCGATTCGTGAATAAGGTGGTGAGTATTATTCATTTTTAAGAAATAGCAGAGTAGGCCACAATCAATCAACCGTTATTACGTGGAGAACAACATGACCTATTCATCTGCTACCCATGCCCTTTCTGTCAATCCGGCTACCGGCGAAACGGTGGCTGCATATCCGTGGGCAACGTCCCGGGACGTTGAACGTGCCATTGCGCAGGCGGATACCGGTTTTAACAAGTGGCGACGCGAAAGCGTAGCGCACCGGGCGCAGAAACTTCGCGATCTGGGGACGGCGCTGCGTAGCCGTGCGGAAGAGATGGCGCAGACGATCTCCCGTGAGATGGGCAAGCCGATTGTGCAGGCGCGTGCGGAGGTGGCTAAGTCCGCCAGCCTTTGCGACTGGTACGCTGAACACGGCCCGGCTATGCTGCGCCCGGAATCTACCCAGGTCGAAAATGCGGTGATTGAATATCGTCCGCTGGGCCCGATTCTGGCAGTGATGCCGTGGAACTTCCCCCTCTGGCAGGTGCTGCGCGGTGCGGTGCCGATCCTGCTGGCAGGGAACAGCTATCTGCTTAAACATGCGCCTAATGTGCTCGGCTCGGCGGAGCTGATCGGGAAGGTTTTTGCGGATGCCGGTTTCCCTGAGGGGGTCTTTGGCTGGGTGAACGCGACGAATGACGGCGTCAGCCAGGCGATTAACGATCGTCGTATCGCGGCGGTGACCGTAACCGGCAGCGTTCGGGCTGGTGCGGCAATTGGTGCGCAGGCGGGCGCGGCGCTGAAGAAATGCGTGCTGGAGCTGGGCGGTTCCGATCCGTTTATCGTCCTGAACGATGCCGATCTGGATCTGGCCGTCAACGCGGCCGTGGCCGGACGTTATCAGAATACCGGGCAGGTTTGCGCGGCGGCGAAACGCTTTATTGTGGAAGCGGGCGTAGCGGACGCCTTTACCCAACGCTTTGTTGACGCGGTCAAGGCGCTGAAGATGGGCGCACCGGATGAAGAAGATAACTATATTGGCCCGATGGCGCGATTTGATCTTCGCGATGAACTGCATCAGCAGGTGCAGGCTACGCTGGCGGAAGGGGCGACCCTGCTGCTCGGCGGAGAGAAAATTGCCGGGAGCGGTAACTATTATGCGCCAACCGTACTCGGCGGCGTCACCCCACAGATGACGGCTTTTCGTCAGGAACTGTTTGGCCCGGTGGCCGCGATTACCGTCGCGAACGATGCGGCGCATGCGTTGCAGCTGGCTAACGACAGCGATTTTGGCCTATCGGCGACGGTCTTTACCACGAACGATGCGCTGGCAGAAACCTTCTCTCGCGAGCTGGAGTGCGGCGGGGTGTTTATCAACGGCTACAGCGCGAGCGATGCGCGCGTCGCGTTCGGCGGGGTGAAGAAGAGCGGCTTCGGGCGAGAGCTTTCTCATTTCGGTCTGCATGAGTTCTGTAATGTGCAGACGGTGTGGAAGGATCGCGTGTAATAGTATGGCCGGGTAAGGCAAGGACGCTACCCGGCAATTCCCGTTTCCTGTCATTATTCTGCAATGGTTCTGTCATTTTCGTTTCGTAGACTCGCTCGCGCCTAACGTATTGTTACAGAAGAAAATTATGAACCTAACGCAAATTTTTCGTCGTCTTGCGCCGCGCTTTATTCCTCGTCAGTTTGGCCTGCTGACCGGCATCTTTTGTATTATTGGCCTTTTCTCCGCTCTACAACTCTCTTCCTCCTTCCTGCTGACTGCCTCCCTGAATCAAGCCCAGCGTAACGAACAGCGCAATCAGCTGGCCTGGCAGCAACAGAGCAGGCTGGATCAGGCGCGCGTCTCCCTCCTGGCCGCAAGCGATCTGCTCAACCGCTCCGGCGTGTACTTTATGCAGGATAAAGAGACCGGCTCGGAAGGGAGCTGGCATAGCCTGATGGAAGAAGCGCAAAACTCCCTGGCGGCGTCTCAGCGAGCATGGCAGGCCTGGCTCGCGCTTAATCCGCCGAAAGACGACGGGCTGGTTAACAGCTATCAGCTGTTTTTTGACGCCATCCGAGAGCAGGCGGAGGGGCTGGTGAAAACCAACAGCATCGACCTCTTTTTCGCCGTACCCGCCCAGGCGTTTCAGACCGATTTTAATGACCACTTCGCACGCTATCAGCAACGGAGTGAAAAGCAGGCGTTGCTGGGGCGTCAGTCGCTCATGGACCAACTGTCAGACCTGCAACGGCTATTTCTGTTTGCGCCGTTGGTGCTGCTGGGCATTGCCATTGCCGTCTGGTTCGGAATGGCGAAGTGGGTGATAACCCCGCTACGCCGAATGATTGTTCATATTAACCAGCTCGCGGCAGGAGATTTGTCAGGCACGCCGCCTGGCGTTGTGCACTTTAATCGGGAAATCAGCCAGCTCAGCGGCAGTATTACCGCCATGCAGCGCGGGTTACAACAGCTGGTGACTCAGGTCAGCGAGGCCACTACCTCCATGGTTGAAAATATCGGGTCGCTTGCGCAGGGAAATCAGAAGCTCTATCAGCAGTCCACGCGGCAGGCCAAAGAGCTGGAGGAGGTGACGGCGCATATCGCCGATCTCGAAACCCATGTTGAGGGAAACACGGGTTATGCGAAACTCGCCCGCACGCGTGCCGAGGAGGCCCGACAGGCTGCGGCCAACGGGGAGCAAATGATGTCCGCGGTGAATGGCTCAATGCAGACGATCGTGGACCGATCCTCAGAGATGCGCGGGATCGTCGCGATGATCGACAGCGTGGCGTTTCAGACCAATATTCTGGCCCTTAACGCGGCCATCGAAGCCGCCCATGCGGGGGAGCAGGGACGCGGATTTGCAGTGGTCGCCCGGGAAGTGGGGCTGCTGGCCCGAAAAAGCAGTCACTCGACGCAAACCATCCAGGCGCTGATTAACCACTCGCTACAGGGCATAGAAGAAGGTTCCCAGGTGGTAAACCGTCTGGAAGATAATCTGCAACAGGTCACCGGACTGGTGGGGACCCTGAGCAGCCTGCTGAATGATATTTCACTTGCCACCCTAAATCAGGGGGAAAGTATTCATCAGATGACCCGTCAGCTTCAGGCGCTGAATCACGTATCGCGTCAGACGGATGTGCTGGTTAACGAAGCGTCAAATGCCTCTGAGCTTCTGCATCAGGAGTCCGATCTTTTATTACAGGCCGTCTCGCGTTTTCGTCTCCCTGCCTGACGTGATGTATTAGCCTCTGTTATACTCGCAGCCCGTTTTAGCCTGAGGGCAAGGAGCAAAGTGTGGCTGCGGTCATCCATAATGAGATGCTGGACGAAATTCTGGCGCAGGTTCGTCCGCTACTGGGGCAGGGTAAGGTTGCCGATTACATTCCCGCGTTAGCCTCAATCAGCGGTAAAAAGCTCGGCATCGCCGTTTGTACAATCGACGGGCAATGTTTTCAGGCGGGAGACGCGCTTGAGCGCTTTTCGATTCAGTCGATCTCCAAAGTGCTAAGCCTCGTTGCCGCCATGCGCCAGTATGACGAGCAGGAGATCTGGCAGCGGGTGGGCAAAGATCCGTCCGGCCAGCCGTTTAACTCCCTTCTCCAGCTGGAAATCGAACAGGGTAAGCCGCGTAACCCGTTTATAAATGCCGGGGCGCTGGTGGTGTGCGATATGCTGCAAAGCCGGCTGAGCGCGCCGCGTCAGCGGATGCTCCAGATTGTGCGACAGCTTTCCGGCGTGCAGGACATCGCATACGATCCGGTGGTCGCGCGCTCTGAGTTTGAACACTCTGCACGTAATGCCGCCATCGCCTGGCTGATGAAGTCCTTCGGCAACTTTCATAATGATGTCGCTACGGTGCTGCAAAACTATTTTCATTACTGCGCGCTGAAGATGAACTGCGTCGAACTGGCGCAAACTTTTCTGTTTCTGGCGCATCAGGGCCATGCCCCGCATCTGGGTGAGGACGTTGTCTCCCCGATGCAGGCCCGGCAGATCAACGCGTTAATGGCCACCAGCGGAATGTATCAGAACGCCGGTGAGTTTGCCTGGCGCGTGGGGCTGCCGGCTAAATCCGGCGTGGGCGGTGGGGTTGTGGCGATTGTCCCCCACGAGATGGCGATTGCCGTCTGGAGCCCGGAACTGGACGAGACCGGTAATTCACTGGCGGGCGTGGCAGCGCTGGAGCAACTGACCAAACGTCTCGGACGGTCCGTATACTGATGTGCACGTTAGATCCTTTATTCGCGCGCCTGGCTCGCTCCACGTTTCGTTCACGATTTCATTTAGGGATGAAAGAGCGGCAATACTGCTGGGATAAGGGCGCGGAGACTATCGATAAGCATGCCGCTGATTTTGTAGCCGCGCGGCTGGCGCCTGCACACCCGGTGAATGACGGTAAGCAGACGCCGATGCGTGGCCATCCGGTCTTTATCGCCCAGCATGCCACGGCAACCTGCTGTCGGGGCTGTCTGGCTAAGTGGCATGCTATCCCGCAGGGCATGCCGCTGAGTGCGCAGCAACAGCAGTATATTGTCAACGTGATCCATCATTGGCTGGTCATTGAGGTAAATCGTGCCTCCTGAACTGACAATGTCTCTGTTTAAGCTACGCTTTTACTAATGCTCAGCGTCAGGAGACGTTATGAAAGCACCTCAAATTCCCGTTAATGAAACGGAGCGCATGAATGCTCTGCGCGAGTCCGGTCTGCTTGAGATCGACTCTTATCCCGCGTTTGATCGTCTCACGCGGCTGGCAACACGCTTTTTCAGGGTGCCGCTGGCAATGATTACGCTGGTGGATGACCACGCAACGATCGTGAAGTCTGCCGACGGCCGGGCACCCGTTAGCCAGCCTCGCGAATTCTCTTTTTGTGGTCATACGATTCTGGGAGACGCGCCGCTGGTGGTGGGTGATACGCTGCTGGACGAACGCTTTGCGGACAATCCGCAGGTGGTGGGAGACCCGGGCGTGCGCTTTTATGCCGGTTTTCCGCTGCGTTTACGTGACGGGGCGTGCGTAGGCTCGTTGTGTCTCGTTGATTATGCACCGCGTGAGTTTTCGGCGGCGGATTCCGCCGTACTGGCCGATCTTAGCGCGCTGGCTGAGGATGAATTTGCAGCCGTAAGCGCGGCCACAACCGATGAACTCACGGGGCTGTTTAACCGTCGCGGGTTTAACCAGTTTGCGCAGTTTGCACTGTCGGTTTCGCAGCGTCGGGCAGAACCGTTAACCCTTGGCTGGCTGGATCTGGACCATTTCAAAACCATTAACGATCGCTTCGGACATCAGGAGGGGGACAAAGCTCTGAAAGCGATGGCCGCCCTGATGCGTTCCTCGTTCCGCGAGGCCGACCTGCTGGTACGTTTCGGGGGAGACGAGTTCGCGGTGCTGTTTGCGGATACCGATGAGCCTGGCGCATGGATCGCCATGCAGTATCTCGTCGAACAAACGGAAAAGTATAACGCGCGTCAGCTGCATCCCTGGTCGTTACAGTTCTCCTGGGGGCTGAGCGAGTTCGATCATCACCGCAACGATATGCAGGCATGGTTAAAACACGCGGATGCGCAAATGTATGCCATGAAGCGGCAACACCACGGCGAAAAATGACATAACGAAATCCTATGTCATCGCCTATTGCGTTACAAAAATGTTAATAGCAAAGTGGAGAGATTCAACCTAAGGACGCGAAATGAACTCTCCCATGCTGATTAAACCTCTCTCCCGGCAGGACATCCTCACCCACATCGATGCCCTGAACGATATTCTCGTCAACTGTGTCAACGGCGGCGCCTCCGTCAGCTTTATGCTGCCATTTACTGCCGGGAAAGCCCAAACCTTCTGGCTCGGCGTCGCAGACAGCATCGGGCGCGACGAGCGTACCGTCCTGGGCTGTTTTGATGCGGACCAGGGGCTGGTTGGCACGGTCCAGCTGATCACCGATCAGCCTGAAAACCAGCCGCACCGCGCAGATGTCGCGAAACTGCTGGTTCATGAGAAGGCGCGCCGTAAAGGGGCGGCAATGGCGCTGATGGAAGCCCTGGAGGCGGTTGCGCGTGAGAAAGCGCTTACGGTGCTGGTGCTTGATACCTCGACGGGCAGCGGCGCGGAGGCGTTTTACCAACGAGCGGGCTGGCAAAAAGCAGGGGAGATCCCACGCTACGCCCTGTTGCCGAACGGGGACATGACGGCGACCTCGGTGTTCTATAAATTTTTGTGATTATTTTTCACCATCGCGTCCTGAGTTGATCCAGACAGGGGTTATGGTCCTGAAGTTTTGATAAGTTATTACACCAATCTTAACGGGCTGTATGACTAATTATAAAGGACCTCCATTGTGAACACACTCAACCGTCGTGAATTCCCCGGTGCGCGCTATCCTGAACGTATCATCCAGTTTGGCGAAGGTAACTTTCTGCGCGCGTTCGTTGACTGGCAAATCGACCTCTTAAACGAGCATACCGATCTCAATGCAGGTGTGGTGATTGTGCGGCCGATCCAGAGCGATTTTCCGCCGTCGCTGAACACCCAGGAGGGTCTGTATACCACGATTATTCGTGGTCTGAATGAACAGGGAGAAGCGGTAAGCGATGCGCGTCTTATTCGTTCCGTGAATCGTGAAATCAGCGTCTACAGCCAGTACGATGAATTTCTGAAGCTCGCCCATAACCCGGACATGCGGTTTGTCTTCTCCAATACCACGGAGGCGGGGATCTGCTATCACGCGGGCGATAAGTTTGACGATGCGCCAGCTGTCAGCTATCCGGCCAAACTAACGCGTCTGCTGTTCGAACGTTTTACCCACTTTAACGGGGCTGCGGATAAAGGCTGGATCATCATTCCTTGTGAGCTTATCGACTACAACGGCGATGCCCTGTGTGAACTGGTGCTGCGCTATGCGCAGAAGTGGGCGCTGCCGGCGGCATTCATTGCCTGGCTGAATGATGCTAACACCTTCTGTTCGACGCTGGTTGACCGCATTGTTACCGGCTATCCGCGTGATGAGGTGGCAGAGCTGGAAGCCGGGCTGGGGTATCATGACAGCTTCCTCGACACGGCAGAACATTTCTATCTGTTTGTTATACAGGGGCCAAAATCACTTGCTGCTGAACTGCGCCTGGATAAATACCCGCTCAACGTCCTGATTGTTGACGATATCAAGCCGTATAAAGAGCGTAAGGTGGCGATCCTCAACGGCGCGCACACGGCGCTGGTTCCGGTCGCTTTTCAGGCCGGCCTGGATACGGTAGGGGAAGCCATGAACGACGCGGAAATTTGCGCGTTCGTAGAGAAGGCTATTTATGAGGAGATCATTCCGGTCCTGGATCTGCCGCGCGACGAGCTGCACTCCTTCGCCAGTGCCGTAACGGGGCGTTTTCGTAATCCGTACATTAAGCATCAGCTGCTGTCGATTGCACTGAACGGGATGACCAAGTACCGTACCCGCATTCTGCCGCAACTGCTGGCAGGGCAGAAGGCGACCGGCAAACTGCCAGCACGTCTGACTTTTGCTCTGGCGGCGCTGATTGCATTTTACCGTGCCGAGCGCAACGGTGAGCGCTATCCGGTGCAGGACGATGCGCACTGGCTTGAACGTTACCAGCAGCTGTGGACGCAACATGGCGACAAACAGGTCACTACACCTGAACTGGTATCGTCGGTGTTAAGCGTGAGCGAACACTGGGAACAGGATCTCACGCTGGTGAACGGACTGGTAGAACAGGTTGCGCAGGATCTGGATGCGATTTTAAGCAAAGGCATGCGCGATGCGGTGAAACCGCTCTGCTAATCCTAATGCCCGGCGTTTGCCGGGTTTTTTACAGACCCCATTTAGTTACAACATACTATACGTTTTTTTTTAAAAAAACTCATGCAGCACCGTGCGATTGATGCTTAACAGGTCAGATGATGCAATGAACTATTAACATGCTTGCAACCGTGAGGGGGATCACGTTTAATAGCCGCGCTCTTTACTCTTCTGAAGCTGATTATGATTGTTCGTCCTCAACAGCACTGGCTGCAACTGATTTTTGTCTGGCATGGTTCGGTACTTCCCAAAATTTATACCCGACTGCTGCTTAACTTCCTGCTTTCTATCGCCGTGATTGTCATGCTGCCGTGGTACACCTCGCTGGGTATCCGGTTTACCGTCGCGCCGTTCAGCATTCTGGGCGTGGCTATCGCTATCTTCCTGGGGTTTCGCAATAACGCATGTTATTCGCGCTACGTTGAGGCGCGTCTGCTTTGGGGGCAGTTGATGATAGCGGCGCGCTCGCTGTTTCGCGAGGTAAAAAACACCTTACCGGATGATAAACATCTCGGAGAGTTTGTCCGCCTGCAAATCGCGTTTGCTAACTGTCTGCGTATGACCCTGCGCAGAGAAACCAATGCCGATCAGCTGTCCCGCTATCTGGCTCCTGACGATTTGCGCAAAGTGATGGACGCCAACTCGCCGGCGAACCGTATCCTGCTGATCATGGGGGAGTGGCTGGCCGTGCGGCGGCGTAGCGGACACCTTTCAGACATCCTGTTTCACAGTCTCAACAACCGCCTGAACGATATGTCCATCGTGCTGGCTGGCTGTGAGCGTATCGCCAATACGCCAGTCCCGTTTGCCTATACGCTGATCCTGCACCGGACGGTGTATCTGTTCTGCATCATGCTGCCGTTTGCGCTGGTTGTTGATCTGCATTACATGACGCCCTTTGTCTCTGCGCTGATTTCTTACACCTTTATCTCGCTGGACACGCTGGCGGAAGAGCTGGAAGATCCGTTTGGGACGGAAGATAACGATCTGCCGCTGGACGCCATCTGCAACATGATGGAGCGCGATCTGTTGCAGATGAACGATGAAGAGAACATCCCTGACAGACTGATGCCGGATAAGCATTATCAGCTGACCTGACGGGCATTCCACTCGTCGCGGGTGATTTCCCACAGCTCCGAATCCAGCAGGCCGCTGACATAGGCTTTCTTCTCCGTCCTGATGAGCCGCATGCCGCTGCTGTCTGAAATACGTCGGGAGCGGCTGTTTGCAGCCGCTTTCGGCGCGCGTAACACCGGTTTATTGAGCGTATTAAACCAGAAATCCGTTGCCGCAACGCTCGCCTCGCGCATATATCCCTGGCCCTGAAATTCCGGTGCGAGCCAGAAGCCCCTGTTATTGTCCTCAACGTCATACAGGCAAATCAGCCCCATCAGCTCGTCAGGCGCTTCGCGACGGCGAATCGTCCAGAACCATGCAATGTCTTTGGCCATATCGGGCAAGGCAACGTTGTTGACGTAGTTTTCAGCACCGTCGTCCGGATAGGGCCAGGGGACTGAAGCCACCATATAGCGGACAATCTCCCAGCGCGGATAGCGTTGCTGGATCTGGACGGCATCTTCTGCAATCAGGGGGCGTAATATCAGGCGCTCGGTGGTAAGCGTGGGTATGGTCATCCGCTGATCTCCATCATTAAGCGTTATGCTTTTGTTTGGGTTCTGGTATTTTCATCTTAATAACATTCTGTTGCGATGTACTGTACTAAAACGATGTTGAGTTAACGTAATCAACCTGCTTGAGAAGGAGAAGGGTATGGTTTTACCTGGGATAAACCTTGATAAAAACTTACCGGGCTACGATTTTGCGAAAATGTCGGGAGTTGGGGCTGCGGATTTCGATTTTAAAGCGCTTGGTGCCGCCATGGACTGTCATCGTGAATTTGCTCACGCGGGTATCATTTACTCTGACGGCCCCCAACGCTTCCTGGTGCGACCCGGCAAAAGACATCCTCAAGGGCAAAGTGGAATAGTAACGCATGTTATCGTGACCAAAGCCTCCTCGTTTCCGTCTGCTTCCACAGCAGGAAAAGTATTGAGTGATGCAGTTTCATCTACTTCCATGGGAACTGAAATTGCCTCAACCGTTCTGTCATGTGGCGCGATGATCATAACTGGCGGAGTGATGCTCGCTGGAACAGCAGCAACTCCCCTTACCGCAGGCGGGGGAAGCGTACTGGTCGCTATTGGCTACGCCGGAACGGCTGCCACCGGTCTGCAATGTGTGAATGGCCTTTATCGAATTTATGATTTGGTTGAAAATGACGGTGCCAATGTCGCCTGGCTGGATACTCAGGACTGGTATGTCGCGACATCCACTTCCTTAGATGTCATTTCTCTGGCAAGCGCAGGCGGTGCACTTAAAGAGGCTGTTACTACCTGGCGCGCTATGAAATCCGTTTCGTCCTTGAAAGCAACCGAGTGGCTAAAAAGTTATCCTCGTCAGGACCGTGCTCGACTGACTGAATTAATTATTCGCGCTCAAAACCCTGGTATAAGCAATAAAGAAGTCAAAGCGCTTATTCGAGCAGGCTTTTATCCAAAACGATTCCCATCGGGTCCTGTTCAGGTTGAGCTCACCAGGCAATTAAGTCAAGTTGTAACGAATGCCGCGGCGCTTGCAGGAAGCGCTGTAAGCGGAGTTATTGCCGCTCCGGGGAACATACCTCGCACCAGTAAATACATTATCGGTACTATCCAGTCACTGGCGGTTTTCTGATGAAAATTCTGCACTTGTTAACCGGACACGTTTCTTACGAGCTCCTGCAACACGGAAAACGGATTGAGGACGCTATTGCCCGTCATGACAATGATTTATTAAACCATTCCACACCCGAACTGGAGCGGTATTTTTCACGCCCGCTTAGTGAGCTGCCACGGCAAAATGCTTATCCGGTAGCGATATTATTACCGCTATTTCTGGTGATTTTTGCGTTTAATTTGCTGCCATTTCTCCAGACAATATCCAGTATGCCGCCAACGCTACATGCACTCAGTTTTTTTGTCCCATCGCTAGCGATACTTATCTTCCTGATGCTCGCGAGTGCCTTCCTTGCCCGGGGATACACTTCAGGACTAACAGGGTTTTTAGCGCTTTTCATCATCCTGCTGACATTAACGGTACTGCAATGGCTTCACTATCTGACCATTTCTGACGGCAGTAGCTGGCAGCTGATCATTGCAACGATCGCTTTGGTAATTAGCCGTATGGTGTTAAACAGTCGAGGCTTTGTGCTGTTCACGCTATATTGTCGTTCGAAGCGTCTTGCCACGCTGGCTCGCATCATGCGCCTGAAGAGCAGTAAGGATAATGTGAGGAACACATGACACTCATCGTACGCCCGTTACAGGCAGAAGATTACCCACAATGGCGACCGCTGTGGGATGGCTATACCCATTGTTATGAGTGCTACCTCGACGAGTCCGTTACCGCGGCCACTTGGGAAAGAGCGCTCTCAGGTTCATCATCCCTGTTTTGCCGGGTCGTGGAGAAAGACGGCAACGTCATCGGCTTCGCCATGTGTGTCCTGCATGAAGGGACCTGGTCAACCGCGCCCGTTTGCTATCTGGAAGATCTGTTTGTTGACGCTGGCGAACGTGGCGCAGGGGCAGGTAAAGCGCTTATCGACGCCCTGATCGACGAAGGCAAGCGGGAAGGGTGGTCAAAACTCTACTGGGTAACCCGCATGAACAATCCGGCGCGTAAGCTGTATGACCACTATGGTGAAGCCGACGATTACGTCCGGTACCGAATCTCGCTTTAGTCGTGTAATACCTGGGTTTGTATCACACTGTATCTGCGTCTGTGATACATACACAGGTATGCAATAAAACCGCATCCGCACACATCTCCTATACAAACGCATGGTGTTATATCTCCGTCAACTGAACTTACCCGGAGATAACATCATGTTTAATAAACTCGCATACTCAGCCGTCGCCCTGAGCGTTTCGCTTGGCACCGTAATGTCCTGTCAGGCAGAAGCGACGGGTAAGGATTACGCGTCGGCCTTTAACCAGGTTAAACAGATTAACGCTGGCGATTTGAACGTCGGTTACGTCGATATCGGGCCAAAAGAGGGGCAACCGGTGATCCTGCTGCATGGCTGGCCGTACGACATTCACAGTTATGCAGAGGTGGCCCCCGCGCTGGCCGCGAAGGGGTATCGTGTCATTGTTCCGTCCCTGCGCGGGTACGGCACCACGCGCTTTATTTCTGATAAAACGCCGCGAAACGGCCAGCCTTCGGCAATGGCAAAAGACATTGTCAACCTGATGGACGCCCTGAATATCAAACAGGCGGTGTTTGCCGGTTATGACTGGGGAGCGCGCACGGCGGATATCGTTGCGGCGCTCTGGCCGGAACGGGTGAAATCGCTGGTCTCGGTAAGTGGCTACCTGATCAGCAGCCAGGCGATTGGCAAGCAGCCTTTGCCGCCGAAGGCAGAGGTTCAGTGGTGGTATCAGTTCTATTTTGCCACGCCGCGCGGGGCGGAAGGCTATGCTAAAAATACGCACGATTTTGCCCGGTTGATCTGGTCCCAGGCATCGCCTGACTGGAAATTCAGCGACGCCACCTTCAATGCCAGCGCCAAATCCCTCGATAATCCGGACCACGTTGCCGTCACGCTCAGTAATTACCGCTGGCGTCTGGGGCTGGAGAAGGGTGAGCAGAAATATGACGCCTATGAACAAAAGCTGGCTACGCTGCCGAACATTACGGTGCCGACCATCACCATCGAGGGCGGTAACAACGGGGCACCACATCCTGCACCCGCGGCCTATGCGGGGAAATTCACCGGAAAATATGAGCACCGTACTTTCGGCGCAACGGTTGGCCACAACCCGCCGCAGGAAGATCCGCAGGACTTTGTTAAAGCCGTTGTCGACGCGGATAAGCTCTGATATGTGCTATTTTCAATCCGTTACCTCTTAATCAGGAGCCTGCGGTGGAGCATATTGATCACATCCTTGTCGTCGATGACGACAGGGATATTCGAGAACTGATTGTCGATTACCTCGTGAAATCCGGCTACCACGCCTCTGGCGCGGCGAACGGGAAAGAGATGCGCGTAGCGCTCGACAAACAGCATATCGACCTGGTGGTGCTGGACGTGATGATGCCCGGCGATGATGGCCTGACGCTGTGTCGACAGCTGCGCAGCAGCAGGCATAAGGATCTGCCGATCCTGATGCTCACGGCACGCAACGAGGACACGGACCGGATCCTGGGGCTGGAGATGGGCGCTGACGATTACGTGGTGAAACCGTTTGTGGCCCGCGAACTGCTGGCGCGTATCAAAGCCATCCTGCGTCGTTTTCGTACTATGCCGCCTAATCTTCAGGTGACCGAGGCAGGGCGCCTGGTGGTGTTCGGTGAATGGCAGCTGGATACCGTGGCGCGTCATCTGATTGATAACGAGGGGATGGTTGTGGCGCTCAGCGGGGCGGAGTATCGCCTTTTGCGCGTATTCCTCGATCATCCTCAACGGGTGCTGAGCCGCGATCAGCTGCTGAACCTGACGCAGGGACGTGATGCCGAACTGTTTGAGCGTTCGATTGATCTCCTGGTGAGCCGCGTGCGACAGCGCCTGAATGAAGATGCCCGCACGCCGGCCTACATTAAAACCGTTCGCAGCGAGGGCTACGTCTTTACCATGCCGGTGACCATCGTCGAGGCCAATGAATGACGCTGTGGCCCCGCACCTTACTGGCCCGGCTGCTGATCATTGTGCTGCTGGGACTCTTGCTGGCTAACGCGCTCAGCCTGACGTTGGTCATGGTTGAGCGAATGCACAGCGCGCGTACGGTTATGCTGGGCAATCTTGAGAATGACGTGGCGACCAGCGTGGCCATTCTCGACCGGCTTCCGGCCAAAGAGCGCCCAGAGTGGCTGGAACGGCTCAGTCGCGGTAATTATCGTTATATCCTTGGCCCCGGCGAGGCAGGCGCCGCGCCAACGGACAAGCGCTCGCGGGATGCGGTTCGCACCCTGAAAGAGACGCTTTCAGCCCAATATCCGCTCCACTTTACGGCGGTGCCAGGGCCGATTTCCCATATTCAGGCCCATCTGACGCTCCGCGACGGCGCTCCGCTCACCATCGATCTGATCCCGCGCATGCCGCCTGTCGCCAGCTGGTTACCCGTTGTGCTGGTTCTTCAGCTGTTACTTGTCGCGCTCTGCTCCTGGATTGCCGTGCGCCAGGTTGTCCGGCCCTTCCTGCAATTCACGCGCGCGGTTGATTCCCTCGATCCTGCGGCCCATTCTCCGATGGCTGAAAATGGTCCGGTTGAGGTGCGCCAGGCAGCCCACGCTTTTAATGAGATGCAGTCGCGGATACAGACCTATCTGCGTGAACGCGCGCAGATTCTGGCGTCCATTTCTCACGATCTCCAGACCCCCATCACGCGCATGAAGCTGCGGATCGAAATGGCGGGTCAGCCCGAACTCCGCGAGAAGCTGCTGAGCGACCTGGATAATATGTCGCGACTGGTACGGGAGGGGATTGCCTATGCCCGGTCATCAGAATCTCTGGAAGAGACCACGCTGAAGCTCGAGCTGAACGCGTGGGTAAACAGCATCGCCAGTGATTATCAGGACATTGGTAAAAACGTGCAGTTTCATGCACGACATACGCGTCTGCCGATCGTCACCCGCCCGCAGGCATTGCGGCGGGTAATGACTAATCTGCTTGATAATGCGCTGAAGTTTGGCGAAAGCGCGGTGATAGAGATTGATGAAGATGAAAGGCAGGTAGCGATCCGCATTATGGATAACGGCCCCGGCATCCCGGAGGCAGAACTGGAGGCGGTGTTACAGCCGTTCTACCGGGTTGAAACGTCGCGCAACCGGGAAACGGGCGGCACCGGGTTAGGCCTCGCCATTGCCGCGCAGCTCACCGCCCAGCTTGACGGGAAATTGCAGCTTGCAAACCGGGCGGAGGGCGGGCTGGCCGTAAGCGTGACCCTTCCGCGCGGTTAATTGTACGCCTGTGTATCTGCACTCCGTGCCGATACGCAGGCAGACAAAATTCAGCTTTTCACACACGGCCTGAACACATTAGTAAGGTGAAATGACCTCACTGCACCTTCGCAGCAACCGTATCGTGAGGTCGTTATGTTTCTGATAATCGCTTTTTTAGGCGGCATGATTAGCCTGCTCAGTCCGTGCACGCTTCCCGTCATTCCTCTGCTGTTCGCCGGCTTTCAGGGGCAGCGCAAACACATTCTGGCGCTTCTGGCAGGAATGATTGTGATGTTCACGTTGGTGGCGATGGTAGTAACGGTTGCCAGCGAGTGGATCGCTGACGCCACCGTTATAGGTCGCTGGATTGCGCTGCTGGTACTGAGCATTGCTGCACTGGCCCTGATATTTCCGCAGTTCGCTCAGCGCATTGCCCGCCCGGCGGTCAGCGCGGGAAACGTTCTCAACACCCACAGCATGCATCGACGCGGCCTGGTTTCGGCTTTTCTGGCAGGGCTGGCCGTTGGACTTCTGTGGTCCCCCTGTGCCGGACCGATTCTCGGGGCGATCTTCAGCATTAATATTGCGGGCCACTCGGCCATCGCAACCGGAGCGCTGTTAGCCGCTTACGGCAGTGGGTGCGCGTTGATGCTGGGGCTGCTTGTCGCGGGGGGCCGTAAGCTGATAACCCCCCTGAGAGCCAAATCCGCATTGATGGCGCGTTTGCGTCAGGGAGCGGGAGTGATGATGTTAGCTGCCGTTGCGTTCAACGCCAGCGGGATGACCTCGGCACTTAAAGGTGCCAACGGGCTTACCGACCAGCTGGAAAAGGCCCTGTTGAGTCTTACGCAACCAACTTCCACGCAGTTGAAACTGCAACCGGTCGCTGACGCGGCGCCGAGCAGCCAGCTACCCTCATTAAGCGGCGGTACGGGGTGGGTAAACGGTGACCCTGTCACGTCTGAGTCCCTGCGCGGTAAAGTTGTGCTTATCGATTTCTGGACCTGGGACTGTATCAACTGCCAGCACACGCTTCCGCACGTGCGTGACTGGGCGAAGAAATATGAGTCACAAGGTCTGGTGGTGATTGGCGTCCACACCCCGGAATACCCCTGGGAAAAGCCGTTATCATCGGTGAAAAACGCGGTCAACAAATGGCGGCTGCCGTACCGCGTAGTGACGGATAATAACTATAAAATCTGGAGCGCGTTCGGAAATCAGTACTGGCCAGCACATTACTATTTCGATGCGAAAGGGCAACTGCGATACACCGCGTTTGGCGAAGGTCACTACGACAAGCAGGAGGCCGTCATTCAGCAGTTGCTCAAGGAAGCGCGTTCCTGATCCGGCTTACGGGACCCGCTGAGCCACCATAAACAGGCGCGGAAAAGCCAGCAGTATCTGCCCGTTTTCCTGGAGCGGATACTGCTCTTTCAGCAGCTCAAGATAGCGTTTCAAATAGTTTTTCTGCTCGCTCTCGCTAAGTTCCTGTAACCACGGTCGTAACCCTGTCGCGCTGACCCAGTCAATCATCGCCTGATGAGAGCTCATCTGATGGAAATAGGTGGTGCGCCAGATATCCACGTCGCATCCCGCTTCCGTCAGAATATCGTAGTAGGCATGGATACCCGGCAATGGCTCGCGGCCACGATCGGGGTAGCCCTGTTCCCAGGCAACTTCACGCATAAGGGCGTGCGTCGGCTCAAGCCAGTTGTCAGGCATTTGCACCGCCAGCACGCCGTTTAACTGGAGCAATGAAATCAGGTGTGGCAGAAGGTGGTAATGGTCCGGGATCCATTGCAGTGAGGCGTTAGCGTAGATCAGGCTAAGAGGCTGGTCAGGTTTGTAGTGACGGATATCCGCCTCAATAAAGTGGCAGTCTGGCAGGGCCTGTCGGGCTTCCTCCAGCATGGCCGGGGAGTTATCCACGCCGGCGATCTGCGCTGAAGGCCAGCGTTGTTTCAGCAGCGCGGTACTATTGCCTGGCCCGCAGCCCAAATCCACGGCAGAGGTTATGTCAGCAAGCGGCACCCGGGCAAGTAACTCAGCGGCGGGACGTGTGCGTTCTGCGCTGTACTGTAGATAAAGTGAGGGATCCCAGTCGGCCATTTTCGCATCTCCATGTTGAGGTGTTCAGCAAGAATAGCACAGGCAAATACCTGCGCCGGAGCAGGTATCTGGCTAATTGTGGGATTATAAAATGCCTTTCAGGGCCAGGTGATACAGCAGCATAATAGTTTTTCCGTCGACAATCTGGCCATTCTCAATGCCCCTAAGCGCGTCGTCCAGCGTCATTTCCAGCACGTCGATATCTTCCCCCTCTGCTTTAACGCCGCCGCCCGCGCTGGTCCGATCCTGCGGTTGATATTCCGCCAGATAGAAGTAGAGTTTCTCGGTAACCGAGCCCGGGCTCATATAGGCCTCAAAAATTTTCTCTACGCGCGTCACCTTAAACCCGGTTTCTTCTTCCGCTTCGGCTTTAATCCGGCTTTCCGGGTCAAGGTTATCGAGCAACCCGGCGGCCGCCTCAATAAGATCCTCCTCGTGACCATTGATAAACACCGGGAAACGGAACTGACGCGTCAGAATGACGGTTTTGCTGTCGCGATTATAGAGCAGGATCGTCGCGCCATTCCCGCGGTCATATACTTCACGCTCTTGCCGCTGCCAGTCGCCATCCCGGCGCTGGAGTTCAAAAGTGTATTTTTTCAGGTTATACCAGTTGTCGGACAACGTTTCGCTGTTGATGATGCGTATATCTGCACGTTTTAATTGCACGTTTGGCTCTCCTCTCGTAGAGTAAACATCATAAACAGCACTTTCGTGCAAATACAAGTAATATCGTGCAATATCAGGAATGAAGAATGCTCACAAGTCAGCGCAAACAGTTGATTCTGGAAAAACTGGAGGCGGAAGGCCAGGTCCAGTCTACTGCGCTCAGCCTCTTTTTCTCGGTGTCTGAGGACACTATCCGCCGGGATTTACGTGAACTGGCGGCAGAAGGGCGTTTGCAGCGTGTTCACGGCGGCGCACTGCCAGCATCATCAGCGATTGCGCCTTTCGCCGAGCGTCAGTCCGTTAAAATGGATGCAAAAAAACGCGTGGCACGGCGAGGCGCGCAGCTCATTTCACCGGGGCAGGTGGTGATCATCGATGGCGGGACGACTACCTCCGAACTGATTACCTTCTTGCCACCCGATTTACGGATAACCGTGGTGACGCACAGTCCGGGTATCGCATTGGGTCTGGTCGACCATCCGTGTATAGAGGTGATCCTGATTGGTGGTCGTTTGTATAAACACTCCATCGTCACGGTAGGCGCGGCCGCTATTGAAGGTATCAACAATATTCAGGCAGATCTGTTCTTCATGGGTGTCACCGGCGTTCATCCTGAGGCCGGGCTGACCACCGGAGATTACGAAGAAGCGTGCATCAAACGCGCATTTTCCGGCAGAGCGGCGGAAACGGTGGTACTGGCCTCACCGGAAAAGATCAACACGGCCTCGGCGTTCGTGATTGGAGACCTGTCGCTGATGAATACGCTGGTTGTTGAAGATACAACGGATGAACGCTGGGTGAGCGCTATGAAAGAAAAGGGCGTTGCGGTGATCGTAAGCCAGTAAATATCCGCTTTTTTGCCAGCCTGACCGCGTGGCTGTCAAACAGACAAAGGTTATCCATCACGCGGATTTCTAGACTAAGGCTTTCATCTGTTTAAGGACAAGCCATGAAAGCGATCTCCATTCTGGCGTACGGCGCGGACCCAACCGCGCAACGCCTGTCAACGTCTGCCATTCAGCAGGCCATAAATAGCGCTCAACAGAACGATGTCATTGTTATTCCGCCCGGCCGTTTTCTGACCGGCGCACTGTTCCTGAAAAACGATGTTTCGCTTCGCCTGGACGCTGGCGCACATCTCGTGGGAAGCCAGGATCTGGCTGATTATCCGTTGATAAACACCCGGATAGCCGGCATTGATATGCGCTGGCCGGCAGGCATTATCAATATCATCGAGTGTGAAAACGTCAATATTACCGGTACGGGTACGATAGACGGGCAGGGTGCCATTTGGTGGCAACGCTTTTGGGGAGATGACGAGCGCAGCGGCATGGTCGGCGATTATAGCGCCAGAGGATTGCGCTGGGTGGTTGATTACGACTGTCAGCGCCCGCGCAATATCCTGGTCTTTGAAAGCCAGAGCATTCTGCTGCGTGATTTTACCAGTCGGGAGTCCGGATTCTGGAACATGCACCTCTGTTATTCGCGCCATATTGCGGTTGAGGGCGTGCAAATCAGCAATTCCGCGGGGCCGAGCACCGACGGGATTGATATCGATTCATGTGAACAGGTGCGGGTTGAACGCTGCATTGTTTCCTGCAATGACGACAATATCTGCATCAAATCAGGACGAGGACGCGAAGCGGCGCAAAAAGCACGTACCGCCCGGGATATAGTGATTCGCGGTTGTACGCTGAATAAAGGGTCCGGGATCACGCTGGGGAGCGAAACCTCAGGCGGCATTGAACGCGTCCTGATAGAAGATAATGCGTTTAACGGTACGGGCGTCGGGTTTCGCATTAAGTCGGCCCGCAACCGGGGCGGATTTATTCGCGATATCACCGTCCAAAATTTACGTCTTACGGACGTACGTTTTCCGGTGCTGATCCAGCTGAACTGGTTTCCGCAGTATAGCTATGGCGAACAGAGCAATTTATCTGATAAACCAGAACACTGGCACAAGCTGGCCAAAGGTGTTGAAGGCGAAGCCGGTCTTACTGCGGTTACCGGACTGACGATTAAAAATATGACGGCGCGTCGCTCAGATAACAAATGCTTCTCGCGGGCATTTTTCATTGAGGGGTATCCGGAACGTCCTGTGGCCGGGTTAACGCTGGAGGGGATTTTGATAGACGCGTCAGAGTTCGGGAAAATTTCCGGTGTGGATGGGCTGCGCTTTCAGGATGTGCAGGTGACTGCCGTAGAGAACACGCAAGACTGTAACGACAGTTATGAGCGTTAAGGCATAAAACCGATGGGCATAATGCACTTAATGAGCAGAACAAGGATGAACCCGAAACGGCTGGTTTTGTTTATAATCAATCTTAGTGCGCATAATGTATATTATGTTAAATGAGATATTATAAAGCCTATCCCTCATCAGATAAGCCCATCGCATTCATCCCTTCCCTTTCTACTGAGGAAGCCTGAGAAACAGTGTCCGTTCCTGAGTCTGCGATGTTTTAAAACCATGGTGGATATAAAACGCTTTGGCTTCCTCAGTGAGTGCATGAACCATGATCGCCCGCACCCCGATATTCTCAGCTACCCGATAACAGCGTAAAACCGCATCGTGGAGTAAATCGGCTCCCAGCCCGTTTCCGCGTAACGAGACATCCACAGCCAGACGGGCAAGTATAATCACGGGAATGGGATCCGGCATGTTACGCCGCAGATTACCTGTCGCTTGCGTATGGTTAACGCTGCCGGTAGCCAGTGAGTAAAATCCCGCGACCTGCTTCGTGCCCGTTTTACAAACGACAAACGTTCGGGCTGCGCCGAGCGCCTGGTTTTTCAGACCTCTTTGTTTTAGCCATTCGTCAAGCACGGCCTCTCCACTGACGAACTCCGCCAGTTGATGGACGCTGGATAAGGGCTCTGGTGCTGTTACACGTCCCACTGCGGTTTCCTTGCCAGCAGTTTTTCTATGGCAGGATCGCCCGCGATCGGGGCATCGAGCATGTCAATGAACTCTGCATACTGCTCATCGTTAAAATTGAATACACGTCGATCGAGGATCACATTCTCGGCTGCCTGACAGGCCATCTCCAGAATGAAGTCTGTACGTGATTTATGGAGGATCTCTGCGGCGGCGTCGATAAGCGCCCGCTGGGATTCTTTGGCTCTGAGATTGAGTTGAACATCTGATTTCATGGGAATACCTCATGTATAGCAATTGCTTTACAATCATAGCATACGCGGTGCGTATAGCAATCGCTATACAGATCCCTTAATCCTGTCTGACCTCTCCACACCGCATATCGTAAGAATTTGCTCTCTCAGCCAGCGGTGAGCGGGGTCGCGTTCCATTCTTGGGTGCCACATCTGTGATACCGTAATACGACGGCTTTTGAACGGCAGCTCGAAAACGTGTACCTGGTCCGTTACCTGCTGATTGAGTATATAGAGCGCGGGTATCATGGCGATAAGCTCCGATGCCAGCGCCACGGACAGCGCCGTCGGAAATCCCGGTACGACGCTCGCGATTTTACGTTTTGTTCCCAGTTCGGCCAGCGCATCGTCAACGGAACCGTGCAACGCGCCCTCGGGTGACGCTACCACATGGCCCCAGGCGACATAATCCTTCACGCTTATTTTTGCCTGCTTAGCCAGCGGGTGCCCCTTACGCACGACGCCCACAAACCGATCCTCAAACAGTCGTTGCAGCCGTATTTCAGGCCCCATATTGCTCTGGACGCCAATCTCCAGATCAACCAGCCCTTCACGAAGATAGCGCGACGTTTTTTCCGGCTTAGGCGCGAAGCGTATACAGACGTCCGGCGCGGCGTCGGCAACCGCCGCTATGAGCGCAGGCCCAAACGCCACCACAAAACCATCGTTTGCCCTGATGGTAAAAAGACGCGCCAGACTTCGCGCGCTGAATGTTTCAGTTGAGGGCTGCAATACCGCCCTCGCCTCGTGCACTGCACGCCTGGCGCGATCCCGAGTCGCTTCGGCCCACGGGGTCAGTACCATGCTACGCCCGGCGCGCACCAGGATCGGGTCGCCTGTGACGTCGCGTAACCTGCTTAATGTCCGGCTCATGGCCGAGGTGCTGAGGTTCAGCCGACGTGCGGCACCTGCGACACTCGCTTCACTCAGTAATATGTCGAGTGCTACCAGCAAATTAAAATCGGGATCGGACATTACCCTTCCTCCCTGCACCTTCATATAAGGCGTTTCATGCAACGATAAAGTGCAAATGGTGCGCCTTCCGCCCTGTAAAAGCCATCTTTATAGTTCTGTCATCCATACACTCTTTTCAGAGGACAACATGATGACGCTCTTTTCCAGTCACCCCGACGACGAAGGACTGCCTGGCCCGGCGCGCGCGCGGGTATTGGCCGCAATAATGACCACCACCTTAATGGGCGTGTTTGATGGCACCATGATTAACATTGCCCTGCCCTCTATGGCTCAGGTGATGCAGGTACCTGCCAGTATTGCCGTCTGGTTCGCCAACGGGTACCTGCTGTCGGCCGCGATGTCGCTGGCGATATTCGCGGCGCTGGCGGCCCGCCTGGGTTACCGCCCCGTATTTCTGGCAGGCCTGACGACCTTTACCCTGACATCGCTGGGTTGCGCGCTGGCGAATACGTCCGAAGTACTTATTGGCATGCGCGTGCTTCAGGGGATCGGCGGCGCGGCGACGCTGAGTATTGCCCCCGCAATCCTGCGGTCCGTATTTCCCGGGCGATTGCTTGGCCGCATTCTGGGGTTGCACGCCCTGCTCATTGCCTCCAGCTCCGCTATCGGGCCGGTTTTGGGCGGGACGATCCTTCATTCCCTGAGCTGGCAATGGCTGTTTGCGATTAACGTTGTTCCCGGCACCCTCGGCACCCTCGCCTTACTGCTGGCTGTCAAAGCGCTGCCGCGGGATGCGGTTCGAAAGCCAGCGCCTTTCGACACCCCGGGCGCCATATTGTCGGCGCTGCTGCTGGGTTCGACGATCATGGCGGCGAACAGCCTCCAGGACGCGACTTATCATCTCGGTAGCCTTTACTGGACAATGCTCGCTGCGCTGAGCGGCATGGCTTTTATCTGGCAGATCCGCCGCACGGATAACCCCTTACTGCCGCCGACGATGTTTAAAAATGAACGTTTTACCCTCGCAGCCTTCACGTCGATGATTGCTTTTGTCAGCCAGGGGATCACCTTTATTGCGCTGCCCTTCCTGTTTCAGAGCGAATACGGCTACTGTCCGGTGGTGTCGGCCCTGCTGTTTACGCCGTGGCCGTTAGGGATCGTACTGATTGCGCCGCATGCAGGCCGGTGGGCGGACACGATTTCAGCCCCGGCGATATCCACCCTTGGGCTGGTGATTTTTGTCGTCGGTTTAATCCTGCTGGCGACGTTACCCGCCCGCCCTGCAATGTGGGATATCTGCCTGCGAAGTCTGGTGTGCGGAATGGGGTTTGGCTGCTTTCAGAGTCCCAATAACCGGGAAATGCTCTCAAACGTTATTCGTGAGCATGCGAGCTATGCATCCGGTGTTTTATCCATTATGCGCACGTTCGGACAGTGTCTGGGCGCCGCCGCCGTGGGCGTTCTGCTGGCCGCAGATGACAGGTCAATTCATGTTGCGCTGTGGATCGCCGCCGCAGCTTCTGCGGTAGCGGTCGCCGTCAGCGCGAGCCGGTTGCGTAAAATCACTCATCCTGCCGAAACAGGATGAGTGCGAAAATATAACTAAGCGCTACTCCAGCGCCAGCAGCGCAAAACTCGCCAGCCAGTGGCCGCCGCTGTAGTGGCTGCCGACAACATGTTCCACGCTTGCCGAAAGATGGCGCGCAACGGCATCGCGCAATGCCTGTCGGGCGGAATGATCTTCCGGCAAGGCGCGGGCTATGTGCTTCATGCACCAGGCGCGGCTGAGGTTAAGCCCGTCCAGGTGCGCGATTTTCGGGTCGGTGCGGTCGCTTACCTCAGCCGGGTTCATCAGCGCAGAAACGGCACCCACCTCAGGCAGAAACGCATCGAACCAGGCCGGGAAATTCTCCACCACTTTACTCATCAGCAGGGCCTCGGTCAGCGCCCCGGAGATATACTCGTCGCCGCCCGGCTCATAATGCGCCGGATATTGCGTGTCCGTATGATAAAAGCGCGTCGCCGCGTCCAGGATCGCCTGTTCAAGCCCGTCATCCGTCACCGCCCGGGCATAATCCAGCCCCAGCGCGAGCGCAAACGCCGTGTTGTAGTGCGTGCCGACGCGAATGGGATAGGTAAGCTTGCTGAGGTAATCTACCAGCCGCTGGCGAATATCCCGCGTTAACGGTTGCAGCGTCTGGTACCAGCGCTCCGCCTGCGGCAGTGACGATTGCTTCAGCTCCTGCGCCAACGCCAGCAGCCAGCCGTAGCCATAAGGCCGCTCAAACGACGCGCGGAACGGCGCGGTAAAATAGGCCAGTTCCTTCGCCACCTTCTCGTCGGTCAGGTGTTCTTCGAACAGAGTGATGATCTCTTCCCGGCACGGCAGTTCGGGCCAAAGACGCAGACAGCGCAGCAGCAGCCAGTAGCCGTGAACCGCAGAGTGCCAGTCAAAACAGCCGTAAAAGATCGGGTGCAGCTCGCGAGGCGGCAGAACGTCGCCGTCATCGTTGAGCAGATGCATAATGTGGTTCGGGTATTCCTGACGTAAATAGGTCAACGGCATTCTTGCAAAGGCGTCAGCCTGATGTTGCGTTAATTCCATTGCAGCTCCTTAGCGAAACACGAGGAAATACATTAAGAACACGTTCACCACCAGCAGGGTTAACGCGGTCGGGATCTGGATCTTGATAACCTGATATTTGTCTTTTAGCTCCAGCAGCGCGGCGGGCACAATGTTGAAGTTGGCGGCCATCGGCGTCATCAGCGTGCCGCAATAGCCAGCGTACATGCCGATAGCCAGCAGCGGCGCCGGGTTACCGTGATGGACGTTAATCAGGAATGGCAGAGCGATACCGGCGCTTAACACCGGGAAGGCTGCGAAGGCGTTACCCATGATCATGGTAAACAGCGCCATCCCCACGCAGTAAATGACCACCAGCATGAAGCGGCTGTCCGGGTTAACAAACAGGCTGACCACCTTTTGTACCGATTCGCCGGTATTCGCCACCACAAACACCCCGCCGAGCATGGCGAGCATCTGCGGCAGGATCACCGCCCAGCCAATGGTATCGACCAGCCGACGCGACTGACGCACCGCATGCAGCGGCGTACCTTTTGTCAGCCACCAGCCGGTGAGGATAGCCGCCACGCAGGCCACGCACAGCGCCGCCAGCGTAAGCTGTTTCTGGTCGAGCAGATAAACGCCGCCAATCGACACGCCTTTCAGAAACAGCGTCCCGATGACCGTGACCACGGGGATCATCAGTGCCGGTAAAAACAGCCAGTTTTTCAGCCGGTTCGACGAGTCAACACGTTCCTCGTCGGTGGACATTTTATAATGCCCCTTCCCGACCAGACCGAAACCGGCCAGCAGCGCAATCACGATAACGGCGCCGCCAATAATGCGATACGCCAGCGACTTACCCAGCTCCTGCACCATCAGATCGCCAAACAGGAAGATCCCGCCGAACAGAAACCAGAACAGCGCCGTGGTATAGCGTTTCGGGTTAGCGCGGTCGCGAAGGGTCATCACAACCAGCAGCATCACGACGAAGCCGATCAGGTAGTACACGCGGTTAATGGTAATGAGGGTCATCATGGTGCGATCTCCTGCGTGCCCTGCTCTGCTTTCCAGGCCATCACGTCGCGACGAATGCTGGCGTCGAGGCGCAGCAGGCGCGTCATATGGATGATCAGTGCCGCAATGGCGGTCGGAATAGCCCACAGGCCGATATGCAGCGGTTCGATCCCCTCGATCCCGTTCTCTTTCAGGAACGCATCAATCAGCAGTACCGCGCCAAAGGCGATAAAGATATCTTCCCCAAAGAAAACCGCGATATTGTCACACGCGGCGGCGTGGGCTTTGATTTTGTCGCGGATAGTCTGCGGCAGTTCGCCGTATTCATTCAGGGCCGCCCCTTCCGCCATCGGCGCCAGCAGCGGACGCACCGTTTGCGCATGGCCGCCAAGCGACATCAGGCCCAGCGCAGCCGTCCCTTCGCGGGCAACAAAGTAGAGCATCAGGATACGCGCCGAGGTGGCGCTGGCGATCTTCGCAACCCAGGCCTGGGCGCGCTCTTTTAGCCCGTAATATTCCAGCAGGCCAATCACCGGCAGGATCAGAATGAAGGTGGCAAGCGATCGGCTATTCACGAACTTTTCGCCAAAGGTTTCCAGCAGCATACCGAAATCCATGCCAACCAGCAGGCCCGTCGCCAGCCCCGCCACCACGACAACCAGCAGCGGGTTGAAACGCAGTGCAAAACCAATAACCACCACCGGAATCCCGATAAGTGGCAACAGTGTAGAACTGTCCATAAACGTTACCCTATCCAAAGTGAGCGTTGCGCGCCGACGGCTATTTTTTATACTTCGCAGCAGAGCGAAGCCGGTGCATTACGGCGCGCGATGTTGTGTTTTGCGTCAGGCTCCACAGAACCTGCACTAAAAAGCTATATCTGAACGTCAAAAACATGTAAACAATTTATCAATAAAATGTTCTTATTTTATCGACGGGTTTACATTTCGGGGGAAGATCGTTATGACGGAAAAGAAAAAGACGAGCGCGTTAAACCACGATGATATTGCGGACGGGCGTATCGTCTCTTCCCGCCATCTCGTCTCGGAGCGGTGTGCCGAACTGTCGGAGCTGGAATATGCGCTGATCATGACCAGCAATGCGTTTAACAAATGGATGGTGCGCTGCATGACCGCAGCGGGTGAACCGGACATGGGGGCCTTTGACGTTTCTCTTCTGCACCACGTGAACCACCGCAACCGCAAGAAAAAGCTGGCCGACATCTGTTTTGTGCTGAACGTGGAAGATACGCATGTGGTCACGTATGCGTTGAAGAAGCTGGTCAAGGCGGGATATGTCACCAGCGAGAAAGCCGGAAAGGAGCTCTTTTTCTCTACCACGGAGGAGGGAAAAGCGCTGTGCATGAAGTACCGTGAGGTGCGGGAAGCCTGCCTGATCAACATTCACGCGGAAAGCGGCATTCCGGGAACGTCGATTGGTGAGACCGCGCAGTTACTCCGCGCGATCTCCTCCCTGTATGATACCGCCGCACGCGCGGCGGCCTCGCTTTAAGGACGGCGGAAAAGTGTCATACTCCGCCCGGCCAGTTCATAATCGATGGATTCTGTGATGATCTCCCCTGTGGGGGCATCATCCGCCGTCGAGAGTTCCAGCACCCAGCCCCCTTCGCCAAACTGCGGGATCTGGAATGGCACCGTGCCTTCAAACGGATTAAACAACATCAGCACGTCGTGCCAGACGCCCTCTTCCTGCACAAGATCGGAACGGCTGATGGCGAGACCAAGGGTGGATCCCTCATCCCACTGTTCCGACTGCTGCGGTCCGCCGCCGGCGTTAAACCAGCGGATCTCAAGCCCGTCGCGCCAGTTTTCACGTCGCAGAAGCGGTTGCTTCGCGCGCAGGGCAATCAACCTACGGGTAAAGTCGCGCAGCTTCTCGTCGTTTTCAGAGAGCCCTTCCCAGTTTACCCATGAGATCTCGCTGTCCTGACAATAGCCGTTATTATTGCCCTTTTGCGTCCGGCCAAACTCATCACCTGCCAGCAGCATCGGCGTGCCGTGGGAGAAAAAGAGCGTGGTGAGGAAGTTGCGCTTTTGCCGCTCGCGGGTGGCAATGATATCCGGGTTCTCCGTCGGCCCCTCTTCGCCGTAGTTATACGACCGGTTATCGTTATGTCCGTCGTTATTATCTTCCCCGTTATCGGCGTTATGTTTCTCGTTGTACGACACCAGGTCGTTGAGCGTAAAGCCGTCATGCGCGGTGATAAAATTGACGCTGGCCCACGGACGACGCCCGCGGAGATCGTACAAATCCCCGGACCCTAACAGACGAGCGGCAAAATCGTTAGAGACGTTATCCCCCTTCCAGTATTCGCGTACCGTGTCGCGGTATTTGTCGTTCCACTCCCCCCAGCCTGGCGGGAAGCCGCCCACCTGATACCCGCCGGGCCCGATATCCCACGGCTCACCGATGAGCTTCAGCTTCGACAGCACCGGATCCTGGGTTACGGCATCAAAGAAGCCGCCGCGCGGATCGAATCCTTCCGGCTCACGTCCGAGAATGGTCCCGAGGTCAAAGCGGAAACCGTCAATCTGCATCGATTCTGCCCAGTAGCGCAGGGAGTCCATGACCATCTGCAACACGCGCGGGTGCGACGTGTTAACGGTATTCCCGGTGCCGGTGTCGTTGATGTAATACCGATGCTGATCCGGCATGGTGCGGTAATAACAGAAGTTATCTATCCCCTTAAACGACAGGGTTGGCCCTAGCTCGTTGCCCTCCGCCGTGTGGTTATAGACCACGTCGAGGATCACCTCGATGCCCGCGTCATGATAGGCACGTACCATGTCGCGGAAACCCTGGATCCCCGCCGGGCCGTAATAGCGGGACGCTGGCGCAAAGAAGCCGAGCGAATTATAGCCCCAGAAGTTTTTCAGGCCGCGATCGAGCAGGTGCTGATCGTCCGGGAACCAGTGAACCGGCAGCAGCTCGACCGAGGTAATGCCGAGGCTTTTGATGTACTCCACCGAGGCTTTATGCCCCATCCCCTCAAACGTACCGCGCAGTTCAGGCGGAATAGCCGGGTTAAGCTGGGTAAAGCCTTTTACGTGGCTCTCATAGACCACGGTATGCGGCCATGGGATATCGGGCCGGCGGGAGTCTTGCCAGTCAACGGCATTGGGGTCGATGACCTTACATTTGGGCGTAAACGGCGCGCTGTCTCGCGTATCAAAGCTGAGATCCAGCTCGTCGTGTCCCAGCTCATAGCCGAAGTGGGCATCGTTCCACTCAATGTCACCCACCAGTTCACGGGCATAGGGATCGATAAGCAGCTTATTGGGATTAAAGCGGTGACCGTTCTCCGGATCGTAAGGGCCATAAACACGGTAGCCATACAGCGCCCCCGGTTCCAGATCCGGCACATAGCCATGCCAGACCTCATGGGTATATTCCGGCAGTTCCAGGCGGGCGATTTCTGTTTTTCCCGAAGGGTCAAACAGACACAGCTCCACCCGCTCCGCGTGGGCGGAAAACAGGGCGAAGTTCACCCCTTTCCCGTCATAATTTGCGCCCAACTGCTGGCCATGACCGGCCCGAATTTCAAACGTTGTATCCTTTGGCATTTTTGTTCTCCTCGATTATTCGCAGGTAAGCAGAACCAACAAACATCCCTTTTCAGACGTTAAATCCAGCGTCTCTGGCAGACGGCGACGCTCACCAGTAAACAGATCCCGGTAGTGCTTCCCGGCCAGCTCCTGGGGGATAGCCACGGTAGTATTGGCCCACAGCATTGCATTGTCGGTGACGTCAAACACCAGGCGCGGCACGGCGACGATCAGCGCCTCGTCATCTTTTATGCGGGCATAAACAATCAGATTCTCCTCCCGCTCGCCGGTCACCTTCAGCGGCAGCCAGTCGCCGTAGCGGAAAAGCGCAGGGTAATGCGGTCGAAGCCGTAACAGCGTGGCGGTGACGTACTGCTTCACGCTGCCGTCACGCCAGCGTTGCGCATCGTTAAAAAGGGTGCCATCCGCTACGCTGAGGTTTTCCGCCAGCGCGGTGAAATCCGGTTCGCGGCGGTTATCCGGGTCGACCAGGCTGAAGTTAAGCCCTTCGCTGCCCTGGTAGATGTCCGGTACGCCTGGCGCAGTCAGCTTGATCACCGTCTGGCTCAGGCTGTTCATTAACCCAGCCCGAATAAACGGCTGGAGTGCGGCGCTGAAATCACGCAGGAACAGGGTGTTATCCGGGGAAAGCAGATGGCGCACGTAGTCCAGCACCACGCTCTCGTACCCTTCATTGCTGTCGATCCAGTCGGTACGCTGCTTGGCCTCGCGTAGGGCTTTCTCAATAAACCCGAGGAAACGTTCTTCCAGTGACGTAAGCCCGTCGCGATCGTCAGGCGACAGCGTGGCTGGCCAGACGCCCGCCAGCGCCTGGAAAATCATCCAGGTATCGGCGGCGTTCGGCGCGGTGCCGTCGTTGAGGAATCGGACCTGCGTCTGGTTCATCTGCCGCCAGCGTGCCAGGTTCTCTCCCCACAGATCTGGCGCTTCCGTCAGCGTATACAGACGTGCTCGCGCATCCTCGCCGCGTTTGGTGTCGTGGGTGGAAGTCCCCAGCAGCGCATCGGGCTGGCGGGCAAGTCGAATGCGCATTTCCTGGTGAAAACGGGAGAGTGAAAATGCGCGCGGCGTCGGGTCGGCACCGACTTCGTTCAGGGCCAGCTCCAGGTTATGGCGGAAGAACAGCGTATCCTCTACCGATTTCGCCATCAGCGGCCCGGTCAACTGCTGAAAACGGGTGCGGAAAAGCGAGGCCAGCGCGCGGTCATCCTCCGGCAGATCGCCGGTAAGAATACGCACGATCAGGCTCAGGGCCGGTTCAGAGGCGTTGACGCTGGCGACCACGCGGCTGAGCAGCGCCACATCCGGTGGCGTCAGTCCCTCCCCGGTGCCGTAGGTGCGATACACCGGAAACGCGATAAGCAGCTCGCGCAGGGCATGGCGGATATCTTCATGCTCCACTTCTGCGCCGTTATGCCCGGCCAGCTCGCTGGCTATTTTGAGCAGCGTTGTAAATTCACCTTCAAAGTTACGATCGGTCATCAGCCCTTTGGCTTTGCGAAGTTCCGCCTGCCTGTCCACGGTTGTACCCAGCGTCTCGTCGTAGAGCGTCTCCAGCCGCGAGAGGTGGGTATCATCAACCAGTACTTCTGCCAGCGAGGCAATGAACTCATAGCCCGTGGTACCCGAGACCGGCCATTCCGGAGGAAGCTGTTCCCCTTTGGCGAGGATCTTCTCTACCGTGATGTAGCAATCCGGCCCGGTCGCCGCACGCAGGCGCTGCAAATAGCCCAGCGGATCGGCAAGCCCGTCCACATGATCAATGCGCAGGCCGTCGACTATCCCGGCGTGGACAAGCTCAAGGATCAGGCGGTGCGTGTCTGCGAATACCGCCTCATCCTCTACCCGCACGCCCACCAGCCCGGTGATTTCAAAAAAGCGCCGCCATGAAAGCTGTTTCGGCGCTTCCCGCCAGGACATTAGCCGCCAGCTTTGCGCCTCGTGGATCTCAGTGATGCTCTTGCCTTCGTCATACGTGCCGGGATTAAGCGGATAGGCGGTATCATAGTAAACCAGCGCCGCGCCGTTGGTGACACTGTCACGTTTTAAGGTGATAGCCCCCCGCTCCAGCTCGGCTTCAAAGGTGTCGCCAAGAAACGGCAACGTCAGCGGTCGGGACCAGTCGATATCAAAATATGCCGCATAGCGGCTCTGCCGGCCGTGTTCGATAACATCGCGCCACCAGCGGTTTTCCAGCGAGGTCGACATATGGTTAGGAACGATATCCAGAATCAGCCCCATCCCCGCCTGTTTAAGCGCCGCCGCCATGCGGTCAAACCCTTCCCGCCCGCCAATCGCCGGGTCAATTTCGTTGGGGTCGGTCACGTCATAGCCGTGGGTGGAATCCGTGGTTGCGGTGAAAACAGGCGACGCGTAAAGATGGCTGATACCGAGGTCTTTCATATACGGAATCAGGTCCACCACGCGATCGAAGGTCATGCCGTTGCGAAACTGAATTCGGTAAGTAGAGGAAGGGATCATAGCGCTGCTTCTCCATCAGCAAAGCGAACAACAATGCTGTTCGGCGGCAGGTTTTCGACTGCCTCCGGCCAGCTAAAGATCGTTTTTCCGGGCAGGTCCGGCAAGGTGAGCGGCTTTTTACCGATATTCAGCGCCAGCGACAGCGTGCCGGACGGAAAACGCCAGCTCACGGCAACCATGCCGAGCGCCGTTTGCAGGACGTTACCCTCAACCGCGCCGTGCTGCTTCAGCAACGGGACGACATAGCGCTGACGCAGCGCAATCAGTTCGCGCGTATCGTGCAGCCACGCCCTGCCTTCCTCCGTGTCTGCCTTGTTCCAGTCAAGCTTCGACCGCATAAAGGTATTTACGTCATTGGGATCCGGTACGGTTTCATCGTGCCCGGCATGGCCGGTAAACTCTTTCGCGCGCCCTTCCCGCACCGCTTTCGCCAGGTCGCCGTGGAAGTCGGTAAAAAAGAGGAACGGATGTGTTTCGCCATACTCTTCACCCATAAACAGCAGCGGAATATGGGGCGACAGGAGCAGCGCCGCGAACAGCACCCGCGTTTTATCCGCGCCAGCCAGAGAGATGAGCCTCTCACCCTGGGCACGATTGCCGACCTGATCGTGGTTCTGAATAAAATCGACAAAAAACTGCGGCGGCTGCTCGCGACACTCTACCCCGCGCGATTTTCCGGTCTGAAGCGAGATTTCCCCCTGGTAGACAAAGCCTTCGGCCAGCGCCCGCGCAAGCTTTTTCTCCGGCTCAAAGGCAAAATCCTGATAATAGGCGTGAGATTCACCGGTCGCGAAAACATGCGCGGCGTTGTGAAAATCATCATTCCATTCGGCGGTGAAAAGCGGCGTCTGACCATGTTCGTCGCGCGGATGCAGGAAAATGACGTTGCGACTGTCTTCGGTGGTGAGATGGATATGCCGATCCGGAAACGCGTCGCGGATCCGTTCCGCAATGTGGGGAAGAATGTGGGTCTCTGCGTCGTCATGGATCTGGTCGATGGCGTCGAAGCGCAGACCGTCAAGATGATACTCAGACAGCCAGAATAACGGCGCCTCGGCAATGTATTGCCGGACCGCGTCAACCTCATAGGCGATACCGTTGCCCCACGGGGTCATACGATCCTGATGGAAAAACGCCGGCGAGAGTAACGGCAGGTAGTTGCCTTCCGGCCCAAAATGGTTGAGTACAATATCCAGCACCACGGAAAGCCCGAGCGCGTGAGCGGCATCGATGAAGGCATGAAAATCATCCGGTGTACCATAAGCCGAGTGCGGGGCATACAGCAGTACGCCGTCATACCCCCATCCGCGCGCCCCCCCGAACTGGGACACGGGCATCACTTCCAGCTGCGTAATACCCAGTTCGGCCAGATAAGGCAGCTTATCGATGGCCGCCCTGAAGGTGCCTTCCTGCGTGAAGGTGCCGATATGCAGCTCGTAGATCACCGTCTCTTCCCACGGTCGTCCTTGCCATCTCCGCTGCGTGGGCAGGCTACGACGCGGGTCGATCACCACCGACGGGCCGTTGACGTCAGACTGCTGCGCGCGCGAGGCCGGATCCGGCACCGCCATCCCATCCTGTAAAACAAACTGATATGTCGTACCGTGCCTGACGCCGGGCACGTCAATTTGAAACCAGCCGTCGCCCACCGCCGCCATGGGAATGTCGGTATCGGTTAAACGCAACGTGAGATCTTTCTGCCCTTCAGCCCAGACGCGAAAACGTACCACGTCATCGGAAATAAACTCAGCACCCCAGTGCCAGCGACATGTTCTGAATTCCATTCATTGTCCTCGAATGACCACATTTTACGCGGAACGAAATACAAGCTTAGACCAGGATCTACAGAGTGTTATGCCAGCAGGGTATGCCGCTTCGTCTATTATCTATTTATAACGTCCACTTAAGGAATACTATGCATATTCGAAAAGGATTAAGCAGCGACCTCGCCCGTCTTGAATGTTGTGATTTTTCTTTCACGGTTGATGAGATTGCCAGAGAGCCATTTCTTAATGGCGATTTGCATATCGAGGCGCTGAGCGAGCCTTATCTTAAAACCTATGAACTGGATCTCCAGACGCTGGAAAATCATTGCGTTAATCCGGATTCAATATTTCTTATCGCCGAAACGGATGACGGTGAAATCGCCGGTTTTATTACCGCGTCCTGCAACTGGAATAAATTTATTTCGGTGGATTATATTGCCGTAGTGCGCTCAAAACGCCGAACGGGCGCGGCGCATAAGCTGATGTCCGCCACCCACGTCTGGGCGCGAAGCCTCAATGCGCCCGGATTACGGCTGGAGACGCAGAACGTCAATGTCTCAGCCTGTCTGTTCTATCGTCACTATGGATTTATTCTGGGTGGGTACGATCGCTATCTTTACCAGGCACTGCCGGAAAAAGATGAAGTTGCGCTTTTCTGGTATTACATGCTGGCTTGAAAAAATATTTTATATCCGCTACCGGAAGATAGATTTGTCTGAATTTGTCAATTTTGCGCGCTTACGTTTAATTAACGACTAATCTTGGAATTCACTATTAAGGAGGCCGGTATGTCTACAGGAAATAATCACACGCTGCATTACCCTCGTCCACCGTTTGCTGAACAACCGCAAAGGGCCCCCGGGCTGGCATCGGAAATGAAGCCAATACCGGATCATGGTGAAACAAGTTATATCGGGTCGGGAAAACTGGCAGGAAAAAAAGCGCTGATCACCGGCGGTGATTCCGGTATTGGTCGCGCGGTCGCCATCGCCTATGCCCGTGAAGGGGCAGATGTCGCAATCGGCTATCTGCCGGAAGAAGAATCCGATGCCGCATCGGTCATTGCGCTGATTCAGGCCGAAGGCCGTAAAGCGGTCGCCATTCCCGGCGACATTCGCGTGGAGTCGTTCTGCGATACGCTAGTGGAAAAAGCCGTCGCCGAACTGGGTGGTCTGGATATTCTGGTGAATAACGCCGGGCGCCAGCAGTTCTGCGAATCGATCGACGATCTCACTACCGCTGATTTTGACGCGACGTTTAAGACCAACGTCTATGCGCCCTTCTGGATCACTAAAGCAGCGCTGCGCCATTTGCAGGAAGGCGCCGTCATCATCAACACCACCTCGGTTCAGGCCTTTAAACCTAGCGCGATCCTGGTTGACTATGCGCAGACCAAAGCCTGTAACGTGGCCTTTACCAAGTCTCTGGCGCAGCAGCTGGGGCCGCGCGGCATTCGTGTGAACGCTGTCGCGCCGGGTCCGTACTGGACGCCTCTTCAGTCCAGCGGCGGTCAGCCTCAGTCCAAGGTTCAGAAGTTCGGGGAAGATACTCCCTTGGGCAGACCGGGCCAGCCGGTTGAAATCGCACCGCTGTATGTGCTCTTTGCGTCCGATGCCTGCTCATACGCCTCCGGACAAGTGTGGTGCTCCGACGGCGGTACCGGCGTTCTGTAAAAGCTTTTCTCAGACCTATCCATTTCGTGGATAGGTCACATTCACTCCCCGGCGGTTCTCAATAATCGCAGTTGAACTATGATGAACTTACTATTGAGGAGCCCATCATGTTTACTGTGAAAAAACTTGCTATATCAACCCTGTTTACCGGTTCTGTTCTTTTTTTTCCCGCGATCCATGCTGTGGCCAGCGTTCCCCAGCACGTGGTGAAACAGCAGGCTGGCGGCTATAGCGTTCAGGTTGGCGATACGATTGTCACCGCCTTTACGGACGGCAGCGTGCCGCAGGATCTGCACGCCCTGTTGCGCCGGACGACGGCGGAAAATACCGATGCGTTACTGGCAAAAAATTTCCAGGCCAACCCGGTGGAAGCGTCGATCAACGCGTTCTATATCGCCATCCCCGGCCACAAAATTCTGGTGGATACCGGCTCAGGCCAACTCTTTGGGCCCGGTAAAGGCGGGCGGCTGATTGAAAGCCTGGCGACGCAAGGCATCAAACCCGAAGATATTACCGATATTCTCATCACCCATGCTCACTCCGATCACGCAGGCGGCCTGGTGAAAGACGGCCAGCGGGTATTCACCCATGCACAGGTGTACGTCGGCAAACCGGATATCGATTTTTTCTTTAACGACGAGAACCAGAAAAAATCTGGCTATGACCAGAACTACTTCGACGTCGCGCACAAGACCTTAAAGCCCTATCTGGATGCCGGAAAGGTGAAGACCTTCTCCGGCACGGAACAGCTTCTGCCGGGCATCAGCGGTACGGTTCACCCGGGCCACACTCCAGGTTCCGCGTTCTACACGCTGGAGAGCAAAGGTGAAAAAATGACTTTTGTCGGCGACATCATTCACGTTGCCGCGGTTCAGTTCCCGCAGCCCAACGTGACGATTGCTTACGATGAGGATCAGGACGGCGCCGCCCGGGTACGCAACGCGGCTTTCGCTGAGTTTGTGAAAAACAAAGATCTCATTGCGGCTCCGCATCTGCCTTTCCCCGGGATCGGGTATGTGACGAAAGGTGAGCGGGACGGCTACGCGTGGGTTCCGGTGACCTATACCAACCGTGACGCAAAATAAGATGTCCCCCTCGGATATGGATATAGACCTGCTCCTGACGCTGGATGCGTTACTCAGCGACCAGAATATCACCCATGCGGCCGCGCGGCTGGGCATCAGCCAGCCGGCGATGTCTGCCCGGCTTGCGCGCCTGCGCGTCCTGTTCGGTGAGCCGCTGTTTGTCCCTTCCCCACATGGACGTGGGGTGTTACCTACGCCGCGCGCCGAGGCGTTAAGGCCGCAGGTTGCGACGGTTTTGCAGGGCATATCGGCGATGCTTGAACCCACCACGTTCAACGCGCAGAACAGCAGCCGCACCTTTGTTATTGCCCTGCACGAGAACCCGGCGCTGATGCTGGGGGCAGAGTTGCTGAATCAGATTAGCAGTGCGGCACCAGGCATCCGCCTGCGTTTTGCGCTCCCGGAAACCCAGCTGCTGCCAGCGCAGATGGAAAATGGCGATGTGGATATTTATGTCGGCGTTAACGCGGGGGCGCACGATGCATGGGTCAGACGCAAGCTGTTTGACGATGTATATGCCACAGCCCAGCGAAAAGGCCATCCGCGCGGTACGGGGCCGGTAGATCTGGAAAGCTATTGTAGCCTTTCCCACCTGGTGGTTTCATCCGAAGGCGACCCGTTCGCGGGCTTTGTCGATCAGCATCTGGCGGGGCTTGGCCACCAGCGTAACGTGGTGATGTCGACGCAAAGCTATGCGATGGCGCCTGCGATTGTTGCCGGTACCGATTTGCTCTGCACCCTACCCAGACGCATGTTGCTACGTTTTACGCAAACGCTTGATATTTTTCCGCCGCCGCTGGAGCTCCCGCCAATCGTCATCGGTATGTACTGGCACCCGAAAAACAGTCAGGATCCGGCTAACCGCTGGCTACGTGAACAGCTTCTTCAGGCCGCCGGACGTCAGGTATGATCGAGAATACTCATCAATTTTTTCAGCACCTCAGAGCGAACGATCGCGCAGAGCGATCCACTTCTCCTCTTTCACCGACGCAAGCGTCACTGTGCTGATGAAGAACCTCACGCTGAAATTGCCGCGTCCCCTGCTTTCTTGTAACCTTTGAGCGTTTATCACATCCCCATAAAAAATGAGACTACCGGACGCCTATGACAGCACATATTTCCAACGATCCTTTGCATGGCGTAACGCTCGAAATGCAGGTAAACGCGCTGGTTGCGCGATATGGCTGGAATGAGCTGGGCAACCGAATCAAAATCAACTGTTTTCGCAAAGACCCGAGCGTTAAATCGAGTCTGAAGTTCCTGCGCCGCACCCCATGGGCGCGGGCGGAAGTTGAAGCCCTTTACCTGGACTCCCTTCACGTTGACGGTGAAGGGGAACAGGACGAACCGGCCTTTAATCCCTGGACGGACAGCCGGACACCCAGGAGCTAACACGCAAATGATGCGACACGTAAAACGGACCGGTGCGCTCTTTGGCTGCGCGCTTTTACTGGTAAGTTGCACTTCGAAACCACCCAAATCACTCGTTACCCCGCTGCCGCAGGCGAAACCTTCACAGCAGACCAACGAACCCATGCGCGGGATCTGGCTGGCGACCGTCTCCCGTCTCGACTGGCCTCCCGTATCATCGGTGAATGGCCGTAGAGCCGACCAGCGTATCGCCCAGCAACAGCGGGCGCTGACGGACAAGCTCGATAAGCTGAAAAATCTTGGGATCAACACCGTCTTCTTTCAGGTAAAACCGGACAGTACGGCGCTGTGGGCCTCTAAAATACTGCCGTGGTCAGATACCCTGACGGGGACTATCGGGGAAGATCCCGGTTACGATCCGCTCCAGTTTATGCTGGATGAAGCGCACAAGCGCGGGATGAAGGTTCACGCCTGGTTTAACCCGTACCGCGTTTCCACCAATACGAAGCCGTCGACCATCGCCGCGCTTAACCGCACCTCATCACTGCATCCTTCCAGCGTGTACGTCCAGCACCCGGAGTGGATCCGCACGTCGGGAGATCGTTTTGTTCTCGACCCTGGCATTCCCGACGTACGGGACTGGATTACCCAGGTGGTGATGGAAGTGGTGGATCGCTACCCAGTCGACGGCGTTCAGTTCGATGACTATTTTTACACCGAGACGCCGGGGTCTACTCTGAATGATGCCTGGACCTTCAGGCGCTATGGCGAAGGATTTGCGTCAAAAGCGGACTGGCGTCGACACAATACGCAGGAGTTGATTGTGCAGGTCTCAAGGGCGATCAAGCAGGCTAAACCTGAGGTCGAATTTGGCGTTAGCCCGGCGGGGGTCTGGCGCAATCGCTCCTTCGACCCGGCAGGCTCGGACACGCGCGGTGCCGCAGCCTATGATGAATCCTACGCTGACACGCGCAAATGGGTACAGCAGGGTTTACTGGATTACATTGCGCCGCAGATCTACTGGCCCTTCGCCCGCGACGCGGCACGTTACGATGTGCTGACAAAATGGTGGGCTGACGTGGTGAAGCCGACCCACACCCGCCTGTATATCGGGATCGCGTTTTACAAAGTGGGCGCGCCTTCCAGAAACGAACCGGACTGGACGGTGAACGGCGGCGTACCGGAGCTGAAAAAACAGCTCGACCTCAACGATTCACTGCCAGACGTTAAGGGCACCATCCTGTTCCGTGAAGACTATCTCAACCAGCCGCAGACGCAGGAAGCCGTAAATTACCTCCGGGGACGCTGGGGTGGTTGACTGAGAAAAGGCAGAAACGCCCTGTTTCTGCCTTTTTTTTACGGCTTCGGCCCGAACATCGCCTCAAGCTGTTTGGCGTCTGGCATGCCCACAACCTGTTGCAGTTCGTTTTGCTCATTCATGTAATAAATCGCCGGTGTGGCATTCGCGCCGAGACTGTCCATTAGCGTCTGGTGATTTTGCAGGATCTCAACGGTTTCCCGGGAAGCCGCTCCTTCAGGCTTAGGCAGCTTTTTGCCGCCGGACAGCTCGTACGCTCTCCAGGCCGACACCGGATCTTTCGCATTCAGGATCGCGGCGGCGTTACGTCCGCTGTTCGGGTTGAGAAACGCGACCAGTAGCGTATTGAGCTGCACCTTCCCGGCCTTCACCCACGGCTGCGCTTCAGCCCAGAACTGTTTGCAGTACGGGCAGAACGGGTCGGCAAACACAAAAACTTTACGCGGGGCAGTCTCTGCGCCTTCTTTCAGGGGGTGTGCGGCATTGAGCTTTTTCCACATCTCGCGGCCCATCGGGGCGTAGATCTCTTTCTGGAAAAAGGCTTCGCTGAGGTTGGTTCCCTTCTCATCATACAGATAGCCAGATACGACGTGCTTTCCGTCAGGGGTCAGAAAGAGCGTCACGCCCATGTCCTGATATTGCCCCAGCCACGCTGGCGCGCCGCCGGGGGCATCAATTTTCTTAATGATTTTGATGTCCTGCTGTTCGCTGAAGTGCTTCACCACATCCGGAAGCGTTTCCTCTGCCCTGACCAGCCCTGAAGCCATCAGAGCAGAGAGTAACAGCACCTTTTTCTTTGCTAAACGTTGAAGCATAACGACCCCTCTAAGATATTGTTTTTCAGAGTGGTCGAAGTTTATTGCCCTGTCAACGCTTGCTTATCACGCCGTAGCAGGCAAAATAAAGCTTGAGATACTCTGCGACAGCTGCTGCGCCTGCTCTTCCAGCGAAGCTGCCGCGGCGGCGGATTGCTGCACCAGCGCCGCGTTCTGCTGGGTCACGCCATCCATCTCCGTTACGGCCTGCCCAACCTGACCAATCCCACGGCTCTGCTCTTCTGAGGCAACCGAAATCTGTTCCATCAGCGTATGCACTTTATTCACAGAGCTTATAATAGAATCAATCACCTCTCCCGAACGATTCACCAGTTCCGCACCGTTTTTCACGCTCGAAACTGACTGGGCGATGAGGCTTTCGATATCCTTCGCAGCCACTGCGCTTTTCTGTGCCAGCGTGCGAACTTCACTCGCCACCACGGCAAATCCTCGACCCTGCGTACCGGCACGCGCCGCTTCAACGGCCGCGTTTAGCGCCAGTATGTTAGTCTGGAAAGCAATGCTGTTGATGACGCTGGTAATGTCCTCAATACGCTTCGAATTGGACGCGATCGTATTCATCGTTTCGATGACTTCACGGGTTACCGCTTCACCGGTATGGGCATTTTTCACGGCATCCTGCACCAGCTTACCGGCCTGGAAAACGTTATCGGTGTTATTCGCCACCGTCGCGCTCAGCTCCTCCATGCTGGCGGCCGTTTGGGTCAGGGCCGAAGCCTGTTGCTCGGTACGGGAGGCCAGATCAATATTGCCGGAGGCAATTTCCTGCGCCGCATGCGTCACGGTGTGGCTGGCATCGCGCACCTGAGAAATAGTGGAGAGCAGCGCCTGGCGCATCTGCTCCATTGAGGACATCAGGTGATCGATTTCATTCCCCGAATCACGCTTGACCGGTACCGGTACATCCAGCTTCCCGTCCGCAATCTGGCGACAGTGCTCACGCGCCAGGTCCACCGGTGCGAACACTACGCGTTTCATCAGCAGGCTGACGGCGAAAATCACCACCACAAACAGCACCGCAATGCAGGCGATAATCACCAGACCCGAAACGAAATTCCGGCTCGCATCCTCGTTCAGCGTTTTGGCGTATTTCTGGTGAACGGAGAGAACCTGGTCGAGCACGATTTCATATTGGCGATCGAGTTGTGACACCTCGGGAATAAGAGTGTTGAAGCGCGATACATCATGCGCGGCGGCAGCGGCGATCAGAGGCGAGAGTCCCTGATTACGGTAGTTTTGCCAGGCTTCGTGGTAGGCAGTGACCAGCGGAGCTTCATCCGGCAAACGCGGCGAGGCCATAAACGCCGAAAACGCATTATCGGCTTTAGTCAGCGCCTCTTTAACCGAGGCCAGTTTGGCAGACGAGTCGGTGGCGTCCCCCGCTTCCACCATTTTCACATACTCCATTACCCTTACGCGCAGGGTCCGGCTGTGGTTAATGGGGTCAATAATAGACAGAACAACCTGAATTTCTTTGTTCACATTATCCAGCGAATTATTACTTTTAATGATGAGCCCAACGCTGGTCACGATGCTGACTACAAAGAAAAAAAGCAGGGAAAACAGGATAATCAGGGATGATTTTTTCAACGACATAACACACCTCAGGGATATAATTTCCCTTCGGTTATCGGCTGAATTCGATCATTAATTAATTAAAGTTATTGATATATCCGAAAACGTGACAGCGTCACGTCATGACCTTATATCGCCGTTGCAGGGTGGCATCCAGCTTACGCTGGATCGGCTCAGGCGTTTCCCCTTCAATCAGTTTGCCAATCAGATCAAAGCAGTGCCAGGCGAGCTGTCGGTTATCCTGACGAACGGTATCGACAGGAATGGTCAGAGAATCATAGAGATAGTGATCGTCGAAACTGGCCAAACGGATATCGCTTTGCAGCAGTTTATGTTGCCCCATATAGCGCAACACCCCTTCCAGCAGACCGCAGGCGGCGGTAAACAGCGCTTTTGGCGGACGGCCCAGGCGCGCGCAAAGCTCGGCAAACATTTCGTAGCCGGAGCTCGGATGGTAATTACCATGAATGATCCACTCCGGACGTAACTCGACGTTAGCATCGCGCAGCCCCTGCTTAAACCCCTCCAGACGGTCACGCGTCGGGGAAAGCCGCGGCTGCCCGCCGAGGAAATAGAACTCATCCGGATGCTGGCGCGCTATATCGGCCACCAGTGCGGCGGTTGGGGTAATCGAATCGGTGAGGACCAGCGGCAGAGAACTGTCGTTCATATGACGGTCAAAGAGCACAACGGGCAACTGTTCGCTCAACTTTTGATAGTCCGCGTCGTTGAGCATGCTGGAGGCGACAATCAGACCGTCCACCTGACGGGCCACCATGTTGTTGACCACGACCGTTTCCTGTCCCGGATTTTCATCGCTACAGGAGATCAATAGCTGAACACCCGCCTCGCGGCAGAGGGTCTCCAGCTCATGGGAAAAAACGGCGAAACCGTAGTTGGTGATTTCCGGCACCACCAGACCAATGGTATGGCTACGGTTATCCCGCAGTGAACGGGCGTGAATACTGGGCTGATAATGATGTTCTTTGGCAATCGCCAGCACGCGCTCGCGCGTCTCCTCCGCCACCCGAAGCTCTTTGCTGCGGCCGTTCAGAACCAGACTGGCGGTGGCTTTTGATACCCCCGCCAGCGCCGCGATATCTTTAATGGTGACGCGTTTTGTTTTTCTCACAACAACTTAGTTCCGGCTGCCAAAACCGCTATTCTATCATGCAGCTGCGCAGCGACCAGTAGCGTAATGTGATGTCGGACGCACCTTCGAAGCGCACCTGCGCCGGATGGTCAGGAAAATAGCGGCTGCTCATGACGCCTTCACCATGATTGATGAAAATTTCAACGCTGGAACGGTCACACAACACGCGTAAATGATGAATATGGCCCTGCCAGTAGCGGGTCAACGTCTCTCCGGTTTCCAGGCTAACGCGTTCCAGACGGATCCCCTCATCATCCACAAATAGCCGCAACGCGCCGGCAAAATCCACGTTCACGCGCGAGGCGCTCAGTTCGAACTCAAGACGCGCTCCCGCCAGCACCGGGGCATCGCTTGCGCGTCCCTGCCAGTGAAGTTCATCCTCGCGCAGCGTTTCCAGCTCACGTACCGGGGTTTGCCAGAGCTTACCGTCGCGGTAGCGCAGCTCGCGAGGACAGGTCATCTGGTGGATCCAGCCGTGGGCCCGCGTAGGCTGAAGCATCTCTTCGCCGTCTGGCACGCCCATCCAGCCGATGAGGATGCGGCGGCCATCTTCTGCCACCGCGGTTTGTGGCGCGTAAAATTCGAAACCGGCGTCAAGCTCATGCAGCGCGTCGTGCGCATATGCAGCCGTTTGATAATCAAATGCCCCACTCATCCAGACTGCCGGATAGGTGTTGAGATAGCGATGCGGTTCGCGCGCCAGCCCCTGTGGGCAGCAGATCAAGACGTGTGTACCATCAAGCGCAAACAGATCCGGGCACTCCCACATATAGCCCGCATCCGTGAGTCCGTTGACGCCGTGACCGGCGATTTCGCCGCAGGGCACCCAGGTGTGTAAATCGGCTGACGTAAACAGCAGCACCTTGCCGCGCTTATGCTGATCCTGCGCCCCTAGCACCATGTACCACTGCCCGTCATGGCGCCACACTTTCGGATCGCGGACGTGCCCGGTGTACCCGTCCGGCAGGGGCAATACCGGTCCCAGTTTGGCAAACGTGCCATCGTCATTTTGCACCGCCAGACACTGCCAGGCGGTGCGGCTGCCGTCGTCAAACTTAACGTTTCCGGTATAGCACAGGGTAAGCGCGCCGTTGTTATCCACGGCGCTGCCGGAGTAACAGCCGTTGCGGTCGTACTCTTCATCGGGCATCAGCGCAATGGGTTCGTGCTGCCAGTGCACCAGATCAGCTGAACTCCAGTGCCCCCAGCACTTATAGCGATGGTCGCAGCCCAGCGGGTTCCACTGATAGAACAGATGGTAGCGACCGGCGAACCAGATAAATCCGTTCGGATCGTTCATTAGCCCCGTCACCGGCGCGGGATGCCACTGCGGGTAGTGGCGGTCCGCCAGCGCACGCGGCTGGCCTTGCATCACGGCCTGCAACACGGCAGGCCAGCGGGAAGATAAGGTCATTATTCAGAGTCCGTCTTATATTTCAGCAGCAGAGAGACGGTGAACGCCACGCCAAAGGCAATCACCATGCCGATAATATAGTTGAGCAGCGAGCTGGCCTGGACAATCGCCATGCCGGGAAGCGCCGTCAGCCCAACGGCGGTCATGTAGACATGCACCGACACCACCCAGGCACCGCCCGCTGCGCCACCGATCAGCGCCGCGATAAACGGCTTTACAAAACGCAGGTTGATGCCAAAAATCGCCGCTTCGGTGATGCCCAGCATCGCGGAAAACGCCGACGGTAAGGTAATGGCTTTGATTTTGGCATCGCGGGTTTTGAACCACACCGCCAGACACGCCCCACCCTGCGCCACGTTCGCCATCGCCCAGATCGGCAGCAGGAAATTAACGCCAATTGACGGGTTACCCAGCAGCCCGGCTTCGATGGCGTGAAAGCTGTGGTGTATACCGGTAATGACAATCACTGAATAGAGCCCACCAAACAACAGCCCGGCCAGCCAGCCTGCGTGGGCAATCAGGGTGCTGAGAATAAAGGAGATCCCGTCGCCCAGCGCGCGCCCCGCGGGGCCAATAATCAACAGCGCGATAAAGCCGGAGATAATGACGGTCAGGAACGGCGTCAGGATAAGATCTAATGCATCCGGTATCGCCCGGCGCAGCTGTTTTTCCACAATGCTCATAAACCACACCGCCAGCAGTACCGGGAATACGGTTCCCTGATAGCCAATCATGGCGATTTCAATACCGAAGAAGTTCATGGTGTGGAAGCCGGACGCCACGCCCCAGGCGTTGGTCAGGGCCGGATGCGTCAGAATACCGCCGAGCGTTGCCCCCAGATAGGGATTACCACCAAATTCCCGTGCGGCGGTGAAGCCAATCAGGATCGGCAGTATGATAAACGCCGCCGAGCTGCACATATCCAGCATAATATAGAGTGCGTTATCCGGATTAACCCAGCCGTAGGTTTTAACCATCCCGAGCAGGCCCATCAGCAGACCCGAAGCCACGATCGCCGGGATAATCGGCACGAAGATGTTGGAGAGCAGACGCGCGATTCGCTGGAACGGGTTCAGCTTGCGGGCTGCAATATCCGCCGCTTCCGATTTACTGGACTCGCTAATCCCTGCCGCCTGAATAAACGCGGCGTAAACCTTATTCACCACCCCGGTGCCGAAGATCACCTGCATCTGTCCGGCGTTTCGAAAACAGCCTTTCACGCCTTCAACCTTGCCGATGGCCTGCTGGTCGGCAAGCGCATCATCGACCAGCACCAGACGAAGGCGCGTGGCGCAATGTGCCGCGCTGGCAATGTTCTCTTTGCCACCGAGCAGCGGAATCAGCTCGCGCGCAATATGATTAAAATCCATAGATACCTCTTCCTGACCTCTTTTTATGATGTTAGAAACGCCCCCGCGATGCGGGAGCGTGAAGGGTTAAAACCAGGTTTCCATCTGCACCCCAAAGTTCCACTCCCCGCCCGCGTTGAAGCCGCTGCTGCCAAAGGCGTCATCGCTGGCGTAGTTATCCAGCTTGCTGCTCCAGTCCATCCAGGTGGCGAACAGACGCAGCTCCGGACGGCTGAAGAAATCGCCAATTTTGCCCGCCTTTAACGTCGGGGCGAAGGTCAGCTTGTAGAAGCTACCGTTAACCGCATTGCGATCCTTGTAGCCTTCCGGATTTAAATCCATGTACTGATAGCTGCCCTCGAACGCGAGGGCGAAATTCTGGGTCACCTCTTTGATCAGACGCGTGTTGAGCGTGACCCACTCATAGCTGTCGCCCTTCACGTAGCGGTCCTTACTGCTTTGCGCCAGCACGGCGGGCGCAATATGCCAGCCACCGCCGAGGGGCGTGACACCGTAACTTGCAAAACGCCACGTATCGGCTTCTGACAGCAGCGCGCCGTCTGAACCAATGCTTTTCACCTCGGCGCCCAGACCGTGGCCGTAAAGCAGCGCCGTTTTGGCGGAACCTTCCCGCAGGCCGTAGAAGCTCTCGTTATGCAGACCAACCAGCGCGTGCACCCCGTTATTTGCCGCATCGGTTTTAATCAGATCGCCGTTGCTGTCCTTACGGTCGTCATTATCTTTGGCCCGTAAGCCGCTGACCATCATCTGCACCGGCCCGGCGAAGTGGTTCATGCTGAGGATGTAGTTCTGAACGTTGTTATCGATCTCCTCTTCGCTGCCGAAGTTACGGCCATAAAGGGAGAAGTTACTGCGCAGCGTATCGTTCCACTTCACGTCGTAGACGCCGCCGCCGGTCCCGGCGAGAAACACCACGTCGGAATCCAGCCAGTGAATGTCGAAGTTGTCGCGGTCGAAACGCTTACCCGCCCAGAAGGTGCTGCCCTTCAGCGCGCCGGTAAAGTCCGGCAAATTGCCCAGCTCGGCAAAGGCCTGACGAATGTTCAGGTCGCTGCTGTCCGCCGACCAGTCGTTATAGGTTTTCTGGCCGTCGGCCAGCATCGCCTTAAAGCGCGTCGTCGCGCCGCTCTCCAGCGTCTGTTTGTGCTCAACGTTCAGCTCAACGTAGGTGTCCGCTTCGTTCCCCAGACGGCCGATGGCCCCACCCGTTTCCCCGGCGGGGGTCAGATAAGGACCGCTTTTGCTGCTGGAGGCCGCGTCGTTCATCAGCAGGCCGGAACGGGCGTAACCGTGAAACTCGAAACCACCTGTCCGGTCGGCTTTCTCTTCCAGCGCCGTGGTACGTTGCGCCACCGCCTGTGTGGAGGTTTGCGCTTCCTGCTGCGCAGCCACCAGCTTCTGCGTTTTCTGTTCCGCTGCCGTGGCGCGCTTTTCAGCAACCTGCGCGCGGGTTTCCGCCTCCTGCAAACGCTGCTCCAGCGCCGCCAGGCGCGCTTCGATACGGGTCATATCCGTCTGGGCAAAAACAGAGGTACTGCCGGCCAGCATGCCTATCATCACGGCAAGTCTGCGTTTTTTATACATTTTGTCGCATCCCTAATAACTATCGGTGAAAGTGCTAAATTGCTAAACCGGTTTAGGCTGGTGATACTAAACCGTTGAATTTTGGATCGGCAACGTTTTTTGCTAAACCGTTTTAGTAAGTGTGATCGAGGCGACAATTCAGGCCGCCGACCGGTGGCCTGGAGAGGTAAATTACAGTTCGTGACGATATGGCAGCGCGGTCATTGCCCCTTTTGCGGTTGTCGCCAGCGCCCCGCAGCGCTGCGCCAGCGTGATGACCTCTGAGAGACGGGCCTGGCCATCACGAGCCAGACCGAACAGCAGCCCGGCGACGAAAGCATCCCCCGCGCCAGTGGTATCAATGCATTCCACGGGTGATGCAGGATAGTGCGTCAACGCGCCTTCCTGCCAGGCGGTTACGCCCTCTTTTCCCTGCGTCACGAGCACCAGCCTGGCCGGACAGGTGCGCATCAGCGCCGCCAGCCCCTCATGGACCTGCGCATTTCCGGTTAAGAACGCCAGCTCTTCGACCGAGATTTTCACCACATCTGCGCAGGCTAATGCCCGCTCAAGACACTGGCGCAGCTCGACGTCATCGTGCCAGAGATCGGCGCGAATATTGGGGTCAAAGCTGACGAAACCACCCGCCTGCCCGATCGCGGCCATCGCCTGAAACGTCGCGGAACGGCTGGGTTCGGCGCTGAGCGCGATTGAGCAGACGTGCAGCCACTCTCCGGCGCGGAATGGCGGGAGGTCGGCGGCGTCGAGGAACAAGTCAGCGCTCGGACGAACCATAAAGGTAAAAGAACGTTCACCGGCGTCATCGAGATCCACCATTACCGTAGAGGTGCGATGCTGCGCGTCCAGCCGCAGCCATTCTGTATTAACCTGTTCATCTGCTAGCGTTTTTTGCATAAAGCGCCCGAAGGGGTCGTCGCCCACCCGGCCTATAAACGCGCTTCTGCCGCCCAGGCGCGCAATCCCTACCGCGACGTTGGCCGGTGCGCCGCCCGGACATTGCAGAAGTTTGCCCTCTCCGTCGGGCAACAGATCCACCACGGCATCGCCAAGTACCCAGATCGTCTCCATATCACCTTCTTAGCTAAATAATGTTAAACCGGTTTAGCTATTTAAGCACAGGCAGGTTGTCGGGGAAATATGGCGAGGGAAAATAAGCTTAACGCACCCGCTGGGGCCAGTGGATATCCCCCACGCCGTTGAGCTGCGGGCGGGCGAACAAAAAGCCCTGGAAGCGGCGAATACCGGCGGATTCAAGCCAGCACCACTCTTCTATTTTCTCTATGCCTTCTGCCACCAGCGTAATCTCCAGATCGGTGCAGCAGCTGATTATTGACTTCATAATCGCCTGCTTGGGCCCGCTCAGGTGGATATCACTAACGATCTCCCTGTCGATTTTAAGCTTATCCGGCTGGAACCGGGTGAGCAGCGACAGCCCGGCATAGCCGGAACCAAAATCATCTATCGCCAGCCCAACCCCTTCCGCCCGAAGCTGTTTGATGGCGCTGTTAAACTGGTTGAAGCCGGAAATCATCTCGTTCTCAGTGACTTCAATGACCACCTGCTCTGGCTGTAGTCCGTGCTTTTTGATCTGCGTTACCAGGAACTCTACCGCGTCCGGCACGTTAACCAGCGACATTGGCAGAAGGTTCACCGCCAGTTTGTGGCTGCCGATGCCCAGCTTTTGCGCCAGCGCAAAGGTCCAGGCTTTGGTTTGCAGGTCGACTTCGTAAATCCGTTCACGATCGAGACTACGGAAAAAATGCTCCGGGCTGCCGCCGTCGTTTCCGCGTATAAGCGCTTCGAGAGAACTGATTTTGCCTTCGGACGGTTCGACAATGGGTTGCAGCGCAAACTGGCAGGGCTGTCCCGCCAGCAGACCTAAGCCTTTTCCAAACGGCGCGCGCTCTCGCGAAAGCATCCATTTATCCGGCTCATAGTCCGAAGCGGGTGGGACAGTGGTTTTACCGGTAATAAAGGTCTGAATGAATTTGAAGACCCGATCCTCAGACGTCAGATAGCTTTCCAGCTTGCTGTAATGCAGAACCGAGGCCAGAACCGCTTTCGGGGTCTGAACGTCCAGGTCAAACAGCAGCATTCCCACGTCTTCGAAACGTCTGCGCGGGCCGTAATCGCGCATCAGTTCCACCACGCCGGTATGCCGGTCATCCGTACGGATGGTGTTAAAAAGCGCGACGACGCCCTGTTCCGTCCCTTCGAGAATTTGCAGAACGTCACGTCCACGGGAGAGAAGAATGCCTGAGATGCCCTGCTCCGTGTTACGGATCCTGGCCTGTTCAACCAGCGCACTTAACGCTACGGAGGTGCAGGTTAAGCTCAGCTGGCTTCGATAAATGAGAGTTGTCAGCACAGAAACGGGGTCCGGTATGGGGTATACGCCTGAACGGTACTGTTTAACACAGTTCCCCGGTGTGACCTAATCTATTGTTGGGCTTGATTCTCCCCGATACGGCTGTCGATCCGCGTCTGCATGTAGTCGTAGAACGGATTCGACGTCACGCGCATCAGCGCATCTTTGCCGACGCTCAGAACCGATGTTTCTCCCCACAGGGCTATCGTCCCGAGGCTGATACCGTAGTGGTTTTTCACCGCAGGATGGCGGCCATACAGATCGTCATCAGGCGGGAACGGAATAGCAACATGCGACAGGGAATAAACCTCCTGCGGATACGCGGCCGAAAGCGGCATCACCGTTTCCCGGGTGCTGCCCGCAGGCGTTGTCTTTGCCACCATATCAAACCTGTCGGGGCTGGCATTGGTCACAATCGTGACACTGTAACGTCTTTCCGCCTCGGGCAGCAGGTCAGCCACCGCCGTCCAGGATGACGGCCTGAACAGTGGACGGAAACTCCCGGCCTGGTTGATATCAAAAACTACCAGTTCGCTGCCGTTTGCCGGAAGCTGGTCAAACAGCCCGCTGACCACGGCGCGGGTACTGACCGTTGAATCCATGACCGACTGAAACGCCAGCACCGGCGGAAGCTGCGCCAGTTTGCGATCGTGAACATCGCGGTTTATCTGCTCATGAAGCGCCCGGGTAAGCAGCCAGGACTGACGTGCCGCATTCACCGGGAACGAATTGTATTTATAAGGATTATATTCCGGCGAAATATTGAGCCACGCGGCTTTGGCAAACGCTGGTAACATGGCCGGTAGCCCGGCGAATCCGGCAAAGCGCGCAAACGCCGTGACGCCAATCATCGGTGAGAGCAACACGATCTGCTGAGGTTTACGCAGTTCAGGCGCATCAAGAGCGTCGAGGGCGTATTTCATCGCCAGCGCCGCGCCGTTGGAGTAGCCCACCAGATGCAGGGGGAGATCGTTCCCCGTCAGGCGTGTCGCTTCACGAACCGCAAGGCGTGTTGCCGCCAGCCACGCCTCCCAGTCAACGTCTGTCAGCGCGCCCGGCGCCGTGCCGTGTCCGGGCAAACGAGGCACTACGGCCACAAAGCCGTGCTTTTGATAATTCATTGCCAGATGCCTGACGCTGTAGGGCGAGTCCGTCAGACCGTGCAGCAATACCACCGCCCCGCGCGGCTTTCCGTCAGGCATCAGCACGAACGACCGGTTTGCATCCGGGGAAAATTGTCCTGGCCACACCAGGCTCTGGCGATAATAACGGTTCAGCGCCGTGCGCTCTGCGGGGGTGACTTTCGCCGTCACCTCAGCGTCGAGAGCGGTGAAGATGGCGTTTTCCCGTGCGACATACGCTGCGAAGGTCGCGTTATCCATCTCCTGCACGGACATTTCGTCAGCCCGCCAGGTGTGCCAGTGATGCAGGGCCGGCCCCTGCTGCGAAAGATAAACCCGCACCGCAAGCAGAACGAGCACAATGATCCCGATAACCATCGCTATTTTTTTTGCGAGAGCCATCAGGCGCACGCTGACCCGCCAGGGCAAATTCGCCATGTAAGGCTCCCTCTCTTATTCCCAGAGCTTTCATCTTACCAAAAAATGTGAAGAGGCTGACGTATTCACCAAATAGATACCCCTCAGCCTGCACACTGCACCAAAAGTGAACTACGCTGCACAAATGTTGATCATCTGTTAAACAAATATTGCATTAACTTTGCTGCACAGCGCGATTTCGCCGCAATGTGAACATGGCACGCGTCCTGCATTGTTAATCCGGTAACAGAAATCCGGCCTTTGACAGCCACTTAACAGCGAGGCGGTATGACGACCAAACCTGAGGTGCTGAGCCGTATCGAAGCGACCTTTAGCCAGCTCACCCCGAGCGAAAAGCGGGTGGCAAGCTGGATGCTGGCGCACGTCGGGCAGATCCCCTTTGAAACGGCAGAGAGCGTGGCGCTGGCCACCGCCACCAGCGGGATCACCGTCGGACGCTTTCTGCGCAAGCTGGGCTATCGCAACCTTGATGACGCAAAAAAAAGCCTGCGCGATCCCCATCAGCCCTGGGGCATTAACGAGCGTCTGGACTCCTGGAAACAGCAACAGCCGCTGTCGGATCGCCTTCAGCACTCCCTGTCGCTGGAGGTGGACGCCATTGCCCATGTTTATCAGCTGGCGCAAAGCGAAACGTTCAGGCAGGTGGTCCAGCAACTCACCCATGCCGACGCCATCTTCGTGCTGGGGATCCAGTCCACGCGCGGGATCGCCAATGCGTTCTTCAGCCATCTGGAGTACCTGCGTCCGCGGGTGAGCTATTCCGAAGGGCTCTCCGGTAGCTGGGTGGAGTCGCTGAACTCCGGCTTTGCGAACCCGTATATCGTGCTGACGGATACCCGCGCCTACTCCGCCATTGCCCGTCAGTACTGCCGCGTGGCGAGCGAAAAAGGCCTGGCGATGGCGCTGATCACCGATATCTGGTGCCCGTGGGCGCGGGATTACCCCATTGATTTACTCCAGGTGAAGACCGATACCGGCCATTTCTGGGATTCACTGGCGCCGGTGAGCTGTCTGTTCAACCTGCTGCTGTCGGGCGTTGTGGAGGCGCTGGGGGATGCGCTGCCGGAACGTCTGGCAATTAACCGACAACTACAGCAAGAGTTTGGTCAATTTGAACGCTAAAGGAGCGGAGCTATGCCTGAAGAGAGTCAACTGATTGATGTGGCGAAAACCTTTCCCACGCTGCATATCGATCTGAAATACGCGACCGCCGATAACATCACCGGCCGCCCGATCTACCAGCACGCCGCGTGCCTGTTGCATACGGATGCCGCCACCGCGCTGGCGAAAGCGATCGGCATCGCCACGCTGGCCGGTCTGAAGCTTGTGGTTTACGACGCCTACCGCCCCCAGCAGGCGCAGTCGCAACTCTGGGATGCCTGCCCCAATCCGGAATATGTGGTGGATGTCGCGATTGGCTCCAACCACAGCCGGGGCACCGCCATTGACGTCACGCTGATGGATGAACACGACAACGTGCTGGATATGGGCGCCGGGTTTGACGAAATGCACGACCGTTCTCATGCCTGGCACCCTTCCGTTCCGCCCGAGGCGCAGCGTAATCGTCTGCTACTGAACGCCGTGATGTACGGCGGCGGTTTTGTGGGCATTAGCAGCGAGTGGTGGCATTTCGAGCTGCCGAACGCCGCCAGCTACCCGCTGTTAGATGACCAGTTCGCCTGTTTTACGACCACACACTCACTGTAATCCTGGAGCCCGGCTATGAAAACCACGCTGCTTACTACCCTGATTGCCGCTACGCTCGCCCTGAGCGCCCCTCTCGCGCTGGCGGCGGTGCCAAAAGATATGCTGGTGATTGGGAAAGCTGCCGATCCGCAAACGCTGGATCCGGCGGTCACTATCGATAACAACGACTGGACGGTGACCTACCCCTCGTACCAGCGTCTGGTGAAATACAAGCCTGGCACCACGGAGGTGGAAGGCGATCTGTCGACGGGCTGGAAGGCGTCAGACGACCAGAAAGAGTGGACGTTCACCCTGGCAGATAATGCAAAATTCTCTGACGGCACGCCGGTGACCGCCGAAGCGGTCAAGCTGTCGTTTGAACGTCTGCTGAAAATTAATCAGGGACCTTCCGAAGCGTTCCCGAAAGATTTGAAAGTGGACGCGGTGGATGAGCATACGGTGAAATTCACCCTCAGCCAGCCGTTCGCCCCGTTCCTCTACACGCTGGCCAATGACGGCGCGTCGATCGTCAACCCGGCGGTGCTGAAAGCCAATGCCGCCGACGACGCGCGCGGTTTCCTGGCGCAAAACACCGCGGGATCCGGACCGTTTATGCTGAAAAGCTGGCGGAAAGGTCAGCAGCTGGTGATGGTGCCCAACCCACACTGGCCGGGTGAAAAGCCGCACTTCAGGCGCGTCTCGGTAAAGATTATCGGTGAAAGCGCCTCGCGTCGCCTGCAACTTTCCCGTGGCGATCTGGATATCGCTGACGCCCTGCCGGTAGATCAGCTTGCTGCCCTGAAGCAGGAAGGCAAAGTGGCCGTGGCGGAATACCCGTCCCTGCGGGTGACCTACCTCTATCTGAACAACAGTAAGCCTCCGATGAATCAGGTGGATTTGCGCCGCGCGGTCTCCTGGGCGACCGACTATCAGGGGATGGTGAAAGGCATTCTCAGCGGGAACGGCAAGCAGATGCGCGGCCCGATCCCGGAAGGCATGTGGGGCTTCGATGCGAACGCGATGCAGTACAGCTTTGATGAGGCGAAAGCCAAAGCGGCGCTGGAGAAAGTCAAAGATAAACCCGCCAGCCTGACGTTCCTCTACTCTGATAACGACCCGAACTGGGAGCCTATCGCCCTCTCCACCCAGGCGAGCCTGGGCAAGCTCGGAATCACCGTCAAGCTCGAGAAACTGGCGAATGCCACCATGCGCGACCGCGTCGGCAAAGGTGATTATGACATTGCGATTGGTAACTGGAGCCCGGACTTCGCCGATCCGTATATGTTCATGAACTACTGGTTCGAATCGGACAAAAAAGGGCTGCCGGGCAACCGCTCATTCTATGAGAACAAAGAGGTCGATGCGCTGTTGCAGGCGGCACTGAAAACCACCGATCAGGCGGAACGCACCAACGATTACCAGCAGGCGCAAAAAGTGGTGATTGACGAGGCGGCTTACGTTTATCTGTTCCAGAAGAACTACCAGCTGGCGATGAACAAAGAGGTCAAAGGCTTCACCTTTAATCCGATGCTTGAGCAGGTCTTTAACATCGCCACCATGAGTAAGTAACGGCCCACGCCGGGGGGAAGTGTATGACGTTCTGGAGCATTGTGCGCCAGCGCTGCTGGGGGTTAATCCTGGTGGTGGCCGGTGTCTGTATTATTACTTTTATTATTTCACACCTGATCCCCGGCGATCCGGCACGCCTGCTGGCCGGTGACCGCGCCAGCGATGAAATCGTGCAGGGCATCCGCCAGCAGCTGGGGCTGGATCAACCGCTCTATATTCAGTTTGGCCGCTATGTAGAGGCGCTGGCGCACGGCGATCTGGGCACGTCCATTCGCACCGGTCGCCCCGTAGCGGAAGATTTGAAAGCCTTTTTCCCCGCCACGCTGGAGCTGGCCTTCTGCTCTTTGCTGCTGGCGCTGGTGATTGGCGTACCGCTGGGCATTTTATCGGCGGTGTACCGCAACCGCTGGCTGGATCACCTGGTGCGACTGATGGCGATGACGGGCATCTCGACGCCTGCCTTCTGGCTGGGACTGGGGGTTATCGTGCTGTTCTACGGGCAATTGCAAATTCTGCCCGGCGGCGGCAGGCTGGACGACTGGCTCGATCCGCCTGCCCATGTTACCGGCTTTTATCTGCTGGACGCCCTGCTGGAAGGCAATGGCGAGGTGTTTTTCAACGCCCTACAGCACCTGATTTTACCCTCCCTGACCCTGGCCTTTGTGCATCTGGGTATTGTGGCGCGTCAGGTGCGTTCCGCGATGCTGGAGCAGCTGAGCGAAGATTACATTCGCACCGCCCGCGCGAGCGGGTTACCGGGGTGGTACATCGTGCTGCGCTACGCCTTACCCAACGCCATGATCCCCTCCATCACCGTGCTCGGGCTGGCGCTGGGCGATCTGCTGTACGGTGCAGTCCTTACCGAGACCGTGTTTGCCTGGCCGGGAATGGGGGCCTGGGTGGTGACCTCCATCCAGGCGCTGGACTTCCCTGCCGTCATGGGCTTTGCGGTCGTGGTATCGCTGGCCTATGTCTTCGTCAATCTGGTGGTGGATCTGCTGTATCTGTGGATCGACCCGCGAATCGGGCGCGGAGGTGCCGAATGATGTTAACTCAGGAAACGCCCGTGCCTGTCAGCACCGCTAAACAGCGCATCAACTGGGCAAAGCTGTTCTGGATGTTACGCAAAAGCCCGCTCACGCTGATCGGCGGAGTGATTATGATCGTGATGCTGCTGATGATGGTGGTCTCGCCGTGGATAGTCCCGCACGATCCGAACGCGCTGGATCTGACCGCGCGATTGCAGGCGCCTTCAGCCCAGCACTGGTTTGGCACCGATGAGGTGGGCCGGGATCTGTTCAGTCGCGTGCTGGTGGGCAGCCAGCAGTCCATCACGGCAGGGCTGGCGGTAGTGGTAATTGCGGGCGGCATCGGTTCGCTGCTCGGCTGTTTATCCGGCGTGCTCGGCGGGCGCGGCGACGCCATCATTATGCGCGTCATGGACATAATGCTCTCCATCCCCTCGCTGGTGCTGACGATGGCGCTGGCCGCCGCGCTCGGCCCAAGCCTGTTTAACGCGATGCTGGCGATTGCGATCGTGCGCATTCCGTTTTACGTGCGGCTGGCACGCGGGCAAACGCTGGTCGTGCGCCAGTTCACCTACGTGCAGGCCGCCCGCACCTTTGGCGCATCGCGCTGGCACCTGATCAGCTGGCATATCCTGCGTAACGCCCTGCCGCCGCTGATCGTTCAGGCGTCGCTGGATATCGGCAGCGCCATCCTGATGGCCGCCACGCTGGGCTTTATTGGATTAGGTGCGCAGCAGCCCACCGCCGAATGGGGCGCGATGGTGGCCGTGGGGCGTAATTACGTGCTTGATCAGTGGTGGTACTGCGCGTTTCCGGGGGCGGCAATTCTGATCACGGCGGTTGGGTTTAATCTGTTTGGCGATGGTCTTCGCGACCTGCTGGATCCCAAATCAGGAGGGAAGCAGTCATGAGTGATTCCGTATTATCGATTGAAGATTTGCATCTGAGCTTCCCTATTTTTCGCGGTGAAGTCCACGCGCTCAACCACGTCTCGCTGGAGATTGGCCGGGGTGAAATTGTCGGCGTGGTGGGCGAATCCGGCTCGGGAAAATCGGTCACCGCAATGCTGGCGATGCGCCTGCTGCCGGAAGGCAGTTACCATATTCACCATGGCCGGGTGACGCTGCTCGGGGAAGATATACTGAACGCGTCGGAAAAAGAGCTTCGTGAGTGGCGCGGCGCCAGGGTGGCGATGATTTTTCAGGAGCCGATGACGGCGCTTAACCCTACGCGCCGGATTGGCAGGCAGATGGTGGAGGTGATCCGCCAGCATCAGTCACTTTCCCGTCGCGACGCGCAGAAGAAGGCGATCGCCCTGCTGGGCGAGATGCAAATCCCGGATGCGGCGCAGGTGATGGATCGCTATCCGTTTGAGCTTTCTGGCGGCATGCGCCAGCGGGTGATGATCGCCCTTGCCTTCTCCTGCGAGCCGGAGCTGATCATTGCCGATGAGCCGACCACCGCGCTGGACGTGACCGTTCAGCGCCAGGTACTGCGACTGCTGAAACACAAAGCGCGCGCCAGCGGAACCTCGGTGCTGTTTATCAGTCACGATATGGCGGTGGTATCGCAGCTTTGTGACCGGATGTACGTGATGTACGCGGGCAGCGTGATCGAAAGCGGCACCACGCAGACCTTGATCCACCATCCTGTGCACCCCTATTCGATTGGCCTGCTGCGGTGTGCCCCGGAAAATGGCGAACCGCGCGAGATCCTTCCGGCCATTCCAGGCACGGTACCTAACCTCAGCCACCTCCCGCGCGGATGCGCCTTTCGCGAACGCTGTTTTGCTGCCGGGGCGAAATGCAGCGAAACGCCGCGCTTAATTTCCACGGGCGCAGAAGGCCAGCAGGCAGCCTGCTGGTACCCACAACAGGAGACACGCCATGTCTGAGGTACTGCTGGAACTGGATAGCGTGCATGTGAATTTTCCTGCACGCAAAAACTGGCTGGGTCGCGTGACGGAACAGGTACACGCCCTCAACGGTATGGATCTCCGGATCCATCGCGGCGAAACGCTGGGCGTTGTGGGGGAATCCGGCTGTGGAAAGAGCACGCTGGCGCAGCTGCTGATGGGCATGCTCAAACCGAGTACCGGTGCCTGTCAGCGCGCGAATGCGGCAAGCGGTATGCAGATGGTATTTCAGGACCCGCTCTCGTCCCTCGATCCGCGTTTACCCGTCTGGCGCATCATCACCGAGCCGGTATGGATACAGCAACGCCGCAGCGAACGGGAGCGTCGTCAGCTGGCTGAGACGCTGGCGCAGCAGGTGGGCATTCGAGCGGAATATCTTGACCGCCTGCCGCATGCGTTTTCAGGCGGACAGCGCCAGCGCATCGCTATTGCCCGGGCGCTCTCTTCGGATCCGGACATCATCGTGCTGGATGAACCTACCAGCGCGCTGGATATTTCCGTCCAGGCGCAGATCCTCAATTTGCTGGTTGCCCTGCAACAGCAGCGAAATCTGACCTACGTGCTGATCTCGCATAACGTCTCGGTGGTCCGGCACATGAGCGACCGGGTGGCGGTGATGTATCTGGGGCAGATCGTGGAGCTGGGTCCTACGGTCAAGGTACTGGGTCAGCCGCGGCATCCGTATACGCAACTGCTGCTTGACTCCGTTCCCCGTACCGGAGAACCGCTGGACGAAGATCTGGCATTACGCAAAACCGATCTCCCCGGTAATCGCCGCCTGCCCGAAGGCTGCTACTTCCGCGACCGCTGCCCGCTGGCAGCAGAGGGATGTGAACGGCCGCAGCCGCTTCAGCCAGCAGCCGAAGGCCGAAGCGTACGCTGCTGGCGTAACCGCTAGATTTGCGCCATCCCGCCATCGACAAACAGCTCCGTGGCGTTAATAAAGCTGGCGGCATCGGACGCCAGAAACGCCACGGCTTTCCCGACTTCGCCCGGCGCGCCCAGGCGACCCAGCGGCACCTGGGCCGCCAGCGCGTCGTATAATCCCTGACGCTGTTCTTCGGGAACCAGATCGCCAAGACCGGGCGTTTTCACGGGGCCAGGGCTGACGACGTTGACGCGTATCCCGCGACCCTGTAAGTCCAGCGCCCAGGAGCGGGCAAAGTTACGCACGGCGGCTTTACTGGCGCTGTAGACGCTAAAATTCGCCGTCCCCTTAATTGAAACCGTCGATCCGGTGAGAATAATGGATGAACCAGAGGAGAGCAGCGGCAGCGCTTTCTGGACGGTGAACAGCACGCCGCGCACGTTGGTGGCAAAAATCCGGTCAAACTGCTCTTCGGTGATGGCGCCCAGCGGCAGCATGTCGCCGCCCCCGGCGTTGGCGAACAGAATATCGAGTCGTCCCTCTTCTTTAGCTATCTGCGCGTAAACTGCATCCAGATCGGCCATTCTGGAGACGTCCGCACGAATGGCTACCGCCGCGGCGCCAATGTCTGCCCGGGCGGCATCCAGTTCGGCCTGACGGCGTCCGGTGATATAGACCTTCGCTCCCTGCGCCGCCAGCTCCTGCGCGGTTGCGAGACCGATACCGGTGCTTCCGCCGGTTACCAGGGCGATTTTTCCTGCAAGCGTGGTATTCATACTGTTAACCTTCTGTTGTGATGTGAAAGAGGAGCGTTTGCTCGCGTCAGACTGACTTTAGTCCTTGCGGGATTAGCGATAAATGGGAAAAAATGAAAATGACTTTTCACAGCAGGAAATAATCACAGGAGATTTACGTGGATCAGCTAATGGCAATGCGCGCCTTTACGCGGGTGGTTGAATCCGGAAGCTTTACCCGAGCGGCAGACTCCCTCAACATGCCGATAGCCACGCTTAGCAAGCTGGTAAAATCACTTGAATCGCACCTTGAAACACGGCTGCTGCATCGCACTACGCGCCGGGTGGTCACGACGGCAGAAGGCATGGAATACTACGAGAAAGCGCTACGGGTATTAATTGATATAGAGGACATTGATACCGCCTTTCGCGCCTCGTGCTGCACGCCCAAAGGCCATTTGCGTATTGACGTGGGGGGCTCAACCGCCCGGGACGTGCTGATCCCCCTGCTGCCGGATTTTTTTCAGCGCTACCCGGACCTGCGTCTCGACCTTGGGGTAGCCGATCGTCCGGTAGATTTAATCAGTGGAAACGTGGACTGCGTGATCCGCGGCGGCCCGCTGGACGACTCTTCCCTGATTGCCCGGCATATCGGCGACGCCAGGATGATAGCCTGCGCGACGCCTGGCTATCTCAAGACTCACGGCATTCCCGCCTATCCGCAGGAACTGCGTAACGGCCATAAGCTGATTAGCTACCTCTCCCCCGTTACCGGACGCGCATTCCCGTTTCGCTTTCTCGACCGGGGTGAGCCGCTGGAGATCGGCATTTCGCACCATCTTGGCGTCAATGAAAGCAACGCACATCTGGCCGCGGCGCTGGCGGGTTTAGGGATTATTCAGACGTTTGGCTATGCTGCGAGAGCGCATCTGGAAACGGGTGCGCTGGTAGAGATCCTGAGCGACTGGCGTCCTGAGGCGTATCCTTTTCACGTGGTCTATCCCCAGAGTCGGCACTTAACGCATCGCCTGAGAGTGTTTATTGCGTGGCTTGCCGAGGTTTTCCCTGCTGCGGTGAAAGGTTAGCCGGGCATTTGCCCGGCCTGATATCAGTTGAGTTTGTAATCCAGCGTGATTTCGGCTTTCAACAGCTGCGACACCGGACAACCCGCCTTCGCTTTCTGGATAATGCCGTCGAACTGCTGCGGATCGATACCGGGTACCGTCACCTTGCTTTGCAGTGCGACTTTGCTGATGGCAAAACCGCTGTCGGTTTTATCGAGCGAGACATCCGCCGTGGTATCGATGGAATCGGCGGTATAACCCGCTTCGCCCAGCATTAGCGACAGGGCCATAGAGAAACAGGCCGCGTGCGCTGCGCCAATCAGCTCTTCCGGGTTGGTCCCTTTTTCGCCCTCGAAGCGAGTGTTAAAGCCGTAAGGTTGCTGGTTAAGGACGCCACTCTCTGTTGAAACCGTCCCTTTACCGCGTTTGATGTCGCCAGACCAGTGTGCTGAACCGTGCTTATGAATCGTCATTCTTGCTCTCCTTTTGGCTTACAAAGGGATAAGTATAGGACGCATAATCCATTTTGCAGGGAAGACAGACTAGTCCGAGCGCGTGGCAAGGTGATTTGCCAGCGCGTCGAGGAACACACGCTGCGCCGCAGGCTGATAGTCTCGTGACTGATAAATACCAAAAATACCGATCGGTTTTGGCGTAAAGGCGCTGAGCACCGGCACCAGACTTCCCTGGCTTAGCGCCGCCTCGGCCTCGCGCTCGGGCAGCATGGCAATACCACAGTGATTTATCGCCGCCTCCATCAGCAGTGACGATATGCTGGCGCTGAGATTGCCGCTGACCGCCGTCGCGATCGGCTCCCCTTCGGGCGTCAAAAAACGCCACGACTGACCGGCAAAAAAGCTGTAATGCAGACAGTTGTGCCGGGCTAAATCCTCCAGCTGCTCTGGAACGCCCCTGCTGGCAAGGTAGTGCGGCGAGGCGCAAAGTACGGACCGACACTCTCCCAGTCGACGGGCGATCATGCCCGGTTCGGGGTTATCGGTGATGCGGATCGCCACGTCAATTCGCTCGCCCACCAGGCTTACCGGATGGTTGTTAACATCCAGCTCAATGCGCAGCTGAGGGTAACGCTGCAAAAGATCGGGCAGCACCGGAGCGATAATCTGCATCGCGGTAAAGTGCGCGCAGGCGATGCGAAGCGTGCCTGAGGGTAAGTCCTTCACTGACTGATCTTCAATTTCCTGAGAAATTTGCGAGAGCGTGCGGGTCTTTTGCAGGACCTTCTCCCCCGCCGCCGTCAGCGTCAGCTTGCGGGTGGAGCGATTTACCAGACGCGCCCCGGCCCACTTCTCCATCTGCTCCAGATAGCGGCTCACCATCGGACGGGAGATCCCCAGCGCCCGCGCCGCCGCGCTTAAACTCCCCAGCTCGCAGATGCGGTTGTACACCTGGGCGGCAATCACGCGATCCATTTTGACCTCCATTTGCTCGATTTATGAAACTAAGCATCTCCTGTTTCAGGAATTCTGGCAAATGCAGAGATCCGTACAATAGAGACTTTCCTGAATAACAGAGACATGATCATGACCATCGCCCGCCTTGCTTTGCTGACAACCCTTTTCACTCCGGCCGTCTTTGCCGCGCCGTTGACCGTTGATACGTACAACCCGCAGGAAAAAGGCATTTTTGCCGTTTCCTCCACGCTGGTATCTGGCCCGAAAGACGCGGTACTGTTTGACGCCCAGTTCAGCGTGAAAGATGGCGAAGCGCTGGTAAATAAAATTCGCCACAGCGGTAGAACGCTGAGCAAAATCGTGATCACTTCCGGCGATCCGGATTTCTATTTCGGCCTGCAACCGCTGGTGAAAGCCTTCCCTGACGCCAAAGTTGTCGCCACGCAACAGGTGGTGGACCATATCAGGGCCACAAAAGACGCGAAGCTCGCCTTCTGGGGGCCACAGATGAAAGACGGCGCGCCGACGCAGCTCTACGTGCCGCAAGTGCTTGCCTCAACCACCTTTATGATTGACGGTGAAAGAGTGAATATTGAAGAGCCTGAGAGCTATGCGGCGTATGTCTGGATCCCATCCGCAAAAACCATCCTCGGCGGCACGGGCGTCTCGTGGGGCATTCACGTCTGGACGGCGGATACCCAAACGCCGGAAAGCCGCAAACAGTGGCAGCAGACGCTGGATAGCATGGCAGCCCTTAAGCCCGAACGGGTTATTCCAGGCCACTACCTTGGGACACCGCCAGCGGGTGCCGGCGCTATCGACTTTACCCGTCACTATCTTCAGCAGTTTGAACAGGCCCTCACGACACATAAAGCGTCAACCGGCGTCATCAGTACGATGAAAAAACAGTGGCCGAGCCTGGCGGAAGCCAGTTCGCTGGAGCTGAGTGCCAAAGTGAATACCGGCGAAATGAAGTGGTAATAGCCTGATTATCTCCTGCTATATTTAAATTTTTTATAGCAGGAGTTAACTATGCCATCGTCAGTAAGGGGCATCGACCATATCGGTATTACGGTGCCCGACATTGAAAAAGCCACCCTATTTTTTGAACGCGCTTTCGACGCCCGGGTTTTATATCATTCTGTCGATGCGCAAACCGATAATATTGATCAGCCCGCCCAGCAGCACACCTTAAAATTATTTCCCGGCACAAAAATTCACGCCATTCGCATGCTTGTCATGCCCCATGGACCCGGCATAGAACTGTTCGAAATGCATGGCCCTGAACAGGGTATGCCCGCCCGCGCCAGCGACTTTGGCCTACAGCATTTTGCTGTTTATGTTGATGATTTTGACAAGGCGATAGCCGCTTTCACCGCAGCCGGCGGAGAGATGTTTACCGAGCCAAAGCCGCTCACGTTTCCGGATGAGCAAGGTGAAGGTAATGCTTTCTGTTACGGTCAAACTCCCTGGGGCAGTATTGTGGAATTGATCTCCTGGCCGACGCCCATGCCTTATGAAAAAACGACAAATTTACGCCGCTGGAAACCCTGAATTTTATTTCCGTGCTTCAGAACTTGATATTTTTATTTCCAGGACGAATCTGAACCACAACGGCAAAAATATTTGCCAATCTGAATATGAATTACGATTTGCACGCCGTAACATTAAACAGACAACGACACGGAGGCAGCATGTTTACTTATTACCCGGCACATACCACAGCAGCACAACCCGAACTCGTTAACGCGATTGCGCAGGGTCTTCAGGCAGAGCACGGTGTTGTTACCGAAGATGACATTTTGATGGAACTGACCAGGTGGGTGGAAGCCACAGACAATGACATCCTCAGTGACATCTACCAGCAAACCATCAACTATGTGGTCAGCGGGCAAAATGCACCTTTGTAAAAACCTGCTAAGCTGGATCTGCAACCTAAGGGGTTACATTTCGTTTGCGTGAGCAAACTTGTCCTTAAAACTATCAACGGGATTGAGGAGTTAATATGAAATCGAACCGTCAGGCACGCCACATTCTGGGACTGAACTACAAGCTCTCTAACCAGCGCAAAGTGGTTATTGAAGAGGGGAGCGAAACGCAAGTGACCCACGCCACCGGCAGGAAACGTCAGGCAGGCAAGTAAGTTCCAGTACGAAATCCACAACACCATCGGTTACCCCGGTGGTGTTTTTGTTTATGTGTTGCGGTAATTAATATTTAGCTCCTTTATAATACCGCCCGACCGCACCCCGTAGCACAGGCCAGAAAGATGACAAACAGCAGTGTCAGGGACGGATCTTCTTAAAAAGAGTGAGTGACATGGACAACAAACTGAAAAAACATCGTTCCCTTTATATTCCTTACGCCGGTCCGGTTTTACTGGAGTTTCCCCTTCTGAACAAAGGCAGCGCCTTTAGCATGGAAGAGCGCAGCAGCTTTAACCTGCTGGGCCTGCTGCCTGAAGTGGTTGAAACCATTGAAGAACAGGCGGAACGTGCCTGGATCCAGTATCAGGGCTTTAAAACCGAAATCGATAAGCACATCTACCTGCGTAATATTCAGGACACCAACGAAACCCTCTTCTACCGCCTGGTGCAGAACCATCTCGAAGAGATGATGCCCGTTATTTACACCCCCACCGTGGGCGCGGCGTGTGAACGCTTCTCAGAGATCTACCGTCGTTCCCGCGGTGTGTTCATCTCCTATCAGAACCGTCACAACATGGACGACATTCTGCAAAACGTGCCTAACCACAACATCAAGGTGATCGTGGTGACCGATGGCGAACGTATTCTGGGCCTCGGCGATCAGGGCATTGGCGGGATGGGGATCCCTATCGGCAAGCTTTCGCTGTATACCGCCTGCGGCGGGATCAGCCCGGCTTACACCCTGCCGGTGGTACTGGACGTGGGGACCAACAACCAGCAGCTGTTGAACGATCCGCTGTACATGGGCTGGCGTCACCCGCGCATTACCGACGACGAGTACTATCAGTTTGTTGATGATTTCATCCAGGCCGTGAAGCACCGCTGGCCGGACGTGCTGTTGCAGTTCGAAGACTTCGCGCAGAAAAACGCCATGCCGCTGCTGAACCGCTACCGCGATGAGATCTGCTCGTTCAACGACGACATTCAGGGTACTGCGGCAGTAACCGTGGGCACGCTGATTGCCGCGAGCCGTGCGGCAGGTAGCCAGCTCAGCTATCAGAAAATTGTCTTCCTGGGTGCAGGCTCCGCGGGCTGCGGCATCGCCGAGCAAATTATTGCCCAAACCCAGCGTGAAGGCTTAAGCGAAGAGCTGGCCCGCTCCCGCGTCTTTATGGTGGACCGTTTTGGTCTGCTGACCGACGGTATGCCAAACCTGCTTCCGTTCCAGACCAAACTGGTGCAGAAGCGCGAAAACCTGAAAAACTGGGATACGGATAACGAAGTGCTCTCGCTTCTTGACGTGGTGCGCAACGTGAAGCCGGACATTCTGATCGGCGTATCCGGGCAGACCGGCCTCTTCACGGAAGAGATTATTCGCGAGATGCACAAGCACTGCGAACGCCCTATCGTGATGCCGCTGTCTAACCCGACTTCACGCGTGGAGGCAACGCCGCAGGACATTATCGCCTGGACCGAAGGTAAGGCCTTGGTCGCGACCGGCAGTCCGTTCGATCCGGTGGTGTGGAAGGACAAGCTCTATCCCATTGCACAGTGCAATAACTCCTATATCTTCCCGGGTATAGGTCTGGGGGTTATCGCCTCAGGCGCGTCACGTATCACGGATGAAATGCTGATGTCCGCGAGCGAAACGCTGGCAGGCCACTCTCCGCTGGTGAATAACGGTGAAGGCCTGGTACTGCCGGAGCTGAAGGACATTCACAAAGTATCCCGCGCAATTGCCTTCGCGGTGGGAAAAATGGCGCAGCAGCAAGGCGTCGCGGTAAAAACCTCTGCTGACGCGTTGCAGCAGGCGATTGACGATAACTTCTGGATGCCGGAATACCGTAGCTATCGTCGTACATCGATTTAAGCATTGCCCCTCACCCAGCCCTCTCCCCAAAAGGGAGAGGGTGAAAGCCGCACCGGACAATCCCCTCGCCCCTTTGGGGAGAGGTTAGGGTGAGGGGAATATACGGCAGTTCCCACTAGCCAAACCCATTTTCCCCCGCTACACTCCCTTCATCCATTAACCTACTGAATATATAAGGAGGCCAATTATGCTGTACTGTGAAATTTTCAATGTTTCACATACATTTGGTGATCGCACCAGCTCAAGCGTTATCGGTATCGTGCTGCGATAACTTCCGCTTGAGCGAAGACACCAACCCCTGAAATCCCTTCTCTCGGGCTTACTGAGTTATCGTCAGCGATGTTTGACGAGGCATAAACATGCCTGTAACTCCTGGGTAAGCAACAATGAGCACTCTACTTACTGCACATTCTTTACGCGTTGATACGGCGTTCGGTACGCTCTTCGACTCTCTCTCCTTTACGTTAATAAAAGGCGATCGCATTGGTCTGCTGGGTGATAACGGCTGCGGAAAAAGTTCGCTGCTGAAAATCCTCGACGGGACGCAGCCCCCTGCTGCCGGAACCGTTTCGCTGGCGGGACATTGCCTGCTGGCGCGCGTGGAACAACATCTGCCGGAGACGCTTTATCCTCTGACCATGCTGGATGCGGTGCTGGCGCAGCTGCCGATGGGTGAGCGCGACAGCTTACGTTGGAAAGCCGAGTCGCTGCTGGCCGGAATGGGCTTCACGGTGCAGGAAACCTTGTTGCAATCCGCTACGCTGAGTGGCGGTCAGCATACGCGTTTGCTGCTGGCGCGGGCGTTGATAAACGATCCGGATCTGCTGCTGCTGGACGAACCGAGCAACCACCTCGATTTGCCGACCCTGCTGTGGCTGGAGCAATTTTTACAAAACTGGTCCGGCAGCTTTGTGCTGGTCTCACACGACAGGCAGCTGCTGGACGCGGTAACCAACGGCAGCTGGATCCTGCGTGATAAAACGCTGCACACCTTTGCCCTTCCCTGCACTGCCGCCCGTCAGGCGCTGGATGCGAAAGACGAAAGTGATGCGCAGCGCCATAAGGCAGAGCAAAAAGAGATCGACCGCGTTACGGCCAGCGCCAGGCGCCTCGCGACCTGGGGCAAGGTCTATGACAATGAAGATCTCGCCCGCAAGGCTAAGCAGATGGAAAAACAGGTCGAACGCCTGAAAGAGAACCAGACGGAACTGACGGCGGGAAGCCCGTGGACCTTAACCCTGCGCGGGGACGCGCTTCGGGCCGATCGCCTGCTGGAAATGACCGACCTCGGCGTGCCCCCGGCGCCAGGTCTGCCAGACCTGTTTACCCTCGACAGCGCGCGGCTGAAGAGCGGCGATCGCGTGGCGATTGTGGGTCGTAACGGCTGCGGGAAATCGTCGCTGCTGAAGCTTATCTGGCGACATTTTCGCGACGAAATCGCAGACGATCGGCTTAAACGTCATCCGCGCGTCTCGGTCGGCTACTACGACCAGACGCTGCACCAGTTGCCGGACGATGCGGCGCTGCTTGATGCGCTGGAGCCTTTCGTGCCAGATCCGCAGACCCGTAAAATGGCGCTCATCAGTGCAGGGTTCCCGTGGGCGCGTCACGGGCAAAAGGTCAGTACGCTGAGCGGCGGGGAACGTTCGCGCCTGCTGTTCGTCGGCCTGACGCTTGCACGCTATAGTCTGCTGATGCTGGACGAGCCGACCAACCACCTGGACATGGAAGGCAAAGAGGCGCTGGCAGAAACGCTGCAACAGTTTGAAGGCGGAGTGCTGCTGGTGAGCCACGATCGTCAGTTAATTAGCCAGAGCTGTAACCGCTTCTGGCTGATTGAGGACGGCAGGCTAAGCGAATGGCACGATGCGGAGGCGGTGTTTGAGCGCCTGCGTGAGGACACCGGTCCGGTTGTACCTGCGGCGTCGAAGGCCGCATCGAAGGCACCCTCTTCAGCGTCTGACGATCTGCTCGAACGCCTGATTGCCCTGGAAACGCTGCTGGAAGAAGATTTGGCGCGCAAGCCAAAACATCAAAAACCGCAGTTACAGGCGCAATGGCGAAAAGAGATTGAGGTGATAGAAGCGCAACTGTAAATCTGAGCCCGGCGGTGATGTCGCCGGGCCAGTGTTTTTCACCCCAATTAATTAGGGGTACAGCCTTTTCTTAATCCGAAAATGCATCAAATAATGACATTATGTTGCGGTTGCCTTGCATTACAGCGCCAAAGTATTAATCCTTAATGGGTAATCAGACCTGCTATGCAGATACTCATCATGAAAGGAGAAACACATGAAGGCTGCTGTTGTCACTCAGGATCATCAGGTTAATGTCACAGAAAAAACCTTGCGCGCGCTCAAACATGGTGAAGCGCTGCTGAAGATGGAGTGCTGTGGCGTTTGCCATACCGACCTCCATGTTAAGAATGGCGATTTTGGCGACAAGACGGGGGTGATCCTCGGCCACGAAGGGATTGGGATCGTCAAAGAAATTGGTCCGGGCGTCACGTCGCTAAAAGTGGGCGATCGTGCAAGCGTGGCGTGGTTCTTCGAAGGCTGCGGCCACTGTGAATATTGTAATACCGGCAACGAAACCCTGTGCCGTGACGTGAAAAACGCCGGTTACTCCGTTGACGGCGGCATGGCGGAAGAGTGCATCGTGACCGCAGATTACGCGGTTAAAGTCCCGGACGGGCTGGACTCTGCGGCGGCCAGCAGCATCACCTGCGCCGGTGTCACCACCTATAAAGCGGTAAAAGTTTCTGACATCAAACCCGGCCAGTGGATTGCGATCTACGGTCTGGGCGGTCTGGGCAACCTCGCGCTGCAATACGCAAAAAATGTCTTCAATGCGAAAGTAATCGCCATTGACGTGAACGATGAGCAGCTTAAGCTCGCTGCCAGCATGGGCGCAGACTTAACGGTGAACTCCCGCAGTGAAGATGCGGCAAAAGTGATTCAGGAGAAAACCGGCGGAGCACATGCGGCGGTGGTGACGGCGGTGGCGAAAGCGGCCTTCAACTCTGCCGTTGACGCAGTTCGCGCCGGAGGCCGCGTGGTGGCTGTTGGCCTGCCGCCGGAAGCGATGAGCCTGGATATTCCACGTCTGGTCCTGGATGGGATTCAGGTAGTGGGTTCCCTGGTGGGTACCCGCCAGGATCTGCTCGAAGCCTTCCAGTTTGCGGCTGAAGGTAAGGTGAAACCGAAAGTTACGATGCGCCCACTGGAAGATATCAACGCCATCTTCAAAGAGATGGAACAGGGCCAGATCCGTGGCCGTATGGTGATTGATTTACGTTCTTAATCGCAGTGGCCGGGTAGCGGCTCTGCCCTGCCCGGCTTTTCACGTGGACGAACGGCGATCGGAAATCCATTCCTGAACCTCGATCTGGAACGTGTCCGGCGCTTTTCGATACATCTTCCGCGCAAGATCCAGGATGGTATGGCGCCCTAACTCCTCTTCCATCCGCTGCTGCGCGCTGTCCATGACCGAGCGCACCCCACAAGGGCCGTCACAGACCCAGGCAGGTGGTGTTTCATCAAACACCGCCAGGCGCTGACGCACTTCCCGACACTCAAACATATTCTTCTCGCCGTCAATGGCGTGCGCCACGTCCAGCACGGTGATCAGCTCCGCCGGACGCGCCAGCCGGAACCCGCCCCCTTTGCCTTCGGTGCTGATGACCAGCCCCGCGCGTGATAAACGGGTGAAGATTTTTCCAAGATAGTCGTACGGCACGCCCTGCAAGGCCGCCATCTCCCGGACGCTCATCTCACGCTCATTGCCTTTTGCATCCACCATACACATCAGGCTATGAATGCCATATTCCACACCAGAACTGTAAAACGCCATGGCTCACTCCGGGTCATTGTTCGCTGCATTATAACGATTTTTAACTCAGAAAGAAGTTGTCGCAGTTAACTCCGACAAGTATAGTGGCAGTTATGTCAGACATACAGCCTGACGCACTAAAGGATCGAGTATGAAAAAGCAGATTTTAATTGTGGGTAGTGGGTTTTCCGGTATGTGGGCTGCGGTCAGCGCCGCGCGCCTTTCAGCTCTGGAGGGCAACAATAGCCTCAGCATTGCCGTGCTGGCCCCTGTTGCGGAACTGCGCGTTCGCCCACGCTTTTATGAAGAGAACGTGTCGACGATGGTCGCGCCGCTGACCGAACTGTTTGCTGAGCTGGGCATTACCTTTATCATGGGCGAAGCACAGCGTATTGAAACCACATCTAAAACGGTTTTCTATCGCGATTCAAACGGCACCGCAGCACGGGTAAGCTATGAACGTCTGATCCTCGCAACCGGTAGCCAGACTAAACGCCCTCCTGTTGCCGGTCTGGCTGAATACGCCTTTGATATCGACCAACTCGACTCTGCCAGGTTGTTTGAGCAACATCTTGATTCGCTGGTTTCACGCCCCTCCACCCCAGAGCGCAATACCGTGGTCGTGTGTGGCGGCGGCTTTACCGGCATTGAGCTGGCAACGGAACTCCCTGACCGACTCCGCACGCGTTTCGGCGCCGATACAAAGACTAAAGTAATCGTAGTTGAAAGGGGTGCAGCCATTGGCGGGCGCTACAGCGAGGCGCTGCGTCACACAATTGAAGAAGCAAGCAACGCGCTGGGCGTTGAATGGCGTTTAAACAGTGAAATTGAAGCCATCGATGCCAGCGGCGTAACGCTAAAAAACGGAGAGCGCATTGCCAGCGCCACTGTAGTGTGGACGGCAGGGGTAGAAGCTAACCCCCTCAGTCTGCAAATTGACGGGGAACGCGATACTCAGGGACGGCTGATCGTCACCAACACGTTGCAGGTTCCTGCGCATCCTGAGGTTTACGCGACGGGTGATATGGCGCATGCCAAAACGGACGATGCGGGCAACACGGCGCTGATGACCTGCCAGCACGCGATCCAGCTGGGGAAATTCGCCGGACACAACGCGGCGGCCAGCCTGCTAAACCTGAAGCCGTATCCTTACCGTCAGGTGAACTACGTCACCTGTCTGGATTTGGGGGGCTGGGGCGCGGTATACACCGAGGGCTGGGAACAGCGCGTGAAATCCGTACGCGAAGAAGGCAAGAAGATCAAAGTCGCCATTACCAACGAACTGATTTACCCGCCAGCAGCAGACAAAGCGGTTGCTTTTGCCGCCGCTGACCCGCTGGCGAAATTCGTTTAGTTCACTCCTGCGCCGGCGACCAGCCGGCAAAGTGTGGAATCAGGCCAGCGCACCTGCGTGGGCCTGACGCTTTTTGGCATATAAGTAACCATACACCAGCAGAGAGGTCATCGCTGAGAAGGATAAGATCGCTGCCGGCAGCGTGACATAGCTCCAGCTAAAGCCGAGCGTAATCATCATTCCACCGAAATACGCGCCAATGGCGCTGCCGAGGTTAAACGCCATTTGTCCGCCTGCGGCTCCCAGCATCTCGCCGCCTTTCGCATTTTGCAGCAGCAGAATTTGCAGCGGCGCAGAGAGCGCAAACAGCCCGGCGCAGCAGACGAATCCCATTACCAGTGAAGCAGTTTTAAGCTCGCCAAAGGCAAACAACGCCAGCAGCGTAGCCACAATCACCAGGTCGGTGGTAGCAGCAATACGCAGCGGGCTAAAGCGCGACGACAGCTTGCCGCTGAACACATTACCGAGCACCATGCCCAGCCCCATCAGCATCATGATCGCGGTCATAACCCCCTCGGAGAATCCTGACACGTTGACCATAAACGGCTTCACGAAGCTAAACCAGGCAAACACCCCGGCATTGCCAAACATCGTAGCGGCAAAAATTAGCCACGGTTCCGGTTTCTTCAGGAAATGGAATTGTTCTGCCAACCGCGTGGATGGAGTGTCGCGAATGTCTGGCACCCACAGCAGAACAGACAGGATCACCAGCGCATCGAAGACCGCTATTAAGAAGAAGGTATAACGCCAGTTTAATTCGTGTCCGAGCCACGTTCCGAGCGGCACGCCAAGCAGGTTGGCAACGGTCATCCCGGCGATCATTCCGGCCACAGCGACCGTCACTTTACCGGGTGGTGCGATTTTTGACAGGATTATCGCCCCCACACCGAAAATCGCACCATGCGGGAAACCAGAGATTAAGCGCCCGGCCGCCAGTCCTACGTAGGTGTGAGAGAAAGTGAAGAGCGCATTGCCGACGACGCACATCGCCATCAAAAACAGCAGGGTTGTTTTCAGCGAGAATTTGCTGGAGAACAGCGCCACAATCGGCGCGCCGATCACCACACCAAAAGCGTAAAACGAAATCATATTTCCGGCGGAGGGAATCGAAATTCCCGTATCGTGAGCCAGATCTGTCAGTACGCCCATGATGCCAAACTCAGCCATCCCCAGGCCAAAGGTACCCAGTGCTAACGAAAAAATTGTCTTTTTCATACCGCGACCAATGTTGAAAATTATGCAGCGTGCATTATTGATTAAACTTGTATGGTGAACCAGTTCAAATCAGCTTTCTGACACATTAATCCATTCATTCAGGTCGATTACACTCTTAGTACGGCCTCGATCCCGCGACCGTACACACAGGGAGACCCACCATGGTCAATAAGAAGAAAACCCGAGTTGTTGTTGATGTCGCTAAAAATGCGCCACTCAAAACCAAAGCGTACGAACAAGAGCTTCGCCGCCTCCATGTTGAACTGGTTAAGCTCCAGCAGTGGGTGGTCGCCAAAGGGCTAAAAGTCTGTATTGTTTTTGAAGGGCGAGACGGCGCCGGTAAGGGAGGCACTATCAAGGCCATCACTGAACGCGTCAGCCCCCGGGTATTTCGCGTTGTTGCGCTGCCGGCCCCCACCGATAAAGAGAAAAGTCAGCTCTATTTTCAGCGTTACGTTCCCCATCTGCCCTCTGCCGGGGAAATCGTTATTTTCGACCGCAGCTGGTACAACCGCGCGGGCGTGGAAAGGGTCATGGGTTTCTGTACCGAGGAGCAGGCCGAAAAATTTCTTGATGGAACGCCGGTGATGGAAAAAGCGATGGTCGATGCCGGGATCATCCTGTTGAAATACTGGCTTGAAGTAACGCCAAAAGAGCAGGAGCGCCGCCTGCGCGATCGCATTAATGATGGTCGCAAGATCTGGAAGCTGTCTCCAATGGACATTAAATCTTTCAATCTTTGGGATGAATATACCCTCGCCCGCGACGCGATGTTTAAAGCGACCGACACCGCCTGGGCGCCGTGGTTTGTGGCGCGCTCAGAAGATAAAAAACGGGTGCGGCTGAATATTATTTCGCATCTGCTTTCCCAGATCCCCTATAAAGAAATTCACGTAGACAAAGTGGATTTACCGAAACGTAAGATCGGCAAAGTGAAGCCTACAAAATATCCCTTCCGCTATATTGCAGAGCGGTTTTGATATTACTGGAAGACGGCTCGCATAATGTAGACTGCCAGGAGAAACAGTATTGTTTTTTGTTGGCTGCGGTTGATAATGACCGCACCAACAAAGGAGAAACCGATGAAACGCACGGCAGAATCCCCCCCTACCAGACCTGAAGCAGCAATAAAGCCTACAACCCATGCTATGCCAGGCTCGACACCATCACATCCGCTATCAGAAGCGGATCGTGCATTTATACGAGCAATGAATGAGTTTGTGGAGAAACATGGAACTATCACTGATGATGAGTTTTTCAGGGTGCTTCAATGTTGAGACAATTTAATGTTTATCGTAATACATCTGCGGCAACGCGGGACCAGCTTCCTTAGTATATGCTTATCCAGGATGATTATTATGACGATCACCCCACTCGCGTCATTGTAACCCTCGCGAGAAATAACAGGCTACCGCTATGGCAGAGCCAGCTGGCTACAGGCGTTAATATCGAATTTGAAACCTTTCTGATTTATTCGCCAATGATAACTAATATCAATAATCAGAAAATTCATCCAAAACACTTTGTTTGTCATTTACGTAACGCTCGTCAGGATGTTATAGCAACAATTGATCGCTTACTGACTAACACATGACCCCAGCCTGCCAGGCAGTTATTCCTGCCCGCGCAAGCGCAGCGCCGCCGGACAATGCCGACGGCGCAAGGTTTACTTCAATCCTTCCGAACTCTCTTTTTGCGCTTCAAGACGCTCAACGTCCCGATACCAGCGCGGATGGTGTTTTTGCGCCCAGCGGCGGCTCACCTTCCCTTCAATCATGCCTTTAATCGATCCTTTCACCCAGAAGGCCATATACATATGGATCAGGATGGCGTGGATCAGAATAATGGCCGAGGTCGCGTGGATCAGCAGCGCGTAGCGCACCACCTGGATCGGGAAATATTGGGCAAAATACGGACGCCAGATAATCACTCCGGTCACCAGCAGCACGAAAATCATGCTCATGATGGTCCAGAACATCATCTTCTGCCCGGCGTTGTATTTACCCACCTTCGCGACTTTATGCTCGTTGCCTTTCAGAACCTCAACAATCCCTTTTAGCCACGGAATATCCTGCCTGTCAGGGATGTTGTGATGAACAAAACGCACGAACATAAACATCAGCACCACGAAAATCAGCACGCCGAAGAACGGATGCAGAATGCGCCCCATCTGCGGTGTACCGAATGTTTCCGTGAGCCACTGTAGCGTCGGGAAGAAGAACGAAATGCCGGATACCGCCACCAGGAAGAAACAGATGACCACCGTCCAGTGACAGGCGCGATCGACAAATTTTGTGCGCACTATCATTTTCGACTTACTCATGATGCTCCTCCTCGTCGTCATCCACCTCTTTATTCGGCCCGATACCGATGTAGTGATAAATCAGCCCGGCAAAGGTGGCGATAAAGCCCGCCGCTGAGAGCGGCTTAAGCGCCCCTTTCCACAGGTTGATTGAGGTATCGATCGCCGGATCTTTCGGCAGATTGTGATACAGCTCCGGCTGGTCATTGTGGTGCAGAACATACATGACGTGCGTACCGCCCACGCCCTGCGGGTTATAAATCCCTGCCTTGTCATAGCCGCGTGCTTTGAGCTTATCCACCCGCTGCTGCGCCACCTCCAGCATCTCTTTTTTGGTGCCGAAGTGGATCGCCCCGGTAGGACATGTCTTCACGCAGGCAGGCTCCTGTCCGACGCTGACGCGATCGACGCACAGCGTGCATTTATAGACCCGGTTATCCTCTTTATTGAGACGCGGAATATTAAACGGACAGCCTGCAATGCAGTAACCGCAGCCGATGCAATTATCCTGCTGGAAGTCGACAATCCCATTGGCGTACTGAATGATTGCGCCAGCGGACGGGCACGCTTTCAGGCAGCCCGGATCTTCACAGTGCATACAGCCATCTTTTCGGATCAGCCACTCCAGTTTGCCGTTCTGATCGGTTTCGCTAAAGCGCATCACCGTCCAGGATTTAGCGCTCAGGTCAGCCGGATTATCGTAAACGCCTACGCAGTGCCCCACCTCGTCGCGGATATCATTCCACTCTGAACAGGCTACCTGGCAGGCCTTACAGCCCACACAGGAGGAGACATCGATCAGCTTGGCGACTTCTGCCTTGTAATCCCGCGCGCGGGGCGCGGGCGTTATCGGGTTGGTCGCGGAGCGTTTAATAATGTCTTGTGTTTCCATCGCCATTTAATCGCTCCTTACGCTTTCTCGATGTTGACCAGAAACGCTTTGTACTCCGGCGTTTGCGAGTTGGAATCGCCGACGTTTGGCGTCAGGGTATTAGCGATGTAGCCTTTCTGCGCCACCCCTTCAAACCCCCAGTGCAGCGGTATGCCGACGGTTTCCACCTGCTGGCCATGCACATTCAGCGTTTGCAGACGACGGGTAACCACCGCTACCGCGCGAATAAAGCCGCGCTTGCTGCTGACCTTCACGCGATCGCCATTGGCAATGCCCTTCGCCTTCGCCAGCGTTTCGCTTATCTCCACAAACTGTTCAGGCTGCGCGATGGCGTTAAGCCGCGCGTGCTTGGTCCAGGTATGGAAATGCTCGGTCAGGCGGTAGGTGGTTCCCACATAAGGGAATTTGTCCTTTTTACCTAAACGCAGCACGTCGTCTTCATAAATGCGCACCACCGGGCTGGACACCACGTTCGGGTGCAGCGGGTTGGTCCCCAGCGGCGTTTCCATCGGCTCGTAGTGTTCCGGGAACGGCCCTTCCGCCAGTTTATCGATGGCAAACAGACGTCCCAGCCCTTCCGGCTGCATGATAAACGGCCCGGTGTTGCTGCCCGGCGCGGCGGTGTTGAAGTCCGGGATATCGTTCCCCGTCCACTTCGAGCCGTTCCACTCGATCAGCATGCGTTTTGGATCCCACGGCTTACCGTTTACGTCTGCGGAGGCACGGTTGTACAGTACGCGGCGGTTCAACGGCCACGCCCATGCCCAGCCCAGGGTGTTACCCAGGCCTGACGGATCGGCGTTATCGCGGTTGGCCATCTGGTTACCCTGCTCCGTCCAGCTGCCGGCGTAGATCCAGCAGGAAGAGGCCGTGGTTCCGTCGTCACGCAGCAGCGCAAAGCTGTTCAGCAGCTGGCCCTTCTTCGCCACCAGATTGCCGTTGGCATCGTACAGGTCGGCCAGCGCCACGCCGTTGTTCTCTTTTGCCACCTCTTCGGACTCTGGACGATCCGGCTGCTTGTAGTTCCAGCTCATCTTCAGCAGCGGCTCAGCGCCTTTGCCGCCTTCTGTGCGGTACATCTCGCGCAGACGATGGTAAATGCCCGCCAGAATTTCGCCGTCATTACGCGCTTCGCCCGGCGCATCCTGACCTTTCCAGTGCCACTGTAGCCAGCGGCCAGAGTTGGCAATAGAACCGTCCTCTTCCGCAAAGCAGGTCGATGGCAGGCGGAACACCTCGGTCTGGATCGCTGCCGGATCGACATCGTTCGATTCACCGTGGTTCTGCCAGAACGTAGACGTTTCGGTGACCAGCGGATCGATAACCACCATGTACTTCAGCTTGCTCAGGCTGCGAACGACCTTGTTTTTATCCGGGAATGATGCCACCGGGTTAAAGCCCTGGCAGATATACCCCGTGACGTCGCCCTTATCCATCATGTTGAAATACTTGATGACATCGTAAGCCTGGTCCCATTTCGGCAACCACTCAAAGCCCCAGTCATTCTCTTTCTGCGCCGCGTCGCCGTAGAACGATTTCATCAGGCTGACGGCAAACTTCGGATAGTTACTCCAGTAGTTCACCTGGTCCGGACGCGTCGCCTTTGGCGTGTTAGCGTCAAGCCAGCTTTGCCAGTCGGTCTGCTTCTCGGACGGCAGGGTCAGGTAACCCGGCAGGCTCGTCGACAACAGGCCGAGGTCGGTTAAGCCCTGAATGTTAGAGTGTCCGCGCAGGGCGTTCACGCCGCCACCGGCCATCCCCATGTTGCCGAGCAGCAGCTGGATCATCGCCATGGTGCGAATGTTCTGTGCGCCCACAGTATGCTGCGTCCAGCCCAGCGCGTACAGGAATGTAGTGGTTCTGTCGGCGGCGCTGGTGGAGGCCAGCACGTCACACACTTTCAGGAAGTCCGCTTTTGGCGTACCGCAGATGTTTTCCACCACGTCCGGCGTATAGCGGGAAACGTGCTGCTTCAGCAAGTTCCACACGCAGCGGGGATCGCTCAGGGTCTCATCGCGTTTTGCGTAGCCGTTTTCGTCGAACTGATAGTTCCAGGACGATTTATCGTACTGACGTTTTTCCGCGTCATAGCCGCTGAACAGGCCATCTTCAAAGGCGAAATCTTCCCGCACCAGCAGGCTGGCGTTGGTGTAGTGCTTAACATATTCCGCGTTGATCTTATTGTTTTCGATCAGGTACAACAGTACGCCGGAAAGGAACGTAATGTCCGTACCGGAGCGGATCGGCGCATAAATATCAGCCACCGATGCCGTACGCGTAAAGCGCGGATCGACGACGATGAGCGTCGCATCGTTGTTGTTTTTCGCTTCCATCGCCCAGCGGAATCCCACCGGATGGGCTTCAGCGGCGTTACCGCCCATCACTACCACGACGTTAGCGTTTTTGATATCAACCCAGTGGTTGGTCATCGCACCGCGACCAAATGTTGGAGCAAGACTTGCTACCGTTGGTCCGTGTCAGACGCGCGCCTGGTTATCAACTGCCAGCATGCCGAGGGAGCGCACAAACTTCTGCGTCAGCATGCCGGTTTCATTACTTGCCGCGGACGCGCACAGCATCCCGGTGGAGGTCCAGCGGTTTACCGTGATGCCCTGCTCGTTCTTCTCAATAAAATTGGCGTCGCGATCCGCTTTCATCAGTTTTGCGATTCGGGAGAACGCCTCGTCCCAGGAGATGCGCTGCCATTTGTCGGAACCCGGCGCACGATATTCCGGATAGCGCAGGCGGTTTTCACTGTGAACGTAGTCCAGCAGCCCCGCCCCTTTCGGGCAAAGCGCCCCGCGGCTCACCGGATGATCCGGATCCCCTTCAATATGATAAATCGCTTCTTTGGCGTTCTTTGCGCCATCCCCCAGGCTATACATTAATAGCCCACAACCCACGGAGCAGTATGTGCAGGTGTTACGGATCTCTTTCGCGCGCAGCAGTTTATAGTTGCGTGCCTGAGCCAGCGCCATTTTGGGAGCGAATCCCAGCATTGCGGCTGTTGTTCCGGCCATACCGCCCGCGCAGATTTTAAAAAATTGTCTGCGGCTGACGTCCATTGCTGTCCTCGTTATCTGATAAGACTTCGCGCCGCAAACTAACAGCAAAGCCCCTGTTTTTTTTGCGTCAAATCAAGGTCGCCAGACTTCGCCCCCTTAATAGTCACTGCCCGTACGATTTGTTAATCCTTTCGGGTTAATAGGCTCTCTGAAAATTCGCCAGGTGAAGTAAATAGATGCTATAAGTTTTCCCTTTGATTTTTAGAAGACTGGCAGGGTAATGGACAGAAAAAGAGCAACGCTGACAGGCCTGGCGGCCATAATGCTGTGGAGCACCATGGTGGGTCTTATCCGCAGCGTCAGTGAAGGACTGGGCCCGGTGGGCGGCGCGACGATGATTTACACCGTCAGCGGGCTATTGTGTCTGGTGACGGTAGGTTTTCCGGATCTTCGGCGTTTTTCCACGCGCTATCTCATTGCGGGCAGCATCCTGTTCGTCAGCTATGAAATGTGCCTGGCCCTGTCGCTGGGATATGCCGCAACGCGCTCACAGGCGATTGAAGTGGGTATGGTCAATTATCTGTGGCCAAGCCTGACGATTGCGTTCGCGATTTTGTTTAACGGGCAAAAAACCACCCTGTGGGTGATCCCCGGGCTTCTCATCTCGCTGTTGGGGGTGTGCTGGGTTTTAGGTGGCGAAAACGGTCTGCAACTGAATGATATCATGCAGAACGTCGTTTCCAGTCCGCTAAGTTATGGGCTGGCGTTTGCTGGCGCTTTTATCTGGGCCGCCTACTGCACCGTCACCAGCAAGTATGCCCAAGGGCAAAATGGCATTACCCTGTTCGTGCTGCTGACTGCCCTGAGCCTGTGGATTAAATATGCCGTGAGCGATCAGCCCGACATGATGTTCAGCGTGCCGGTCGTGTTGAAACTATTAATGTGCGGTGTTGCCCTTGGCTTTGGCTACGCCGCATGGAATATTGGTATTCTCCACGGTAACGTGACGGTGCTTGCGGCTGTCTCCTATTTCACTCCCGTTCTTTCCGCCGCACTGGCCGCATTTTTACTCAACTCCCCGCTTTCATTTTCATTCTGGCAAGGGGCGATAATGGTCTGTGCCGGATCGTTGTTGTGCTGGTACGCCACCCGCAAATAATCGCGTTATTCCTGCCGGCACGGAATATGCCGTCAGGAATTTAACAGTATTTTAATGCGTGATCACATTCAAGAATAAAACTTATAACATTCGTTTGGGTTTATGTTTCCGTATAGAGTGCAATTGAAAAGCCAGCTCGTTGCGAAAATTGACACAAACTGACAACCAAGGTAATTAATTCACCCGCAATACTTCCGAACTATATAGCACGATATGCAATAGTTTATTTCTGATTATTTCTGTCCAAAGTAAGACCTTTTCTGGCCGCCAAACAACTAACAAACTGTTTTGAAAGAGATTATTGCGCACTTCCCTTTCCCGTTCTGCGCCAACACGTGTTAATTTCGTTGAAAAACTAAAACCCCATAAAACTATATACAGCCATATTATTCCGACTATTTAATAATCATTATATGTATATATATTAATCTGGCTGGGCCCTGTACGGGCAATTTTTCGGATCAAGGTCACATTAATTGAAATTTTTTTAAATATTTTGAAACTTATTATTGAAAGCAGACTATGGAATTCTAAAAATAGTCTGCCATTGACGATAAGCCTCGTTTAAAAATCGTTCAGGTGGCTTAGGAAATACCTAAATAAAATTATAAGGATTAATTAAGATGAAACTTAAATTAGTTGCAGTGGCAGTGACTTCCCTGATGGCGGCTGGCGTAGTTAACGCGGCTGAAGTTTTTAACAAAGACGGTAACAAACTGGATCTGTACGGCAAAGTTACGGGTCTGCACTATTTTTCTGATGACGCTGGTAGCGACGGCGACAAAACGTATGTTCGTCTGGGCTTTAAAGGTGAAACGCAGATCAACGATCGGCTGACCGGCTACGGCCAGTGGGAATATGAGTTCAAGGGCAACCGCTCTGAAGCCGAAGGTTCTGACGGCAACAAAACGCGTCTGGCCTACGCTGGTCTGAAATTCGATGAGTTCGGTTCTTTCGACTACGGTCGTAACTACGGTGTTGCTTATGACATCGGCGCATGGACTGACGTTCTGCCAGAGTTCGGTGGCGATACCTGGACGCAGACTGACGGCTTCATGACCGGCCGCACCACTGGCGTTGCAACCTACCGTAACACCGACTTCTTTGGTCTGGTTGACGGCCTGAACGTGGCTGCTCAGTACCAGGGTAAAAACGACCGTAACGACATCACCGAATCCAACGGTGACGGCTGGGGTCTCTCTTCTACCTATGAATTCGACGGCTTCGGTGTGGGTGCGACCTACGCGAAATCTGACCGTACCGACCGCCAGGTTCGTGCAGCAAGCAACCTGAACGCCGGTGGCGAAAACGCAGAAGTCTGGGCTGCTGGCCTGAAGTACGATGCGAACAACATCTACCTGGCAACCACCTACTCTGAAACCCGCAATATGACGGCGTTCGGTAACGGTCACGTTGCGAACAAAGCGCAGAACTTCGAAGTTGTGGCTCAGTACCAGTTCGACTTCGGTCTGCGTCCATCCATCGCTTACCTGAAATCCAAAGGTAAAGACATCGGTTCTTATGGCGACCAGGACCTGGTGGAATACGTTGACGTTGGCGCAAGCTACTACTTCAACAAAAACATGTCCACCTACGTTGATTACAAAATCAACCTGGTTGACGACAGCCAGTTCACTAAAGATGCCAAAGTGGCTACCGACAACATCGTGGCAGTGGGTCTGACCTACCAGTTCTAAGATTTGTTAATTTAAAAGGCCAGCCCTCGCGGCTGGCCTTTTTTTTACTGCTGCCCTCCCACCTTCGCCAGACTAAACCAGATACCCACAGCCAGGATCAGCAGCATGCCTCCCGCGCTGCTCAGGGCCACGCTGTGCGAGGTGATGAACGCGGTTTTCGCCGCCGTTATCAATGACTCGGCCAGCGTCGGCGTCAACTCTTGCGCAACCTTCATCGCCTCACCGATTGACGATGAGGCTTTATCGGCAAGCGACGCGCTCATCCCCTGCGGCAGTACAATCGACGCCGAAAAGCTGCGTGTTAGCAACAAACCGAAAATGGCGATCCCCAGACCGGCACCCAGCTCATAGGACATAGTTTCGATCGCGCCTGCGGCGGCCGCTTTCTCTTTCGGTGCGGCGGCCATGATCGCTGACGTCGATGCCAGCAGTGCGCTGGCGGCACTGAAGCCCAGCAGCACCATCAGGCTCCACGCCTGCCACTGTTGGGTGCTGAAATCGAGCGTCGACAGGCCGATAAAGCTGAGCGCGCTTAACCCCATGCCTCCGGCTGCGACAATGCGCAGCCCAAGACGTCCGACCAGTACGCCAGCGATCGGCCCGCTAAATCCGCTCGCCACCATCACCGGCAGCATAAATATCCCTGCTTCAAACGGCGTAAAACCATGCACGAACTGCAATTCCTGCGCCATCAGCAGTTCAAATCCCACCAGCGCAATCATGGCGGTCATGGCCATTACCACGCCGCTTAAAATGATGCGATGACAAAACAGACGCATGTCGATCATTGGTACGTTTGCACGCAGTTGGATTCGAACGAAGATAAACAACATCACCGCACCGGTAAGTAGCGTACAGGCTACCATCCACGGCGACAGCGTCCCTTTCAGGGCAGTTTTAGCGCTATAAACCAGCAGTAAAATGGCGACAATCAGCATGATGGCATGGCTGATATTGAGTGGCTGCTCCGGACGCCCCTGCTGAGCAGGCACAAAGCGCGCAGCAAGCAAAACCACGACTAGCACGATCGGCACGTTAATCAGGAATACCGATCCCCAGTAAAAGTGTTCCAGCAACATGCCGCCAATCAGCGGGCCAAACGCCGCACCGCCCGAACCAACAGCCGCCCAGACGCCAAGGGCGATATTACGTCGCCGCGCGTCAATAAACAGGGTGCGGATCCCTGCAAGCGTAGCAGGGATGATCATCGCTGCACCAATTGCCAGCGATGCGCGGGCAACTATCAGCCAGCCAGCGGACGGCGCAAAAGCCGCCGCTAACGATGACAGGCCAAACAGCACGCTGCCGATCGTCAGCAGGCGCTTGAAACCAATGCGATCGCCCAGCGCGCCCATCGGCAGCACCATCCCCGCCATCACCAGAGAGTAGATATCAATAATCCACAGCAATTGGTTGCCGCTGGCACCCAGCGTCATGCTCAATGTTGGCGCCGCCACGTGCAGCACCGTCGCGTCAATCGCCACCGGGATATACACCAGTACGATAATCACTAACGCTAACCACTGACGAAACATAAATTTCCTTATTACTTAAAAACTGGACACATGTCCAGATTGCGATCCTACTTAAAGTTGAACACTTGTCCAGCTCTTTGTTACACTCGTTTCGTTGCCATTGAGAGTGAGAGAATATGCGTTATCTGAGCAAGGACGAACGGCGGGAAGAAATTTTACAGGCCGCGATGCGCGTGGCGCTGACGGAAGGATTAACAGCGATGACCGTGCGCCGTATCGCCACCGAAGCGGGGGTCGCTACCGGGCAGGTTCACCATCACTTTGCGTCTGCGGGCGAGCTTAAATCCCTGGCGTTTGTGCGGCTGATCCGCGATTTGCTTGATGCTGAAATCGTGGGCGAAAACGCCGGATGGCGCGAGCGCCTGCATGCTATGCTCGGTAGCGATGACGGCGGGTTTGAACCCTACATTCGACTGTGGCGGGAGGCGCAAATTCTTGCCAGCCGTGATAGCGACATCAAAGGCGCTTACATTTTGACAATGGAGATGTGGCACCAGGAGACGGTCGCGATTATCCGTGCCGGGGCAGAGGCCAACGCTTTTACGCTTTCTGACCAGCCTGAAAATATCGCCTGGCGATTGATCGGCCTGGTATGCGGGCTGGACGGCATATACGTCTTAAATATGCCTGAAATGGACGACGCGGCATTTAATAAGCATCTGGATAAACTTATCTCCCTCGAATTGAATTAATACTCCCCTCGGGGTATTAATTTCCGCGAATCGTTACAATTAGTAACACATAAAGCGAACCCTGATTCCCATTCCAAACTCAGGGATTCGCTTTTTTATCTATCCTTTCAGATGTATCCCATAATATCCAAAAATTTCTACAAACCACCGACAGGTATCTTTCTGTTTTTACTTCTTTTTTCTCTCCATTTTGGTAAGCAAGAGGGTGATATGTCACATCAAAGCGAGAAGAGTAATCAGCATCTGTTGAGTAACTGGAAACCGGAAAACGCGCAATTTTGGGAGAATAAAGGAAAACATATCGCACGAAGAAACCTGTGGATTTCCGTGGCGTGTTTGCTTCTCGCGTTTTGTGTCTGGATGTTGTTTAGCGCTATTGCGGTAAATCTTAATAAGGTCGGATTTAATTTCAGCACCGATCAGCTTTTTATGCTAACGGCATTACCTTCTCTCTCCGGTGCGATATTGCGCGTCCCCTACTCTTTTATGGTGCCGATATTTGGCGGACGTTACTGGACCGTGTTAAGCACCGTTATCCTGGTCGTACCCTGTGTCTGGCTTGGGATCGCCATCCAGAATACCGCCACGCCTTACTGGATCTTCATCATCATCGCGCTGCTGTGCGGTTTTGCCGGCGCCAACTTTGCTTCCAGCATGGGCAACATCAGCTTCTTCTTCCCGAAAGCCAGACAGGGCAGCGCGCTGGGCATTAACGGCGGGCTGGGTAACCTGGGCGTGAGCGTGATGCAGCTGGTTGCGCCGCTGGTGATTTTCCTGCCGATGTTTACCTTCCTTGGCGTACATGGCGTACCGCAGGAAGATGGCTCGACGATGTGGCTGGCGAACGCGGCATGGATCTGGGCGCCGCTGCTGATTCTGGCCACCATTGCGGCGTTTTTTGGCATGAACGACATCGCCAGCTCGAAAGCATCCATTGCCAGCCAGCTTCCGGTGCTTAAGCGCTTTCATCTCTGGCTGCTGAGCCTGCTTTATCTAGCAACCTTCGGCTCGTTTATCGGTTTCTCGGCAGGCTTTGCCATGCTGTCGAAAACCCAGTTTCCGGACGTTAACATCCTTCACCTCGCCTTTTTCGGTCCGCTAATTGGCGCCCTGGCGCGTTCAGCTGGCGGGATGATTTCTGACCGGCTGGGCGGCGTGCGCGTCACGCTGATCAACTTCGTTTTTATGGCCATCTTTAGCGCCCTGATATTCCTGACGCTCCCCGGGTCAGGTTCAGGCAGCTTTATCGCCTTCTATCTGGTCTTTATGGGCCTGTTTCTGACCGCAGGCCTGGGCAGCGGCTCGACCTTTCAGATGATCGCGATCATCTTCCGTCAAATCACCCTCGACCGCGTGAAAAAACAGGGCGGGAGCGACGAACAGGCGCAGCATGAAGCAGTGACCGAAACGGCTGCCGCGCTGGGCTTTATCTCTGCCATCGGTGCAGTGGGCGGATTCTTTATTCCCAAAGCCTTTGGCACCTCACTGGCGATGACCGGTTCTCCGGTGGGCGCCATGAAAGTCTTTCTCGTTTTTTACATCGTCTGCGTGCTCGTCACCTGACTGGTGTACGGCCGCAAATCCTCACAAAAATAATAACTACATTTTCGCCAGCGCGTGATGACTCACCCTCTGGCCATGCTATCGAAGCAGGAGAAATGTCATGAGCAAACTGTTGGACCGCTTCCGTTATTTCAAAACAAAAGGCGACAGTTTCGCCGAGGGGCACGGGCAGGTGTATCACACCAACCGCGACTGGGAGGACAGCTACCGTCAGCGCTGGCAATTCGACAAAATTGTACGATCTACCCACGGCGTTAACTGCACCGGTTCCTGTAGCTGGAAGATTTATGTCAAAAATGGTCTGGTGACCTGGGAAACCCAACAGACCGACTACCCACGCACCCGCCCTGACCTGCCCAACCACGAACCGCGCGGCTGCCCGCGTGGCGCGAGCTACTCCTGGTATCTTTACAGCGCCAACCGTCTCAAGTACCCGCTGGTGCGCCGCAGGCTAATTGAACTCTGGCGCGAGGCGCTGGCGCAGCATACCGATCCGGTGCTGGCATGGGACGCCATTCAGAACGATCCTCAAAAAGCACAGAGCTACAGAAAGGCGCGCGGTAAAGGCGGATTTATCCGCTCAAGCTGGAAAGAGCTAAACCAGCTGATTGCCGCCGCCAACGTCTGGACCATTAAACATTACGGTCCGGATCGCGTGGCCGGTTTTTCGCCCATTCCGGCCATGTCGATGGTCTCTTATGCCGCCGGTACACGCTATCTCTCCCTGCTCGGCGGCACCTGCCTGAGCTTCTATGACTGGTACTGCGATCTGCCTCCTGCATCGCCGATGACCTGGGGCGAGCAGACCGACGTGCCCGAGTCCGCCGACTGGTACAACTCCAGCTATATCATTGCCTGGGGCTCGAACGTGCCGCAAACGCGCACCCCGGACGCCCACTTCTTTACCGAAGTGCGTTACAAGGGCACCAAGACCGTTGCCATTACGCCGGACTTCTCGGAGGTGGCGAAGCTCAGCGACCAGTGGCTGGCCCCCAAACAGGGTACCGACAGCGCCCTTGCCATGGCGATGGGCCACGTGATCCTTAAAGAGTTCCACCTTGATAACCCGAGCGATTACTTCCTCAACTATTGCCGCCGCTACACCGACATGCCGATGCTGGTCCTGCTGGATGAACAGGCTGACGGTCGCGTGGTGCCGGGTCGCATGTTGCGCGCATCGGATCTGGCCGACGGACTGGGTGAAACTAACAATCCGGAGTGGAAAACCATCGCCTTCGACGTCGCCGGGAATCTTGTGGCGCCGAACGGTTCCATCGGCTTCCGCTGGGGTGAAAAAGGCAAATGGAACCTGGAGCCGCTGGCTGCGGGTCAGCAAACCGAGCTTACGCTGTCTCTGCTCATCACCCACGACAGCGTGGCGGACGTCGCCTTCCCGTACTTCGGCGGTAACGAGAACCCGCATTTCCGCAGCGTGAAGCAGGAGCCGGTGCTGACGCGCCGCGTACCGAGTAAAACCCTGACGCTGGCTGACGGCAGCCAGAGACGAGTGGTCAGCGTGTATGATCTGGTGCTGGCGAACTACGGCCTCGATCGCGGGCTTGAAGACAGCAACGCTGCGTTAAATTACGCCGAGATAAAAGCCTATACTCCGGCCTGGGGCGAACAAATTACCGGCGTGCCCGCGTACCTGATTGAAAAAATCGCCCGCGAGTTTGCCGACACGGCGCATAAAACCCACGGTCGCTCGATGATTATCCTCGGTGCGGGTGTGAACCACTGGTACCACATGGACATGAACTACCGCGGGATGATCAACATGCTGGTCTTCTGCGGCTGCGTCGGGCAGAGCGGTGGCGGCTGGTCCCACTATGTGGGCCAGGAGAAGCTGCGGCCGCAAACTGGCTGGCTGCCGCTGGCCTTCGCGCTGGACTGGAACCGCCCGCCGCGCCAGATGAACAGCACGTCATACTTCTACAATCACGCCAGCCAGTGGCGCTATGAGAAGCTGACCGCGCAGGAATTGCTTTCTCCCCTTGCAGACGCGACGAAATTCACCGGACACCTGATTGATTTCAACGTGCGCGCCGAGCGCATGGGCTGGCTCCCCTCGGCCCCACAGCTCAACCTGAATCCGCTGCACGTGAAAGCCCGCGCCGACGCCGCCGGGATGTCGCCGCAGGACTATACCGTTCAGGCGTTAAAATCGGGTGATATTCGCTTCGCCTGCGAACAGCCGGACAACGGCAAGAACCACCCGCGCAACCTGTTTGTCTGGCGTTCTAACCTGCTTGGCTCATCCGGGAAAGGCCATGAGTACATGCTGAAATACCTGCTCGGCACCGAGAGCGGCATTCAGGGTGAAGATTTGGGTTCAACGGACGACGTGAAGCCTGAAGAGGTCGAATGGCAAACCGCCGCCATTGAGGGCAAGCTGGATCTGCTGGTGACGCTTGATTTCCGCATGTCCAGCACCTGCCTGTTCTCCGATATCGTTCTCCCGACCGCAACCTGGTATGAAAAAGACGATATGAATACCTCGGACATGCATCCGTTTATTCACCCACTTTCCGCTGCCGTTGACCCGGCATGGGAGTCCCGCAGCGACTGGGAGATCTACAAGGGCATCGCCAAAGTGTTCTCTGAAGTGTGCGTCGGGCATCTCGGCACCGAAACTGACGTGGTGCTACAGCCGCTACAGCATGACTCCCCGGGGGAGCTGTCGCAGCCTTTTGATATTCTGGACTGGCGCAAAGGCGAGTGCGATCTGATCCCCGGCAAAACGGCACCGAACATCGCCGTGGTCGAGCGTAACTATCCGGAAACCTACGAGCGTTTTACGGCCCTTGGGCCGCTGCTGGACAAGCTCGGCAACGGCGGAAAAGGCATATCGTGGAACACCCAGAATGAGGTCGATTTCCTCGGCAAGCTCAACTACGTCAAGCCTGACGGCCCGGCGAAAGGCCGTCCGCGCATCGAGACCGCCATTGACGCTTCAGAGGTGATCCTCGCTCTTGCGCCGGAAACTAACGGTCAGGTCGCGGTCAAAGCCTGGGAAGCCCTCGGCGAACTGACCGGGCGCGATCACACTCATCTGGCGCTGAATAAAGAAGACGAGAAAATCCGCTTCCGCGATATTCAGGCGCAGCCGCGAAAAATTATCTCCAGCCCGACGTGGTCCGGCCTTGAGAGCGAGCACGTCTCCTATAACGCAGGCTATACCAACGTTCACGAGCTGATCCCGTGGCGCACGATTTCGGGCCGCCAGCAGCTGTATCAGGATCATGCCTGGATGCGCGCCTTTGGGGAGAGTCTGGTGGCCTATCGTCCACCGATTGACACCCGCAGCGTCACCCATATGCGCGAAATCCCGCCGAACGGCTTCCCGGAAAAAGCGCTTAACTTCCTGACGCCGCACCAGAAATGGGGCATTCACTCCACCTACAGCGAAAACCTGCTGATGCAAACCCTGTCGCGCGGGGGGCCAATCGTCTGGATCAGCGAAACAGACGCGCGCGAACTGGGCATTGAGGACAACGACTGGATAGAAGCCTTTAACGCCAACGGCGCCCTCACCGCCCGCGCGGTGGTCAGCCAGCGCGTTCCGCCGGGCATGACCATGATGTACCACGCTCAGGAGCGCATTCTGAACATTCCGGGGTCAGAAGTGACCGGACGGCGCGGCGGGATCCACAACTCGGTCACCCGCGTCTGCCCGAAACCGACCCACATGATCGGCGGCTACGCGCAGCTGGCGTACAGTTTCAACTATTACGGCACCGTCGGCTCGAACCGCGATGAGTTCATCATGATCCGTAAAATGAAAAACATTAACTGGCTGGACGGCGAAGGTCGGGATCAGGTACAGGAGGCGAAAAAATGAAAATACGCTCACAGGTTGGCATGGTTCTGAATCTCGATAAATGCATTGGCTGCCACACCTGCTCGGTCACCTGTAAAAACGTCTGGACCGGGCGCGAAGGGATGGAGTACGCGTGGTTTAATAACGTCGAAACCAAACCGGGCATCGGCTATCCGAAAAACTGGGAAGATCAGGATGAGTGGCAAGGCGGCTGGATCCGCGGTATTCACGGCAAGTTGACCCCGCGCCTCGGCGGCAAAATGGGCGTCCTGTCGAAGATTTTCGCCAACCCTGTTTTGCCGCAGATTGACGATTACTATGAACCCTTCACCTTTGACTATCAGGATCTGCACCGCGCGCCGGAGGGGGATCATCTTCCTACCGCCCGCCCCCGCTCGCTGATTGACGGTAAGCGAATGGACAAAATCGTCTGGGGACCAAACTGGGAGGAGCTGCTGGGCGGCGAGTTCGAAAAACGCGCCCGCGACCGCAACTTCCAGAAGATCCAGAAAGAGATGTACGGCCAGTTCGAAAACACCTTCATGATGTATCTGCCGCGCCTGTGCGAACACTGCCTGAACCCGAGCTGCGTCGCCACCTGCCCGAGCGGTGCAATTTATAAGCGTGAAGAGGACGGCATTGTGCTGATCGACCAGGACAAATGCCGCGGCTGGCGTCTGTGCATCAGCGGCTGCCCGTACAAGAAAATCTATTTCAACTGGAAAAGCGGCAAATCAGAAAAATGCATCTTCTGCTACCCGCGTATCGAGTCCGGTCAGCCGACCGTCTGCTCGGAAACCTGCGTCGGACGCATCCGCTATCTCGGGGTGCTGCTGTACGATGCGGACCGTATCGAGGAGGCAGCCAGCACCGAGCATGAGACCGACCTGTACGAGCGCCAGTGCGACGTATTCCTCAACCCGAACGATCCGGCGGTGATTGAGGAAGCGCTGAAGCAAGGTATTCCACAGAACGTCATCGACGCGGCGCAGCGTTCCCCGGTTTACAAAATGGCGATGGACTGGAAGCTCGCCCTGCCGCTACACCCGGAATACCGCACCCTGCCAATGGTGTGGTACGTGCCGCCGCTGTCACCGATTCAGTCCTACGCGGACGCGGGTGGTCTCCCGCAGAGCGACGGCGTTCTGCCTGCCGTGGAAAGCCTGCGTATTCCAGTGCAGTATCTGGCCAACATGCTCAGCGCGGGCGATACCGGGCCGGTGCTGCGCGCCCTTAAGCGCATGATGGCGATGCGCCATTACAAACGTTCCCAGACCGTGGAAGGCGTGACCGATACCCGCGCCATTGAAGAAGTGGGCCTGACCGAAGCGCAGGTTGAAGAGATGTATCGTTATCTGGCCATTGCCAATTACGAAGATCGCTTCGTGATCCCGACCAGCCACCGCGAAATGGCGCGCGACGCCTTCCCGGAGAAAAACGGCTGCGGCTTCACCTTTGGCGACGGCTGCCACGGCTCCGACACCAAATTCAACCTCTTCAACAGCAGCCGCATCGACGCGATCAACATCACCGAAGTGCGCGATCATGGGGAGGGAGAGTAATGCAAATCCTCAAAATCATCGCACTGCTGATTGAGTATCCCGATGAGCTGCTGTGGGAAAACCGTGAAGAAGCGCTTTCCCTGGTGGAACAGGGCGCGCCCATGCTGCTGCCGTTTGCGCAGCAGCACCTGAGCGCCCCGCTGCTGGATAAGCAGGCCGAATGGTGTGAAGTCTTCGAGCGGGGGCGCGCAACGTCGCTATTGCTGTTCGAGCACGTTCACGCAGAGTCCCGCGATCGCGGTCAGGCGATGGTCGATCTCATGAGTCAGTATGAGAAAGCGGGCCTCCAGCTTGACTGCCGCGAGCTACCAGACTATCTGCCGCTCTATCTGGAATATCTCAGTATTGTCAGCGACGACGAGGCGCGTGAAGGGCTGCAAAACGTCGCGCCGATCCTGGCGCTGATTGGCGGCCGGCTGAAACAGCGTGAGGTAGCGCATTACCAGCTGTTTGACGCCCTGCTGACGCTGGCCGGAACGCGCCTTTCCAGCGACAGCGTGGCGAAGCAGGTATCCGGTGAAAAACGGGATGATACCCGTCAGGCGCTGGACGCCGTGTGGGAAGAGGAACAGGTGAAATTTATCGAAGACAACGCCACATCGTGCGACAGCTCGCCGATGCAGCAATATCAACGACGCTTTAGCCAGGACGTCGCGCCCCAGTACGTGGACGTCAGCGCCGGAGGCCCAAAATGACACATTACCTGAACGTGTTTTTCTACGACATTTATCCCTACATCTGCGCCACCGTATTTTTCCTCGGCAGCTGGTTGCGCTACGACTACGGGCAGTACACGTGGCGCGCCTCGTCGAGCCAGATGCTCAGCAAACGCGGGATGAACTGGGCCTCAAACCTGTTTCATATCGGCATTCTGGGGATCTTCTTCGGGCACCTGTTCGGCATGTTAACCCCGCACTGGATGTACGCCTGGTTTTTACCCATCGCGGTTAAACAGCAGTTAGCCATGATTGCGGGGGGCATTTGCGGGGTGCTGACGCTGATTGGCGGCTCGATGCTGCTGATCCGCCGCCTGTTCAACCAGCGGGTGCGTGCCACATCCACCACGCCGGATATTATCATCATGAGTATCCTGCTGCTTCAGTGCATCCTTGGGCTGTCGACCATTCCTTTCTCCGCCCAGTATCCTGACGGAAGCGAGATGATGAAGCTGGTCGGCTGGGCGCAGGGGATCGTGACGTTCAGGGGCGGCTCGTCGGAGATGCTGAGCGGCGTCGCGCCAATCTTCCGCGTACATCTGGTGCTGGGGATGACGATCTTCCTTATCTTCCCGTTCACCCGACTGGTGCACGTGTGGAGCGCGCCGTTTGAGTACTTCACCCGTCGGTATCAGGTAGTGAGATCGCGCCGTTGATTTTGTCGGGTGGCGGCTACGCCTTACCCGGCCTGTGTTCACACCTCCATAGGCCCGGTGAGGCGAAACCGCCGCCGGGCTATTTCCCTGCCTGCGGATGCGTATCAAACCCTGCCATCACGGCCGACAGCTCGGCCAGGGTGAAGCCGTGCTTCGGGTCGTCAACGCCCAGGCCAAATCGCTCCTGCATCAGTTGATATAGCGCCTCCGCATCCGGCAAATGGATCTGCTCCTCCACATGACCATTCTGCCAGTGGGTGAAATTAAAGTTGGTCAGCGTCAGCTTGCCCCCTTCAGGCAGATGGCGGCACATCAGGAGATGATGACGAAAATGGGACTGCGGCCAGTGCGCCGACCAGAAATTTCCCATCACGTAATCGTTAAAGTACTGGGTCGTCAGGTCGAAATGGTACATCGACTGCCAGTGCTCGTGATGGCGGAATTGCAGCACCCAGTCGTTACCCTCGCTCAGCAAACGATAACTCCCGTGCGGGGTTTCCTGCTCCTCGTTGGCGAGCAAACGAATCGGCGCCGTCAGCGTTTGTCCACCAAATCCCACATCGGCGATCCAGCGCTCGCCGTACAGCTCAACCAGCAGCAACCGGTGCGTGCGTGGCGGCATCTGCGACGGATTAGCCAGCACGACCCGCCCCAGCACGCTGCGCACCGTAAACCCGACTTCGCGCAACACCCGCTCAAACAGGCCGTTTTGCTCGAAGCAATATCCCCCCCGCCGCGCGGTGACCAGTTTATCCACCAGACACCCGTCGTCCAGATGGATTTCCCGCGGCAAAACGACGTCGATATTTTCGAAAGGGATCGCGCAGTTATGGTGTAAATGCAGCTCCCGCAGGGTATCGATATCAACCTGTACGGGCCGCTGCCAGCCCGTGCGGGCGAAATAAGCACTCAGAAATGGGGACATGATTTGCTCCAGAATGTGATATCCCCTGTTTATAAACTATTTTCCCTTATGCATATGCGCAAAAGTGCTTTTTCGTCATACTCATCGTGTACATGAGGAGATCCTATGAACCACTTTCGCCCTGTTGAATTACGTCATGCCAGTCGTCTTCTGAATCACGGTCCAACCGTGCTCATCACCAGCCGGGATGAGACCATCGATCGCCGCAACGTCATGGCCGCCGCATGGTCTATGCCGGTGGAATTTGAACCCCCGCGTATCGCGATTGTGGTAGACAAAAGCGCGTGGTCACGGGAGCTGATCGAGCGCAGCGGGAAATTCGGCATTGTGATCCCCGGGGTGACGGCAGCCAACTGGACCTGGGCGGTCGGAAGCGTCAGCGGGCGCGACGAGGATAAATTTAACTGCTACGGTATCCCGGTCATTTATGGTCCTGAACTTGGCCTGCCGGTTATAGAAGATAAATGTCTGGCGTGGATGGAGTGTCGGTTATTACCTGTCACTTCTGCGGCAGAAAAATATGACACCCTGTTTGGGGAGGTCGTTTCCGCCGCGGCAGATGAGCGCGCATTTGTCGCCGGACGCTGGCAGTTTGACGGGGATAAGCTGAATACGCTGCATCATCTGGGGGCGGGCACGTTTGTCGCGAGCGGGAAAATGGTGAAGGCGCTGGATTAACGCACCTCAAATAAGAAAAGCCCTCTTCCTCAGGAAGAGGGCTTTTTATTACTTCACACGCTTCGCAATGATCTCATCCGCCACATTCCGCGGCGCTTCCGCAAAATGATTGAATTCCATCGTATACGTCGCGCGTCCCTGGGACATCGAGCGCAGCGTGGTGGCGTAGCCAAACATCTCAGCCAGCGGGACGTCAGCGCGAATAATCTGGCTGCCGTACTGCTCTGCCATCCCCTGCACCAGGCCGCGACGGGAGGAGAGATCGCCCATAATGTTCCCGGCATACTCTTCCGGCGTTTCCACCTCAACGTGCATGACCGGCTCGAGAATCACCGGGTCCGCCCGCCGTGCGCCCTCTTTGAAGCCGAGGATCGCCGCCATGCGGAAGGCCATCTCCGAGGAGTCAACGTCATGGTAGGAACCAAACGTCAGGGTCGCTTTCACATCGACAACCGGATAGCCCGCCAGCACCCCCGTATTCATGGCTTCTCGCAAGCCTTTTTCCACCGACGGGATGTACTCCCGCGGCACTACCCCGCCTTTCGTGGCATCTTCAAATACGAAACCACTTCCGGCGGCTAACGGCTCAAGGCTCAGGACCACATGACCGTACTGCCCTTTCCCGCCGGACTGTCGGACAAATTTACCTTCAATATCCTTCACCGCTTTACGCAGGGTTTCACGGTAGGTGACCTGCGGACGACCAATGTTCGCCTCAACGCCAAACTCGCGCTTCATGCGGTCGACGATAATTTCCAGATGCAGCTCTCCCATCCCGGAGATAATCGTCTGACCGGACTCTTCGTCCGTGTGCAGGCGGAACGACGGATCCTCCGCCGCCAGGCGCTGTAGGGCGATCCCCATTTTCTCCTGATCGGCCTTGGTTTTCGGCTCAATCGCCAGTGAAATAACCGGGTCCGGGAACTCCATCCGTTCAAGGGTGATCACCGCATTCGGGTCAGTCAGCGTGTCACCAGTGGTGACGTCTTTCAGCCCGACACAGGCTGCGATATCCCCTGCGCGCAGCTCGTCCACCTCATGGCGATCGTTGGCATGCATCAGCACGATGCGCCCGATACGCTCTTTCTTGCCCTTCACCGGGTTGTACACCGCGTCGCCTTTGCGCAGTATGCCGGAATAGACGCGGATAAAGGTCAGCTGGCCGACGTACGGATCGCTCATCAGCTTGAAGGCCAGCGCCGAGAACGGTTCATCATCGCTTGGGTGGCGTTCAGCGTGCTGCCCGTCTTCGTCAACCCCATCAATAGCGGGCACGTCTAGCGGAGACGGCATCAATTCAATTACCGCGTCGAGCATGCGCTGCACGCCCTTGTTCTTGAAAGCGCTGCCGCACAGCATGGGCTGTATTTCACCGGAGATAGTCCGGATCCGCAGCCCCTGGATGATTTCCGCTTCATCCAGTTCGCCCGTCTCAAGGTACTTATCCATAAGCTCATCGCTGGCCTCTGCCGCAGACGAGACCATTTTTTCTCGCCACGTACGGGCGGTGCTCAGCAGATCGTCAGGCACTGGCGCATAGCTAAACGCCATGCCCTGCGTCGCATCATCCCACACAATGGTGCGCATCCTGATGAGATCCACCACGCCGGTGAAGTGTTCTTCTGCCCCCACGGGGATCACAATCGGGACCGGATTGGCTTTCAGCCGCTCCTGCATCATCCGCACCACGCGGAAGAAATCCGCGCCCGGGCGGTCCATTTTGTTGACGAATGCCAGCCGCGGGACGTGATATTTATTCGCCTGACGCCAGACGGTTTCCGACTGCGGCTGCACGCCACCGACGGAGTCATAGACCATCACCGCGCCGTCGAGCACACGCATGGAACGTTCCACCTCAATGGTAAAATCCACGTGCCCGGGGGTGTCGATAATATTAATGCGATGCGGTTCAAAGCCTCTGTCCATACCGGGCCAGAAACAGCTTACCGCCGCCGACGTAATGGTGATCCCGCGCTCCTGCTCCTGCGCCATCCAGTCGGTGGTTGCCGCGCCATCGTGTACTTCACCCAGCTTGTGGCTCATCCCGGTGTAAAACAGGATTCGCTCAGTGGTGGTTGTTTTGCCCGCATCGATATGCGCGGAGATACCGATGTTGCGATAACGTTCGAGTGGAATGGGTCGGGGCATGATATTTCCTTAAGTCTTCATGACTGGTGTGTGACGACCGGGATGGTCGCGTGTTCGTTCGTTTGTTATAATAGTCCCATTGTACGAGTATTATCGAACTATTTTTTAACGGTTGACCTATTGTTGATATAGCTCAATCTCACGCGAGACGCAGGAAAACGATGATCCCAAACCACCCGGAACCTGAACAAATAGTGCTGGAAAATGTGCTGTTCGCCCTCGGTAATCCGCTTCGATTAGCGATTATTCGCAGGCTGGCCGACGGCAGCGAACTGAGCTGTAACGCGCTGCGCCCGGAAGAGGTGGTGAAATCAACTATGACTCACCACTGGCGCGTGCTGCGCGACAGCGGCGTGATCTGGCAGCGCCCGCAGGGGCGAGAGAATATGATCTCACTGAGAAGAGAGGATTTGGACGCCCGCTTTCCGGGGCTGCTGGCGATCTTGCTCCAGGCTAAGTAGCGGCAGCGTCCTCAAGACGATAAACCGGAATGCGCCGTGTTGTTCCGGTAAGGGTGTCGAACACCTCCGTATCGGACGTCACTATTCTCATCCCGGTCTTCCTCAACCGCTGCACGTCGGCGGCTATGCGCTGGAGGCCAAACCAGAAAAGCCCGTCAAGCGCGGTGACCGCAAGCCCCTGTTCCAGCGCCAGCTGGAGGCGCTCGCGGGGGGCTTTCACCTGCTGAGCGATTTGCCGGTAAGGCACTTCCGATCCGCCTGACGCATCGATTCGCTGAATACGGGTCTTCAGGTGATAGGAAAACGCATCGGGAATGCCGTTCAAATCCCGTTTCAGGCTGTAGACGCAGCCAAACCGCTTGCCGTTGAACAGAACATTTTTTTGACTGAGCTGAAACTCATTTCTGATGCCATCAATCAGCTGCGGTGCACGGGTTAGAAGTAACCGGAAGGGAAGCTCAAAGCTGGTCACATAATCCACGTTCAGCAGCGCGAGACGCAGCCGCTCTTCTGCCCCGGATTTCTGATCATGACACTCACTCATCACTTCGGCCCACTGGCGCGTCAGACGTTCCGGCTCGCCGGCTTCGGTGAGAAGGTATTTTTCCAGATGATAATCGACTCTTCCGGTCATGTGGGGCATCCCGTCAATATGGATGCGGTAATTCTATCCAGCGCGGGCGGATTTATAAAGGGCGGAGCGCACCGGCATCCGCCCTGACGGACTACTGCTGGATACTCGACCGGTCCGACATATCGCTGGCAGATAAGGTTCTTGCAGTAGACGCGACCTGTTTTTTGCGTTTATACCGGTCCGGCTGGCCTTCGGGGCGGGTTTTGAACCGGCGATGCAGCCACATATATTGCTCGGGCGCCATCATCACGGCGCGCTCAATCGCTCTGTTCATTTGCGTGGCCACCGACGCTTTGTCGCCCCCCTGCAAGGTATCGCTAATATCTTCCAGAATAATCAGCTCATACCCTGTGCCGTCTGCTTTTCTGCGCGGTACAAACGGGATCACGGCCGGTCTGGCACTTTTTACCAGCATGTAGCTCCCGGCGGTTGTCGCGGCGTCCGGGACGGCAAAAAACGGCACAAACACGCTATTCGTTTTGCCATAGTCGTGGTCCGGGGCATACCACAGGATCTCGTTTTGCTTCAGCGCGCGGATCATGCCCTTCAGGTCATAGCGGTCAAGCATGGTTTTATTGGAACGCAGACGACCGCGCGTTTGCAGCCAGTCGAGCAACGCATTATTGTTGGGACGATACACACCAATACCCGCGTTGAGCATGCCAAAGATGCGTGCGCCTAATTCCAGCGTGAGAAAATGCATGCCAATGAGCACCACGCCCCTTCCTTGCGCCCGCGCCTGTTCCATATGTTCGTAGCCGGTCACGCTAAAGTGTTTCCGCACGCGCCAGTCGGGCCAGAACCACGCAATCCCCGTTTCGATGACGCCCATTCCAACCGATTCAAAATTACGCTCAAGCAGTCGCTCGCGCTCATCCTCGTTCATCTCCGGAAAACAAAGTTCAAGGTTACGTCTGGCAATGTCCACGCGGCGTAGAAGCAGACGCATGGCCAGACGCCCAAGCCCGTGACCTGTTTTCAACAGCAGCGGGTACGGAAGCTGAACCGTGCACCAGAGCGCGGCAATGCCTGCCCAGCTGAGCCAGTAACGGGGATGAATAAAGGCGAGTGAAAACTGAGGTAATTTTGTCATGGAAAAAATTATCCTTTTACTAATTTGTACTTAATCTGGTGCAGTTGCAGTGCTTACCTGCTGATTTAACGAATATTGCTCGGAAGGATGAATTGTAGCGGAATAGTGATGGTTTTTATTATCGATTTTTGCGAAAGGGAATAAAAGCGGAGAGCGCCGGGTGATATTGCACCACCCGGCAGGCAAGTTACATCGAATAGCCTGGCTTCTTAATCAGTTCATCCAGTTTCGGGCCGATCTCGGTATCCCAGACCTGCGCCTTCCAGTCAGCTTCCTGAACCTCCTGAAGCGCCACGGAGATTGAGCGATCTTTGCTGTTCAGGTGACGGGCGATCGCTTCGGCGATATCCGCCGCCAGAGCCGTTTTTTGTTCGTCAGTAAGATCGCGCGGAAAACATTTAATATCAACGTGTGGCATGTACAGGCCTCCATTTACAGGTGAGCGTTCCACGTTATCAGATTATATCGTTAGCTTTTAGCACCTTGTGCAGTTCCGGCAGCGCGCAGACGGCATCCGCGACGGCGGTAATGTTTGGCGTGTTGGTGGCAAACCACTCATGACGTGGCCCCCAGGTACGTGCGACGGCGATATAGACGTCAAGCAGCGTCAGCTGTTGGCCAAACGCAAAAGGCGAGGCGATGAGCTGGCTGTCGAACCACAGATAGAGCGATTTTCGGTACTCAATGCAGTTTTTCTTCAGCTGTTCCGGGGCATCAGGCACCCAGCGTTCGGGGTAGTCTGCATACGTAAACGTGGGATAGACGTTTGCCACAAACCAGATGAGCAGACGCTGAAACTGCTGGCGCTCGGCCTGCCCGACGGGCGGCGCGAGATCGGGACGTCTGTCGAGCACCATAAGGGCGATCGCCGCGCTTTCCGTCACGATCGCCCCGTTTTCCAGCTCCAGCGTCGGCACCTGGCACAGCGGGTTCAGTTTCAACAGCAATTCGCGCTGCGGGCCGGGCTGGTCAAACCCGTCCACGTTGACGAACTGATACGGGATGTCTGCCAAAGTCAGCATCACTTCACTGATTGCCGACCCCCAGCCGGGTACGCCATAGAGTTTGATCATGTTGCCCCCTCAGGGATGAAAACCCTAAGTGTAGAGCAGCATGACCATGTTATCCCAGGCGGGAAAACTACAATACTTTCGACAAAAACTGGCGCGTTCGCGGATGTGACGGTCGGTTTAACACGTCGTCGCTGCTGCCCTGCTCCACAATTTTACCGTCGACCATAAATACCACCTGGTCCGCCACTTCCCGGGCAAAGCCGATCTCATGGGTGACCACCACCAGCGTAGTGCCGGAACGGGCGAGCTTTTTAATCACGTCCAGCACTTCGCCAACCAGTTCCGGATCCAGCGCCGAGGTGGGTTCATCGAACAGCATCACGCGCGGGCGCAGCGCCAGCGCGCGGGCAATGGCGATTCGCTGCTGTTGGCCGCCGGAGAGGTGACGTGACCAGGCATTGGCTTTATCGCGCAGGCCTACCACATCCAGCAGGCTGTAGGCGTTTTCAACAGCCTCTTTTTTACTGAACTTTTTATGCGCGATGGGTGCTTCAATCAGGTTTTCCAGCACCGTGAGATGCGGAAAAAGATTGAAGTTCTGAAACACGTACCCAACGTTGACGCGCTGCTTGAGGATCTCTTTCTCTTTGAGCTCGTAGAGTTTGTCACCCTGACGGCGATAGCCGATGTAATCCCCGTCAATCTGAATAAAGCCTTCGTCTACGCGCTCCAGATGGTTAATGGTGCGCAGCAGCGTCGATTTTCCCGACCCTGAGGGGCCGAGGATCACCGTCACGGAGCCCGGTGGGATCTCAAGCGTGACGTTATCAAGCGCTTTATGTCGGCCAAAAAACTTACTGACGCCGGTAATGGAAATGTGTCCTTCAGGAGAGGCTTGCATGAACAGGCTCCTGTGCTGGCGAAGTGGTGACGGAACGCGCGCGACTGGTCGCCCGGTTGTGGTTTACGGCGGAGCGGCGCTCGCTGCGGGCGAGTCCACGCTCAATAACATGCTGGATGGCTGACAGTACGGTGGTGATCGCCAGATACCAGACGGCCCCCACCATCAACAGCGGGATCACCTCCTGAGTGCGGTTGTAGATCATCTGGATTGTGTAGAACAGTTCCGGCATCGCCAGCACGTAAACCATCGCCGTCCCTTTGGCGAGGCTGATGATTTCGTTAAACCCGGACGGCAGGATGGCGCGCAGCGCCTGCGGGAGAATAATGCGCACGGTGCGACGCCATGCCGGCAGACCCAGCGCAGCGGCCGCCTCATACTGACCGTGGTCGACCCCAAGAAATCCCCCGCGAATGATCTCCGCGGTATAAGCGCTCTGCACCAGCGTCAGCCCCACGATGGCGGTAGAAAACTGCCCGAGCACGTTTATGGTATCAAAGCGGCCCCAGGTAATGCCGGTAAAAGGTACGCCGAGGGAGAGCGTGTCGTAGAGATAGGAGAAGTTATAGAGGATAATCAGCACCACGATCAGCGGCAGCGATCGGAACAGCCAGTTGTAACCCCATGCCAGGCTGCTCAACAGCCATGATGACGAGAGCCTCGCCAGCGCCAGCATGCCGCCAATCACCACGCTCAGTACGGTAGCAATCAACGTCAGCAACAGCGTCTGGCTCACGCCTGCGAGGATCACCGGATCAAAAAACCAGCGGGCAAATACCGCCCACTCCCAGCGCGGATTAAAGGCCACGGACTGGATCACGACCGCCAGCACAAACAGCGCCACCACGGCGCCAGCAGCGCGCAGCGGATAACGTGCCGGGACCACTTTTATGGTTTCAACGTTGCTCATCGTCGCTCCTTATGCGGTTTTGCTGAGCGCTTCGCGGATCAGCGTCTTGGTGAAACGCAGCCGACCGTCGAACGGCGGCTGGCTGTACTCTTCCGGATCGCGGTTGAGATCGAACTGCGGCTGATACCCCTGACTAAGATAGAGCCGCACCGCCTCCGGCTGACGAAACCCCGTGGTCAGGTAAATGTGGCTGTAGCCCGCCAGCACCGCCCGGCGCTCCAGCTCCTGCACCACGCGCGCGGCCAGCCCCTGCTGGCGCAGCGTTTTATTCGTCCAGATACGTTTGATCTCTGCGGTATGTTCGTCGAAGGGTTTGTACGCACCGGTAGCGATGATCTCGCCATCGCGCTCCAGGACGATAAACAGCCCCTGCGGCGCCAGGTACCATTCCGTCAGCTCGACTTCCGCATCCTTTGAAAAGTAGTCGCCGTAACGCGCGGCGTACTCACCGAAAAGCCCCGCGATAATGGGCTGAAGATCGGCATCTTCTGGCGAAACGTCCCGAAATTGTTCGCGCATAGCGCCTCCTTAATCGCCCAGACCTGCCGGGTTAACGTCGGAATGAGGGATACGCTCCACGCCTTCCCCCCAGCGGTTCAGCACCTTGTCGTAATCTCCGTTCTTGATCGCGCCATTCAGCGCGGTTTGAACCGGTTCGACCAGGCCGCTGCCTTTTTTCAGCGTCACCGCAATATGCGCCGCCTTCGGCCAGCCGCCGTCGACGCTGCCGACCAGTTTGGTTTTACCGTTAAGCGCCGCTTTCCAGGCGCCGATCACGTTCGGGCCAAAGTAGGCGTCCGCGCGTCCGGACTGAAGCGCCAGCGTTTGGGCCGCGTCGTCTTTGGTGTAGATCGGCGTAAAGGGTTTAAGCCCTTTTTTGCGGTTCTCTTCGTTCCATGCCAGCAGAATGGCCTCCTGGTTGGTGCCGGAACCCACGATGATGCGCAGCCCGGCGATATCCTCGGCCTTCACAAGCGAGTTGATCGGACTGGTAGATTTAACGTAGAAGCCAAGTGAATCCTTGCGGTAGGTGGCGAAGTCGAACTTCTCTTTGCGCGCTTTGGTGACGGTGATGTTGCTGATAGCCGCGTCGTATTTCCCGGAGGCAACCCCCAAAGGCCAGTCCTCCCAGGAGGTCGGCACCACGTTCAGCTCCAGTCCAAGGCTGTCCGCTACCAGACGCGCAATGTCGACCTCACTTCCCAGCAGGGTTTTGTTGTCGTCGGAAAAGACCGTCAGCGGCGGTTGATTCAGCCCCGCCACCGCCACGGTAAATTTCCCCGGCACGGCAAAGCGATAGTCTTTCGGCAGTTGCGCGATCGCATCGCTGTTTTTGGCGGTATTGATAGGCGTTTTATTGGCCTCAATGCTCACGCCGGTGCCGTTAATATTGACGTTTCCTGCCCAGACGGCAGGGGTAAAGGCCAGCGCAAGCGCCAGAATAAGCGATGATTTCTGCATAGCGTTTTTCTCTTTTATTGTTGTGTGAACTGATTTTTGGGCTCGTCTAAGCCCAGAGTTTCGCGCAGCGTGGTGCCGGGATAGTCAGTGCGGAACAGGCCGCGCGCCTGTAAAACGGGCACCACCTGGTCGACAAAGCGCGGTAAGGTGTCCGGCGTGCCGCCCTGAATGATGAAGCCGTCCGCCGCCTTCTCTTCGAACCAGGCCTGTAAACCATCGGCCACCTGCTCCGGTGTGCCGGAAAAACGCGGGCGCGGCGATGCGGCTTCCAGCGCGACCTGACGCAGAGTTAAGTTGCGCTCACGGGCGTTACGCTTGATTTCATCGGTGGTGCTGCGGAAGCTGTTTTTGCCCAAATCGCCAACATCCGGGAACGGCGCGTCGAGGGGATACTGGCTGAAGTCGTGATGCTCGAAATAACGTCCGAGATAGTTCAGCGCATCATTAACGGAGACCAGCGCCGCCGTGGTTTGATACTGGTTTTCGACGTCATCGGCGTCGTTCCCGACAATCACGCTGACGCCCTGGAATATATGTAAATCCCCTGCGCGGCGGCCGTGACTTTCCAGCTGCTGTTTAACATCGCGGTAAAAGGCCTGGGCTTCTTCCAGCGCGTCATGGTGGGTAAAGATGGCGTCAGCGTGTTTTGCCGCCAGCTTTTTACCGTCGTCGGACGCGCCAGCCTGAAAAACAATCGGACGTCCCTGCGGCGTGCGGCCAATATTCAGCGGGCCGGAAACCTGGAAGAAATCGCCGTGGTGATCCAGAGTATGCAGTTTCGACGCATCAAAGAACTGTCCGCTCTCTTTATTGCGAATAAAGGCATCCCCTTCCCAGGAATCCCACAGCCCTTTCACCACGTCGAGATACTCATCGGCAATGCGGTAGCGCAGCGCATGTTCCGGGTGTTTTTCGCGGGAGAAGTTCTTCGCTGACCCTTCCAGCGGCGACGTCACCACGTTCCAGCCCGCGCGTCCGTTGCTCAGATGATCGAGGCTGGCGAACTGGCGTGCAACGGTGAAAGGCTCGCTGTACGAGGTGGATAACGTGCCGACCAGCCCCAGGCGCGCGGTGACGCTTGCCAGAGCGGACAACACCGTCAGCGGCTCAAAGCGGTTTAAAAAATGCGGAATGGATTTCTCGTTAATATAAAGACCGTCAGCCACAAATATAAAGTCGAGCTTGCCCTCTTCCGCTTTTAAAGCCGTTTCTTTGACGAAATCAAAATTAATGCTGGCATCCGCGACCGCCGCCGGATGGCGCCAGGCGGACATATTTCCGGATGCACCATGCAAAATGGTCCCCAGCCGCAATTGACGATGTGCAGACATATTCACCTCAAATTAATTAAACGTGTTGCAGGGCTTTTTCCGCGAGCTGTGCAAAATAGCGGGCAGCGGGTTCGATTAAGGCTTCATCCGGGTTAAATGCCGGGTGATGTAACCCAAACGGACTGTTGCTGCCAATGCTGACAAACGCGCCGGGTATGTTTTGCAGATAGACCGCGAAATCCTCCCCGCCCATGTGCAGTTCCGCATGCCGGGTCTCATATCCCGCTTCGCGCGCGACCGAGGTGGCAAAGCTGGCCCAGCGCTCATCGTTCACCAGCGCGGTGGGCCCGGCGTACCAGGTGATGTTGATCTGCGCGCTAAAGGCGCTGGCAAATCCGGCGGCGATTTCACCGACGCGCGCTTTCACGTTCTGCTGCACTTCCGTGCGGTGCGTGCGCAGCGTGCCCTCCAGCTCAACGCTTTCCGGCAGCACATTCCAGGTATTCCCCCCGGCGATGCGCGTCACGCTCAGAACAACCGAATCCAGCGTATTGACGTTACGGCTGGCTACGCTTTGCAGCGCGGTTACCAACTGGCTTGCCAGCACGATGGCGTCGTTGCCTTCATGGGGACGTGCGGCATGCGCGCCTTTGCCGGTCACGTGAATAACGAAGCGATCGACGTTGGCATAGAACGGGCCGCCGCGCGTGGCAAACTCGCCGACCGGCAGTGAAGGCTCATTATGCATTCCGAAAATCGCGCGTACGTCGCGTAACGCCCCGGCCCGCACCATGCTTTTCGCTCCGCCGAAATTTTCTTCCGCAGGCTGGAACAGGATCCGCACGCGACCGTTAAGCGAGGCTTCCCGCTCTTTCAGCTTTAACGCGGCGCCGAGGATCACGCTGGTGTGGATGTCGTGCCCGCAGGCATGCATCACCCCGGCACGCCGGGAGCTAAACGGCACCCCGCTGCGCTCGTCGATGGGTAACGCGTCGATATCGGCGCGCAGCGCAACCAGTGCGTTGCCCGTGCCGATCTCCGCAACCAGCCCGGTCTGGAGATCGTAAGGCTGCGGGGCAATCCCGGCGGCCGTCAGCCACTCGCGCAGGCGCGCCGTTGTTTCGACCTCCTGACCGGAGAGTTCAGGGTTCTGGTGCAGCTCGCGGCGCCAGGCAATCAGTTGTTCGCTAAAGCTCATACGGCCACCTCCCTGTTAAGACGCGCCTCGGCCAGCAGCCGCAGGGACTGCACGCGCGTTGCGCCATCAGCGACCGGCGTGTCGATGATAAATTCGTCAATCCCCCACTGCTGATGCAGCGCGTTGAGCTGTTCAAGCACCGGCTCCGCCGTTCCGGCCAGCAGAGACTGCGCCCGACGCGCGATGCGCACCGGTTCACTCCCCGCCTGCCGCGCAAAGGCGTAGGCCTGTTCTTCGCTGGCCACGGTGACGCGCTGTCCGTTTGCCAGCTCCACGCCCCATACTTCAACCTTCTGCGCCAGCGCATCGGCCTCAGCCTGGGTTGGAGCAACAATGACCTGCACGGCCACAATCACCTCACGGACGCTGTGTTGACGCCAGGCTGTGACGACCTCACGCAGCAGTTCAGGATCGCCGTTCAGATGGGCGGCAAAGACAAAATGCCAGTCGAGGGAGGCCGCCAGCAGCGCGCTTTCGGTACTGGCGCCCAGCAGAAACCCCCGGGCAGGCACCGGCGGCAGCGGCGTGGCGCGAACGTCCTCCTCCGCCGACTGATTTTCAGGGCGGATCCAGCGATCGAGCTGCGTCAGTTGTTCAGCAAAGCTGCCCTTTTCCTGAGGATTAAGGCCATGCTGCAAGGCGCGGGTAGAGAGCGGCAGACCGCCGGGCGCTTTGCCAACGCCCAGATCGACCCGCCCCGGCGCGATGGCGGCCAGTACGTTAAAATTTTCGGCGACTTTATAGGGGCTGTAATGTTGCAGCATGACGCCGCCTGAGCCCACGCGAATGCGCTTTGTTTGCCCGAGGATCCAGGCAATCAGCAGCTCCGGCGAGGGGCTGGCAAGCTGCGGGGTATTGTGGTGTTCGGCAATCCAGAAGCGGTGATAACCCAGCGTTTCTGCCTGTTGCGCCAGTGCTAAGGTTCGCGCCAGCGCATCGGCGGCTGTTTCGTGTTCTGCGACGGGGCTTTTATCCAGAATGCTGATTCGCCATGACATGTTGCGTTCTCGTTTGACTTAACATGTCGTCATTATTAAAGGTGGATTTCACCTCTGAGAAACAATTAATTTACATTTGGATTGCCGGAAAACGGCAATAGGAAGTCTGTCATCGGCGTGATTTAAGCGATGTAATCAGTCTTTCCGCATCCTGCCGTCGGGTAATGCGGAGAAAACGAATATGTGCGTACTGCGGGTTTTGCATATCCGCTTGATAGCGTTTGCGGTTGCTGCGCCAGGTTTTGATCGTCCAGATGATGATAGAGTCCTTGCTAAGGAACGACCGACGAAAGCTTTCGCGGTTCCCCGTGCCGGGCCAGAGCTCCTGTTTGTGCCAGGCGCGTCCGGAGGCCCGCGTCACCGCCTGCCAGAGCGTGCGGATAAACCCACGATCTATCCACACCACCAGATCGACGTCGCGCCACTTAAGGTCGCGTGTGCGATTGTAATTCCCGTCCAGGACCCAGTCAGGCGAAGCGGCGAGCGCTTTTTCCAGGGTTGCAAGAAACTCATCATCCGGTGTCCCCTGCCAGTTCGCTCGCCAGTAAAGCCTGTCCATCTCAATGTAAGGGATAGCCAGCGCCTCCGCGATTCGCCTGCCAAACGTGCTTTTCCCACTTCCGCTGGTGCCTATGATATTGATTTTCACCGTTCCTTACCGTCTTCCAGTGTCGTAATCGGCATTATCGCCTGGAGATTATTCATTGCCGCCCTGCGGCAATGAGTAATCTCTACCTATAGGTAATTATCAAGTAAACCTGATGAATAATTCACATTTTCTGACCTTTTTGCCTAAAAAAACGCCACGGTTCAGCGCATTGCGATCCCCGTCTGCTCTGACCACACGATTTCCTTCGACGAGCATCACTTTCGACACGGTTATATTTTGCGTCGCTTAACAATTGCGGGTAGGATGCCTCGCCATGTTTTGCCTTATCCATACACAGAATGACTGGAAAGGCGGCATGTGTCTGCGCAGAAGCAATCGTTTGTTTCGGCAACTGCCAGACAGGACTATCACGTTAATGGTTCAGACAGGCAAACAGGTAACTCAATGAAAACAAGCAATAAAAGCGCAGCCGATCATCATGCTGCAAAACGTCGCTGGTTGAACTCTCATGAAGAGGGCTATCACAAGGCGATGGGCAACCGTCAGGTGCAGATGATCGCCATCGGCGGCGCTATCGGTACAGGTCTGTTTTTAGGTGCTGGTGCACGTCTGCAAATGGCTGGCCCCGCTCTCGCGCTGGTCTATCTGGTGTGCGGGATCTTCTCTTTCTTCATCCTTCGCGCTCTCGGCGAACTGGTACTCCACCGCCCTTCCAGCGGCAGCTTTGTCTCTTATGCCCGCGAGTTTCTTGGTGAAAAAGCCGCGTATGTCGCGGGCTGGATGTACTTCGTTAACTGGGCGATGACCGGTATCGTCGATATCACCGCCGTTGCGCTGTATATGCATTACTGGGGCGCGTTTGGCGATGTGCCGCAGTGGGTGTTCGCCCTTGGGGCGCTGGCAATCGTCGGAACCATGAACATGATCGGCGTGAAATGGTTCGCCGAGATGGAGTTCTGGTTCGCACTGGTGAAGGTGCTGGCCATTGTGATCTTCCTGGTGGTCGGGACCGTATTCCTCGGTACCGGTAAACCACTGGACGGTAACGCAACCGGCTTCCACCTGATTACCGATAACGGTGGTTTCTTCCCGCACGGCCTGCTGCCAGCGCTGGTGCTGGTGCAGGGTGTAGTGTTCGCCTTTGCCTCCATCGAACTGGTCGGTACGGCGGCAGGTGAATGTAAGGATCCGCAGACGATGGTGCCAAAAGCCATCAACAGCGTGATCTGGCGTATCGGCCTGTTCTATGTAGGTTCCGTGGTACTGCTGGTACTGCTGCTGCCGTGGAATGCATACCAGGCAGGTCAAAGCCCGTTTGTGACCTTCTTCTCTAAGCTGGGCGTGCCGTACGTGGGCAGCATCATGAACATCGTGGTATTGACCGCCGCGCTCTCCAGCCTGAACTCCGGGCTTTATTCGACAGGCCGTATCCTGCGCTCCATGTCGATGGGGGGCTCTGCGCCGAAGTTTATGTCGAAGATGAGTAAGCAGCAGGTGCCTTACGCGGGTATCCTGGCGACGCTGGTGGTGTACATTTTTGGCGTGTTCCTGAACTATCTGGTACCGTCTCAGGTGTTTGAGATCGTGCTGAACGTCGCCGCACTGGGCATCATCGCCTCCTGGGCCTTTATCGTGGTATGTCAGATGCGTCTGCGCAAAGCGATCAAAGAAGGAAAAGCGGCTGAGGTCAGCTTCAGGCTGCCGGGCGCACCGGTGACCTCCTGGCTTACCCTGCTGTTCCTGCTGAGCGTGCTGGTGCTGATGGCCTTCGACTACCCGAACGGTACTTACACCATCGCCACAATCCCGCTGCTGGCGGTGCTGTTGATTGCTGGCTGGTTTGGCGTGCGTAAACGCGTGAATGAAATCCACAGTACCGCACCGGTTCATCATGAAGATGACAGACAGGATGGTCCGCTGGTGGAAGAGACGTCGCGTTAATAAAAAAGCCGGGTGGCGACTTCGCCTTACCCGGCCTGTATTTCATGGTGTTTCATGCCCGGTAAGCGCACCACCACCGGGCAAATCCCACATCAGAGCGCGATACGAATCACGTCGTCAGGCTGGGTCGCTTCCTGCTGACGGGTTGATTTCTGTTTCACCGTCACGTACAGCGTTTTACCGTCCGCAGACAGCGCCAGGCTGTTCGGGTAAACCGGAGTATCGTAAGTTTTGGTCACTTTATAGGTTTTGGCGTCAATCACGCTCACCTTGCCCGCCTCGCGGTGCGTCACATAGGCTTCGTTACGCGCCGGGTTGAACAGTACGGCCAGCGATTCCGGCGCAGCGATTTTTTGCATCACGCTGCCATCTTTCAGGCTCACCACCAGCACTTCTGGCTGTTTAGAATCAGTCAGGAACGCGCGCTGACCGGCAGTGTCCAGGCTCAGGTTCAGGTAGAAGTGCTCTTTTCCGTCGTCCAGCACCTTCTTACGGCTGAGGATTTTGTGAGTTGCCGTATCAATGGTCACCAGCTCGCCGTCCGCATTGGTGGTATACAGACGTTTTGCCTTCGCATCCAGCGCAAGGCCGGTGCTGAACGTGCCGGTGTTCGTGATGGTGTCCTTCAGCTTCAGCGTTGCGCCATCAACAACCCAGATCACGCTCTCCTTGCCGATGCCGGTAATGTACACCGTATTGGTTGTGTCATCAGCCACCAGCTGGCGCGGCTGAAGCGGTTTCACCGTGTCGCTACGCTTGCGATCGTCCAGCACCAGACGCCCTTTCACCTCGCCCGTTTTGGCGTCAATCGCCGTCACGGCGCTGTTGACGGTGTTACCGAACCACAGCATCTGGGTGGCGTTATCGATCGTGGCGCCAAACGGCTTGAGATCGTTATGAATCGCCTGCGTCACTTCCAGCGTGACCGGATCCAGACGATAAACCACGCCGCCCTTATCGGTTTTGCGGCTTTGAGACGTCGCAACCCACAGTGCGTTTTCCTGCTGGCTGACGGCCATTTCATACGCGCCCTTGCCGACCGCTTTGCGCAGCATCTCTTCAGCGGCGTGAACCTGGAACGTACCGGCAAACAGTAAAGAGCCCAACAGCAGAGACCCACGCAGACGCGGCGAGCACAGATGACGTAAAGACATAACAATTCCTTTTTAAATGAGGATATTTACCGCTGACATCACTTCCGGTGGGCAAAGTCATCGCTTTGCCATTATTTTAATGAGAATAGTAATCATTAATGAGTTGAAAGTGGAGTATTTCTTTCCCTCATTCCATTACATTCACGAAATGTGCGGTTATAGTTTTCATAACATTTACAAAGGATTTAACATATATACACAGGTTCCAGTTGATTTGGTTCGAATTTTTCCTAACCGGTTTACTCCATGAAAACTATTACTGCCCGCAAGGCGTCACTACCACTGCTGTTCGTTCCCGTCGTTTTTAGCCCGCTGAGTGCAATGGCCGCGGATGAACAGACCCTGATCGTCAGCGCCACGCCGCAAACCGTCTCCGAACTGGACACCCCGGCCGCAGTCAGCGTGGTGAACGGCGACGATATGCGACATGCCACACCGCGCATCAACCTTTCTGAATCCCTTGGGAGCGTGCCTGGCCTGCAAATTCAGAACCGCCAGAACTATGCCCAGGATCTGCAACTTTCCGTTCGCGGATTCGGCGCGCGCTCAACCTTCGGCGTACGCGGGATCCGCATGTACGTGGACGGCATTCCGGCAACCATGCCCGACGGCCAGGGGCAGACGTCAAACATTGACCTCAACAGCATCGAGAGCGTCGACGTGCTGCGCGGCCCCTTCTCCGCCCTGTACGGCAATGCCTCTGGCGGCGTCATCAACATTAACACCCAGACCGGCCAACAGCCGGACAGCGTTGAAGCCAGCAGCTATTACGGCAGCTACGGCACCTGGCGTTACGGCATGAAGGCCACCGGTGCGGTGGGCGACGGGACTCAGGCGGGAGATGTGGATTACGCCGTATCCACCACCCGTTTCACCACCCATGGCTATCGCGATCACAGCGGTGCACGGAAAAACCTCGCTAACGCGAAACTGGGCGTGCGCATTGATGATGTCAGCAAGCTAACGCTGATTTTTAACAGCATCGACATGAAAGCCAACGATCCGGGCGGACTGAGTTATCAGGAGTGGCAGAACAACCCACGCCAGTCACCCCGTGGCGATCAGTACAACACGCGTAAAACCATTAAGCAGACCCAGGCCGGGATCCGCTACGACCGTCAGCTGAGCGAACGGGACGACCTCAGCGTGATGATGTACGCCGGTGAGCGTGAAATGACCCAGTACCAGTCCATTCCGGATACCGCGCAGACTAAAAATCCTGCGCATTCGGGCGGTGTAATTGATATGCAGCGCCACTATCAGGGTATTGATACCCGCTGGACCCACCGCGGTGAGCTGCTGGTGCCGGTAACGTTTACCACCGGTCTGAACTACGAAAATATGAGTGAAAATCGCCGCGGGTATGAAAACTTCGTGATGAACAACGGCGTGCCGGATTTTGGCGTGAAAGGTAACAAACGCCGTGACGAACGCAACCTGATGTGGAACGTTGATCCCTACCTGCAAACCCAGTGGCAGCTAACGCAAAAGCTGTCCGTTGAGGCGGGCGTGCGGTACAGCTCCGTCTGGTTTGACTCCAACGATCGTTACATTACCCCGGAAAACGGCGATGATAGCGGCGACGCCAGCTACCATAAATGGCTCCCGGCAGGCGCGGTGAAATATGCCGTGACCGACGCCTGGAACCTGTATGCCGCGGCGGGACGGGGATTTGAGACCCCGACCATCAACGAACTCTCATACCGTTCTGATGGCAAAGGCGGCCTCAATATTAATCTGCAACCGTCAACCAACAACACCTATGAGATTGGCAGCAAAACCCGCATCGGCAATGGCATCCTGACGGCAGCGCTGTTCCGCACGGATACCGATAATGAGATCGTGGTAGATAAAGACAATGAACGCCGTACCAGCTATAAAAATGCCGGTAAAACGCGACGTCAGGGTGTGGAAATTGCGCTCGATCAGCAGTTTGCCGAGAACTGGAAGCTGAAAATGGCGTGGACCTACCTTGACGCGACCTACCGTACCAACGTCTGCGATAAAGCAGATTGTAGCGGCAACCGAATGCCGGGTATTGCCCGTAACATGGGGTATGCGTCGTTTGGCTGGGAGCCTGAGGAAGGCTGGTACGCGGGGGCAGATGCCCGCTACATGAGCGACGTGATGGCAAACGACACCAATACCGCCAAAGCGCCCTCTTATACTGTGGTCGGCCTGAATACCGGGTATAAACTTAATTACGGTAAATGGGGAATGGACATCTTTGGCCGCGTCGATAACCTGTTCGATAAAGAGTATGCCGGTTCAGAGATTGTTAACGCTGGCTACAACCGCTATTACGAACCCGCCCCGGGTCGTAACTATGGCGTTGGTCTGTCGGTCTCTTATCGCTTTGAGTAAAATAGCATCCGGCAGCGCACGTTGCCGGTAAAAATTAAGCGAAATAATACTATTCCCGGTAGCCTGATGCGCCGGGAATATAACCAGGAAAGTTAATGCTAATATACAAAAAATGTAGGTAGAGGGTTCCTTAACGGTAGTATTGCCGTTGGAGGAGGATATTGGCTTCATCAATGGCTCGATCGATCGCTTCCCGACTGGCCGTCACGTCCCTTTGCTCAAGCGCAGAAAGCAGGTCGCCATAATGATAAGTCGTTGCAGGGATATCTTGCATCTCTTCGTGCAGGTAGTTGATACACGGACCAATCCGTACCCAGAGTTGCTCAATCAGCGAGTTCAGGGTCGGCATCTCGGCATATTGATAGAGCGTAAAGCGAAATACACGGTTAGCGTAGATCGCTTTCTGTACGTCGCCCTGATACATGGCGGTGCTGAAGTTATCAGCCAGAGCACGTAACGCATCCAGTTTGGTCTCGGTCATATTCTGGCACGCCGCCGCAACGGCCATCGGCTCAAGCTGCTTTCTGATGGCGTTAATTTCGTTATAGCGCTCCAGCGTAACTTCTGGCACTAAAAACGCCTGAGCTGGCGTGGCCTGTAAAGCCCCCGCAGAGACCAGGCGTAGCAGAGCTTCGCGCACCGGCGTGATACTGGTGCCTAATTTATCCGCAATCTCTTTCGTGACGAGTCGAGCGCCAGGTTTTAATGAGCCCGTAATTAACGCTCCCTTTAAACTGTTCTCAACTTGCAAAGTCAGACTGATTCTTTGTGCTTTTTCCAAATGTTCCAAATCAAGCATGTTTAATTCCCGTAGCCAAACAAAATGCCATTTTCAACGACTGTTTAAAAAAACATCGCCGGTGAGATATATCCTGTATCGTCATGCCTGGTATAAGGGGCGCGCGTAAAAATAAAATCGGTCAAATAATTGTGCATTTTTCAATTCTGGCTTAGCTGGCCGAGAGCGTGCAAAGCTTATGGATTAATTAAAGACAATATATCGTATCTTCACAAATAATTATGGCGAACATCGTCCGCCATAACTGATGATCTGATTAGTCTTCCGCCACGCGGATCACGACTTTGCCGAAGTTTTTCCCTTCAAGTAGCCCAATCAGCGCCTCCGGCGCCGCGTCCAGCCCTTCGATGACCTGCTCGCGATAGTGAATTTTTCCTTCCTGCACCCAGCGCTCCATTTCCTGCTGGAACTCGTCGATACGATGACCATAGTCCTGAGCGATAATAAAGCCCTGCATGCGGATGCGTTTTTTCAGGATGGTCCCCATCAGCAACGGCAACCGATCCGGCCCATCCGGCAGGTTGGTCGCGTTGTAGCCGCTGACCAGTCCGCAAACCGGCACGCGTGCAGAGGTATTCAAGCACGGCAGCACGGCGTCAAAGACTTTACCGCCGACGTTTTCATAATAAACATCAATGCCCTGCGGACAGGCTTTCGCCAGTTGTTCGGCAAAATCATCCGCATGGTGATCCAGACAGGCGTCGAAACCGAGCACGTCAACCGCATGGCGGCATTTCTCCTCACCACCGGCTACGCCAATGACCCGGCACCCTTTAATTTTACCGATCTGCCCCACCGTTGCGCCGACCGGTCCCGTTGCTGCCGCCACAACAAGTGTTTCTCCCGCCTGCGGCTGGCCGATATCAAGCAGTCCCATATACGCGGTGAAGCCCGGCATCCCAAGCACGCCGAGCGCCCATGAAGGGCGCGACGGGTTTTTGCCCAGCTTTACCAGCCCCTTCCCGTCAGACAGTTCATACTCTTGCCAGCCGCTATAGCCCAGAACCCACTCACCCTCTTTATAATCCGGATGTCGGGAGGTCTCGACGCGACTTACCGTACCGCCCACCATTACCGCGCCAATCTCGACCGGAGGGGAATAGGATGGCGCATCGCTCATACGACCCCGCATGTACGGATCAAGCGAGAGCCATACGGTGCGTAACAATACTTGCCCCTCTGATGGCGTGGGGATCGGCTGCTCTTCCAGGCGGAAATTGTCGGTAACCGGTGCGCCGTGTGGACGGGAAGCCAGTACCCAGCATCGGTTTTGCGTAGTTGATTGACTCATTCATCGCTCCTTACTGCTGAAAATGTCATTGAAGTCTGGCACGTTATCCTGCGGATCGCCTTCACATTATGAGGCGGACTGATTAAGACGCACGACCAGATAACGGCACGGTTCATCCGTTTCGTTAATAAACCGGCAATCGTTCGGCGGCCCGAGTTCCAGACAATCTCCGGCCTTCATTTCATGGCGGGTCTCCCCCTCCTGAAAGACCAGTTCACCCGCCTGCAACCAAATCAGTTGTCGTGCCAGTGCATAAGAGGATGCAGGCATGGGCACATCGCTGCGCGCAGGCAGTTCTATCTGGACAAGATCGACAGGCATATCGGTGCGCGGCGACACATGGCGACGCAAATAATGGGTTTGCGGATCGCGCCAGACGGGCTGGTTCGCCAGACGTAAAAGTTTGCCTTCCTGCATTTCCGCGCGCGCAATGAGCGTAGACATGCTGATACCAAATGCACCGGATAACCGGGCAAGCAGCGTCGCCGTTGGGCTACTTTCCCCCCGTTCAATCTTATGGATCATGCCGCGGGAGATGCCAGCCCGCTCGGCCAGCTCGCTTAAAGACCAGCCCCGCGATTCGCGCTCAAGGCGTATGCGGGCGCTAATCCGTTGATTCATATTGTCTGTCATCGTATTCATGACGTAATACTATAGTGTATAGATGGTTACTCGGGGCAATTTGACGACAATAAAACACGAGTTTGCATAGTGATGCATGATAAGAACTGTGTAATATTGTGATGGAATCGTCCCACTATAGTAAACATCACAGCCAGAGGGTTAATCATGATTGTTCGTCATGCATGCAAAGAAGATTGTGCCGCTATCGGTGAAATTTATAACCATGCAGTGCTGTACACCGCCGCTATCTGGAACGATAAAACTGTCGATACCGATAACCGTATTGCATGGTTTGAAGCGCGCACGCTGTCGGGATATCCGGTGCTGGTCAGTGAAGAAGAGGGTGTTGTAACGGGATATGCCTCATTTGGCGACTGGCGAGCGTTTGACGGTTTTCGCCACACGGTGGAGCACTCGGTATACGTTCATGCCGATCATCAGGGCAAAGGCATTGGTCGACTGCTAATGACGGAATTAATTAAAGAAGCCCGCCAGATTGGTAAACATGTGATGGTTGCCGGTATTGAGGCGCAGAACCAGGCGTCAATTCATCTGCACGAAACCCTGGGCTTTATTACCACCGGAAATATGCCGCAGGTAGGAACCAAATTCGGTCGCTGGCTGGATCTCACCTTTATGCAACTCCAGCTCGATGAGCGCAGCGAACCGGATGCTCTGTCATGAACCAGTCGTTGACGTTAGCGTTTCTGGTGGCTGCCGGAATTGGGCTGGTGGTGCAAAACACGCTTATGGTGCGCATAACGCAATCCTCCTCCACCATTCTTATCGCCATGCTGCTGAACTCGCTGGTAGGTATTGTGTTATTTGTAAGCATTCTGCTGGTGAAAAATGGCCTGGCAGGGCTTAGCGAACTGGCGTCAACGGTGCGCTGGTGGACGTTGATCCCCGGCCTGCTGGGGTCATTTTTTGTCTTTGCCAGTATTAGCGGGTATCAGACCGTGGGCGCGGCTACGACTATTGCCGTACTGGTGGCAAGCCAGCTGATTGGTGGCCTGGTGATGGACATCCTTAAGAGCAATGGCGTCCCCCTGCGGGCGCTGGTTGGCCCGGTCTGCGGCGCAGTGATGCTGGTGGTCGGCGCCTGGCTGGTGGCACGACGCCAGTTTTAACCCTAAAGGATAGTCCCGCCCTGCGTGAGGTGGGCATGACGCGCCTCCGCCTCGTCTTTATGCTGCTTACCATGATGCGCAATCGCAGTACGCAGGCGCTGCTGCTGGGTATAGCGATCTTCACGGCTGATTTCTGCATCATCACTTAATTCGATCAGCAGTTCATTCATGTGGAAAATTACGCTCTCTTCGATGGCGGCATCTACACGGGCGATCACTTCGTTTAAATGTGACACTGTCACTCCTTTTCAGTTACCCGGTGGCGCTACACTTACCGGGTCTATAGGTGCTAAATGTAGGCCGGGTAAAGCGTAGCCTCCACCCGGCATTAATACGATCAGTTCAGCTTCGCTTTCGAGAAATCGCTGCCCATCAGGCTTACGCTGTACCCGGTTACGTTGCTGCGGGTCGCGTAAAACGTTTTGCCGTTAGCTAACGCAATCCACGGTGCCTGCTGGTAGAAAATCTCCTGTGCCTGGCCATACAGCTTCGTACGTTCGTCCGGGTTGCTGGTCAGTTTGGCCTTTTGTACCAGCTCATCATACCCCTTATCACACCAGCGCGCGGCGTTAGATCCGGTTTTGATGCTGTTACAACCCAGCAGCACGTCGGCGAAGTTGTCCGGATCGCCGTTGTCAGACATCCAGCCGAACAGCGCGGAATCATGCTCGCCTTTACGCATGCCGGAGAGGTACTCACCCCACTCGTAAGAGACAATTTTCGCCTTCACGCCCACTTTCGCCCAGTCAGCCTGAATCATCTCCGCGATGCGTCGCGAGTTCGGGTTGTACGGACGCTGAACCGGCATCGACCAGAGAGTGACCTCCGCGCCCTTCTCGAGACCCGCCTGCTTCAGCAGGGCTTTTGCTTTTTCCGGATCGTAGTCGTAATCCTTCAGGTCTTTATTAAAGCCGAGCATATTCGGCGGGATCGGCGATTTAGCGACCGTACCAGAGCCCATAAAGACCGCGTTCACAATGGCCTTTTTGTCAGTCGCATAGTTCAGCGCCTGGCGCACCAGCACGTTATCAAACGGTTTTTTTGCCGTGTTGAACGCCAGATACCCGACATTCAGCGCATCCACCGAGTGTAGCGTCAGATCTTTATTTTTCTTTATCACGTCAAACTGAACCGGCGACGGTGCAGGAATGATCTGGCACTCGTTCGTTTGCAGCTTCGCCAGTCGCGTTTCAACGTTCGGCGTAATGGAGAAGATCAGGTGTTTGGTTGGTACCTCACCGTCCCAGTAGTTCGGGTTGGCGACGTAGCGGATCAGCGAATCCACCTTGTACTGCTGAAGTACATACGGCCCGGTACCGATTGGCCAGGTGTCGACATTTTCAGGCGTACCTTTTTTCAACATCGCGTCCGCGTACTCGGCAGAGAGGATCGAGGCGAAGTCCATTCCCCAGTCGGCCAGGAAAGCCGCGTTGGGTTCGCTCAGCGTAAACTGAACGTGATAATCGTCGATCTTTTTCACATCCTGAATGAGCTTGTCGAGGCCCACGTCATTGAAGTATTCGTAATTGCCCTGGGAAACATTGTGGTACGGATGCTTAGGGTCTTTCTGACGCATAACGGAGAAAATAACGTCATCAGCATTAAAATCACGGGTCGGTTTGAAGTATTTATTGCTGTTGAATTTCACCCCTTTACGCAGGGTAAACGTATAGGTTTTGCCGTCTGGCGAAATGGTCCACGACTCGGCCAGAGAAGGCACCGGCGTGTTTTTAACCGGGTCGAAGTTTATCAACCGGTTATACAGCGTTTGCGAGCTTGCGACAAACGAGGGCCCAGAGCTGGCGATCTGCGGGTTAAACGACTCCGGCGACGCCTCGGAGCAGTAGATAATGGTGTCTTTGTTTGCCGCCCATGCGGCGCTTGCCGGCAGCAGCGCGCTCAACGCGAGGGCGAGCACGGTTTTCCCTTTAGACATGGTTATTACCCTTTCGGTTTTATTATAGTGAACAGTAATAACAGCACAGACGTTTTGGCCTGACAAATAACGAATCACTATCAGGTTATTCTAAAGCCGTACATTTCGCTGGTTTTAGCATCAGTCCGCAGAAACCGATTTGCCTTAAGGTCCATTATTCGTCAAGCACAACCGTCACGATCAATGCCGCAAGAAATCGTCCCTTTTGTCGTCTTCTCAGCCGTTTGCTTGCTTACCTGATTCGCTAAAGTAATGGCGTGAAGAAGTCTACAGGACCAAATCGTGGCAAAAACACTCTTACGCAGCGGTAATCTGGATGATTTTCAGGCCGTTGGCGGCGGCGGACAGGCCGTTTTTGAATCAGCGCTGCAAATCCGCGAAGCGCTTCGGTTGCGCAAACAACAGGCTATCGTTGATTGCCTGGCCATCCCCCAGGTCAACGACGGCGGCGATCGCGTTGACTGGTACTCCCCGGTTGATGGAACCGTCTCCAGCTGGAAAGCTGCGGATGAAGATGATCGTTATCGCGCCCTGCGTTATCTGGAAAACACGCTCGCCAGCGTGGAGTCGCTGAGTAAAAAATGCCTTCAGTCACCGAAAACGGCGCAGCAACTGTTTGGCTCACTGCTTTCAAAAGCCTTTCAGTTTCCCGGTGAAAACTTTGTTTTCCTGGTGGATGGCAAACCGGTGATCTGCTTCTGGGGTTTCGTCAATCTTAACGAGAACGCGCGCGACGACGTGCTGGACTGCCTGCGTAAATCGTTGGTCCCTGAACCTGAGCCAGTGGTGATTAACGAGCCTGAACCTGAACCGGAGCCAGAACCGTCCCCGGCGGTGACCTTTGAGCAGGCCGACGCGCCGCTTATCACGCCTGCGCCTACCGTCCGTATCACCGAAGATGAGCTGTACACGCCAGAGCCGGTGCGCATGAACGCCGCGCCGCCAGAGCCCGCACCAGCGGCCATACAGAAAAAACGTCGCTCCCCCCTGTGGTTGCTGCCGGTTGCCGCCGTCATTATTGCAGCCATCGCCACCCCGCTGCTGTGGCCAAAACAAGCTCCGATCGCAGCGCCTGTTGCCACCCCAGCGCCAGCCCCTGTCGCCATTGCTCCGGCCCCCGTAAAGACGGTTGAGCCGCTTGAGCTGAAACTCCCGCTGCACCAGGCCGAAGTGGTTGAGCCGAAGGTGAAAACACCTGCCCCGGCAGCCGAACCGGTGGTCATTACCGCGATACCGAAAGATGCGATGGTGATGGAGGCGAACCAGGTTAAAGCGGGGTTAACGCGCTTCCTGAACGGTACCTGGCGTGCGTTTCTCGATGTGCAGGATCCGCTCACCGGCAAACCGCCGTCGCTGCGCTACCAGATCCACAACAACAAAGGTTTTGCCCGGGTCGTGCATGGCGACAACATCGTCTGCCGGGTAGACGTCTTTTCCGGATTACACAGCAACGGCGAGCTGTTGATCAAAACGCGCGGAAACGCGCGTTGCACCGACGGTTCACGCTATCCGATGCCGGAAGTGAGCTGTAAGGCAGGTGCCAGCGATGTGGCGGAATGCACCGCACGTTACGATGCCAATACCGTCGTTCCTCTGACGTTCAAGAAAGCAGGTGTCTGATCCTATGCTGGTTAATCTTTGCGACTATAAACAGAGCGTGACGCTGATTGCTAACAGCGGCGTGCAGTTTCTCGATTTTGGCCTGACTCCGCAGGACACCGCCAGCAACGGGCGTTTCGTGCGTAAAACGGCAAATGGCCCGCTGCTGCGCCTGGATTTTGACCTGGTTAACGGCCGGTACACGCTGCCTGCCACCGATGGCGGGCAGCCGGAAGTGGTCAAGCCTGAAAGCACCCTTCCACTGCATGACTCCCTGACCGTGCTGGACGGCGTCTGGCTGCCGCTTCCGTTCCTGCGTTTCAACCCGCCGCGGACGTTTGTTGATGGCCCGGATAACTGGGCGCGCGTCCAGGTCCGAAAGCTTTCCACCCCCGATACGGCTGGCAATACGCACCGTGTCACCATCGCACTCGACAGCCAAATTGCAGAGCATGCGACGTCCGCCCTGTCGCCGGTCGAAAACGATATCCTGAACGGCACGCGTTTCGCACTCGCCTGGCGCGACAGTGAAATTGAAAGTTTCCTCGACCAGACCTGGATTGACGGCTGGCTGCGCGAGGCCTTCACGCAGTTTGCTGACGGGGTTGAAAAACGCGCCGAGCGCGAGCTGCAACAAGCCATGCGCAGCTTTGAATATCAGGCGCACTGGCTCAACCTGCTCTCCATGCTCGGTGAGCAACTCATCGTACCGGAAGTGAAGTTTGTCACCCACACCCTGAGCACTCCTGCCATACCTGTCGATCTGATCCTTGACGTAGGCAACACCCACACCTGCGGCGTGATTATTGAAGATCATGGTGATGCCAACGACGGCCTGCGCCAGACGGCCGAACTCCAGGTACGTTCTCTGAGTGAGCCACAGTTCCTGAATGAGCCCCTGTTTACCAGCCGTCTTGAGTTTTCTGAAGCGCGTTTTGGCAAGCAACACTTCTCGGTGGAAAGCGGCCGTGAAGACGCGTTCGTCTGGCCATCTATTGTCCGCGTGGGTGATGAAGCGCGAAAGCTGGCGATGCAGCGTCTGGGCACGGAAGGCAACAGCGGGATCTCCAGCCCGCGTCGCTACCTGTGGGATGAAACGCCGGTAGTGCAGGACTGGCGCTTTAGCCAGATGAACAGCAAAACCCAGCGCGAACCATTGGCAACCGCGTTTCCGCTGATGAATCTGATGAACGATGACGGGGAACCGCTCTATACGCTGCCGCAGGATGAGCGCCTGCCGGTGTTCTCTCCGCAGTACAGCCGCAGCACCCTGATGACGCACATGCTCTGCGAGCTGCTGGCTCAGGCGCTTGGCCAGATTAACAGCGTGGCCACCCGCCTGCGGCTTGGCTTCCCGGCCTCTCCGCGCCAGCTGCGAACGCTGATCCTCACCCTGCCTTCGGCCATGCCGAAACAGGAGCGCGAAATTTTCCGTCGCCGCATGTTTGAAGCCATCGCCATTGTCTGGAAAGCGATGGGCTGGCACCCGCAGGATGAAGATTTCGCCAGCCGCAAGCAGCAGGAAAAAAGCGTGGTGCCGGTTCCTGAGATCCAGATGGAGTGGGATGAGGCCAGCTGCGGCCAACTGGTGTGGCTGTATAACGAAGCCATTTCCCATTTCGGCGGCCAGACCGAGGCCTTTTTCGCCTCACTCGCCCGTCCGGATCGCGCGCCTGAGCCTGGCGTCCAGCCTGGGCGCGCGCTGCGCGTGGCCTCGATTGATATCGGCGGCGGCACGACGGATATGGCCATCACGCACTATCAGCTAGATGATGGTTCCGGAAATAACGTCAAAATCACCCCGCAGCTGCTGTTCCGCGAAGGGTTCAAGGTAGCAGGCGATGATACGCTTCTGGACGTGATCCAGCGCTACGTACTGCCCGCGCTGCAAACCCAGCTTCAGAAATCCGGCATAGCCGATGCCTCACAGTTAATGGCTTCACTGTTCGGCGACTCCGGGCGGATCGATACTCAGGCGATACTGCGCCAGCAGACGGCGCTTCAGCTCTTTATGCCGATCGGCCACGCGATCCTGGCGGCGTGGGAAGCGAGCGATATTGACGATCCGCTGGCCGGGCTGCATGCCACCTTTGGCGAACTGCTTACGCAAAAACCGACGCGTAACGTAATGAATTATCTCCAGCAGGCGATCGACCATGCGTTGCCTGCCGGCTCAGAAAACGTAGATCTGTTCAGCGTGCCGCTGCATGTCAATTTCCGCGAGATGCAGGACGCGATGCTGGCGGGTCAGTTCACGCTTGCCGCCCCACTTCATGCGGTATGTGAAGCGATCTCTCACTACAGCTGCGATATTCTGCTTATCACGGGACGGCCGGGCTGTCTGCCGGGCGTGCAGGCCTTGATTCGCCATCTGCAACCGGTACCCGTCAACCGCATCGTCTGGCTGGATAAATATCAGGTTCATGAATGGTATCCGTTCAGCCAGCAGGGGCGGATCGGTAACCCGAAATCCACCGCCGCGGTGGGCGCGATGCTCTGTAGTCTCGCGCTCGATCTCCGCCTGCCGCGCTTTAACTTTAAAGCAGCGGATATCGGCGCGTACTCTACGGTGCGTTACCTTGGCGTGCTGGATAACACGATCAATACCCTGCGGGATGAGAACGTCTGGTATCACGATATCGATCTCGATAAACCGGGCGCGAAACTGGACGCCCGTCTGCACTTCCCGCTGCGCGGCAACGTCACACTCGGCTTCCGGCAGCTGGCCAATGCCCGCTGGCCCGCGACGCCACTCTATACCCTGAGCATTAACTCTGCTGAGCTGGCGAAAGCCATTGCGGGAGATGGCGTACTGAACGTGCGCCTGAAGCTGTGCGGCGGCAACAAGCAGGAAGGCCCGGAATCTTTCGAGCTGAGCGACGCCTGGCTACAGGACGGCACGCCTGTGCCGCCGGATGCCCTGACTTTTAAACTGAATACTCTGGCCGATCGCCGACACAGCGGCAGCCACTACTGGATCGACAGCGGGAGCGTATACCTCAAATGACTGCGACGACTGCCACCACTCAGGCCTTAATCGAGTGGATCAACGAGACGCGACTGCACGCTCCGATGCTGGATAACGAAGCCGACGCCCTGCTCGCCCGCCTTAATGCAGTAAGCGCGCGTGAAGAGGCGCTCGATCGCGCGCTTGTCAGCCAGGGCAGTATCGGCTTATATGGCCACTCGCAGGCCGCGAAGGCGCACCTGCTCGCCGCCCTGTGCGGCAGCGGGGACGAACGACTTAACGTTACGCCGGGCCAGCGCACGTTTGATTATTTCTCGCATATTAATCCCGGGCATGCGCCTGCCAACATGGCCGTGCGTTTCAGCAGAGCTTCCAGCGAGGTCACAGACGACGCGTTTCCGCTGCGCCTGCATCTGGTGACGGAGGCCGAGCTGGTGCAGCTGTTCATCGCCCGCACCACGTTGGCTCCACCGATCCGCCCGGTGGAAAAATCGGTAATTGAAGCACGCCTTGAGAAGTGGCGTGCGCTGCGTCAACCGCAGAGCGTGCCGGGAATGAGTGCGCGGGAAGTCGCGACTATTGCCCGGTTCTGGCAGAGCGTAGTACCCGGCGCTAAGCAGCATATTGATGATGCCCTGTGGCACCAGTTTGCCCTGCTGGTTCCGTCGCTTGATCTCAGCACCCGCGCCAGCGTCTGGTCTCTGCTGTGGGGTGAGCAGCAGGAGTTAACCCAGCAGTGGCTTAAATTCGCCCAGGTGCTGCATCAAACCAGCCATGCCAGCGCGCTTGCGGCGCCGTTGAGTCTGCTGGTGGACAGCTTTGGTCTGCCCTGCGAAGGCTTCCTTACGCACGGGGCGTTTACCGTGCCGGAAGCACAGGAAACACTGCTTCATCCGGTAAAAAACGGCGAGCTGCTTAACGCCATTAGCCTGCCCGTCGATGTACTGGCATCTCTGACCCGCGAAGTGGTGCTGCCCGTTGAGCACTGCGTGCTCGACAACGTTGACATCGTTGATATTCCCGCTATTTCTGAGGAAAACACGCCGCTGATGACGCAGGCAAAATGCCTGTGGTTGATGGAGCATTATCGTCAGCACATTCAGCCGGATGTTCTGGTTATCTGCAATGCGACGGCGCACCATCAGCAGACCGCAAAAACGGCCAGACGCCTGCAAATCTGGGTCAAAGAGACGCAGCCGGTTGAAGAGTCCGCGTTGCCGGGGCTGGTCTGGGCAATTACCCCTCACGATGCGCGGTTCACCACAAAGCAGAATCTGGACGAAGCGGTGCAACAATTGCTGGGGCAGCCGGGTCTGCGCTGGGGCACGCTTCAGGCGCTTGATACCCACAGCATGCAGCGGGTAATTGAGTGGCTGTCGCAGGCTACCCTGCCAGCACAGCGTCAGAAGCGTCTCCGCACGCTGAAAAGGCTGTTGCAGCAGTCACTGTCGACCCTGATGCGCCCATATGTCGCGCCTCACAGTCAGGAGCCAGGCGCAGGGCGGGCACAGGCCGAAAAAATGGTCCGAACGCTGCAAGGCAACGCTGCTCGTCATGGTGAACTGCTTGAGGGACTTCTGCCGCCGTTAAAGGCGTTTGAGACGCTGCTGACCGTTCACCAGCCTCGTGAGGAACAGGTCAACGGTCTGTTTAACGATGTTATCGATCTGTTTGCGGAAGATACGCAGGAAAATTCAGGCGCGTTGCAGACCAAAGACAAGGCGCGGCTGGCCCATAACGTGTGGGTTAACCATCTACGTCAGTGGAGTCGTAACGACGCAGCAGCTGCCCGTCTGGGCCTGGACGCAGAGGTATTACAGCAGATTGCGGATGTGCTGATCGTTACCAGCTACCGGCTGGATCTGCCGCTGCAACTGCAACGCATTGCAGAAACAGATAAATGCAGTGCCGCGCAGCTGCATGCCGCGACAGGCAATTTCATCAGCTGGCTTGGCTATGAACTGACGCCCGTTTCTGAACGGCCTGCAAGCCGGATCCGCAAAGGTCAGCCTATTTTTGTGACGCCGGTTGTGAGCAGCGCTTCACCCCGCCTTACCCAGCTTGGCGAGCAGCCTGTTCATGCGGCGACAGCCTACGTGTATGACTGGCTGGTTGCGCTCTACACCCACGCGATTGAGAACGTGGACTATCAGTGCCCGTATGACGTTCAGCCTGCGGCGCGGAAGGCCTTGTCTGCTTTGCTGCCTTAATCATAACAGCCCGCAGGAATGCGGGCTGCCTATTCATGATCCGTTTACGAAGCCAGACAAAGCCTGAGCCAACGCTGACGGGTTTTCCCAGGACAGTGAATGGCCGGCATCAGGGATAATTTTTACAGCAACGCCTTTTTGTTTCAGGCGATTAAAATCGTCATCAGGCAGAGATCGCTCACCAAAGACGAGCATTACCGGGCATCGCAATGACAAGAACAGATGTTCCCATTCAGGTTTAACGCCCTCGACCAGGCTTGTTGCGCCGCGCCAGACGGCCCAGGGGGCATTGCTTTGAAGGCTTCCAGCCCACGGCGACGTTTCCGCCCGAAGCATGTCATCATAGCCCTGTTCCAGAAAATGTTGTTCCGTTTGGGCCGCAATTCCTCGGCTGAACATCCCGCCACCCGAATGAAAATTGGGTTCAGACACTATCAGGCCCTTAACGCGCGACGTTAACAGCGTTGCCGTTTCGATCGCGATACTCCCCCCCATGCTATGACCATAGAGCCAGACACTCTCCAGGCCGAGATGGTTTAACAGTTCAACTACCACCTGCGCCTGTTCGCTCGTGCGATAACGATAGTTGTCAGGTTTATCACTGTAACCACTACCGGGAAGATCGATCAGAATGGCTCTGCGGCCCCCAAAACGGATATCACAGACGATACGAGGATATTCATACGATGATGCGCAGCCCAACCCGTGAATAAACACAACCGGGTCACCGGAACCGGGAAGATCCTGCCAGCGCACAGTGCAGCCTGCTTGCTGCGAATAGAAACTGTTCATAAGCACTCCATGCATGAAAGACTGTATATTTATACAGATTCAATGTATGGAATGCTATGTCTGGATGACGATTCTGGAAGCGTGCTTCAGAAAAGAGAGATCAACAGGGCAACAGGGAAGCTCATCGGCCAGGTAGATCCCACCAGGAATGCGCTCAACAGGCGAATACGTTTACGGTCTTTAGACAGGAACCAGGTGATCAATGCGCAGATGGAGGCCATGATTGCGTAGAACACCAACATCTTCTGATACAACGTCATTCTGTTTACCTGAGCCGAAAAATAACCGCACGCAATATGCGTCATATGTTGACACAGATCAAGTTTTTTCGTTACATCATAACCACTTAAATAATAAGGATAATAACAACTGAGTATCTTGTGTAACAACGCAGGATAAAGCAAAACGGTTATTATTGATAAGATGCAAATTAAATGCACTTTTTGATAAATTCATTCCCGCAGAAAGCAGTCTAATAAGAGCAGGCTTTCAAGGGAGGAAACATGCTACGCATTCCGCAGAGTTGCATTCACACCCGTTCCACGCCTTTCTGGAACAAAGAAACGGCCCCTGCCGGCATTTTTAAACGTCACCTGGATACGGGCACGCGTCCGGGCGTCTACCCTCGCCTTTCGGTGATGCGTGGCGCAGTGCGTTATCTGGGTTATGCTGATGAATTTACGCCTGAGCCCGACAGCGAGCTTGTCATTGAAGCGGGTCGTTTTGGCGTTTTCCCGCCAGAAAGGTGGCATCACATTGAGCTGATGACCGATGACACCGTGTTCAATATTGAATTCTTTGTTGAACCTGAGGTGCTTAAGTCTCTTTAAGCCCCCGACAACATGAAGGAAACTGTTATGTTACGTATTCCTGAAAACTTTGTTCATACCCGCTCTACCCCGTTCTGGAATAAAGAGACCGCTCCAAAAGCGCTTTTTACCCATCACAATACCAAAGCTGGCGTGTACGGGCGCTTGTCCGTCATGCAGGGTGCGGTACGTTACTTTGGCTTTGCCGATGGCGATGCTACTGAACCCGATCTGGAAGTGGTCATTGAGGCCGGTTCTTTTGGCATCTCCCCACCTCAAAAATGGCACCGCATTGAGCTACTGACCGACGACACTTATTTTAATATCGACTTTTTCGCGGATCCTGCCATCACGCTCAGCGGTGCGGGTATCGGAAAAGTGGTTAACACGCATAAGGAGTAAATCATGGGTAAGGCTACCTATACCGTGACCGTCACCAACAACAGCAACGGCGTATCGGTGGATTACGAGACAGAGGCACCCATGGAGCTGTTGATCCCGGACGTCGCGGCAGACGTCGTGAAGGACCTGGTGAATACCGTTCGCGCCTACGATACGGAAAATGAACACGAGGTGTGCGGCTGGTAAACAGAATCGCCCGGCACTGCGCCGGGCATGAGATTTTAGTGTTTAAACATGACATGCCGCACAACCGTGTAGTCCTCAAGTCCATAGATCGACATATCTTTTCCATAACCGGATAACTTCATCCCACCGTGCGGCATTTCGCTCACCAGCATAAAATGGGTATTGACCCAGGTGCAGCCATACTGCAACCGCGCGCTGAGTCGATGGGCGCGTCCGACGTCTTTGGTCCAGACAGACGAGGCCAGGCCGTATTGCGAATCGTTAGCCCAGGCCAATACCTGCGCTTCATCTTCAAACGCGGTCACGCTGACTACCGGGCCAAACACTTCGCGCTGGACGATCGCATCGTCCTGCTTCGCCCCGGCCAGCAGCGTTGGCTGGAAGTAATATCCCGCCCCTTCTCTTTTACTGCCACCGGTGACGACACGGATATGTCCCAGGGCTTTGGCTTCATCCACGGCAGCACTTACGCGGGAAAGATGCGCTGCGGAGCTGAGCGGACCCAGCTCCGTTGATGCATCGTCCGGTGAGCCCATTTTCAGGCTGGCAACGGCTGCGCCCAGCTTTTCAACCAGGGCGGGATAAATTCCTTCCTGGGCATAGATTCGACAGGCTGCGGTACAATCCTGACCGGCATTATAGAAGCCAAACGTACGCACCCCTTCAACCACGGCATCTAAATCTGCATCATCAAAGACAATGACCGGGGCTTTTCCGCCCAATTCCATATGGGTACGTTTAACTGAAGATGCGGTATGCCCGATAATATGTTCTCCGGTAGCAATAGAGCCGGTAAGAGAAACCATACGGACTTTTTCGTGACCGGTCAGCGGATCTCCTACGGTTTTGCCGCGACCAAACAGCACGTTCAGCACGCCTGGCGGGAAGATATCTTTCGCCAGTTCCGCCAGCTTCAGCGCCGTCAACGGGGTGATTTCAGACGGCTTGATGACGACACAGTTTCCCGCCGCCAGCGCGGGCGCAAGCTTCCACGCCGCCATCATCAGAGGATAGTTCCAGGGGGCAATAGAGGCGACAACGCCAACCGGGTCGCGGCGGATCATCGAGGTATGTCCTTCGAGATATTCTCCGGCAGCCAGCCCGTTCAGGCAGCGAGCGGCCCCGGCAAAGAAGCGAAACACATCGATCACGGCTGGGATCTCATCCCCCTGGACACAATGCAGCGGTTTCCCGCAGTTCAGGGATTCCAGTTTTGCGAACGCGTCAGCGTTGGCTTCTATTACATCAGCCAGTTTCAACAGACATTCGGCGCGTGTTTTCGGCGTCGTTTGCCCCCACTCGTTAAACGCGCGATCGGCCGCCTGGACGGCAGCGTCCACCTGTGCTGCCGACGCTTCAGCAATCTCCAGTAGCACTTCACCCGTGGCAGGATTGTAAACCGCCTGCTTCTCACCTTCGCCAGCCACCAGTTCACCATTAATCAGCAATTGATTTTGCATAGCATCGTCCTGTTGAAATCGACATTGTTTTCGCTGTCAGCACACGTTCTGGCGGACATAAACGTGACAACGTCACGTTTCCAATCCGCACTCCCTTTTTAAAGGTAGACCGCGCGTCATGTCGCTTCAGGAATTTTCATCAAGGTGTGACTGGGTGCAGCATCATTTCGCGGATTAACCCCGCCAGCTGGACGACCGCCTGCTCCTCTCGCTCGCCCCAGCCCCATGAGGTATTGAAACGAAAAAACGGTGTCCAGATATTGGAGGTGGAAAACATCTTGCCGGGCGCAATGCTGATTTGATGGGTTAACGCCTTCTCACTCAACCGCCCCGCATCCAGCTGTTCAGGCAGTTCCAGCCACAAAAAGTAGCCGCTGTCGTTATGATGGATTTTGACGCCGGCAGGCATATGGCGCAAAAGCGATTGCCAGGCCTGCTGTTTGCGTTCCGCAAGCGTGCGCCGCAGGCGACGAAGATGAGCGTCGTAACGTTTGGTCGCCAGGTAATCCACCAGCGCCAGCTGCATGGGAGAGCTGGTAGATAACGTACTCATCAGCTGCAACTGTTGAATACGGCGCGCATGTTTTCCCGCCGCCACCCAGCCAATACGGAAACCGGCCACAAGACACTTGGAGAATGAAGAGCAGTGCAATGTCATATCCTGCTTATCCCAGGCCTTTGCCGGAAGCGGCTTTTCGCGGCCAAAATAGAGTTCGCTGTAAACATCGTCTTCAATTAGCGTGACGTTATGCCGGGTTAATAAGGCCACCAGCTGAGCTTTCTTCTCTGCACTCAGGGTGAAGCCGAGCGGATTCTGACTGTTGGTCATCAGCCAGCAGGCTTTCACCGGATAATCATTTAACGCCTGCTCAAGGGCACTGAGATCGATGCCATCACGCACGTCAGTAGCAACCGACAGCGCTTTCAGTTTCAGACGTTCAAGCGCCTGGAGTGCGCCATAAAAACAGGGGTTTTCAACGATAACCCAGTCACCTGGTTCAGTCACAGCCTGCAAACTGAGGTTGAGCGCCTCAAGCGCGCCCGCGGTGATCACAATTTCATCCGGAGAGATATTCATTCCCTGCTGAGCGTAGCGACGGGCTATGGCATGACGTAGGTCAACGTTACCCGGCGGCAGGTTTTCGATCACGCTCATGGCGGTAGCCGTTTTGCTGACGTTAGCCAGCGATCGGTTGAGTTGCTGAAGCGGGAAAAGGCGCGGATCGGGAAACGCCGAGGCAAAAGGGACAACGAAGGGGTCGCGGCTGGCCTGTAGCACGTCGAAGATATAGGTATTGATGTCCACCACTTCATCGCGCATCACCTGCGCGGGCGGTGCAGGCTGGTGTGTGGTCGGGCGCGCGGCAACGTAATAGCCGGACTGCGGTCTGGCAACAATGCGCCCCTGACTTTCCAGCATCTGATACGCGTGGCCCACGGTCATGAAGCTCATGCCGCTGCTTGCCACCTGCTCTCGCAGAGAAGGCAGCTTATCGCCCGGCAACCATACGCCAAGCTCAATCTGCGAGATAATTTGTTGCGCCAGACGCTGGTATTTTTTCATCAGATTCTCCTTATTGCTGACAGTGTATATCAGCAGGAGAAAAAGAGAAGATTTTGCTAACTGTTATAGGAAACGCGGCAGATTACTTGCGGTATTCAGTAATGTGATTCTGAGCAGAACGCGCTGCGGCCAGGTAGTCAAGCGTGATCATCGGCGATTTGCAGAAAATGCATTTCGCGCCGAACGGATTTTTGTCAGAGACATCAAACGCTGAGGTGCGGTACTGCGAGCCATGACAGCATGGGCAGCGGAAATGGATATAAGAAGTCATAGGATTCTCCTGTAAACGTAAAAACGTAAATTACTCATGAGCCGATCAGGCAAAAGTTGGTTCGATACAAAACGAATCGGAATGTAGATAAAGACCCAAGAGAGGCTGCGGAGAGGCACAACGTGATGAGAACTGCTTTATAAAACTACGTCAGATATTTATTTGGATTCAAAACCAGAAATTCATTAACGCATGTTGCTGGCGACAAAGCAAGCTGTTTAATGCGTAAAAATCATAAAAAGAAATTTTTTATTCTTCCCTGTTACCTATATCAGCCGGATAAAGTTCAGCTTTTCCCACAACTGTTATAGATAAATTATCGTTTTCTGCTTCTGATATCTCACTTGCCGCCTCTCTATCATAACAGTACACCGTTTAACATTGAGGCAGTGCATGTTTGGTCTAGATGCGTTTCATCTTGCGCGAATACAGTTCGCCTTTACCGTATCCTTTCATATTATTTTTCCAGCGATCACCATCGGCCTGGCGAGCTATCTCGCCGTGCTGGAAGGGCTGTGGCTAAAAACCAAAAATCCCGTCTGGCGTTCGCTGTACCATTTCTGGTCAAAGATCTTCGCCGTCAACTTTGGGATGGGCGTGGTCTCCGGCCTGGTGATGGCCTATCAGTTTGGCACCAACTGGAGCGGGTTTTCGCAGTTCGCGGGCAGTATTACCGGCCCCCTGCTGACCTATGAAGTGCTTACCGCGTTCTTCCTCGAGGCAGGTTTCCTCGGGGTGATGTTATTTGGCTGGAATAAGGTCGGGCCGGGGCTGCACTTCTTTTCAACCTGCATGGTCGCACTGGGAACCATCATTTCTACGTTCTGGATCCTCTCGTCAAACAGCTGGATGCAGACACCGCAAGGGTATGAAATCGTCAACGGTCAGGTGGTTCCTGTGGACTGGTTTGCCGTGGTGTTTAACCCCTCCTTCCCTTATCGCCTTCTGCACATGTCTATAGCGGCTTTCCTCAGCAGCGCGCTGTTTGTCGGTGCTTCCGCGGCCTGGCATTTGCTGCGCGGAAACAACTCGCCCGCCATTCGCACCATGTTCTCCATGGCGTTGTGGATGACGTTGATCGTGGCGCCAGTCCAGGCACTGGTGGGAGATATGCATGGGCTTAATACCTTAAAACACCAGCCAGCGAAAATAGCCGCCATTGAAGGTCACTGGGAGAATCCGCCGGGTGAGCCTACACCGCTGCTGCTGTTTGGCTGGCCGGATATGGAGCAGGAACGGACCCGTTTTGGCCTTGAAATTCCCGCTCTCGGGAGCCTGATCCTGACCCACAGTCTCGATAAACAGGTTCCGGCATTGAAAGAGTTCCCGAAAGAAGATCGCCCGAACGCCACCATTGTCTTCTGGTCTTTCCGCATCATGGCTGGCCTGGGGATGTTGATGCTGCTCTTGGGCGTGACGGCACTCTGGCTGCGTTACAAACAGCGCCTCTATACCTCACGTTCCTTCCTGTGGTTTGCCCTGCTGATGGGGCCCTCCGGGCTGATCGCGATCCTTGCCGGATGGGTAACAACGGAGGTCGGCCGCCAGCCCTGGGTCGTCTATGGGTTACAGCGTACGAAGGATGCGGTTTCCGCGCATGGCGATTTGCACATGAGCGTCAGTTTGCTGGCCTTCTTCGTGGTTTATACCGCGGTGTTCGGCGTGGGTTACAGCTATATGGTGCGTCTGATTAAAAAGGGGCCACAGCGCCACGAGTCCTTTGCGAGCGAATCCGATGGACGCCCTGCTCGTCCGCTTTCCGCCGTTACCACTGAATTTAAGGAGTAACCGTAATGGGTATCGATCTTTCCATTATCTGGTTCGTAATTATCATTTTCGCCACGTTGATGTATATCGTGATGGATGGTTTTGACCTGGGCATAGGGATTCTGTTTCCGGCAACGCCAAATGCCGACGATCGCGACGTGATGGTCAACAGCGTGGCTCCCGTCTGGGACGGCAACGAAACCTGGCTGGTGCTTGGCGGTGCGGCCCTGTTTGGCGCCTTTCCTCTCGCCTATGCGGTCATCATCGACGCGCTAACCATTCCACTGACAATAATGCTGATCGGGCTTATATTTCGCGGCGTCGCCTTTGAATTTCGCTTCAAAGCGACGCCTGCACACCGCCCGTTCTGGGATAAGGCGTTTATTAGCGGGTCGATTGTGGCGACTTTCAGCCAGGGTATGACCGTCGGCGCAGTCATCCATGGGTTCAGCGTCACCGGTCGTACATTCAGTGGTGGTCCGTTTGACTGGTTTACCGCGTTTAACCTTTTCTGCGGCGTGGGTCTTGTGGTCGCTTACGCTCTGTTAGGATCAACGTGGCTGGTAATGAAAAGCGAAAATGCCCTGCAACAGCGGATGCGTCAGGTATCGAAAGTGCTTCTGCTCCTGCTTCTGGTATTCATTGCAGTAATCAGTATTTGGACCCCTCTCGCCCAACCAGCTATTGCTACGCGCTGGTTTACGCTGCCGAATCTGTTTTACCTGCTGCCCGTTCCTGCGCTGGTTGTCATCCTTAGTCTGTGCCAGTGGCGCGGCCTGAACGATCCTGCGAGCCATACCCTGCCGTTTATCATGACGTTAGGGCTGATTTTCCTTGGGTTTAGCGGGCTTGGGATCAGTATCTGGCCGCATATCATCCCGCCGGACATCACTCTCTGGCAGGCAGCCGCGCCAGCCCAAAGCCAGGGCTTTATGTTAGTGGGTGCACTGTTGATCATTCCCGTCATTCTGGTCTACACCTTCTGGAGTTATTACGTTTTTCGCGGAAAAGTACAGCATGGGGAGGGTTATCACTGATGCAACAACCTGTATGGAAACGCTTGATGTGGCTTGCCATCATTTGGGGCGGCAGCGTCCTGGCGCTGGCCTGCGTAAGTATGATCTTTAAAATGCTGATGGCCGCAGCCGGATTTAAATCTCACTAACTCACTGACCGGGTACGCCGCCGCCCGGTCTCTTCCCGCACTTTCAGATAAACCCCATTAACACTCTGGAGGGTATGGTTACACTGAAAAATATTTACAGCATTAATAGTTTGAGAAGAAAAATGAAAAAGCTCGCGGCAGTAAGTTTAATCAGCCTCGCATTGGCTGGATGCGTTAATCCTGGTAAAGCCTCCGTTCAGACAGATCGGTTAGAGAATCACCGTTTCGTTCTGGAAAACGTGGATGGAAAAGCAGTTAAAGGCGGTAAAACGCAGCCCGAACTGCGATTCAGTGCGCAGCCCAATATCAGCCTGATTAACAACATTGTCGTCTCCGGCACAATGTGCAACGGCTTCAACGGCCAGGGGAAACTGTCCGAAGGCGAGTTGACGGTCAAAACGCTGGCAATGACGCGGAAACTCTGCACCGAGCCGCAGCTAAATGAACTGGATCAGACCATCGCCGATATGCTACGCACAGGCGCACAGGTAGACCTGACCGAAGACCAGTTAACCCTGGCGACAGCCAATAAGACATTGATGTTTAAGCGAGTTGAATAATTCAGTAACTTCCGCACGAACCTACGGCAAGCGACTGCTCACTACAGCGTTTGCCATTTGGCAATGCGCACATGCCGATGGCGGAGCCGTCAAGCTGTCGGGCAACGGAAAGTGAACCTCCGATCATTGCGCAGTTAGCCTGACCTGAACTGGACATAGCCGCGCGCATACCCGGCGTCACGTGTGCCGCTGTCGCCTGCTGTACAGGTTCATTGCTGCATGCCGACAACAGTAACGCGGCACATCCTACCCAAAATGCTGAACGCATACCTTCCTCCCCGTAGTTATAGCGAAACCTATGCATAATAGGCATCACGCGCCGCATCGTCGAGAGCGGATGTGCGTATTTATGCGCTCTGGTAACAATTTATCGCAATTTTTAACGCAATATGCCATCCAGTCATTGATACAGCGCATACCAAGGACACAAAAGCGAAAATCGTAAAACCTGAGCTTTGCTAAAATACACAGATAATATTCAGGGTCTGTCGCCCTATTACAGACCCTCCTTTTTTGCGCAATGTAAGGGTTTTGTCCTATGCAAACTATTGACGGCAATGGTGCAGTCGCGTCTGTTGCGTTTCGTACCAGCGAAGTGATCGCCATTTATCCCATCACGCCCAGCTCCACGATGGCTGAACAGGCTGACGCCTGGGCTGGTAACGGGATAAAAAACGTCTGGGGCGATGTCCCGCGGGTTGTAGAGATGCAGTCCGAAGCCGGTGCCATTGCCACCGTGCATGGTGCGTTGCAGACCGGTGCCCTGTCGACCTCGTTCACGTCGTCTCAAGGGCTGCTGTTGATGATCCCCACGCTTTACAAGCTGGCAGGGCAATTAACGCCGTTTGTGTTGCACGTTGCCGCACGCACCGTAGCCACTCACGCGCTCTCTATTTTTGGCGATCACTCAGACGTGATGGCCGTGCGTCAGACCGGCTGCGCTATGCTTTGCGCCAGCAGCGTGCAGGAAGCGCAGGACTTCGCGCTGATTTCGCATATCGCCACGCTGAAAAGCCGTGTGCCATTTATTCATTTCTTTGATGGTTTTCGCACGTCCCACGAGATCAATAAAATCGTTCCGCTGCCGGACGACACCATTCTGAATCTGCTGCCGCAGGCTGACATCGATGCGCATCGCGCTCGCGCCCTCAATCCGGAACATCCGGTGATCCGGGGTACCTCTGCGAACCCGGATACCTATTTCCAGTCCCGTGAGGCGACAAACCCGTGGTACAACGCGGTATATGAGCACGTTGAACAGGCGATGGACGATTTTGCCGCTGCGACGGGCCGCGAATATAAGCCGTTTGAATATTACGGTCATCCGCAGGCCGAGCGCGTAATTGTCCTGATGGGCTCAGCCATCGGCACCTGTGAAGAGGTAGTCGATGAGCTATTGACGCGGGGCGAAAAAGTTGGCGTCCTCAAAGTTCGCCTCTACCGTCCCTTCTCAGCGAAACACCTGCTCGCAGCCCTGCCGGACAGCGCGCGTGCCGTGGCGGTTCTGGACCGCACCAAAGAGCCTGGCGCACAGGCTGAGCCACTTTATCTGGATGTGATGACCGCTCTGGCTGAGGCGTTTAACCGCGGTGAGCGCGAAACGCTGCCGCGCGTCATTGGCGGGCGTTATGGATTGTCTTCCAAAGAGTTCGGGCCGGAGTGCGTCCTGGCGGTATTTGCTGAACTGCGCGAGGCAAAACCGAAGCCGCGCTTTACGGTCGGCATTTATGATGACGTGACTAACCTTTCTCTCCCTTTGCCGGAAAACACTCTGCCCTCGAATGCAAAACTGGAGGCGCTTTTCTACGGTCTGGGCAGCGACGGCAGCGTCTCGGCGACCAAGAACAACATCAAAATTATCGGTAACTCCACGCCGTGGTATGCGCAAGGGTATTTCGTCTATGATTCCAAAAAAGCAGGCGGGCTGACCGTCTCCCACCTGCGCGTTAGCGAACACCCCATCCGCTCTGCATACCTGATTTCTCAGGCGGATTTTGTTGGCTGTCACCAGCTCCAGTTCATTGATAAATACCAGATGGCCGAGCGCCTGAAGCCCGGCGGTATTTTTCTGATCAACACTCCCTATAGCGCCGATGAGGTCTGGGCGCGCCTGCCCCAGGAAGTGCAGGCAGTGCTTAACCAGAAACAGGCGCGCCTGTACGTCATTAACGCCGCGAAGATCGCCCGCGAATGCGGTCTGGCCGCGCGTATCAATACGGTCATGCAGATGGCGTTCTTCCACCTGACCAATATTCTGCCGGGCGACAGCGCGCTGATGGAACTCCAGGGGGCGATCGCCAAAAGCTACAGCAGCAAAGGTCAGGAGCTTGTTGAGCGCAACTGGCAGGCGCTGGCGCTGGCCCGTGAGTCGGTGTTCGAGGTGTCGTTGCAGCCTGTCAATGCCAGCAGTCCGAACCGGCCGCCAGTGGTCTCTGACGCCGCCCCGGATTTCGTCAAAACCGTCACGGCCGCGATGCTCGCAGGTTTAGGGGACACCCTTCCCGTCTCTGCGCTTCCGCCTGACGGCACCTGGCCGATGGGCACGACCCGCTGGGAAAAACGCAATATTGCCGAAGCAATTCCCATCTGGAAGGAAGAGCTATGCACGCAGTGCAATCACTGCGTGGCAGCCTGCCCGCACTCGGCCATTCGCGCCAAAGTGGTGTCGCCAGAAGCATTAGCTGACGCACCGGAAAGTCTGCACTCGCTGGATGTAAAATCCCGCGATATGCGTGGCCAGAAATATGTTCTTCAGGTGGCACCAGAAGACTGCACCGGCTGTAACCTGTGCGTTGAGGTGTGCCCGGCGAAAGATCGTCAGGACCCGTCAATCAAAGCCATCAACATGATGTCGCGTCTTGACCATGTTGAAGAAGAGAAAGTGAATTATGATTTCTTCCTCGACCTGCCCGAAATCGATCGCAATAAGCTGGAACGCATTGACATTCGTACCTCGCAGCTTATCACCCCGCTCTTCGAGTACTCCGGGGCATGTTCCGGCTGCGGCGAAACACCGTATATCAAACTGCTTACCCAGCTTTACGGCGACCGGATGCTGATTGCCAACGCGACAGGCTGCTCGTCGATCTACGGGGGTAACCTGCCGTCCACGCCGTATACCACTGACGCGAACGGTCGGGGCCCGGCGTGGGCAAACTCGCTATTCGAGGACAACGCAGAATTTGGTCTGGGATTCCGTCTGACGGTCGATCAGCACCGTGCCCGCGTAATGCGTCTGCTGGCACAGTTTGCCGAGAAGATCCCGACAGAACTGAACGATGCCCTGCATGCGGAGGCCACGCCTGACGTTCGTCGCGCGCAGGTTGCTGAACTGCGCAACGCGCTTCAGGGTGTTGATGGGGCTGAACAACTGCTAACCGATGCGGACGCGCTGGTAGAAAAATCTGTCTGGCTGATCGGCGGCGACGGGTGGGCCTACGATATTGGATTCGGTGGTCTTGATCATGTCCTGAGCCTGACCGAAAACGTCAATATTCTGGTGCTCGACACTCAGTGCTATTCCAACACTGGCGGACAGGCCTCAAAAGCAACGCCATTGGGGGCGGTCACGAAGTTTGGTGAGCACGGCAAGCGCAAGGCGCGTAAAGATCTTGGCGTCAGCATGATGATGTATGGCCATGTCTACGTCGCGCAGATTTCGCTGGGCGCGCAGCTCAACCAGACGGTGAAAGCCATTCAGGAAGCGGAAGCCTATCCTGGCCCGTCGCTGATCATCGCCTACAGCCCGTGTGAGGAGCATGGCTACGATCTGGCGCTTAGCCACGACCAGATGCGTCAGCTCACCGCAACCGGCTTCTGGCCGCTGTACCGCTTTGATCCGCGCCGTTCCGATGAAGGAAAATTACCGCTGGCGCTGGATTCGCGTCCGCCGTCAGACGCCCTTGCCGAAACCTTACTTCAGGAACAGCGTTTCCGCAGGCTGAATGCCCAACAGCCAGAAGTAGCGGATCAGCTATGGAAGGATGCGGCTGCGGATCTTCAGAAGCGTTATGACTTTCTGGCGCAACTGGCAGGGAAAGCCGAAAAATCGACCAGTTAATAACCTGTATGCCCGGCTTGTCCGGGCATTTTTTTGCCAAAAAAAAGCCCGATGCACGTGCACCGGGCAAATCCAGAAGATCGGTGAATATTGCTTCAGCACTCTGAGTAATATTCACGTGAATTATGGATGAAAGAATCTTAAAGGCATATAACATTGTGAAGCCTACCTTATTTTCATCGTAATTAATAATGTTTGTTTTGTATTATTTTCAGCAATTCATTCACCACATAAATTATTATTTCAGCCGCATCATTTAGTTTAGATTTTACTTAACCCGTAACAATTATATTTTATTCATCCGCCGCCAGAGTGATTTAGCATGGGACATCTTTCCTGCCCGGAAAGTTCACTAAGCAATAAAAAATAACTGCAAAGGAATAATCAAAATGCAAAGAAAAGTACTGGCACTGATGATCCCCGCTTTGTTAATGGCTGGAGCCTCTCACGCAGCTGAAATTTATAATAAAGACGGCAATAAACTGGACCTGTATGGCAAAGTAGACGGTCTGCATTATTTCTCTGACGACGCTTCTAAAGATGGTGACCAAACCTATGTGCGTCTGGGCTTCAAAGGTGAAACCCAAATCAACGACATGATGACCGGCTACGCACAGTGGGAATACAACGTTCAGGCAAACAACACCGAAGGTGCTGACAATCAGTCCTGGACGCGTCTTGCCTTCGCGGGTGTGAAAGCTGGAGATTACGGCTCATTCGATTACGGCCGTAACTATGGCGTGCTGTACGACGTGGAAGGCTGGACAGACATGCTGCCAGAATTTGGCGGCGACTCTTATACTTCCGCCGATAACTTTATGACCGGTCGTGCGAATGGTGTGGCGACGTATCGTAATACCGACTTCTTTGGTCTGGTACAGGGTCTGAACTTCGCGGTGCAGTATCAGGGTAATAACGAAGATGCCAGCAACAATCAGGAAGGCACCAACAATGGCCGCGATGTACGTCATGAGAATGGGGACGGTTACGGTCTCTCCGCGACCTATGACTTAGGAATGGGCATCAGCGCGGGCGCGGCATATGCGTCATCTGACCGTACCAACGATCAGGAAATGCATACCACCGCGGGCGGTGATAAAGCGGATGCCTGGACTGCTGGTTTGAAATACGATGCTAACAATATTTATCTGGCGGCAATGTACTCCGAAACCCGTAATATGACGCCATACGGTGATGCTCGTGACGAGAATACCGTGGCAAATAAAACCCAGAACTTTGAAGTGACCGCACAATATCAGTTTGACTTTGGCCTGCGTCCGGCTATTTCGTATTTACAGTCCAAAGGTAAAGAGTTGGGCAATGGTCAGGATGATAAAGACCTGGTGAAATATGCTGATGTAGGTGCTACTTACTATTTCAACAAAAACATGTCCACCTATGTTGATTATAAAATCAACCTGCTGGATGAAGATGACTCCTTCTACAAAAACAATGGCATCGGAACCGATGACATCGTAGCGTTAGGTCTGGTTTACCAGTTCTAATCCCGTTAGCCCGCAGCGATCTGCGGGCTAATTTTTTCATCTCTGTTTCGCCTCTTCTTTGCGGAAAGAGAGATAGCCAATAACCCCGCTGTCACCATCCATAGGATGATTTACCCCATCCATGACCACCACCTCCGGGAAGTCGAAAGGCGTGACATTTTCCAGACAGGCGACATTCACACCATATTCATTAGGATTGGAACGCCGTTGATGGAACGTATAAATACCGCAGATAGAGCAGAAAAAATGGCGCGCGGTGCCAGTGTTAAAACGGTACTCCGTGAGCGCGTCCGCGCCCTGCGACACCTTAATGCCCGTTAAGGGCGCGGATACCACTACCGCCCCACGCATCCTGCAAAATGAACAGCTACATCGACGTGCAGTATTCAGGCCGTCCGTTAGCTCAACGGTAAATTTCACCGCTCCACAATGACACTGTGCCAGACGAATGTCAGCCATCGTTTATACCCCTTTTCTCACTAACTCAGCCGCTTTTAAAAAGACCTCATCTTCAACGCCATCGCCCTTCTGTCTGCCGAGCCTCACCAGCTCATCGACAATACTTTCACGGTTAATGAGCTTCTGCGATGAAACCAGCCCAATGACGGCAGCGCCAATCGCCAGCCCAACTAATCCTGTTTGTTCGTCTTTATTCTTCATTAAAGCGCTCCCTTGTCGCCCTCTAAAGCGTAGCAGGAGAACTGTAAAACGAACTGGTACGCGGGAATGAGATCCGTGCTTTATCTCACCTGTTCACCAGGCGAAACAGGAGGGGTTCTGAGCGGCTTACAGATAACGTTGAGGAGGGTAACGTGAATAGCATTGCGCTGAGAGAGGCCGTAATGGGCGTGAAAACCGCCTTCGTAAAGGCGGCTGGTCATCACTCAGGATCTTTATCGCCTGATTCAGGCGCTGAGCCAGGATCGTCTTTCGGTTTTCTTCCATCCTTTTCCGGGTCATCCGGGCTGGGGTTATAATCAGGATGGTCACCATTAACGGGACGGTCAGTCATTTTCACCTCCGTTTTTTTACTGCGTAATTTGTAAGTGTAGACAACCCATCCGGCTTAACCAAACTTCTCCTGTGGGGATCATGTGTAAATCGTGCTGGTATTCGTCGCTGCAATCCGTACCATACACGGCACACTTTCGCATGCTGGTTTTTACCGGTAGCCGCAAACCCGTCTTTTATCGCTAACCAGATGGGGCACGTAAATGCGCAGATGGTGTATGAAATCTATGCTACATGGATAGAAGAGATGAACACGAAGCTGACGCTTTGAAATCGTTTTCCTTACCCTGTGCTCCATTTGAGATCTGAGTAACGAATAGATGCAACAAAATCAAGAGATTAACAAGAAAGAACAGTACAATCTGAATAAGCTACGCTGATTTTGTTAACTCATTGATTGCTTTCGTTTTGTCAATTTATTCAATTAGTTAAAGCATAGCAGTTTCTCCCTAACGCTACCCAGTAATACATTTTTAATGCCCTTTTTTTGCCCCTATTCCTCAGTTTTGCCCCTAAATTTGCCCCTAACTTTAGCCAGTGTGCCCTCCTTTTTCTCCCTGCCATATACTTTAAGTCTGACATCTGGCTGGAGATTTCTATGTGTGGGCGTTTTGCACAAGCTCAAACGCGTGAAGAATACCTGGCTTACCTGTCCGATGAAACCGATCGCGACATCGCATACGACCCTGAACCAATCGGACGTTACAACGTGGCACCCGGCACAAAGGTGTTGCTGCTGAGCGAACGCGACGAGCAACTACATCTCAATCCGGTGCTTTGGGGTTACGCGCCCGGGTGGTGGGATAAGCCGCCACTGATTAACGCACGCGTCGAGACTGCGGCTACCAGTCGAATGTTTAAACCTTTGTGGCAGCATGGCCGGGCGATCTGCTTCGCTGATGGATGGTTTGAATGGAAAAAGGAAGGCGACAAGAAACAGCCCTACTTCATTCACCGGGCAGATGGCCAGCCAATATTCATGGCGGTGATAGGCAGTACACCGTTCGAACCTGGCGATGAAGCTGAAGAGATAGCCATAGGCGGAGCAGTGCCAGCCGTCAAGTTTACCTGGCACGCTGTGAAGCGTGCGGTGGGGAATGTTAGGAATCATGGACCGAAGTTGATCGAAAAGCTCGAGTGAGATAAAAATTCATTTCGTAGGCCAGCCAGAAACGAAATCTATGTGACAACACCCCCTACGTTATGGTTTTAATTTATGCAATTATTTTTTATGATGTACGTTTGGCCACCTGTTAACTTTGAAGTGACTAGAGCTATGGACTTTAGTGTGAGACTATCTAATCTAGCTTATCACTGACGAAATTTTACATGTAGCCAGTATATGGTAAAAATTAACTTTTAGCATTACTCAGCGCCCCCTCATTAAGTCCAATTGGAGATAACATATGGAAGTTCCTGAGCATAAACAATTAAAATATCCAAACCAACTTGCAGTGGTTTTATCAAAATATTTACTTGCTCAACAAGACGACATCTTTTCAAAAAATGTTGTAGATCTAAAATCTAAAACTTTAAAAATGGAGTTTGTACTTAAGACAAATATCAACAAAGGCAATTCATACCCATCCAATATATCTTTTAATTCGCTTAAAGAGTTGTTCCCTGAATTTGAGGTTAATACATATGGTGATAGAAATCTTGGAGTTGGCTTTGGTGAGTTCACATTTATAAGAGAGTATAAGCTACCAAACATAGATGCAGAAGCCTCAATCACTGAAGGTAAAAAAAAATTTATGGAGAAACTTTTTTTATGGCAATTATCCAGCTGCATTTGTGCTCATTTAAATACTGCAGCAAAGTCACAAATGCTTAAGAGATTCAAAGATCCTAGTGAAAGAAAATTAACCGCCAGATATAAAAACATCATTCATAACATATTTAATCGCTTTTCCAAGAGAAATAACAAGTTTAACGATTACAGGTAAGCACAATCTTACCCTCATTAACAAGAAGGGTTTTCAACCCTTCATTTTCGATAAATTTAAAAAGCAAACACAAAGGTCACAAACCATCCCATCCTTATCAACCCATAATTAAACCCTGACACAAGGAGTCACTTTACTCAAACAAATAACCCTCATTTAAACTGAAAAAATGATTCTTATTAACTACACATTCAAATTTAGACACTCACAATCATTTGAACATGTTTTTTAATGTTAACTTACCTTACTTTTAGTAGATCACTGTATCTTGTAGTATACCGCGGTGAAAGCATTTCTCGCTTCATCTGCCATTGCTGCTGAATGCCCTGTCCAGCAAAGTAAAGCGTACCTTTCCCATCTTTGGCGTTCAAGTGATCGAGCACCTCCATTAACCTTTCACTACCGGCCCGTGGCGCATTCTCGTCAAATAAATTGAGTTGGGCCACGCCCTCACGCCCTGGCTGAAGAAGTCCCCAAGCATTATTCCTGCCTTCTGGTATCGGTGCCCATTCTTCCAGATTTTGTCCAGGCACTTAACCGCAGCGTTGAGGATGTCACGGCTATCCTGCGTTGGCGTGAGCAACTTCATTGAGGCGCTGCTGCCGTAGTACGGCTCGTTAAGTGCAAAGGAAGAGGTCTTAACGAAGGCCGAGATAAACCGGCAGTATTGGTGCTCGCCTCGTAGTTTTTCAGCACCACGGGCGGCATAGCTGCAGATAGCCTGGCGCATCTGTTCGTACTCGGTAACGCGTTCGCCGAACGACCGGCTGCAGACGATTTCCTGCTTTGCCGGTGCAAACTCTTCAAGATCGAGACAAGGCTCGCCGCGCAGCTCCCGGACATTACAGCTCACTCAGGCCGCATGAATATAACGGTGGATTATCACCAAACGAATCGGAAAACCGATACTGGAAAAACTCTAAAACGATGGCCAGTTTTAGTTGACCACTTCACCTGTGAAGGTTTCGCCTGTTTGGGGGGTTAGCGTGATTTTATAGATGTCGGATATTGAGAGCCTATTTATCCGCTTAAAGGGATATTTGGTTGATTATCCGCTGTAGGGGTATTGTCATTACGATGGGTCTGCCAACGATCATGACAATAAAAAAGCCCGACCGAAGTCTGGCTCTTGATTGGATATGTTATGATTCAAAGCAACTTGTAAGGAGGCGGCTATGCACATAAATACCAAGTACAGACTTGGAGCTCTGCTCTACCTCATGGCGGCATATGCTATTGCTCTGCCATTGATGTCATTTATATTTGATGTGGTGATTGGCGGTAGTCTTATTGATATATGGAAAGGTGCTTATTCCTTCTCTGAATTGCTTAACCATCGCGAGGATCTTTATCTCATGATGGCAGGGCTAGGTGCTGCCATAGGATTTATCTACTGGCTCTTTTTTTACAGAAAATACCAGCACTACGACCCAATGGATAAATACTTTAAGTAGTTACTGACATTGACTGGTGATGTATTGCTGCAGCACTCTCAGGGCTGACTGGTCTTGCCTGATTCCGGATCGGATACCGAGAACGTTTCGTCCAGCAGCATCAGAGAGTTCGATGGTTGCATCATGGCCCATGCTGGAGGCGCTGGCGGCTTCGGTTGAGGCTGGCACTGGACAGCGGCCTTTGACGAGCACCCGACCACCATTATCAAGCTTGCGCTGCAGAGCATCATTTTCAGCTTTCGCATCTGCTAATTCCTTCGTGTATTTGGCATCCAGTGCGGCCACATCACGCTGGCGCACCTTCATGTCATCGATGGTATTGTTCGCAAGGCTGAACTTCTCAGTTGCCTTGTCGCGCTGGTCTTTGTAGGTGATGGCGTTGTCGCGGTAGTGGTTCACGAAAAACGCCAGTCCGCCGATTAACGCAATCACCACAAACTGCAACCAGTAACGCTTAACCAGTGCGCCAATCACGACAGGAACAGAGCGCGCTCCGCCCCACGACGACGGGTGAGCCCATTCAGAACCTTGCCGCCCGCTTTATTCCAGCGCAGGAACTCTTCGGCGGCGCCAGCATAATCACCGGCGTTAAGCTTTCTCAGGAGAGTCGATGTCGATAAAGACCGTGCGCCGAGGTTGTACGTGAAAGACACCAGGGCGTCGAATTGCCCCTGATTCAGCCCCACTTTAACCAGGCGGGACACGTCACTTTCGTAGCTGACCAGTCCAGTTTTCAGCAGGCGTTCTGCCGTTTCCTGCTTAATCGTCATCCCGGCACGGATTGGTTTGCCGTCGACAGGCTGAGTCCAGCCATAGCCGATCGTCCAGACGCCGACGCTGTCCTGGTAGGCGGTAAGCTTGCAGCCTTCGAACTGCTTGATAAGGGCAATGCCTTTATCACTGGTTTGCATTCTTCATCCCCGTCAGGCGTTCCCAGAAGTACGTCAGTGCAACGGAGCCCATCGCCCCGCTGATATCGTGAATAACTATATATCGCTACTTTGCTTCCTTCTTCGGTTTGCACACAAACCAGACTTTATCAGTGGCAAGCCTTTGAAGGGATCAAGAAATTACACAAAGGGAAAGTAAAACCGGATCCTTTAACGAAGCAGGAGTTTAGCTTGCTTGCGGAATCCGAGCGTGGCCAAAGCCTGAATATGTGGACATTCGCAGTATATACTGGCGTCCGTCATGGAGAGCTCGCAGCTCTTGCCTGGGAAGATATTGACTGGGAAAAAGGTACAGCCCATATAAAGCGCAATCTTAATGCGTTGGGCATGTTCGGCCCACCAAAAACCGAAGCAGGTAAACGGGTTATCACACTATTAGAGCCGGCACTTGAAGCCTTGAAAGCACAGCGCAAGCTGACAGCACTACAGCCTAAAACCGAAATTGTCTTTAATCATCGTGAGTATGGCGCAGTGGAGAATCAAAGCCTGCGATTCGTTTTCATACCCCGGATACGCAAAGGGGAACAGAAAGCCTACTACTCTTTATCGAGCATCGGTGCGAGATTCAACGCAGCTGTAAAACGTGCTGGTATTCGCCGCCGGAATCCGTACCATACGCGGCATACTTTTGCCTGCTGGCTTTTATCTGCTGGCGCTAACCCGTCTTTCATAGCCAGCCAGATGGGGCATGAAAACGCGCAAATGGTCTATGAAGTCTACGGTGCGTGGATTGAAGAAATGAATGGCGAACAGGTGCTGATGCTTAACGATAAGCTGACACGCTGAAAAATTTTTGCCCCTATTATGCCCCTATTGGCTCCGAAGGTAGTAATAAATGCAAGAAAATCAATCAAATACAAAGAAAGAACAGTACAATCTGAATAAACTGCAAAAGCGTCTGCGCCGTAACGTGGGCGAAGCCATTGCAGACTTCAACATGATTGAAGAAGGCGATCGCATCATGGTCTGCCTGTCGGGTGGTAAAGACAGCTACACCATGCTGGAGATCCTGCGCAATCTACAGCAAAGCGCACCTGTGAACTTTTCCCTGGTCGCGGTTAACCTCGATCAGAAACAGCCGGGCTTCCCGGAGCATATCCTGCCGGAGTACCTTGAGAACCTGGGCGTTGAATACAAAATCGTAGAAGAGAATACCTACGGCATTGTTAAAGAGAAGATCCCAGAGGGCAAAACAACCTGCTCACTCTGCTCACGTTTGCGTCGCGGCATTCTGTACCGCACCGCAACTGAACTGGGAGCGACCAAAATTGCGCTTGGTCATCACCGGGACGACATTCTGCAAACGCTGTTTCTGAATATGTTCTACGGCGGCAAAATGAAGGGAATGCCACCGAAGCTGATGAGCGACGACGGGAAACACATCGTGATCCGCCCACTCGCCTACTGCCGTGAGAAAGACATTGAGCGTTTCTCTCAGGCCAAAGCGTTCCCTATCATTCCGTGCAATCTTTGCGGCTCACAGCCGAACCTGCAACGTCAGGTCATTGGCGACATGCTGCGTGACTGGGATAAACGCTATCCGGGCCGCATCGAAACCATGTTCAGCGCCATGCAGAACGTGGTGCCTTCGCACCTCGCCGACGTTGAACTGTTCGATTTCAAAGGAATTAACCACGGTTCAGAAGTGGTGAACGGCGGGGATCTGGCGTTTGACCGCGAAGAGATCCCGATGCAGCCTGCTGGCTGGCAGCCAGAGGAAGAGGATGCACAATTCGATGAACTGCGCCTGAACGTGGTAGAAGTCAAATAACCTGGCAGCGTCTCAGATATCGTTTCTGAGACGCTTTCAGGCTTACTTAAGCAGCCGAACGCGGCAGGTTTTCCCTTTAATCTTTCCGCCCTGCAACTGTTTCCACGCCTTATGCGCAACCGACTGGCGAACCGCTACGTAGACATGCGCAGGATGAACCGTAATCTTGCCAATATCTGCCCCGTCGAGACCTATATCTCCTGTTAACGCCCCCAGAACGTCACCGGGACGCATTTTGGCCTTTTTACCGCCGTCGATGCACAGGGTGGCCATTTCCGCCGCCAGCGGAGCAATGCTGATATTACCCGGTGCATTCACCCAGTTGAGTTTCAGTTGCAGCATTTCCGCAAGAATATTGGCGCGCTGCGCCTCTTCAGGCGCACAGAAGCTGATGGCGAGGCCACTGTTACCCGCACGTGCGGTACGCCCGATGCGGTGGACATGCACTTCCGGATCCCATGCCAGTTCAAAATTCACCACCAGTTCAAGCGATTTAATATCCAGGCCACGGGCTGCGACATCCGTTGCAACCAGCACGCGAGCGCTGCCGTTAGCGAAACGTACCAGCGTCTGATCGCGATCGCGCTGTTCCAGATCGCCATGCAGCGATAATGCGCTCTGTCCGGCATCATTCAGGGCATCGCACACCGCCTGACAGTCTTTTTTAGTATTACAGAACACCACGCAGGACGCTGGCTGGTGTTGGCTCAGCAACTTTTGCAGCAGTGGAATTTTGCCCTGCTGCGATGTCTCGAAGAACTGCTGCTCAATTGCCGGCAACGCATCGACGGTATCGATTTCAATGGTCAGCGGGTTCTTCTGCACGCGCCCGCTTATCGCCGCAATCGCCTCAGGCCAGGTGGCAGAAAAGAGCAGCGTCTGACGTGTGGCTGGCGCAAAGCGGATCACTTCGTCAATCGCATCGCTGAAGCCCATATCCAGCATGCGGTCAGCTTCATCCATCACCAGCGTCTGCAATGCATCAAGTGAAACAGTGCCTTTTTGCAGGTGATCGAGCAGACGGCCCGGCGTTGCCACAATGATATGCGGCGCGTGCTGAAGGGAATCGCGCTGCGCACCGAACGGTTGCCCGCCACAGAGCGTTAAAATTTTAGTGTTTGGCAAAAAACGCGCCAGACGACGCAGCTCACCCGCGACCTGGTCGGCCAGCTCGCGCGTCGGGCAGAGTATAAGGGACTGGGTCTGAAACAGGGTTGCATCAATGTGTTGTAACAGACCTAGCCCGAATGCAGCCGTTTTTCCAGTGCCGGTTTTTGCCTGCACGCGCACGTCACGGCCTTCAAGGATAGCCGGCAGCGCGGCGGCCTGGACAGGGGTCATAGTGTGGTAGCCCAACTCATTCAGGTTGGATAGTTGGGCTTCAGGCAGAACGTTCAGCGTGGAAAAAGCGGTCACAATATACTCTCGTGGTAATGATTGCAGTCAGATGGCGCGTATCCTCGCAGATCTGCGCTAACGATGCGACAATTTAATCGGTTCTTCATCCGGCGGCGGATCCGGCATCGGCTGCGGACGAGGGACAGGGTCGGGTATCGGCGTCGGATCGGTGGGCACCGGATCGGACTGCCAGGTGGTCAGGCGTTGCAGGGCAAGTAGCATACTCATCTTTTCCTCCAGATTAGGGTGCTGACCCATAAAGGGTAGACGCAGATAAACAGGAGGCAAAAAAAAGCCGACTATGAAGTCGGCGTCGTACGAATCAATTGTGCTATGCAGTAATTCAAAAAAAGGAAGTAAGACAATATGGAGCGCAACGCCCATCGCTTGACGTTGCATTCACCTGCGGGAGTAATATTGCACCTAACATGGTCGGAGTTTATTGACTTTGCTCAATTAAAATGTCGTTTTGAAGTCGGATCTGCCTCAGAAAAGTGTAAATTTACAGCCATTTACTGCGATGCAACCACCATGCAACACCCCCAATCAAAACCACTAACATGACGCAAAAGGTGGTGAAGCCATAGTGATATTCACCGCCGGGGATCCCTCCGAGGTTTACGCCAAACAACCCCGTCAGGAAGGTACTCGGTAAAAAGACCATCGCCATCAGCGACATGGTGTACGTTCTCCTGGCTAACGACTCCTGCATCACCTGGGCTATCTCATCCGCCATGACTGCCGTTCTGGCAATACATGAGTCAATCTCGTCCAGACCACGTCCGAGCCGGTCAGCGATATCCTGCATTCTGCGGCGCTGATCGTCGTTCATCCAGCTCATGCGTTCGCTGGCCAGTCGCGCATAAACGTCGCGCTGGGGGGTCATATAGCGGCGCATCACAATGAGCTGCTTACGCAGCAGCGCCAGAAAACCACGCGGGGGGATTTGCTGATCGAGCAGGTTATCTTCCAGATCGATGATTTTATCGTGAAGCTCTTCTATAAACTCGCTGGCATGATCGGTCAGCGCATCACACACATCCACCAGCCAGCTGCCGCAATCCGTAGGTCCGGTGCCCTCTTTCAGATCGTTAATGACGTCATCCAGCGCCAGCACTTTTCGCTGGCGGGTGGAAACAATCAGCCGTTCGTCCATATAAACACGCATGGCCACCAGCTGATCCGGACGCTCATCCGTACTGCCGTTTATACAACGCAGCGTAATTAACGTCCCCTCACCCATCCGGCTCACGCGGGGTCTGAGACTTTCTCCCGCCAGCGCATCCCGAACGTTGTTGGGCAACAGCGGCGTGGACGCGAGCCACTCGGCGCTGTCCGGGTGCGTGTAGTTGAGGTGCAGCCAGCATGGATGTTCGCTGTCGATGTGATCCTGATCTTCAAGCGGCCTTGCACCGCCACGTCCATTAAACACCCATGCAAAAACTGCGTCAGGTACGTTAACCTCAGACCCTTTAATGCTCTCCACAGCGCCTCCACCGTTTAATCTCTTTCGGTGTCAGTCTAGCTTTCGCCGAGGGTTAAGCAATAATTATGTAAGGCATCGTCCTGAATACGCTCAGGAATTCACCGCCCATTCGCGGCTTCTTAACGCATTGTCAGCCTGGAACTCATTTTCCAGACGGAAATTACGTGTTCGTGTCTGGAGCTCAATCACCTGATTGCGCAGCACATCTGACGATCCATTAAGTTCTTCAACCATCGACACGTTGCTCTGCGTTACGCGTTCAAGCTCTGACAATGCCTGCGTAATTTGTGAAATACCTTTTTCCTGTTCTGATGTTGAGGCAGATATTTCATCCATCAGTCTGCTTACATTGCCCGAACCGGTAACAATGTCATGCATGTTTTTTTCGGCTTCAGAGACCACGTTAACGCCCTGCGTCACGTTATGGCTGGTAACTTCGATCAATGACTTAATATTTTTTGCCGCTTCGGCGCTACGATGCGCCAGGCTTCTCACCTCACCCGCGACCACAGAAAACCCTTTACCATGGTCGCCCGCTCTTGCCGCTTCAACGGCGGCGTTAAGCGCCAGAATATTGGTCTGAAAAGCGATACCGTCAATCAGCGAGATAATCTCTGTCATTTGCTGTGCGCAGTCGGTAATCGACTGCATATTGTTTGCGACCTGCCCCATTAATTCTCCGCCTTTACGCGCCTGCAACGTCGCGATATTCGCCTGCTCGCTGGCTAAACGGGTATTGTCAGCATTATTTTTTGTACTTGCCGCCATCTGTTCCATGCTGGCTGCCGTCTGCACTAGTGAGGCGGACTGCTGTTCAGTTTTGACGGAAAGCTGTGCGCTACGTGAAGACAGCTGATCTGAAAGGCTCATTGCGGTCTGCGACGAGGCGCGGATTTCACGAACCAGCGTTGCTATATTGTTTGAAAGACTATTAATACCCGGGATCAGTCGTCCCGCACAGTTGTTGCCAAATTCCGGAATCGACACGCCAAGTTTTCCTGACGTCACTTCTTCAATACTTTTTTTCACAGTGTTGATCGGCGTCACAAGATATTTTGTCATGTACGCCCAGAGTAAAAATAAGGCGATGAACTGTACAATTATGACTGCAATAAAAAGCGAAGAATTCCGTGAAAATAGCGCTATAACTCCATCACTTACCAAAAATACACATAAAAGGAAATAGACAATGAACGTTCTGACACTAATATTTCTTAGCATACGTTTTCCTGGGGCATTATATTTTGGTTGGCATTAAGGGTTATAGCATTGCCATAGAAATTTGTCCTCACGTTCGACGCTGGTTTGTTTTTTTGCAGTTTGATTTTTACAGTTTCACTTAAGGTGGATGAATATCATGTTTTATGGGAAATATCTGACTCGTCGTTTGGTGACCCATACCCCTTCATCAACGGTAATTACATATTTTAGGCGGGATACTCTAGAGCATCATTGTTTAGTAATGCTTAATAAGTTAACGTAGTTAATATATATTAACTACGTTAATGCGCGTCCCTCCCGTTAGGATGGCTTACGTTCAGGCCAGACAGTCGATAGCCTGGAAAAAACAGTCCTCAGTCAGGATAATATTGTCTTTTGCACTTTGATGCCCGCGACGAATATACCAACCTGTTTCAGGCGCCATGCTTAAATGGAATATCCTCGCCCCCGATAGACTATCGGGGACAGTAACACTCATCGTCACACACCCCTTCTCCGGCCCCCTAATCACCTGTTCTGGCATAATGGTGACGCTGCGATCCCCATTTTGCAAAATTATCGTCGTAATAGCATAGCGACATATACCGCTACTGAGGCTGTAGCCAACCGTACTTAAATCGGTGATATTTTTTTTAGATAAAATTATTTCAATACCAGAACCTTCAAACCATGAGATGATTTGCTGTGCAAGATCCTCCATCCGCTCACAAAACGCCCTGACTTCGGCCTCAGCCGTATTAACATAGATCGGTTTGTCCCCGATACTTTGCTGCACTTTCTTAAAAAAACGCTCTCTTGCTGACATGTCAACTCCGTATTTTTCGCCAGTCTCATTATTCTTTTTGGTGCTTCAGCAGGACATAGCTGGCAATCAACTGCTGAAGATGCTGTTCGGTCTGGTTTAGCTGCGCTGCTGACAGGGGTTGCCCGGGAGGTAAAATGGAAAGCAGACGAAGCTGCTCCTCAAGCGGAACGGTATGGCTGAAGGACTGCGACATGGCAAACACGGCTGATTTCAGTTCACTTACCGTCATGTACTTCCCCTTCTGTTCATCCAGCGCATTTAGCCTGTTCGTCAACTGCTGTAACTGCGTCATCCCCTGATGCCAGCCATTCAGTTCTGACTCTGCAAGTCCGGCAACGCTAATCTGCTTGTACCACTGTTGCGCCAGGGGTTTGGCCTCTTCAGGCCACAGCGTCAGCGCCTGCTGCACCAGACGGTCGCCGTAGCTTACGGCCCAGTCTGGTTTCAGGAGTAAAAGCTGCGCTAACAGCTGCTGTGTCTTGCCGATCCCTGGTTCAGGTGGCGGTGACGTTTGTTGCAGCGCCTGTAACTGCGCTGTAGAGAGTCCTTCAGGCAATGGAATCAGGGACGCGGCCAGCTGTGTTTGGACTGAATCTGGCGCATGCATCGTCTGCCATCCCACTGCGACGATGCTGGCTGCCGCGAGCGTGAACAACATACCCGCAGCAAATGGCTTCCACTGCTTCACAGGTACAGGAGGCTCTTTATTCGGCAACGGCTCGGGCTGAATCACATAAACCCATTTACAACGCTCTGTCGGTTCTGTGAGATGAAGTCCCGCGGCCTCCACCGCGTGACCCGGCAGACTTACGTCCGTATTTTCGCTATTTTCCAGACGCACTGCTGCGTTCTGCATCATCGTGCGCAGGGCATCAAGCTGAGCGGCATGCTTAAGTTCCAGGCGCTGCAACATGTCACTTAGAGCCTTCAGTTTCTCCTCAGCATGATAAAGCTGCCCTAAATCGGCATACGTCAACGTCAGCGTTCTCACCACCTGTTGCAGGCGTTTGCTCAGTGCGCTGAGGATTTCAACTCGCGCATGAACAGGCTGTGGCCAGAGGCTACCCCACTGGCGGACGACCAGTGCAGCCAGTAGCGCCAGCCCTTCATTCATGCCGTAGAGTCCGGCGAGATGCGTGCGGGCGAGCGTATACCAGGCAGCCGTTTGTAGCTCCACACCGTTATGCTCAAACAGTGACAGACAGAGCGTTTCCGCGTGTTGCCAGTTAACATCCGGGCGTGCCGGATGGGTGAGCTTGTTCATTTCTTCGCGCAAGGCAGCGTAATCCGCAAGCGTGCGCGGGTCGCCGCCGATTTTAAGTTGGCGTTCAGAATTTATTGTCATAACTGTTTTAACCTGAGTAATAACTAGATGGCGGCTCGTGCATCGAGGTATTGCTGTTGTTTCAGATGACGGATTAATACCCTGCCCTCGGGCATAAATTCCGTGCCGTAGCGCACCAGCCCCACCCCCTTCAGCTCCGCATCAATGGCGTAGCGGAGTTCACCGGGCTGAATCTGTTCCTGCATCACCACGTTAATCCGGCTCAGGCGCGGCTCGTATTTCAGCAGCACGGCCGACAGTGTGGTAATCATCTGGTGGGCGGTCCCGGGCATTCCCTGGAGGATTTTTGTCATATCCGGCAGGCCGTAGTCCGGCAGGTGAGCCAGCGTACCTGCGCGGCAGTTGAGGATGCGCTGCATGTTATCGAGTACTGATAAAATCACCTGATTCTGTTCGCTGACCTGGCTGAGGTTCAGGCCACCTGAGAAATTACCGCTCAGCATTTCATACAGCGATGGCGTATTATGTCCCTTAGGCATCAGTCATCCTTCAATGGCTGTAACGTCAGGTGGTTATTCCCGGCCTCCAGAATGCGCGGCTTATCCGGATCGAGATCTTCACGTTTTAGAACCTGCTTCCAGGTATTGTTAACCAGGTCCGGGTGACGAAACAGGCCGACTACCGCGACAAACTGCGTTTCTTCTTCCATTGGCATATCAAGATTTGTATCACCGCCCGGTTTTACGACAACATCGCGGGTCGCCATCAGGTCGGTTTTCAGGATAGTTTCGCCATCTTTCAGTAGTTGCTGGTAAACCGTTTTATCGAAGATTTTACGGTCTTTCAGCTGATAGACACGAACTACCACCGGCTCGGAGAGTGAGTTACTTTCGCGGGAATCGGTGTTTAGCGCTTCACGCGCCGTGAAATCCAGGTGCAGCATCTTAATTTTTTTGTAGAACACGGCGTGAAATGCCGATTTGGTGCCATCGGTGATACCCTGAGTCATCCCGCACCCCGTCAGGCTGAACGCCAGCAGTGCAGGCAACCAGCCTGCGGATTTAATCAAACTTGTACGTAACACGTCGGTTTCCTTGTTGTGGTATTGCCAGCTTCAGACCGGTGTAATAGCCCAGTTCCGTCGTAAAGGTAGGTGGGATATTGTCTTTAAGTTCCCCCTCATCAGCCCCCAGCACGCCGTTCATCCCAAGCCAGAGAGGGCCTTCGCCAAGGGGCGGAACGGCCAGCAGTCGGGTCCGGGTGGTCAGGGTGATCTTCGCCTTAAAACGCCAGCCGAGATAAACCCGCAGCATGACCAGAAAATCCTGATACAGCAGACCGTCCGGCTTCCAGCCCTGTGCCTCCTGTTCATTATCCGTTGTAAGCGCAACCAGCAGTTGGCTACCCGCATCCATCGCTTCGTCACCCAGTGGCGTGTTGCCGTCCAGCAGAAAATCGTCATCACCGTAAAAACCCAGCGGCTGACCAATTTCCACCGGCCGCAGGCAGTATGGACTGACCTTCACGGTGGTATCCGGGGCCAGCAACGTCACCAGCGCCTGCATTCCCTCCTGAGTTTTGCCCGGTTGCTGTAGAACACCCAGCAGAGCCAGAAAACGGGATACCGGTGTGGCAATGTGGTCTGCTGTGCCGGGAATACCCAACCCCACCAGGCCCAGCAGTGACTGCGAGATGTTGTCCGTACCACCGGGTTCAAAGGTGGCCGGATAAGAGTATTTACGCCATATACGGTAAAACTGCGTCAGAATGCGATGGCTGAAAATATCCAGAAAACCCTGTAGTGCGTCATGCCCTTCCCGACGCTGAGCGATGTCATCGAGATACGCCATCGGCAACGGTGAGTCGACACCGTACATTCCCATAAAGGTCGTACGGATAAGTGGTGGCTGGCTGTCATCATCCTCATCATACTCCACGCCTTTCAGCTCACTGGCCGGAAACCCCATCCCCGGATGAGGGGCAAAGCGTACCGGGTCATCGCCCGGGTGGCTGGTCGAGCCCATCTGCGGCCTGCCCGGGTTACGCTTCTCCAGCAGCTGGCATAAACGGTAAAAGTTAATACGATGCAAGTCGGCTTCCAGCCGTGGGCTCAGCCGGGAATGCGGCGATTGTGCTTCTCTTCCCATTCCAGGCGTTCTCCGGTCGGTTGCAGAATGATAATCAGTCGGTTAAACAGATAAATGTCTGTGTAGAGCGCAAAGAAACGACTCAGCATCTCGCCAAACAGGCAGATGTCACCACGCCCGGCAAAGCCATGGCTGTCCAGGGTCACCTCAATCTGCACGCCGCGCACCAGGTAGCCCTGCTCAAAGCGTTCGGTTTCACTGTGCTTCACGTCAATGATGGCTTCCAGGCGGCGACGGTTCATCTCGCTGTCGGTCCATTCATACAGCGCCAGGGTACCGCGCAGCACGTCGGCATTATCCATCATCGACAGAAATCCGCTGCCAAGGTGGCTCAGCACGCGCCAGTGGAAACGGTCCTGCGCCGGTGGGTAACAAGGCAGCGTCGGCGCGCATAGGTTGCGCACGGCAATGTTGACCGAAGTGGTTTTCATCACCGTATCAAGCACGGTGCTTTGCAGCGCACGTCGTGGCAGTTGACCGTTTGTGCCGGTGAGCGTCAGCGACAGGCTTTCGTCTTCCGGGACGGTATGGTTATCAAATGCTTCGCCGCCAAGAATGAGCCAGGTGTTATGCAGACCGGACGGACCTCGGCGCACGCGAGTGTGGTAGTAATATTCCGGTGCTTCATGACGCATCATTCCTCCCTTATGACGGAAGCTCGAAAACGGCACGTAGGTATGCTGGCTCGACGACATCACCGAATCCACGGTGTATATCTCGGTATGGCCATCCTGCACGCGCATCGGGCGCAGCATGTATTCCGTTTGCAGAGAATTGAGCGTCAGCGGATCGGATTCCAGCGGGAACAGGTTAATGACCGGCACGCAATTCAGGCGCAGGTGCTTTTCGGTAAAGCTGAAGTCATGCTCCCAGCGTTCCGCCAGCACCACGTCGATTTCAAACCACGGGAGCTCAGCCGGAAAGACCACGCTCTCCAGCCCGCGCAGCCCCGTGAACATGAATTTCTCGCGAAAGGTGAAGTACTCCAGCAGCAACTGGTAACCGCTGAAACTGCTATCCCCCTTCGGCCACAGCCTGTAATCATCACCAAACCCCAGCGCGGTGAAATACCCGTCCATCGGCCTTCTGTCCGTGTCACCCGGCATGCGCAGCCACAGACGCGCAGTTTTCATGGTAAAAGCTTCATGCATAGCGCAGGCCAGCGGTGCGTCAGCATTGAAATAGAACGGGATCTGGCTGAGATCGACACGGCTCCAGTCAGCAAGATGGCTACAACTGAAGCGCAGGCTGATGACAGAGCGCCCGTCAGGATCAGTCGACAGGCGGGCATGCTCCAACGCCAGTGGCTGAAGGGTTATCTCTTTAGTTGTGGTGTAGCGACAACGCGTGCCTTTTTCACCGATCGGCCGCGAATTGACCTCGAAACCTCTGGCAATACGCATCGGTTCTTTCATCTCACGCCAGACAGGAGTGAACTCCACCACCGACATCGAGGGAATAGTGCGCAGGTAATGCGGCCACAACAGGCTGACCAGCCCTTCAGTCAGTTCCGGCAGGTCGTCGTCAAGCTTCTCGCGCAGGCGGCCCATCAGGAAGGCAAAGCCCTCGAACAGTCGCTCCACGTACGGGTCGCGCGCGCCCGCTTTATCGAGATTGAGCATTGCTGCCTGCTCCGGGTGAGCGCGGGCAAATTCTTCGCCGGCTTCCAGCAGGTAGCGCATTTCAGCGTCGTAATAACGCAGGGTTAAGTCGTCCATAAAAACCTGAATATGTGTGTTTTAAAGGTATGTCAGTCGCTTTACCCGCAAAGCACCGCACTGCCTGCCGGGTCAAGGGCAATCAGACCCGCCAGAAGCTGGTCCATCTCTGGCTGAAGCCGTGACTTGTCGGTTTCACTGCGGGCGGCTTTCATGCGCAGCAGCCTGAGACGGCGCGATTTCACTTCAAACAACACCGCCGGTGTCCACTGCGTGAGGGTGATGGACTGTGCCGCACCGTCAAGCTCACCCAGCAGATGCAGCGCCAGTTCATTCCTGCCTTTCTGCTCCGCCACACGGGCCATCAGCAGGCGCAGCAGCCATTTGTCTTTCGTTGAGTCCGTACCCGGGCGCGTCTGCAACCAGTGGAGTGTGGCATCCAGACCATCCGTGTCCGCTTTCTCCAAAGCTTCCGGTTCAAGGGCCAGAATATCGTTGCCAGTTTCACTCACGGCATTGACAGGTTCATCCCGCCAGTTGGACATCTCGTCGAGCACGCTCTGGTTTATCCAGTTCAGCGTGACCTCATCAGCAAAGGGTGTGCCATCATTGAAGGCCAGCGTTTCAAGTCCAGGAAGGCGCCGCAGCAGCCCTTTCAGGTCAGCGGTAATGATATCGGCCAGCACATCCTGGCCTGATTTAATCAGGGCCTGATGGATGTACCACTGCAAATCCAGCCAGAGATGATTGGCGCCACGCGAGAAAGTGCTGTCCGCTTGTTCCAGTATCTCCAGCCAGCTTTGTTGCAAATACAGCCGTTTAAGCATTGCACGCTGGTCAGCCCGCGGCGGTTCGATGCGCGTTTTCCCTTCGGCATCCGGTGCCGGGATCGCTCTCAGCGTGTCGTGACGCAGACTTTTCATCAGCCGGTGTGCGGCAAGCCAGCCATCAGGTTGCTCACGCAAATATCCCGTCAGGGTTCGGGCCTGAGCCAGCAAATCCTGACCGGACGTGATGCGGCTCAGCACTGGCGCGTCCTGTTCTGCCGTATGAGATGCCGACTGCGGGCGTGTCTGACTGCTGGCGTTCTGGGGTATTACCGCATCCACGCCACCGGCTTTCATCAGGCGGGCTCCCAGCGCGCTGTACAGGGCACTCAGATCTGGACGTGACGTTTCAGGCTCAGTTTCAAGACTGTCTCGGATGAGCAGCAACGCACCGGTCGTACGCTGGGCATCGTCGCGTACCACTTCTGGCCAGAGTAACAGGCTGTCAAGTAGACGAGAGCCTGCGAGCCACTCCAGCGCCGGTTTACGGCTTCGCTCGCGCTGAGGATGGAGCTGTGTTCCATACTGGGTTAGTAATCCCGCCAGTAACTCAAGCCCTTCAGCAAACCCGGTTTCACCGTCCTGGTGCAAGCGCGCCCAACAATAGTAAGTAGCAACCCGGGCATCTTTGGCCTCTGTGGTCAGCACCTTTTCAGCCAGCTGGCAAATCAGCCCGGTATCAATGCCGGAAAGTTTATTGACCTCCTCCCGGATACGCTGGAAATCATCGTCATAACCCGGGTCTTCTCCTGTAGGATTGATCTCACTGATAGGGGTAAGCCAGCGCTGCCAGCTTTCCATACGTGACTGCGCCTGCTGTCGCAGCAAGGTTTCATCCGCCTGGCAGGCAACAACCAGATTCTGCAAAGCGTCCATTATTCGACTCCGTCCATGTCACTGTTTTCTGTGTTGGTCATCAGCGCCTGCGCCATAGCCGCGCTGTCGACGCTGAATATTTGATCTGGCAGCGTAAAACCCCGCAGTGCCAGTAACGCCAGCGGCCCACTGCCCAGTTGTGAACGCAGTACCCACTGTAGGGTCCGACCATCCGGGGCGGTAAAACTCATCATCCACTGACTGCGGTCTAGCTGCTCTCTCTTACTTTCATCCAGCCAGCGAATAAAGCCCCAGGTTCCGCTGTAATCACCAAACAGACGTGCGCCCGCATTGACGGTGGTCCATGTCAGCATGGTTCCGGGCTTGTAGGTGTCACCAGGCCAGCGGAAGCTCTGCCAGTCTGCCATCTGGTTGAAGTAGTGCAGCTTTTGTCCATCAATAGTCAGTTGCGTTTCTACCACCTGCGGTACCGGACGCGCCTGTAGTTCAAAACTGATGCCCTGACTGCCGTCGGTAAATAAGATATCCGATAGCTGGCTGAGCTGATTAATCGCCCGCAGGAAGGCTGGATTAAAGCTCAGCCCCTGGCTATTAACCTTATCCGGCACCCACTGGCTGCCCTCCTTATGCAGCACACCGCCGAGTTCCGTGGTCAGGAAGCGCTCAATGCGTCCGCTGTCCTTACGCACAAACTCAGCCAGCATTGGCAGAGAGGAATCACTCTTGCTGATAGCGAATGGGAAACGTCCGTCAAATGCCGTATGCCAGTTTGCCACCACGGAGCGACTCCATTTGTCATTCAGGCTCGCTGCCGATGGCTGAAGCACAGTTTCCCAGGCCTGGGTCAGCGGCTGCACAAACATGGTGCTGCCAAAACCACTCCACTCTTCGCCCAGGCTTGCAGCAATCAGGCTGCCGTACTGCTGGGTGTCGGTCAGATCCACGCTTTTACCCTGGAACACGGTCTGCGCCAGGCTCTGCATCATTTCCTGAGGGTCAGAGGCGCTGGCGACCTGTTGCAGACGCAGACGCACACGGGTGATACGGGTAAGATACGTTTGCAGGCTCAGTGAGTTGTCAGCCGACATAATGTTGCTGCCTTTGTTTTTACCCATAAGTGCTAGCAACGGTCCAAAGGTTTCATCCAGTGGGCCCTGCGGGCCTGAGGCTGACTGGTCAATTACCGGTTTGTCCTTCCCGCCTACCAGGTCTTTAGCCGATTTGATGATGGAGTCCGACAGGCCTTCACTCTTCTGGCCGGTCTGCCCCTGCCAGGCGAGGGTGTTCATCAGGGCAATCAGCGGTGACTGGCGAACATCACTCATCAGCGTCAGCTGGTCGGTGACGTCTGCAATATTGTTTGCCGGATTAAGTTGCAGGCTGTTGAGGAAGCTCAGCCAGCTACCGGCAAAGTCGGTGAAGTAGCGTTCCGTCAGACGTGCTTTCAGTGCTTCCGGCGACAGGTCTGAGGAGACGGCTTTCCGGCTGTCGCTCAGCACCCAGTCAATTTCATCGCGGCGGGAGTTCGCCGCTTTCTCAATGGCCTGCTGAATACCTCCCTCCCAGGCCTGACGGGTGAACATGCCTGGCACCACCTCATCGGTGGTAAACAGGCGACGGGCATCGGTACCGCCGGTCATGTCCTCCAGAGACACATCGGCGAAGTTACGACGCACGGATTTGAGCATGTTCTCGTACAGCGTACTTTCCGCGTTGCGCCGTCCAATTTGTTGCAACAGCACCTGGCGGCTCTGGCTGACCAGTTGCGCATCCGGTGTGGTTTTCCACTGTGGCTGCGCTGGCAGTTCGGTGATGTAGAAAGCCCACAAATCTGGTGACAGGCTTTGCCACAGGCCAGCTGAGATGCCTAAACGCGTCGGCTGCACGGTTTTCATGGTTTGCGCGTAGAATGCACCATCAGCTTTATCCGGCCGGGACATCATCAGCCAGGCTTTCAGCTGGTCATAACCCGGTTTCGCCATCTGTGTCCGCTGGTCGCTGTTGGGTGCCGAATTGACCAGCGCAATGAGCTTCTGCTTAAGCGCTTCATTTGCCGGGTCACGTATCAGACGGTTGTTCGCCACCCCGTACCAGGGCAGCATTGCGTCAAGCAACTGCTGATCATGGTTCAGACCAAAGCGCTGATACCATGGCGTGCCGTCCTGAATATGGTGCAGCAGGCGACCGGCATCATTACGCAAAGCATGCAGGGCAGTCAGTTGGTAATCCGATACAGAAGGGTGGTCCACCAGAGCATGAGCCTGCTGTGCAACAGAAACGATTTGTGACCGGTTGACCGCAAACGACAGCAGCGTCCCTACTCCCCAGACGCTGATGATGGCCATCAGTGTCCAGGCCATCGCCCGTTCCCACGGCATACCGACACGACGGCCACGTATGCGGGTGCAGTCGTCAACAATACCCTGCCAGGTTGCTGGCAGAGTCAGGGCATGACGCTGTGATCCATAATTCTCAGCGTCGGCTGTTCCCGCTGACATTCCGGAAGGTTTCTTCTCCGACAGGCTGAACATCAGACCACGCAGCGGGACGCGCTGCTGAGAAACAAAGAGCCATGGCTGCAACTGCTGAGCCCAGCGGGCAATAGCACCGTCGTTCAGGTGCTGGCTAAGGCGCAGCAGGAAGTCGTGGCTGCTGTTTTCCGCGACCTGACTCATCCCCTGCGCCCGCAGGGCCGGCAGCATCAGTTCCAGCTGGCGGATTACATCGTCTTCTTTTGCGCGTGGTGGAAAGCTTGCGCCTACCGCCTGCTCAGGACGCGTACCCTGCGACCAGTGACTGCTGCACAGTTGCCACAGCCAGACCGGAGCGGAATAACGCAGCAGTTCGCTGATTTTTTCCAGGCCGCGTAAATCGTTGTCACTGATTTGTGGGGTCAGATTAAGTGACTCAGGCAGTACACGGACAATCCCGTCCAGCGGACGCCCGCGGCGCAGTTTACGCAGCGCGATGTATTTTTCGCGGTCAGGCTCCGATGCCAGGCTGCCACCGTAAATCAGCACTGTGCGGTTGCCTTCAAGCCACTGCTGCTGTTGCAGGCCAGGCACCAGTTGCTCAATCGCAGCTTCATCGCCGGTGATCAGCAGCAGGCGGATCTTGTTTTGCCACAAAAAGCTATAGCGTCGGCGTAAATGAGCTTTTACATGATCCTTTTTACTGGACTTTTTATAGTTATTAAGAACAGTAGCTGTGACGGACTTTCCTCCCGTGATATGCTGAAAGCGATACTCTTTTTGATGGAACCACACACCGAAATTCATCAACATCAGGAACACAGAAATTAAAAACATGCATAAGAACCAAAGGCTCACTTTTTCTTTTGAGGATACCCACCCAAAGATATCCCCATAGTAGTAACATCCTATAAAAGTCAGCACACCAAAGATAATGAGACAGGATACAAGACCAATCACTCTCCATTTTGCCGAGGTGTTCAATTTAATGCTCCTTGCTATTATCAAATGGCTTAATGACATTTAAAAGGTATTCATCACCAACGCCAGTGACCATTAAAACCGGCTCATTATTTTTTTCTGATATGAAAAGTGCCAGAGCAAACACCAACCAAAAATGGTGCTCATTTAAATTACCCAGCATCAAATTTAAATGCGTTATCTCACACTCCCATTCAACATTCATAGATAAAGATGACAGTCTTAATATCTCCGAAATTTCTGAAGCTTCCTCCGCACTTGTATTGCTAAAAAGTACTCTTGTCGTTTTAAGGACATCTGACTGGTAAGTCATCATGTGGATGACTTCTTGTTTGGTAAGATTTTTGTTGCATACCATTGGTCGCAAAGCCACACCATTATTATCTTTTTCAGGTGGTTGTTCTTGATGAGTCACCAGCAATATTGAAGCAAATTCTGTTGAGTTAGGGGGGTATTTTTCAAAACATTCAATGTTTGCAGATATTATTATTGACACCCGATTTCTCGAGGTGTTGGATAATGTATCAAATTCCTGACCTAATGTTTTACTCCAACAGTAATAATTACCCAAGAAATTTTCATCAAACCCGATCGCAGCCCAACACTCTTTAAATATTGAGAAAGTAATATAATTACTATCATAGGTAAATATAACATCAAATATACATGATTCACTCAACCGTAACAGCCTTGTTCTGACAGACGCCAACAGTTCGTAAATCAGTTGTTCTTCAGTATATAAATCATCGTTATGGCCCCGTAGTTTCAATCGCTGGTTATTATATATTTCAACCGAATGAGACATTGCTATATCGGTTTGCGATATTACAGAAGGCAGAAAAAGTTTATAAGCGGAAACATAAAACTTTTGACTTGCCCATTCAGCCCAGTCTTTCCTGACCAATGCTGCTTCGCGCTCTCTTGCTTCGAATGCCGACAAACACAAACCATGGTAATAGGTTCTCACGGAAATAATGACAGAAAAAGCAAGGGGCACCGAAAAAACCAACAGGGTAAGCAATTTTAACAGCTCATTATCTTCAGCAGGCAAAATAATTTTAGCCGCAACCCAGCTAACCACCACAGTCAACAAAATACTTATGAAAGAAAAAAACCATTTACTCCATTTAATTCCAGGGATCTTATCGACTGGAGGGATTATTTGTACAGGCCAATTCATATCATTCTCCATCATTGTTAACAGCACATTTCCTTAAGCGAAAAAATTCTTAATATGCCATACTATCAATCATGGATTTAATATCTGAGTATGACTGAAGGTCTTTACTGCGATTACTACATATGATCTTCTTAAATACCTCATCCTGATAAAATAGTCGCTGTGCGCTCAACACATCAAGCCCAAAATCAATAACATCCTTATCGGATGTAGAGAAAGTTGAATAATAATAATCCAGCGCAGGACGCAATAATCTCATCACATCATGCTCACTAAATTTATGCGGCATTCTCATTTTTCGATATGCTCGCAAAATATTATTAACAACTGAAATTCGGCCCATTTCCAATGCATTTTGCTCTGTTAATCCAAGTGAGTAGTTTAATTTTTTTTTGCATTTACCATCGCCATTCGCCACCTGAGCTATTCCGCCTCCATCGATATAAGACCATGTATTAATATTGCTTAATAGCTGTTGCTTTTGCCATTTATCCAGCGTATACATTAACAAACCAAATACTGATGGGTCGTAATAGCGAAGTAATATATTTCCAACTGATTGAATCGACTGTACGGCGGACAAAGCGACCTGTTCAGCAAGCTGCTCCCCAGTTAAATCCGTCGAAATCCACGCACAGACGCTGCGCCCTTCCCCGGACTCAAGTTTTTCTATTTTCAACTCATTCAATGAATGGTTAATACTATTCTTAAACAATTGACCCTCTCTCTCGCAGGAGGCACTAAGAGGGAAAAGGTAAAGTGGTAAAGCCCCCTGAAGTTCCTCCTGGCGGAATGTAACAGGGTAAGATTTATATTCTCTAAGAATACTGGGCAAAAAAAGTTCTGAATGATACTGTTCTAAAGATGCATCTATCAGTAGAAAACATTTCCCATTTTTCCCAAAAGCAGCATTGGTAATTTCTTCATGTATATCGTTAAAAAATATATCATCCATAATCAACCCTACCAGAATAATATCAGAAACACCTTTCAATTAATTTATATTTATGGCTTTCATAAAACATCATTATCTTATTCATATTTAGCCGTCCCCTTCTCAGTAGCGATAGCAATTTTCTCCTGAATAGGTAAATTTCAAACTTGGGCATGCTGGTTTACCTTGTTTCCTTTCGGGGGCAACCAAAAATAACAATGTCTTTTTCTGTCTAGTAGTAAAACCAGCCTTCATCTGAATAAATGAATTTCCCACTGGGACAGGCAGGTTTACTTTTATCACCCGGCTCATGCCACTTCCCATTGTCTTTTAGTTGTTGCTCACGTTTTTTTGTCACCTTATTGAGGTTTACTGTTCTAATATTTTTCACACCCAGCAGAAGAAATATCTCCTCCGCCAGTTTGCAGCGTGTTGGAGCACAGGCTTTATAAGCAAAGAATACAATTAATCCTGAAAGACCCCCTCCCCCCAACAATGCTATAACATACAACCAAAAGTATGTGGTAATAAATAACTCAAAGCCCTTCCAGGTATCTTCAATCACTTCACTCAGAACTCCCGCAAAAAGCACTGAGAAGAAAAAAATCCCCGTGAGAATAAACATATTTTTAATCCGCCACAGCATATGCGCAATATGCCCCATATCACATTTCGGACATACGGACACTATCCGCTCTTCCGGTAACGCAATGGCATAGACTTCATAATGATCATGCTGCCACTCAACAATCATGTCCACATTATCGCCAGCCTGAAGTCGGGTGATGCCCACCCAGCCGCGAAATGGTCTGCCATTAATATCTCCCTGCACATATTCCGCCGAATCATTTGATGATTCGCTCTCAGCCATAATGGCAGCCCCGACGCCAGAACTCCCTGCGACTATCGCGGCGGCGGCGGCAGCTCCGCGCTGGCCATCTGATATCTCCGGCAACGTGCTGGTCCGGTAGGCATCTGCATCAAAATACTCCCGAAAATATTCGCTACGGAAAGACTGCAGTTTCCCTGATATTTTCTCCAGAGGACCATAAGGCGGCAATACCGGCGGCGGCGGAAGCTCACGTGTCCACGGCCTGCCGTTCATCACCTCAATCTCTCGCTTTGTACGCAGGTCTGCTAATTTTTCTGGCTCAACAAAACGGGAGCATATCTGATGCTGCTCTTCTGAATTCATGTAATATCCTTTATCGCCCTTCCAGGGCTTTATTCTGGTCTGTCAGACTGCGGTTGAAAGGTGCTGTACCGAATACGCATTTTTTACACCATATCTGAAGCTCATCGTCCGATATCCAGGTCACAACCACCTGCAACAAACTTATTGCCACCATGGTTTCCTGGGCCATTAAAATAGCCAGTGTTCTGACATCAAAATATGTGGCCGCCAGTTTTACAGATATGCATTCTGTACCGGATATCATCTTGGCGGCTAATATCTTTTTCTGAGTCTGAGGCTCTGTCTGTATCGTGGCACCTAAATCTCTGACGACTTCCCTGGCACATACAGCCCGGTAGTGTGCCGGTAACAAAAATCAGGATTTTCGTTTTCTTAGTTAATAGTAATACCAGTGTTCAAACAAGTAGCCAAACTTACGCGTTGGTTGTGGATCATGAAATTGACTTGATGGTTCATGCCATTTATCTTTTTTTTCTGATGCCGTTCTCTTTTCTTAGTGATTTTCTTTAGATTCACATTGGTAACACTCTTCATTTCCAACAAATGGAATATTTCTTCAGCCAATTTACACCAAGTGGGTGCACAGGCTTTATAAGCAAAGAATGCAATTAACCCTGAAACAATTGCACTACCACACAAAAAGGCAAAGATAGGAAATCCATAATATCTCCAAAAACCCTCACTTATCCATTCATTTTCAGAAAATGATTTAATCAGACACACACATATAAATGCCATGATAAAGATTATGTCCAGGATAAACATATTTTTAATTCGCCAAAGCATATGCGCAATATGTCCCATATCACATTTCGGACACAAAGAAACTATCCGCTCTTCCGGTAACGCAATGGCATAGACCTCATAATGGTCTTGCTGCCACTCGGCAATCATGTCCACATTATCTCCCGCTTTTAGTCGGGTTACACCCACCCAGCCGCGGAATGGCTGACCATTAATCATCCCCTGTACATATTCCGCCGAATCATTTGAAGATTCGCTTTCAGCCATCATTACAGCCCCGACACCAGGGCTCCCTGCAACTATCGCTGCAGCAGCAACCGCACCACGCTGCCCGTCAGTTATCTCCGGCATAGAGTGGGTTCGGTAGGCATTTACACCAAAATACTCCCTGAATCTTTCATATCGAAAAGACTCCAGTTGTCCTGATATTTTCTCCAGAGGACCATAAGGCGGCAATACCGGCGGAGGGGGAAGCTCACGCGTCCACGGCCTGCCGTTCATCATCTCAATCTCTCGCTTTGAACGCAGGTCTGCTAATTTCTCTGGCTCAACAAAACGGGAGCATATCTGCTGATTTTCAACTGAATTCATGAAATATCCTTTATCGCCCCTTCCAGGGTTTTATTCTGGTCTGTCAGACTGCGGTTGAAAGGTGCTGTACCGAACACGCATTTTTTACACCATATCTGAAGTTCGTCGTCTGAAATCCAGGTCACAACCACCTGTAACAATGTAATCGCTACCATCACTTCCCAGGTCATCAGTACTGCAAGTATCCGAATGCCTAAAAATTCAACTGCCAGACCACGGGCGATTAAATCAGCCCCATCCTTTGCAAGAGGTTTGCCAATAAGCTCCAGCAAAAGACCTATCGATTTTGTGACTGCCAGGACATCAATCGTTGTTTTAATAAGCAATACAGAGGAAAGTAAAAAACGGTTGTTTTCAAGTTCATCAATAAATGCTCCGCCATCCACATACACCGAAAGCAACGAAGCGGTTCCCCCCCGCTGCTGCCCCAACCCCCTTGACCCACGACACCGTAAGCTCACGGGCTTCCAGTCCTTTCTCTATTGCCGGTAAAACAACTGACGTCCCCTGGCTCACCATCGCCAGCCCGCTGGCCATCAGGCTCGACAGCGGCTTTTTCTCTTCCCTGACCTGTCCGCACAGGTAGATAAAATCCATTGCGTTCAGCACCAGCAACAGACTGTTTATCCCTGCCAGTCGGTATTCACCTTTTCCTTTCTCTGTTGCAAAATGTTCCTCCAGCCTGCTGCTCATCGTCTGTTTAATCGCAGTCACTTCATTCTGGTTCGCCATAAAGCGCCCGCTGCTGCGAATACCTGCCAGCACATCCTGGCTCCATCCGTTCAGCTCATGAACAATTCCCACCGGATCCCAGAGTGGAAGCAGCAGCGGCGTCATCCCCTCGCTTCGGTTTTCCATGGCCGTGACCGTCGCGGCTGCCCTGCCACTGCGGCTTTTTGCCCACGGATACAGGCTGGACTGCATTTTCACCACATCATTATTGACCCGCCAGGGGGCATCCACCGCCGGATCCCAGAGTGACGTTACCTGGCTGACATTTACCACTTTCGCATCATCCGGACCAGGCAGTTGACCCGAAACAGAAGGCACCTGATAGTCCAGCACCTGATTCAGGCTTGCTGCGGTGACATCGGTCCCTGTTTTTGTGCGCTGGGACCCCGACACCGAAGGCATCACTCTCTGCATTCTCTCAGTGCGATCTTCTGGCCTGGTGCGATACCGATCGAGCGTTTCCTGCTCCCACGGATACTGACTGAACGCAAACCACACATTGCCGCACTTATCCGGGGATTCAATGCTCATAAACTCGACGTTTTGCGCGATATGCTCGCCCGTTTCGCACAGCGCTTTATCCACCGGTACAGGATTAGACGCCACCTGTTGCAGCCACAGTGAGCCGTCTGGCGCAACGCTGTAGCACTGCCAGTAATGGATGCCCTGCTTTCCTTTTTCATAAAAAACGTAAAGGTAGCCCTGGCGAAGCGCGCGGAGGGTGTATTTTTCATTACTGGCGAGCGTTACCCCTGTGATGTGCGGATCATTCGCCCATCCCGGTAAACTGGCATTAATATTTTCTGGCACAACAGCATAGCGCACGGGCAGTACTGTCAGGCCTTTGGTTGTGCATAACCCCTGGCATGCCATATTCACATCCTTTTATAATTAAGCCTGTAAATAAAAAATTTTTATTTAGCCAGTGAAAAAATTAGAGCCTGCGATCACTTTATGGCCGGAACATAGACAAAGCACACGGTCCTGATCCTGTACCAGAAGTATGCCATTACTGACGATACCAACAGCAGTGGCTTGAATGGGGAATGTTCCTTTACAGATACTACAAATGGCCTTATCATTATTTTGTGCCACCTGCCTTCCCTCACTGAAATAATTTGCAGTCGCAGAAATTATTTTTCCATTGCTCGTCCTGTCTCCCAGGACAGCTAATTTTATAGCCATCTTTTACTCCTCGAACATTAGCTAAGCATCACCACAGCTCCTTGCTGTTGGGCAGCAGAAATGATTCCGGGTTTGCAGCCAGAAGGTAGCACAAGCGTTGAATTTAACGTCGCCGCAGGTTGCTGTTGAACCACAATGCATTTCAACGTGACGTTTTTCCCAGTACCAACTTCAACCCCCGCATCACTTAATCGTATAAATGACCCACCACAAACCAAAAAGATTTCTTTTTTAGCTGAAATAACAACGCTGTTGTCTGAACTGGCGACGGAAAGCTTTTCTTTAGCAAATAAATTCAGCGCGTCCGACTGTGCCTGAATGTCTACTTTGCCCTCCGAGGCATACATTTTTATTCCCAGTTTGTGTGCAAATAAGCTCAGAATATCGCCCACTGCGAGAGTCAATTTTTTAGCAATGCTAATGTCTGCATTTTGACCAGCGGTAACAATTAGATTTTCCCCTGCCGAGACTTGGATGCTCGCTGGGGTGACCTGCGCAATTCCTGAAGGGGCAGACAGAAGTAACGCTTGCTGCTTAAGATCGCTAAGCGTCTGATTCATTAATATTGTTTGTTTCTCAAGATCGGCTAATTCCGCCTGGGCTGCTTGAGCAGCGTGACGTAATCCAGAAGTCACCTCTCTGGCAGCGTCAAGTTCTTTGAGCGCAGCTTGCATTTCACGCTGCAGTCCCTGCGCTTTCGCCTGCCCGTCCGCCGAGATGAATAGTCCTCTCTGCGCCCGGATGGCACCCCAGCTGTCGGTTCTGAGTTCAAAACCCTCCCCCCGCTGCTGTTTATTACTGTCGACCAGATGGCCGAGATTCAGCTGGCTCTTGCCGCCGTACTCCGTACTGACCTTGATATGCTCTTTCCCGCGCTCGTCGTCCAGGCGGATTTTGTTGTTCGCTGGCGTGCGCAGGACGTTACGTCTGTAGTTGCGGATGGTGACGTGGTCGCCGTGCGCCGAGTCGTGCAGCACACCGGCAATGTACGGCCGGTCCGGGTTGCCGTCCTCAAAACCAATCGCCACCTCGGTGCCTGCCAGCAGCGGCAGGTGCAGGCCGTAGGTGTCCCCCGCATACTGGCGGGACTGACGGACCCACAGGCTCTCGAACCCGGTCTCCCAGTTCTCACGGTCAAACAGCATATTGACGCGGTAGCGGCCGTCTTTGTCGATATGCCCGTAGGTGTCATTTTCGGTGGTACTGGTGACGCGGGCCGGTAAGGTACCGGCCATCGCCGGGCGGCGGCCTGGCGCCGGGCGGAAGCAAAAGTCCGCGCTGTCCGGGATACCCTCAAACCTGACGCAAAAGTCCGCATCACGCCGCGCATGGCTGTGCATCGCCGTGACAACCACGCCCTGCGCAAACACTTCTGCCACTTCGTACCCGCCGGTGACGGTCAGCAGCATACCCGGTGAAAGGGCCGGGCAGCTGGTGAAGGCAACGGTCTGCGTCTGGCCATTCAGGTAGCGCTCATGACGGATGCGGGCATAAAACGCCCCGGACTCCGATGCCGGATTGCGGTCATACGCACTTCCCTGCGTCAGATAATTATCGCCGTAATGATAGGCCTCACCACAGGTGGTGGTATCCCCGCCGGTCGCATCAACCCGGGCGTTCATGTCCTGCGTGGCCTGACGGTAGTTGTAGTCGCGGGTGCTGACCTCCTTCTGCACCACATTGTGATGGCATTCCATTCCCCAGACTGAATCCACGCCTTTCGAATGCTGGCCCGATGGCGGTACCGACGGCAGCGTCAGGCCTTTTTCATACCCCTGCTGGCTGTCGTAAAACTCCACCACGTCAATGTTGAGGCGCGTGTCAGTGGTGAAGCGGAACCAGATACCGACCTCACCCAGCAGGCGGGTGATAAAGTGCAGGTCGTCCTCTCCGTACTGCATCACCTGTTCACGGCGCGGATACTCTTTTGAGAGTGAGAACAGAAAATCCTGGCCACGCATGCCGTGACGTTCGCGCAGGATTTTCTCCACAATCTGCGGAACCGACATGTCCTGGTAAATCGCGTTCTGGTGCGAGCGGTCGAGCAGCGCCAGACGCGGCTCAAGCGTCAGGGCGTAGCGGGTTTCATCTTTTGACGTGCTGAGGCGTTCAAAACCGGTCACCACGCCCTGAATCACCCGCACCGGCTGCTGTATTTTGATACCGTAACCCTGGTCTACCGGGGCCTGAAGCGTCAGGGAAGCCGCTTTCATCAGCATCATTTCTTTGCTGATGGCATGATCCGCGCTGGTGAATTCAGCACGGTAGCGGAAGGGTTTGCTCAGGGCTTCATCGCCCTCAAAGGCAAGCACATCAAGCCCTGCGTCGCAGTCCTTCACCGACAGCAGGTGATGGCTGTGGCTGAATCGTAAGGGAAGATTACTGCTCATGCATGCTCACCTTCTGTCCGATCAAACTCGAGCACTATGCCCTCTTCCTCACTCCAGCCGAGCGTCAGGGTATGCGGCTTCTGCCCCGCTGCCATATGGCTCAGCAGTTGCTGGCTCAGGACAGGCAGAATCTGCTGGTTGAGCAGGCTGTCGACATTGCGCGCCCCGGTATCCGGCAGCAGGCAGCCGGCCGTCAGCGCGTCGTACAGGCTTTCGTGGATATCGGTCTTCATACCGTAATGCCGTGCCAGGCGTTTGCTCACCTGATTCAGCTTCATCCCGACAATCGTGCGCATCGCAGCCTGTGCCAGCGGACGGTAAATCACCGTCTGGAAGCGCGCCAGCAGCGCGGACTGGAAGTGGTCCCGCAGGACAGGACGCAGCAGTTCATGCAGGTCCGGCTCTGTCGCCTCCGGCTGTTCATCCAGCATCTGCATGATGTGGTCGCTGCCGAGGTTGGAGGTCATCAGGATCACCGTGTTGCGGAAGTCGATTTCGCGCCCCTCGCCGTCGCGCATGAAGCCCCGGTCAAACACCTGGTAGAAGAGGTTCATCACGTCCCGGTGCGCTTTCTCGACCTCATCGAGCAGCACCACGCTGTACGGGCGTTTCCTGACGGCTTCGGTCAGAATGCCGCCCTGGCCGTAACCCACGTAGCCCGGCGGTGAGCCCTTAAGCTGCGAGACGGTGTGTGGCTCCTGGTATTCCGAAAGGTTGATGGTGATAAGGGACTTCTCGCCGCCGAACAGTTCATCGGCCAGCGCCAGCGCGGTCTCGGTTTTGCCGGTGCCGCTCGGCCCCACAAGCAGGAACACGCCCTGCGGGCCGTTCTCCGGCGCGAGGCCGGTTTTGGCGGCGCGCAGGCGCTGCGCAATGGCGTTCAGCGCCGCGTCCTGGCCCACCACGCGTGTGGCCAGGCTCTCTTCCAGGCTCAGCAGCTCGGTCTGCTCGTCCTTCATTAACGAGGAGAGCGGCACGCCGGTCCAGTCGGCGATAACGGTGGCGACGGTGCGCGCGTCCACGTCCAGCCCCAGCAGCGGGGTATTCTGCTGCACGGCAGTAAGCTGCATCTGAAGGTCCGCAATTTCCCCCTGACGGGAGGTATCCGTGCGGCAGGCAAGCAGTTGTTCCGTCAGCTTCAGCTCCTGGCCGTACTGCGTTTCCAGTGCGTCGAGTTCCACGATGATGCGGACTTCGTCCTGCTCAATGGCAGCCATACGTTCACCGGGAGCGGTGTTGCCCACCGCGATATCCTCCAGCAGCGCCTGCTTCTCCATCGCCAGTGCCGTGAGCTGCGCCTTCATGCGGGTCAGCGGTTCCGGCACCGTATCCAGGCTCATACGCACGCGGGCCGAAGCCGTGTCCAGCAAATCCACCGCCTTGTCCGGAAGCTGGCGTCCGGTCAGATAGCGTCTGGACAGGGTGACCGCCGCCCTGACCGCTTCATCGGTAATGTGCACGCCATGGTGTTCCGCGTAGCGTGACTTGAGTCCGCGCAGCATCAGGCAGGCGGTGTCGTCGTCCGGCTCATCAACTTTAACCATCTGGAAACGACGCTCCAGCGCGGCGTCGCGCTCGAAATACTGTTTGTACTCGCTCCAGGTGGTGGCGGCGATGGTTCTGAGCTCACCGCGGGCGAGCGCCGGTTTCAGAAGGTTGGCGGCATCCGCGCCGCCCGCCTGGTTGCCGGCGCCGATAATGGTGTGGGCCTCGTCAATGAAGAGCAGAACAGGCAGCGGGGACTGCTGCACCGCCTCAATGATGTTTTTCAGGCGCTGCTCGAATTCCCCCTTCACGCCCGCCCCGGCCTGTAACAGGCCGAGGTCAAGGGTGCGCACGGCGACGGGTTTCAGGCTCTCCGGGACGTTGCCTCCGGCAATGCGCAGCGCCAGCCCTTCCACCAGGGCGGTCTTGCCGACGCCCGGCTCGCCGACCAGAATCGGGTTGTTCTTGCGCCGACGTGAGAGGATGTCCACCATCTGGCGGATTTCATTGTCGCGGCCGAACACCGGGTCGATTCTGCCTTCGCGGGCGCGGGCGGTGACGTCGAGGGTGAACCTGTCCAGCGCATTCTGCAACGCCGGGTTCAGCTCTCCTTTTATATCCGCACTCACCGGACGGCCGACAAACTCCACCTCGTCGCCCTGCGCAAGCTCCGCTTCCTGCTGCACCTCCGGGCGTTCATCCGACTGCGCATCCAGAAGTCCACGCAGGCGCTCAAGCTGGCTCTGCGCCAGCGTCAGCAGCGGCCACAGGCCGTCGCAGCGCAGCAGTTTCGGTTTTTCCACCAGAGCCATCAGGAGGTGAATGCTGCGGATATGCTCCTCCCCCGACAGCGAGGCGTGCAGCCAGGCGTCCTGCATCAGGGTCTGAATGCTGTCGGAGAGCTGCGGACGGCTGCGTACCGAACGGGGCAGCGTGTCGAGAAATGCCAGCATATCCTGCCATATCGTATCCATATCCCATTCGTAGCGTCGCGCCAGCACGGTCAGGTCGCCCTCGCCCTGCTCCAGCAGCTTCAGCAGCCAGTGCTCTGGCAGGATTTCCGCATGGGCGCGGGTCTGGCACAGGGAAGCGGCCCCTTCCATCGCGCGGGCACAGTAAGGATTTAGACGGCGTAACAGAACGGCTGGATTTTCCATGAGACTCTCTCTTTATCAGTTCCGGGCACGCTACCGCCCGTCGCTGCTCCCTGTCATTCAGGAACCCAAAGCGCATCAGGTCAGGCAGGCAGATTGTGTTTTTCTTTGCACAGCGTCCGTGCATACAGACGCTGTGCAAAAAACTGCGGACAGGGCCCTGTCCGCATGCGACTTACGCAGTGGCGCGTTCGTTCCAGGAATCGGAATGAATGATGTTGCCGTCTTTGTAGGTCCAGGTGATTTTTTCGTAGCGCAGTTCCACACGCTCAAGGTGATTGTGCTTCTCTTTGGAAGGGTCCTTGATGTCGTACATTTCAGGATTCACTTTCACCACTTTTACGTTTTCCAGTCTGGTGTTGAAGTATTCCACTTCCTGGCCCGCGTCGTTGATTCTGTACCATTTGAACTCAGCCGATTTCAGGGTCTGGCCGGTGGTCACCGCCTTGTACAGGTACGGGCTGGACGAATCGATTTCCTTGGTGAACAGGAACGGCGTGTGGATACGCGTGCCGGTCAGCTTGCCGGTGTTGTTGTCGGTCGGGATGTACAGGTTATGCTCCTGCGCCACCACTTCGATACTGCCCTCGCGGTCCTGAACGTCCACAGACCCTTTGATGTCCGCGCCGCCGTCGTCCTTCAGCCACAGATAGACTGGAATTGCCATGTTATTTCTCCATTTCATTTTTTAATGTGCCATCATCCTGCGATGGCGCACGGGTGTTGCCCGGCATCTGGCAGGCGTTCGCCTGCGGCACCAGGCTGATTTCGACACGGCGGTTCAGCGCCCGGCCTTCAGCCGTGTCGTTGGTGGCGACAGGACGGCTTTCGCCATAGCCCTGCACCGCAAAACAGCTCTCCGGCACGTCGCCGGTATCACGCATCCAGTTGCGCACCGACTCCGCACGCTTAAGGGAAAGTAGCTGGTTGGATTTGTCGTCACCGGTGCTGTCGGTATGGCCCGCCACCACAATCAGCCAGCCGGGCTTTGCCTTAATCCCCACCAGCGAGTTCACCAGCAGCTTCGTTGAGGCGGGTTTAAGCGCCCACTTTCCGGTATCGAACAGCGACATGCTGTCGAGGCGGACAATTTTCGGTGCCGGTTTGAGTTCCGGTTCAGGCGGCGGAGACGGAGGCACATAAGAGCGAATCGCATTCAGCACTGGCATACGCAGACGTCCGCCCTGATACAGGCCCAGACTCAGCCGGGCCGGTACGCCGTTACGTGCATGGTCGTCCAGCAATGCCGCATCCTCGCGCAGCACGGCAACGGCGCCAGCTTTCGGCCCGGAGTCATTCATCGGTATACGTTCATAGCGTGCAATATCGAAGCTTACGCGTTGCAGCAGCTGGCGATTATTCCAGCCACTGCTGAGTAGCGCAGCAATGGTCGCCAGCGTGAAGATTCCGAGCGCACCGCGCCAGGTTCGTCCATGCGGTGTCAGGCCTCGTCCTTCTGGCAGTAAAGGGAGGACAAAATTCGGGAACAGGGAAATAACCGTACTGTCCGTTCCCGCCGGCTGCCAGCCAGACACCTGCTGCATCGCAGTATGGCGGGACAACCACGCTGTCCAGACAGAGGTGGCCATGCTTCCGGCCAGGATCGGACCCAATCCCCACAGAACCGCAACAGGTTCAATGACAGGAATATCAGGGTTTTCATCCATAAGGACAGCCTGGACGTGCTGTTGGAACCAGTTCATCAGGCTGTTCATCAGCACTTGTTGCTGAATCGCAGGCGTTCCGCCAATATTAACCCATTCAGCAACTGAGCCAGGCGCTGAAGTCCCACTCCAGACCTTTACCCCTTCCCCCAGGATCGCCGTCTGCCAGAGCATGTCATTCATCATCGCACTGCCGACCTGTCCATTCAGAACCAGTGGCACAGAATGGCCGGTTGCTTTACGCAACCGACTAATCTGCCAGCGCAGGGCAAGCAAACGACTGGTAAGGCGCTCACTGTCAGGGTGCTGCTGCGGACAAACACTGACCATCACAGACAGCTGACGTCCCCAGTCGGGGCGCAACCACAGTATCTGACGGGCGGCTTGCTCCAGTTCCAGATGATCCTCCACACGGATCCAGCAGCCCTGCGTGACAGTAAGCACAGGTGACTGATGCGGCCAGGCAAGCGGAAGATCGCCACAGACCAGTACCACAGGCTGGCAATAATTGGCTTCAGGCAGGTCCTCCAGACACAGGGTGAAATCGTGCTGCACGCGACGGCAGGCGACAGCCCAGAACGCCATGGTTAGCCCCAGTACCGCCAGCAGGACGAGAGCGGAAACCAGCCGGGATGCTGGCAGAAACCACAGGCAGACCACTGCACTCAGCAGGGCAGCCCAGAGCGCAAGCCCGCGCTGTTGTGCAGGGCTCATTTCACGGCTCCCGGCAGCAGGGTAAGCAGTGTCTGATCCAGCCAGCAATCCAGTCCCCACCATAATGAGAGGACCACCACCACACTCAGGCCAATGCGCACGGGCCATGATGCCAGCCACCCCCCTATACCCCGTCCGGCATGGCTTTCCGCCAGAGCGGGATAGGGTTGTGAATAGCTGAACGGCGCAACATATTCATTAAGTGCATTCATGAGTTTCTGCCGCTCAGGATCGTTCAGGGAGCGGAAGTTGCCGAGGAATCCGAGCATCATGACTCGTTGGAAGCAGGTCACAACGGCGTGATCAGGAGCCGGTTCACGCAGCACATCACGCATCAGATCGCATAATGTGTCACCGGCGTCCATGGTGCCAAGGAAGTATCCCTGTAGAGGAATGTCATACCACTGTATACAGGCGTCATCCTCCACACCGCGACCTTTGACTGCCTCATCAAGCAGCGCACACTGTGCCGTAAGAATATGCTGGCAGCTGACTTCATCGAGCTCCCTCGCTTTCAGTTCTCGCTGCACACGCCCGACATCGTCAATGCAGCGCTCCCAAAGCGTATGCCCTTCCCCGTCCTGGAATGTCGGACCGTGACGCAGACTGATCACCTGTAGCCAGGTGTCCTGTAACAGGGCATCAATATCAATGAACGCGGCAGTAGCGCGTTTACGATCATTCATGTTCTCAGTACCGCAAAGAGTTCAAGTTCAGGCTCGGCGAGCATTCCCGGAACGTAAAACATACAGGTGCCGCTCTGGAACATTTCGATGGCCAGGGGATGAGAGACATCAAGGCTGAAATACTGATTTTCCAGACGTAGTGGAATGGCTGCAGGCACATGGCGCAGCGGCATCAGAGGGACGCCCACCCGCGATGAATTGACGATACTCCTGACATGTTCGGGACTGCCGACCTTGCACTGGCGCGGGAACTGCTCCTGCAATTGTGCCACCGGCATCGGTGAACGCACGGAGAGGTAATAATCAGCGCCTTCGCGCAGACGTGGATCATGCAGACGGGCCTGCCAGAAGTGAAGTCGGTCATCACGCACAAGCTCAATCGCCACCACCCGCGATGGCAGGCTGGCTTCCAGAAGATCGCCAAGTAAATCAAACAGTGGTGGGAAGACGTTATTTAGCTGCTCATGCTGCCATTCCGGGATCGCACTGACCTGATGCTCCAGCGAGAATGTCAACAGGCTGCCTGCAAGCCGTGCCAGCTCCGGATAGAGACGCTCAGGCGGGCTTTGCGGGTGGCGCTGAAACTGACCCAGCACGGGCTCAGCACTGTTCAGGGCATTGAGCAGCCAGAACAATGAAACATCGGCTACGGCAAAATCGGCCATGCGCTCATTACTTTCCCGGCGCATGTCCATCAGGCGGCCCAGACGGGCTCGCAGTTGCGTCAACAGTTGCTCCAGCTGGGTCATCAGCCAGCGGCTGCCCAGCAACGCCAGCAGCGGCGGAAGGTATGTTTCATCAAGCGCCCAGTACCCCTGCGAATCTTGTTGCAGGCGGGCAACCGGACAGGTCAGGTAATCGCTGTTGTTCTGATGGGCAAATCGTAACGTCAGCTCTGGCCGCATCACTGCAATCTGACGGGTGTCATCGCCAAAAAGGTTGCGGACATCCCGCCAACGCTGGCGATAGCGAACAGGCCGCGCGGCTAACTCATCTGGCTTAAGGCAGTTGCCACCATTCGCGCGCAGCAGCGGAAGAGCCAGAACCACCACCACGTCCTGTGTTTCACTCTCAAGCGCCAGCACCGGTGGCAGGTCGTCAGCATTATCCGTATCGATTAATGTCCCGTCAGGGAACCGGAGGTGCAGATGACGGGCCTGTAGACGGCCGAACTTCAGTACATCCGGTTCGAAAGTGGCATTAATCACCCCCCAGGGATGGGAGAGACCCAGTCGGGCGATACATTCCGCAGACCAGGCCGCATAGGCGGCCTGTTGCTGGAAGTGCTGGGGAGAGACCATCTGGCCCCTGCCCCATAACGGTTGTTCCGTTTTCATGCTTCCTGCCTTACGTTACGCTTTCGCTTTCGGCATCTGGCTCACCAGAGACAGGTTCACGTCCATCCCTTCCACCTGGAAGTGCGGCACCGCAAACAGCTTCACGCGGAAGAAGCCCGGGTTGTCCTCGATATCTTCCACCACCACCCTGGCGTCACGCAGCGGATGAGAGGCCTGCAATTCGTCGCCCGGATCGGTCATTTCCGTGACCAGTCCTTTCACCCAGGTATTCAGCTCCAGCTCCAGCAGACGGCGGTCCTTCGTGGTGCCGATGTTTTCGCGCTGGATGAGCTTCAGGTAGTGCGCAATACGCGACAGCAGGAAGATGTACGGCAGACGTGCGTTGATGCGGCTGTTGGCCGTGGCATCGGCGGTGTCGTACAGCGCCGGTTTCTGCGCGGAGTTCGCCGAGAAGAAGCAGGCATAGTCGCGGTTTTTGTAATACGAGAGCGGGATAAAGCCGAGGTTAGCGAACTCAAACTCGCGGGTCTCCGGGATCATCACCTCAGACGGAATTTTCACCTGGTTGCCGGTACGCAGATCGTACAGATGAATAGGCAGATCTTTCACCGCCCCGCCCGCCTGCGGGCCACGGATCTGCACGCACCAGCCGTTATTAATGAAGCTCTTCACCATGTTTGACGCGAAGGAGAACGACGCGCTGGTCCACAGGTATTTCTCGTGATCCGGGCCTTTCACCTGCTCAACGTAGTTAAAGCTGCGTACAGGTACGGTGTCCGGGCCATACGGCAGACGCCCCAGCACGCGCGGCATCACGAGGCCGATGTAGCGGGCGTCATCGGTGTCGCGGAAGGATTTCCACTTGATGTATTCCGCGCGGTCGAAGTAGTTGCCTATATCCTTAATTGCAGCAACCTCTTCCATGGAGTCTTTCAGGAAGAATTTCGGGCCCACGGAGCCGATGAATGGCATATGCGCGGCGGCAGAGACTTTGGAGATGCTGCGCAGCAGCGCCACGTCCTGCGGGCTGGCGTCAAATTCGTAAGAAGAGATGACCGAACCGATTGGCTCGCCGCCCGGGGTGTCGTATTCGGCGGTATAGGTGTGCCAGTAGAGGCCGCTCTGAATAAGCTCCGGCGCGTCTTCAAAGTCCTGACGCAGATCTTCTTTCGCCACATCCAGAATTTCGGTTTTCACGTTCTGGCGGTAGTCGGTGTTGTCCACCAGCTGCTTCAGGCCGCGCCACAGGGATTCAACCTTCTGGAATTCAGCGTGATGCATCACCGCATCCAGCTGGCGGCTGATCTGGAAATCCAGCTCCGCGATATGGTGGTCAATCAGCGTTTTGTCGAGCTTCTCCACCGGCTGACCGGATTTGCGGATGCAGTCCATAAACACCTGCATCGCCGCCGTCAGGCGTTCACCCGCCGGCGCGTCAGAAAGCGCGGCGTCATCCAGAAACGCATTGATATCGCCCAGGCTGGAGGCCGGGGTCAGGTTGATTTTTTCAAACAGGGAGGCGTAAACGCCTTCTTTTTCCAGTACGGTGGTCTGCCCCTGCGCGGAGGCGGTTTCAGTATTCACAGACATCAGCATATTCCCGGTTAATCCATTAAATGACACATGCCGCTTATTTCGGGGCCAGTGCACTCATTTCGTCGCGTAATTCCTGAGACAGCGCCGGATCTTTAAGAATTTTCTCGAGTTCTTTTCTGAAAGTGGCGTTATCAAGGAGATTGGATTTGAGATCGCGTAATAAATTACGCATGGCCAGCATGGCGCGGAGCTGGGGGATCTGGCGGGCCACCTGTTCAGGTTCGAAATCCTTAATATCGGAGAAATTCAGTTTTATGCTTTCTTCCGAACCATCCCCGGCCATCGTGTTAGGAACCGTCAGATTCACTTCCGGGTTAAATTCCGAAAGTACGCTGTTGAAGTTAATTTTATTGACGTTAATTTTCTTCCTTTCCGATAATGGGCGATTCTCTTTTCCATTACTGAAATCACCGACGGTGAGAAGTTTGAGCGGCAGTTCGATTTTCTTCTGCGCGCCACCTGTATGCAGAGCCAGCTTTAAGTTTATGCGTGCCTTGGGCACCTCATTCTGGAATGAATCGGCCATAGCAGTCCCTTTCTTTAAAAGAAATAAATGTTAAGTGAGTGACGTTTCTTTACAAAACCATATTAGAGCAAAAACTCATTAAAAATCAACTTCCCAGATCAAAGATCTGCTATTGGACTTTTCTTAAGAATATTCCACTAAATTGATGAATTCATAATTGCCAGACATAAATGACTGGCAGCAAATATCAACTATTTATTCACAATATTTTTTCAGGAGCCGCTGATCCGATCGGGAATAGTGATTTCATCATACCGTGGAGTGTTATAATTGTTTTATATCAATGCACTTTTTAACACAATCATTAACAGCGTAGAGAGATAACGCCTTAATAAAATAAATGGTATGAATATGAAAAAATCCTATAACGGATAAATTTAATATTGAATTAGCAATGATGATGCTGCTACAGAAATGGCGAGAAGATGACTGCGCGCTTTTCGATAAACCAGAAGAAGAATTGCTGTGAAGATATTCATCAGCACAATAATTAATGGGACGAAACGAAGGGAAAGCAGGTAATAACCAGACAGTAAACTTTTAACCCAGGGACTCGGGCGCTTATGCGGTTAATAGATAATGATCTTAACCACGCAGCGCCTTAGTCTGATTTTTTAGTGCTTTTCAATATACATTGTACGACTGTACGCAACATCCTCTGGGTTATTTATCGGATAACCTTTAACCCAGGGCTTGATGAGACGGCCATTGGTGTACTGATATATAGGGGCAATCGGTGCTTTCTCGGTGAGGATCTTCTCGGCCATGTTGTAGTCGGCATTACGCGCTTTTTCAGTGGTTTCGAGCGTCGCCTGATGAATAATCTTATCGTAAGCAGGATCGTTGAATCGTGAGATATTCCCGCTGTGGGAGGAGGTCAGCAACGACAGGAATGTCGACGGCTCGTTGTAGTCCCCTACCCACGATGCACGGATAACGTCAAAATTCCCCGTATTGCGGCTGTCGATGTAGGTTTTCCACTCCTGATTCTGCAACTTAACCTCAACGCCCAGATTTTTCTTCCACATAGATGCAACGGCAATCGCGATTTTCTGGTGGTTTTCAGACGTGTTGTACAGCAGCGTTAATTTAAGGGGGCGCTGTGGACCATAGCCTGCCGCCTGCAATAACGTTTTCGCCTGGGCATTCAGCTCCTGCTGCGACATCAGCTCAAATGGCGAGGTTTCCGGCGTAAAGCCCGCAGTGACATCAGGAGTAAAATGCCAGGCCGGTTTCTCACCGGTCCCCAGGACTTTTTCGGCCATAATACGTCTGTCGATAGTCATGCTGAGCGCGAGACGCACACGGGCATCCGCGGTTGGGCCTTTTTGCGTGTTAAACGCGTAGTAATAGGTCCCAAGCTGTGGCGGTGTATATACCTCTCCCGGAATATCTTTAAGCAGCTTCTGGTACATATTTTTCGGAAACGATTCTGTAATGTCGATATCGCCCGCCAGATAGCGTTTGGTCGCTGAGGACTCCTGGTTGATCGGCACAAAGGTGACTTTTTTTAACACCGTCCTGGCGTTATCCCAGTAGTGAGAATTCGGCTCAACCACCAGTTTTTCATTCACCACGCGATCTTTCAGTACATACGCACCGTTGCCAATGAGCGCGCCAGGGCGCGTCCATTCCTTACCGCTTTCCACATTGGCCTTTTGAACAGGATAAAACGCGAAGTTAGCCGTCAGATTACTGAACCAGGGCAGCGGTTTGTCCAGCTGCACGCGCAGCGTTTTAGCATCCACCGCCGTCACGCCGAGCGTATCGGGAGCAGCTTTGCCGTCGATAATCGCTTGCGCATTGTTAATGCCCGCCAGCGCCGCAAACCAGGCGAAAGGTGACGTTGTTTTAGGATCAACCAGACGACGCCAGCTATAGACAAAATCTTGTGCCGTCACCGGGGTACCGTCAGACCACTTAGCGTTATCCCGCAACGTGAACGTCCAGACGCGGTTGTCATTGCTCTGCCAGCGCGTCGCCACGCCGGGAACTAATTCCCCTTTTTCATTCTGATTCACCAGCCCTTCATAAAGATCGCGGATCACCTGTATCTCCGGCAATCCCACCGCTTTTGCCGGATCGAGCGAAGCGGGCTCGTCTTTGATGTGTCGAACCAGCTCTTGTTTTTGCGCCAGCACCGTTCCCCCGGGAACCTCCGCAGCATATGAAACTGAAGAAAGCCCGCACAGCCACAGCGCAGTACAAAGAAGCGAAACAGGATGCTTCATACGATCCCCTTAAAGATGTCAGGTAACAGGCAGATGCGTAATTATTTGTTTCGAAACGGAGAAATGCAAATACTTCATCCGGAAAGTTGATATCAGGCATTTTTTCCCGCAAACGGAAAACTATTTGATTAACAGCGGTTTTTGCACAACACTGCCAGAAGTGACTTCTTCATCAGGGTTTACTATGGCAACTACCCGACCAAGAACGGAACGCGGTGCCTTCCCGCCCGGAACTGAACATTATGGCCGCTCGTTTTTAGGCGCGCCGTTGATCTGGTTTCCGGCGCCCGAGGCCGACCGCAATAGCGGCTTAATCATGGCGGGCACGCATGGCGATGAAAACTCGTCTGTCGTGACGCTCTCGTGCGCGCTACGTACGCTGGCTCCCGATTTGCGACGTCATCATGTGATTTTGACCGTCAACCCGGACGGTTGCCAGCTTGGATTACGGGCGAATGCACGAGGCGTTGACCTTAACAGGAACTTCCCGGCGGCAAACTGGCGCGCCGGTGAAACGGTATATCGCTGGAACAGTTCGGCGCAGGAACGAGATGTGGTCCTGCTCACGGGAGACAAACCCGGCTCCGAACCGGAGACTCAGGCGTTGTGCCAGCTTATTCATAAGATCCGCCCGGCCTGGGTTGTCTCTTTCCACGATCCCCTCGCCTGTATAGAAGATCCTCGTCATACGGCGCTCGGGGAGTGGCTGGCGGATGCGTTTGCTCTACCCCTGGTGAGCAGCGTTGGCTATGAAACACCCGGCTCGTTTGGCAGCTGGTGCGCGGACCTCAGCCTTCACTGTATCACCGCAGAGTTTCCGCCCATCTCCTCGGATGAAGCGAGCGAAAAATACCTGCGGGCGATGACAGATCTCCTGCGCTGGCAGCCTCAAAGATGAAGTACGCCAGAGGTAAAATTCAGGGCGGGTGACACGTCAACCGCCAGCCAGGTTGGGCCGTCCAGATCGGCAAAACGCACGCTGTTCACCAGCGGGAGTGCTGCGCCGATCGCTCTGGACGTGCACAACATACAGCCCAGCATCAGAGTAAAGCCTTGCGCCTGCGCATCTTTTACCAGGGCAAGGGCCTCGGTTAACCCACCCGTTTTATCCAGCTTAATGTTCACCATTTCATAGCGTCCCCTGAGGGCTGACAGACTCTCACGGGTATGACAGCTTTCATCTGCACAGACGGGAAGCGGATGAATAAAATTTGCCAGCGCGGCATCGTCCTCTGCCGGGAGGGGTTGCTCCAGCATGGCAACGCCCAGATCGGCAAGCAGCTGACAACGGGCTGCCAGCCCTTCGCTATGCCAGGATTCGTTCGCATCGACGATAAGGGTGGCTTCAGGCACCGCCGCACGAATGGCGACCATGCGTTCGCTAATCAGACGATCGTCGAGCTTCACCTTTAATAATGTTGCACCGGTGGCATACAACGCCTGAGCGCTGGCGGCCATTTGCTCTGGTTCACCGATGACCACCGTTTGCGCAGTGACGATCGATTGCGGCAGCGTAACGTCCAGCAGCGAAGGCAGCGGTTTTTGTCGTTTCGCCGCTTCCAGGCTCCAGAGCGCGCAGTCAATCGCGTTGCGTGCCGCGCCGGCCGGCAACCGCTGCTGAAGAGCCTCCCGCGTCAGTCCCGCCTGCAATTCGGGAACTACCGTCATAATTTGCGCCATGACTGACGCCAGACTTTCTCCGTAACGAGGATAAGGGGTACATTCGCCGACACCTTTCACGCCATCCTCTTCACATTCAACCACAACCACGCAGGCCTCACTACGGCTGCCGCGTGAAATCACAAACGGGGTATGCAATGGCCAGGCTTCTTCATAGACCTTAACGCTTCTCATCACTGGCTCCTTGCAGGCCGGTAAGGCATAAAATTGGTTTGCCGTGCTAACTGCGGATGACATACACTAGCCACGACGTTAACTATATGTAAACAGGAAGATATCTATGTCACAACTCGTTCATTTCCAGGGCAACCCGGTTGCTGTTGCAGGTTCCATCCCACAGGCTGGCAGCAAAGCACAGCCTTTTACTCTGGTGGCTAAGGATCTGTCTGACGTCACGCTGAGCCAGTTTGCTGGCAAACGTAAAGTCCTGAACATTTTCCCAAGCATCGATACTGGCGTTTGCGCTGCATCAGTGCGTAAATTCAACCAGCTGGCGACCGAAATGGACAACACCGTGGTGCTGTGCATTTCTGCTGACCTGCCGTTTGCCCAGTCCCGCTTCTGCGGCGCTGAAGGCCTGAGCAACGTCATCACCCTTTCCACTCTGCGCAGCCCGGATTTCCTGGAAAAATACGGTGTTGCCATTTCCGAAGGCGCGCTGAAAGGTCTGGCTGCTCGTGCAGTGCTGGTGCTCGACGAAAACGACAACGTTGTTTTCAGTGAACTGGTCAACGAAATCACCACCGAACCGGATTACACCGCTGCACTTGAGACGCTTAAAGCCTAAACGTAAAAAAGCCTCTGCAAAGAGGCTTTTTTATTTATTCGTCACCCTTCTTCTGATTTAACCCATACTCGCGCAGCTTATTCGCAATCGCGGTATGTGACACTCCAAGACGCTTAGCCAGCTTGCGCGTGCTCGGATAGCTGCGATAAAGCTGCGTTAACACCGAACGCTCGAAACGGCTGGTGATATCATCCAGCGAGCCTTCCATTGCCTCTTCGCCTACCGAGACCGTCCCGGCATCGTAATCCGGCAACAGAATATCCTGAGGGCGCAGTTCGTACCCTTCAAGCTGAGTTAATGCGCGATAGACCGCATTTTTAAGCTGACGAATATTGCCCGGCCAGCCGTAACGCGTCAGCACGGTGCCCAGGTCGGCAGAGAGCTTCGGACGCGGCACGCCCTGCTCGTCGGCAAAACGGGCCACGAACAGTTCCGTCAACGGCATGATGTCCTGAGGGCAATCGCGCAGCGGCGGAATATTGAGCGTCAGAACGTTGAGACGATAGTAGAGATCTTCGCGGAATACCCCTTTCTGCACCAGCTCCACCAGGTTTTTCTGAGTAGCGCAGATGACGCGCACGTCCACGTGCACTTCATGATCTTCCCCCACGCGGCGGAACGTGCCGTCATTAAGAAAACGCAGCAGTTTCGCCTGCATGCGTGGCGACATTTCGCCAATTTCGTCCAGCAGCACCGAGCCGCCATTCGCCTGTTCAAAGAAGCCTTTTTTTCCTTCCGGCGCATGCCCAAACAGCTCGCTTTCTACCGCGTCTTCCGGAATAGACGCGCAGTTCAACGCCAGATACGGTTTTGCCGCACGCGGGCTGGCCATGTGCACAGCATGCGCCAGCAGATCTTTCCCCGTACCGGTATCCCCGGTAATCAACAGCGGCGCCGTAAGATTTGCCAGCTTGCGCGCCTGGTCGATCACATGACGCATCTTCGGGCTCACCGCAATAATCTGGCTGAATGCGCCGACGTCCTGGCTGGAAAGGTTTTGTAACTGGCGCCCCATGCGCACCGTGGAGCGCAGCATAATTACCGCGCCGGTGAGCACCCGCGCGGCATTTTCCCCTTTCAGGTAGACCGGCGTGATCTCCATCAGGAAATTCTGTCCATTGATGACGACGTGCTCGCTATGGGTATTTTGCGGGTTGCTGTCCAGCCAGCGCTGGAAATTAAACCCGGCGATCAGTTGCGTGGCGTGGTGCCCGATAAGTTTTTCCTGAGTCTGCGCGAACAGCTGGCAGCTGGCCTGGTTAACGCGCTCAACTTTATTTTTCAGATCGAGAGAGAGAAACGGCTCCGGCATTGCTTCCAGCAGCGCGCTTAGCGCAAGATGTTCCCGCTCGGACGGCATCCAGGGGATGGTGCGTACATCCGTAACGCCAGCGATACGGCGGATTTCCGCCATCAGGCTACTGAAGGTATTAAATTCAATTTCGGCAAAATTGAGGTAAATTCGCCCGACAGGGTCGATCTCAATGCCACGTAAATCAATGCTACGTAAAACAAGAAGATCGAGTAACTCGCGGGTCAGACCGAGACGGTCTTCACAAAAGACTTCCAGACGCATGGGAAATTCACCGTTTAAGCCAATAACAGTAAAATGATATGTCAGAACACGGTGTTCGGGAAGGTGGCTGTCAACAAATATTGACAGCCAGCACGAATAGTAAACAAAACCTTATTGAGCAGGTTTTTTATTGAGCGTCTCTTTAAGCTGTCCAATTAACTCGCGACGGAAATCCCCCAGCCGCGGCTTATCGCCATCGATCCAGGGAAGTGGACGACAAACCTCCATCGCTTTGATGCCCAGGCGTGCCGTCAGCAGACCGGCACCAATCCCCTGTGCCGCCCGCGCTGAGAGACGCGCCGCGAGATCCTGAGACATCCAGTCCATCCCGACCTCCCGCACCAGCTCGCTTGCCCCGGCGAAGGCGATATTCAGCAACACCAGTTTGAACAGGCGCAATCGGCTGTAATAGCCAAGCTCAATACCATACAGTCTGGCGATGCGGTTGATCAGACGCAGGTTGCGCCAGGCGATAAAGGCCATGTCCACCATCGCCAGCGGACTAACGGCGATCATCAGGGTAGATTCCGCCGCCGAGCGGCTAATCTCACGACGAGCCTGCGCATCCAGTACCGGCTGTACAATGTGCGCATAGAGCGTGACCACTTCCTGGTCATTTTGGGTTTCGTGGATCGCCGCATACCAGCGTTGAAGCGCCGGGTGAGAGTGATCTATCCCGGCCTGAGCCGCAAGCTTTTCACAAAAAGCACGCCCTTTTCCTGTGCCGTGACTGTGCAGCAGATCCCGCGCTTCATCGCGTTCGTGGGCACGCTGACGCAAACGCCAGAGGCGACGCCACTCGGTGACGACTGAACCAACGCCCGCACCAACAATCAACGCCCCGGCGGCACACCCCCCCAGAGCCACCCAGTCCTGCGTTTGCCAGGCATTGACGCCCCACTGCACGCCCTGACCGATTACGCTCACGCCAAAAAGGGCCAGCCCGGCGGTCACCATCTTGCGCCACAGGCTGCGTTTCGGGCGCAGTGCCGCATCAACAACCGCTTCCGCCGGCCCCTCTTCAGCCAACGGCTCGTCTGCCAGCACGGGAGCAAAGTTGTCGGCCTGCGGGCCGCTGAAGGTTTGCGCCGTTTTAAACGCCTCGTGCGGGGACTGCTCAAGCTGGCCGGTAAAGTCAATGCGTGGTTTTAACGGTTCCGTCATCGCAATTTATCTCCAATTAAAAACTCCAGCGCGGCATCCAGACGGATATGCGGCAATGGCTGATCAACGTTCATCCTCTGCGGACGGAAGGCTTCGAACTGAAACCCCTGGCTTTGCCAGAAGGCCTGGCCCGGCAGACGCGCGGGAACTTCCCCCGGATAGACCGTGAGCGGCTCCCCGTCGCTGAGGCGGTTGCCCCGAAGGGCCGGAATTTTCTCGCCGTTAACGTCAATCAAACCGCTTTGCGTAGCCTGTACGGACGCCAGCCCCAGACAATCCATGCCGATCCCTTCGAAAGCCGCATTCTGCCAGGCATCCTGCACCAGCTGTTGCAGCAGGGAAACCATATTGGCGTGCTGATCGACCGTCACATGGTCGGCTTTTGTGGCGGCAAACAGCAGCTTATCGATGACCGGAGAGAACAAACGGCGAAACAGGGTACGCTGTCCGTAATGGAAACTCTGCATCAGCTGCGTCAGTGCCAGCCGCATATCATTGAACGCCTGCGGCCCGCTGTTGAGTGGTTGCAGGCAGTCCACCAGCACGATCTGGCGGTCAAAGCGTAAAAAGTGATTTTTATAAAAACCCTTAACCACCTTCTCGCAGTAATAGTTGTATCGCTCGCGGAGCATACCGGCGTTGGTGGTCTTGTCCGCCTGCGCCAGTTTCGATTCGCCGATGCTGTCAACGTCCGGCCACGGGAAAAACTGGAGCGCGGGAGCTCCGGCTAAATCTCCCGGCAGAACAAAGCGGCCCGGCTGGATAAAATGCAGCCCCTCCTGCTTGCACTGATGCAGGTAATCCGTCCAGGCTCCGGCTATGACGGCCAGACGGTTTTCGTCCGCCGGTGCCAGTGGATCCAGCCCTTCGCAAAGCTGGCGCCATTTGGTCGCCCACTCTGCCCGCTGACCCTGCAACAGACCGGTCATCTGTCGGGACCAGCTAAGATAATCCTGCGCCAGCATCGGTAAATCGAGCAGCCATTCTCCCGGATAATCCACAATTTCGAGATAGAGCGTGGACGTTTCTTTGAAGTGACGCATCAGGGATTCATTTGAACGGAAACGAAGCGCAAGACGGATTTCGCTCACGCCGCGCGTCGGGGTCGGCCAGGCGGGAGGCTCCCCATATAACTGCGCCAGACCTTCATCATAGGTGAAACGCGGGATGCCAAAATCACGTTGCGGCACGCGTTTCACCCCCAGCAACCGCTCCTCGCGCACTGCGCTAAGCAGTGGCAGGCGCGCCCCTGCATGCAGGTTCAACAGCTGATTGACCATCGCCGTAATAAATGCCGTTTTACCGCTGCGGCTTAGTCCCGTCACGGCAAGACGCAGATGGCGATCAACGCCACGGTTCACCAGAGAACTGAATTCGTTTTTAAGTCGCTTCATCGCCGTCCTTCATTGCCTGGAACCCTGAAAAAGTCACTTCAGAATACAGTAAATTGGGGCAGATCGTTGATTATCAATTCTTAATTATTGCTATTGCCGTTTTCTCTCCAGTAAGATGGGCGCAATTGCTGTCCGTTCGGAGTGAGTAAGGTGTATGTCACCCACCATCTATGATATTGCACGCGTTGCTGGCGTTTCGAAATCAACCGTGTCGCGAGTTCTGAATAAACAAACGAATATTTCTCCTGAAGCGCGCGAAAAGGTGCTGAAGGCGATAGATGAATTAAATTATCAACCTAATAAGCTTGCCCGCGCACTCACCTCTTCTGGCTTCGACGCCATAATGGTTATTTCGACCCGTTCAACCAAAACCACCGCAGGAAATCCTTTTTTTTCTGATGTACTGCATGCCATAACGGCAAAAGCAGAGGAGGAAGGGTTTGATGTTATTTTACAAACGTCGAAAAGCAGCGAAGATGATCTGCAAAAATGCGTGGGTAAAATAAAGCAGAAGATGATTAAAGGGGTCATCATGCTAAGCTCGCCGGCGAACGAGTCTTTTTTCGCCACGCTGGATGAATACGGTGTGCCCGTGGTCGTTATTGGTAAGGTGGAAGGCATTTACCAGAATATTTATTCTGTCGACACGGATAATTTTCGCGACAGCGCCCTGTTAACAGACTCATTTATCAAACATGGCCGCACTAAAATTGCCTGCCTGCATGCCCCGCTCGATTATCACGTGTCGATCGATCGCCTTGCGGGTTTTAAATCGAGCCTCGAGAAGCAGGGTATTGCGGTAAATCCGGACTGGGTTATCGATGGCGGATATACCCATGAAAGCGCGCTTCAGGCAGCCTGCCAGCTACTCTCCTCAGACAATCCGCCCGATGCGGTTTTTGCGACTGACAGTATGAAATTGCTGAGTCTGTATCGCGCCGCGGATGAGCTAAATCTGACGATCCCAGAACAGGTTGCAATGGCAGGATACAGCGATCCGATGCTATCTCTCATTTTAACCCCTGCGCCAGGCGGCTTTGATATCCCCACGAGAAAGCTGGGCGAAGAGAGCTGCAATTTGTTGTTCAAGTGCATTGCGGGTAAATCTGCACCGCATAAAGTATTGGTTGAAACGCATTTTTCTGATGCGGCTTCGTTACGCTAAAAACCAGGGGCAAGCGCCCCTGGTAGCAGGTGATCAGAACGCGTAATTCACGCCGACGCCCGCGTAGTGGAAGCGATCGCTCTCGCCTTCGTCATGGTTTTCCCATTCATAGGCATATTCCAGGGTCATGGATAAACCATTATTAAAATCATAGGCGTACAGCATACCCAGACGGTTGAAATCATGTCCATCACGCTCAGGATCGTCTTGCCAGTCCCAGTTTGACCAGCGATCGAGTCCCAGACGGGTATAAGGCGTTAACGTAGTCTGACCCAACGAAATCGGCAAATACGCGCGAATTTCCTGAGTAGAGAATTCACCGTTATCACGTGAACTGTCCATATTAAAACCGCGCTCTAAATAGTAATTAACTTTTGCAGAGACGGTTTCGTTAATTGTCCAGGTAAAACCGGTTTCAGTCTCGACGCGGCTGTCAGCATAACCGGTTTTTTCCAGATCGTTGGCAAATTGATACATGGCAAACCAGCCGCCGAAACGCCAGTCGTCGGTTAATTTAATATCCCAGTCAGGCTGAACTTTATAACGCTGCATATTGGCACTGCCGTCTTTAGCACCGTGCTCATCCTTAAAGTGATAGCCATAATTACGGAAGCCACCGGTCAGGCCGAACGTAAAATCATCGGTGCCGATAAAGCGATAGCGTAATTCAAATTCCGGACGATCGAAATAGGTGCCTCGCGTCATGCTGCTGTAATCGACTGTTCCTTCCTGATACATAGCCAGCGAAAGAGTCCAGGCATCCCATGTAGCATTAAACCACACGGAAGGTTCATATAATCCATCTTTATCGTCGCCCTGACCTTCGACGTTTTCAATTTCATACATGGCACCAATATTAAATTCCCAGTGTTTAGCTGATTCTGTTGCTTGCGCGCAGCTCACTCCTGCGCACAGAACGAGCGCAGCACTTCTTAGTAGAGTACTCATTAAAATATTCCTTTATAATTAACACACAAAAAACCGGAAATTTTCATTTCCGGCGAACACCTTTCTCATCTAATAGCTGTTTCAGTATCAGCATCGAAGAAATGGCATTTATTCATATCGAACTGAATGCCGATATTATTTCCTGCAACGTAATCATCCGCCGCTCCTGCACGGACAACCAGTTCATGGCCACCTACGGTGGCATAAAGCATAAACTCAGCTCCGGTCAGCTCAGCAACGCTGATTTTCGCCGTGATGTTTTCACCGTTGCGCTGTGGCGTGAGAATGTCTTCCGGACGGATCCCAAAGACGACCGCTCTACGCTGGTAGCCTTGCGCGTTCAGTACGGCGAGCTTGTCCTCCGGGATCTCCAGACGCAGCGTTTCTGTGACAAAGTAACGGTCATCGATCGCGCCACGAATGAAGTTCATCGCAGGTGAACCAATAAACCCTGCAACGAACATATTCGCCGGCTCGTTGTAGACCTGCTTCGGCGCGCCTACCTGCTGAATGATGCCGTCTTTTAAAATAACGATGCGGGTTGCCATCGTCATGGCTTCCGTCTGATCGTGCGTCACGTAAATCATGGTGGTATTAAGCTTCTGGTGCAGCTTGCTAATTTCAGCGCGCATCTGTACACGAAGCTTGGCATCAAGGTTAGATAAAGGCTCATCCATCAGGAAGACCCCCGCTTCACGCACTATCGCCCGGCCTAGCGCCACGCGCTGGCGCTGACCACCGGACAACGCACCAGGTTTACGCTGGAGATAGTCGCGCAAGCCCAGGATCTGTGCGGCCCAGTTAACGCGTTCTTCAATAACAGAGGCCGCGATTTTTTGCATTTTCAGGCCAAACGCCATGTTCTCGTAGACCGTCATATGCGGATAGAGCGCATAGTTCTGGAAGACCATCGCAATATCACGGGACTTGGCGGGAACATCATTCATGCAAACCCCGTCAATAATCAGTTCACCCGAGCTGATCTCTTCAAGGCCGGCAATCATTCGCAGCGTCGTAGATTTTCCACAGCCCGATGGACCGACGAAGACAATAAATTCTTTGTCTTTAATTTCGAGATTGAAATCCTTAACCACGTGTACCTGGTTATCATAGATTTTCTGAATGTGTTTCAGAGACAGTTGAGCCATCATTTATTCCTTATCAAGACGCCCGGGATGCCCAGAACGCCGTCAGACGTTCCCAGGTCAGTTCCTGCGTTGAATGAAGTTGTAATCCCGCATGGTTCAGGCCAGGCCCAATCCCGACCGACAGCATTCCTGCGGCGTTAATCGCATCTACCCCTGCGGCGGCATCTTCAATACCAATGGCCTCTTCAGGCCGCACGTTCAGTCCTTTACAGGCCGCAAGGAAAATTTCCGGGTCCGGCTTTGAGCGGCAAATGCGCGAAGCATCGGCGCAAAAATCGAAAGCCTGGTAAATACCCAACGCGTGCAAAATCCCAGGTGCGTTAAGCGATACGGATGCCAGTCCCGTTTTAACCTTCGCGGCGCGAATATCCGCCAGTACGTCACGAATTCCCGGAAGTAGCGAATCCTGCGTCAGTGTCGCCAGTGACTGGACGTAGAGCGCGTTTTTTTTCGTCGCCAGCGCCAGACGCTGCTCGTCACTGAACATCCCCTCTTTCCCGCCATGCTTCAGAATGCGCTGGAGGGAATCCATCCGGCTTATTCCCTTCAGCTGTTCGTTAAACACTTCGTTGAAGGTGATACCAATCTCTTCCGCGACGGCGCGCCAGGCCAGAAAATGAAGGTGCGCGGTATCGGTGATCACCCCGTCCAGATCGAATACAACAGCGTTAAGCGTCATAGCGCCCCTCCCTGGTAGCGGTCCCATTAACAGATATAAAAAAGTCCTTGTGCTCAAAGACTTTTTGCCCAGAGACGTCCAACGTTTTGCCCCACAGCGTCAACGTGACTGGTGCGGTAGTTTCAATGGTTAACTGGTTACCTTCACAGGTAATATGCATTGTTGCGTTCCGCCACCGCAGCGGGAAGGCGAGTTTCTGCCAGTGGGCAGGCAGTTTTGGCGCAAGATGCAGCTCCCCTTCGCTAATGTGCAGACCAGCAAATCCCTGAATGGCACCCAACCAGATCGCACCGGTAGCCGCGGCATGTATGCCGTCATCGCTGCTGTGCGGATCGTCCCCCAGGTCGATGGAGATACCGTCACGCCAGAAGGCATACGCCCCCTCGGTGTCACCGCAGCGCGCGAGCACAATGCCGTGAATGGCTTTGCTCAGGGATGAATCATGGATAGTGCGTGGCTCATAGAACGCCAGGTTGGCGGCACATTGCTCCGGCGTGAACCGTTCCGGCAGCAGGTAGTTGAGCATCACCACATCGGCCTGCTTCAGGATCTGCATCTCGTTCACTTCCGCACGGGAGTAATCAAGCAGTATGGTTTGCTTACCCGCTTTGGCTTTATAGCAGCTCAGATCGATGGCCGGTTTTGTCATAAAGGTATCATCCTGCGGGATCACACCCCCTGCATCGGCCTCCGGTAACCACAAACGCGCCAGAAACTTCTCGGCATTTTCCATAAAACGCGCATCGTCACGTCCAAACATCGCCATAAACTGCCGCGCACAGGCAACGTTGTGCCAGGCCAGATAGTTGGTGTAGGCATTGTTGTTGACATGTTCGGTGTATTCATCCGGTCCGATCACGTCATGGATCTCAAGACGACCATTAATTTCCGTCGCGCGTCCCATCCAGAACGAAGCGGTTTCCATCAGTAGCGTCAGGCCCTCATTGCGCATAAAGGCGTCGTCATGTGTTGCCTGCCAGTAAGCGATAACGGCCCAGGCGATATCAGCCACGATGTGGTGTTCAGCGAGTGCGGAGGCGACCTTCTGGCGTACCCCGGTACGGATGTTAATTGCGGCGAATTCTGGCGTCTCTTCGTGTCCGCTGGCGGCGCTTTCCCACGGGAACAACGCGCCAGGCCAACCGTTACGGCGTGCTTTTTCGCGCGCGCCAGAAAGGTTCAGCCAGCGATAGCGCAGCAGGCCGCGGGCAATCTGTGGACGGGTAAACAGATGGAACGGCAGCAGGAAAATTTCAGTATCCCAGAAGACGTGCCCTTTGTACCCTTCCCCCGTCAGCCCTTTCGCGGCAATGCTGCTTCTTTCGCTATGGGCTGGCGTCATCGTCGTCAGGTGCCATACGGCATAATCCAGCGCCAGCTGATCCTGCTGTTCTGCGGAAGTCACTTCCACCCGAGCGTCACGCCATACCGCTTTCCAGGCATACGCTGAGCTATCAAGCAACGAATCGTAGCCTCTTGCCGCGCAGACTTTGAGATCGGCCAGCGCGTTACGGGCGAAAGACTCCTGGGAGAGCGCTTTATCGCTGCGATGCGTTAACCAGACGATCTTTTCTAGCGTGACAGTGTCACCTTGAGTAATGGTCAGAGAATGATGAACGCTGAGGCGACGATTTTTAGCGGTGAAACAGCTGTCGCTCTTAGCGGAGAGCTGACAAAACGCCGAAACAACAATTTCAGACGCCCGGTCCTGCGTTTCATAGACACCCTGCATGTAATGCTGGTCAAAGACCCTGACCGAAATTTCATCCAGATGCTGTCTGCCGCTGTTCGTTTGCGTTGCATCAATGCCGGTTTTCAGCACGACCTGAGCGGAGCCATCAAGCGGTGTCACCGAGAGCTGCATTGCCACCAAGGGCAGTTGGTCAAGCGAAACAAAACGACGGCTCTCGAGGCGATAGCGTTTTCCGTCCGGTGAACGCCAGACAACGTTACGATGCAGTTCGCCGTTAGCAAAGGCCAGCTCGCGTTGCCACTCAAGAATTTCGCCTGAAAGGAGCGTGAAATTGACACCGTCCAGCTCAATATCAATCCCGGTGACGTCCGGCAGATTGATCAGCTCCGTGGTTTCGTTGCGTCCCGCGCGATGATACAGCCCCGCCAGATACATCCCTCTGGTCTGTTGGGTGTAATCTTCTTCATGCGTGGCGCGAATGCCCATGTAGCCATTGCCGCAGGCCATAATGGACGCGTACTTATTCAGGCTATGCGGGCAAAAGCCCGGATCGGTTAATACAGACTGGTTCAGCATAACGTCACGCTTTCCCCTGTTTCCGCAGCTTCATATAACGCCGCGACTAATTGCTGGATCACCAGCCCCTGCTCCGCATCGGCAATCATGACCGGCTCGCCCATTACGTGGCGAACAAACGCATCCATACTGCGCTGATGTCGCCGATCGTCAGCATCTTCACGCTGGGTCAGCGTCTGTAAAACACCGGCTTCGTCGTTATAAATGTGTGCCGGAAACAGCGTTGCACCTGCCTTCTCACCGCAGAAAGAGACGTTCATGATCGACTGCTCGCGGATATTGAGCGCAAAGGAGGTGTCCAGACGCAGAATGCCACCGTTACAGAACTCAATCGTGCCAAACAGAGCATCTTCCACGGTAAACTGCGCAGGATCCCATTCGCCAAACTGGCCGGTGTGTTTCCGGTTCCCCAGTCTCTGGAAGCTGTGCGCGGTTACCCGTTTTACGGCCGGGAAGCCCAACACGTACATCGCAGCATCCAGCATATGAATGCCGATATCGATCAGGGGCCCGCCGCCCTGGAGTGATTTATTGGTGAAAACGCCCCACCCCGGCACACCGCAGCGCCGCAGCGCCTGTGCCGAGGTAAAGTAAACTTCGCCGAGCGTGCCGTTCAACACCGCATCACGCAGCAACTGGGTATCCAGGGCAAAGCGATGGTGAAAATCATACGCGAGGACTTTTCCAGCCTTACGCGCCGCAATGCGCATCTGGTCGGCCTGTTCCGGCGTCATCGCCGGCGGCTTTTCACACATCACATGACAACCCGCTTCGAGGGCCGCCATGACGTGTTCAAAATGGAACCGATTAGGCGAACAGACGCTCACCACATCCGGTTTTACTTCCTGCAACATCTCGTGAGCGTCCTGCCATGCTGATGAAATAGCATAACGTTCCGCGAACGCCTGTGCCTGTTCAAGGCGGCTGTCCATGACAGCCACCATTTGAACATCACTGCGCGTGGCGTAATACGAGGCATGCACTTTGTCTGCAACCTGCCCGGCGCCAATGATGGCGATGCGCAGAGGCAAAGATGTAGAAGCACTCATCACGCTCGTCATCCTTAGCATTCACGCAAGTAAGTGAGAGAGTCCTTATAGGCCTGAGCCGGATCGTCGGCACGCACCCGGCACTCGTACACGACGTAACCCTGATAATTATCGGCACGCAGCTGATCGAACAGGCTGGCGAAATCGAGGCTGCCGCTGCCCGGCTGATAGCGATGGTTATCAGCAATGTGCACATGACCCAGTAGGTCGCGGTTGTGATGCAGCGCTTCCGTCAGCGAGTCTTCTTCAATGTTCATATGGTAGAAGTCACCGATGATCTGCACGTGCTTCAGATCGTTCTCTTCAATATAACGACGCGCGTCAGCCAGGGTATTGATCATATGATCCTGATAGCGGTTCAGCGGCTCGAGGTAGACGGTAGTCCCGGTACGTGCAGCAACCTCATCCAGCCAGCGCAGAGAGGCACTAACCGCTTTACGGTCGCCGTCGAGGCTACGTGGCGCGGTCATTGGCGGCAGACGGAAGGTAAACATTCCCCAGGCAGCTGGCACAATAATCCCCTTACCGCCCACTTCTGCCAGCGCTTCCAGAATGCGCTCAATTTGTTGTAAGCCGTTTAAACGGCGTTCTTCGATGAAGTCCCCGATCCAGCCATCGTATCCGCCACATGCCGTCGTCACCGGCAGGCCGGTGGCTTTGATAGCCGCTTTCACCTCATCGAGGTTTTCCACCAGCAGTCGGCCATCAATTTCGTAACCATCAAATCCCATCGCTTTGATGTATTCGAATTTTTCCATAATTGCGGTTGGGAAAAAGACCTGGTTTTGTGTTGCGATTTTCATAATTTGCTGTCCTTAGCTTAAAAAGTGACGCCCATTTTGATACTGAGTTCCGGGTGCTGATCGACATACTTCATATAGCTTTCCGGGCTGGTGGTGAATGTGACGACCGGATCGATCAGATCTTCACAATTGAGATAACCGTTCATCAGCAATTCCCAGCAGGTCTCTTCAATACGCTTGCGGCTCCAGCGCGGATAGTCCGGATTGGGTTCACTGCATGCGCGAGAGAAGACGATTTTCGCGTTGTTGAAGTGTGCTTCGCGGCCCAGGTTGAAGCCTGCTGCAAACGGCTTGGCGAAAGCCACGTAGGAGATCGTTCCGCCGTAAGCGAGTCCGCGCAGTGCAGATTGCAGCGCATCTGCAAATCCGCTGGTTTCGATGATCACATCCGCGCCCTGCTTGCCAGTCAGTTTCTTAATTTCAAGACCGACATCGGTACCGATTGGATTCAGGCAGTGGTCGGCTCCGTGACGGCGAGCGATCTCACAGCGATGTTCGATAGGATCGACACCAATAACTACTGACGCGCCGGCTTTTTTCGCCAGCTGAATCGCAATCTGGCCAATCGCGCCCAGACCCACAACCACAACGAAATCCCCTACACGCACGTTGGCATCGCGCACGCCGCTCATGGCGAACTGTGCCGGATCGTAGCAAACGGCGTTTTTCCAGGATGCACCCTGCGGCATTTTGCGCAGCTTATAATTGTTCACCGCGTTGACGATGACCGTTTCCTGCAATGGGCCGTAGCAGCAGACGTTGTCGCCGATCTGGTATTCCGTCACGTCCGCACCACATTCGATGATGTCGCCGACGATCATGTTCCCCAACTGGAACTTACCAAATTCGATACCGCGCGCTGCACCTTCTTCTCGAGGGGTAAACATCTGCCACTCAGCGTTGAATTCTTCATCGATGAACGGGCTTGCCGCGCGGAAATCCACGACTTCGGTGCCATGCTTCGGCGCACCATAACGGGCACGAATTTTGACTTCATGTGCTGCAACAGGACGATCTTCGTATTCCACCAGCGCCGCCACACGAGGCGCTGTCGCAACTAATTTTTTCATGACTCACTCCTTGTTAAAATCGGCCGCCTCAGCCCTTAACGCCGCCGGCGGTCAAACCACTTTTAATAAAACGTTCAGACAGGGCATACATAATGACCACCGGAAGTGCCGTCACCAGCGATGCCGCCATCATGCGACCCCAGATGTAGTCTGGCGTACTGAAGAGCGTGTTCAGCCCGACCGGCAATGTGAAGTTGCTGGCGCTGGACAGGAAAATGGAGGCGAACAGATAGTCATTCCACGCCACCATGAAGCAGTAGACAAAGACCGACACCAGACCAGAGATCGCCAGCGGCACGGTGATGCGGAAGATGATTTGCAGGCGGTTCAGGCCGTCCATCATCGCGGCTTCTTCGATTTCGTCCGGGATGGTGTCGAAATAGCTGCGCAGCATAAAGACAGCGGTAGGCAACGTCTGCGTCACCATGGTGATGATCAGTGCCAGCTCGGTGTCATAAATGCCAAGCGCGGTGATGATTTTGAACAGCGGCACCACCAGCAGGATCCCGGAGAACATGTAAACCGTGTAGAAGCTTGCATTGATCGTCGTGCGTCCTTTAAAGCGCAGTTTGGATAACGCATACGCGCCCAGCGTGCCGAGAAACACCGCAATGACTGACGATGTCAACGACACCACCATGCTGTTACGGAAGTAATCCACAAACGGGAAAATCAGCGGGTTAAAGATGTCGATGTAGTGCTGGAGCGTCCATTCCTGCGGCAGGATGGTCGGATGCAGCGAGATCGCCTCTTTCGCGCTTTTGAACGACGTCATCAACATCACAAAAAACGGAAACAGCGTGATAATCAGAAATAGCGCCAGTCCCAGATAAAAACCGATACGGCCCAGAACGCGTTTATTTGTTGCCATTGAGGTTTACCCTTTTTCTGGTCAGCAGAATGACAGCGAAGATGATCACAAACAGCACAACGGAAACGGCGGCTGCTTTACCCAGGTCATTAAACGCAAAGGCGGTTTTGTAGAGATAGACGCCCAGAATATCGACCTTAGTGGTGAGCAGATAAACATCCGCAAACATGTAGAACATCCAGATGGTTCGCAGCGTGACCACCGTTGCCAGCACCGGCATGATGGCGGGCAACGTCACGATACGAAAACGCTGCCAGGCGTTCGCTCCGTCCATCTCTGCCGCTTCGTACAATGATTTATCAATGGTCTGTAAAATCGCGAGAAACGAGATAAAGGCATACGGGAAGTAACGCCAGATGGCGAACAGCACAACCAGCACAAAACTACTGCCAGGGTTGTCGAACCACAGCGGCGCCTGATCGTAGAGATGCAGCAGATCAACGCCCAGATAGTTCACAATCCCGTAGCCGTTGTTGAACATGTATTTCCAGGCAAACACCAGTGAAATAGACGGCGTCACGTAGGACAGGATCACCAGCGAACGTGCCGTTTTCCGCATGCGGAATTCACGGTTAAAGAAGATCGCTACGGCCAACCCCAGACCGGTGCTGCCGAGCACGACCAGCGCCGTGTACCAGAACGTCATCCACAGCGAGTGCCAGAACGCAGCATCACCCAGAATGCGAATGTAGTTATCAAGGCCGACAAACACCGCATCAATACGCGGGTTCAGCGGTAAACGTAAAAAACTGATTTCGATGTTGGAAATCATTGGCCAGGCCACCAGGCCCCCCAGCAAAATCAGGCTAGGGGCCAACAGCAGCATGGCGAAAGGCATATCTGAACGACCAGAAAACAACGTCTTCATAATTCCCTTCGCAAAGCGCTCCTATCGTTGTGAGATCAGGTCAGTCAGTTTTTTCTGGCTGTTGCTTAACGTCACATTGAGATCTTTTTTACCCACCGTCACGTTATGCACCATGGAACTGATAATGCCGGACCCGGTAACGTCTCCCATACGGGTAAAGTTTTTGTCACCCACTGCACCAAACACCTGGACATTCGGGAACTGAGCAATCAGCTCGTAAGGCAGTTGGCCAAAGGCCTTGATCACATCGTTGTTTTTCCAGCTTTCAGTGCCCACCACGAGTTTGTTCACTGGCAGCGCCGCACCAGGGGACATCATCACCCAGTCGGATGCGTTCTGCGCCTGCTCCATCCAGGTCACAAATTTTTCTGCCGCCTGCGTTTCCTCTTCGGTCTGGCCGGTCGTGATCGTCAACGAGGTGATCATGCCGTACACGGCAGATGATTTTTCCGTCGGGACAACAAACCCCAGCTTGGACGGATTGCCGTCTTTGTAGACCGCGGGCAGGATATAGGTAGAGTAAACGGCCATAGGGGCAGAACCGTTCATGAAGGCGTCTTTGATCTCCATGACATCATTCGAGCCCGGCATGGTGTTCGCGGCCAGTGCCCGATAAAATGCCAACGCTTTCGACATTTCAGGGGTCTCGATTTTCACGCTGCCGCTTGCATCAAAGACGTTAGCCCCTCCTGACAATGCAAACTGTGAGAAGGCCTGCTCCGTCATGACACTTTCTGCGGTTGGAAGCGCAATGCCGTAACGTTTTTTCGCCGGATCGTTGAGCGCCTGACTGGCTTTCAGCAGCTGTTGCCAGTTGTGCGGCTCTGCGATCCCCGCAGCAGCGAGCGCATCTTTGTGATACCAGATGCCGGACAGCCAGGCGCTAACCGGTACGCCCGTCCATGCGCTACCGTCTTCAGTGCGAACAACGCGTAAAATGCCGTCGTAGAACGTCTCTTCGCCTACGGCTTTAATCGCGTTACCGATCGCTTCACGATCCAGCAGTTGTTCTTTATCCATGACTTTGGCGTAGTCATGGCTGACTTCAATCACCTCCGGCAGCGCGCCGGTACGGGCCAATGTAATGACCTTAGTGTTATAGGCATCTTCCTCAACGGGGACCTGTTTCACCGTTATAGTGGGATTCTCTTTCTCGAATTTTTCGATCAGTTTCGTAATAACTGCCTGACGCTCCTGTTCTACCGACGAGTGCATAAACTCAATGGTAACCTGAGATGTTTTATCGTCCTTACAGCCTGATAACAGGGCGCACGAAACCAGTGCTGATAACAGCACAATTTTGGGCATTTTCATTTTAGGGTCCTTTTTAGTTTTCTTTAATCCACATTACCTGCCATGGATTGAGGGTCAGTTCCGTACCACTAATATCTTGTCCTGACACTAATTCCTTACCAACTCGCGTTTGTTCATGAACAGTCTGCATTTTATTGCTAAAATTAAATAAAGCTGTTATTCGCTCACCATTTTTTGCAACGCGAACAATTTTAAGAATATGTTCACCACTTGCTTCAAAAATAGCCTGAGCATCGGGATGGAACGCACTCTCTTTGCGACGAATAGCAATAAGCTCACTCAAACGAGAATAAATTTGATAACGAATACTCTTCTTATCACAAAGTTCCCGATCAACCTGACCTTCGGTATATTTCTTCCTGTTTATCGCACGGTTATATCCGAGACGCTCAACACCGTCATAATCGTTACGCGAACCAAGAATGCTTTGTATATATACAGCCGGTACGCCAGGGAAACTTAACAACACCGCATGCGCCAGGATGAACCGGGCAATACGCTCATCATCTGAACTGTCTCGCAAACTTAACGCATCAAGATAGGTGACATTAATTTCGTAGGGGCTTCGCGTTCCGTCAGGGTTATTTTTCCAGTTAACCAGCGCGCCTTCCTGCTGAAGCTTGTCGACCAGCGAAAGGATCTCGGATTCCGGAAGGATGCCCCGTAATGGGTTCAAACCGATACCATCATGCGAGGCCAGGAAATTAAACCAGGTGGTATGTGTTGAAGGCAGCGCCAGCGATCCCGCCCACTGGCATAGGGCTTTAACGTTCTGACAATGTACGGCGTGCAGCACCAGCGGAGGTAAGGAAAACTGGTAGACCATCTGGGCTTCATTTTCGCCATTACCGAAGTAAGAGATATTATCTTTGTGAGGAACATTTGTCTCAGTGATGATTACTGTTCCAGGTGCCACGGCGTCTGTGATAGCGCGGAACAGCTGTATAAGGCGATGGGTTTGTTCCAGATGGATGCAGGTTGTTCCCGGGATCTTCCACATAAACCCAACCGCATCCAGACGGATATAACGCGCTCCTTCCATGAGGTAATGGAGAAGAACGTCAACCATTGCAATCAGCACCTGCGGCGAGGCGAAATTGAGATCGATCTGGTCCTCGCTGAATGTGGTCCACAGATGACGGACGCTGCCGTCATGAAGCGTGAACGGCGTCAGCAGCGGTAATGCGCGGGGACGCGTCACCGCCGATAAATCGGTTTCGGGGTCGACAGAAATAAAGAAATCTTCATAGCCTGGCTTCTGCGCCAGATAATTAGCAAACCATTCGCTTTTCGCTGACATATGGTTGCAAACGAAGTCAAACATTAAGCTGGAAGACTGTTTTAATTCCGCGACATCTCGCCAGGTTCCGGTTTCAGGTGCAACCTCGTGATAATCAATAACGGAAAAGCCATCATCCGAAGACCACGGATAAAACGGTAACAGGTGGACATGGGAAAACGTGCGAGAAAGCCATTCATTATAGAACCGGGTAAATACCGGCAACGCTTTCTCCCCTTTCGCGGAGAACTGATCGGCATAGGTAATCAGCACAACGTCTTTTTCATCCCAGCCTGACTTACGCTTTTCCGTAATATTAACTGCCGCCTTTTCAAGCTTAGTTAATAATACGTTAAGGTGTGCTTCTGAAAATGATTCACCGTAGATATGATTGATAATTTTTTTAATTTTTGCGTTCACATTATTTTCCATGGTAGCGGTCCCACGGAGTGGCAATCTACTCTCATGGAAAATTTCTGTCAACGGACCCGGGGGCAGAAAGCCGCAATCTCAGCGCAGCGCAACGCATTATTGTGACCTGCCGCAAAGAAAGCAGAAAACAGAAGAAACGCAGAAGGGGAAGTCATGCCCCTTCTCTGGATGAGAAAGGGCGTATGCGGGAGGAACTAGCGTGAAAGGTAGCGCCGGGAAACGTGTTTTGCCAGTTTTTGTAACAGCGGTTCCAGAGCAACCGCCAGCAACATTCTGACCGGCTTGCGGGCAACAGATTTGATCGCCCAACCCGCCACACCGGCCGGGCCATAACGTAACGCCGTCATCAGAACCAGTTTACCTGCTATTTTCAGGCCGGGTTTTACCTTCTGACCGGCCTGTTGCCAGTTTTGTTTCATGTAAGTTCTCTCTTAAAGCTGACGAAAACGACTTCTCAGCGTAAAGGTATCGGAGGTGACATAACGTTCCATCTCGCGCAATCGCTTCTCCCCTGCGCTAAGCTGTTCATCCACCGCGTTCAGGAGATCGCTGTTGGTTGGCGTGTTCTCAGCATCCAGCTCACCTTCCGGCATAGGATCGAGTACAAACGACAGAATGATGTATGCCACCAGCGTAATAAAGGCCAGGCCGAAGAAAATCGACAATACGGTGACCACACGCACCAGTTTTACCGGGACATCCAGATAGTGTGCCAGCCCGGCGCAAACGCCCCGTACCATGCCTTGCTGCGGGATGCGCCACAGTTTTTTATTCAGATTCAGTCCAGCCATTACTGCTCCCTCCAGTTCGGGTGTTCCGCATCCAGGATAGCTTCCAGCGCCTGGATACGTTCGCGCATTTTATTTGCTTCCGCAGAGAGCTGCGCCAGCCGCTGCTGTTCACTCTGCGACAGTTCACTGCGTGAAGAGCGGTTGCTGTAGTGCAGCCATAACCAGATGGGCAGAACAAACAGCACAAAAATGGTCAGGGGTATAGCCAGAAAAAGCGCGCTCATGTGTACTCCTTGTCTTGCGATGCGGCACGCTCAGGTGCCGCAGGAATTATTATTGATTGTCTTGTTTCATTTTGGCTTTCAGCGCAGCCAGTTGCTCGCTAATTTCATCATCGGCTTTCAGGTCAGCAAACTGCTGATCGAGGGTTTTCTGCTTGCCGATGCTGTGGCTTTCAGCTTCCGCTTCCATGTGGTCGATACGGCGTTCGAATGATTCGAAACGCGCCATCGCTTCATCCAGTTTTCCGCTGTCCAGCTGGCGACGCACGTCTCGGGACGAGCTTGCTGCCTGGTGGCGCAGCGCCAGTGCCTGTTGACGTGCACGGGTTTCGCTGAGTTTGTTTTCAAGCTCGCCAATCTCTTTCTTCATACGCGTGAGAGTATCATCCACCAGCGTTACTTCATGTTCCAGCGTGGCAACCATGTCGGTCAGCTTTTGCTTCTCAATCAGCGCAGCGCGGGCCAGATCTTCTTTATCTTTACGCAACGCCAGTTCAGCTTTTTCCTGCCACTCGTTAAGCTGGGCAGTCGCCTGCTCAATACGACGCGTTAACTGCTTTTTCTCTGCCAGCGCGCGGGCGGAGGTGGAGCGTACTTCAACCAGCGTGTCTTCCATCTCCTGAATCATCAGGCGCACCAGCTTCTGCGGATCTTCCGCTTTCTCCAGCAGCGAGTTGATGTTGGCGTTCACGATGTCGGCAAAACGAGAAAAAATACCCATAATTCAATCCTCATAGTTCTGTTATCGGGCGATGCCCTGCTGAATAGTTAATACAAATCTCATGCCAACTTTTTATCTTATTGATTTTACTGGATGTGGTTGATATTCATCCATGCAGGGGCTATTCTCACCTGGTGAATATCACTAAGGAGTGGTTAATTTCATCATGGCTGAATATAAAGATAATTTGCTTGGGGAAGCCAACAGCTTTCTGGAAGTGCTAGAACAGGTATCGCGACTCGCGCCGCTGAATAAACCGGTGCTGATTATCGGTGAGCGCGGAACGGGTAAAGAACTAATCGCTAACCGCCTGCACTTTCTGTCTGGCCGATGGGATGGACCCTTTATTTCGCTTAATTGCGCGGCGTTGAATGAAAATTTGCTCGACACCGAGCTGTTTGGTCATGAAGCTGGCGCCTTTACCGGCGCACAAAAACGCCATCCCGGACGCTTTGAGCGCGCCGATGGCGGAACCCTCTTTCTCGATGAGCTGGCGACAGCGCCGATGCTGGTGCAGGAAAAGCTGCTGCGCGTCATTGAGTATGGTGAACTGGAACGCGTTGGCGGAAGTCAGCCGCTTCAGGTCAACGTTCGCCTGGTGTGCGCCACCAACGCCGATCTGCCCGCGATGGTGGCAGAGGACAAATTCCGCGCCGACCTGCTGGACAGGCTCGCTTTCGATGTCGTTCAGTTACCGCCACTAAGGGAGCGGCGTAGCGATATCATGCTGCTGGCCGATCAATTTGCCATTCAGATGTGCCGGGAACTGGGCCTGCCGCTCTTTCCAGGCTTCAGCGAACAGGCCACCGAGACACTGCTCGGTTATCCATGGCCGGGAAATATTCGGGAACTGAAAAACGTGGTGGAACGCTCTGTTTACCGTCATGGCACCAGCGAGGCCGAGCTGGACAATATTATCCTCGATCCGTTTCGGCGCGAGGTTAAACAGCCCCCTGCTACGGCGACGCGCCAGCAGGGTCCGGCGTTGCCGCTCGATTTACGTCAGTTCCAGCATCAGCAGGAACAGCAACTGCTTGAGCAGAGCCTGAAAGCGGCGAAATATAATCAGAAACGGGCGGCTGAACTGCTGGGTCTGACCTACCATCAGTTGAGGGCATTGCTCAAAAAACATCAAATGCGCTGACATTATCAGCACTTACCCCCAGACATTTTTACGAAGCAGGCGTAAGTGCGATACACTTTGCAGATCGAATCTAAAAACCTTAAAAACTATGCGCCTGGTTTTATCGTCCCTGCTTGCACTTGGTCTGTTCAGCAATCTGGCCTTTGCTGCGCCCGACCGCGCTGTGCCCCCTGATATCCGTGATAGTGGTTTCGTCTACTGCGTCAGCGGGCAAGTTGATACCTTTAATCCACAAAAGGCGGGGAGCGGCCTGATAGTTGATACGCTGGCCGCCCAGATTTACGATCGCCTGCTTGATGTAGACCCGTATACCTATCGGCTGGTCCCGGAACTTGCCGAGAGCTGGGAAGTGATGGATAACGGCGCCACGTACCGCTTCCGTCTGCGCGATGACGTCAATTTTCAGCACACTCCGTGGTTTACCCCAACCCGTAAACTCAACGCGGATGACGTGGTTTTCACCTTCCAGCGCATCTTTAACCGCAATCATCCATGGCATAACGTCAACGGCAACAACTTCCCCTATTTCGACAGTTTGCAGTTTGCCGATACGGTTAAAAGCGTTCGCAAGCTGGATAACCGCACGGTTGAGTTTCGCCTGACGCGCCCCGACGCGTCGTTCCTCTGGCACCTGGCAACGCACTACGCTTCGGTCATGTCAGCCGAGTATGCGGATCAGCTGACGAAAAAGGATCGTCAGGAACGTCTCGATCGTGAACCTGTGGGCACAGGCCCGTTCCAGTTAGCAGAGTACCGCGCTGGCCAATACATTCGCCTGCAACGTCATGACCGTTTCTGGCGCGGCAAACCGCTGATGCCGCAGGTAATCGTTGATCTGGGTTCAGGTGGAACAGGCCGACTCTCAAAACTGCTGACCGGCGAGTGCGACGTACTTGCCTGGCCTGCGGCCAGCCAGCTGACTATTTTGCGCGACGATCCTCGCCTGCGTCTGACCCTGCGCCCGGGGATGAACATCGCTTATCTGGCATTTAACACCGATAAGCCGCCGCTCAATAATCCAGCCGTACGCCATGCGCTGGCGTTAGCGATCAACAACCAGCGTCTGATGCAGTCGATTTATTATGGCACTGCGGAAACTGCCGCCTCTATCCTGCCGCGCGCCTCATGGGCCTATGACGGCGAGGCGAAGATTACGGAATATAACCCGGCGAAAGCGCGCGAGCAGCTTAAAGCGCTGGGAGCAGAAAACCTGACGCTACAGCTGTGGGTACCGACCAGCTCTCAGGCGTGGAACCCCAGCCCGCTGAAAACGGCCGAACTGTTACAGGCAGATATGGCGCAGGTGGGCGTTAAGGTGATCATCGTTCCTGTAGAAGGCCGTTTCCAGGAGGCGCGTCTGATGGACATGAATCATGACTTAACGCTGGCTGGCTGGTCTACCGACAGTAACGACCCGGACAGCTTCTTCCGTCCGCTACTGAGCTGTGCGGCAATCAACTCCCAGACCAACTACGCTCACTGGTGTAACCGGGAGTTTGATGCTGTTCTGCAAAAAGCGCTAGCATCTCAACAACTTGCCTCACGCATTGAAGCCTACGATGAAGCTCAAACTATTCTGGCCAGAGAACTTCCCGTGTTGCCGCTTGCCTCTTCCCTGCGCCTCCAGGCCTACCGTTACGATATTAAAGGGCTGGTACTCAGCCCGTTTGGTAACGCCTCCTTCGCGGGCGTGACCCGTGAGAAAGAACAAGAGGTGAAAAAACCATGATTATCTTTACCTTGCGTCGGCTACTGTTACTGCTGGTCACCCTGTTCTTCCTGACCTTCGTCGGCTTTAGCCTTAGCTACTTTACGCCTCACGCCCCGCTTCAGGGTTCATCTTTCTGGGACGCCTGGCTGTTCTGGTTTAACGGCCTGCTGCACTGGGATTTTGGCGTATCCAGTATCAACGGACAGCTCATCTCTGAGCAGCTGAAAGTCGTTTTCCCTGCCACCATGGAGCTGTGTATACTCGCCTTTGGCTTTGCCCTCATGGTGGGGATCCCGGTGGGGATGCTAGCGGGAATTTATCGTAATAAATGGCAGGATAAATTTATCAGCGCGCTTGCCTTAATTGGTTTTTCCATCCCGGTTTTCTGGCTCGCACTGCTGCTTACCCTCTTCTTCTCACTGACGTTAGGCTGGCTGCCGGTGTCTGGCCGTTTTGACCTGCTGTATAACGTGCAAACGGTGAGCGGCTTCGCCATCGTTGACGCCTGGCTTTCTGATTCGGTCTGGCGTGAGGAAATGATCGTGAGCGCGCTGCGCCACATGGTGCTGCCGGTGCTTACGCTGGCCGTCGCCCCGACGACCGAAGTGATCCGCCTGATGCGTATCAGTACCATCGACGTCTTCGATCAAAACTATGTTAAAGCCGCCGCCACGCGCGGATTGTCTCGCCTGACGATTTTACGTCGCCATGTACTTCACAATGCGTTGCCACCGGTAATCCCACGTCTTGGGCTGCAATTCTCAACCATGCTGACCCTGGCAATGATCACCGAGATGGTTTTCAGCTGGCCGGGCCTTGGGCGCTGGATGATCAACGCCATTCGCCAGCAGGATTACGCTGCGATCTCCGCCGGAGTGATGGTGATTGGCTCCCTGGTCATTATTGTTAACGTTGTGTCCGATATTTTGGGTGCTATGGCCAACCCATTGAAGCATAAGGAATGGTATGCCTTACGATAACGTCTACAGCGAAAAGCGCACGCCCGGTGCGCTACGTACCGTGTGGCGTAATTTTTACGGCGACACCACGGCGATGATCGGCTTTTACGGCTGTATTGGCCTCGTGTTGCTGTGCGTTTTGGGTTCGTGGTTTGCGCCGTATGGCATCGATCAGCAGTTCCTGGGTTATCAGCTTTTACCGCCGTCGTGGTCGCGTTACGGGGAGGTTTCGTTCTTCCTGGGGACTGACGATCTCGGACGCGACGTGCTAAGCCGTTTACTGAGCGGCGCGGCCCCTACCGTGGGCGGCGCGTTCGTGGTCACCCTGGCCGCCGCGATTTGTGGCCTTGCGCTGGGTATTTTTGCCGGCTCAACACACGGGCTACGGTCAGCCGTGCTTAACCATATTCTTGATACTCTGCTCTCTATTCCTTCGCTGCTGCTGGCGATCATCGTCGTAGCCTTCGCGGGGCCGCATCTCACGCATGCGATGTTTGCCGTCTGGCTGGCCATTCTGCCACGCATCGTGCGCTCGGTTTACAGCCTGGTCCACGATGAACTGGAGAAAGAGTATGTCGTCGCCGCCCGTCTGGATGGCGCCACCACATTCAATATTCTCTGGTTTGCCGTGCTGCCTAACATTGCCGCCGGGCTGGTAACGGAGATCACCCGCGCCCTGTCGATGGCGATTCTGGATATCGCAGCGCTGGGCTTCCTGGACCTGGGCGCGCAGCTCCCCTCCCCGGAATGGGGCGCCATGCTCGGTGATGCGCTGGAGCTGATTTACGTTGCGCCGTGGACGGTCATGCTGCCGGGCGCGGCCATCATGGTGAGCGTGCTGCTCGTTAACCTGCTGGGCGACGGGATCCGCCGCGCAATCAATGCGGGGGTGCAATAATGCCGTTACTTGATATCCGCAACCTCACGATCGAAATAAAAACGGGCGAAGGCTGGGTCAAGGCCGTAGATCGCATCAGTATTACGCTCGCAGAGGGCGAAATCCGCGGGCTGGTGGGCGAATCGGGTTCGGGGAAAAGCCTGATCGCCAAGGCCATTTGCGGCGTGGCGAAAGACAACTGGCGGGTGACCGCCGACCGTATGCGTTTCGACGACATCGATCTGTTGCGTCTTTCCCCACGCGAACGCCGCAAGCTGGTGGGCCATAACGTCTCGATGATTTTCCAGGAGCCGCAATCCTGTCTTGACCCGTCCGAGCGCGTCGGGAAACAGCTGATGCAGAACATTCCCGGCTGGACCTATAAAGGCCGCTGGTGGCAGCGTTTCGGCTGGCGTAAACGCCGTGCCATTGAGCTGCTTCACCGTGTCGGGATCAAAGACCACAAAGACGCGATACGCAGTTTCCCCTACGAACTGACTGACGGTGAATGCCAGAAAGTGATGATTGCCATCGCCCTGGCCAATCAGCCGCGTCTGCTGATTGCCGACGAACCGACGAACGCGATGGAGCCCACCACCCAGGCCCAGATCTTCCGCCTGCTCACGCGTCTGAACCAGAATAACAACACCACCATTTTGCTGATCAGCCACGACCTGCAAATGCTTAGCAAGTGGGCGGATAAAATTGACGTGATGTATTGCGGTCAGACGGTAGAAACCGCGCCAAGTGAAGATCTGGTGACGACACCGCATCATCCATATACCCAGGCGCTGATCCGGGCCATCCCTGATTTCGGCAGCGCGATGCCGCACAAGAGCCGTCTGAATACGCTCCCTGGCGCGATCCCGCTGCTGGAATCGCTGCCCATTGGCTGCCGCCTGGGTCCGCGTTGCCCGTATGCTCAGCGTAAATGCATTGAAACACCGCGCCTGACAGGGCCGAAAAATCATCTGTTTGCCTGTCATTTCCCGCTGAACATGGAGAGAGAGTGAAATGGTCGAAACCTTACTGGAAGTGCGTAACCTGAGTAAGACCTTTCGCTATCGCACCGGCCTGTTTCACCGTCAGACCGTCGAGGCGGTTAAACCGCTAAGCTTTACGCTGCGCGAAAAGCAGACGCTGGCGATTATTGGAGAAAATGGTTCGGGCAAATCGACCCTGGCAAAAATGCTTGCGGGCATGGTCGAGCCGAGCGGCGGTGAAATACTGATTGACGATCATCCTCTGGAATTTGGGGACTACTCTTTTCGCAGCCAGCGCATCCGGATGATTTTTCAGGATCCATCGACGTCGCTAAACCCGCGGCAGCGTATTTCCCAGATCCTGGATTTCCCACTGCGGTTGAATACCGATCTGGAGCCCGAGGCGCGTCGCAAACGGATTGTCGAAACCCTGCGTCTGGTAGGCCTCTTGCCCGACCATGTCAGCTATTACCCGCACATGCTGGCCCCGGGGCAAAAACAGCGTCTCGGTCTGGCCCGCGCGCTGATCCTGCGACCGAAGGTTATTATCGCCGACGAAGCGCTGGCGTCGCTGGATATGTCGATGCGTTCGCAGCTTATTAACCTGATGCTGGAGTTACAGGAGAAGCAGGGGATCTCCTATATCTACGTGACTCAGCACCTGGGCATGATGAAGCACATCAGCGACCAGGTGCTGGTGATGCACCAGGGAGAAGTTGTTGAGCGCGGCAGTACCGCTGACGTGCTGGCCTCCCCGCTCCACGACCTGACAAAACGCCTGATTGCCGGACACTTTGGTGAAGCGTTGACGGCCGATGCGTGGCGTAAAGATCGTTAGCCGCTGCGTAACCCGCTTGCCAGCAGAGTAAACACCTCTATGGCATGCGGAAGGGTCTTCTGCGGTTCATCACTCGCGGCAATCAGCAGAGCCGCATTCAGCGCGGCGCCGTTCAGCAGATGGGCTGCGACTCTGGCATCCATCTTTTTGATTACGTTGCACTCCATCATTTTTTCGATGGTCTGACGGGTCGACTCAAGGCAGCTGTTCTGGCTGGACCATTGCGCCGGGTCGCCCAGAACAGCTGGGCCGTCAAGAAGCACGATACGCTGAACTTCCGGAACGAGCGCCATTTTGATATAGGCGATGCCCTCCGCCAGCAGTCGCTCCCAGTCATCTTCGGCGGCGGCGGCAATCGCTTTTGCGTTTGCTGCCATTTCGCTGTCTATCTGCGCGACCACCGCCGCCAGTAATCCCTTCTTGTCGTTGAAATTATGATATAGCGCGCCGCGTGTTAACCCCACGCTTGCCGTGAGTTCATCCATCGACGCTGCGGCATAGCCTTTTTCAGCAAATGCCTTCCGCGCCGCCTGAATCATTTTCTCGCGATTTTCCTGGGCCGTTTCAGCGCGACGTTTTGTAGCCATGGGACTTCCTTATTTAAGCGGTAATTTTAATTTGACATACGCGACGTATGTGAATTACATTTTTGACATACACCGCGTATGTTACTTCTACCGCGTAAGCACAACAATACCTATTACCGAAAAGGATAAGCCATGCATCCACGTGACCCCGTCTTCCCGGCTAACCGACATGCCCTCTATGAAGAGCATGGCTATTCAGCTGCAATACGCTCTGGCGATCTGTTATTTGTTTCCGGTCAGGTTGGCAGCCGCAGCGATGGCACACCTGAACCCGACTTCCCCGCTCAGGTGCAGCTGGCGTTCGATAATTTACGGGCGACTCTGGCAGCCGCGGGATGTACTTTTGACGATCTGATTGATGTCACGACGTTTCATACCGATCCTGAAAACCAGTTCCCCGTTATCATGGAGGCGAAAAAACTGGCATTTCCCCACGCTCCTTACCCAAACTGGACAGCAATAGGCGTTAACTGGCTTGCGGGTTTTGATTTCGAAATTAAGGTTATCGCCAGAATCCCCTCGTCAGCGAAGTAAGATCCGGCTGTATAGGCGTGAAGCTCCCGGCCAGTCTCTGGTTGGATGAGGCGAACCCCGCGTGCGGTGATATACTGCTGGGATACACACGAAACAGCCTGATGAAGAGTCAATTCAACCTCTTCCGTGAGCCCATTCACGGCGCATGAGCGAGAAATATCGTGACACAAGGGGCTCTGAGTGGGCTATAATTTCGAGCTAATTTCGAATGACTTTGAAATACTGCCTGTAACGCTATGAATTACAAGGCAAAATAAGCAATGACTATAAGGATTAAAGCTATGGGTTTTCTTTCCGGTAAGCGCATTCTGGTGACTGGCGTTGCCAGCAAACTGTCCATCGCATACGGCATCGCACAGGCAATGCATCGCGAAGGCGCTGAGCTGGCGTTCACCTACCAGAACGACAAGCTGAAAGGCCGTGTTGAAGAATTTGCCGCGCAGCTGGGTTCCAGCATTGTTCTGGAATGTGACGTTGCACAAGACGAAAGCATTGATGGCATGTTTGCTGAACTGGCAAAAGCATGGCCAAAATTTGACGGTTTTGTTCACTCCATCGGCTTCGCTCCTGGCGACCAGCTGGACGGCGACTACGTGAACGCGGTTACCCGTGATGGCTTCAAAATCGCCCACGACATCAGCTCCTACAGCTTCGTTGCGATGGCAAAATCCTGCCGCGCGATGCTGAATCCGGGCGCAGCTCTGCTGACTCTCTCATACCTGGGCGCAGAACGTGCTATCCCTAACTACAACGTTATGGGTCTGGCAAAAGCGTCTCTGGAAGCCAACGTGCGCTACATGGCGAACGCGATGGGTCCTGAAGGCGTGCGTGTTAACGCTATTTCTGCGGGTCCAATCCGTACCCTGGCCGCTTCCGGTATCAAAGATTTCCGTAAAATGCTGGCACACTGCGAAGCGGTTACCCCGATTCGTCGTACCGTTACCATTGAAGACGTGGGTAACTCTGCGGCATTCCTGTGCTCTGACCTTTCAGCTGGTATCTCCGGCGAAGTGGTACACGTTGATGGCGGCTTCAACATCGCTGCCATGAACGAGCTGGAAATCAAATAAGCTTGTCACTCTCTTCCCGCCAGGGAAGAGAGTTTCCCCCCGCCCCGCCCCTCGTTATTCCGTTCTGCTATTTGTTATCACCTAACAATATTTTTCCCCTCATCCACCTTACGCCAGGATATTGATCGCCATTTTGAGATCAAGGAACGCCCATGGAACAACGCCGTTTTTCCGGCAAAGGCCACTGGTATCATGAAACCCAGTCGAATCATTCGCAGGCGGACGTTCTGCCGCTGGTGCCCGAAGCCGCTAACGTCGACGACCGTTTTTTGCTCGATTTAGCCCTGCCTGAAGACATTCTCGCACGCTGTGCGGGTTGGCTTACGCCTGCCCGAACCTTGTGTCATCTTTTGTTCCCGCTTGATACTCCCGTGAACCGTCTGCATACGCTCAGCGCCTACGACAGGCTGAGCACGGCATTAACGGTTGCCCAGGCGTGTGGCGTTCAGCGGCTCTGTAACCACTACGCTGCTCTGCTCGCCCCTCTTCCGGGGCCGGACTCCTCCCGGGAAAGCAATCGACGTCTTGCAGAAATTACCCAGTATGCCCGCCAGTTAGCCAGCTCACCCGATGTCATCGATGATAAAGCCCAAAACCAGCTTGATGAGGTTGGACTCACAACGTATGACATTGTGCTTATCAACCAGATCATCGGCTTTGTCGGTTTTCAGGCGCGAGTGGTCGCGGTATTTCAGGCATTGCTTGGCCATCCGGTACGCTGGCTGCCCGGGCACCACATTCAGCCCCATACGCTGCCGGTCAGTTTCAGCAGATGGACCGCCACGTTAGCCGCGGTTGAGCTAAAATATGCCAGTGCGCTTCAGCTTGAGACGCTCTCACGCTGGCAGGCGGAACCGGCGCTTGAAGCGCTGACCCCTGTGCTGTGTCATGAGCCGATGCTGCTTAATCTGACGGGCGAAATTCTGCTTAACCATTCGCGAAGTGAAGGCCCCGCGTCTTCGATGCTTTCAGCCGCTCGTGCGCTGCTCGTCGCCTCTCCGGATCGCTTTAGCGCTGCCCAGTTAACGCCCCTAACCGGGTCAGGCCTCTCGCCAGAGAAGGCCATCAACCTGCTTACCCGAGATGCATTTTATGGCTGGCTTGACCGTCTGCGCGTGGCGCTCGGTAAAGAGGAATAACCATACTCTTTACCTAAAGAGCGCTTGCTGTAGCAGTGAGAATCGCGTAAAACTGTCAGCCGCTCAATGGCTACGAAAATAGAACATTATGTTTCAGGACAACCCGCTGCTAGCGCAGCTTAAACAGCAACTGCATTCCCAGACGCCGCGTGCAGAAGGGGTCGTAAAAGCCACGGAAAAGGGCTTTGGCTTTCTTGAAGCTGACGGGCAGAAGAGCTACTTCATTCCGCCTCCTCAGATGAAGAAAGTGATGCATGGCGACCGTATTTCGGCCGTTATTCATACCGAAAAGGAACGAGAGTCTGCCGAGCCGGAAGCACTGATCGAACCTTTCCTGACCCGCTTTGTCGGGAAAGTGCATAAGAAAGACGATCGTCTTTCTGTCGTGCCGGATCATCCTCTCCTGAAAGATGCTATTCCGTGCCGCGCAGCGCGTGGTATTGAGCATGATTTTGTTGAGGGCGACTGGGCGGTTGCTGAGATGCGCCGTCATCCTCTAAAAGGCGATCGCGGTTTCTACGCCGAGCTTACCCAGTACATTACCTTTGGCGACGACCATTTCGTCCCGTGGTGGGTGACGCTGGCGCGCCACAACCTCGAAAAAGAAGCGCCTGATGGTGTGGCGACTGAAATGCAGGACGAAGGTCTGGAACGTCGCGATCTGACGGCTCTGGACTTTTTCACCATCGACAGCGCCAGCACCGAGGATATGGACGATGCGCTGTACGCTGAAGAGACAGCAGATGGCAAATTACATCTGACCGTCGCCATCGCCGACCCTACCGCATGGATTGTCGAAGGCAGCAAGCTGGACGAGATGGCCAAAGTGCGTTCGTTCACCAACTACCTGCCCGGCTTTAACATTCCGATGCTCCCACGTGAACTCTCCGACGATCTTTGCTCGCTGCGTGCGCATGAAGTGCGTCCGGTGCTGGCCTGTCGCATGACCATTGCGTCTGACGGTACCATTGAAGAGGATATCGAATTCTTTGCCGCCACCATCGAATCCAAAGCCAAGCTGGCCTATGACGATGTATCCGACTGGCTGGAGAACACGGGCAGCTGGCAACCGGAGTCCGACAACATTGCCGCACAAATTCGTCTGCTGCACCGCGTCTGCCTGAGCCGCAGCGAATGGCGTCAAACCCACGCGCTGGTCTTCAAAGATCGCCCCGATTACCGTTTTGTGCTGGGTGAAAAAGGTGAAGTACTAAATATCGTCGCTGAACCGCGCCGTATTGCCAACCGCATCGTTGAAGAAGCGATGATTTCCGCCAACATTTGTGCCGCCCGCGTGCTGCGCGACAAATTAGGTTTTGGCATTTACAACGTGCACACCGGGTTTGATCCGGCGAACACCGAAGCGCTGGCTGCCCTGCTGAAAACCCACGACGTACACGTCGATCCAGAGGAAGTGCTGACCCTGCAAGGTTTCTGCAAACTGCGCCGGGAGCTGGATGCGCAGCCGTCAGGGTTCCTTGACAGCCGAATTCGCCGCTTCCAGTCCTTTGCGGAAATCAGCACCGAGCCAGGCCCGCACTTTGGTCTTGGTCTTGAGGCGTACGCGACCTGGACCTCCCCGATCCGTAAGTACGGCGACATGGTGAACCATCGTCTGCTGAAAGCGATCATTAAGGGTGAATCTGTTGCGCGCCCTCAGGATGATACGACGTTGCAGATGGCAGAGCGTCGCCGTCTCAACCGTATGGCGGAGCGTGATGTCGGTGACTGGTTGTACGCGCGCTTCCTGAATGATAAGGCAGGGACTGACACCCGCTTCCCGGCAGAAATCATTGACATCAGCCGCGGCGGTATGCGCGTTCGTCTGGTGGATAATGGCGCTGTTGCCTTTATCCCTGCCCCGTTCTTGCACGCCGTTCGCGATGAACTGGTTTGTAGTCAGGAAAACGGTACCGTGCAAATCAAAGGCGAAACGGTTTACAAGGTTACTGACGTGATTGATGTCACCATCGCTGAAGTCCGTATGGAAACCCGCAGCATTATCGCGCGACCTGTCGCCTGATAAACGCATTAGCTCCCGGCCTTCCCGTTCAGGGACAGCCGGGAGTTCGCCTATATTATCTCCCGCAAAATCATCGTTTTTTTCTCACACTTTTCAGTTTCCCACCGCCACATTTCGCCAGAATTATCTACAGTAAAAGAGAGCCGTCATTGTCGACAGCAAATGAATAATATGTGCGCTACTCAGCAGACGCGGGAGAAAACGTGTTGGACGATCTGGAGCAGAATTTGCTGTTTCGTTACATGGGTACGCATAGCCCCTGGTGGCGACTGACAGCAGACAGCAATGCTCTGCATCTTGCGGCCAGTGAAAGCGCTGACATCATTCAGGTGGTTGCGCTGGATGAAGAGCAGGCTGCTCTGATACGCCGGCTCACGGTGATCACCTCCAGCATTGCCATGACCCTCCCTTTGTACGGTATTAATGTTCCCGTCCATCTTGTCGGCCGTAAAATCAATAAAACTGAGTGGGCAGGAACGGCATCAGCCTGGAACGATACCCCTTCCGTGGCGCGCGATCTGGCGCAAGGACTTTCCTTCGCCGAACAGGTGGTTTCCGAGGCTAACTCCGTAATTGTGATCCTCGATCAGAACGGGAATATTCAGCGCTTCAACCGTTTAAGTGAAGAATATACGGGCCTGAAGGAACAGGAAGTCATCGGGCAAAACGTGTTCAAACTGTTTATGAGCCGTAGCGAAGCCGCTGCCTCCAAACGCAACATCACCGGTTTTTTTCGTAACGGTAGCTCGTACGAAGTTGAACGCTGGATCAAGACCCGCAAGGGGCAACGCCTGTTTCTCTTCAGAAACAAGTTCGTTCACAGCGGCAGCGGGAAAAACGAAATTTTTCTCATCTGTTCTGGCACAGACATAACGGAAGAGCGTCGGGCCCAGGAGCGCCTGCGCGTTCTCGCCAATACGGATACCATTACCGGTTTGCCTAATCGAAATGCCATCCATGAACTGATCTCCGATTCCATCGGCGCGCGGGGTGACACGCAGGTGGGCGTGGTGTATCTCGATCTGGATAACTTTAAAAAAGTGAACGATGCCTATGGGCACATGTTTGGCGACCAGTTGTTACAGGCCGTTGCGCTGGCGATCCTGAGCTGTCTGGACGAAGAACAGACCCTGGCGCGCCTGGGCGGAGATGAGTTTATCGTGTTAGCAACCGATACCTCTCAGGGCGCGCTGGAAGCCATGGCGTCGCGCATTCTGACACGACTGCGCCAACCTTTCCGCATCGGGCTTATTGAAGTTTACACGGGATGTTCGCTTGGCATTGCGCTTGCGCCCCAGCATGGTAACGATCGCGAAAGCGTTATTCGCAATGCCGACACCGCGATGTACACCGCCAAAGAAAATGGCCGGGGTAAATTCTGCGTCTTCTCACCAGAGATGAACCAACGGGTGTTTGAATATCTCTGGCTGGATACCAACCTGCGTAAAGCGTTGGATAAGGATCAGCTGTTGATTCACTACCAGCCGAAGATTACCTGGCGCGGTGAAGTCAGAAGTCTGGAGGCCCTGGTGCGCTGGCAGTCGCCAGAACGTGGCCTGATCCCGCCGCTGGAATTTATCTCCTACGCTGAGGAATCGGGATTGATTGTGCCGCTTGGCCGCTGGGTTATGCTCGATGTGGTGCGTCAGGTGGCAAAATGGCGCGACAAGGGGATCAATCTGCGCGTTGCGGTCAACGTCTCTGCCCGTCAGTTGGCGGACCAGACCATATTCAGTGACCTTAAGCAGGCGCTGAAAGACCTGAATTTTGAATACTGTCCGATTGACGTGGAATTGACCGAAAGTTGTCTCATCGAAAATGAAGAACTGGCCCTGTCAGTGATCCAGCAATTTAGCCGCCTGGGTGCGCAAATCCATCTGGATGACTTCGGTACGGGCTACTCTTCCCTGTCACAACTGGCGCGCTTCCCTATCGATGCCATTAAGCTCGACCAGTCTTTCGTGCGGGATATCCATAAACAGACTATTTCACAGTCGCTGGTACGCGCGATAGTTGCTGTGGCGCAGGCGCTGAATTTGCAGGTCATTGCTGAAGGGGTGGAGAGCGCAAAAGAAGACGCCTTTCTGACGAAGAATGGCGTCAACGAACGGCAGGGTTATCTCTTTGCTAAGCCCATGCCCGCTGCCGCATTCGAGCGATGGCTAAAGCGTTATCAGGCCAGGCATGTCCGTTAGCTGGCTTTGCGTAAGCCCGTCGCCTGATGGCGATTTTGCAGCATAACCAGCCGCTCCATGTAGGCGATATCTTTCGGTTCAAGGCAGAAGGCGGCATCAACCCAATCCTCGGTAATGTCCATCAGTTCGCTCCTTGGAAGTGCCAAAACACGGGTACGGGCGCGCAACATGGCCCTGACGCCATTCAGCTTCGGCTGTAGCGTATCGATAAATGTCCGCACTGAAAGATAGCTGTGTAACGGCTCGAATAAGACATCCACAAGGCCGTGCTGCTCATACCATTCCGCTGTATGCGACTCACCTTTATAGATCAGATCCTCCGCTATTCTCATGCCGGCACGCCGCGCCACCAGTGAATAGCCACCCATGCCAGGGAAAAGATTGAACGCGATTTCAGGAAAGCTTAAACGGGCATCGCGCTGGGCCAGAATGAAATGATGCGCCAGCGCAGCCTCAAACCCGCCCCCTAAGGCGCTTCCTTCCACCATGGCCAACGTTACAGCACCGGTGTCAAACCCTCGCGAGGCGGCATGCACGCAGTCCACACAGGCTCGGGCATAGGCACGTAACGCTTCGCGTCGATTGTTTTTGATGCACTCTACGAAAAACTGTAAATCCCCCCCTGTATTGTATATTTCGGGGACCAGCGATCCTGTCACCCAAAAATCCACGATTAACCCTGACTGCCGTACCAGCCACGAGAGGTTCATGATCTCCTCGATCAGTGCGTGATTGAAACAAGGCCGTGGGGTGGCACGTAACATCATCCACACCGTTCGCCGTTCAGCTTCATAATAAGCCGCCAGTTGAGTGAATCGTTCAGCATCAGTAAACAATGTGCAGGTTGTCTGGTTGATAACTGTCATAGTCGAATTCCTCTTATAAAATGCGCGTTGCGCGCAGTTTTAGACTAATCCACCCCTATAGCCCGCAGCGTACGGTGATTAAATTTATCACTCTCATAGATGAACTTTGGTTAATGCATTTTTTACCTTCTCTTTTTAGTCAATTTTCTGCATCATTGAAAATATTAACTTTTCGCTTCAGGGTGAGCTTATGTCTAACATTGATGCAGCAGCCGTGGCACAGCGTATTGATACTGTGCTGGATATTCTAGTCGCGGGCGATTATCACTCTGCTATCCGAAATCTTGAGATCCTCAAGTCTGAGCTACTGGCTGAGAACGGCGCTGATACTGTCCCAGACTCCACCCAACCAAAAGCCCCGTGGGAAGTGTAACCACATTGTTTCTGCCCTTGCCTTTTAAATGGATGCTATGAATTCCCGACAACAAATCATTTTGCAGATGGTGATCGATCAGGGACGCGTGAGCGTGGTCGATCTCGCTAAAGCCACCGGCGTTTCTGAAGTCACCATCCGTCAGGATCTGAATCTTCTGGAAAAACAGAGCTACCTGCGGCGCGCGCACGGATATGCCGTTCCACTGGACAGCGACGACGTTGAAACCCGCATGATGAACAATTATGCGCTCAAGCGGGAGCTGGCGGAGTTTGCTGCATCCTTAGTGAATAACGGTGAGACCGTTTTTATTGAAAATGGCAGCAGTAACGCCCTTCTGGCGCGCACGCTTGCAGATCAAAAAGACGTTACCATCATCACCGTAAGCAGCTATATCGCCCATCTGTTGAAGGAGACGCCCTGCGAGGTGATCCTGCTGGGCGGCATTTACCAGAAGAAAAGCGAAAGCATGGTGGGGCCCTTAACCCGTCAATATGTTCAGCAGGTTCACTTCAGTAAGGCATTCATTGGTATTGACGGCTGGCAGCCTGACACCGGCTTTACCGGTCGCGACATGATGCGTACCGACGTGGTTAACGCCGTACTCGCCAAAGAGTGTGAAGCGATTGTGCTGACAGACAGCTCTAAGTTTGGCGCAGTGCACCCTTATACGATGGGTCCGGCTTCGCGCTTTAGCCGTGTGATAACGGATGAGCGCTTGCGCGATGAATATCGCCAGCAATTAGAACAAGACGGCCTGGCGGTCGATATTGTGAAAAAAACGGCCTGATTATCCTGCTGCGCCCGAATAATGGGCGCATTTAAACCTTTCTCTGAGAGTATTCCGACCCTCCCTTTAAGAGTTTTTACCTGTTGAAACGGTTCTAAACACGTAAAATTAATATTAGCGATATAACAGGAAGTGACTATCACCTGCGTGATGATGAAACGCCTGCGCGACCAGCTTTCACGGGAACCGAATTTAAGTAGGGATATTGTCTATACTTAAAGTGCATTCCTTTCCGTGAATCGATAATTCAGGAGAAAGTATTATGACCTTTACCAGCAAAAAATTAGCCGCCACTGTTCTGGCAATCACTGTAGCAATGTCCCTGAGCGCTTGCTCTAACTGGTCTAAACGTGACCGTAATACCGCGATTGGTGCCGGTGCTGGTGCACTTGGTGGCGCAGTATTAACGGATGGTAGTACGCTGGGTACGTTAGGTGGTGCTGCCGTAGGTGGTATTATCGGTCATCAGGTGGGTAAATAATCACCATAACGGCTCTCACCGATAAAATAATATATTTTGTATTTTCAGGTCTGACTTACGCACGAAAAAAAAGAGCCACGGCAACGTCCGTGGCTCATCTATTCTATCCGCCTGCCAGTTTAACTTTCATTCCTTTGGCTTCCAGCAGCGTTTTAATTAAATCTCGCTTATCACCCTGAATCTCAATAATGCCATCTTTTACTGCCCCACCGCAGCCGCACTTCTTTTTAAGTTCAGCGGCGAGTTTTACCAGGTCCGCATCATCCAGATCAATACCGCTGACAAGGCAAACGCCTTTCCCTTTTCTGCCGCTTGTCTGGCGCTGAATACGCACAATGCCATCGCCTTTCGGTCGTTCAGCTTTCTCTTTTGGCTCTTCAATGCGCCCGGTATCGGTTGAATAGACCAGACGACTGTTTGCGTCACGCATTATGCCCCCTTTTCAGTGATGCATTAATCGCTTTCAGGGCCTCTGCCGGATGAACGGATTGCGTCACCGGGCGGCCAATCACCATATAGTCTACCCCCGCGCTTAACGCCTGCTCTGGCGTCATGATGCGTCGCTGATCCCCTGAGGCACTGCCTGCCGGACGGATACCTGGCGTCACCAGTTTAAAATCGAGGCCTAATTCAGATTTGAAGCGAACCGCCTCCTGAGCTGAACAGACGACGCCATCCAGCCCACACTGTTGCGTAAGGCGCGCGAGCCGCTCCGCGTGCTCAGCAGGTGACAATGTCACACCCAGGTCGCGAAGGTCGGATTCATCCATACTGGTCAACACGGTGACGGCAATCAGAAGCGGAGCGTCAGTGCCAAACGGCACCAGCGCTTCACGCGCCGCTGTCATCATGCGTGCCCCGCCGGATGCATGAACGTTAACCATCCACACGCCCAGCTCAGCCGCCGCAGCCACGGCATGCGCAGTGGTATTCGGAATATCGTGAAATTTCAGATCGAGAAAAACGTCGAATCCACGCTGGTGCAGGTCGCGGACGATTTGCGGACCGAACAGCGTAAACAGCTCTTTGCCCACTTTCAGACGGCAATCGCGGGGATCAATGCCATCAACAAAGGCCAGTGCGGCATCACGGTTATTGTAATCCAGAGCAACAACAACGGGAGAATCGGTAACTACGCGGGAAGTGGAGGATGTAACAGACGTCATGACCAGCCCTTTTCGTCTATGGGCGCGCAGCGGCGCGGAACAGATAAACGGCGTGCATTCTACCTGTCCCCGGGGTAAATGAACAGAATCGAATGCCTTTCCTGCCGAACCATAGATCGCACGGTGCCAATGAAAAATTTTGCACTCATTAGTATGTTGTAACTAAAATGCGGCGTTTTAAAAAATCACTGCCCGTCCAGCCCACGGATTGGCTTAATGGTGGACCAGGCACGACATGAAGGGCAATGCCAATAGAGTGAGTACGCGGTGAAGCCGCATTTCTGGCAGCGATAACGCGGTTTACTCCGCACCTGCTCACCCACCATGTCTCGCAGCACCATCAGGCTCTCTTTAGCGCGCCCTTCTTCCGCGTCATTGAGGTGGTAGTCCATCAGTTTGTGGAAGACGCGCATTGTAGGATGACGCTGCAACTGACGGGTAATATAGACCTGTGCAGTATCACTCCCTTCGTGCTGTTCAACGACATCAGACAGCATCAGCTCGGCTGTGGCGCCGGTGTTTTCTTCAACACAGCGGCGCAGGAACGCCACCCACTCGTCTTGCTTACCGAGCTGCTGATAGCAGGTTTGCAGCATTTCCAGCGTTTCGCTGACCAGCTCTTTGTCCTGATCGATAACGCGAAGCAGGCTCTCTACGGCTTTGGCGTAATCACCGTTAGCCATAAAGACCCGGCCCATCATGATCGAGATGCGGGCGCTGTTGCGATCGGCCGCGGCGCCTTTCTTTAACAATGCCATGGCTTTATCCATGTCATCGCTGCCCATCTGCTGGAGTGCCAGCTCGCAGTAGAAGTGGGCAATTTCGACACGCTGCTTGTCTTTGCCGAGTTTGACCAGCCGTTCGGCGGTATCAATCGCTTTTTGCCAGTCGCTGGTAGCCTGGTAAATTTGCAGAAGTTGCTGAAGCGCACCGATACGGAAGTCTGTCTCATCCACGAGCTGGGAGAACATATCCTCGGCGCGATCGTAAAGCCCCGCGGCCATGTAATCCCGTCCCAGCTGCTGTACGGCCAGCAGCCGTTGCTCATAGGTCAACGACGCGCTTTCCATCAGGGTTTGGTGGATACGAATGGCACGGTCAACCTCTCCGCGCGAACGGAACAGGTTACCCAGGGTAAGATGCGCCTCTACGGTGCCTGTGTCCTCTTTAAGCATGTCGAGGAACAGATCCACCGCTTTATCCTGCTGATTGCTCAACAGGAAGTTCACCCCCGCAACATAATCACGGGAGAGTCGGTTCGCTTCATCCTGTTTTGTTTGTTGCGCGCTTCTGCGGCCCATATACCAGCCATAGGCTGCGGCGACAGGCAAAAGCAGAAACAACAACTCCAGCATATTCGATTATTCCTTGACTACCGGCACACCAGAGCTCGCCGGAATGTTAGTCGCAGGCGTAAGTTGATGTTCAAGTCGTTTAATTTTACGTTCAGCGCGAACAAGAGAAACACGAACCTTCAGCCAGAACAGGCCGCATACAAGCCAGCCAATGATAAAACCCGCCGCGAATAACACAGCCAGCAGGCTCGACACCCGGTACTCGCCCTGCGCCAGCAGATAATTGAAACTTACCTGTTGATCGTTTTGCGCGCCCAATGTGACTGAAATGACAAAAATCGCCAACACCAGTAAGAAAATGAGTAAATATTTCACATGACTTCCCGTTATGTGGTTCGAGCGAATAAAGCGTGTTCAATTCACTGCAATCAGCCTTATAAGCTACCATTTTAGTGGCGGACGCGAAATGGAAAAAGTAACGCGCCCTACATGGATTTATGGTCAAAACGCGGAATATCAACCTTCAGGTTCCGTCAGACTCCCTTTCGGCTATTTCTTCCTTCTCTTCCGGCGGCGGCGTCAGTGGTCCACAAAAACGTTGGGCAAGCCAGGATGCCAGCGTCACCAATACCCACGAGATCAGCGTTGCCACCACTAAATCACGCGGCCAGTGCATCCCCAGCAGCATTCGACTGCCCATAACCCCTGTCGCCCAGACGAGCAAAATCGCAATCGTGAGGGTACGCCGACGCGGCCATAGCAGCCCCACGCCAAGTAACGCCCAGCTTGCTGCAAACATTGTATGCCCGGAAGGAAACGCAAAGCCGGTCTCTTTTTGCCAGTGTTTGCGTAAAAAAGTCGGGATATCCTGTTGACCCGCAAGTTGTTCCTTTACCAGCGCACCGCGATCTTTACGCTTTAAATTGTAGAACTCATCCACCGGAACATGGTGCGTTTTTTCCAGCCAGACGACGAAAGGGCGGGGTTCCTGTACGCGATCTTTCACCCACGATTTAACCCCTTGCCCGATAAGTATGGCTCCGCCGAGAATGGCGAATAATACTAACGCCGCGCGAAGGCGAAAGCGCAGGCACCACAGGAACCAGATACAGAGCAGCACATGCGTAATAATCCCCCACGGCTGGGTGACCGTCTCGGTTATCCAGTATAAGGCTTTCAGCCACGTCTCGTTTTGTCCTGGCTGCCACATCCAGCCGGAGAACCAAACGACAAGGGGTATAACAAGCAATACGGCGGCGCCTGCGGCCGTTCGTCTGGCAATTGAAAGCATGTCCTCTCCTTTTTCACTAAGCACCACAATCATAACTGAATTTCATCGTTCTGGTGGAGATGTCGGATCGTGCGTTTAACGTCCGTATAACGTTGTGGTAATTAGGTGAAGTTGCCGGGCTTGTGGCAAAATAGTCCGATACAGAAAGCAAAATGGGGCAAAGGCACGAAACGTGTCAGCCTGGTCTGGAGAATCACATGCAGCTTAAACGTGTGGCAGAAGCCAAACTGCCAACCCCATGGGGCGATTTCCTGATGGTGGGTTTTGAAGAACTGGCAACCGGGCAAGATCACGTCGCCCTGGTGTTCGGCGACATTTCGGGGCAAACGCCGGTGCTGTCCCGCGTTCATTCAGAGTGTCTGACCGGTGACGCGCTGTTCAGCCTGCGGTGCGACTGCGGTTTTCAGCTTGAAGCCGCCCTTTCTCATATCGCAGAGGAAGGACGTGGCGTTCTGCTGTATCACCGTCAGGAAGGACGCAATATTGGCCTGCTAAATAAAATCCGCGCCTACGCGTTGCAGGATCAGGGCTACGATACCGTCGAAGCGAACCATCAGCTCGGCTTTGCTGCTGACGAGCGTGATTTCACCCTGTGCGCAGATATGTTTAAGCTGCTGGGAGTGGACGAAGTGCGCCTGTTGACCAACAATCCGAAGAAAGTGGAGATCCTCACTGAAGCGGGTATCAATATCGTGGAACGCGTGCCGCTGATTGTTGGCCGTAACCCGAAAAATGCGCACTATCTCGATACCAAAGCCGCTAAAATGGGCCACCTGCTGAGCGAATAAAAGCAAAACGCCCGGCACATGTGCCGGGCGACTTTTATCAGTCCAGCATCTTACGAATCACATAATGCAAAATGCCGTCGTTCTGGTAATAGGTCAGCTCTGTGGCCGTATCTATCCGGCACCGACATTCCAGCATTTCTGTTGTACCATCTGCTCGCGTTAACTTCACTGGCACCGTTTTACCCGGTTGCAGATTTTGCAGGCCGCTGATATCAATCTGCTCTTCTCCGGTCAGTCCAAGCGTTTTACGCGTCACGCCCTGCGGGAACTCCAGCGGCAGGATCCCCATTCCGATCAGGTTTGAACGGTGGATACGTTCAAAGGATTCGGCAATGACCACGCGGACCCCAAGCAGACGCGGGCCTTTCGCCGCCCAGTCGCGGCTGGAGCCGGAACCGTATTCCTTACCGGCAATGACCGCCAACGGCGTCCCCTCCTGCTGATACTTCACGGCGGCATCATAAATCGAAATGACCTCCGTATCCGGCAGGTGGCGCGTCATGCCTCCTTCAACGCCCGGCACCATTTCATTCCGAATGCGGATGTTGGCAAAGGTCCCGCGCATCATCACTTCGTGGTTACCACGGCGCGAACCGTAGGAGTTGAAATCGCGACGTTCAACGCCACGGCTTTGCAGATACCGACCAGCCGGGCTGTCCGCCTTGATACTCCCCGCCGGGGAGATATGGTCGGTAGTGACGGAATCCCCCAGCATCGCCAGGATACGCGCGCCGTGAATATCTTTCAGCGGTGCGGGCTCCGCCAGCATCTCATCGAAAAATGGAGACAGGCGAATATACGTAGAGTCAGCCTGCCAGTCATAGGTATCGGAACCCACCACGTCGATCGCTTTCCATTCCGCTGTACCTTCGAACACTTCCGCATACTCTTTGCGGAACATCTCGGTGGAAACTTTCTCTACCGCGCGCGCAATTTCACGCGATGATGGCCAGATGTCTTTAAGATAAACGGGTTCATTTTTGCGATCGTGACCAATCGGATCGGTCGCCAGGTTGATGTTCATGTTTCCAGCCAGAGCATAGGCTACAACGAGCGGCGGCGAGGCCAGCCAGTTGGTTTTCACCAGTGGATGAATACGCCCTTCAAAGTTTCGGTTACCGGAGAGTACCGCGCCAACGGTCAAATCACCCTGCTTGATCGCCACTTCAATAGGCTCAGGCAGTGGACCAGAGTTACCGATACAGGTTGTACAGCCGTAGCCCACCAGGTTAAAGCCCAGCTCGTCGAGATAAGGCGTGAGTCTGGCCTGCGCTAAATAATCGGAAACCACTTTCGAACCCGGTGCCAGGGAGGCTTTAACCCACGGCTGTGGCTTGAGCCCCAGCTCTACCGCTTTTTTCGCCAGCAGCCCGGCAGCCATTAACACGCTCGGGTTGGACGTGTTGGTACAGGAGGTGATTGCGGCGATCACCACGGCGCCGTCAGGGAGCTGATACTGATGCCCGTTCAGAACGTAGTCCACTGGACGGTGGTCTTTTTGTGCGGCGTTAACCTCCAGCTCATTGCTGGCGGCAAAGGCTTTCGGAACGTTGCTCAGGGCGACGCGGTCCTGCGGACGTTTTGGCCCTGCGAGGCTTGCCTCAACGGTGCCCATATCCAGTTCCAGCGTACTGGTAAATACCGGCTCGTCACCCGGGTTACGCCACATGCCCTGCGCTTTAGTGTAGGCCTCAACGAGTGCCACCTGCTCCTCGCTGCGACCACTGAGGCGCATGTACTCCAGCGTAACGCTATCAATCGGGAAAAAGCCGCAGGTCGCACCGTATTCCGGCGCCATATTGGCAATGGTGGCGCGGTCCGCCAGCGGCAGCGAATCCAGGCCATCGCCATAAAATTCAACGAATTTACCTACCACGCCATGCTTACGCAGCATTTGGGTGACCGTCAGAACCAGATCCGTGGCGGTAATGCCTTCGGATAGCTTACCGGTCAGCTTAAAGCCCACCACATCCGGAATCAGCATTGATACCGGCTGGCCGAGCATGGCCGCTTCCGCTTCGATACCGCCAACGCCCCAGCCCAGTACGCCAAGGCCGTTAATCATAGTCGTGTGTGAATCAGTGCCCACCAGCGTATCGGGGTAAGCCACCCACTCCTTATCCTGCAATTCACTCCAGACGGCTTTGCCGAGATATTCCAGGTTGACCTGGTGACAAATGCCGGTTCCCGGTGGAACCACGCTGAAGCGGCTGAACGCCTGCTGACCCCATTTCAGGAATACGTAGCGTTCATGGTTACGTTCCATCTCCAGACGGACGTTTTCACCGAAGGCATCGTCATCGCCGAAGTGGTCGACGGTGACGGAGTGGTCGATGACGAGGTCTACCGGAGACAGAGGGTTAACCTTAGCGGTATCGCCCCCGAGACGCTTAACGGCTTCACGCATGGCAGCCAAATCCACCACCGCCGGCACGCCGGTAAAATCCTGCATCAACACCCTGGCCGGACGATAGGCAATTTCTCTGTCTGCATGAGCATTCTTCAGCCACCCTGCCAGAGCCTGGATATCCTCCTCGGTAACCGAGTCGCCATCCTGCCAGCGCAAGAGATTTTCCAGTAAGACTTTCAATGACTTGGGTAACCGCGAAATGTCCCCAAGCGTTCTGGCAGCCAGCGGTAAGCTGTAGTAGCGCCAGGTTTTATTTTCCGCCTGTAATGTGTCCTTACTGGCTTCGCGTAGGGTTAACGACATAAGCTCCTCCTTAAAAACAGGGATGTCCTGACAATCATCAGGGCTGTAATTAAAGATAACACAAAGATGTCGTAACGTTTTGATAACAACCCAAATTGATAAATTTAGGAATGGTCCAACGCGAGGGATAAAACAAAAAACCCCGCCGTGGCGAGGTTTTACGATTTAGTGAAAGGCCAGCCAGAGGAGCTGACACCAGAAGAGGATCGACGCTGAGAATACGCCGAGCCACGACCAGTATTTTACGGTTGTCATGTTATTCATCATAGGGACACCAGACTTTAATTATTTAAGGTTGCGAGGTCTGCCCTCGTTCTATATTGCTGATGTGTATTTATTAAAGAGTACAAAAGTGCATAGTCTTTATTCAGACTATTTGCATCATTACGCAAAAATCAAAATTATTGTTTTTTGGGTTCGTCTTCCGCGAACACATCAATAAAGGCCTGCTGCTGCGGCGTCAGTTTCCAGGACGCTGGCACGCTGGTTGCTGGCGCCTTACGGGCTTTGTGAGCATTGTCACGAAGCTGACACATCTCTTTTCCCGCTTCTGTACGCACCGTCATGACCATAATCAACCCCAGTAATTCCAGACAAGAAGAGCAACCACCACCCAGAACAGGGCAGAGCCGAGAAATACCGCGAGCCAGGCTTTACGCTTAAGCGCGGGATCCCTTTGCGGTTCTTCACTTCCTGACGGCATTGCTAACCTCATACAATCGACATCGCTTATCATTTAGAGACCAAACAATTGGCACAAGTAATCATCTGATGAGATAAATCCTAAAGAAACTTTAGCCGAAAAGCCAGTGAATTTACGTAACTGAGCCTGGGAAAATTCAATCTTTTGACCAGAAATAAATAATTGAAAGGAATAATTTGCACACCTGTAAATTAGTTTCTACTTTTGTCGCAAATTTGCGACAGTAAAACCATAGTCATTAAATGGGTTATGACGATATATGACAGTGTGCACAAATGATGATAATTCTAATTAAGGTTTGAAGGGGAATGACGGTATCTTTCCGCACGCGAAAGATACCGGGTGTGGTTATTTGGCGGGAAGTTTAATGTCTTTAAACATCTCTTCTATATCTTCATTAGAGCGTAACGCCACGGCAGTATCCACCACGTCACGCGTCAAATGAGGCGCAAAGCGTTGAATAAAATCATACATATAGCTGCGCAGGAATGTGCTGCGACGAAAACCTATCTTGGTGGTGCTGTGGCTGAAAATATCGTGCGCATCCAGACGCACAAGATCCGGGTCTGATACAGGATCCACCGCCATGCTGGCAATAACCCCTACGCCCAGGCCCAGTCGCACGTACGTTTTTATGACGTCTGCATCTGTCGCTGTGAAGACAATCCGTGGCGTTAATCCGGCGCGGTTAAATGCAGTATCAAGCTCAGATCGACCCGTAAAGCCGAAGGTATAGGTAACCAGCGGATATTGCGCCAGCTCTTCAATTGTCACTTCACCCTTCCCCGCAAGCGGGTGGTCAGGGGTCACGACAATGGAGCGATTCCAGTGGTAGCATGGCAGCATGACCAGATCATCGTAAAGATGAAGGGCTTCGGTCGCGATGGCAAAGTCTGCATTACCTTTAGAGACGGCCTCTGCGATTTGCGTCGGCGAACCCTGGTGCATATGTAGGGAAACGCGGGGATAACGTTCGATGAAACCTTTGATTACTCCGGGAAGAGCATAACGCGCCTGAGTGTGTGTGGTGGCAATATACAGAGAGCCTTTATCCGGCCAGGTATGTTCCCCGGCGACGGATTTAATGGCGTCGACTTTGGAGAGCACTTCCCGTGCGATGCGAATAATTTCCTGTCCTGCCGGCGTGACCTGAGTCAGATGTTTACCGCTTCGGGCAAATATCTGAATACCTAATTCATCCTCCAGCATACGCACCTGCTTACTGATGCCAGGCTGAGAAGTATAAAGGCCTTCTGCGGTGGAAGAGACATTGAGGTTATGATTGACGACCTCAACAATATAGCGAAGCTGCTGTAATTTCATGCCAGACCATCCGATTTAGCGCATGCGTCAATCGCTTAAGACGATTTCATAATAAGAAACGGGTTAACTATAACCACTATATCATTTATAGCCAGGCTGTATAGTGCGGAACAAAAAATAATAACAACGTAATAAAAAAGGGCCGGAAATCCGACCCTTTCAGAGGTAAATTACGATAAATGAAGGTTATTTTTTACCTTCAACCCATTTACCCTCAATAAAAAAGGCTGACCAGCCGGTCGCTTTACCTTCTTTTTCAGCCGCCACGTACTGCTGCTTCGTTTTACGGCTGAAGCGCACCACGGTTTTATTGCCTTCCGGATCCTGCTGTGGCGCATCGGCCAGGTAACGCAGTTTCTCCGGCAGACGGTCGCGGAAGCGGTACAGCTCTTCTACCAGCGGCGCGCGGGTTTCGCGCGATTTCGGGAAGGTATTGGCCGCAAGGAATACCCCGGCAGCGCCGTCACGCAGCACGAAATACGCGTCTGACTTCTCGCACGGCAGCTCAGGAAGCGGGACCGGATCTTCCTTCGGCGGCGCAACTTCACCGTTACGCAGGATCTTACGCGTGTTTTTACAGTCGTCGTTGGTGCATGCCATGTACTTACCGAAGCGTCCCATTTTCAGGTGCATTTCGGAACCACACTTCTCACATTCAACGATCGGACCGTCATAGCCCTTAATGCGGAACTCACCTTCTTCGATCTCATAACCATCGCAGGTCGGGTTATTACCGCAAACGTGCAGTTTGCGTTTTGGATCGATCAGGTAGCTGTCCATCGCCGTGCCGCATTTCTTACAGCGGCGTTTTGCACGCAGTGCGTTGGTCTCCGCATCGTCGCCTTCCAGCACGTTGAGAACTTCGTTCTCCGGCACGAGGTTGATGGTGGTTTTGCAACGCTCTTTCGGCGACAGTGCATAACCTGAGCAACCGAGGAACACGCCCGTGGTCGCGGTACGGATCCCCATTTTACGGCCACAGGTTGGGCAGTCGATGCTGGTCAGCACCATCTGGTTAGGCAGCATGCCGCCCTCTTCAGGATCTTTCTCGGCTTTCTCAAGCTGATTGGTAAAATCGCTGAAGAAGCTGTCGAGAACTTTCTTCCACTCCGCCTTATGGCTGGCAACCTCATCGAGACTGTCTTCCATCTGCGCGGTGAAGTCATAATTCATCAACTCGCGGAAGTTCGCTTCCAGACGGTCGGTGACAATCTCACCCATTTTTTCAGCATAGAAACGACGGTTCTCAACGCGAACGTATCCACGATCCTGAATAGTCGAAATGATTGACGCATAGGTGGACGGGCGACCAATGCCGCGTTTTTCCAGCTCTTTCACCAGCGATGCTTCGCTGAAGCGCGCAGGTGGCTTGGTGAAGTGCTGAGCCGGGACCAGATCGACCAGCGATAGCTCGTCACCTTTGTTGACTGAAGGCAGCGTTCTGTCCTCATCCCCTTTACGTAGCGCAGGCATCACTTTTGTCCAGCCGTCGAAGCGCAGAATACGACCGCGCGCTTTCAGGCGGAAATCACCCGCGCCGACGGTCAGCGTGGTGGAGTCGTATTTCGCTGGCGTCATCTGGCAGGCTACGAACTGGCGCCAGATCAGCTGATAGAGCTTCTGGGCGTCCGCTTCCATATCTTTCAGAGATTCAGCCAGAACGGAAACGTCAGAAGGACGAATCGCTTCGTGCGCTTCCTGAGAATTCTCTTTGCTGGCGTACTGATTAGGACCGTCCGGCAGGTATTTCTTACCGAAGTTGTCCTCGATATAGCCGCGCACCATATTGACCGCGTCCTGGCTCAGGTTAGTGGAGTCAGTACGCATGTAGGTGATGTAACCCGCTTCATACAAGCGCTGTGCCATCATCATGGTTTTCTTCACACCGTAACCCAGACGGGTACTTGCCGCCTGCTGGAGCGTTGACGTGATAAACGGTGCGCCAGGCTTGCTGCTGGTCGGTTTGTCTTCACGATCCAGAACCTGATAGCGTGCTTTTTCCAGCAGCGCCACGGCGGCCATGGTCTGATCGCGATTTTCAGGACGGAAGGGTTTGTCGTTGTGGTGGCTCACCTGCAACGGCAGCGCATCGCCGCCCGGCGTGGTGACATTCGCATCCACTTCCCAGAACTCTTCCGGGACGAACGCTTTGATCTCGCGTTCACGTTCTACAACAAGACGAACAGCAACAGACTGTACACGCCCCGCAGACAGGCCGCGAGCAACCTTTTTCCACAGCAACGGCGAGACCATGTAGCCTACAACGCGGTCCATAAAGCGACGCGCCTGTTGCGCATTAACGCGGTCGATATTCAGTTCACCCGGCTTTTCAAACGCCTGACGAATCGCATTCTTTGTAATTTCGTTGAACACTACACGGCTGTAGCGTTTTTCATCACCCCCGATCACTTCCCGCAGGTGCCAGGCGATGGCCTCCCCTTCGCGGTCAAGGTCGGTTGCGAGATAAATGTGGTCTGCTTTTTCAGCAAGCTGTTTCAGCTCGTTAACGACTTTTTCTTTGCCTGGCAGCACCTCGTAATGTGCATCCCAGTTGTGCCATGGGTTAACACCCATGCGGTTGACAAGCGCGCTACGTTCATCCTTTTTAGGCTTTTTAGCCCCTTTGGTGGAGGTAGAGTCTGCGCTCTTTTTGCTGGCTGAGCCACTGGTCGGCAAATCGCGAATGTGACCAACGCTGGACTTAACCACGTAGTCATTGCCCAGATATTTATTGATCGTTTTGGCTTTTGCCGGGGACTCAACGATGACGAGAGCTTTACCCATATTCACCTTTACCTAATTTAATTCTTCCAGGAATACGCCGCACGTTGATTTCCCTTCCGCTGACGACGAGCCATTGATATTGCGACGCCGTCAGGGGATATCAACCCCTATGTGTTACCGAACGTCAGAATGGCGACATCCAGGTCATTGAGTTTTCGGGTATTTTTCTCACATCAAAGTTCATTCGTGACGAATTCCCGGTCGAATGTCAAGCAATTCTGTTGCCAGAATGACGAAAGCGCACACTGTACCTGATAAAATTCGTTACGCAACTTTATTAGCATGCAAAAGCAAATCCCGCCAGCCAGCCCCTGTTCCTTATCCCCTCGGATAACAGGGAAAATTTGCCCCCGAAGCCCCCCAGGCGTAGACTATTGTCACTGTTTAAGGAGTGGAATATGCATAATACGACCCAACCCATTGACCGAGCTTCACTGCTTATCGAAGCAAACAAACTCATTCGCGACCATGAAGACACCCTGGCGGGGATTGAAGCGACTGGCGTGGAACAACGTAATGGCGTGCTGGTGTTCAGCGGTGAATACTTCCTTGATGAGCAAGGGCTACCTACCCCGAAAAGCACCGCCGTGTTTAACATGTTTAAATACCTGGCGCATACACTCTCAGAGAAGTACCACCTGGTCGATTAAAAGAAAAACGCGAGGCATCTGCCTCGCGTTTTTCTTTACAGCAGCGGCTTTTGTCCACGTTGCAACCAGCGTAGCAGAAGGCGATCCGCGCTTTCTGCCGCACTGTTGGTAAAACGGTCCATGAGGCGCTTACGTCGGGTGAAGCGCACCCCCACCAGCTCACGGCCTTCCATCAGGTTGATCAGCAGGTCGTCGCTGGTACCCACTTCATCCACCAGCCCTTTCTCCTGCGCCTGCGTGCCGTACCAGTGTTCGCCCGTCGCCACCTGTTCAACGTCCAGCGTGGGGCGCATGCGGTGCACGAAATCTTTAAACAGATGGTGAGTTTCGTTCAGATCTTCCCGGAACTTCTGTCGTCCCTCTTCGGTATTTTCGCCGAGCAGCGTCAGCGTACGTTTGTACTGACCCGCCGTATGCAGTTCGATGTCGATCTCTTTATTTTTCAGGAAACGATTGAAGTTAGGGATCTGCGCGACCACCCCAATCGAGCCGATAATGGAGAACGGTGCCGCGACGATTTTGTCCGCCACGCACGCCATCATATAGCCACCACTCGCCGCGACCTTATCTACCGCCACGGTGAGCGGGATCTGTTTGTCCCGCAGACGTTGTAACTGCGAAGCCGCCAGTCCATATCCATGCACTACGCCGCCCGGGCTCTCAAGGCGTACTACCACCTGATCCTGGGCCGTCGCCACGGCGAGCACCGCCGTTACTTCTTCGCGCAGAGAGGAAACCTCATGCGCATCCATGCTTCCTTTAAAATCGAGCACATAGACGCGCGGTTTTGCATCAGCCTGTGGCATGGCGAGCTTAGCTTTCGCCTTCGCGGCCTTGGCGTCCTGCTTGTGTTTTTTCTTCTGGGCTTTTAGCCATAGCTTCTGTTGATGATCGTCAAGCAGCGCCAGAGACATCTCCTCCTGCATCTCTTTATACTGCTCGCTCAGGCGGGTAATGCGTAATTCACCACGCTGACGCTTACGCTGCGTCAGGTTGACAATAAGAACGGCAATCACCGCGATAGCAATAACCACCGTCGCGATTTTGGCCAAAAACAACCCATACTGAGAAAGTAATTCCACGCGTTCCACCTTGATTTAACCACGACTCTTTCACGCCAGTGTACAACAGCCCTGCGCAGGCGTCTCGCTCTGGACATTACCTCTGCGAGGCGGCTTCAGGAATCCCCTGAATGTGGTTTAAATCTTTGCAAATTGTTAATTTCCCAGCGTTCTGTCCTGTAGACTGATTGAATTCTGACGCTGTTTCGGGCATAAAGCCGAAAAGTCATAAATAAAGGTGCAGGTCACGCCCAATGCGCCTGAGGAGCCACCGTGCATTATCAGCCACAAAAAAACCTTCTACAGAACCGCATCATACTGGTTACCGGTGCCAGCGACGGGATTGGTCGCGAAGCGGCGCTGACCTATTCTGAATACGGTGCGAGCCTTATTCTGCTGGGTCGTAATGAAGAAAAGCTCAAGGCCGTCGCCCGTGAAATCGAAAACGCCGGCGGTACCCCCACGCCCTGGTATACGCTCGATCTGCTGACCTGTACGCCCGCGTCATGTCAGGCCCTTGCCCAGCGTATCAGCACGCATTATCCGCGTCTGGACGGCGTACTGCACAACGCGGGGTTACTGGGCGAAGTGCGCCCGATGGATGAACAGGATCCGGAGATTTGGCAGCAGGTGATGCAGGTTAACGTCAACGGCACGTTTTTCCTGACCCAGGCCTTGCTTCCTTTATTACTCAACTCCGATTCCGGCTCGCTGGTATTTACCTCCTCCAGCGTGGGGCGTCAGGGGCGTGCGAACTGGGGGGCTTACGCCGTCTCAAAATTTGCCACTGAAGGAATGATGCAGGTACTGGCCGAAGAGTACCAAAGCCGCCACCTGCGGGTTAACTGTATTAACCCGGGCGGTACGCGCACCAAAATGCGCGCCAGCGCCTTCCCGACAGAAGATCCGCAGAAGCTTAAAACTCCGGCAGATATCATGCCCCTTTACCTGTGGCTGATGGGTGACGACAGCCGTCGCAAAACCGGAATGACCTTCGATGCCCAGCCGGGCCGCAAACCGGGGATATCGCAATGAGTGAAGATCGTCATCAGCAGCGCCAGCAGCGTCTGAAAGAACAGGTGGATGCACGCGTGGCGGCCGCTCAGGACGAGCGAGGGATCCTCATCGTGTTCACCGGTAACGGTAAAGGCAAAACCACCGCCGCATTTGGTACCGCCGCCCGCGCAGTCGGGCATGGTCAGAAAGTGGGCGTGATCCAGTTTATCAAGGGTGAATGGCCCAACGGCGAGCGTAATCTGCTCGAGCCGCATGGCGTTGAGTTTCAGGTAATGGCGACCGGTTTTACCTGGGATACCCAGAACCGGGAAACCGATACCGCAGCCTGCCTCGCCGTCTGGGAGCATGCCAAAAGAATGCTTTCAGACCCGTCGCTGAACATGGTGTTGCTGGATGAGATAACCTATATGGTCGCCTACGACTATCTGCCGCTGGAGGCAGTGCTGGCTGCCCTGAAAAATCGCCCAGCGCATCAGACGGTTATCGTCACGGGACGCGGGTGTCATCGGGATATACTGGCGCTGGCCGATACCGTAAGCGAGCTGCGTCCGGTTAAGCATGCGTTCGATGCGGGTATCAAAGCGCAAATGGGGATTGATTACTGAAGAAAAAAAGCCCGGTATATTCACCGGGCTTTTCGATTAACCGTTGTTATTACGGCTGCCAGAGCGGCGATTGCTGCTAACCTGGCTGTGACGCTTCACCGCACGGCGGATTTGATTCGCCTTCATGCGACGACGATCTTTCTCTACCGCCACTTTCGACGTGGTTTCTGGCGTCAGGCCGACCAGATCGCGCAGGTAGTTGGTTTGCGTCAGATCCAGTTCGGTATAGCCGCCACGTGGCAGACCTTTCGGCAGCAGAATGTCGCCATAGCGGACGCGAATCAAGCGACTCACCTGGACACCGACCGCTTCCCACAGGCGACGCACCTCGCGGTTACGTCCCTCTGTCAGGGTTACGTTGTACCACTGGTTAATGCCTTCACCACCGGTAAACTTGATGGTTTTGAACGCCGCTGGGCCGTCCTCCAGCTGAACGCCACGCGACAGGTCGCGCAGTTTGTTCTCATCAACCTGGCCGAAAACACGAACGGCGTATTCACGTTCCACTTCACGACTAGGGTGCATCAGACGGTTTGCCAGTTCACCATCGGTGGTGAACAGCAGCAGGCCACAGGTATTCACGTCCAGACGCCCTACTGCAATCCAGCGGGCGCCACGCAGTTTTGGCAGACGGTCAAACACCGTCGGGCGGCCTTCCGGATCGTTGCGGGTACACAGTTCGCCTTCCGGCTTGTAGTAAGCCAGTACGCGGCAGATCTGTTCAGCAGACTCTTTCACGGAGATAAGATGGCCGTCAATGCGGATCTTCAGCCCCGGTACGATTTCAACGCGGTCACCGAGCGTGGCGATTTTACCGTCCACACTCACGCGGCCTGCTTCAATAATGGCTTCGATTTCACGGCGCGAACCGTGGCCGGCACGCGCCAGCACTTTCTGTAACTTCTCGCTCATTGAGCTTCCTCAGGTGTCGCCTTCACAGGCGTCGAATCAGGTCAAAAACAGGGCGGCGCCCTGCTTTGATGGCCGCGTAGTATATCTGCTTACACCCTTACAAGAAAGGCTTAACATCGCCCACGCCTTCACGAATCACTTCTGGTGCGTCTTCGGTGAGATCCACCACGGTGGTCGGCTGCTGGCCGAGATAGCCGCCGTGAATAATCAGCTCCACCACTTTCTCCAGACGATCTTTGATCTCTTCCGGGTCAGACTCGGTAAACTCACTGCCCGGCAGCATCAGCGATGTGGAAAGCATCGGTTCGCCGAGGGTTTCCAGCAGCGCCTGGGCAATCGGGTTCGACGGTACGCGCATGCCGATGGTTTTACGTTTTTCCTGCAACAGACGACGCGGCACCTCTTTTGTTCCTTTCAGAATGAAAGTGTAGTTACCCGGCGTGTTGTTCTTAATCAGGCGGAAGGCCACGTTATCAACATAAGCATAGGTCGACAGCTCAGAGAGATCGCGACACATCAGGGTGAAGTTGTGGCCGTCCGGCAGCTGGCGGATGCGACAGATGCGCTCCATCGCCCCTTTGTCCTCGATTTTACAGCCCAGCGCGTAGCCAGAATCGGTTGGGTAGACAATAACGCCGCCTTTGCGGACGATTTCCACGGCCTGATTAATCAGACGTGGCTGGGGGTTATCCGGATGGATATAGAAAAACTGACTCATACTTCCCTCTCTTCAATTTGCTGTGGCTGTTCCCAGAGCTGCCAGACAGGCTCAACGCCGGCGGGTAACCAGAGCTTGCGCCCCAGTTCTATCCACGCGCAGGGCTGATGGAAATCTGAACCCTGTGACCCAAGCAGGCCAAACTGACGGGCGTAGGTCGCAAGCTGCGATCGCTCATTGGGTGCCTGCTGACACTGGGCAACTTCTATCGCCTCACCGCCGCATTCGGCAAAGTGTGCCAGCAGTCTTTTCAGCCATTTAGCAGAAAGATTATACCGCCCCGGATGGGCCAACACGGCCTTACCGCCAGAATGATGAATCACATCAATAGCTTGTTTTATTGTACACCACTGTGGGGGAACGTATCCGGTTTTCCCGCGCGCCAGATACTTTTTAAAGACATTCGCCATGGTCGTCGCCTTACCGGCGTCCACCAGAAAACGGGCGAAATGGCCGCGCGTCACCGCCCCACCGTTCGCCAGCTTTCGCGCGCCTTCCAGCGCCCCGGGAATATGCGCCTTCTCAAGACGTTCACCTATCATCTCCGCGCGTTGATTGCGGCGTGCTTTTTGTTCTTGCAAAAAAGCACGCATGGCCGGATGTTCTGTATCGATGTTCAGGCCAACGATGTGAATTTCGTGATTTTCCCAGACCGTCGAGATCTCAACCCCGGGTATGAGATTTAACGCCAGTCCGCTGCGGGCAATCTCGGCGCGCGCGGCGGGAATGCCGTCGGTTGTGTCGTGATCGGTTATTGCCAGCGTGCCGACACGCATTTCAACGGCGCGATGGACCAGGGCTTCGGGTGTCAGCAGGCCATCTGAAGCCTGCGTATGGCTGTGTAAATCATAAATTACGGCGTAGGTGGTATCGCTCAAAGCACTTCCCATAACAGGTTGGAGACATCCGAAGCCCCTATGATACCGACTAACCGTGAAATACTGAAATCAGGGGTTGACAACACGCCATCGAACTAGTTAACTAGTACGCAAGTTCACACGAGAAAGGTATCTGAAAATGACAGCACATTTCGCTCTGCACGGTTGGTGGCGTACTTCCTGATCTTCGGGCAGTGTCACGCGTCTGCGAAAAGCAAACAGATACCCGGCCCGCTCCCAAGCGGGCTTTTTTTTGAACAGAATATGAGAACAACAACATGCAAACAGCCAAACCCCACCTCGAACTGCTGACCTGCGAGGCGGCCTATCGCCATAACCCCACCGCGCTGTTTCATCAGGTCTGCGGCGCACGTCCCGCGACGCTGCTGCTGGAGTCTGCTGATATCGACAGTAAGGACGATCTCAAAAGCCTGCTGCTGGTTGACAGCGCGCTGCGCATTACGGCGTTAGGTGACACCGTCACTATCAAGGCGTTGTCTGACAATGGCGCGTCACTGCTGCCGCTGCTGGATGCGGCGCTGCCTTCAGGCATTGAAAATGAACGCCACCCGGACCTGCGTATTCTGCATTTTCCGCCGGTGAGCCAGCTGCTGGATGAGGATGCCCGCCTCTGCTCGCTGTCCGTTTTCGACGCCTTCCGCCTGCTGCAAAATCTGGTCACCGTGCCAGAAGATGAGCGTGAAGCGATGTTCTTCGGCGGGCTGTTTGCATATGACCTGGTCGCTGGCTTTGAAGATTTGCCGGAAACCGAGCAGGGTAACCGCTGCCCGGATTACTGCTTCTATCTGGCCGAGACCCTGCTGGTGATCGACCATCAGAAAAAATACACCCGCATCCAGGCCAGCCTGTTCACGCCGTCTGTGTCTGAGAAAAATCGCCTCGCGCAGCGCATCGCCCAACTGCAACAGCAGATGTCGGAAGCACCGCCCGCGCTCCCGGTGCAGCGTGTTGAAAAGATGACCTGCGAGGTGAGTCAGACCGACGACCAGTACGGCGCGGTGGTGCGTCAGATGCAGAAAGCGATTCGTGCCGGGGAGATTTTCCAGGTAGTGCCGTCCCGTCGCTTCTCACTGCCCTGCCCGTCGCCGCTGGCGGCTTACGATGTGCTGAAAAAGAGTAACCCAAGCCCGTACATGTTCTTTATGCAGGACAATGATTTCACCCTGTTTGGCGCGTCGCCGGAAAGCTCCCTCAAGTACGACGCCACCAGCCGCCAGATTGAGATCTACCCGATAGCGGGAACCCGTCCACGCGGCCGTCGTGCCGATGGCTCCCTGGACCGCGATCTCGACAGCCGCATCGAACTGGAAATGCGTACCGACCATAAAGAGCTCTCCGAACACCTGATGCTGGTTGACCTGGCGCGTAACGATCTGGCACGCATTTGCACACCAGGCAGCCGCTACGTGGCGGACCTGACCAAAGTCGACCGCTACTCCTTCGTCATGCACCTGGTCTCCCGCGTGGTGGGTGAACTGCGCCACGACCTCGACGTTCTGCACGCCTACCGCGCCTGCATGAACATGGGCACCCTCAGCGGCGCGCCGAAAGTGCGCGCCATGCAGCTGATCGCCGAAGCGGAAGGACGCCGTCGCGGCAGCTACGGTGGTGCCGTGGGCTATTTCACCGCTCACGGTGACCTCGATACGTGCATCGTGATCCGCTCCGCCTACGTTGAGGACGGCATTGCTACCGTCCAGGCCGGAGCCGGAATTGTGCTTGATTCTGTTCCGCAGTCGGAAGCTGACGAAACCCGCAGTAAAGCGCGCGCGGTACTGCGTGCCATTGCTACCGCACACCATGCACAGGAGATTTTCTGATGGCTGACATTCTGCTGCTCGATAATATCGACTCCTTTACCTATAACCTGGCAGATCAGCTGCGTGCGAATGGCCATAACGTCGTTATCTATCGCAACCACGTTCCGGCCCAGACCCTGATTGACCGTCTGGCAACCATGCAAAACCCGGTGCTGATGCTCTCCCCGGGTCCGGGCGCACCGAGCGAAGCGGGCTGTATGCCAGAACTGCTGACACGCATGCGCGGTAAGCTGCCGATTATCGGCATCTGCCTCGGCCACCAGGCGATTGTCGAAGCCTACGGCGGTTACGTGGGCCAGGCGGGCGAAATCCTGCACGGAAAAGCGTCCAGCATTGAACATGACGGTCAGGCAATGTTTGCCGGGCTGCCGAACCCGCTTCCGGTAGCCCGTTACCACTCGCTGGTCGGCAGCAACATTCCGGCCGGGCTGACCATTAACGCCTCGTTTGAAGGGATGGTAATGGCGGTGCGTCACGATGCGGACCGCGTCTGCGGGATGCAGTTCCACCCGGAATCTATTTTGACCTCCAACGGCGCGCGCCTGCTGGAGCAAACGCTCGACTGGGCGCTGCAAAAACTGGAGCAGACCAATACCCTGCAACCCATTCTGGAAAAACTGTATCAGGCGCAGACCCTGAGCCAGCAGGAGAGCCACCAGCTGTTCTCCGCCGTTGTGCGAGGCGAGCTTAAGCCTGAACAGCTGGCCGCGGCGCTGGTCAGCATGAAGGTGCGCGGCGAAAGCCCGCAGGAGATCGCCGGTGCCGCCACGGCCCTGCTGGAAAATGCCGCCCCGTTCCCGCGCCCGGACTATCCGTTTGCCGATATCGTGGGAACCGGCGGTGACGGCAGCAACAGTATTAATATTTCGACTGCCAGCGCCTTTGTGGCGGCAGCATGCGGGATGAAGGTGGCTAAACACGGCAACCGCAGCGTGTCCAGCCGTTCCGGATCCTCCGACCTGCTGGCGGCTTTCGGTATTAACCTGGACATGAACGCCGAGCGTTCCCGCGAAGCGCTGGACGACCTGGGCGTCTGCTTCCTGTTTGCACCGAAGTATCACACCGGTTTCCGCCACGCGATGCCGGTTCGCCAGCAGCTTAAAACCCGCACGCTGTTTAACGTGCTCGGTCCACTCATTAACCCGGCGCACCCGCCGCTGGCGCTGATTGGCGTTTACAGCCCGGAGCTGGTCCTGCCGATTGCCGAGACGCTGCGCGTCCTCGGTTACCAACGTGCCGCCGTGGTACACAGCGGCGGTATGGATGAGGTTTCTCTTCACGCGCCGACGCTTGTGGCCGAGCTGAACAACGGTGAAGTACTTAGCTATCAGCTAGAGGCGTCTGATTTCGGTTTAACGCCATACCATCAGGACGCCCTGGCGGGCGGCACCCCGGAAGAAAACCGTGACATTCTCACGCGCTTACTACAAGGTAAAGGTGAGGCCGCGCATGAGGCCGCCGTGGCAGCCAACGTCGCCATGCTGATGCGTTTGCACGGTGAGGAAGACCTGAAGGCTAACGCCCAAAAAGTTCTGGATGTACTGCGCTCCGGTGCAGCTTACGATCGCGTTACCGCACTTGCGGCAAGAGGGTAAATAATGCAGACCGTTTTAGCGAAAATCGTCGCCGATAAGGCCATCTGGGTGGAAGCCCGCAAGCAACAGCAGCCGCTTGCCAGTTTCCAGAATGACGTCGTTCCGAGCAGCCGTCGTTTTTATGATGCCCTCCAGGGCGCGCGTACCGCGTTTATTATGGAGTGTAAAAAAGCGTCTCCGTCCAAAGGCGTGATCCGCGACGATTTCGACCCGGCGCGTATTGCCGGTATTTATAAGCATCATGCGTCTGTCATTTCTGTGCTGACGGATGAGAAATATTTCCAGGGCAGCTTCGATTTTCTGCCCGTGGTCAGCGGCATCGCGCCGCAGCCGATTCTGTGCAAAGACTTTATTATTGACCCGTATCAGATCTGGCTGGCGCGCTTTTATCAGGCCGATGCCTGCCTGCTGATGCTCTCTGTACTCGACGACGAACAGTATCGCCAGCTGTCTGCCGTGGCGCACAGCCTGAACATGGGCGTGCTGACCGAGGTGAGCAACGAAGAGGAGCTGGAGCGCGCCATCGCGCTGGAAGCCAAAGTGGTCGGTATTAACAACCGCGACCTGCGCGATCTGTCGATTGACCTCAACCGTACGCGCCAGCTGGCGCCGCGCCTGGGCGCGGGCGTCACGGTGATCAGCGAATCCGGGATTAACAGCTACGCTCAGGTGCGCGAACTCAGCCATTTTGCCAACGGTTTCCTGATCGGCTCCGCGATGATGGAACACGACGATCTTAACGCGGCCGTGCGCCGCGTGCTGTTGGGTGAGAACAAAGTCTGCGGCCTGACCAGTGAACAGGATGCGCAGGCCGCATATGAAGCGGGCGCGATCTATGGTGGTCTGATCTTTGTTGAGTCCTCTCCTCGCGCCGTTAATGAGGAACAGGCGCGCAAGGTGATGGCGGCTGCGCCTCTGAGCTACGTGGGCGTGTTCCGCAATGCGGATATTAACGACGTTGCGGCAAAAGCGGACGCGTTATCCCTGAGCGCGGTCCAGCTGCACGGCGATGAAGATCGGGCGTACATCGATGCGCTGCGACATGTTTTGGCGCCTAAGATTCAGATCTGGAAAGCGCAAAGCGTGGGCGCCACCCTGCCCGCGCGTAACCTGAAGCATGTTGATAAATACGTGCTCGACAACGGCCAGGGCGGCACGGGGCAGCGTTTCGACTGGTCACTGCTAAATGGCGAAAAGCTGGACAACGTCCTGCTGGCGGGTGGATTAAGCCCGGATAACTGCGTGGAAGCCGCCAAAACGGGCTGCGCAGGCCTCGATTTCAATTCAGGCGTAGAGTCACAACCGGGTATTAAAGATGCCAGCAAGCTGGCCTCGGTGTTTAAAACTCTGCGTGCATATTAAGGAAGAGAAGATGACGACATTACTTAACCCGTATTTTGGTGAGTTCGGTGGGATGTACGTCCCGCAAATCCTGATGCCCGCGCTGCGCCAGCTGGAAGAGGCGTTCGTGAGCGCACAGAAAGATCCGGCATTTCAGGCGGAATTTACCGACCTGCTGAAAAACTATGCGGGCCGTCCAACAGCGCTGACGAAATGTCGCAACCTGACCGAAGGCACTAAAACGACGCTGTATCTCAAGCGTGAGGATCTGCTGCACGGTGGCGCGCACAAGACTAACCAGGTGCTTGGCCAGGCGCTGCTCGCGAAGCGGATGGGTAAAACCGAAATCATCGCCGAAACCGGTGCGGGGCAGCACGGTGTGGCCTCAGCCCTCGCCAGCGCCCTGCTCGGCCTGAAATGCCGCATTTACATGGGGGCGAAGGACGTTGAGCGCCAGTCGCCGAACGTGTTCCGCATGCGTCTGATGGGAGCGGAGGTGATCCCGGTGCACAGCGGCTCCGCCACGCTGAAAGATGCCTGTAACGAAGCGCTGCGCGACTGGTCTGGCAGCTACGAAACCGCCCACTACATGCTCGGTACCGCGGCGGGCCCGCACCCGTTCCCAACCATCGTGCGTGAATTCCAGCGCATGATCGGTGAAGAGACCAAAGCGCAGATCCTCGAAAAAGAGGGGCGCCTGCCGGATGCGGTGATCGCCTGCGTTGGCGGCGGATCTAACGCCATCGGCATGTTTGCCGATTTTGTCGACGAAACCAGCGTTGGGCTGATTGGCGTTGAGCCCGCCGGGCACGGCATCGAAACGGGCGAGCATGGTGCGCCGCTGAAGCATGGTCGCGTTGGGATCTACTTCGGCATGAAGGCCCCGATGATGCAGACCGATGAAGGGCAGATTGAGGAGTCTTACTCAATCTCTGCCGGGCTGGATTTCCCGTCCGTAGGGCCGCAGCACGCGTTCCTCAACAGCACCGGCCGCGCGGATTATGTCTCCATCACCGATGACGAAGCGCTGGAGGCCTTCAAAACGCTGTGCCGCAATGAAGGGATCATCCCGGCCCTGGAGTCTTCCCACGCGCTGGCGCACGCGCTGAAAATGATGAAGGAAAACCCGGAAAAAGAACAGCTGCTGGTGGTAAACCTTTCCGGTCGCGGTGACAAAGATATCTTCACCGTTCACGATATTCTGAAAGCACGAGGGGAAATCTGATGGAACGCTACGACAACGCATTTGCACAACTGAAAGCTCGCCAGGAAGGCGCGTTCGTTCCCTTCGTGACGCTGGGCGACCCCGGCCCTGAGATGTCTCTGAAGATTATCGACACACTGATTGATGCCGGTGCCGACGCGCTGGAGTTGGGTATTCCGTTCTCCGATCCGCTGGCGGATGGCCCGACTATCCAGAACGCCACCCTGCGTGCGTTTGCCGCAGGGGTGACCCCAACGCAGTGCTTCGAGATGCTGGCGGCGATCCGTCAGAAGCACCCGACCATTCCGATCGGCCTGCTGATGTACGCCAACCTGGTGTTCAGCCGCGGTATTGATGCGTTTTACGAAGCGTGCGCCCGCGTGGGCGTTGACTCCGTGCTGGTGGCAGACGTACCGGTTGAAGAGTCTGCGCCGTTCCGTCAGGCGGCGATGCGCCACAATGTCGCGCCGATTTTCATCTGTCCACCGAATGCCGATGACGATCTGCTGCGTCAGATTGCCTCTTACGGACGGGGTTATACTTACCTGCTCTCCCGTGCGGGCGTCACCGGTGCGGAAAACAAAGCCGCGCTGCCGCTGCATCACCTGGTAGAAAAGCTGGCAGAATACCATGCTGCACCGCCGCTTCAGGGCTTTGGCATTTCCTCACCGGATCAGGTTACTGCGGCGATTGACGCGAAAGCCGCCGGGGCCATTTCCGGTTCGGCTATCGTGAAAATCATCGAGAAGAACGTGGATAAGCCAGAGCAGATGCTGGGTGAGTTACACGCATTCGTCACATCCATGAAAGCGGCCACGCGCAAGGCGTAACCGTTAACACCGTCTGGCCCCGGTGTCAGGCGGTTTTCCCTTCTCTTTTCCTGAAAGAAGCAGGTCAAAATTGATCCTGTCGATATTTTCGGTGTGAATGACTTCCCAAACTTTTGCGTAAGCGTATGATCTGGGCTCTTTTTAGCGTTATCCTTCTGAGTTCAGAGGTTATTCATGTCATGGCATTCCTTCAAACAGACTTACCTGGTTAAGTTCTGGTCACCTGTTCCAGCCGTTATCGCGGCAGGCATTCTCTCTACTTATTATTTCGGTATTACCGGCACCTTCTGGGCTGTGACGGGCGAGTTTACCCGCTGGGGTGGGCAGCTATTACAGCTGGCAGGCGTCCATGCCGAAGAGTGGGGCTACTTCAAGCTGATCCATCTCGAGGGTACACCGCTGACCCGCATCGACGGGATGATGATCATTGGCATGTTCGGCGGCTGTTTTGCGGCCGCGCTGTGGGCCAACAACGTTAAGCTGCGCATGCCGAAAAGCCGCATCCGCATTATGCAAGCCGTGGTCGGCGGCATAATTGCCGGGTTTGGCGCCCGCCTGGCGATGGGCTGTAATCTGGCCGCGTTCTTTACCGGCATTCCGCAGTTCTCGCTGCATGCCTGGTTCTTTGCCGTCGCCACCGCCATCGGCTCCTGTTTCGGTGCTAAATTCACCCTGCTGCCGCTGTTCCGCATTCCGGTGAAAATGACGAAAGTTAGCGCTGCCTCTCCGTTAACGCAAAAGCCCGATCAGGCGCGTCGTCGCTTCCGCCTCGGTATGCTGGTCTTTTTTGCTATGGTTGCCTGGGCGATTTGCACAGCGATGAACCAGCCTAAACTCGGCCTGGCCATGCTGTTCGGCGTCGGTTTTGGCCTGCTAATTGAACGCGCGCAGATTTGCTTCACCTCCGCGTTTCGCGATTTGTGGATCACCGGACGCGCCATGATGGCGAAAGCCATTATTATTGGGATGGCCGTGAGCGCGATCGGCATCTTCAGCTATGTTCAGCTCGGCGTGGAACCCAAAATCATGTGGGCCGGTCCCAATGCGATCATTGGCGGGCTGCTGTTTGGTTTTGGCATTGTGCTGGCGGGCGGGTGTGAAACCGGCTGGATGTATCGCGCCGTGGAAGGTCAGGTGCATTACTGGTGGGTCGGTCTGGGTAACGTGATTGGTTCTACCCTTCTGGCATACTACTGGGATGACGTCTCTCCGGTGCTGGCAACAAACTGGGACAAGGTCAACCTGCTGAATACTTTTGGTCCTCTCGGAGGGCTCATGGTGACCTACGCCCTGCTGCTTATCGCCTTCTTACTGGTAGTTGCGCAAGAGAAGCGCTTCTTCCGGCGTGCCGCCGTCAAAACAGAAACTCAGGAGAATGCCGCATGAAAGAGATCGTGCCTGACTATCGTCTCGATATGGTAGGTGAACCCTGCCCTTACCCGGCCGTCGCCACGCTTGAGGCGCTACCGCAGCTCAGGAAAGGTGAAATTCTGGAGGTGGTAAGTGATTGTCCGCAATCCATCAATAATATCCCGCTTGATGCCAAAAATCACGGCTATACCGTGCTGGATATCCAGCAGGACGGACCGACTATTCGGTATTTGATTCAGAAGTGACGCTCGGGTACAAAAAAGGCCTCTACGGGAGGCCTTGTATTAACTTGCTGGCTTTAGCCACCGCCGCCTTTTAAGTTTAGGGAGGCATGAATGGGTGGTGAGGCGAGTTCCGCAAACTGAACAGACCGCACCATGAGGTTGGCTGTGTGTCGGGCTAAACGTGGTGAAATGAAATTGTTTGCCGGCACATACCGGGCACTCAAATTTGATGTTGGGGATATCCCCTCCAGCCAGATGTATGGAAGCACCACCATACAGCAATTAACGTGCTTTGCGGGATATATCGTCTCCCGTGAAATATCGGCCGAGGTATGTTTAATATATATGCTATTGAAAACTAACTCTTATTGATCCACAGCAACGGGTTGAGTTTTTACTTAAGTAAAATCCAGGTCTGGTTAGAATACGGCTTTGATGTACTGATGTTTTTAAGATTTTTTGGATTTCTGCTTTTTTTTATCTCATTTCACGTTTCGTCTTTGAATTTCTCATCGACGTATTTGCGGCTAAACTGCCCGGAGCGCGGTCTGGTCGACATTATTCTGCACGTCTATGACCACACCCAGGAAAAGTGGCTCGGGCATTTTGAAACCGGCGCAGGTCATAAGCGTGTCGGCGATACCGAAATTATTCCGTTTGCAAACGGGGATATTCTTTTCCATTCCATTTCACGCGATGCGTTCAGCTACCTGTATGATGGCGAATCGACGCTCAGGCATTGCATGAAGCTGGACGAACGCCCCGTTTATCCGTTCTTTTGATGCCCGACACTGGCCGCTAAGCGGCCAGTTTTTACGCGAATCAGAAACGGTAACCCGCGGAGAACATAAATACCCACGGATCCAGACGGGTATTAATTGTCTGCTGCTCTCCACCCGCTTTAAAGCGAACATCGGTATCAATATCCATGTACCAGACCGAGGCGTTGATGAGCCAGTTACGGTTAATCAGATAGTCCAGACCAACCTGCCCCGCCACGCCCCAGGAGTCTTTCAGACTGAGATCGGAAAGACCGGCCTCTTTTCCGGTATCGTTAAATTTCTCATCAAAGAAGGTGGTGTAGTTTACGCCAGCCCCAATATAAGGACGCACCTTGCTGCTGGAATCGCCGAAGTACCACTGCGCCATCAGCGTTGGTGGTAAATGGTGCACCGTGGCAATGTCCCCGGTCGGACCTAAGCCGACGCGGTGACGGAATGGCGTAGCGGCCAAAAGCTCGACGCCAATGTTATCCGTTGCCATATACGTGAACGTCAGGCCTAACTGGGTATTATTACTGACGTTAAACCCGCCCATACCTAGCACATTGTCGGAACCTTCCGTTGGACGCACCGTTGCCGAACCGGCACGAATAAAGAATTCGCCTGCTTCATGCGCGTACGCGCCGCCAGAGAGACTGCTTAAGATAAGGGCTGCCACCGCTAATTTTTTCATATCCGCTCCATCGTTGTGGTTTTAATTGCGGAGGTGAATATACTCACAAATGAGTAATAAGTGATCTAACACAGATCACATTAGAACCAGTAAGTTAACATTCATTGATCTGGGTTAATTTTTAGTGACACCTCATTGAGTAATAAGTTGTGACCACGTCAATTTCTGGCATTTCTTGGTTACATAATTTTCTTTTTTCACTCTCTTGCGCTTCATGAAGCGGCTGGATAATTTATCGCTCTCACAATCTGATTTGATGCGTTCTACTTTTGCAGGTGTGCCATGAGTGATCATAACCCGTGCATGACGTGCGGAGCCTGTTGTGCGTATTTTCGAGTCTCTTTTTACTGGGCTGAAGCCAGCGATGGCGGAGGTACCGTTCCGGTTCATCTCACTGAGCCGTTAACCCCCTTTCTGCGCTGCATGAGCGGCACGAACCAAAAGCAGGCCCGCTGTGTAGCGCTACAGGGTGATCCTGGGGTGTCTACCCGATGTGCCATTTATGAGGAGCGCCCCAGCCCCTGCCGGGAATTTATCATGTCGGGAGAAGATGGGCAGATCAATGAGGCGTGCAATCGCGCCCGCGCCCGCTATGGATTACCGCCGCTTTACAAAGATATGCTTTTCCATACAAGCCTTGATGCTGCCACCAGCATGTTATCCGGTGTACAATTGCCGGCTAATTAACACCTGCAATACTCAAGGAGAGTGCATGTCTATCACGGCGAAGTCTGTCTACCGTGACACGGGAAATTTTTTCCGCAATCAGTTCATTACTTTTTTACTGATCGCGTTGTTGTGCGCCTTTATTACGGTGGTGCTGGGTCATGCGTTCTCACCCAGTGATGAACAGATTGCCACGCTGAGCCAGGGGGATCATCTTGCAGGCAGCGCAGGGTTGTTTGACCTTGTTCAGAATATGACGCCAGAGCAGCAGCAAATCTTGCTGCGTGCATCTGCGGCATCTACCTTCTCGGGCCTGATTGGCAACGCCATTCTGGCGGGTGGCGTGTTGCTGATGATCCAGCTGGTCTCTGCCGGTCAACGCGTCAGCGCGTTACGTGCAATCGGGGCCAGTGCTCCGGTGCTGCCGAAACTGTTTATCCTCATCTTCCTGACTACGCTGCTGGTCCAGATGGGGATAATGTTGGTGGTTGTTCCGGGCGTGCTGCTGGCTATCGTGCTTTCATTCGCGCCAGTAATGGTTGTACAGGACAAACTGGGCATTTTCACCGCCATGCGCAGCAGCATAAGGCTCGCGTGGGCCAATATGCGTCTGGTCGCTCCGGCCGTTATCAGCTGGCTGCTGGCCAAGACGCTGCTGTTGCTGTTTGCGCCGAATTTTGCAGTATTAACGCCAAACGTCGGTGCGGTTGTCGCCAATACGCTGAGCAATCTGATTTCAGCCGTGCTGCTGGTCTATTTGTTCCGCCTGTACATGTTAATTCGTCAGTAACTGGGATCGCAGAATGAAGCAGTTTCTTGATTTTTTACCGCTGATCGTATTTTTCGCTTTTTATAAGCTGTACGACATTTATGCTGGCACGCTGGCGCTGATTGTGGCAACGGCTGTGGTGCTGATTTACAGCTGGGTTCGCTATCGCAAAGTTGAAAAGATGGCGCTCATCACCTTCCTGATGGTGGCGGTATTTGGTGGTCTGACGTTGTTCTTCCACAATGATGAATTTATCAAATGGAAGGTCACGGTGATTTACGGCCTGTTCGCGGGCGCGCTGCTCATCAGCCAGTGGGTGATGAAGAAGCCGCTGATCCAGCGCATGCTGGGGAAAGAACTGACCCTGCCGCAGGCTGTGTGGGGGCGTCTGAATATCGCCTGGGCGCTGTTTTTTATTCTGTGTGGTCTGGCGAATATCTATATCGCATTCTGGCTGCCGCAGAATATCTGGGTCAACTTCAAGGTGTTTGGCCTGACGGCACTGACCCTTATCTTCACCCTGCTCAGCGGCGTTTATATTTATCGCCACATGCCGCAGGATGACAAACACTGATCCTTCTGGCCAGATCGCCGCGCGGTCTGGCCTCTCTTCCGCCCTCTTTTTTTAACAACTTTCCGGCGTGAAGGTTTGAATCATGAGGATTTTATAGGGATTACTGCCAGTTAATTGTAATGTGGATGACTATCACTGATTTTGTTTCTAGCGTTTTTTTGGAAACTGAAATGAGTTGATGAAAAACACAATAAGATTTGCCCCGGTTACGTTTACGCTCGCCATCCTTACCCTATTCTCTCCAGCCAGAAATCATAGTAGCATCCCGCCTGAAGTCTTCAGTTACGAGTTTAAAAACAATGACAACAAATGACGCCCCTCAGGGCGAACTGGTTTTACGCACACTGGCAATGCCTGCGGATACGAATGCCAATGGCGATATTTTTGGCGGCTGGTTAATGTCGCAAATGGATATGGGCGGTGCAATTCTGGCCAAAGAGATTGCGCATGGGCGCGTGGTTACCGTCCGGGTAGACGGCATGACCTTCCTGCGTCCGGTTGCGGTGGGTGATGTGGTGTGCTGTTACGCACGTTGCGTAAAACGCGGTAATACGTCTATTTCCATCAACATTGAAGTGTGGGTAAAAAAAGTCTCTTCTGAACCGATTGGTCAGCGCTATAAAGCGACGGAGGCATTATTTATCTATGTGGCGGTGGATAGCGACGGCAAACCGCGTCAGCTCCCACGGGGTTGATCCTTCGACAAAAAAAGCCTCCTTGCGGAGGCTTCTTTTATTCCATCTGTGCCCCGCCGTTCAGGCGGAAGACAATGTTCACAATCAATCCATTGCCGGGTTTACCGGCTTCATAGCGCCACCTGCGCATGGCCGATTTAACTTCGCGTTCAAACATATTTGCCGGCTGTGCGGACAAAATTTGAACGTTATCCACACGTCCATCCGCCGTAACGTCGAATTTCACCCGTACGCGCCCTTCAATACGTAACGCCTGAGCACGTGCCGGGTACTGCGGCTGGTTACGGCTCAGCGCGCGCGGGCCAGCAGGTGCCGTAACCGTCGGTTTTGTTGCGGTTGTGGTGTTATTCATCAGCGGACGCGACGGAGCGGCATTTTCAACCGGCTGCGTGGTCCGGGGTTCAACAGGACGCACTTCACGTTTCGGACGCTCTTCCACCTTTTTGACCGGCTTCGGTTTTGGCTTCGGCTTCGGTTTTGGCTTCGGCTCCGGCTTGTGGATCACCACCGGCGCTTCTTTCGGCGGCTCAGGAACCAGCTCAGGTTCCGGCTCGGGTTCAACAACGGGCTGTGGCGGCGGCGGTGCAACCTGCGGCGGCTCAAGATCCGCAGGCGATACCATGGTCACCGAAATTGGCTGCGCTGGCGCTGGCATTTCAATAACCTGATGAACCGAGGTATAGAGCAGACCCGCCACGACAGCACCGTGAATAACGACGGAAAGCAGCGTCGGCCATGAAAAGCGGCGAGGTAAATCAAGGGTCATCGAAGTCATAATCATCAACGTTAAAAAACCGAACCTCGATTTTAAATGCAAATAGCAATCATATTCAATAAGACACTTTGTCCTGGCGCAATTTAAGCGTACATGAGGGCAAAAAAGGGGCATTCAGATCAGGGTTTTAACATTGTTATTATCTTTACATTGCAGTCATTTGTGCTTTCACATAACGTAATTGTCACTTTTACCGGTTAAGGAGCTTTGCCGTGCTTTACGTGATTTACGCTGAAGATGTACCTGATTCTCTGGAAAAACGTCTTTCCGTTCGCCCTGCCCATCTGGCGCGTTTACAGTTGCTACAGGAAGAAGGTCGGCTGCTGACCGCAGGTCCGATGCCTGCCGTTGACAGCAACGATCCGGGCGCGGCGGGTTTTACCGGCTCCACGGTGATTGCCGAGTTTGAATCCCTGGAAGCCGCACAGTCCTGGGCAGAAGCAGACCCGTACGTCGCAGCCGGCGTGTACGAGAAAGTCACGGTTCGCCCATATAAAAAAGTATTCTGAAACGAAAGGCTCCCTCGTGAGCCTTTTCTTCATTCAGTGCAGCGACGCCAGCCTCGCTGCAAATCCGACAAACAGCAGACCTATCAGCCCATTCCCCAGCTTCGCCAGTTTCTTTTTGGTTTTCAGATAACGCGTAACAAACGCGCCTGAGAAAATCAGGAAGCTCATGTACATGAAGCTGATCAGCTCAAGCGTTGTGGCGAGGATCAGGAACGACGTGCCGGTATTCTTCGCATTGACATCAATGAACTGCACGAAGAACGACACGTAAAAGAGAATCGCTTTCGGGTTCGTCAGGCTCAGCACCAGCGAACGCTTAAGGATCGCGCTTGCCGGTTCGGCGCTACTTTCGTGCGCATTTTTTTGACGCGTTATAACGGACCAAAGCATTTTTCCGCCCAGCCACAGCAGATAAAACGCGCCCAGATAGCGGACAATATTAAATAAAACCGGAGTGGTCTGGATCAACGCGGCGACGCCCGCCCAGGCCAGAAACATCAGCACGGCATCACCAATAAACACACCGGTGGCTGCCAGATAGCCTTTCTTAACGCCGTGGCCAATCCCTGTTTTCAGCACAAACAAGGTGTTCGGTCCTGGAACCAGCACGATAAAAAATGCACCGACAACATAGGTCCAGAAATTCAGTACACCAAACTCCGTAAACACGTCTCACTCCTTTCGCTCAAAAACAGCGGGGATACCGGTAATTACGGTATCCCCTGTATCAGTTGCGCTATTGTACGCCGTTATAGCCATCAAGATAAGTCGCGGCCAGTTCGTTACCAAATAATATGGCGTCTTTACTGTCCATGTCCGATGACCATTTATCCTTCGCGTTGCCCGCGAACAATTCCTGCGACGTCGCATTTTCTTTTAGCCGATCGCGAATGCTTTGCGCGTATTCACTGGCTTCAGCCTGAGTCCGCCCTTCCGCGCGGTCAGCTTTGCCCCGGACATAAAGCTCGCGGAACTGCGCCACGTTCAGCTGATAATTTTTCTGCACGCTGGAGGTGTAATTGCCGCCGGTAAAGCTGGACTGATGCGACACGAAATAAAACGCGTGCCGCTCGGGTGAGGTTTTACTGCTGGCACAACCGCTTAATATCGCAATCCCGAAGAGTGCTGCCATCACTTTTACGTTCATCCTTTTTTCCTTTAATAAAGCCAATGTATTCCCCATGCGAAAACATAATCTCCCAATGAGGAAAATGACGAAAGTCCTGTATCTTCCCTGAGCGCATCCAGCGCCAAAAGTACAATAAAAATCCAGAGATAAGGATTCATCTTTTAATATCATGTCGTTATGGGGACTTAGTATATCGAGGAACGCAAACGGCAGGAGACTGCAAAAATTGATAGCCTGGATATTTAATGGGCACCTTTACGGTGCCCTCATGCTTTTCAGATGTCCTGGACCGCGAACAACAACGCGTTACGGTGTCTGTTCAGGCCACATTTTCTGATGGCGTGGATACGCATATTGCGGCGGGATTGTGCTTCCAGCCAACGAGCCTTACGACGACTCACCTGTCGCAACATGCGCCAGCGCCCAACTTCAGTTCTACTGCGCTTCATGTCTACAACTCTTTCTTTAACAGAGATGCCATTATATGCCTAAGCAGGCGGCAAACCAGCGCTTTTATCTGCCGTTTTTATTTGCCAGATGAATCCTGATGCGTAAACTCATAACAACACGCTTTCAAAAGGATTTTTTATTTATGACAACCTTCTACACCGTGGTGAGTTGGCTGGTCATTTTAGGATACTGGCTGTTAATTGCCGGGGTGACGTTGCGCATTCTGATGAAACGCAGAGCGGTACCTTCCGCCATGGCCTGGCTTCTGATTATCTACATTCTGCCGCTGGTGGGCATTATCGCCTATCTCTCTTTCGGTGAACTTCATCTGGGTAAACGCCGCGCCGAACGCGCCCGCGCCATGTGGCCCTCCACGGCGAAATGGCTTGCCGACCTTAAAGCCTGCAAGCATATCTTCGCCGAAGAAAACAGCAGCGTGGCCGCATCTCTGTTCAAGCTGTGCGAACGCCGCCAGGGCATTGCTGGGGTAAAAGGCAATCAGCTGCAACTGATGACCTCTTCTGATGATGTGATGCAGGCGCTGATCCGCGATATCCAGCTCGCCCGGCATAATATCGAGATGGTGTTTTATATCTGGCAGCCGGGCGGCATGGCGGACCAGGTCGCCGAATCGCTGATGGCCGCTGCACGTCGCGGTATCCACTGCCGCCTGATGCTGGACTCCGCCGGCAGCGTGGCCTTTTTCCGTAGCCCGTGGGCAGGCATGATGCGCAACGCCGGTATCGAGGTGGTCGAGGCGCTGAAAGTGAATCTTTTCCGCGTTTTTCTGCGCCGCATGGATCTCCGCCAGCACCGGAAAATGGTTCTGATCGACAACTATATCGCCTACACCGGCAGCATGAACATGGTTGACCCCCGCTTCTTCAAGCAGGATTCCGGCGTGGGGCAATGGATCGATTTAATGGCGCGGATGGAAGGACCGATCGCGACCTCAATGGGTATCGTCTATTCCTGCGACTGGGAAATTGAAACCGGTAAACGCATTCTTCCCCCGCCGCCGGATGGCAATATCATGCCGTTTGAGGAAGCCAGCGGGCACACTATCCACACTATCGCCTCCGGTCCCGGCTTCCCGGAAGATCTGATCCATCAGGCGCTGCTGACCGCCGCGTACTCCGCGCGGGAATATCTGATCATGACCACGCCGTATTTCGTTCCCAGCGACGATCTTCTGCATGCCATCTGTACAGCGGCACAGCGCGGCGTTGACGTGAGCATTATTATGCCGCGCAAGAACGATTCGCTGCTGGTGGGATGGGCAAGCCGCGCGTTCTTTAGTGAGCTGTTGGCCGCAGGCGTTAAAATTTATCAGTTCGAAGGCGGGCTGTTACATACCAAGAGTGTGCTGGTGGACGGAGAGCTGAGCCTGGTGGGTACCGTCAACCTCGATATGCGCAGTCTGTGGCTGAATTTTGAAATTACGCTGGTCATTGATGACGCCGGGTTCGGCGGCGATCTGGCGGCGGTGCAGGACGATTATATCTCCCGCTCACGCCTGCTGGACGCCAGACTGTGGGCAAAACGTCCGCTGTGGCAGCGAATTGCCGAACGACTGTTTTACTTCTTTAGTCCGTTGCTGTAAAACGTGCCCAACGATGTTTAACAGGTAGTCATCATGGAAATGGATCTGAACAATCGCCTGACCGAAGACGAAACGCTCGAACAGGCCTACGATATTTTTCTCGAGCTGGCGGTCGATAATCTCGACCCTGCTGACGTCATTCTTTTCAATCTGCAATTTGAAGAGCGTGGCGGTGCTGAGCTGTTCGATCCGTCTGAAGACTGGGCCGAACATGTCGATTTTGACCTCAATCCGGACTTCTTCGCCGAGGTGGTGATTGGCCTGGCAGATGAAGACGGCGGAGAAATTAACGACATCTTTGCCCGCGTCCTGCTGTGCCGCGAGAAGGACCACAAACTGTGCCATATTCTCTGGCGCGAATAATAAAAAAGGCTGCCCGGGCAGCCTTTTTTATTTACTCCGGTAAGGCATTTCCACAGCGGTGACAAAACCGCGCGCCAGGTTCATGATTCCCCTGCTGACACTTCGGACATTTGCGTTGCTGCTTGCTATTCTGGAAGGCGCTGCTCATATGGGTGGTAATTAGCCCCGTCGGAATTGCTATCACCGAATAGCCGATCAGGATAAGAACCGATGCCACAATACGTCCGAGCGGCGTATGTGGAGTAATATCGCCATAGCCCACGGTGGTCACCGTGACGATGGCCCAGTAAACAGACGCATTAAGCGTGGTAAAACCAAATTTAGGCCCTTCGATTAAATACATCAGGGAGCCAAAAACGATCATCACGATAGCAATAAACGAATAGAAGAGAATCAGCTGGTGGCGGGCGCTGACAATGGCGATCCAAAAAACCCGCAGCGACGGCATAAAGCGCAGCAGTTTCAGAATTCGTAACACACGAATCGCCCGCATTGCGCGCCAGGCAAACACATAATTCAGGCTGATCTCAGGCCACAGCCACATGACATACAGCGGCAGGATGGTGGCTAAATCAATAAATCCCCAGAAGCTGAAAACGTATTTCGTCGGATTTGGCCAGCTAATGACCCTCAGCACATATTCCGCGGTAAACACCAGCGTGACAATCAATTCCAGCCAGACGAAAACGTGCCACTCTTCATACGTCATGTGGTACTGCGTTCCGGCACCAGATTCGATAAAGATAATAATGACGCTAATCAGAGCAAATAAACCGCACAGACCTTCGAAGCGGCGACCGGAAACCGTTTCAGGATCAAATAAAAGGTGATACAGCCGCTGACGGGCCGACGTGAATAATCGCGACACATTAACCTCGAAAAATAAGGGCTGACATATGTCAGCCCTTGCGATTATAACGGGTCTACTTTCAGGCAGGAAACCGCATGTCGGAAACTGCCCTCCAGAACCGGTCGTGTTTTTGCACATTCCGGCCCGGCTATCGGGCATCGCGTACGGAATACGCAGCCTGAAGGCGGGTTGATTGGCGAAGGCAGTTCCCCCTCCAGAAGCTGGATGGTTTTATTTTTCTCCAGATCGGGATCCGGAACGGGAACCGCAGACATCAGCGCTTTGGTATAAGGGTGCAGCGGATTGTGGTACACCTCATCATATGTGCCCAGCTCCACGGCGTGGCCCAGATACATGACCAGCACGCGGTCCGAAATGTGTTTTACCACCGCCAGATCGTGGGCGATGAAGATCAGCGACAACCCCATTTCCCGTTGCAGTTTCTGTAGCAGGTTAACCACCTGGGCCTGGATGGAAACGTCCAGCGCCGAAACCGGCTCATCACAGATAATCAGTTTTGGTTCAAGGATCAACGCGCGTGCAATACCGATACGCTGGCACTGACCGCCGGAGAACTCGTGCGGGTAGCGGTTGATAAGGTTAGGCAACAAACCCACCTTCAGCATCATCGCTTTCACCCGATCGCGAACTTCCTGGCGCGGCATCTTCGGATGATAGGTGCGCAGCGGCTCGGCAATGATTTCGCCGATGGTCATACGCGGGTTCAGGGACGCGAGCGGATCCTGGAAAATCATCTGGATATCACTGCGCACGTCGCGCCATTCATCGGGCTTCATTCCCAGCAGATCTTTGCCAAGCCAGGCCACTTTCCCGTCGGTGGCTTTCACCAGGCCGATGATCGCACGCGCAAACGTCGATTTGCCGCAGCCGGATTCGCCCACCACGCCCAGCGTTTCACCTTCGTACAGACGCAACGTGACGCCATCCACAGCTTTCAGGGTTTTGGCAGGCTGCCAGAACCACTGTTTACCGTCTTTGATATCGAAATGGACCTTCAGGTCAGCGATTTCGAGCAGCACATTTCTTTTTTCGTCGATCGCGTTCATACCAGCTCCTCCAGCGGCTTAAAGCAGGCGCGCAGACGGCCTGGGGCAAACGCTTCCAGCGGCGGTGCGCTGTTACAGATTTCCATCGCATGCGGACAACGCGGCTGGAACGGGCACCCTTTTGGCAAACGCAGCAGGTTTGGCGGGTTGCCCGGGATCGTCAGCAGCGACTCCCCTTCCGCATCGAGACGCGGCACGGCATTCAGCAGCCCGATAGAGTACGGATGGGCTGGCTGGTAAAACACATCGCGAGCATTACCGTATTCCATCGTGCGGCCTGCATACATGACTAACACTTTGTCGCAGATCCCGGCAACGACGCCTAAATCGTGGGTGATCATGATGATGGCGGTGTTGAACTCGCGCTTCAGCTCGTTCAGCAGCGTCATGATCTGGGCCTGGACGGTCACGTCCAGAGCGGTGGTCGGTTCATCAGCGATCAGCAGTTTTGGCCGGCAAAGCAATGCCATCGCGATCATAACGCGCTGACGCATACCGCCGGAGAACTCGTGCGGATACATGCGCATGCGCTTGCGCGCTTCAGGCATTTTCACCGCATCCAGCATTTTGACGGACTCTTCAAACGCTTCGGCTTTGCCCAGCCCCTTGTGGAGCATCAGCACTTCCATCAGCTGTTCGCCCACCCGCATATAGGGGTTCAGGGACGTCATCGGATCCTGGAAAATCATTGAAATCTGCTCGGCGCGCAGCTTGTTCAGCTCATGTTCCGGCAAATTCAGGATCTCTTTCCCGTTAAACGTCGCCGAACCGCCGATTACGCCGTTTGACGCCAGCAGGCCCATCAGCGCGAATGCGGTCTGGGATTTACCGGAACCGGATTCGCCCACAATGCCCAGCGTTTCACCGGCACGCAGGTCGAAGTTGAGATCGTTAACGGCAGTAACATCGCCGTCGGGGGTTTTAAACGTCACGCGGAGGTCTTTTACGTCCAGCAGTGCGCTGGTCCGCTGTTGCGCCTGCGGCGCGGTTGCCGTTTCAATAATGGTCATGACGGCGCTCCTTAACGGTCTTTCGGGTCGAGGGCATCACGCAGGCCATCGCCGATAAAGTTGAAACAGAACAGGGTGACAACCAGGAAGCCCGCCGGATACAGCAGTAACCACGGTGACACTTCCATGGAGTTTGCGCCATCACTTAACAGAGCGCCCCAGCTACTCAGCGGCTCTTGCGTACCTAATCCCAGGAAGCTCAGGAAAGACTCGAACAGGATCATACTTGGCACCAGAAGGGAGGCATATACCACCACCACGCCCAGCACGTTAGGAACGATATGACGCACCACAATATTGGCGGTAGAAACGCCACCAACCTGTGCAGCTTCGATAAACTCCTTACGTTTGAGGCTCAGCGTCTGGCCGCGCACAATACGCGCCATATCCAGCCAGGACACCATCCCGATCGCCACGAAGATCAGCAGGATATTTTGACCAAAGAAGGTCACCAGCAGAATGACGAAGAACATGAACGGGAAGGAGTTCAGGATTTCAAGCAAACGCATCATCACGGAGTCCACTTTCCCGCCGAGGTAGCCTGAAAGCGAACCGTAAAGCGTGCCGACAATCACCGCCACCAGCGCCGCCGCGATGCCGACCATCAGGGAAATACGGCCACCAATCGCCACACGCACCAGCAAATCACGGCCGGAAGAATCAGTACCGAAATAGTGCCCGGATTCCATATCCGGCGCGCTGGACATCATGCCCCAGTCCGTATCGAAATAGGTGAACTGAGAGAGCATTGGCGCCAGGGTTACGAACAGCGCGATAAGTACCAGCACGACGAGGCTGGCAACGGCAGCACGGTTATGCATAAAACGACGGCGGGCGTCCTGCCAAAGGCTACGGCCTTCGACCTCCAGCTTTTCACTGAAGTTTTCCAGCGCCTCGCTGTTTTTCTTACTCAACATCATGGCGTGCTCCAGTTAGTAACGGATTTTCGGGTCGATAACGGCATACAGCACATCGACAACGGCATTAAACAGAATGGTCAGCGCGCCCACGAGGATTGTCAGGCTTAGCACCAGCGAATAGTCACGGTTAAGCGCCCCGTTAACAAACAGCTGTCCGATGCCCGGCAGGCCATAAATGGTTTCAATCACCATTGAGCCCGTGATAATGCCGACGAATGCAGGCCCCATATAGGAGAGTACCGGTAACAGCGCAGGCTTGAGGGCATGACGGAAAATAATCCGGCGCATCGGCAGCCCTTTCGCACGGGCGGTACGGATGAAGTTCGAGTGCAGGACTTCAATCATTGAACCGCGGGTAATACGGGCGATGCTGGCGATGTAGGCCAGAGATAGTGCCACCATCGGCAATATCATGAACTTCAGCGCCCCGCCGTTCCAGCCGCCCCCGGGGAGCCATTTCAGGGTTATAGCAAATATCATCACCAGCAACGGCGCGACAACGAAGCTGGGGATGACCACCCCGGTCATTGCGACCCCCATTACGGCGTAATCCCATCGGGTATTTTGTTTTAACGCGGCGATGACGCCCGCGGTGACGCCGAGAACAACGGCCAGGATAAATGCCGCAGCACCTAATTTAGCCGATACCGGGAAGCTGGACGCCACCAGGTCGTTAACGGAATAGTCTTTATATTTAAATGACGGACCAAAATCACCGTGTGCAAGCTGCTTCAGATAGTTGAAGTACTGCGTGGTGATAGGATCGTTTAAATGGTATTTCGCTTCGATGTTGGCCATAACTTCTGGCGGAAGCGTGCGTTCACCGGTAAAAGGACTGCCCGGCGCAAGACGCATCATGAAGAAGGAAATTGTAATTAGAATAAATAACGTTGGAATCGCTTCAAGACAGCGACGCAGGATAAATTTCAACATTGCCCGTACCTTCTGGCGTGTGCCTGATGAATGTTACAAAATAGACACAGTGGGGCAAGCTCGCTCACCCCACGTATTGCCATTAATGCTTGATAATATAAAGATTCTTAACGGAAATATTATCCAACGGGTCTTTACCGGTATAACCCCCTACCCATGGTTTCACCAGGCGGGCGTTAACGTAGTAGTAAACCGGAACGATCGCAGAGTCTTTATCGAGCTGTTGTTCTGATTTCGCGTACAGATCGGCGCGCTGGGCGTCATCTGCCACCTTCAGGGTTTCGCCAATCAGCTTATCAAACGCCGGGCTCTTATAGTGTGCGGTGTTGTTCGAACTGTCGCTCAGCATGGTGTTCAGGAATGAGGTCGGTTCGTTATAGTCCGCACACCATCCTGCACGTGCCACGTCAAAGGTTCCCTGGTGGCGCGTATCGAGGAAGGTTTTCCATTCCTGGTTTTCCAGCTTCACGTTCACGCCGAGGTTTTTCTTCCAGATTGACGCGACGGCAATAGCCAGCTTTTTATGCAGATCGGAGGTGTTGTACAGCAGGCTAAAGGTCAGCGGCTTGTCGGCGGTATAGCCAGCTTCAGCCAGCAGTTTTTTCGCTTCTTCGTTACGTTTTTCCTGAGACCATTTGAACCATTCTGGTTCAACCAGCTTCATACCGTCGGTGTAAGGCGGGGTGTAGCTGTAAGCCGGCAGGTCGCCCTGATTCTTCACTTTATTCACGATAATGTCGCGATCCAGAGCCAGCTTCAGTGCGGTACGAACACGTACGTCGGTGAACGGTGCTTTCTGGTTGTTAATTTCGTAATAGTAGGTGCACAGATACGGATCGACGTGAACTTCTTTCGGGATCTCTTTTTTCAGCTTCTGGAACAGTTCAATCGGCATATTGTTATAGGTCATGTCGATTTCACCGCTGCGGTAGCGGTTTACGTCCGTCACTTCAGAAGAGATTGGCAGGTAAGTGACCTGATTAATAACGGTCTTCGCATTATCCCAATACTGCGGGTTGCGCTCCAGCACCATACGTTCGTTAACGACCCAGTCCTTCAGCTTATATGCACCGTTGGTCACGATATTCGCAGGCTGGGTCCATTTTTCACCAAATTTTTCTACCGCGGATTTTGGTACCGGGGAGACGGACGGGTGAACCAGCAGCTTGTAGAAGTACGGAACAGGTTCGCTCAACGTCACTTCAAAGGTATTGGCATCGATGGCTTTTACGCCCAGGTCGGTTACTGGCTTTTTACCCGTGATGATGTCATCGATATTGGCAATATGCCCATACTGGAGATAACTCGCATACGGGGAGGCGGTATTCGGATCCGCCAGACGCTGCCAGCTATAGACGAAATCTTCGGCGGTAACCGGCGTACCGTCGGACCATTTCGCATCTTTACGCAGATGGAAGGTCCAGACTTTAAAATCTTTGTTGTCCCATTTTTCCGCCACGCCCGGAGCCGGGTGGCCGTCTACGTCAGTCACCAGCAGACCTTCAAACAGATCGCGGTTAACGTTAGACTCTGGAACACCTTCAATTTTGTGCGGATCAAGAGACTGCACTTCCGCACCGTTATTACGTACCAGCGTTTGCTTCTCAGCCAGCTGAACACCGGCAGGAACGTCCGCAGCCATTGCAGCGTTGCCCGCGATTAGCGCAGTTAAAATCCCCGCCGCTACCAGACTTTTTTTTGTGATGATGGACATTGTGTTGATACTCCACTCATTATAATGACCGGCCTTCGCCAGTTGTGTAATCCCCTGTTGGGGCCTGTACAGCGCAGGAGTTTTTTTTGCTACTGTCAGGTTCTTTTTTTACTTCTTGCTATCACCGACTTCATTATTACTGACCGCTCGTACGGCGATCTTGCGTCGATTCTTCACACCCTCCCCCTGTCAGAGAAGTGCGTTGGCTATCTTAGGTGAGGGCTATATGAAAATAGTTCTCATCAACTTGTTTAATGCTGCAAAATATAAGGCCGGAAAGTACCAAATGGTGCTAACTCTCGCCAATACATTTTGCAAATTTGTTAAGCATTTCTCTTTTACGATGGCAGGCACATTTGTGACACCAGCCGTTACCCGCGAAAAAATCAACAAAAAAAGATTAAATTCATGTAGTTATACAAATTACTTGCTACAAGCGCAGCGACATAGCCTTTCAGAACGACTTTTCACGATAATTTAACAACTGGTTATTATTTAGCACATTCGTCTGGGTCAGCCTCGAAATTACTAATATCATTTCGGTAATCTGTCAGCAAGCCCCAGAGTATCATGTGAGTAAAATAACAGATTGCTTGAAGGATAAATGCGCGGAAGGGCGAAAGGACAGTAAACAACCTCTTGAAAAACAACACAAGAGGGTTATTAGCAGAACTTATTATGACTAACGGCTATTTCAACTTTATTTATATGATTTGCAGATAATCACGTAAAAAAAACGGAGCCGCTGGCTCCGCTCTTTCAAATGAAAGTCAGTGTAATAATCCGGGGAAAATACTTTTTATACCGGTAACAATAAATTCGATGCCCAACGCCATTAACAACAGGCCCATGATACGGGTAATCACGTTGATGCCCGTTTGTCCCAGCAAGCGAACCAGCCATGGCGCCATACGGAATACGCCCCAGCAGCACAGCGCGAACAGCGCAATGGCGACTGAAAAGCCAATCAGGTGCATCAGGCTGTGGTAGCGCGTACCCCAGACAATAGTGGAACTGATCGCCCCCGGGCCTGCCATCAGCGGCAGTGCCAGAGGCACCACGCCGATACTCTCGCGGATGGCGGTCTCTGATTTTTCCTGCTTGTTCTGTTTATCCTCCCCTAGTTTGCCGCTGATCATAGACATAGCAATCGTCACCACCAGGATCCCACCCGCTATACGGAAGGAATCAATCGAGATGCCGAAGATCTGAAGAATGGCGTCCCCGAGGAAAAGAGACGTAAGCAAGATGATCGCCACCGACAGGTTTGCTGTCAGGTTGGTTTTATTGCGTGCGGCGGCCGTCTGATAGCTGGTCATACTAATGAAGACAGGGATGATCCCTACCGGGTTGACCAGAGCAAACAAGCCGATAAAAAACTTGAAATAAGTTGGGAAATCAAAGAGCGTTTGAATCACATTAAGCTCCGCAATTGAGCATGGCCAGGAGGTGACAGCGTGTCATGATAAATCCGCGCTGAAGATACGCTTTTTAGCCGCACACTTCACCAGAAATCTGTTCTAAAACAATATCAATTCATGATGTTAAACATTTGTGTAATCAATGATAGCGTCACTTCTAATAGTTACTTAATTATTTAACAGTGGAATCATTAGCACAAAATAACCCTGCTGAAAGGTATCAGCTTAGGACAAAATTGATCCTGATCATAATTTTCGTACTCAGAAGTGAGTAATCTTGATTACGCCACCAGGGAGATCACCTATCAAAAAGGTATGATGCTAAGGTAAGGCTCTTTTAGTAAATTAGTGAGCGGAAGCAGTGAGTAATCCTTTGTTTTACTGTGTGTTACGCAAGTGGGATCGACTCTGACTATACTGTCAGACGTATCGAGCGCTGGTTTACTAAAAGAGTTTAAACATTATCAGGAGAGCATTATGGCTGTTACCAATATCGCTGAACTGAACGCCCTCGTCGAGCGCGTAAAAAAAGCCCAGCGTGAATATGCCAATTTCACCCAAGAACAGGTTGATAAAATCTTCCGCGCCGCCGCTCTGGCTGCTGCAGATGCTCGAATCCCTCTCGCTAAAATGGCCGTTGCCGAATCCGGTATGGGTATCGTTGAAGATAAAGTGATCAAAAACCACTTTGCTTCAGAGTATATCTACAACGCCTATAAAGATGAGAAAACCTGCGGTGTGTTGTCAGAAGACGATACTTTCGGCACCATCACTATTGCAGAACCGATCGGCATCATTTGCGGTATCGTTCCAACCACTAACCCAACCTCCACCGCCATCTTCAAATCGCTCATCAGCCTGAAGACACGTAACGCAATCATTTTCTCCCCGCACCCACGTGCGAAAGACGCAACTAACAAAGCAGCAGATATCGTGCTTCAGGCCGCCATTGCTGCGGGTGCGCCAAAAGATCTGATCGGCTGGATCGACCAACCTTCTGTTGAACTGTCCAACGCCCTGATGCATCACCCGGACATTAACCTGATTCTGGCGACCGGTGGTCCTGGTATGGTTAAAGCAGCATACAGCTCCGGTAAACCAGCCATCGGCGTAGGCGCAGGTAATACCCCTGTTGTGATCGACGAAACGGCAGATATCAAGCGTGCAGTTGCTTCTGTGCTGATGTCTAAAACCTTCGATAACGGCGTTATCTGCGCATCTGAACAGTCTGTTGTCGTGGTTGATTCAGTATACGACGCCGTTCGTGAACGTTTCGCCAGCCATGGCGGCTACCTGTTACAAGGTAAAGAACTGAAAGCCGTTCAGGACGTGATTCTTAAAAATGGTGCACTGAACGCGGCTATCGTGGGTCAGCCAGCATATAAAATCGCTGAACTCGCGGGCTTTAGCGTTCCTGCTACCACCAAAATTTTGATTGGTGAAGTTAAAGTCGTTGATGAAAGTGAGCCATTTGCTCACGAAAAATTGTCCCCGACGCTGGCAATGTACCGTGCGAAAGATTTCGATGACGCGGTAGAAAAAGCCGAGAAACTGGTGGCAATGGGCGGTATCGGCCACACCTCATGCCTGTACACTGACCAGGATAACCAGCCTGAGCGTGTTGCTCACTTCGGTCAGAAGATGAAAACGGCACGTATCCTGATTAACACCCCTGCTTCTCAGGGCGGTATCGGTGACCTGTACAACTTCAAACTCGCGCCTTCCCTGACTCTGGGTTGTGGTTCCTGGGGTGGTAACTCCATCTCTGAAAACGTTGGTCCAAAACACCTGATCAACAAGAAAACCGTTGCTAAGCGAGCTGAAAACATGTTGTGGCACAAACTTCCGAAATCTATCTACTTCCGCCGCGGCTCTCTGCCAATCGCGCTGGATGAAGTGATTACTGATGGCCACAAACGTGCGCTCATCGTGACTGACCGTTTCCTGTTCAATAATGGCTATGCAGACCAGATCACCTCTGTTCTGAAAGCGGCTGGCGTCGAAACTGAAGTCTTCTTTGAAGTTGAAGCTGACCCAACCCTGAGCGTTGTACGTAAAGGTGCTGAACTGGCGAACTCCTTTAAACCTGATGTGATCATCGCGCTGGGTGGCGGTTCCCCAATGGACGCGGCGAAAATCATGTGGGTTATGTACGAGCATCCGGAAACGCACTTCGAAGAACTGGCGCTGCGCTTTATGGATATCCGTAAACGTATCTACAAGTTCCCGAAAATGGGCGTGAAAGCGAAAATGATCGCCGTCACCACCACTTCCGGTACCGGTTCAGAAGTGACGCCATTTGCCGTTGTGACTGATGACGCAACCGGTCAGAAATATCCGCTGGCTGACTACGCACTGACGCCAGACATGGCTATCGTTGATGCCAACCTGGTTATGGAAATGCCGAAATCACTGTGTGCGTTCGGTGGTCTGGATGCGGTAACTCACGCTCTGGAAGCTTACGTTTCCGTACTGGCTTCTGAGTTCTCTGACGGTCAGGCTTTGCAGGCGCTGAAATTGCTGAAAGAAAACCTGCCAGCTTCTTACAACGAAGGTTCTAAAAATCCTGTAGCGCGTGAACGTGTACACAGTGCGGCAACCATCGCAGGCATTGCATTTGCTAACGCCTTCCTGGGTGTCTGTCACTCCATGGCGCACAAACTGGGTTCACAGTTCCACATTCCTCACGGTCTGGCGAACGCCCTGTTGATCAGCAACGTTATTCGCTATAACGCTAACGACAACCCAACCAAGCAGACTGCATTCAGCCAGTACGACCGTCCACAGGCTCGCCGTCGCTATGCTGAAATCGCAGATCACCTGGGACTGAGCGCACCGGGCGACCGTACTGCCGCGAAAATCGAGAAACTACTGGCATGGCTGGAAAGTCTGAAAGCTGAACTGGGTATTCCAAAATCTATCCGCGAAGCAGGCGTTCAGGAAGCTGACTTCCTCGCTCACGTAGATAAACTGTCTGAAGATGCATTCGATGACCAGTGTACTGGTGCTAACCCGCGCTATCCACTGATTTCCGAATTGAAACAGATCCTGCTGGATACCTATTACGGCCGTAACTTCACCGAAAGCGATGTCGCTGCCGTAAAAGTTGAAATCCCCGCAGTTGTAAAGACTGACAAGAAAGCGAAGAAAAACGCTTAATTGAGAATGTGACAAAAAACCCGCCGCTGGCGGGTTTTTTTATATCTGAGAATCAGTAAGCCTTTCTCATTATTTTCGATTGTCGCCCTGTATCGCCGTCAGCGAGCCTACAGCCAGCGCCTCTTTATAATGCTTGCGGCAGACCGAGACATAACGTTCATTGCCTCCTATCACCACCTGCTCGCCATCAGCGTAGGGTTTCCCCGACTGGTCAAGGCGAAGAACCATGCTTGCCTTGCGGCCACAAAAGCAGATCGTTTTTAGCTCAACCAGTTTATCCGACCATGCGAGAAGATACTGGCTGCCAGCAAATAACTCACCCCGAAAATCGGTACGTAATCCATAGCAAAGAACGGGAATATCCAGCTCATCAACAACCTCTGAAAGCGCATGGACCTGCTCCCGGGTCAGGAACTGGCTTTCATCAACCAGTACGCAATGAACAGGCTTAGAGGCATGCTCGGCACGAATATCTTCCAGCAGGTTCGTCTGAGGGTTAAACAGCCTTGCAGGCGACGAGAGCCCTATTCTTGAACTTACCTTCCCTGCCCCAAAACGATCGTCGATCTCGGCGGTATAAACAACAGAACGCATCCCCCGCTCCTGATAATTGTATGAGGATTGCAGTAACGCCGTTGATTTCCCTGCATTCATTGCCGAATAGTAGAAATAAAGTTGTGCCATTGGCCGAAGAACCCTAATCAATGTGTAATATTACCGATGAATCATTGTACCATATTTTGTACTGTCATCAGCGGTGGGCTGCACACGCCAGGCCGTCAAACACCCCAGAACTCATTCACGAATAGCGTAAAATAATGCGTTAAAACAGACAGTAATGGAATTTCGCACTGACAATAAGATGAACGCCTAACCGGAGATAACACTTCTTTTATAGTGGCTTCTTCGTTCATTAAAATTCACTATTTATTAACTGTTCCTGGCTTCGCTTTGCTTACACGGGGTAATACGAAAGGCTGATATTTATCAACTGCAACTATAATTCCTGAGGTAAAAGTCACAAAACAAACATGCAAATGACGCACTTCTGCCGTTTGAAACGATATCTCACAGTCCCAACAAACAATGAAATTTAAGTTAGCGTAATTAATTATAGCGACGTTTATTTTGTATTTTTTGAATTCCTTACATTCCCACCTATTGCACAAGTGAAATTAAGGCTCTATTATTAGGACAACAAACCCACCCCCATTATAAGTTTGAGATTACTACAATGAGCGAAGCACTTAAAATTCTGAACAACATCCGTACTCTTCGTGCGCAGGCAAGAGAATGTACCCTTGAGACGCTTGAAGAAATGCTCGAAAAATTAGAAGTTGTAGTTAACGAACGTCGTGAAGAAGAAAGCGCAGCTGCGGCTGAAATCGAAGAACGTACACGTAAACTGCAACAATATCGCGAAATGCTGATTGCCGATGGTATCGATCCAAACGAATTGCTGAACAGCATGGCTGCGGCTAAAACCGGTACCAAAGCAAAACGTGCAGCTCGTCCTGCTAAATATAGCTACATCGATGAGAACGGCGAAGAGAAAACCTGGACCGGCCAGGGTCGTACTCCTGCTGTAATCAAGAAAGCAATGGACGAACAAGGTAAACAACTGGATGACTTCCTGATCAAGGATTAATCTGGAAGGGTTCTGAAAAATCCCGCTTAATGCGGGATTTTTTATGCCCATAATAATCGACCGAACATCTCCTTACATTCTGTCATATTGAGTGGTAACGTTTTTAACGTCCTTGACAATCTCCTGCCAATTATGACGCGTCAGGCAAAAAAAAACCGGTGCGCATCGCCACACCGGTCTTGTTCGCTGGGTTGTGAGTCTTATTACTTAATACCCATGCTGCCTTTGAGCCAGGTTTTAAATTCCTCACCCAGGCTGTTATGGCGAATACCATATTCGACGAATGCCTGCATATAACCGAGCTTATTCCCGCAGTCATGGCTCTTACCTTTCATATGGTAGGCTTCCACGGTCTCTTTCTCGATCAGCATATCGATAGCATCGGTCAGCTGGATTTCATCGCCCGCACCCGGAGGCGTTTTCGCCAGCAGCGCCCAGATTTCAGCGCTCAGTACGTAACGGCCTACGACTGCAAGGTTAGACGGCGCGACGTCCGCTTTAGGTTTTTCAACAACGCCAACCATCGGTACACTTTCGCCAGGTTGCAGATCAACGCCTTTGCAGTCAACCACACCATAGGCCGTCACGTCGTCAACGGGCTCAACCATAATCTGGCTGCTGCCGGTTTCATCAAAGCGTTTAATCATTTCCGCCAGGTTTTCCTGAGAAAGATCGGACTCATACTCATCAAGAATAACGTCAGGCAGAATAACCGCGACCGGCTCATCACCCACTACCGGATGCGCGCACAATACGGCGTGCCCCAGACCTTTCGCCAGGCCCTGACGAACCTGCATAATGGTCACGTGTGGAGGGCAAATAGACTGTACTTCCTCAAGAAGCTGGCGCTTAACGCGTTTTTCCAGCATTGCTTCGAGTTCGAAACTGGTATCGAAATGGTTTTCAATAGAGTTTTTAGATGAATGCGTCACCAGCACAATTTCGGTGATTCCTGCTGCAATACATTCATTCACGACATACTGGATTAATGGCTTATCAACCAGAGGCAGCATCTCTTTTGGGATTGCCTTCGTCGCTGGCAACATCCTGGTACCCAATCCCGCCACCGGGATAACGGCCTTTCTGACTTTCGAATTTAGGGCAGCCATTGAAATTCTCCTGAACTGTTCAAGTTTTGAACTTTTATGCATTGAATAACGCGTTGAGTATACAGTCTCAGCCACTAATACGGGTCTGAAAAGAACGCGTTGCCGATCAATTAAGACAAATACGCATGAAACTTGCAGCGATAGTAGCACTGCCAGCAAAAACACAGGTAAAGCAATCTGAAAAATAAAATCTGACTGCTTACTCCGTGGACAACATTAAGCGTAACCGCCCCCCGGCACCCCAAATTTGGCACTGCCAGGAGGTGCAGCGATGGCTAATTTGATTCAGATAAGTATTTCCCAGCGTTCCCAACGGTACGCCGTTGCTCACCTGAATATGGTGTTCACCCGTATTGAGTGTGGCATTTAATCCAGCAGACACCAGAATAAGGTTATTCAGCCCGCTGTGATAATAGCCAACCAAAAGCGGGAACTGGCCTGGCAAATTGGCCTGACGAAAAAGTTGGTTCACCTGTTTGAGTAAACTGCCTAACTCAGGAAGCCGTTGCCCCTGGTGAGATAATTGTTCCTGAAGCAACCCGTTAAACAGCGCACGGAGTAATAAGGCCGCCAGAACACCGTTATCTCCCGCTCGGGTCACATCAAGGCAATAAAAAGCGAGGTCGGAATCTGATAGCGGCGCAATATCCAGCACCAGCCCAGGCTGGTCAGCTGCTACCAGCTGGCGATAATTTACTCTGCAATGAGAGATATTTTGCTGCACCGGCGGCTGAAGTTCCTGAAGCAGCTTCGCGGCCGCGAGCGGATTACTGACTAAAGCATCCCAGTCCTGGAAAAGACGTTCTTCTTCTTCCACTCGGGAATTAAACATATTGGGATACAGGCAGGCCAACACCGTTTCACGCAGTCGGTTCAAATCTTTAACCGGTTTGAGCAGGATATCCTGTACACCTAAACGCAACGCCTTAGCTATATCCGCCATATTTTCGGTGGCTGAGATCACAAGTATCGGCGTCTGATAACCTTCATTACGCAGGTTTTCCACCAGCATTAATCCATCCATCCGCGGCATCTCGAGATCGCAAATCATCAGATCCGGCGCCATGCTGGCCATCTTTTCCAGTGCCTCGACGCCATCTTCGGCAAGAGACGTGGTTGCACCCAGTGAGGATAACCACGAATCCAGTAGCGATCGGAAAACGGGCTCGTCTTCAACTATCAAAATATGTTTTCCGGCCAATGGCTGTGTCATGGTTCCTCCCCTGGCTGACAGTTACTCAATAGTGGCATGCTATTGGTACTATCGCCTGTCAGATTTTGCTGAAGTAATCAAAAAAGTGCTCAACGTGCTGTACGCACAAAAGGCAACAGTTCATCTATTTTCTTTTCGACGGCTAAAGAGCCCGCTGCTATGGCGGCTTCTGCCCGGTGAAAATCAAGGGTAGAGATTTGTGGACAATAAGGTTGAATAAGAATATCCGGAGGATCGCCAGCCATACGGTTTCGCTTCAGGCGATTCTCAAGAATTTGTATAGAGGTCGTCATGATTTCAATGGCATTCGGCGCGGTCACCGCGCGACGGGCAGTCAGGCGCCCTATTCTGCCGCGTAAACGCGCATGCCAGGCAAGTTTCTCTTCTTCAGCGTCATCGCTCTGAAGATTAACCGGCATCAAATCTTGCTGCATAAGGTGAGCGTCGTGTTGTAAATCCACGGCAATGACGATATCCGCCCCCATGGCGCGGGTCAGAGAGATGGGCACAGGATTCACTACGCCACCATCAACGAGCCAGTAGCCGTTGTGAGGCACAGGCGCCATTAACCCAGGCATGCTACAGGAAGCACGGACGGCGAGATGAATATCCCCTTCGGTGAGCCATAACTCTCTGCCCGTACTGAGGTTGGTTGCAACGGCACCGAAAGGCATTTTGCAGTGGCTGAAGTCAGCGAGCGGCATGATCTTACGAAACTGATTGAACACGCGTTCGCCGCGCAGCAGGCCGCCACGCTGCCAGGAGAGATCCATCAGGCGCAGCACATCCCAGTAACTGAAGGAGCGCACCCAGCTCTCAAGCTCCGGGAGCTTACCGCAGGCATACGCGGATCCGACCAGCGCCCCGATAGAACATCCTGCAACAATATCAACCTCAATCCCCATCTGGTTTAAGGTATTGATAACGCCAATATGCGACCAACCCCGGGCTGCACCAGAGCCCAACGCCAGTCCAATTTTTACCTTTCTCATTAGCCCTGTTTTACTTCCCCTGGATTCCCGACATAGCGTCAACGCACCTGCTCAGTTAACATATTGCTACCTTATGCGTTTAACGCCTTATTTTTTGTTCCAGGAAGAGAATCGTGTCTCAACTCTGCCCCTGTGGTAGCGCTCTGGAGTATAGCCTATGTTGCCAGCGATATCTTTCTGGCGAGCAGGTTGCACCAGACCCGTCACACCTTATGCGCTCGCGGTATACTGCTTTTGTGATCAAAAACGCAGACTACCTGATTAAAACCTGGCACCCGTCCTGCCATGCTGGCGATTTTCGGCAGGAGATTGAAGCCGGATTTGCCAACACCGTCTGGCTGGGCCTTACTGTCTTTGATGCCACTCCCGGCGGCGATGCCAACGAAGGCTATGTCAGTTTTGTCGCCCGCTTTAGCGAACAAAACAAACCCGGCGCCATCATTGAACGCTCACGGTTCTTAAAGGACAGTGGGCAATGGTATTATATTGACGGCACACGTCCGCAATTCGGTCGTAACGACCCCTGCCCCTGTGGTTCAGGAAAAAAATTTAAAAAGTGTTGCGGCAGTAATGCCTGACAACTCAGATTTCGCAAATACATAAACAGGATTTCCCGGCGATGCAATCATTACAACGTAAAGTTCTGCGCACTATCTGTCCCGATCAAAAAGGGCTGATCGCACGAATCACCAACATTTGCTACAAACATGAACTGAATATCGTGCAGAACAACGAGTTCGTTGATCACCGTACCGGTCGATTCTTTATGCGTACCGAACTGGAAGGCATTTTCAACGACACAACCTTGCTTGCCGATCTGGACAGCGCCCTGCCGGAAGGTTCCGTGCGGGAGTTAAACCCGGCGGGCCATCGCCGCATTGTGATTCTGGTCACCAAAGAGGCGCACTGTCTGGGCGATCTGCTGATGAAAGCCAACTACGGTGGCCTGGACGTCGAAATTGCCGCCGTCATTGGCAACCACGAAACCCTGCGTACGCTGGTTGAACGTTTCGACATTCCGTTTGAGCTGGTCAGCCACGAGGGTCATACCCGTGAAGAACACGACAACCTGATGGCTGCTGCCATTGAAGCGCATAACCCGGACTACGTGGTGCTGGCGAAATATATGCGCGTGCTGACGCCCTCCTTCGTGGCGCGCTTCCCGAACAAGATTATCAACATCCACCACTCCTTCCTGCCAGCCTTTATTGGCGCGCGTCCGTATCACCAGGCATACGAGCGTGGGGTGAAGATTATCGGCGCAACCGCGCACTACGTGAATGACAATCTGGACGAAGGCCCAATCATCATGCAGGACGTGATTCACGTGGATCACACCTACACGGCAGAAGATATGATGCGAGCTGGCCGTGACGTTGAGAAGAACGTACTGAGCCGTGCGCTGTATCAGGTACTTGCCCAGCGCGTCTTTGTGTACGGCAACAGAACGATTATTCTTTAATCCTTCGGAAAATGAATTGATTAGCTTTACGCCTTTACGGATAAAAAGCAGGCAAACAGCTTCATTTTCCTAAAGGAATGCTTTACAGGGGCGTCTCATTTGATATGATGCGCCCCGCTTCCAACAGGAAGCAGGCCAGTTAAAAGCATTACCCCGTGGTGGGGTTCCCGAGCGGCCAAAGGGAGCAGACTGTAAATCTGCCGTCATCGACTTCGAAGGTTCGAATCCTTCCCCCACCACCATCTCTCAGCAAGACCTCAAAATTTGAATTACCCCGTGGTGGGGTTCCCGAGCGGCCAAAGGGAGCAGACTGTAAATCTGCCGTCATCGACTTCGAAGGTTCGAATCCTTCCCCCACCACCATCACTTCCAAATGACGTTTAATTTTCTGTTTGCACTGCGCATCATGTATTCCAGTAACGGGGAAGGGTGAGAAGCTTCGACCAAGGTTCGATTCGAGCGCAGCGAGAAAGCGTTGCCGAAGGCAACGACCCGAAGGGCGAGGCGCGAAGCGCTGAGTAATCCTTCCCCCACCACCATCACTTCCAAATAACGTTTAATTTTCTGTTTGCACTGCGCATCATGTATTCCAGTAACGGGGAAGGGTGAGAAGCTTCGACCAAGGTTCGATTCGAGCGTAGCGAGAAAGCGTTGCCGAAGGCAACGACCCGAAGGGCGAAGCGCGAAGCGCTGAGTAATCCTTCCCCCACCACCATCACTTCCAAATGACGTTTAATTTCCTGTTTGCACTGCGCATCATGTATTCCAGTAACGGGGAAAGATGAGAAGCTTCGATCAAGGTTCGATTCGAGCGTAGCGAGAAAGCGTTGCCGAAGGCAACGACCCGAAGGGCGAGGCGCGAAGCGCTGAGTAATCCTTCCCCCACCACCATCACTTCCAGATTCTAAAACACTCTTCAAAAGCGCTATGCACCATATTTCCCGATGCCGGGAGTGATCCTTCCCTGCCTGTTTTCCCCGGTGGCGCTTCGCTTAACGGGGCTACAAATATAGTCTGTAGGCCGGGTAAGGCACAGCCGCCGCCCGGCATCCGCACGAAACCCTGGTTCCAGGACAAAAAAACCCCGCAAATGCGGGGTTGTATTAATACAGCGAATCAGCGACGGGCACGCACAATTTGATATTTGCGCGTCAGGTACTCCACCGGTGCGCTCCAGATGTGCACCAGACGGGAGAACGGGAACAGCACAAACAGCGTCATCCCCAGCACCAGGTGAACGCGGAAGATAAACGCCACGCCGTCCAGGTGTTCGGACGCGCCACCGTGGAAGGTCACCACGGACTGCGCCCAGCCGACCAGCTTCATCATTTCGCTGCCGTCCATATGCTGCGCAGAGAATGGAATTGTCAGCAGGCCCAGCGCACACTGTACCATCAGCAGGGAGAGGATCAGGATGTCCGCTCCGGTCGTGGTAGCCCGCACGCGTGGGCTGAACAGACGGCGTTTCAGCAGCAACAGCCCCCCCACCAGGGTCATCACGCCGCAGGCGCCACCCGCGATCATCGCCATCTTCTGCTTCACTTCAATCGGCAGCCACGCTTCGTACATCCAGTGCGGGGTCAGCATACCCAGGAAGTGACCGGCGAAAATCCCTAAAATCCCGATGTGGAACAGGTTTGACGCCAGGTTCATCCCTTTACGATCCAGCATCTGGCTGGAGGCTGCACGCCAGGTGTACTGGCCATAGTCATACCGCAGCCAGCTTCCCACCAGGAACACGGTGCCCGCGATATACGGGTAAATATCAAAGAAGAACATATTCAGGAAGTGCATTAGTGCCGTCCTCCGTTAGAGATATCCAAATATTGCGGAGCGACCGCCCCGGCAAAACGACGCTGGTGAGCGGAGATTTCAGACTCGCCGCAGCTCTGGTCAGCAAAGAATTTCACCTGCTCTTCTTCCCAGACCGCATCCAGCGCTTGCGGGGTATCGTCGCGGGCTTCATCCGCGATTTTCTCCGCCACTTTTTCACTGTCGACAGCGGCGTTTGCCAGCTTCATCAGCAGATCGAACAGCACCGCATAGCGGCTCTCACGCTGCTGAAGACGCGCGCTGAGCAACGCCAGGATCGGTGCGATATCCTGCAAACCGCCCAGCGCCTCTTCCTTCGGCAACTGCGCCAGATACTCCAGGTACAGCGGCAGATGGTCCGGCAGCTCGCGGCTGTCGAGCTGTAAACCGTGCTGCTCGTACTGGGCCATCAGATCCACCATCGCCTGACCGCGGTCGCGGGATTCACCGTGAACGTGTTCGAACAGCAGCAGAGACGTGGCACGACCGCGGTCAAACAACTGGCTGTAGTCCGCCTGCGCATCAAGAAGATCGCGCGCCAGCAGGTCGCGGAGGAAAACGCCCAGTTTCTGGGCATCCTCTTTATCCAGGTTTTCAGATGACGCGAGTGCATCAAAGAGTTCCTGTTGATGCTGCACAAGCGCAGCATCCGGATACTCGAGCAGACGCGAAACAATGACGAGTTCAATCATTGGTGCGGCTCCGTTTTGCTGGTCACATCCATCGCGTCGATGCGGCGGCTGTTAAACAGGTTGAATTTGCTGTCTGACCCGTGGCAACCGTCACCGAAACTAAAGCCACAGCCATTTTTCTCCGGGAAGGCTTCGCGAGCCAGCTCGCGGTGGCTGCTCGGCACCACGAAGCGGTCTTCATAGTTCGCAATCGCCAGGTAGCGGTACATCTCCTGCGCCTGCGCTTCGGTCAGACCGACCTCTTCCAGCGCGCGGGTATCGTTAACGCCATCAACGGTTTCCGCACGTTTGAAGTGACGCATCGCCAGCATACGTTTCAGCGCCAGCAGTACCGGCTGGGTATCTCCTGCGGTGAGCAGGTTAGCCAGGTACTGAACCGGAATGCGCAGGCTTTCCACGTCCGGCAGGATGCCGTTGGTGCCCAGCTCGCCCGCGTCAGCCGCAGACTGAATTGGCGACAGCGGCGGCACGTACCAGACCATTGGCAGCGTGCGGTATTCCGGGTGCAGCGGCAGGGCCAGCTTCCAGTCCATCGCCATTTTGTACACCGGGGACTGCTGTGCGGCGTCAATCACGCTCTGCGGAATACCGTCTTTCAGCGCCTGCTCGATAACCTTCGGATCGTTCGGATCGAGGAAGACGTCCAGCTGACGCTGATACAGATCTTTCTCGTTCTCGGTGCTCGCGGCATTTTCAATCGCGTCCGCGTCGTACAGCAGCACGCCGAGGTAGCGGATACGGCCTACGCAGCTCTCTGAGCAGACGGTCGGCATACCGGCTTCGATACGCGGGTAGCAGAAGATGCACTTCTCAGACTTACCGCTCTTCCAGTTGAAGTAGATTTTTTTGTACGGGCAGCCGGTGATGCACATACGCCAGCCGCGGCACTTGTCCTGGTCGATCAGCACAATGCCATCTTCTTCACGCTTGTAGATAGCGCCGCTTGGGCAGGTCGCCACGCACGCCGGGTTAAGGCAGTGTTCGCACAGGCGCGGCAGATACATCATGAAGGTGTTTTCGAACTGGCCGTACATCGCCTTCTGCATGTTCTCGAAGTTCTGGTCTTTGGCGCGTTTTTCGAACTCGCCACCCAGAATTTCTTCCCAGTTTGGACCGCTGGTAATTTTGTCCATGCGCTGACCGGTGATCAGCGAGCGAGGACGGGCGATCGGCTGATGTTTGCTTTCCGGCGCGTTGTGCAGATTCTGGTAGTCGTAATCAAACGGCTCGTAGTAATCATCAATGCCCGGCAGATGCGGGTTCGCGAAGATTTTACCAAGCAGCATGGCACGGTTACCCATGCGCGGTTGCAGTTTGCCGTTGATTTTACGGATCCAGCCGCCCTTCCACTTCTCCTGGTTTTCCCAGTCGGTCGGGAAGCCGGTGCCTGGCTTGCTTTCCACGTTGTTGAACCAGGCATACTCCATACCTTCGCGGCTGGTCCAGACGTTTTTACAGGTGACCGAGCAGGTATGACAGCCGATGCATTTATCCAGATTCAGCACCATGCCGACTTGTGAACGAATTTTCATTTTACGCTCTCCTGTACCTGGTCATTACCTTCGCCGTCTAACCAGTTAATATTCTTCATCTTACGTACCACCACGAACTCATCGCGGTTCGATCCTACGGTGCCGTAGTAGTTAAAGCCGTAGGCCAGCTGCGCATAGCCACCGATCATGTGGGTCGGCTTCGGCGTAATACGGGTCACGGAGTTGTGAATACCGCCGCGCTGCTCGGTGATCTCAGACCCCGGCAGGTTAACGATACGTTCCTGCGCGTGGTACATCATGGTCATCCCTGCCGGTACGCGCTGGCTCACCACCGCACGCGCCGTCAGGGCGCCGTTGCTGTTGAACACTTCGATCCAGTCGTTATCTTCGATACCCAGATCTTTCGCATCCGTTTCGCTCATCCAGACGATTGGCCCCCCGCGCGACAGCGTTAGCATCAGCAGGTTGTCGCTGTAGGTGGAGTGAATACCCCACTTCTGGTGCGGCGTCAGGAAATTCAGCGCCTTCTCCGGGTTACCGTTGGATTTCGCGCCCATAACGGCTTTCACGGATCGGGTGTCGATTGGCGGACGGTAAACCAGCAGGCTTTCACCGAAGTCTCGCATCCACTGGTGATCCTGATACAGAGACTGACGGCCAGAAAGCGTGCGCCATGGGATCAGCTCGTGAACGTTGGTATATCCGGCGTTGTAAGACACATGTTCATCTTCGAGGCCAGACCAGGTCGGGCTGGAGATAATCTTGCGCGGCTGGGCCTGAATATCGCGGAAGCGGATTTTCTCTTCCTCTTTATTCGTTGCCAGATGCGTGTGGTCACGACCGGTAAATTCGCTCAGCGCTGCCCATGCTTTCACCGCCACGTGGCCGTTGGTTTCCGGTGCCAGGGTCAGGATCATCTCTGCGGCATCAATCGCCGTGTTCAGCATTGGCTGGCCTTTCGCCGGGCCGTCCGCTTTGGTGTAATTGAGCTTACGCAGCAGATCCATTTCGCTCTGGGTGTTCCAGGCAATGCCTTTACCGCCGTTACCGATCTTCTCCATCAGCGGGCCGATAGAGGTAAAGCGCTCATAGGTTGCCGGGTAATCACGTTCAACCGGGATGATATGCGGTGCGGTCACGCCCGGGATCAGGTCGCACTCGCCTTTTTTCCAGTCCTTCACGTCCAGCGGCTGCGCCAGTTCGGCGGCGGAGTCGTGCTGGATTGGCAGCGTCACCACGTCGGTCTCTTTGCCCAGATGCCCGACGCACACTTCAGAGAATTTCTTCGCGATATCTTTGTAGATATCCCAGTCGCTTTTAGACTCCCACGCCGGGTCAACCGCGGCAGACAGCGGATGAATAAACGGATGCATATCCGAGGTATTCATGTCGTCTTTTTCGTACCAGGTTGCGGTTGGCAGCACGATGTCGGAATACAGGCAGGTGCTGGACAGACGGAAGTCGAGGGTCACCACCAGATCCAGCTTGCCGTCCAGACCGTTGTCTTTCCATTCCACTTCTTCCGGCTTCACGCCACCCTGCTTGCCGAGATCTTTCCCCTGGATACCGTTTTCGGTACCGAGCAAATATTTCAGCATGTACTCGTGACCTTTACCGGACGAGCCCAGCAGGTTGGAGCGCCAGATGAACAGGTTACGCGGATGGTTTTTACCGTTCTCCGGCTGTTCAGCCGCGAAACGGATTGAGCCGTCTTTCAGGGACTTAACGGTGTAATCCACCGGTGACATTCCTGCTTTTTTCGCCGCTTCCGCGATACGCAGCGGGTTAGTGCCCAACTGCGGCGCAGACGGCAGCCAGCCCATGCGCTCTGCGCGGACGTTGAAGTCAATCAGGTGGCCGCTGTAGCGGGATTTATCCGCCATTGGCGACAGCAGCTCCTGCGCGGTAACCGTTTCATAGCGCCACTGGCTGGAGTGGTTATAGAAATAGGAGGTACTGTTCATATGACGTGCCGGACGCTGCCAGTCCAGGGCAAACGCCAGCGGCTGCCAGCCGGTCTGCGGACGCAGTTTTTCCTGGCCTACATAGTGGGCCCAGCCGCCGCCGCTCTGACCGACACAGCCGCAGAAGATCAGCATGTTGATCAGGCCACGATAGTTCATATCGAGGTGATACCAGTGGTTCAGACCCGCACCGACGATGATCATGGAGCGACCGTGGGTTTTGTCGGCGTTTTCCGCAAATTCGCGGGCGATACGGGTGATCTGGGCGCGTGGCACACCGGTGATCTGTTCCGCCCAGGCTGGGGTATAAGCCTTCACGTCATCATAGCTGGTCGCGCAGTTTTCGTCGTTCAGGCCACGCTCCAGGCCGTAGTTCGCCATGGTCAGGTCGTAGACCGTCGTGACCAGCGCGGTAGAACCGTCCGCCAGTTGCAGGCGCTTAACCGGCAGTTTGTGCATCAGAACGTTTTGCAGCTCAACCTTGTTGAAGTGCTCGGAACCTTCACCACCAAAGTACGGGAAGCCGACCTCGGCAATCTCGTCCTGGCTGCCCAGCATGCTGAGACGCAGTTCCGTCTCTTCACCGGTGGTACCGTTACGCTGTTCGAGGTTCCACTTGCCCTTCTCGCCCCAGCGGAAGCCGATAGAGCCGTTAGGTGCCACCAGCTCGCCGTTGCTGTTATACGCAACGGTTTTCCATTCAGGGTTATTTTCCTGGCCCAGCGCGTCCACCAGGTCGGCGGCGCGCAGCGTACGACCAGCGGCATAGTAGCCGTCACGCTCTTCCAGCATCACCAGCATCGGCATGTCGGTGTAGCGACGTACATAGTCGGTGAAATACTGGCTTGGTTTATCGAGGTGGAATTCGCGCAGCATCACGTGGCCCATGGCCATGGCCATCGCGGCGTCGGTACCCTGTTTCGGTGCCAGCCACAGGTCACACAGTTTGGCAATTTCCGCGTAGTCCGGGGTGACCGCAACGGTTTTGGTCCCTTTGTAGCGGACTTCGGTGAAGAAGTGCGCGTCCGGGGTACGGGTCTGCGGAACGTTAGAACCCCAGGCGATGAGGTAGCTGGAGTTGTACCAGTCAGCGGATTCCGGCACGTCGGTCTGCTCGCCCCAGGTCTGCGGAGACGCAGGCGGCAGGTCGCAGTACCAGTCGTAGAAGCTCAGACAGGTGCCGCCGATCAGTGACAGATAGCGCGCGCCGGAGGCGTAAGAGACCATCGACATCGCCGGGATCGGCGAGAAGCCGGCCACGCGGTCAGGGCCGTAGGTTTTGACAGTGTAGACGTTAGAGGCGGCAATTAGCTCGTTCACCTCTTTCCAGGAGGAGCGAACAAAGCCACCGCGGCCGCGAGCCTGCTTAAAGCTTTTCGCTTTATCCGCATCTTCGATGATGGACGCCCAGGCATCAACCGGATCGCTGTGCTGGACTTTCGCTTCACGCCACATTTTCATCAGACGCTTACGCATCAGAGGGTATTTCAGACGGTTAGCGCTGTAGAGATACCAGGAGTAGCTGGCGCCACGCGGACAGCCGCGCGGTTCATGGTTCGGCATATCCGGACGGGTACGCGGATAGTCGGTCTGCTGCATTTCCCAGGTCACCAGACCGTTTTTAACGAAAATCTTCCAGCTACATGAGCCAGTGCAGTTTACGCCGTGGGTAGAACGGACAACTTTGTCATGCTGCCAGCGTTGACGGTAACCGTCTTCCCAGTCCCGGTTGGTATCCAGAACCTGGCCGTGCCCATCGGCAAAAGTTTCACCCTTCTGTTTGAAGTAGCGAAACCGGTCCAAAAATTTGCTCATCGGGTATCTCCTGTATGGAGCCTGTGGCTCTCTAAATCGACATTGCTGATTTGCAGCGAAGGTAACGCTCTGAAAGAGGAGGAGAATTGATAACGATCAAGGCGAAGGGGGTCTGTAACGGGGGGTATTAGATTAAATACCACCAAAGCGGTATCCGATATAATTATCTATCCATATGATCTATATAGTTATTTTTTATTTATCGTACAATAGCAGGAGCAAGATTTAACATCTTAGGTATTAAGGGGTAGAGGCACCTGTAAAGCGATGGCGATCACAGCGTTACCTGCCAGTGACCTCTGTACCAGGCATTAGTATGTTGTAACTATTAACGAATTAAAAAAAGCGCGGCACTCAGGCCGCGCAAACGGATAATCAAGCTTACTTGTTTTTCTTGGTATTACGGCCATATACCAGCCAGGTGATGACCACGCAGGCGATATAGAAGACGAGGAATACTTTCATCGCACCCGCCGGAGAGCCGGTCAGATCCAGTGAGATACCGAACGCTTTTGGAATAAAGAAGCCGCCAATCGCGCCAATCGCAGAGATAAACCCAAGCGCCGCAGCGGTATCGGTGGCGGCTTCACGCATCGCCTGCTCGTCGCTCCCGCCCTGCGCTTTTACGCGATCCATAGTCAACTTGCGGAAGATGACAGAGATCATCTGGAAAGTAGACGCACTGCCTAGCCCGGCCGTCAGGAACAGCACCATGAAGACGCCGAAGAAGGCAAAGAAGTTACCACCCTCACCACCCGCAGGCAGCGTCAGGAACAGCAGCGCACAGAAAATCGCCATCACGACAAAGTTCACCAGCGTCACACGGGTCCCGCCCAGACGGTCGGAGATCATTCCACCCAGCGAACGTGCCAGCGCGCCAATAAACGGACCGAAGAAGGCAAACTGAAGGATCTGCACGTCCGGGAACTGGGTTTTCGACAGCATGGCAAAGCCTGCGGAAAAACCGATGAACGAGCCAAAGGTTGCCAGATAGAGCAGCGCCATCACCCACAGGTGGCCACGTTTCAGAACCGGCAGCTGTTCGCTCAGGGAGGCTTTCGACGCGGACAGGTCGTTCATGAAGAACCACGCCGCCAGGGTAAAGACCACCAGGAACGGTACCCAAATCCAGGAGGCGTTTTGCAGGAACAGCACGGAACCGTCGGGCTGCGTCACACCGCCGCCGCCAAAGGCCGCAAAGATGGAGACAGAGATCGCCAGTGGGGCAATCAGCTGCATCACGCTCACGCCCATGTTACCCAGGCCGCCGTTAATGCCCAGCGCACCGCCCTGCTTCGCTTTCGGGAAGAAGAAGCTGATGTTTGCCATACTGGACGCAAAGTTCGCCCCCGCAAAACCGCACAGCAGAGAGATAATCACGAACACGCTAAACGGCGTGGAGGTATCCTGCACCGCAAAACCGAGCCACACGCACGGCACGATCATGATCCCGGTACTGAACGCCGTCCAGCGACGGCCGCCGAAGACCGGCACCATAAATGCGTAAGGGACGCGCAGCAGTGCACCTGAAAGCGACGGCAACGCGGTCAACATAAACAGCTGATCGGTGGTAAAGGTAAAGCCCACTTTTGGCAGGTTTACCGCAACCGCACTGAACAACATCCAGACGCAAAACGCCAGTAACAGACATGGAACGGAAATCCACAGATTACGACTTGCTACACGGTGGCCGCGCTGTTGCCAGAACGCCGGATCCTCTGGACGCCAGTCTGTAATGACAGCACCAGTTTCCCTTTCGGGAGCGGAAGAGTGACTCATAGACACCTCTGATTCTTGAATGATGCTGCAAACATTAGGGCTTTAGGGCGGCGGTAAGTTGATATAAATCAAAGGAAAAGTGGGAGGTTTCGCGGCGAAAAAAAAGCCATCACTCTTAATGAGTAGATGCAAAACGTAAAAAAGGTGTGGTTTTTCACGGTACTGACGCATGCCGGCCTCGTCCACCTACTAACCGTTACTCCCCTGGCAATTTAGAGGTAATCCTTTATTGGTATGGGTATACTCCAGGGTATGCACGAGAATAGCGCCATTCCTGCAATCAGATCACGTCAGGAGCCCGGCAACCCTATGTTAAAAAGATGTTTATCTCCGCTGACGCTGGTTAACCAACTGGCGCTTATTGTTCTGCTGTCCACCGCTATCGGTGTGACCGGCATGGCTATTTCTGGCTGGCTGGTACAGGGTGTACAGGGTAATGCGCATGCCATCAACGAGGCAGGCTCGTTACGTATGCAGAGTTACCGTTTGCTGGCGTCGGTGCCGTTAACGCAGGCTGATAAACCGCTTATCGACGAAATGGAGCGTACCGCATTCAGCCCTGAACTGGAAAGAGCAGCGATCCGTGACGGTCAGCAGTCGCAGCTTAAGGCGCTTCAGGGCTACTGGCATACTCAGCTGGAGCCAGGGTTAAAGCGTGCAAAAGATCGGGAAACGGTCGCCCAGGATGTCGCCGGGTTTGTGTCACGCATCGATCATCTTGTCTCCTCGTTCGATCGCACCACAGAGTTACGCATTGACCGTGTGGTAATGGTTCACCGTGCAATGGCGCTGTTTATGGGATTGCTGCTGATTTTCACGGTTATCTGGCTGCGCGCACGGTTGCTTAATCCCTGGAAACAGCTGCTGGGGATGGCCCGCGCCGTCACACAGCGCGATTTTACCCAGCGCACGCACATCAGCGGACGCAACGAAATGGCGATGCTCGGCGAGGCGCTTAATACCATGTCGGCGGAGCTATCCGAAAGCTACGCGGTGCTGGAAAAACGCGTCCAGGAGAAAACCGCCGGGCTCGAGCAGAAAAACGAGATCCTCTCTTTCCTGTGGCAGGCGAACCGCCGCCTGCATATGCAGGTCCCGCTTTGCGAACGTCTCTCGCCGGTACTGAATGGCCTGCAAAACCTGACTCTGCTCCACGATCTGGAGCTACGGGTTTACGACGTTGAAGATGAGGAAAACCACCAGGAATTTACCTGTCAGTCTGATATCTCCTGCGACGATAAAGGGTGTCATCTTTGCCCGCGCGGCATGCCTCCGCTCACCACCAGCGGTACTACCCTTAAGTGGCGGCTCATGGACAGCCATACCCAGTACGGTATTTTGCTGGCAACCCTGCCCGCCGGACGTCACCTGAGCCACGACCAGCAGCAGCTGGTCGATACGCTTGTAGAGCAGCTCACGGCCACGCTGGCGCTTGACCGTCATCAGGAAAAACAGCAGCAGCTGATCGTCATGGAAGAGCGTGCCACCATCGCCCGCGAGCTGCATGACTCCATTGCCCAATCCCTCTCCTGCATGAAGATGCAGGTGAGCTGCCTGCAAATGCAGGACGAAGGTATGCCAGAAAGCAACAAACAGTTGCTCAGCCAAATCCGCAATGAGCTTAACACCTCGTGGATCCAGCTTCGCGAGCTGCTTACCACCTTCCGTTTGCAGCTCACCGAGCCGGGGCTGCGCCCTGCGCTGGAATCCAGCTGTCAGGAATTTAGCGCCAGGCTGGGCTTCCCGGTGAAGCTGGATTATCAGCTTCCACCGCGTTTTGTTCCCTCTCACCAGGCGATCCATTTGCTGCAAATTGCCCGTGAAGCTCTGAGCAATGTGCTCAAGCATGCCGAGGCGACGGCCGTCACGGTGACCGTCAGTTGCCAGGACAATCAGGTGAAGCTCAGGGTTCAGGATAACGGCCGCGGCGTGCCTGAAAATGCCGAACGAACGAACCACTATGGTTTAATTATCATGCGAGACCGCGCGCAAAGCCTGCGCGGTGATTGCCAGGTTCGTCGGGGAGAGTCAGGTGGCACCGAAGTTGCAGTCACCTTTATACCCGAAAAGCCCCTCATAACTGCTCAAGGAGAAAACCATGACTAATCAGGAACCGGCATCCATCCTGTTGATTGACGATCATCCGATGCTGCGCACCGGCGTTAAACAGCTTGTCAGCATGGCGCCAGATATCACCGTCGTCGGTGAAGCCAGCAATGGCGAACAGGGTATTGAACTTGCCGAATCGCTCGATCCTGATTTGATCTTGCTCGATCTCAATATGCCAGGCATGAATGGCCTGGAAACCCTCGACAAACTGCGGGAGAAATCCCTCTCTGGCCGGGTGGTAGTCTTTAGCGTCTCAAACCATGAAGAAGACGTGGTCACTGCCCTCAAGCGAGGGGCAGACGGCTATTTGCTGAAAGATATGGAGCCGGAAGATCTGCTCAAGGCGCTGCAACAGGCTGCCGCAGGCGAGATGGTGCTGAGTGAAGCATTAACCCCGGTGCTGGCCGCCAGCCTGCGTGCAAATCGCGCCACGTCTGACCGTGATGTCAGCCAGTTAACCCCGCGCGAGCGCGACATTCTGAAGCTGATTGCCCAGGGTCTGCCAAACAAAATGATCGCCCGCCGTCTGGACATCACCGAGAGCACGGTCAAAGTGCATGTCAAACACATGCTGAAGAAAATGAAGTTAAAATCCCGTGTCGAAGCCGCTGTCTGGGTGCATCAGGAGCGCATTTTTTAACTTACTCATCCGGCAGCAACTTCCACCGTGGATCGTCGTCAGGCATTGCGACGAGCGGTTGCACCACGGAAAGCGTGATCTCATTGGAAGAGACACGCTGCCCATCCTTATCTTCCACCACTGCCGCAAGCCGCCATTCGTTTTTCGCCCCTTCTGCGTCGTTCCAGGCGGGCATGATCACGCTCCAGCCATCGCTGCTCTTGCTGTTTGCGGGTGAAGTCAGGCTGAGGGCCTGGGTATCACCAAGCCAGTGTATCTGCCGGATACCGTGCGTGCTGCGAATTTGCAGCTTCAGCATGACAGTTTCGCCCGGTTTAAGATCCCACGGCGGCGTAGCCAGATAGACAGAAAGGGTTTTACGTTGACGAAATTCCATGACGGGGAGACTATCGCGCTCGGGTGAATCATATCGACTGCCCCGCAGCGAGCGCGTCGCCGCCACTTCGCCGGCGGAAAGCTGTTTCGCCAGCGGCACGCCAAAGCGATAGTTGAGCTTCAGCCCGAGGTTATTCTGGCTAACGCCGCTCTCCCCCTGCTTATGGGCAGCCGTCAGGGTGACCAGCGGTACGGGGGTATAGTTCAGCCCCAGGTTGACCGCAACCGGGTTGTGATACCCCGTTCCGCTGTTAAACAGATCGACGTTATCGCCAAAATACTGTTCAAAGCTGACGCTGGTGTTCAGGTGATGAAACCAGGGAAGCCAGGCTTTGGCCGTTACGTCGTACCCGCGTGCCATGCGCTGCTCACGTATGTCGGAGCGCGGTTGCCAGCCGGCGAACGGCTGGTAGTAATTTGCCGAAAGGCGCAGGTTTTCCCCCCACGCCTCAGCCCCCAATCCGGCACGTTGCAGGTTGTCTTCAAGCAGGTTGTCGTAAAAGGTGTTATAGCCCAGCAGCCAGTCTCCGGCTATCCAGCGCTGGCCTGCCCCGAAATTGCTCACCAGCCCGTCTGTCTGCTGCGTCAGCCCAAGCTGGCTCCAGCTCAGATAGCGGCTGTTATCGTTCCAGGGGATAAACCAGCTACCGCTGCTGCCGTTAAAGTTTCCGTCGTCATCCACCAGCACATTGACGTTGGCGTTCCCCCAGGGCGACAGCCAGGATTTGATCTGCTCGTTCACCTCCCCGCTTACGGCATCCCGCACCTGGCCAAACGCGAACTGTCGCGCCTGCTGCCCGGCCGTCAGGCCGTTATCGGTCATACTGGCTTCACCGAAGGCTTTTGCCATTTCAGCCAGGTGCTTTTCACCCTCGCTGGTCGGTTGTGCCATCCCCAGATCCGGCAGACTATCGCCGTTGTTATCAAACGGATTTTGCGCCTGCTGCACAAAGGATTTCGGCGCACCGTGAACGACTCCAGCCGAAAGAAGGGGGAGTAACAGAAGAAAACGGATGCGGGACGATACAGCCTTCAACGTCGTCAATCAGAACCTGTGTTTATGAACATACCCTTATTATGTTAACGCCATGAGCCCTGAAAACCAGTCTTAACAGAAATTTCAGGAATATCCTGAACAGAATTGTCGGGTGGCGGCTTCGCCTTACCCGACGCCCTTACACTATTATCCCAACAGCCCTTTCAGCTCCGGCACGCAGGAGCCACAGTTCGTGCCGCAGCGCAGCTTCACGCCCAGGGCTGCGGCAGAATCGCAGCCTTCGGCTATCGCCTTACGTATCGTATTTTCACCGACGTTAAAGCAGCTACAGATAAGGCGCCCGGGATCGGCACTTTCGCCCGGCCGTTGTCCATGCAGCAGCGCATGACGTTCAGCGAGCTGTACGGGCGCAGCAGCGAAGGCTTCTTCAATAAACGCATGCGCCAGCGCTGGCAGCGTATGGCCCTCCCAGTAGCCCAGCATCAGCTCACCGTGATGCCAGGCGAGCACGCTGCTGCGTTCTCCCGTCTGCGCCACCTGTAGCTGCCAGCCCCGACCGCTGGCGTACGCCATGACCCACGACAGCAACGGCTGCTCCCCCGCCACCGTCAGTCGTGAGGCTTTACGCCACCAGCAGACCGACGGCGGCAGCGCTGGCAGCTCGCGGGCATACAGTTCACCCTGCCAGGCGGGTAGCCAGGGCATGATCCTCACCGCGGTTTGTTTACTCTCAGGCTGGCCGGACCAGGCGTCCACCCGTCCTTCCACCAGCGCATTGATCTTTCCCTGCCGGGCGAACTGCGCGTTCCAGTGCATCGGCGCAAACAGCTCGCCCTCACGCTGCCCGGGTGAAATACGGACTCTGGCAACCATCACTCCCCGCGGGGAGCTTATCCGCGCCAGCTGGCCGTCCGTCAGCCCAGCCCGCGCCGCATCGGTTGCGCTCGTCTCAACCACCGGCTCGTCGATATGCTGCATCAGACGCGCAACAGACCCCGTGCGCGTCATGGTGTGCCACTGATCGCGGATCCGCCCGGTATTCAGTATCAAGGGGTACAATCCGTCAACGCCTGCCCCGTGCGGGGAGGGGTCAACCGGAACAAGCGTTCTTTGCGGGAAATCACCGGCATGCCACTGATACGGTGCCATCTCGTCCCACGCCTCTCGCGTCAGCGACGCCAGTTCACGCAGGTTTAGCGCCCGTTCGCCGTTATTTTCAAACGCCGTCAGCGCCGCATGTTCGCAAAATATCTCCTGAGGATGTTCCCAGGCAAAGGCATCGCCATAGCCGAGCTGCTCTGCGATCCGGGCGATGATCCACCAGTCCGGTCTGGCCTCGCCCGGCGCAGGCAGAAAGGCGCGCTGGCGGGAGATCCGGCGTTCAGAATTGGTTACCGTGCCGTTTTTCTCGCCCCAGCCCAGGGCAGGAAAACGGATATGGGCAAACCGGCTGGTGTCGGTCTTCTGCACAACCTCAGATACTATAACCAGCGGGCAGGCCGCCAGGGCCTGGCAGACCGCGTGGCTGTCAGGAAGTGACACGGCAGGGTTAGTGCCCATGATCCACACCGCCTTCACCTCGCCGCGGGCAATGGCGTCAAACAGCTCCACTGCCATCAGACCCGGGGTCTGCGCCAGCCGTTCCGTTCCCCAGAAACGCGCCACCCGCGCAAGATCGTCCGGCTCAAAGCTCATGTGCGCCGCCAGCTGATTCGCCAGCCCGCCCACTTCCCGCCCGCCCATGGCGTTTGGCTGTCCGGTCAGCGAAAACGGGCCGCAGCCAGGACGGTTGAACTTCCCGCTGGCAAGGTGCACGTTAATGATGGCGTTACACTTGTCGCTGCCGCTGGAGGACTGGTTGATCCCCATGGTATAGAGCGTGATCGCGCGTGGCGCGGTGACAAACCAGTCGTAGAAGGTGCCAATCTCGTCTGAAGGCAGATCGCAAAACGCCGCCACGCGAGAGATCGGCCACTCGCCTCTCCCCTGAATCAGATTGAGTAATCCCACAAACAGCCCGGCGTCACTACCGGGCTTAAGTGCCAGATGCAGGTCAGCGATATCGCAAGTAGCGGTTTTACGCGGATCGATCGCGACTACTTTCATCTGTGGATTGTTCTGTTTTGCCTGCGCCAGCCGCTGATACAGCACCGGATGCGTCCAGGCCGCGTTCGAGCCAACGAGTACCACCAGATCGCTGTTTTCCACGTCCTCGTAGCTGCACGGCACCACGTCTTCACCGAAGGCGCGCTTATAACCTACCACTGCCGATGACATGCACAGCCGCGAGTTGGTATCAATGTTCGCCGCCCCGATAAAGCCTTTCATCAGCTTGTTGGCGGCATAGTAATCCTCGGTCAACAGCTGGCCTGAGGCATAAAACGCCACCGCCTGAGGCCCCCATTCGTGAATGATGTTTCGCAGCCGCTCACCCGCTTCGCCCAGCGCCTGGGGCCACTCCACCTCCAGGCCATCGACAACAGGACGCAGCAGCCTTCCCTGCAACCCCGTGGTTTCCCCAAGGGCAGTTCCTTTTACGCACAGGCGACCAAAATTCGCAGGATGGGTTTTATCTCCCCGAATACTGATCTTTTCACCGTCTGTGCTGGCGACCACGCCGCAGCCCACACCGCAGTAAGGGCATGTTGTCCGGGTTTCCGTCATGAGGCCTCCGCACGCATCACCAGCTCTTCATGTCCTACCCACACCTTGCCGTTTTCAATTTTTACCGGCCAGGCACGCACCGCAGGCGCTCCGCTCTCGGCCTGACACCCGTCGCGCAGACGAATACGTTGCTTGTAGAGCGGCGAGATCACCACCGGTTCTCCCGCCGCATCGCCGAGAATACCGCGCGAAAGCACGTTCGCGCGGCTGCCCGGCTCCAGATCGTCGAGGGCATAAACGGTTTTACCAAAGCGGAACAGCGCAATCGGCTTGTGCCCAAGATGCGCGCCGATGCCCGCCTGCTCCGGGATCTCGTCGATACCGCAAATTTCCTGCCAACGCTTGTTCTCCACCCCGTCAGGCGCGTTCACCGCGGTGCGGAATAGCGCCAGGCGATCGGGATCGTTAAGGGTGGTTTGCCACTCGCACTGGTACGTCTCTACCACCCGCGCCATCTCCTGTTCCAGCTCGTGAGCGATGCCGAGGCTGTCGTTAAGGATCACCTCGCGCAGATAGTCGAGGCCGCCTTCCAGGTTATCCATCCAGGTACTGGTGCGTTGCAGGCGATCTGCCGTGCGAATGTAGAACATCAGGAAACGGTCGACGGTGCGGATCAGCGTTTCGTCGTCCAGATCGCTGGCGAAGAGATCGGCATGGCGCGGTTTCATCCCGCCGTTGCCGCACAGATAGAGGTTCCAGCCTTTGTCCGTGGCAATCACCCCCACGTCTTTGCTCTGCGCCTCTGCGCACTCACGGGTACAGCCGGAGACCGCCATTTTAATTTTGTGCGGCGCGCGCAGCCCCTTGTAGCGGTGCTCCAGCCTGACCGCGAGGCCGGTGGAATCCTGCACGCCGTAGCGGCACCAGGTCGACCCGACGCAGGATTTCACCGTGCGCAGGGATTTCCCGTAAGCGTGTCCGGTCTCAAACCCGGCCTCCACCAGCGCCTGCCAGATTTCCGGCAACTGTTCGAGCGTGGCGCCAAACAGGTCAATACGCTGCCCGCCGGTAATTTTGCTGTAAAGGCTATAGCGTTTCGCAATCTGGCCGATGGCGATTAGCCCGTCGGCGGTCACTTCACCCGCAGGCATCCGCGGGACGATGGAGTAGGTTCCATCCTTCTGAATATTGGCGAAATAACGATCGTTGGTATCCTGCAACGGCAGGTGCGTCGGTTTCAGCAGATACTCATTCCAGCAGGAAGCCAGCACGGATCCCACCAGCGGCTTACAGATCTCGCACCCGTGCCCGTCACCGTATCGGCTGATAAGCTGGTCGAAGGTGCGGATATGGTTGACGCGCACCAGGTGGTAAATTTCCTGACGCGAGTACGGAAAGTGTTCACAGATATCCTTTTTCACCTCCACGCCCTGCTCCGCAAGCTGGAACTCCATTACCTGCTTCACCAGCGCGCTACAGCCTCCGCAGCCGGTCGCCGCTTTCGTGCACTGCTTAATGGCGCCGATATCCGTTGCGCCCGCGCTTACCGCCTGGCAGATATCCCCTTTGCTGACGTTATGACACGAACAGATCTGCGCGCTTTCCGGCAGCGCCGCCACGCCCAGCGCTTTTGGCGCGCCCCCTGACGACGCGGGTAATATCAGCGTTTCCGGCTCTTTTGGCAGGTTGATGCCGTTAAGCATCATCTGCACCAGCGTGGCATATTCGCTGGCATCGCCCACCAGCACGCCACCCAGCAGGGTTTTGCTGTCGTGGCTGACCACGATTTTTTTGTAGATTTGCTGCGGCCCGTGCGTCCACTGGTAGCTCAGCGCGCCCGGCGTGCGCCCGTGGGCATCGCCAAACGACGCCACATCCACGCCCAGCAGCTTGAGTTTGGTGCTCATATCCGCACCGGTGAAGCGCTTCTCCTCACCCGCCAGCACGGCGGCGGCCACGCGCGCCATCTGATAGCCCGGAGCCACCAGACCAAAGATTTTCCCCTCCCACAGCGCGCATTCGCCAATGGCAAGCACGTCCGGATCGGAGGTCTGGCAGTTCTCGTCAATACAGATCCCGCCGCGCTCGCCGATAGCCAGCCCGCTGCTGCGCGCCAGCGCGTCCTGCGGACGAATACCGGCAGAGAAGACCACCATGTCCGTTTCCAGCTGTTCACCATCGGCAAAACCCAGCACCAGCCCGTCGTCTGCGGTGGCAATCTCCGTCGTCGATTTACTGGTGTGAACACCTACGCCCAGCGCCTCAATTTTCTTACGCAGCATTGCCGCGCCGTCATTGTCGAGCTGCACCGCCATTAGATTCGGCGCAAACTCCACCACGTGGGTTTCCAGTCCGAGCTGTTTCAGGGCATTTGCCGCCTCCAGCCCCAGCAGGCCGCCGCCAATCACCACGCCGCGGCGAGAGCCGGCCGCATGGGCGGCAATGCTGTCCAAATCGTCAAGGGTGCGATAAACAAAGCAGCCCGGCAGATCGTTGCCCGGAACGGGCGGTACGAACGGGTACGAGCCGGTCGCCAGCACCAGCTTGTCCCAGTGTGTCTCATGCCCGCTGGCGGTGCGCACCACGCGCGCATCGCGGTCAATAGCGACGATCTGCTGCGAGAGGCGCAGCTCAATGCCGTTATCGGCAAAGAACTCCCCCGCCACCAGCGAGAGCGAGTCCGCGCTGCGTCCGCCAAAATATTCCGACAGATGCACGCGGTCATAGGCCGCATAGCGCTCTTCGCCAAAAACAATAATCTGATATTTCTGATGCAAATTGCGGTTAACGCAGTCTTCGAGGAAATGATGGCCGACCATACCGTGCCCAACCACCACCAGAGTAGGTTTTGTCATAGCGTTCTGTCCTGCAACCTGCGGTTGCGTTGTGAAACGATCGAACAGCCAGTCCGCGTGGGCGGGCGCAGCCGTTTCCAGTAAATCGGTAAAGGTTGCCGCGCTGCGGCAGTCCCCCAGCAGCAGCACGCCAGCCAGCGCCCCCTGATGGATCAGTAAACGACGATAGTGACGGGTCAGCGGATCCCAGGAGCTCCAGACCACATCGTCCGCCTGCGCCGTCGCGCGCCCCAGGCTAAACAGCTCCACGCCGGTCACCTTAAGGCGCACGCCGCTATCGACAAGCGCAAACGGCGCGGTGTCCTCCCCGGCCAGTCGCGCGGCAAGAATATCCGCCTGCGCCAGACAGGGGGCGACCAGACCAAACGTCTGGCCGTCAATTTCGCAGCACTCGCCGATGGCGTAGATGTTCGGCACAGAGGTTTGCATTTGCTGATCCACCACGATGCCGCGCGCGCAGCGAATGCCGCTGGCCTGCGCCAGCGCAACGTTGGGCTGCACGCCCGTGGCCAGCACCACGCGCGTGGCGGCGATGCGGCGTCCGTCGAGCAACGTCACGGCATCGTCAGCGATGGCCGTGATGCCGGAAGCAAGCTCACAGCGCACGCCCCGCGCCGCCAGCGCCTCGTCAAGCAGCAGTCCCGCCTGCCGATCCAGCTGCTGTTCCATCAGCCAGGGGCCACGATGCAAGAGCGTGACGTTGTCACCCTTGCGCGCCAGCGCTGCCGCAGTCTCCACGCCCAGTACGCCGCCGCCCAGTACTACCGACGGACCGGAGATGTTCTGAATAGCGCGAGTCTCCGCCAGAGTGCGAAAGGTGAAGACATGCGGTGCATCACCGCCGGGAATTGGCGGTACAAAGGGCGTCGAACCGGTGGCAAACACCAGCGCATCCCAGCTCATCGTGCGAGCAGAAGTACGCACTTCCCGCGCGTTCACGTTAACGGCAATCGCTTTTTCGCCCCGTAGTACCGTCACGCCCCGTGACGTGTACCAGCCTTCATCATGCAGATAAATGTGCTCCGCCTGCTTTTCGCCACCCAGTACAGGAGAAAGCTGGATGCGGTTGTACGCATGCTCCGGCTCGTCACCGATGACGGTGATAGCGAAACGGCCGGAAGCCCGCCCGGTGAGCGACGCAATCAGCCGGGTTGCCGCCATTCCATTACCGATAATGACCAATCGCATCGTGCCCCCTCGTTACGCCGCTTTCGGCTGTTTTTCATAGAGGAAATGGAGGATCTGCTGACGCATATTGTGATAGCGGCTATCGTCCGCCAGCTGCACCCGGTTACGCGGGCGCGGCAGATCGACGCGCAGGATTTCACCCACGGTGGCCGCCGGACCGTTGGTCATCATCAGCACGCGGTCAGAAAGCAGTACCGCCTCATCCACATCGTGGGTGATAAGCACGATGGTGGTGTTCAACGCCTGCTGGATTTGCATCACCGAATCCTGAAGATGGGCGCGCGTCAGCGCATCGAGCGCGCCAAACGGCTCATCCATCAGCAGCACTTTCGGCTTCATCGCCAGCGCCCGGGCGATCCCGACGCGCTGCTTCATGCCGCCGGAGATCTCCCCGGGGCGCTTATGCAGCGCATGGCCCATCTGCACGCGGTCGAGGTTGTGCTCAATCCACGCTTTGCGCTCGGCCTTGCTCATGGCGTGACGGAAGACCTGATCCACGGCCAGCGCCACATTATCGAAGCAGGTCAGCCACGGCAGCAGCGAATGGTTCTGAAACACCACCGCGCGCTCTGGCCCCGGCCCGGCGATTTCGCGGTTGTCGCAGATCAGCCCGCCTTCCGTCGGCAGCGTGATCCCGGCGATAAGGTTCAGCAGCGTCGATTTGCCGCAGCCGGAGTGACCAATCAGACTGACGGTTTCGCCCTCGTGGATATCAAAAGAGACATTTTGCAGCGCCAGAAACTCGCCGCTGGCGGTGGAAAAACGCTGGCTCACGGCCTGGACCTGGATTAACGGTTTCATGTTCACTCCTTATTTTTCCTGCCAGCTAAAGCGACGGGCGATCAGCATCAGCCCCTGCTCCAGCAGCAACCCGACCACGCCAATGATGACGATGGCGATGAGGATGTTTTCGACGTTGAGGTTGTTCCACTCGTTCCAGATCCAGAAGCCAATGCCTAAACCTCCGGTGAGCATCTCGGCGGCGACTATCACCAGCCAGGCAATACCAATGGAGAGGCGTACCCCGGTCAGCACCGCGGGCAGCACGGCGGGAAAAAGAATGCGGCGCATGACGGTCCACTCTGAGAGTTGCAGTACGCGGGCCACGTTAAGGTAGTCCTGTGGAATACGGCGCACCCCTTCAGCGGTGTTAATGACCATCGGCCAGATGGAGCAGATAAAAATGGTCCAGCTCGACGCGGGCTCCGCTTTCTGGAACAGCAACAGTCCGATAGGCAGCCAGGCCAGCGGGCTGACCGGACGCAGGAGCGCGATCAGCGGGTTAAACATGCGTGAAAAGAAGGTGAAGCGGCCAATCAAAAAGCCCAGCGGAATGCCCGCCAGCGCCGCGAGGCCAAAGCCGATGGCGACGCGCTGCAACGACGCCAGCACGTTCCAGCCAATGCCCATATCGTTTGGCCCGTCGCGATAAAACGGATCGGCAAACAGGGTCATGGCCGAATCGAGCGTGCTGAGCGGCGTCGGAAAGCCTTTACTGTTTATCGCTGCCAGCTGCCAGAGCAGCACCAGCAGGCCGAGACCGAGCAGCGCCGGGATAACGCGCTGTAAAAATGCATTCATCCGACGCGTAAACGCTGGCGCGCGACGGCGAACCTGTAACGGAGGCAGGACAATTACTTCCCCGCTCTCTGACGTCTCTTGTGGTTTCGTATTTTGCAGATGCTGCATACTCAGGCCCCTTTACGGTGAATAGCGAAACGGTTGGCGTACCCTTCCGGATCGGTGCCGTTCCAGACGGTACCGTCCATCAGGGTGCTGCTGCGATACGGTGATGACGGTGTGGACATGCCGCCTACGGCGGTCGCGGCATCCTGCCAGACGGCGGTCTGGTTAATGCGCTGCGCGATCCCGGCATAATCCGGCGCGGCTTTAAGCAACCCCCAGCGGCGGAACTGGGTTAAGAACCACATACCGTCGGAGAGATACGGGTAGCTCACGGCCCCCTCATCGAAGAAACGAATCGGGTGCGCATCCTGCCAGCGTTGACCGACTCCGTTGTCGTACTCACCGAGCATGCGTCCGGTGAGATACTGTTCCTTGCAGTTCAGCCAGGCGCGGCGCGAAAGGATCTGCGCGGTTTCGCGTTTGTTTTCCGGTGATGCGTCGATCCAGCGCGCGGCTTCCAGCACCGCGCTCACCAGCGCCCGTGCGGTGTGCGGATTTTTCGCCACCCATTCGCGTCGGGTGCCGAGGATTTTTTCCGGGTGATCGGCCCAGATGGACTGCGACGTGGCGGCGGTAAACCCGATGCGATCGTTAATCGCCCGCGCGTTCCACGGCTCGCCGACGCAAAACCCGACCATGTTGCCAATGCGCATGTTCATCACCATCTGCGGCGGCGGCACCACCACGGTGCGCACGTCGTCAAACGGGTTAATCCCCGCGCTGGCCAGCCAGTAGTAGAGCCACATGGCGTGCGTCCCCGTCGGGAAGGTATGCGCGAAGGTCCAGGTTCCCGGCGCCTGCTGCGCAATCAGCTTTTTCAGCCCGTCGAGGTCACGAACGCCCTTCTCCGCCAGATCGCTGGAGAGCGTAATGGCCTGACCGTTCTGGTTGAGCGTCATCAGATTCGCCATCGGCTGCGGCTTACCCGCGATCCCGAGTTCGAGGCCGTACAGCAGGCCGTAAAGAATGTGTGCAGCGTCCAGCTCCCCCGCCACCAGCTTGTCGCGCACCGCCGCCCAGCTCGCTTCTTTGGTAGGTACAATGGTAATGCCGTGTTTTTTATCGAACCCTTTCAGGGCCGCGATAACCACTGGCGCGCAATCGGTCAGGGGTATAAACCCGACACGCACGGTATCCTGCTCAGGCTTATCTGACCCCGCCGCCCATGCAGCATGCATGACACCCGGCAACAGCATCGCACCACTCGCCAGCATGCTGGCCTGCAATAACCGCCGTCTCGACAAATCCGCCATAATCGCTCCTGATAAAAAGGCAAAAAAAAACGCCCGACGGTGCTGAAGCACCGCTGGACGCCTTTATCCTGAAGACGCATGCCCCGCCGTTGGCGCATCGTCAAAACTGGTTAATGTTTTAATGCAAAGGTAATGCCAGCTTTTAATCCCTCGCGTAACGGGGTTTTCGCAAGGAGAGCGCCGTCTGACGCACCTCAATCAGGCATAAAATGCCCACTGACCGTGCAACTACTCCCCAGGGGGTATGTCCCACAAATTTTTTACCGTAAGTAGCGCGCGGGCGATATCCACCATGCGTTGGTTTTTATCCATCGCCATTTTGCGCAGGGCAGTCCACGCTCGCTCTTCGCTCATGTTCTGGTGCGTCATCAGCACGCTTTTGGCTTTGTCGATGGTCTTACGCTCCTCCAGCGTGTCGCGCAGGGAAGCAAGCTGACGGGAGAGTTGCTCAATTTCACGCGCCTGCTGGCGCACCAGCGGCAACAGCGGTTTATCCGGAAATCGCGCCAGGATATCGTCGTGCCCATCGTCTATATGCCGGTTTTCGCTACAGCGACGCTCCTCAACTGCCGTCATCAGATCGGCAATTGCCACCTCCTCCAGCGTGCGCAGGTGCTCAAGGCGCGCGGTTTGCAGGGCAAACCATTTGAGGGCGGTATCGCCGTTATCTGGCGGGGGCTGGCGGGTGCACGCCTCACGCCTGAGCTTTTCCGTCTCCAGATCCGGCTGGCAGTTAAGGGTAAACGTTTCCTGCACGTCTACAGCGCAATGGGAGATAAAAACCTCAAAACAGGCCTGCTGGCCATCGATGCGATCCACCAGCCGCTGGCGAGTTTCGTCGTCAAAGAATCCCTGGGTGAAACCAATAGCGCCTAGCGCCCGCTCTTGTCCTACAAGTTCTTTGCCCTGCATCAGGCTGTAAAGCGCCACAAATCGGCCTGCGATGTGCGGATCGTCAATGCTGTCGCTGAGCTGAGGTACGATACTAAGCAGATGACGCAGTACGCGGCTGTAGTGTTCCATCGCCTGCGGCGCGGTGACGCGTTGACCTGTAACACCATCCCGCAGCGCCGTGAGCGTCTCAAGACAGTGCAGCGCGCTGGCAATACGTTCGCAGAGGGCGCTGCCCGGCAGCGGTTCGTTAAAGAGAAGGTATAATGCCGTAAGGTTTTCATCCACCAGGGCCCTGCTGGCCCTGCATTCAGGGGCGTATAATTTGCCCTGCGAGCAGAGCCATATATTTGACGCACCGCGCTCGCACTGTAGCATATGCACCAGTCGACTGATGCCGTTCACCAGTGCGCCCAGTTGCGCCAATCTGCCGAGCTGTTCTTCACGCAGCATTCTCGCACGCTGGAACCATTCGGTTGCGCCAGGGGAACTGCCAGCCACTATCGTCATCGTTTCTCTCCCCGATACGTATTCTTCGGTACGAGAAGCAATATTCGTGCCTTTTCAAAGAACAGGAGTCAACATGCAGAAGATTGTGATCGTCGCCAACGGTGCGGCCTACGGCAGTGAATCCCTTTTTAACAGTCTGCGCCTGGCAATAGCGCTGTGCGAAAAAGAGCGTGAACTGGAGCTACGTCTCTTTTTGATGTCCGATGCCGTCACGGCCGGGCTGAAGGGGCAGAAACCCGCAGAGGGCTATAACATTCAACAAATGCTGGAGATCCTGACCGCGCAAAATGTTCCGGTCAAACTCTGCAAAACCTGTACCGACGGGCGCGGCATTACCGGGCTACCGCTGATTGATGGCGTGGAAATTGGTACCCTGGTCGAGCTGGCTGAATGGACGCTTTCCGCCGATAAAATATTAACTTTTTAATAATAACCCGCTAAAAATAGTTTTTTCTTATGGACGCGGTTTCAGCATCAAGTTTACCTGCACCGTTGCCGATAGGCATGGAAACAACACAGCAGGTATTACACTTATGTTCAGATCCATTCGCGCCCGCATCATTGCCGCGACGACAGGCTGCCTGGTCGTCGCCCTTCTTCTTAATACCATTATTAACTTTCAGGTCACGCGCCAGGATAACCAGCAGTCGCAGCGCGATATTCTGACCAGCACCAGCGCCAGCCACAGCATGGCGATTGCCGACTGGGTGAACAGCAAAATGACCGTCATCACCTCGGCGCAGCCGGTCGCGCTCAGCGACGATCCGGTTCCGGTGTTCAAACAGCTTGCGCTGGCGGGTGGATTTACCAACGTCTACGTGGGTTATGCCAGCAAAACGGCTAAATTTTCTGACCCAACCGGGGTACCCGCTGATTACGATCCCACCCTTCGCCCGTGGTATCAGCAGGTCGTCAGCGCTGATGGCCCGGTAGTGACTGCACCTTATGTGGACGCGGGCACCGGGAAACTGGTGGTGACTTTCGCGGTACCGGTTAAAGAGCAAGGCGTGCTGAAAGCGGTGGTGGCGGGCGATGTGGCAATAGACAGCGTGGTGGCGAACGTGCGCGGTATTCACCCGACGCCGGCCAGCAGCGGACTGCTTCTGGACAGCAACGGCACCGTTATTGCCGGCAGCGATCCGGCGCTGACGCTTAAGCCTTTTACGGAGACGATCGAGGGTATCGATTTTGCCGCCCTGAAAAGCGGCAACCTGGCTGACGGAAGGTATAACGGACGTGAAAAAACGTTCATGGCCACCGCCGTACCGGGGACGCACTGGCTGCTGGTTGTGGCGCTTGATAACGGCGATGCCACCGCCGGGATGCGGTCATTGCTTAAAGCATCTGCACTGTCGCTGGCGATCCTGGTTCTGCTGAGCGGTGCCCTTATGCACATTCTGATCGCCCGCCTGCTTAAAAGGCTGTCCGGTATCCGTGACGCGATGAACAACATTGCCAACGGTACTAACGATCTGTCCCAGCGCCTGCCGGATAAGGGGGGCGATGAAGTGGCGCAAATCGCACAGGCGTTTAACGCCTTCAGCGATAAGCTTTCTGTGGTCATGGTTCAGCTTCGAGACGCCAGCGCCTCAGTAAAAAACGCCGCACATGAGATAGCGGCGGGTAATCAGGATCTCTCCGGGCGTACCGAGCAGGCGGCATCAAGCCTTCGCGAAACCGCCAGCGCCGTGGAAGAGATCACCGCCTCCGTAACGCAGTCAAACGAGTCGGCAGCAGATGCGAATGAACAGGCGAGCAAGGCTTCCGCAGCCGCGGCGCGCGGCGGTGAAGTGGTCTCGCAGGCCATCAGCACCATGCAGTCTATCGAAGTGGCGTCCGCTAAGATTGGTGACATCACCAGCGTCATTGACGGCATCGCCTTCCAGACCAACATTCTGGCGCTTAACGCCTCGGTGGAAGCGGCGCGAGCCGGGGAACAAGGCCGAGGTTTCGCGGTCGTTGCGGGAGAAGTACGTAATCTGGCCAGCCGCAGCGCTCAGGCGGCGAAAGAGATCAAATCCCTTATTGACTCCACCACCCAAAGCGTTGCAACCGGCTCCCGGTTTGTGCACCTTGCGGGCGACAGCATGGATGAGATCCGCGCCAGCGTCGGGAGCGTGTCTGGCATTATGCGTGAAATATCCATTGCCACCCGCGAGCAGATGAAAGGGATCCATGAGATTAACCACGCGGTGACTCACCTGGATCGCATGGTGCAGCAGAACGCCGAGCTTGTTGTACAATCTGCTGCGGCGGCCAGCGCGCTGCAAAGTCAGGCGGGCGACCTTGCTGAGACAGCTGGCCATTTCCGCATATAATTTTTCCCGGACGCGCGTTAAGCAGGGAAAACGCGCGTCCGCTGAAAGGTTTCAGGTGTTTTGTCATTTTTGTTTAATCGTTGCGCCATTTTTTGATCGAAATCAGCATCCCACCCCTGCCCCTTTGGTGTTATGCAATGAGTGAATTGTGAACAACATCACGCTCGGGATGGGCAAAAACGACGGGGTATAAAATGGCACGAGTTAAAACGAGTCTGAAACTGTTTGGCGGGGATACGGTAGTGGTACGTTGCTCAGAGCGTTGCCGCATCCACCTGGTGAGTACGAAAGGACAGAAGCCATCGCAGGCAGATATCCTTACCGTCCAGGATGATAAGGCCTGGCTGACGGTGCCTTACACCGGCACCTGGGATGTGCTGATCGACAGCCACAGCCAGTCGCTCGAACATTCTGTAAGTTACGTGGCGGCATAACAGTAAACGCCCGGCCAGCCGGGCGTATTATCAGGCAAAACCCGGCCGCAGCGTATTGCTGAGCGGGTTCCCTTCCAGCAGCGCTTTCACCTTCACCACCAGCTCACTCAGACAGTCGTCCTGCATACCGAGACGCGTCAGCTCCTGATCGAGCGAGAAAAGGTACTGGGCGTTAGTGCCCAGCGGTCCGCTGGCGGCGGCAATCAGCGGGGCGATCACCTGGGTTCGGGTGTCGGCTTCATACAGCGGATGGCGCGGATCCATAATAAACACCAGCGCGTTGACGGTGCGCCCGTCATCCAGTTCCAGCTTGCACCAGCTGGGCATATAGCAGCCGGTGATCATCTCGCGCTTCCACAGCAGCGTAAGCTCGTCTTCCAGCGTGGCATCCGGCAACCGGTATGCCACGCCCGTGGTGCGTCCGCCCTCTTTTAGTGCAAGCATGCGGCCAGGCTGACAGGCGCTGCCGCGTCCGGCGGTAAGGCGCAAACAGAAGGCGCGGTGCCAGCCAGGTAGCGTTCCGGTTGCCGATTCAACATACTCAAGCGCCGGGTTCCACATCAGCGACCCGTAACCAAAGATCCAGACCGGGCCATCATCCGGGCGACAAGCCAGCGTTGCCGCAAGCGACGCCGCACGTTGTTCAGCCGACCACAAAAGCGATTCCTCAATAGCACCAAATGCCGTCTTACAATCTGCCTTCATCAAGAAATCACGCGTTAACACATTCCACCTCCGCCACTGCATGCTTCCTTGCGACATCTGTAATTCGCCTTCCCGGCATTCTGTGCTGTTCATTTTAACAGCAGTTGAGCAACGATAAGCAATTTGCGGGCCAGATGCAATACAACGGCAGGTCAACCGCCTGAAATGTCAAAGTGGAGGCAGCATATTATTCAGCGGCTATTTCTTTTTGTGCCATTTATCATCGTCCCCTTTCTCGTAGTCATTTTTTACGGCGGCCCAGGCCACCTTATGTGCCGTCTCTTCACGGCTGGCATCGTCCCGGCGATCTTCTTTATCTTTGTACTGATCCCAGGCGCTGTTAAAGGCTTCTTTGTAGATATCCTGAGCGTGGGCAGGCAATACGTTTTGCACGTTGTCCGGTAATTCGCTTTTCGATTTGTATGGCATCGTTAACCTCTCTTTTGCATAAAAGATAAGTGTGGACGACGATACGCGCGGGTGCCACCCGACAGGAAGAAATGAATAATCTAAAAATACAACTTGTTGTTATTAAACTATTATTTAATGGATATGACTCATTATAATCCTCAGACATAAAAATTATAACAAAGGGTAAAATTAAGTAAAAAATACAGGGTATTTAACAGATTTCTGTTAATTTAACGTCCTCAAAATCTATCTATAATTACAAGCACCTGCATTGATGGAGAAGCACATGACAGCAACACACGAGGCGGTAAAAACCCGCCACAAGGAGACCTCTCTCATTTTCCCGGTTCTGGCACTGGCTGTGCTGCTCTTCTGGGGAAGCAGTCAGTCATTGCCAGTGGTTGTGGGGATCAATATTCTGGCTCTGGTGGGTATTTTAACCAGCGCATTTAGCGTGGTACGCCATGCGGATGTTTTAGCTCACCGTCTTGGAGAGCCGTATGGTTCATTAATTTTAAGCCTTTCGGTTGTGATCCTTGAGGTCAGTCTAATTTCCGCATTAATGGCCACCGGCGACGCCGCGCCAACGTTAATGCGCGATACGCTCTACTCCATCATTATGATTGTTACCGGCGGCCTGGTCGGTTTTTCACTTTTATTAGGTGGTCGCAAATTTGCCACCCAGTACATGAACCTTTTCGGCATTAAACAGTACCTGATCGCCCTGTTCCCGCTGGCGATTATTGTGCTGGTATTCCCGATGGCGCTGCCGGGTGCAAATTTCACCACCGGCCAGGCGCTGCTGGTGGCGCTGATTTCCGCGGCGATGTACGGCGTGTTCCTGCTGATCCAGACCAAAACGCACCAGAGCCTGTTTGTGTACGAGCATGAAGATGACGGGGACGACGATGACCCGCATCACGGTAAGCCGTCGGCCCACAGCAGCGCCTGGCACACGGTTTGGCTGATCGTGCATCTGATTGCCGTTATTGCTGTCACCAAGATGAATGCGAACCCGCTGGAGGCGCTGTTAACGGAACTGAACGCGCCGGTCGCCTTTACCGGCTTCCTGGTGGCCCTGTTGATCCTGTCGCCAGAAGGTCTGGGAGCGCTGAAAGCAGTGCTTAATAATCAGGTGCAACGTGCGATGAATCTCTTCTTCGGCTCCGTACTGGCGACCATTTCACTAACCGTTCCGGTGGTCACGCTGATTGCCTTTATGACGGGAAATGAATTGCAGTTTGCGCTGGGTGCGCCAGAGATGATTGTGATGGTGGCATCACTGCTGCTGTGCCAGATTTCCTTCTCCACCGGCCGCACCAATGTGCTGAACGGCGCGGCGCATATGGCGCTGTTTATTGCGTATCTGATGACGATATTTGCGTAGCCTTTTTGCCCGGCGGCGCTTCGCTTGCAGGGCCTACGGGTTTAGTAGGCCGGGTCAGCGCAGCGCCATCCGGCAATATGCCCCATAAAAAACCCGCCGAAGCGGGTTTTTTATTAGTTGCTGGTATCCAGCTCGTCGAAGCTCTTCACCAGATCGTCAATCGCTTTGATCTGTTTCAGGAACGGCTCCAGCTTATCCAGCGGCAGCGCGGATGGACCGTCGCATTTCGCGTTAGCCGGATCCGGGTGCGCTTCAATGAACAGACCCGCCAGGCCGGTTGCCATACCGGCGCGCGCCAGTTCGGTCACCTGCGCACGACGCCCGCCAGACGCGGCGCCAAACGGGTCGCGGCATTGCAGGGAGTGGGTCACGTCGAAAATCACCGGAGACTGGTTAGAGACGTTCTTCATCACGCTGAAGCCCAGCATATCCACAACCAGGTTGTCATAACCGAAGTTTGAACCACGGTCGCAGAGGATCACCTGGTCATTACCGCCTTCGATAAACTTGTCGACGATGTTACCCATCTGGCCAGGGCTCACGAACTGCGGTTTTTTCACGTTAATCACGGCACCGGTTTTCGCCATCGCTTCTACCAGGTCAGTCTGGCGAGCGAGGAACGCCGGAAGCTGAATGACGTCTACCACATCAGCCACGGGCTGAGCCTGAGACGCTTCGTGCACGTCGGTGATCACTTTCACGCCAAACGTCTGTTTCAGCTCCTGGAAAATCTTCATCCCCTCTTCCAGGCCCGGGCCACGGTAGGAGTGAATGGAGGAGCGGTTGGCTTTGTCAAAAGAGGCTTTAAACACGTACGGGATGCCCAGCTTTTGGGTTACGGTCACGTAATGTTCGCAGATACGCATAGCGAGATCGCGGGATTCCAGCACGTTCATACCGCCAAACAGCACGAACGGCAGGTCGTTTGCCACGTTGATATCACCAATGCTAACCACTTTTTGTTTCATAGGATCGCCTTATTCAGGTGTGAATCGGAATTAAGATTAATGCAGTGTAATGTGTTTATGCGCGATCGCGTTGATCTGCGCGCGGATCATTTCGCTGATCGGATCTTCCGGACATTGCTCGACGAAATAATTCAAATCATTCAGCGCCACGTGCTCGCAGTCGAGCTGCGCATAAATCAGGCCGCGGTCGCGGATTTCGTACGGATCTTCCGGATTGAACTGCAACAGTACTTCGCTTGCGCGCAGAGCCAACTCCATCTGCCGCTCTTCCATCAGCGCAGACTTCAGCGTGTCTAACAGCTTGCGGATCACTTCGGCGTTATCGGCTTCATCGAGATCTTCATTGAACAGCTCAGCTATCGGGCTAATGTTGCCTTTCAGCCAGACGTCCAGCGTATGCTCATCCAGCGTGTCGCCGTTAAACGGATTGATTAACCACATTTCACCGTCCAGCCACTCGGCCCGCAAAATCATCTGCGTCGGGAAAATGACCGGCACCAGAGGAATATCCAGCTGGTGCGCAACCCACAGTAAAATGGCACCCAACGCGACGGCACTGCCCTGACGATTTTTCAACACCTGGTCCAGCCACAGTGCGTCAGACAGGCGGTACACGCCTCGCGTGTCGCAGAAACCCCATTCGCCGTAGAAAAGCTCAATCAGCTTCTCTAGTTGCCAGTCCTGCGGACGTGCCTGATTGATCTCTTCGCGCGCCAGTCTGACCAGATTCTCCAGTTCAGCGTAAACGTACTGTGACGTGAAATCGTCGCGGATCATCTCTGAAATCAGGACCATACCATCGCAGAGCGGCACTTTGTTAAATTCGAAATCGGCTAAGGACCTCATGACTTACCCCAGTAACGGTATTCTTGTGGTGGCGAGTTTAATGATGATGTACAGCACCACCAGCCCCAGCAGAAAGGCGATAAACCCTGTCTGCTGGCTGCGCGGACGATAACGCCCAAGCGCGATAAAACCCAAAACGATGTAGATGATAACGCCAAACAGCTTTTCAGTCAGCCATGCGCCTTTATCAGTAAATGGCAGATAGCCGGTTTTCCACATTAACCCGGCGCCGGAAAGGAACAGCACCGTGTCGATACAGTGCGGGGCGATGCGTACCCAGCGCGCGTTAATCAGCGGATTGTTGCTGTAGCGCCACCAGTAGCGGGCTATGAAAAAGCCAATGGTCAGGGCAACGGAAACCAGGTGAACGGAAATCAGCAGCGTAAACAGGCTCATGACCACTGCCCCAGCGTCAGACGTTCATTGCCGCCGTAATCCCGGCAGGTTTCCACGGCAGCGTATCCGGCCCCCGTAAACAGCGCTCGCACCGCCTCCCCCTGCGTCCAGCCATGTTCTACCAGCAGCCAGCTACCAGGAAGCAGATGTTGTCGTGACGTTGTCACAATGTGATCGAGATCTGCAAGGCCCTGATTCGCAGCAACCAGCGCGGTCAGCGGTTCAAAACGCACGTCGCCCTGCGCAAGATGCGGATCGTCTTCGTCGATATAGGGCGGATTACTGACAATCATGTCGAACATGCGGCTTTCAAGCGCGGCAAACCAGCTGGATTGCAGAACGGAAACATTGTTCAGCCCCAGCCGTTCAACGTTGCGCCGCGCGAGGGCGACCGCATCAGGCATCACGTCTACCGCCGTCGCGGTGCAATCCGGCCGCTCGCTGGCAAGCGCCAGCGCAATCGCACCGGTGCCGGTACCGAGATCGAGGATCTGACACGGCTGCGCCGGTAAACGCGCCAGCGCCTGCTCCACCAGACATTCGGTATCCGGGCGTGGAATCAGCGTTGCCGCTGAGACATAAAGCGGGAGCGACCAGAACTCACGTTCACCGACAAGATGCGCCACCGGCTCACCGTTTTTACGGCGGGCAAGCAGCGTAGCGAGCTGCGCTTGCTGCTCAGCGGTCAGTGGCGTCTCACCGAATGCCAGCAGATACGTACGGGCTTTACCCGTTATATGTTCCAGCAAAATTTCGGCGTCGCGTTTTGGGCTTTCGCTTGCGGAAAGCTCACCGGCGGCCTCACGTAACCAGCGCTGAAAATCCATTATTCCTGCTCGGAAAGCGCCGCCAGCTGGTCGGCCTGGTATTCCTGCACGATAGGCTCAATGAGCATATCGAGCTTGCCTTCCATCACCTCATCCAGACGATAGAGCGTCAGGTTGATGCGGTGGTCAGTTACGCGCCCCTGCGGGAAGTTATAGGTGCGGTTACGATCGCTACGGTCGCCGCTGCCCAGCAGGTTACGTCGGGTAGAGGCTTCCGCCTGCTGGCGTTTCGCCGTTTCCGCCGCGTGGATGCGGGCGCCCAGCACGGATAACGCTTTAGCTTTGTTCTTATGCTGGGAACGTTCATCCTGACACTCAACCACAATCCCGGTGGGCAGGTGAGTAATACGGATAGCGGAGTCGGTGGTGTTAACGTGCTGACCACCCGCCCCTGAAGAGCGGAAGGTATCGATACGCAGATCCGCCGGGTTGATATCCGGCAGTTCCGCTTCCGGCAGCTCAGGCATGACCGCCACCGTACAGGCAGAGGTATGAATACGGCCCTGTGATTCGGTCGCCGGGACGCGCTGCACGCGGTGACCGCCTGACTCAAATTTCAGTCGACCATATACGCCCTCACCGCTGATTTTGGCGATAACTTCTTTATAACCACCATGCTCGCCTTCGTTAGCGCTCATGATCTCCACGCGCCAGCGGCGGGATTCGGCGTAACGGCTGTACATACGGAACAGATCCCCGGCGAAGAGCGCCGCTTCGTCGCCGCCGGTACCGGCGCGGACTTCCACAAAGGCGTTACGCTCATCATCCGGATCTTTTGGCAACAGAAGCACCTGGAGCTGCTGCTCCATCTCTTCTGAACGCGCTTTCGCGTCCTGCAACTCTTCCTGCGCCATCTCGCGCATCTCAGGATCGTCAAGCATCATCTGCGCGGTTTCGATATCTTCCTGGACCTGTCGCCAGTCGGTAAAGCATTTTGAAACATCACTTAACTGCGCGTATTCACGCGACAGCGCGCGAAAACGTTCCTGGTCGGCAATGGTCCCGGCATCGCCGAGCAGCGCCTGGACTTCTTCATGGCGCTCGTGCAGAGCTTCCAGTTTAGCGACGATAGAAGGCTTCATAGGCGTAAATGCACCTTGTCTTAGAAAATGGGTATAGGGCGCTATTCCAGCCCGAGGCTGTTGCGCAGAATAGTCAGGCGTTCATCGTCCCCGTCACGGGCAGCCTGCTGAAGAGATTTGGTTGGCGCATGGATCAGGCGGTTGGTCAATTTCCAGGCCAGATCCTGCATAATCGCCTGCGCGTCGCCGCCCTGTTCAAGGGCCGCCAGCGCTTTGGCCGTCAGGTCATCACGCACCTGCTCCGCCTGACCGCGGTACTCGCGGATAGTCTCGCTGACGCTTTGCGCGCGCAGCCAGGCCATAAATTCACTGGTTTCCTGCTCAACGATAGTTTCCGCCTGCACTGCCGCCGCTTTACGCTGGGCAAGGTTGTGCGAAATGATGGTTTGCAGGTCGTCCACGCTGTAGAGGTAGGCGTTGGCCAGTTTACCCACTTCCGGTTCGACATCGCGCGGAACGGCGATATCCACCAGCAGCATCGGCTGATTGCGGCGGGATTTCAGCGCCCGCTCGACCATCCCTTTCCCGATAATCGGCAGCGGGCTGGCGGTAGAGCTGATAATAATGTCCGCCTCTTTCAGACGTTCATCGATGTCGCTCAGCGCAATCACCTCCGCGCCCACTTCATCTGCCAGCACCTGCGCACGTTCGCGGGTGCGGTTGGCGATGATCATCTTCTTCACCTTGTGTTCGCGAAGATGGCGCGCCACCAGTTCGATGGTTTCGCCCGCCCCCACCAGCAGTACGGTGACGGTCGACAGGGATTCAAAGATTTGACGGGCAAGGGTACAGGCCGCGAAAGCAACCGAAACCGCACTGGCACCAATGTCAGTTTCGGTTCGCACACGCTTCGCCACGGAGAATGACTTCTGGAACATTCGCTCCAGTTCGCTGGCTTTCAGATGCCCTTTCTGGGAATCCGCGAAGGCTTTTTTCACCTGGCCGAGGATCTGCGGCTCGCCCAGTACCAGCGAATCCAGACCGCTGGCGACGCGCATTAGATGGCTGACCGCATCGTTATCCTGATGCCAGTACAGGCTGTTGCGCAGCTCTTCTTCGTTGAGGTTGTGGTAGTCACATAGCCAGCGGATCAGCGCCTCGTGCAGGTTGTCCTGCTCCTCCACGCTTAAATACAGCTCGGTACGGTTGCACGTCGACAACACCACGCCACCCTGCACCATCGGTTGTGCAAGCAGGCTGTCCAGCGCCAGGTCGAGCGTATCCGGCGAAAACGTAACGCGTTCTCGCAGTGAAACCGGGGCTGTTTTGTGGTTAATACCGAGTGCTAATAGGGTCATGTTGAGCGGGAGTAGTACCAGCGTTAATAAGGTTAGCAGGACGCATCATACAGGATGCGCGAGATCAATAAAAGAGACTGCACCCTTTCGGAGTAATAGCTTACGCCACGCTTTGAGATAATTTGAACGTAGACGGTGGCACCCTTCAACGCTAGCATTAACAATTATAACTGCAACGTATCTCAAGGATTTGTCATCATTATGACCCGAATGATTCGCCTGCTGCCTCTGGCGGCCCTGGTTCTGACCGCCTGTTCCGTTCATCAGCCGAAAGGCCCGGGCAAAAGCCCTGACTCACCGCAGTGGCGTCAGCACCAGCAGGACGTGCTGAAGTTAAGCCAGTACCAGACCCGCGGTGCGTTTGCCTATCTCTCTGACGAACAGAAGGTTTACGCCCGTTTCTTCTGGCAGCAAACGGGTCAGGACAACTATCGCCTGCTGCTGTTGAACCCGCTGGGCAGTACCGAACTGGAGCTTAACGCGAAGCCTGGGGAAGCGCAGATCACCGACAACAAAGGCCAGCACTACACGGCCACCGACGCCGAAGAGATGATTGGCAAGCTGACCGGGATGCCGATTCCGCTCAATAGCCTGCGCCAGTGGATCCTTGGTCTGCCGGGTGATGCAACCGACTATACGCTTGACGATCAATACCGTCTGAGCCAGGTGAACTACACCCAGGGCGGTAAAACCTGGAAAGTGGTGTACAGCGCGTATGACAACAAAACGCAACCGTCGCTGCCATCCAACATGGAGCTGACGCAGGACAGCCAGCGTATCAAGCTGAAAATGGACAACTGGATCGTTAAATGATGACCCACTGGCCCTCTCCCGCAAAACTGAACCTGTTTCTCTACATTACCGGGCAGCGCGCTGACGGCTACCACACCCTGCAAACGCTGTTTCAGTTTGTCGATTACGGCGACACGATCTCAATCGAACCGCGTCAGGACGGGCAAATTTGTCTGCTGACGCCGGTCGACGGCGTGGCGCATGACGATAATCTGATCGTGCGCGCTGCTCGCCTGCTGATGAAAACGGCGTCGTCGTCGGGTCGCCTGCCTGCGGGAAGCGGTGCGGATATCCGTATCGACAAGCGCCTGCCGATGGGCGGCGGTCTGGGTGGCGGTTCGTCAAACGCCGCGACCGTCCTGGTGGCGCTTAACCACCTCTGGGGCTGCGGCCTGACTGCGGACGAACTGGCAGCGTTAGGGTTGACGCTGGGCGCCGATGTACCGGTGTTTGTGCGCGGCCACGCGGCGTTTGCTGAAGGAGTGGGTGAAATCCTCACGCCGGTCGACCCGCCAGAAAAGTGGTATCTGATTGTTCACCCAGGGGTAAGCATTCCTACCCCAGTCATTTTTAAAGATCCTGACCTGAAAAGAAATACCCCGGTACGGTCAATAGATACGTTATTAAATTGTGAATTCAGCAACGATTGCGAGGATATCGCAAGAAAACGTTTTCGCGAGGTTGATGCGGTGCTTTCCTGGCTGTTAGAATACGCGCCGTCGCGCCTGACCGGTACAGGGGCCTGTGTCTTTGCTGAATTTGACACCGAATCCGCCGCCCGTCAGGTGCTTGAGCAAGCGCCGGATTGGCTGCATGGTTTTGTAGCACGCGGGATGAACACCTCCCCCCTACAGCAGATCATTCTGGCGCAGACTGAGTTTCGGTGACAACGTCACCCTGTTCCAGACGTTGCATCGCGCTCTTTAATACACCGCCTGGATAGCGTTTGCTTAGGCCCCGCAGTTTGCGGCGAACGCTTTCCACCACTGGACGCATGCCTGAGGTTCTTCTCGTGCCTGATATGAAGCTTTTTGCTGGTAACGCCACCCCGGAACTAGCACAACGTATTGCCAACCGCCTGTACACTTCCCTCGGCGACGCCGCTGTAGGTCGCTTTAGCGACGGCGAAGTCAGCGTACAAATTAACGAAAATGTACGCGGTGGTGATATTTTCATCATCCAGTCCACCTGTGCTCCAACGAATGACAACCTGATGGAACTGGTTGTTATGGTCGACGCCCTGCGTCGCGCTTCTGCTGGCCGTATCACTGCTGTTATTCCTTACTTTGGCTATGCCCGCCAGGACCGTCGCGTCCGTTCCGCGCGTGTGCCCATCACCGCTAAAGTTGTTGCGGACTTCCTGTCCAGCGTCGGCGTTGACCGCGTACTGACGGTCGACCTGCACGCAGAGCAAATCCAGGGCTTCTTCGACGTGCCGGTTGATAACGTGTTCGGCAGCCCAATCCTGCTGGAAGACATGCTGCAACTGAATCTGGACAACCCGATTGTGGTTTCTCCGGACATCGGCGGCGTGGTACGTGCTCGTGCTATCGCGAAGCTACTGAACGATACCGACATGGCGATCATCGACAAACGCCGTCCGCGCGCTAACGTTTCGCAGGTGATGCATATCATCGGTGACGTGGCTGGCCGCGATTGCGTGTTGGTAGACGACATGATCGATACCGGCGGTACGCTGTGTAAAGCCGCTGAAGCGCTGAAAGAGCGTGGTGCGAAACGCGTATTCGCTTACGCCACTCACCCGATCTTCTCCGGCAATGCGGTTAACAACCTCCGTAACTCCGTCATTGACGAAGTTGTGGTGTGCGATACCATTCCACTGAGCGACGAGATCAAAGCGCTGCCAAACGTGCGTACGTTGACCCTGTCCGGGATGCTGGCCGAAGCGATTCGTCGTATCAGCAACGAAGAATCCATCTCTGCAATGTTCGAACACTGATCGAACATGGCCAAAAAACCCGCTACGGCGGGTTTTTTTGTTTATAGTATTTATTTGTATGACTAATGCCTCCTTCACCTGCCATTCATATGACAGATGATGCGCACACGGATGATAGATAATTGTGAAAAACGTAACCTCCTCACATGTTCTGCCCTTTCGCGCCCTCATCGACGCCTGCTGGAAAGAGAAATACACGTCGTCGCGCTTTGTGCGTGACCTGATAGCCGGGATCACCGTCGGGATTATTGCCATTCCGCTGGCGATGGCGCTGGCGATTGGTAGCGGCGTCGCGCCGCAGTACGGTCTTTACACGTCGGCGGTCGCCGGGATTGTAATTGCGCTGACGGGCGGGTCCCGCTTCAGCGTTTCAGGCCCAACCGCTGCCTTCGTGGTGATCCTCTATCCCGTTTCCCAACAGTTTGGTCTGGCAGGCCTGCTGGTCGCCACCCTGATGTCCGGCGTCTTTTTAATTTTGTTCGGTCTGGCCCGTTTCGGTCGCCTGATTGAATATATTCCTCTTTCCGTGACGCTGGGGTTCACCTCGGGGATTGGGATCACCATCGGAACCATGCAGATTAAGGATTTCCTCGGTCTGCAAATGCCCCATGTTCCGGAGCACTATTTACAGAAAGTGGGCGCGCTGTTTATGGCGCTGCCGACGGCCAACCTGGGCGATGCGGCCATTGGCATCGTTACCCTCGGCACGCTTGTCGTCTGGCCTCGCCTGGGCATTCGCCTCCCGGGGCATCTGCCCGCTCTGCTGCTGGGCTGCGCGGTGATGGGCGTCGTCAACCTGCTCGGTGGACAGGTCGCCACCATTGGCTCCCAGTTCCACTATGTTCTCGCGGACGGCTCACAGGGCAGCGGTATTCCGCAGCTGCTGCCGCAGCTGGTTTTGCCTTGGGACATGCCAGGTTCGAGCTTCACCCTGAGCTGGGATTCTCTTCGCGCTCTGCTGCCCGCAGCGTTCTCCATGGCGATGCTGGGGGCAATTGAATCCCTGCTCTGCGCCGTCGTGCTCGACGGCATGACCGGCACTAAGCACAAAGCTAACAGCGAGCTGGTCGGCCAGGGCTTAGGCAACATCGTTGCGCCGTTCTTTGGCGGTATTACCGCTACGGCTGCGATTGCCCGTTCCGCCGCGAACGTTCGCGCAGGGGCGACATCACCGGTTTCAGCGGTCATTCACTCCCTGCTGGTGATCATGGCGCTGCTGATCCTCGCCCCGCTGCTTTCATGGCTTCCGCTCTCTGCCATGGCCGCGCTGCTGCTGATGGTGGCATGGAACATGAGTGAGGCGCATAAGGTGGTTAACCTGCTGCGCCGCGCGCCGAAAGACGACATTATCGTGATGCTGATCTGCATGTCGCTGACCGTGCTGTTCGATATGGTTATCGCTATCAGCGTCGGCATAGTGCTGGCCTCGCTGCTGTTTATGCGCCGCATCGCGCAGATGACGCGTCTCTCCCCGGTTAACGTTGAGGTGCCTGACGATGTGCTGGTGCTGCGCGTGATTGGCCCGCTGTTCTTTGCTGCCGCAGAGGGATTGTTCAGCGATCTGGAGTCTCGTGTGGCGGGAAAACGGATTGTGGTACTGAAGTGGGATGCCGTCCCGGTGCTGGATGCCGGCGGTCTTGATGCCTTCCAGCGCTTTGTTGCCCGCCTGCCGGAAGGCTGCGAGCTTCGGGTGAGTAACCTGGAGTTTCAGCCCCTGCGCACCATGGCGCGCGCTGGCGTGCAGCCGATCCCTGGCCGATTGTCCTTCTACCCTAACCGTGAAGCTGCATTAGCGGATCTGTGAGTGATCTGATGCAGAGAAGCGTCTTTGCATCATCACCCCGATCGCCTGCTGGAGCCATTCAAGCACGGCAGGCGTCATCCACGTGCCTTTCATCAGATGCGGCTCCTGCTGCATGGCAAGGCGAAATTTTTGCTGAGTCTGCGGGTTCGTTCCCGCATAGGACTGGAATAAAACCAGCCAGTTTTCTGCCAGCTTTTGTGCATCGTCAGACGCGGGACTGAGATTATCCCGCTGCGCCTGATGCAGCTTCGCCACCAGCGGCGGCCACTCCATCATCCGGTCAAAGTAGTGCGCCCGGGTAAAAGCCATCTCCTCGGCAGAGAGATACTTCTCCCAGATGCTGAGCTTTGATTCGGCAAACGCCCGCGTGATGTAATCAGTTATCTCTGGCGTGATGCCGGTTTGCTCCTGCATCTGCGGCTCCACGCTGTGCATCTCGTTAAGACGGGTCAAAAATTCCGGTTTGCCTGCGGTATCCTGCTCTAGGCGTTCCATCCACCGTGAAGCCAAATCGGTCGCCCGCGCGTCCGTGACGCTGACGTTCTGTTCCAGCAAATGTTTAACCTCCGTCACCAGGCCTGACCAGATATTCGCCAGCGCCTCTTTCTCTGTTGCAAACGGCAGTAGCTGCAACTCTTCTTTACTAAACCAGCGATCGTACATATTCATTAACTCCAGAGACTGTAGCCAGGATTCCAGATCCGGCGTCACATCGTCGGTCAGCCCGGTACGCAATTCTACCAGCCGGTCGCGCAGCGTATGGATGCTACGCAGTTGCTTGTCCAGCAGAGTGATTTGCCCGTCGAGTAATTCGGCCAATGACAGCGAACGCTGTTCCAGAAAATCCCTGATTTCGGCAAGCTCCAGCCCGGCTTTTGCCAGCGTCTGGATCATATGCAAACGCTGCACGTCCGCAAGGTTATAAAACCGGTAGCCTGCCGCGCTTCTGGCAGAAGGTAACAACAGCCCTGTTTGCTCATAGTGATGCAACGTCCGCACGGTGATCCCCGCACGTTTCGCCAGTTCACCTACCTGTATCAACATAACGGCTCCTTTTGTTCTGCCAGTGTCGTTACTCTGGAGCCTTACGTTACGTGAGGGTCAATGCGTCATGCAAAAAAAAAACGACTTCAGATGAAGTCGTTTCGATGTTCTTTCTGGGGCACTAGCTATGCTTGCGCTGGTCGCGGCGGCAACGTTTATCGTAATGGCGCACCCACCAGTATTTATCGCAGACTTCTTCATGCCCGCTTACGCGCGCCCCGGCGAGCCACAATACTGCACCAAGGAAGATACTCAGCACCGCGCCATGCGCAAAGTATTGTGGGAGGTCAAGCTGCGGTAATTGGTTTAAGATTGAATAACCGACACCGGCGACCATCACGAACAGTCCCAACCCCATTAGCACGTTACCGAGCATTGAAGCGTTTTTGCGTTTCATATGTCACCTCCGGAACTTTGGGTTGTCAGGGGAAAAGCCCCTTCTCCTTGTGTGTAAAGTATAGACAACGCCTTTTATATGAGTTGCGTGAATGATCACAAATACTGATAACTGCCGTACAAAAATTTACAAATAAGACATTGAAGAGCTTGAAATTCTAATGGTTCAAATAAGAAATTATTCGCATTTCGTTGTACAACAGCCAGAACTTTGTCAAGCGGCGCGGCAGACAGTAAACTACGCCCCAGATCTGGAACCCTTTAGGAAGTAAATCGTGACGATTAAACTGATTGTCGGCCTCGCCAATCCGGGCGCAGAGTATGCCGCTACCCGCCATAACGCCGGTGCCTGGTATGTTGATCTGCTGGCGGAGCGTTTGCGCGCTCCCCTGCGTGAAGAACCCAAGTTTTACGGATATACCTCACGCATCAATCTTGCGGGTGCCGACGTGCGGTTGCTGGTGCCAACCACCTTTATGAACCTTAGCGGCAAAGCCGTGGCGGCCATGGCAACGTTTTATCGCATCAATCCGGATGAGATCCTGGTGGCCCACGACGAACTGGATCTGCCGCCAGGCGTGGCGAAGTTCAAACTGGGTGGCGGTCATGGCGGCCACAATGGTCTGAAAGACATCATTAGCAAACTGGGTAATAACCCTAATTTCCACCGTTTGCGCGTGGGAATCGGCCATCCGGGCGATAAAAACAAAGTTGTTGGTTTCGTACTGGGTAAACCACCGGTTTCTGAGCAGAAGTTGATTGACGAAGCGGTGGACGAAGCGGCCCGCTGCACCGAGATTTGGCTTCAGGACGGCCTGACGAAAGCCACCAATCGACTGCACGCTTTCAAAGCGCAATAATCGGCGCCCGGGGGCTTTTTTACCGCGCGTCGCGCGGGTTACGTGTATAATAGGCGTAGTTATTTACTTTTCTTCAATCGGTTATCTTTAACGGATTGATTATCAAGATATTAAGGTGATTTAGAAATGGGATTCAAATGCGGTATCGTCGGTCTGCCAAACGTGGGCAAATCCACCCTGTTCAACGCGCTCACCAAAGCAGGTATTGAAGCGGCGAACTTCCCGTTCTGTACCATCGAGCCGAACACCGGTGTTGTTCCTATGCCCGATCCGCGTCTGGACCAGCTCGCGGAAATCGTGAAGCCACAGCGCATCCTGCCAACCACCATGGAGTTCGTGGACATTGCGGGCCTGGTAAAAGGCGCATCCAAGGGTGAAGGTCTGGGCAACCAGTTCCTGACCAATATCCGTGAAACCGAAGCGATCGGCCACGTTGTGCGCTGCTTCGAGAACGACAACATTATCCACGTTAACAACAAAGTGGATCCGGCTGACGACATCGACGTCATCAACACCGAGCTGGCTCTCTCTGACCTCGACACCTGCGAGCGCGCAATTCACCGCGTGCAGAAGAAAGCCAAAGGCGGCGACAAGGACGCGAAAGCGGAACTGGCTGCGCTGGAAAAATGTCTGCCACAGCTGGAAAATGCGGGCATGCTGCGCGCCCTGAAAAACCTGACTGACGAAGACAAAGCGGCGATCAAATACCTGAGCTTCCTGACCCTGAAGCCAACCATGTACATCGCCAACGTTAACGAAGACGGTTTCGAGAACAACCCGTATCTGGACAAAGTGCGTGAAATCGCTGCGGCTGAAGGTTCTGTAGTGGTAGCGGTTTGCGCTGCCGTTGAATCTGATATTGCAGAGCTGGACGACGCCGACCGCGAAGAGTTCATGGCCGAGCTGGGTCTGGAAGAGCCGGGCCTGAACCGCGTGATCCGCGCGGGCTATGAGCTGCTGAACCTGCAAACCTACTTCACCGCTGGTGTAAAAGAAGTGCGTGCGTGGACCATCCCTGTCGGTGCGACTGCGCCTCAGGCGGCTGGTAAGATCCACACCGACTTTGAGAAAGGCTTCATTCGTGCGCAGACTATCGCGTTTGAAGACTTCATCACCTACAAGGGTGAGCAAGGCGCGAAAGAAGCAGGCAAGATGCGTGCGGAAGGGAAAGATTACATCGTTAAAGATGGCGACGTAATGAACTTCTTGTTTAACGTTTGATTCGTCTTGAGTCAAAAAAATCCACGCTTTGGCGTGGATTTTTTTTATAGAGTAACGAACTTATCCCCTTTTGCGCAGATAGAACTCGAGGAATTTTTAGGTCTATCCTGAAACGCACGCTCTTTGCCGTAGTTGTAAGCATCGTTAAAATATTTATACGTTTCCTCGAATTGATTTAGCTCGTAACAGACCATACCCAGGTCGATTAATGGTGCAATGTCTATATCCGAGCCACGTGTCCGTAATGTCGTCTCTCCCCATTTCTTTGCCTCAACGTAATCCGCGAGATCAAAATATGCGCTGTACATGCATGCAGAGATCCAGTTGGCGAACTCCCATTCAAGCTTTGGCTCAGGAAGAGCTTGCCAGGCTTTTTGATATTGCTCTAAGGCTCGGCGTATTTTTTTCATCGTGAAACTCGTTTCCTTTTTCAACAAAGGAGTTAATTTCAGATTCAATTTTTGGGTTTTCAAGGTCTTTCATGGAACAATGCTCCTTCATTGGAAATATTGGCATTATTCATCCGCAACTTTTATTAGGCTCTAGTTTGCTAATCTATAGCTCTCTATTTATAATTGATTTAAGCTTACCATTCTATATACCGCAATCAAAAAACCTTTCATTTGATTGCACTGCTAGCTCTCCCCATTCACGCCTACATTTAACTCCCTATATTAAAAGATCAAATAAGGTTTATGTAGAGACGCGCTAAAGGCGAGTAACTTCCCTCGCCGTATCCCTCAAAAGATATTATCCAACAATTATTGAACCTAGCAATATAATTTTATATCTGGCAGGTTGACTTTCACCTTGCGCCAATACAATATGAACATTTTTATTTTCCAAAAAACAAGAATAAATATACACATCAAGATTATTATATTTATAAGAAGGTTCTGGATCATCATGAAATGTCAAAGCCCTAACTCCAGAAATATTACTTACAATTTCTTTTTTTAATGAGTTATCGACATCCCAAAGAGGTGTTGCGTTTATATTACTGAATTCAATCTCAACATTTAAATATGGAATATGTATTTTTTCTGAAAAATCATAAAAACCATTCTCTTTCCCATCATATAAAGTTTTTCTAGGTTTGAAGTTATAAAATTTCAGGTTCATAAATTTCATATCTCTCTAATTTTATTTTCGGCCAAAAGTTGGCTTATAGATTTTGATAGTTCATATTGTGTTCCTCCCCCTGGCTGATCAAACCAAGGGATAGCAGGTCCTGCGTCCGCATGTACCGGTGCAATCACTTCATATGTTTTATATGGTTTATCTAACGTATCCAATGGTAAAGCTCGACTTTCGAAAGATGCTCCAGCAGGGGATACAAAGGTTCCTCGGTCACTGAAAGTACCATTGTCGATACGCCCGCCATATCTATCGATCTTAGTACCAGGTTTCAGCGTTATCGGCGTTGCCTTGATGAACCCTCGGTTTGGAGGCCATGCTCCAGCCCCCATGAAGGACTCTAAGCTTTGCCAGTCTTGATTTTTCCATAATTTATATGCTTTAGAAGCATCTGCACGTGTTTTGAAAACACCTCTAGATTTTGATTGAAATCCATTCCATTCGTTTTGACACCTACTCAACCCCCACGGATCCACCCACCCCAACGCATTCGGCGCATACTGGTAAAGGTTTATCCCCCCCGCCAGCCCTATCGGGTCCTGCTGCGTAAACCGCCCGCAGTCCGGGTCGTAATACCGGAACAGATTGTAGTGCAGCCCTGTCTCACGATCCAGGTATTGCCCCTGCATACGCAGGTTCTGGGAATATCCTGATACCTGCGTCTCGCTTTCCCGCAGCAGCTTGCCCCAGGCGCTGTTCACCCCTTCCCAGTGCACCTGCCCTTCGATATCCGTCATCCGCTCCGGCGTGCCGTTCGGCTGGCAGTGGAACCAGAAGATATCCGGTGCTTCAACGCCATCAATACGCGCCAGCGGATCGTAGCTGTCCTGATCGCTGTAGACGTAGGTCAGCGGCACATCCCCGTGCACTTCCTGCAACAGCCGGAACCCTTCCCAGACAAACCGGGTGGTGATCGGCTTGCCCGCTGGCTGTCCGCCCAGCATCTGGCGTCGCGTTTTGCTGATGCGTCGCCCGAGCGGATCGTAGCGGAAGCTGACCTGCGTCTGCGGCCTGTTGCGGTCCCGCGGCTGGCTGATGACCTCCGTCAGGCGGTGCTCGCCGTCGTAGCGGTAGTACCAGCGGATCTGGCCGTTATCTTTCTCTATGGTGCGGCCATGGACGTCATAGCGCCAGCGAATGCCGTTCAGCTGCGTCAGGCGGTTGTGTGTAACCTTCTCAGCAGATCCGTTGAGCGGGTTACCGGCTGCATCCCAGCGCCACTGCTCCTGGCCGGGCAGCGTCCCGTCCTGAACCAGCAGACGTCCGGCGCTGTCATACTGCCAGCGGTACCAGCTGAACGGGTTATCGTCCCGCTCTTCCCGCACCAGGTTATTGCGATAGTCGTAATCCCAGCGGCGGGACCAGCGGCGCGGCGACGGGCGCTGGGCATTGCCGGTAAAAACGTCCCGGCGATGCAGTCGTCCAAGACGATCGTATTCGCTGCGGGTGGTCAGCAGCCCCTGCGTACGGCTGGTTTCACGGTGGAGTTCGTCACGGGTAAAATCGGAGACCGACAGCTTATCAAGGGCAATGCTGAGCAGATGCCCGCTGCCGTAGTAGAACTGTTTCAGCTCGCGGCCATCGGGCAGCGTGACGGCGGTGCGGTTGCCGAGGGCGTCATACGCCCACGCCAGCTCGCCGTGTTCGCCCGTTTCGCGCGTGACGCGCCCGAGCGCGTCATAGTCAAAGGCAAGCTCCTGCTCGGCCTCAGTGGTCCACGCGTCGGCTGAAAGCGCAGGATGCAGCCCAATTCGGCTCAAAAGGCCTGCCGGAGTGTAGTGGTAGCGGGTCTGTCCTTCAGGCGTGGTGCGGGCGACCAGCTGGCCGCTCGCGCTCCAGGCGAAGGCGTGAGCGATCGCCTCCGGATGACCGGCGGCAAACGTGCGCGCTATCGTGCGCCCGCAGGCGTCATAGCGATACTGCGAGGCCACGCCATCAAGCCCTGTCTCTTCCAGAAGCAGCGAGTCCGCGCCCCAGCGGAACCGGTACGCTTCGCCGTTTTCGTTTTCCAGGGCAACCAGACGCCCGCGGCTGTCCCAGCGGCGACGGACCTCTTCGCCCTGGGTATTACGCGTTGCGGTTAAGCGCCCTGCCTCATCGTATCTGAACTCGCTCTCTTTCCCGTCGGCGCCCGCATGTTTCACCGGCAGGCCACGTTCGTTCCATTGGAGCGACTCCGTCCAGCCTTCCGGGCGGTCGAGCTGCACCGGGCGTCCTGCGGCGTCGTAGCGGTAACGCGTCTCTTCACCGTCGGCGCCGATCTCGGCCGCCAGCCAGCCCAATGGGTGATAACGATATTGTGTCACACGTCCCGAACAGTCCGTCGCACGAACCATCTGCCCGGCGTCGTTATACTCCTGGTAGCGGCTGTTTCCGGCGGCATCGACCTCCTCAACCACCTGACCAAACTCATCCCGGTGCAGCAGCGTGGTCTGCCCCATCGGGTCGACCACACGCTTCAGGCCGTGATGTTCGTCGTACCAGAAACGGGTCGCGCTGCCGTCGGCTTCGATAATGGCCGCCGGAAGCGCGCGGTGCTCAAGCCAGGTGGTAGTGCGGGTATGACCTTCCGGGTCGGTCTCCTGCACCCGGTTGCCCATGTCGTCGTAGACGAAGGTAACGGCGTTCCCGAGGGGATCGACGCGGCGGGTCAGAAGTTCGTTTTCATCCCACTCGTAGCGCCAGTTTTCACCGCGCTCGTCAACGTAACGGACAATCAGATTTTGCGCGTTCCAGTAGTGCTTACGCGTCTGACCATCGTAGTGCTCGACGGCCGTCAGCCCGGCGGCTAAATCATAGTTAAAGCGACAGCCGTCGCCGGTGCTGGTGCGGTTTTCCACCACGCGCCAGTGGTCAAATTTTTGCCAGCGATATTCGCTCTCCAGCCCGCCCGGCATCCGGTGCCAGACCATCAGGCCGTGGGCGTTATAGCGGTATTCACGCGTTACCACGCCGGAGGCATCCGTCGCGCTCGCCAGTTGGCCACCCGCATCGTAGCGCCACTGCATCAGCGGCCAGGAACGGTTGCCGTCGAAATGGCTCGCTGACGTCACGCGCTGCGGGAAACGTTCATCTTCATAACGCAAAGTGACATCTATTGCCCGTGGCTCGTCGTGAAGACCGACCAGCCTGCCGTGCTCGTCCCACGCCGTCAGCAGCGCGTTGCCGTATTCGTCGCTGAGAGATGCCAGACGCAGAACAGCAGGGTTTGCCCGGGTTGGTTTATACAGACGCCACACCGCGCCGTCATCGTCGGCTATCGCCACGTCACCATTTTCATTACGGCGGATAATGATGCCTTCGCTGATGCTGTAAAACGCGCGGTCGACAGGCGGCAGCGCGAAGCTCAGCTCACGCCCGGTTTCGTCGAACCAGGTGGCGTTGTTTTCTTCCAGCGTCAGATAGCTGTCAAAGGTGGTTGCCCAGCCCAGTCCGAACAGCCCTTCGCGGGTAGTCAGGCTGTTATAGCTGCGCTGCCAGCGAAGCGGGAAACGCCCTGGCAGCGAGAAATCAAGTTCATCGTCGTCATTCAGCACCTTCACACCGGTGGCGGCATGAACCGGATGCGAGGAACCAAACACGGCATTCACGGCCATATCGGCCAGCATCCCGCCGCCGGCCGCCGCCAGCGCGCAGGGCATGTTTTTCAGAATCTTACCCGGACGTCCGCGCAGCAGGGAGAGCGCAATCATCCCCAGCGCCAGCCCCGGCGTTTTGCCGCTTTTGATATCGCGGACCGTGAGCGTGTCCCCGCCGATGACGACGTTCGGGGAGACGCCGTCGGAAACGGTGCCTTCGCAGGTGGTGCGATCTTTTGCGCGAACCGCAGGCTGTCCGTTGATAAAGACGCTTTTAGAACCTTCCGCCAGATACTGCGGCCCGGAGTGCTTTTCACACGCCACCTTGTCTTCTTCCAGCGGCGAGGTCCCCGCCGCGGCAGAGGCGACGCTGGGCTGCCACATCTCGCTGCCGAACTGTCCGGCAGCGGAGAGCAGCATGCCCGCGTAGTCGGCAAAGCTGCCCGGCGACTGCGGCTCAGGGGACGGGGTGTCGGCAGGCGTTAACGTCCCGGCTGCGCGTGCAGCGGGAAGTTTATTTGTCAGAACATTGCTCGAACCGGTGGTGATCTTACCCGCAGGCGACGGCGGGAAAAGCGCGTTGCCCAGCCCTTCAGCGGCGTTGCTGATATCGTCGGTGATCCCGGCGACGTTCGCCAGAACCCCGCCGATAATGCCGCTCAACAGACAGCTGGATCCAATTGCCGCCACGCCTGCTGCTGCGGCCCCGGCTCCCAGCAGTGGGGCCGCGACGGTCGCTGCCGCGCCCACCGCCGCGCCAATCACCGCATAGGCAGCGCCTTCCGCCACAATGCTGGTAATATCAGCAAAAATGCTGGAGTGAATAATCTCGTCGCCCTTACGGGCCGCGTTGTTATCGCTCATGCCTTACACATTCCGGCTGTCGTTTAGCGTCAGACTCTGCTTCAGTGCGCTCCAGCGCGCCTCGTCCTCTTCCGTAAAGGCTTTTAAGGCCGAGAGGGTAAAAATCATCAGTACCGGTTTGCCTGGCGTCTGCACGGCCAGCTGTTTTTGCCACAGGCGCTGGCCGTTACGGTCAAAGGTGGTCTCAACTTCCAGCCCGTTAATTTTTCCGTCAGGCCCGGCTTTAACATTCCGGAATTCGCTTTGGGCAATTTCGCCCATTTGAGGACGCAGCACATCCCACTGGCGGTGAAACTCTTGTTCGTAGTCGCTGCCATCCGGGATGATGCCGCGGCTGACCACCACGGATAATCCGCTTTCGTCATCGCGAATAATATTCATACTGTTGTCCTGCCAGGCAGCAGGAAAAAGGGAAAACGAACCTTCCTGGAGGGTGTATTTCATAAGTGAACTCGGGATGATTAATATTGTGAGAAACATAAAGGCCAATCCATGCTGGCCTTTTGGCTGGCTGTTTTATTATTTAAGCCATTGACCTGACTGTTCGACCAAAACAGGGTTGCCTTTGCTGACAAACAATTTCACAGGTAAATACGTTACGGTGTAAACGATCTCGCCATTCTTGTACGTTGAGCCGATTATCTTACCAGCGGAGTCGTGTAACGTTTTTCCCTTTAAGGAGAACGTACTATTATCACTTTTGCGTACGCCGAGATAAACCATCTGGTCACATTCGCTCTCAAAATGGCCGCACTTGTTTATCAGAGAAATAGCGAACTTTTCGGTATTCAGTTTTCTGGATTCAGGGTGTTGACTCGAATCAGCTTTATGTAATGTATAACGCAGCGGAGCATAATCATCGCCATTTTGAGGAGGCGTAACTAAACGCCATTCCATTTCACTCCCCTTTATTTCCAGAGCAGCCCGCCCACTTACACCGCCAAACGATGAATTGAACTCAACAGTGGCACGATTAACTGCAATTGTACCGCTAAGATTGCGCTCATCATCTTCCGGCAATCAATGCGGTTTCCTCTCCGGGATATATAGCAATAAGAGCCGGTGATACGGTTGCCTGACTCAGCTAGCCGCAGGGTTAACGTCGAGTCGCTCTCAAATTCGCCAGCCCACTCCCCGTCAAAGGCGAGGTTTTATCGGCTGTTGGTTGCAAAATGCAGCGTATTGAATCTGGCAGCCCATTGCTGAATATCGGCATGAATAACCGGGCTATTATCAGATGACCGATATTGAATAACGTCCTTTCCCGGAACCACCCAGGCTGCAAAGATTTTGCCGCCAGGATTGATAACCAACGCGGATGCACTCTCCTGATAAAGATCTTTTAGCCAGCCTTCAACAAACAATCCTCCGCCTGTGGTGGTATGGGGTTCACCGAAGACATCAAAATTATCAATAAAGGTCTGGTAATGATTTCCCAGGAGCGTCCTGAGATTGTCTGTCACTTCACTGTCGTTAACGATGCGACTCACCGTATCAAGCTTATTGTATTGCGATAACTCAAGCGCCGATGACGTTTCAACGACGCCTGTCAATAAAGCGGAGAACAATACGACTGCCAAATATTTTTTGGCCATAAATTACTCTGAAGTACCATTATCGTAATTCATTGTTATTTTTATAACCTTGCCGCCCTTCATCTCAAATGAGAGCAATTTCTTACCCAATTCGTAGGAAACCCACTGCTCCCCGGAATCATTTTCGACCTTGCCACCACCATAAGCTTTATCAAGTTCATGAATTGTTGAACCAATATGGATCCCGCGAGCGGTTTTGCCATCCGCAGCCGTTAGCGTAATTTGCGACACAATATAATCATCAACACTTCGCTCGGCTTTATCCCACCAAAGATTGGAACTGAATATTTCTAATCCAGACTTTTGATGCTGAAAGAATTTATAATTAGTTCCGTCAAAAGGAACCTCTCCAACAAACTGGCCTTCAACTGGCAACTCAACTTTACGTGCAACGTCATTCGTCCATCTTTCGCCCAATGCGACAGACTGTTTATTTATTTGTACAGAAAAATCGGGATTAGCTAAAAGTTTATGTGATGAATTTCCAGCTTCTTTATTAATTTGAGCCGTCGCTGCATAACTGTCTAAACTGTAAAACACCAGAACCGAACAGAAAATACTCAGAATTTTCTTACTCATAAGCTGATCCATTACTTAAATTTTGGAATATCATATGATAGGTTTGCCGCCGGGAAATTATCAAACATTTTCTTCATGCTTGATGTTTGCGCTACAGCCCAGTTGACATCTGTTGCATACTGATGCGTTCCTGGTGAAGCCGGGTTCCATCGCATCTTGTAAAGATTGTTTTGAGCATAATCCGCGTTATTAATGTATTTTTCGGAAATCCATTTCGCACCACCCTCTATCGCTTTTTCTGGCGACGTCCATCCCATTTTATATGCGTAATTCGAGCCTGTTTTAACGGCATTGCCATCTAACGCACCAATACCGTACATATTATAAACTTTTACGCCGTTAACCTCGACACCTTTTGCCAGTTCACTCGCCCCGTTACCTGTTTCGAGAGCAGAGTGCGAGGCCAGGTAAACTTCACTCACATTGTATTTCCTGGCTGCATCCAGATATGTTTTTTCTTGCCCTTCAAGCACGCCTTTTCCTTTCAGGAAGGAAGCCATATCAGTTTCAGAAACACCTGACGAAGATGAAAGGTCAAGGAACTGATATTTATCAGTCCCAGTATTGTAGTTATCCGGATTGGCATATTTCTTAATATCATCTTCAGAGGCATCAACAAAGCCGCGTCGCGTCCATTTTTGAGGTTTTGCTTTTAAATTCTTTTGCTTATCCACCATGTCCTGCAACGAATAATCGTATTCACTGGTTTTGTCTGTGCCAGCTGATGCAGCTGAATTATTTTGCGCCGGAGCCGCTTTACCTGCCCCTCCAGCAGCACCCGCACCGGCAGATTTTTTAGCCTTGTCCGGAGAGAAATACGCCTGCACAGCCGCATCAATATCCCCTTTATGCCCCGATCCCGGCGCAGTGGTGCCCGGCTTGGTTCCCGAGGTATTCAGGTGCAGCTTACCGCCCGTGGTGATATAGCCATCCCCCTCCACAAAGACGTTAAACTCTTTGCCGATCAGGTTAATCTTGCCGTTAGCGTTGAGTTCAATGGCACTTTCACCTGAGACCAGCCGCAGCTTCGTCCCGGAAGCAATAACATACTGCTCCACCGCCGCATCCAGCTTGCCTTTGCCGGTCAGGATCTCAGTCCCGCCTTTCACAGCCTGAGTCTGGTTCGCTTCCACGCGATGCAGTTCATTTTTCTTCACGTAATGGCTGCGCGCCCCGCCGACGCTGTGCGTTTCATCGTTTTTAACGCTGGTGTCCAGATTGCGCTCGGCCTGGATCCACACCTGCTCTGCGCCCGCTTTATCCTCAAAGCGCAGGGCGTTGGCATTGTCGACTGAACCGTCTTTCGTGCGGCTCATAAAGCCCATCTGCGTCGCGGCCGCCGGCAGCGCCCACGGCGGCATGCTCGCCTCGTTATACACGCGGCCGGTGATAATCGGACGGTCCGGGTCGCCGTTGATAAAGTCCACCACCACCTCATCGCCGACGCGCGGGATTTGCACCCCGCCGTACCCCTGGCCCGCCCAGGCGCTCGACACGCGCACCCAGCAGGAGCTGGTGTCATCCCCCTTCGCCAGCCGGTCCCAGTGAAATTTCACCTTCACGCGGCCGTATTTGTCCGTCCAGATACTCTCCCCCTTCGGCCCCACCACTTTCGCCGTCTGCGGACCGTAGGTGCGCGGCCACGCCGTGCTCTGCGCCGGACGGTACACCACCGACGCCGGGATAACGGTGAAATCGGTGCGGTGAATGGTTTCACCTTCGCCGCTGGCGTAGCGGTTCTCCTCGAAGTGATACCCCGCCGCCGTCACCAGATACTCGCCGTTATCGCTGAAAAACGGCGCGTTGGTCAGGGTGAAGGTGTGGCCCGGCGCGATGCCTGCCGCCGTGGCCGTCGCCTGTATCTGCTGATGCTCCACCTGCCAGCGCTCCTGACGGATGCGGGCGTAGAACTCCGCATGGCCTGTCTCCACAAAGCGGCCCGGCCAGTCGTACACGTCGATGCTGCCCGGTTTCGGAGACGCCGGGTTCTGCTGCGCCTGGAAAAGCCACGCGTTCGGCTTGCGGAAGTCATAGTCGTCGAGGCTGTAAATCCCCGGCGTGACGCTGTCCTCCAGCGCCCACTGGCTGATACCCTCTTCGTCCGTGCTGCCGCCCGACGGCGTCTGATGGTAAGGAATGACCTCATAGCCGCTGAACGGCTGATGCTGGGTCGCGGCGTCGGTCAGCACCAGCGTGTGCTTGTCCGCCTCGTGGCTGAAGTAGTACGCAATCCCTTCAAGCTCCATCAGGCGGCTGATGAAGTCCAGGCTCGATTCCTGATACTGCACGCAGTAATCCCACACGCGGTAGCTGCCGGTGAGTTTGTCTTCGAGGTTAACCTGATGCTCACCCAGCAGGGTTTTGACAATCTGCGGTACCGTCTGGCCCTGGAAAATACGCAGGTTACGGTCGCGCTTCATCGGCCACAGGTCCGGCTCCACCGTCAGCTGGTACACCGCATAGCGGGTGCCCGTCAGCTCCACGGCGCTCACCGCCACGCGCGTCACCTTGCCGTTGATATAGCGGGGGGTGAGCAGGTTATGCGTGGGGATGGTCACCGTGACCGGCTGGCCCAGCAGCTTGCTGCGGTCAATGCGCGCGTCCGTGCCGAGCAGGGTCAGCGTCAGCGCGAATGACTCGGACATCGCCTCGCGGCCGGAGAGTTTCCAGAAGAGCAGCCCCTCAGCCGGGAGCTGGACGGTAATTCGGTTGAGCATAATCTTTATTCCACTATGGGCTAATCTCAGTGCCAGAAGTAAACTAATTTTCAGTTCGCTGGCGGCTATGCTGTAGATATGACAATGCGTAGCGGTAAGGCATTATTCCCATGTAACAAAAATAAAACCACATATTCTGTGGTTTTATATGGAGGATATAAAATTAATATTGTGAAGTCATAATTCTTTCACATGAAACGTAGAAAGGATGATTTCCATACATCGTTTATTCGCTTCGTAATAATAATCCTGATGATTACGATGGGGCCCAACCACCTCTACGTAACACCACAAATCATTAATTTTGAAGATACGCATGTCGTAATAAGCCCTGATATTCTCAGCAGCACTGACAATCTCTCCGGTACAGCTGTAAAGATCGCCTGTGAACGTGAGGTTGATATCATTTGGGATAATGGCAAGGTCCGACGTCGTAAGAGAGACCGCACTATCGTGACGGTTAAAGCGCGCAGTTGCTTCTTCGAAAATAGCCTGCGCAGAAGGATAATCAGCCTGACGGAAAAGACAGAAATTAATCACGCCATGGTTGACATTATCTACCGTGTGTTCAATTACCAGACGATTATCACCCAGTGTACTCACCTGCCATGAATCCGGAATTTTAAATCCACTGTCATTTTTGTTGCTAAGGCTAACTGTTTTCAACAGTTCTGAAAGCATCATATTGCTGCGATGCATTAAATCCCAGTTTATAGCAATCAGGAAAATAGTATCTGCAATCGAGTTGTAATCCTTCGAATCACAAGCCGTTTTCAAAAGGAAGTAATTCCCTCCACCATTTACAGGATTATAATCCTTTTGCACCGTATACCGTGAAACGACCTCATCACCCGATGGCATCTTCTTAATGGACAGGATATCCGCAAATTTCCCACTTCCTGAAGGATGCGTAATTATTCTCTGGCTCAGTACTTTCTCGCCCATTAAGTCAAGCTTATTGAGAAGCCAGTCTGACGCATTCATCTCCCACTGGCAGTGTTCATATGCAGCCCATACTTCAATATAGGGGCCGGTGTCATCGGCGATGTATCGTCCGATATTCGTCAGCCCAACCTCCTGAAACGTGACCGGTTTTAACTCTGCTGGTTTAACATTCTGTGGTAACAGTAGCCAGTAATGAAGCATCTCTTTTTCTGTGGAGGTATAGAGACATTTCCAGAATTTTTCCCGAATCTCTTTTTCCTGGTCCATCATCTCGAGAGGAAAAAGATATTTTTTTTCAGTAACCATAATGCAACCTCACTCGTCGCGCTTACTTAAGCCATAAACCCGAAAACATAAGAAAGCTTCCGAAGGTAATTAAGCTTTTAGCAAAGATAAGTAAGCCAGGCGCCACGGCACTTGTCATAGACGATAATTTTTCATAATTTTCTGCGTTGTATCTTTTGTGCCCCCCCATAATCCCGGAAAATAACGTGCACAGCAGGACTACTGTGACCTTTAATCCCCAGACGCACAGGAAAGACATGGATAAGATGATCGAATAATGTTTGGCCGTTGCGACGGAAAATAATGACATTGACTGAGCAAGCCATTTCAACGTAAAGCCAATGACGACTGTAGCCACGAGCACCAGAACGAACATCAACCCCGCCAGGAGCCATTGTTTTTTGTTAAATAAATCTTTTCCATTCCAGATGAGCGCTAGCGTCCAAATCATAAAGAGAATAAAGAAAAACCAATTCATCACAACGTTCCCCATTTACACATTTTAATCTCCTATCAGGACTGTAACACAGCCCGTCTTAATCACACCATCGCCACTGCCCGCCGCTGAAGAAGGCTTACTCTCATCATCGTCATAAATCCAGTCAAGGATCGGTTTGAGAGCAAATTTGATACTGGCATCCCCTCCCAGACCAAGCACCACTGCAAGCTCACCTGACACCTTGAGGTTAAACGAATAATCCGTACTATCAATCCAGGTTCCCACGCCAGCAGAAGCGCCAGCGCTCCCTGCACTCCCTGAAAGTTTGCCATCGGCAACGACTACGCCATAAAAATCGGCTTTAGCCGTCGCTTCTCCTTTGACCGCCGCTGCTTCTGCGCCAAGTTCCACATTAAAACCATAACGTCCTTTATTACCGTCGTACATTTCACTGACGGCCTTCGCTTCAGCGGTGGCCAGATAAACGTCCCCACCCACTCCGCCGTATTGCTCCCCTTCTTTTCCAATGCTTCCCGAGGCGCCATATTGTATCGCGGTAGCGGTAGCATTGAGGTTAATAGCCCCGTAATCGGCCCGATCGGTCACTAACGTGCCGCTGGCATTCGCCACCCCTACTTTTGTACGCACCTCGCCTTTGTAAATATCCTGGCTTTTTGTATTCCCGACCGTGATATCGGCAAGCGCGAATCCTGCTGAAGCCGTATCGGGTTTTCCAAAGCCGGATTTATCTTCCAGACTTGCATAGGCGCCGAGCACCCGGGCGTCGTAAACATCACCATGTATAGCACCATCTTTACCCGCATCCTTCGCCGCCGTTCCTCCCCAATATTGCGGAGGTGCAGGTTGAGTGGTTGCGACCGCAGGGGTCGCTGAGGTATTGCAACCCGTCTTGTCGCCTTCCCTGGCGAGAGGTAAACCGTTCACAAATACCGTTGTTGAACCGCTGAGAATACTTCCCTGACCATGTTGAGAGCATGAAAGCGGGTCGCCTTTTCGTGCCGCCGGAAATCCGCCAATAATTACGTTGGGACTTCCGCTTTGAATTGGGCCAGTATGTGCGCTGGAATCAATGCGCGCTCTGGCGGCTGGTTTTCCCATAATAGCGTTCTCTGTACGCAGATTAACTGTTAACTTTTACAATCGCGCCCTTAATATCGGTAAGGTTAGTTCCCGTTATACTCACCGTATCATTTGCCCTGAGCTCGGTATTAATACCATCACCCAGTTTTGTAAGTTCGTCACCTTTGAAGACGGCTTCTTCCACAGCCTCTGCTTTGAGGTTGCCTTCGCCTACGTGAATCTCAATGGTATCCGGTGCAATCAGAATATAGTTGTCTTTAACTTTAAGTTTAATCGTGGTCACAGATTCCAGCAGCGCGTTACCTTCTTTATCCATGGTCAAGACGGTTTGATCTTTCCCAACGTTAATAACGTGCTTGTTACCAATATTATGCGTTTCATTATTACCTACATCTGATTTCAGGTTCCGCTTGATCGTAATATTTTCATCCTGTCCGATGGTTTTTTTACGATCGACACCGACATCATGGGTTTCAGAATTTTCAATATCCGTATCCATATTTTTCTCTGCATGGATCCAGATCTGCTCGTGCCCGGCTTTATCTTCGAAACGGAGAATATTGGCATTGTCTTTATGGCCATCTTTGCTGCGGCTATAAAAGCCCATCTGCGTCGCGGCCGCCGGCAGCGCCCACGGCGGCATGCTCGCCTCGTTATACACGCGCCCGGTGATAATCGGACGGTCCGGGTCGCCGTTGATAAAGTCCACCACCACCTCATCGCCGACGCGCGGGATTTGCACCCCGCCGTACCCCTGGCCCGCCCAGGCGCTCGACACGCGCACCCAGCAGGAGCTGGTGTCATCCCCCTTCGCCAGCCGGTCCCAGTGAAATTTCACCTTCACCCGGCCATATTTGTCCGTCCAGATACTTTCCCCCTTCGGCCCCACCACTTTCGCCGTCTGCGGACCGTAGGTGCGCGGCCACGCCGTGCTCTGCGCCGGACGGTACACCACCGACGCCGGGATAACGGTGAAATCGGTGCGGTGAATGGTTTCACCTTCGCCGCTGGCGTAGCGGTTCTCCTCGAAGTGATACCCCGCCGCCGTCACCAGATACTCGCCGTTATCGCTGAAGAACGGCGCGTTGGTCAGGGTGAAGGTGTGGCCCGGCGCGATGCCCGCCGCCGTGGCCGTCGCCTGAATCTGCTGATGCTCCACCTGCCAGCGCTCCTGACGGATGCGGGCGTAGAACTCCGCATGGCCTGTCTCCACAAAGCGGCCCGGCCAGTCGTACACGTCGATGCTGCCCGGTTTCGGAGACGCCGGGTTCTGCTGCGCCTGGAAAAGCCACGCGTTCGGCTTGCGGAAGTCATAGTCGTCGAGGCTGTAAATCCCCGGCGTGACGCTGTCCTCCAGCGCCCACTGGCTGATACCCTCTTCGTCCGTGCTGCCGCCCGACGGCGTCTGATGGTAAGGAATGACCTCATAGCCGCTGAACGGCTGATGCTGGGTCGCGGCGTCGGTCAGCACCAGCGTGTGCTTGTCCGCCTCGTGGCTGAAATAGTACGCAATCCCTTCAAGCTCCATCAGGCGGCTGATGAAGTCCAGGCTCGATTCCTGATACTGCACGCAGTAATCCCACACGCGGTAGCTGCCGGTGAGTTTGTCTTCGAGGTTAACCTGATGCTCACCCAGCAGGGTTTTGACAATCTGTGGTACCGTCTGGCCCTGGAAAATACGCAGGTTACGGTCGCGCTTCATCGGCCACAGGTCCGGCTCCACCGTCAGCTGGTACACCGCATAGCGGGTGCCCGTCAGCTCCACGGCGCTCACCGCCACGCGCGTCACCTTGCCGTTGGTATAGCGGGGGGTGAGCAGGTTATGCGTGGGGATGGTCACCGTGACCGGCTGGCCCAGCAGCTTGCTGCGGTCAATGCGCGCGTCCGTGCCGAGCAGGGTCAGCGTCAGCGCGAATGACTCGGACATCGCCTCGCGGCCGGAGAGTTTCCAGAAAAGCAGCCCCTCAACCGGGAGCTGGACGGTAATTCGGTTGAGCATAATCTTTATTCCGTAATGGTTTATGCTGAAAAAAATTTTAATGATGAATTGTTTCGACAAGCTGTCTGTAGATATGCGCAAGCTTTTTATATTCGATATCTTTTTTTTCTGTGCAGAAATTCACTGTCTTGTTCATGTGGAAGAATTATTTTTAAACCCTGGGCCATTTGGGAAGCTATATAATTTGCATTCGATAAATGCTTCGCCAGTTATTCATCCGTAGTTGAGAATTCTTTTGAGGCTAGTGTCCCCAAAGTTAATGAATGCAGGGGGCGTTTATCCTTTTCCTCTCCTGCCAAAACAGACCTGATGTACATCAACTGATTTATACTCATGATGTATAAGGAAAAATGAGGGTTTTTAGACAACCGTTGATGAACGACACTCAAGGCACTTTCGATATAATCCATCGCAGTAACGCACTGTTTATGCATAATTCACCCTTTAGCGTCAGGAAAAATCAAAGAAAATCATCCTCAGGTGCGTTGTGAAATAACTCATCTGCAATACTGACGATACGTTCATGCTGGATCAGTTTATTTTTCCACTGCTGCGGTATACCTGAGTAACCATATAACGCGCCAGCCAATTGTCCCGTTGTCGCCGCTACGCTGCTGGCATCATCCGCCAGGTTGGCGGCCATCAGGACAGCATCGCGAAAATTATCCGTATTCCATACGGACCACATTGCGGCCTCAAGTGTATCGATAACATAACCGCTTGAGCGAATCTGATGACGAACTTTCTGCTTATACTCACCTGCGTTAATGATCATCACCCGAGCGCACAAGGGGAACAGATGAGGTTCGAACGCCTCTTCTTTTTGATATCCACTAATTAAATAGTGAAGAATTAAGCCCAAATACTGGCACGCATTGATAGATTCCACCGCACCGTGTGTCGCTCTACTTTGCGACTGGGATTCAAAATATATTGCCCGCAGCGATTTTCGACGAAAGATCGAAACGGGTGCCTGACGAACCAATGCGGCGTTGCCTGTGGTATGTTTCTCGGTGTTACCGTACCACGATGGGCCGAGAAGTTTATATTGTTCCAACGCAAAACGGGTGGTATTGCCAATACCTAAACAACGCCCGGTGCTACTGTTTTCACCTGTTTGATACCACTTGAGCAGCCACTGGCGCAAAACGTCAGTATGCATTATTTCTTTGCAAAGGTAGGTCTGTGCCACACAGAGAGCCATTGAGGTATCAGCTGTCCATTCACCGGGGTTTAACCGGTAAGGCCCTCCTCCTTGCATATCACTGATGAGTTCGCTATCACGTCGTTTACATTCCTGCGCCGTCCCGACAGCATCTCCCACAGCCAGCCCCACTAAAGCGCCTACTGCTTTATCGAGTGAGTTCGTTTCCGATACGACGAGAGGTAATGATTTATCCCATATTTCAAATGCATGCGCTTCTGCTGTATCCATTCTCTTTATGGACTTACGGCTATTTACCGGCATCAGGTTACGGTAACGATCGGCATAATGATTAATAACAGCATCTTCGCTGTGAAGATCGAGCATTACGCCTCCTTATGCGAAAATAAAAATCGATGAATTTACACATGAAACTTCAATAATCATTCGGATTTTTTTCCACATAATTACTTAAATCATTCTCTTGCCAGTAACATATTAACGGCATAGCACTTCGGAACACTGCTTTCTACCCCCCCCCCAAGCAAAAAGATCATTAATTATTTGAGAGATGCAGTCCTTTCATAATTAAAAATCCACAAGGTGTAAATTTTTAAAAACTCTGAAAAGATGAATAAAATGCCATTTAGCCAGACGTTCGACTCACCCGCCAGATCCAACGCCAGTGGAAAAAGCGAAACAGAGCATCGAAAGGAGACCAGTCGCAAAAATTCCTGACAGAGCGCCAATCTCCTCGCAAAGGGCTTGCTTAGGCAAAAGAGCCATGCTGAAGCAAAAAGCGATACCAATAATACGTAATCGAGAATAAAAAAAAGAGTAACCAGATCGCTATACCCGCCAGCAGACAGCGTGTTCACAACAGTACTGAAGGCGTGTATATCGGAAATAAAAGGGATCCTGTCATGACGCACGGACTGGGCACAATAGAGCACAATGGCCAGCGCATCCATGCATCCCCAGAAAACGAAAATCTTATCTCTGACTTTCATGGCCGTTAAGCAATCACTTAACGGGCGCAGGTGGCCACACGCTCCCTTTCTGAATAAGTTTCTCTTTTATTTCGTTTAACTTCTCGTATTTCTCACTGCCTCGCTCAAGACCTTGCAGCGCGTCCGCGAGCGCATTGCTCATCGACCAGCCATTTTTGGCCTTAATTGACGGATCCGCTCCACGATCGAGCAGTATCAAGACATGATCGTATGACTGGTTATCCAGCGCATCGAACACCAGCGTTTTACCCAGTGAGTTGGTTGAGTTGACGTCAGCACCGCGATCGAGCATGGCTTCCAGCGTCTCTGTGTTTTTCGCTTTAAGCGACTGGAAGACGATGGGTTCGTGGAAGACCTTATCTTTCACGTTGGGTGAGAGGCCACCGTCCAGCATCGCATCGATCCAGTCCGCGCTGTCTCCCTTCAGGGCAAATTCAGCAGGACTGCTTTTTCCCTGCGGTCGAGGCTGGAGCGGATCTGCGCCGGCCTGAACAAGCAACGTAATGACCTCTAAATGGTTCGACGTTTTTTTATCATTAATTGCATTGCCAAGGGCCCAAAAAAGCAGGGTCATATCCTGCTTTCCCGGTTTATTAAGATCGCTTTCTGGTGCAAGCGTCTTCACCGCGTCGACATCACCTTCTTCAATCGCTTTCGCCAGTTCAAGCTGCTGACCGCTGAAGTAGTCCTGTGGATTAAGGTCCATATCCTGCTTACACCCCTGAATCATGAATAAAAAACATAACGCGACAAAAGCCATCAACCGTTTTTTCACAATCGACTCCCGATTATCGAAATATCCTCGTCCTTCTGTTGCTCTATGCAATCAATCGCCTGATTAATCCCGTGGCGGTCCAGCGCGCTTCCGGTTCCACCGGGAAGATCGTGGGGTATTCCGGCAGCATTAGGGCTCAGCGCAGAGATTTCCTCTTTGAGGATCCACGAAGGGACATGCCCTTTCATCGTTTTCAGATCTTCCCAGGGGTTAACTTCCTGAATCTTTGTCAGCAGTTCACCTTCAACCCGATACGCCTGGATATTATCCGTACTGCCTAATATCTTACCGCCGTATTTTTCTACGGTTCCGGCATTCAGGCCGGCGGCGTTGAACGTCCACCCCGCTTTCCCGCTGCCCATAGAGGTTGCAGAGGCGAGGCCACCGCCAAGGGAATGACCGGCAATATCAATATTCTGGCCTGACCTTGCCAGCTCCTTACCGATACTCACGGCCTTTTTATAATAATCTGAAGCCATACCCATGCCCTGTGAGAAGTTATTCGACCAGTCAGCCCCGTTTACCACCGGCGCCAGCTCCCCTTTGGTCAGTAAAGAGGAGACATTCTCAGACAGAGAGGCGAAACCAGGCTCGCGCGATCCCCTGAATACCAGTGTGGGGTTCATATCTGTACCAAACACTTCCGGCTTCGGTTGATAGACGCGCGCCAGAAAATTGGGGGACGTATCATCGTCAAAGAGCATTGATTTGTTCAGCCCGAACTTTCCTAACAGCGCATCGTCATTACTGATATCCGTCCACCCCTCCGGCACGCCCGGTGTGGTTTCCAGCGGGTTCACGGTCTTATAAATATTTTCCGCAAGCTTCGCTTTTTCCACCGCGATATTATTCGCCGCCAGACGCTTAGCGGCGATCTGGGCATCCGGATAAAGGCTATTGCTCCCCTTCGCAATCAGATCTTTACGCGCCTGCCAGCGCTCTGCTTTGGTCATCTTCTGAAGCTGCCCGGCATAGGTTTTACCGTCCTTGCCCGGAGTAGGTTCATCCGGCACCTGTGCCGTTTTAGATTTCACCACCTGTTTTGGCAGTACCGTTGGCGCAGGGCGAGATCCGTACGTTCTCACCATGGTTTCGTAGCGGTCGACAATCGTACTCACCGGATACCAGCCCAGGCCGATCAGCGAGGCAGCCTGGAGTTGCCCTTTGGCATTGATGTAAAAAATTTCCGTTACTGATGACCAGTCACGAAAACTTTCGTCAATGGCAACCACTCTGCCCATCTCTAAATCCTGCGCGATCAGCCTGCGGGTATCGCGCCCGGACTGATAAGGATTCGCACCGGTGATCGTGCGCAGCAGATCGTAGCGCGTGAAGAGCGAGCGCAGCGAATGGTCGGGAACCGACATAATCCACTGTCCGGCAACGGACGGGCGGATTATTTTCGCAAACAGCGCTGGCGAGACGTTCTCGTGGAACAGATAGACAAACTTGATGTTATACATTCGCTCCGTCCTGTTACCCGCAGGCTTACGGATTCACCAGCCAGGTGCCTGGCTTCGCAATATCCAGCGTCTGGGTACGCGTTCTTCCATTGCCTTCCAGTTCAATGCGGGTCTCGCCCGCAGGCAATTTCAGCGACGCGTAACCGTTATTGCCCGGACGCAGCGCTTTAGACTCGCCATTCACCTTCAGCGTCTCGCCATCAAGCATGCGGATGTAGACCAGCGCGACCGGGCTGGCGTCGACAGGCGGCGCACTCTGCTGCGCCGTAGCAGGTGGCGCAACCGGCTCGCTCACGTCTGCCGTTGCCGGTCTGGTTTCCGCCTGGGCGGAGGTCTCAGCCGGAGGGTTCACGGCAGGCGTTTGCACCGTCTGCGCTGGCGTTTCCTGACTGTCGCCGCCGAAAAGCATCGCACCAGCAACTACCCCAACCAGTACGCCCGCGGCCACCAGCCCCGGAAGCTTGTAACGTCGCCAGTCCAGCGCGGAAGCAGACGCCTCCTCATCCACCGGCACCAGCATCGTGCCGGTCTTCTTCGCGGTCAGCACCTCGTCGATACCGGCGACGGGCATCTCGATCAGCGCCGCAAACTCCTCAATGGATTGCGGACGGTCTTCCATATGCAGCGCCAGCGCCTTATCGATGGCCTGAAGCAGCGGAATGGAATAGCCCTGCGGCATCAGCTCCACCAGCGGTTTGCAGGTGTCCTGAATGGAACGCACCACGCTGACCGGTGGTGGAGAGCCGACGATAAGGGTGCGCAATACGGCGCCGAGCGCGTAGATATCTGTCCACGGCCCCTGCTCGCTTTCATTGTCGTCGGTATACTGCTCGATAGGCGCGAAGCCCGGACGCAGCATGGTTTCCGTCTCATCCGAGAGATTACCGATGGTCCGGCGCGCCGATCCGAAATCGAGCAGCACCGGCAGGCCATTATCCTGAATCTGAATGTTATCCAGCGAGATGTCGCGGTGGAGATAACCCTCGTCGTGGATCGTTTTGATGGCGCCGAAGAGCATTGGCAGCATGCGGCGGATCCACGCCTCGTTAATCAGTTCCGGTTTTTCTTCCCGCAGACGCGACAGCGTGGTGCCGCTGTAAAACAGCGTCCCCATATAGGCCGTATCGTTTTGCACCCAGAAACGCAGCACGTGCAGCAGGTTCGGGTGGTTAAAGCGCGCCAGCAGGCGGGCTTCCTGGATGAAGCTGTTCAGACCGGCAGAAAACGCTTTGCCGAAGCGCTCGCTGCGCAGCACCAGCGTCATATCCTCGCCGCGCACGGCGAGGGAGGAAGGCATAAACTCTTTGATAGCGATAGTGCGTTCGAGCTGGTGATCCCAGGCGCGATAGACGATGCCGAATCCGCCGCCGCCAATTACCTCTTTTATTTCAAACTCATTGAAACGGTACCCGACCGGGAGCGCGTTTGGGACAGTCCGATTGTTATCATTATCCGTCATCTTTTACAGTTCTCTTGATGATTATTACGCGGCAAACTGACAGTGGAACTCGCCCTGCTCGCAGGTGACATGCAGACGTCGGTACTGCTCGTCGCTGCGGCTGGCGGTAAGTAAAATCTGGCTCATCTGAGGCAGCAACGTGTTGGTCAGAATTGCATCTACCATCCGCCCGCCCGACTCAACCTCAGTACAGCGCTGAACAATCTGTTCAACCACGCTGTCGTCAAATTGAGAAATAATGTTGTGATTATCTTCCAGACGACGCTGAATGCGCCTGAGCTGGAGACGCACAATCTGCCCCAGCATCTCGTCGCTCAGCGGGTAATACGGCACCACCAGCAGACGGCCCAGCAGCGCAGGCGGGAACACCTCCAGCAGCGGCTGGCGCAGGGCGCCGCTCAACGCCTCAGGCTCCGGCATCAGCTCCGGATCGGCGCACATCGCGGCAATCAGGTCGGTGCCGACGTTAGAGGTCAGAATAATAATGGTGTTGCGGAAATCAATGTGACGCCCTTCGCCGTCCTCCATCCAGCCCTTATCAAAGACCTGGAAGAAGATCTCGTGCACGTCCGGGTGCGCTTTTTCAATTTCGTCCAGCAGCACCACGCTGTAGGGACGGCGGCGCACGGCCTCGGTTAAGACGCCGCCTTCACCATAGCCCACATAGCCCGGAGGCGCACCTTTTAACGTCGACACGGTGTGCGCTTCCTGGAATTCACTCATGTTGATGGTAATGACGTTCTGCTCGCCGCCGTAAAGCGACTCCGCCAGCGCCAGCGCGGTTTCGGTTTTGCCCACGCCGGACGGCCCGCAGAGCATAAATACGCCGACCGGTTTGTTCGGATCGTCAAGCTTCGCCCTCGAGGTTTTCACCCGACGGGCAATCAGATCCAGACCGTGACGCTGCCCAATAACCCGTTGGTTCAGCGTGTCGGCCAGATTCAGCACCGCGTCGATCTCATTTTTCACCATTCGGCCCAGCGGGATCCCGGTCCAGTCTGAGACCACCGCAGCCACCACGTTCTCATCCACCGCGGCAAACAGCAGAGGTTCGTCGCCCTGTAAGGTCTTCAGCGCCTGCTGCTGTTCTGCCAGCTGGCCGCGCAGTTCAGCCGTCTCCTCGTCACCCGCCGCAAACAGCGCGGCACGCAGACGGATAATCTCCTGCACACGCGTGCGCTCTTCTTCCCAGCGTCGGGAAAGGGTTTCGCGTTGGGTTTCGAACGCGTCACGTTCGGCGGTTAAGGTCGCCACGCGCGCCGGATCGCCCGCCCCCACGCGCGCTTCGCGTTCAGCAATCTCCAGCTCCACGTCCAGGGCCGCCAGGTGACGCAAACAGTCTTCCAGCTGGGCAGGCGGCGCGCTCTGGCTGACGGCCACGCGCGCGCAGGCGGTATCCAGCAGCGCCACCGCTTTATCCGGCAGCTGACGCGCAGGGATATAGCGATGCGACAGTTTCACCGCCGCGCTGACCGCTTCGTCGAGGAGTAAAACCTGATGATGGGTTTCCAGCGGCGATACGGTGCTGCGCAGCATCAGCACGGCTTTGGCTTCGTCCGGCTCGTGAACCTGCACGGTCTGGAAACGGCGGGTCAGCGCCGGATCTTTCTCAATGTATTTTTTGTATTCCGCCCAGGTGGTCGCGCCGATGGTGCGCAATTGCCCGCGCGCCAGGGCAGGCTTGAGCAGGTTAGCGGCATCGCCGGTACCCTGCTGGCCGCCAGCGCCAATCAGGGTGTGGATCTCATCGATAAACAGAATAATCGGCGTGGCGCTGGACTGTACCTCGTTAATCAGCGCCTGAAGACGCGCCTCAAACTCCCCTTTCATCCCCGCCCCGGCCTGAAGCATGCCGATATCCAGCAGCCAAAGCTGAACGTTTTGCAGCGGCTCGGGCACGTCGCCGTCAGCGATACGCAGCGCCAGCCCTTCCACCACGGCCGTTTTCCCGACGCCGGCTTCCCCGGTCAGCAGGGGGTTGTTCTGGCGACGACGCATCAGAATATCGACCATCTGGCGGATCTCTTCATCGCGCCCCACCACCGGGTCAATTTTCCCTTCCCGGGCGCGCGCCGTCAGATCCTGACCATACTGCGCCAGCGTGCCCTGCGCAGCCGGCACTGCCCCGGCAGGCGCGTCCGCAGCGGCGGCGGCCTGCTGGCTCTCTTTGCTGCCGGCGCAAATGGCGTCGAACTGCTCGATCAGCACTTCGACGTTAAGACGGGTGAACTGCGCCGAAATGCTTTTCAGCACGTTGGCCAGATTCCACGTTTTCAGTAAGCCGATCAGCAAATGGCCGCCGCGGATGCGGCTGACGCCAAACTTCAGCGAGCCGTAGACCCAGGCGCGCTCGACGGCGCTGTCGATATGCTCGGAAAGATCGGAAACGGAGCTCGCGCCACGCGGCAGGGCATCCAGCGCCGCCACGATATCGCGCGTCAGCTGCTGTTCATCAAGGGCGAAGTGACGGATGACCTGTTGCAGATCGCCGTCCTGCTGCTGCATCAGCTGATGCAGCCAGTGCACCAGCTCGACGTACGGGTTGCCGCGCAGCTTACAGAAGGCAGTCGCGCTTTCCAGAGAGGTAAATAACAGCGTATCCAGTTTGCCGAAAAGCACGGCACGGCTAATTTCTGACATGTTAGTTTCCATTAACAATGATTCGGTATACGGAAGGATTATCGCTCTGTGCGATACACCAGATCGCCACGCGGAACAGGCTGAGGCTGAAGGCCCAGCCAGGTGTTGTACCCTAATCGCCCGGTGCCACCGAGCGTGGCGCCCTGTACCGCATCGGCACGCAGGATCACCCGTGTTTCCCATTCAAATTCCACCCCGGCGTACTGTCGCACCCAGTCGCGCAGTTCGGTGACCCACCCTTCGCCCGGCAGAAAACGGTTGTAGTCGTCTGCGCTCAACGGGCCAATCTCAAGCCGAAATTTATGCTGCACGTCGCGTACCGCAATGCCGAGAAAAGCGGACTCTCCCATGCGGGGCAGGCGACGCCCCTCACCCAGCTGTGCCTGCTCCCGCGTAGAGAGCGGCATCCACTGCGGGACGTTGGCCACCAGCCTGACCGGCACGTTGAAATAGTTGCGCAGGATCTTCTCCAGCCCTTCCGGATCCCGCCCGTGGCGGGTCAGGTGCCCGGCGTGAGTAAATCGGGCATGCGCGCTCAGGCTGCCTTTCGACATCTGGGCAGGCTGCCCCATGCCAATCAGCGATGCCAGATACCCTTCGAAGCGCCTGTTGTCGTCGCGATCCAGTGAAACGGCGGGCTGCGCGTCCGCCCAGGCGCGGTAGAACAGCAGCGTCAGGCGGTGGTGGAAGAGGTCGGCAAACGCGCTGAGGCTGTGATCCTGATGATGATGAATACGCTCGCGGACATACTCGGTCATGTGCACCGGCAGCGGGCCGTTAGGACCAAACAGGCCGAAGCTCAGAATGGAAACTTCATGCAGTCCGTTCTCTTCCCTCTGCCGGACCTCGGCAACCGTTGACGGCGCAAACCCCATTGAAGGCTGCTGACCAATACGCAGCGGCTCAAACTTCGGCAGCGGCGCGCGCCCCAGCGGGTAACGCACACCGTCCTGGGCATCAATGCGTCTTAACAGCTGAAACAGATCGTAGCGCCACGGCGTCTCGCGCACTCCGCGCCAGAACGCATCGGGCAGCGGCGTCAGGCGATGCACGCGCAGCGTAGCAGGGGCAACTTCACTCATACCAGCGCCCTTTTACCCATGCGCGGCGCCCAGTAGCCGATTTCGCCGCGCTGCTGGCTCTTGAGCGTGAACTCCGTAAAGCTGTTGATAGAGACCAGGCGGGCAAAAAGGCGTTCCAGCACGCTGCCGAACAGCCACGGGCTGGCACCGGAAAAGGCGCGTTCGTCCACCGTCAGGGTGATGCCTATCCCGCGGGCGAATACCACCGGGCCGGGCTCCGGCACGCGGCGGTGCACCGGCTCCAGCACGCAGTGACGAACGCCATCCACCTGACGGGCAACCGGCGTCTCGGCGAGGTTAGCGTACAGCCCTAACAGCTGACGCAGCGCGGCAGCGCCCTCTTCGTTTTCGCTGTCCATCAGGCTGAGGTAGTTCATTTGCAGCTGGCTGATGAGCCGCCAGGTGCTGAACCCTTCCGCCAGCGCCGGCCGCGGCGGCGTCGGGCCTTTACGCAGGGTTAAGGCCTTCACCGGCATGGAGTCGGCCATAATAAACTGCCCAAGCTCCTGCTGGAGCATCAGCGGCAGGTCGCGGCTGGTACACAGCACCTCGGCGGAAATGTAGCGCAAATTCTCCTGCCACGGCGCGTGCTGCGCATCCACCAGGGAGACGAAGACCTCCGAGCCGATATAGCCCGTCCGGGTGCCATAACGCAGCGCGTGTTCGGAGAGAACGCGCTGCTCACGGCGCAGGGAAAAATAGGCACCGTAGTTGCCCGCGTCTCCGCTCCAGGTACTCCAGAACGGACGAAACGTCTGGTCGTCCCGCTGACCATCCGCGCTGGCATAGATTTTTTTCACGGCATAAATTTCATAATCCAGCGGTCGGATATTATCCACCACCAGGTGGTATTCATGCTGGCTTTCGCTCAGCTTCTGCCGGGCCGCCACTTTCGGGAACAGGTTGATCACCGGCGTGCAATGCAGCGCGAGGTGGCTGGCATCCACCACGCGCTCCAGCTGATCGTCGCTCTTGTCGAGCAGAATGAAGATATCAAACGCTTTTTCGTCTTCGCAGCGCTGGATCAATTTGCCCAGCCCGCTCAGGCTGATGAAGCGAAAACGCGCCGGAAACGCAAAGTACTCCTGCAACAGGCGATAGCCGTCAAAGTTGCGCAGATCGTCCGGGAGCAGCGCCTGGTCCGCGTCAAAGCCCTCCTGACGCAGGGCGTCAGACGATAACAGCTGGCGCTGGGGCTGCTTGCTGACCGTCTGGCAGACGATGCCCGCGTGGTGCTCCATGACCAGCTCCAGCAGCTTCAGCGCCTCGATGTCCGGGCCGCTTAAGAAGAACTCCAGGCGGTCAAAATCCAGGTGTCCGAGGTGCTGCGGGCCATCGCAGGCAATGCGGATCCGCAAGGCGCTGCTGATCCCCCGCTGGCTCAGGCCGAGCTGGGCCAGCGGCAGATCGGCGGGAACGCCGCCCAGCTCGATCCGCTCAATTTTTAACGGCAGCAGGTTGACCTCGTGCGCCGTGGTATAGCTGCACGTAACGCCGGTTTTTTTCAGCGCCAGGCTGTCCATCATGGTGCCGCGCGGCACAATAAAGCCTTTGCTCAGGTCGCCGCGGCTGCTGTCGGGCTGGATCTCAGCGATCGCCATCGACGGCGTAGGCGCCAGATAATTTGGCGCAATCATCTCCAGCATACGCTGTGAAAAACGCGGGAATTCAGCGTCCATTTTCATCTGCACGCGGGAGGTCAGGAAGGCGAAACCTTCCATCAGGCGCTCAATGTACGGGTCCGCCACTTCGATGCCGCGCATGCCGAGTCGCCCCGCCACTTTCGGGTAGCGTTCGGCGAACTCCGCGCCCATCTCGCGCAGATAGGCCAGTTCACGGTTGTAATATTCGAGCAGTTTGCTTTCCATGATTACCCCGCATCCTTCAGTTCAAAATGGCCATTCTCCAGATCGACGTCCGTGCGAAAGAGAAACTCCAGCGGATACGGTACGCACCACAGGCGGCCTTTGATTTCGATAGACAGAACGTTGTGCAGATCTAATGAGGAGGTATCGGATACGCAGCGAACCTGGAGCCCCTGGGGCAGGATCCGCGGCTCAAAGTTAATAATCGCTTCGGTGAGCTTGCGCTGAATGTCGTGCCATTCAATATCGGACATTCTTTTCCCCGCCAGCGGCGCAACGCCAAAGTTAACGACGGAACGGCTCACCTGCGTCAGCCCGCTCAGATCGCTGGAGGCATCGTGGTTGATGGTATTAAACAACCACTGTAAGTCCCGCAGGACATTGCGACGCAGCGCGGCGTGGGTGATCAGATTGCTGTTAGCGGACTCGCGTTTTTTTTGCGGATCGTTATCCGTCAGGCGATCCAGCAGCGAGGGCTGCATTTTGTCGCGCGCCCCCACTTTCTCATGCCTGCTGCGGGCCTGCCAGCCGCTGCGCAGCAGATCGCCTTCGCCAGCGGGATTACTCATCCGCACCTTCCGCAGCAAACGTCACCAGGCTCAGGGTAAGCAGCGGGCTTTCGCTCTGCTCGCTCAGCCAGGCTTTCTGCCCCATGCCTTCATACAGGACGCCGTCATCGTCGAGCGGGAGCCACTCGGTGGTGCGCCCCAGCTTAACGCTGTCCGGCGCTCCGTCAGCAAACGGATAACGCGCCGGGAGCTGACACACCTGCTCGGTGCCGTCCCTGAGGCGGACCAGCGCATGACGCCACACCAGATCGGTCACGCTGGCCGGAGCCTGAAAACGGATCGCGTCGATGGCGCAGAACGGCACCCAGAAATAGCGGCCATTGACCAGGGTTTCACACACCGGCCCCAGACGGGCATCGCCGTCCATCAGCCATTCAAAGGTGTGGCTCTCTTCATTCTCCAGCGTGACCTGCCCGCGGCTTGCCGGTGCCTGTTCGAGCGCCGCCAGGCGCAGCGTTTGCGCTTGCCCGGCGCTTTCGGTCAGCGCCTGGGCTAACGTCGTCAGCCACGGCCACTGCGCCTCGGGCATTGCCGGTCGTACCTCTCCCGCGAACGCGCGCGCCCGCTGCTGTTCACCCTGAATGGCCTGCTCCAACAGCGTTACGGTCGGTTTAGCCTGCGGCTTCAGCGCCAGCCAGCTTTTCAGCTGGGTCAGGGCACGCGCCCAGTTGCCGCTGAGGATCAGAAACTGCACAAACGCGGCGCGCAGATCGGCATCCGCCGGACGGGCCTTGATATCGGCTTCCAGGCGAAGCAGCGCGTCGCTAATCGACTCACCCGCCAGACGTTGATAAAGCGTATTCATAGCCCCTCCTTAATTCGCCGCGCGCCAGGCACCCACAGCCGGATCGCGCAGTTGCGGACGCAGCGTGTCAATCAGTACAACGTTCAGCTCCGCGCCCGGTGCAACCCATGGGGTCCAGATCTTCTTCACCTCTGCGATACGTGCCTGGAGTCTGGCGTCGTCGCTGGCGATCTCACGGGTGATTTCCACCGCCACCGTGCCGTTGCTCTTCCAGCCGTTAAGGGTGCTGTCGTACGGCAGTATCATCCAGCTCTGGTTGCTGTTCTGGGTGCTGAAGACCATGCGTTCTTTGTTGACGGAGGTGATCAGCGCGCTTTCAGCATCGACAGCGTTGTTCAACCCCATCACCGGGAAGCCGTGAATGTAGGTGACCGGAATCGCTTTCTGCGTCCCGTTACGGTTCTGCGTCACCACGGTGTGGCCGCTAAGCCAGCTACCGTTGCCGCAGCGGGTGGTGTCGGAGTCCGGAATAAACAGCGCCGGCGCGGAGGAACCGCCCTCCCAGAAGGTGCGCAGGTGGCAACCGTCCTGAAGGGTGAATTCCTGCCATGGCGTACGATCTGCCGCTACGGTGTGCGTCTCCGGATTCTGGTCAGGCGGCAGCAGCGCGCCTGAGGTGGTGGTCGTTGCCGCCGCCGTTTCCTGCTGTTTCACCACCAGCGCCCAGTCCTGCGCTTTAGCCGCTGTGCCCCGTGCAAGCGTCGTGCCTTCCGGATCGTTAAGCGTCCAGTTCAGGGTATTCAGCTTGCTGCACTGGTGCTCCAGCAGCGAGCCAAGGCGCGGCACGAAGTTTTCCAGCACCGACACCTCTTTCTTGCCGTTCGCCACGATACGCAGCGCAACGTCCGACTTACACCAGCTTTGCGGCGTATTGTCTTTAATGTTGTCGATCCAGATATCCAGCTTCTGCGCAGGAGACTGCACGATGCGGAAGTTTTCAGCCTGTGCGGTGGTCGCCACCGTCAGAAGAGCCAAACCCGATAGCCAAAGTTTCATATCAATCCTTGTGTGTCTAATCAGTTCCGCAGGGAAGAAATTGTGCTGCGTCAGAGAGCGTATGCAGCAAAGTGGTGTCCTGGGGGTTGCCCATCCACACCGCCACGGCGGTATAGTTATCCTGAGCATTACCCTCCTGTTCGGCATTCTTTTGAATGATTTGGTTCATTAAGGTCAGCCACTCCTGTGGCGTATTGACCATGTGCAGCGACTGCTTCATCTGCTCTTCGCTGACGCCGTGCCAGAAACCGTCGGTGCAGAGTAAAAACGCATCACCGTCCTCAACCTGCACAACATCGCTGTAGCTCGCTTCCGGTCCGCCATTCTCAATACCCAGCGCCAGATACAGCAGGTTGCTGTTGAGATCGTCGGTCTGATGCCCGGCATCTTTCATCTGCTGGACGAGGCTGTGATCGGTGGTGACGTGCCACAGCCAGCCGCGGCGAAACAGGTACAGGCGGCTGTCACCGGCGTGCGCCCAGTAAGCCAGACGGTAATCCCGGTCGATAAACAGGCTGACCAGCGTGGTGCCCATCCGGCGATAGTCCTGCACGGCCTGTTGTTCGCTGAGGATGGTGCGGTTCGCCGTTTGTACGTAGTCACGAATATGCTGTGCATTCAGGTGCTTGTCGCCGTCAAAGCGGGAAATAATGCTGTTGCGGGCCAGCTCAGCGGCCACCTCGCCGCCCGGCAGGCCCGCGATGCCGTCACAGACGACAAAGCAGGCTGAACGTTCCCCGATGGTTTCTCCCGTCTGATCCTGGTTGCTGGCGCGCGTCCCCTGGCGGGAGAGAGAAGCCGTTGCGATATTCATTTTTCTTCCGATCCGCTTTGTGAGTCTTTGTACTGATTGACCTCCATGTCATAGGCATGGAGGAAGGCTTCGCCAAACAGGGTATGGAAGTCGTCCTCGATCTCGCCCGCCGTCTCGCCATAGCTGCGAACGAAATAATCCCACAGCGCGGCTTTACGGCTGCCCGGCAGCGCCAGGCGTGACGTCATCCCGTTCTGTTTCGCCTGCTCTTCAAGCTGTTCCGGGTTAAAGGATTGCAGCATGGCGGCGATAATGGCGCGGATACCGGAGATCATCCCCAGTTGGTGCGCCTGAAGATCGATCAGCGCATCACGCACCGATTTGGTCGGCGGCATAAAGCCCGGCATCGGCGTGCCGAACATCTGGATCAGCACCGTTTTGCCGGTCGGCAGCAGTTTGAACGGGTTGTTCGCATCGTCGAGCACCATGGTCATATCGGCTTTCACCCCACGCTTGAGGATGGAGCGCGAGGAGAGCAGCGCCACGGTCCCCTGCGAGAACATGCCCAGGATCTGCCCCAGCTGACGCATATTTTCGCGGTCAAACTGCGGCACCGGCTGCATTTCGCTCAGGCCCATGCCCTCCAGCAGCGCCTCCAGCAGTTCGCCCTGAAGCACCTCGCCCCGCTCGCCGGTCTGCGCGGAGGCAGCAGGCGATACAGCGTTTTTAACCGGGTCGATACGCAGGCGGCCTTTAGGCGCCTGCGCGTTGTTGCGCGCCACGGCCTGCGGCGTTGGCATGGTGATGCCAGCGTAATCAGGACGCGCGGGCTCTTCTTCCGCGCGCGGCGCAACCTGTGGTTCAGTCGGTTCCGAATCGAACAGCGGTGAGCCGGCCAGCGCATCCTCTTCCTGTGCGGCTTGCGGTTCAGGCTTTGGCTCCGGCTTATCGGCCACGATTTCATCCGGATGGGTTAACGGTGCGCCGCCCATCAGGCCGAGGGGGTCATCGTGACGCGCGGCAGGCGCGCTCGCCGACCCGCCAAACAGGGCTAACGGATCGAGTTCATCCGACGCCTCTTCCTTTGGCTGGGCAGGTTTGCTTTTGTCCGGCTGTACCAGCGTTGAAGGGGTGACATCGTCAAAGATGCTCTCTTTTTTAAACAACGCTTCATCGCTGAACAGCGTGTCCGGGTCAACGTTTTTACGTTCAAGCGACGGTTCGGCGTCGTTGAACATCGCCAGCGGATCTTCGGCATTCCGATCCGGAGCCGCAGGCTGGGAGAACGGGTCGTGGGACGCCGCGGGCTGTGGTTTTGCCCGGTTGCTGGAGATGCTGTCGGAGATGGAAAACTCCTGCATCAGGCTGTCCCAGATTTCCGACGGCACGGCCGTAGGTTCAGCTTTTCCGCGAGGCGCGACGCTGGCCGGTTTCGGTTGTGGCGCTGGCGCAGGTGTCGCCGCTGGGCGCGCCTGCTGCATGCTGGCCGCCATGCGGCTTACGGGCTGGGTGTCATGAATGAGTTCGCTGACTTCAATGCGATAATCATCAATACCGAGAATATCCCCATCCTGAAGCTCAACCTGACGCCCACGCTCCAGCGGAATATCATTCAATACCACGCGGGTAACGCTGCCGCGGTTCGTGACGCGACATTCGCCGCTGGCGTCGACGTGAACGATGGCCTGCAAACGCGAGATGGTGCGATCGTTGTCCGGCAGCACCAGATTGTTATCCGTACCGCGCCCAATGGTGCCGCCCGGGGCATAAAAATCACAGCTGCTTTGCGGCGGCTGATGACCGGGTTTCGTAGAAATAATCGTGAATCGCATGGCGTATTCCTGCTGGTATGATTAGCGCTCAAACGCTGCCGCTCTCGGGGGTGAAAACGGCGGGGTTTGGGGGTTAATTCAGAAAGGCATCATTAAAATTTTCAAAATAAAATCAGACACTATTAATGCTCGAAAGAATTAACAGCAGTAAAAATATAACAGTGGCAATAAGTATTTTTCTTTTATACGACTTAACCCATGACAAATCAAAATCAGAAAAAATTTCATTGCACGACTGTGGCTCAAGCCAACGACACTCAGTTAATCTCACACGCTTACCCTGTAAGACCCGTGATAAAATTGTGGTGAGGAAACCAAATCCCCAGAACCCAAGATTTTGCCAGGTTTGATAATCTTCTTTTTTGAGCAGCTGTTGTTTTGTTAATATCGCATATATTTGATTAACATGGCGATAATTTTTCCGATAGTCTATATAAAATGAAATGACTATGCCTATAAAAGCAATAAAGAGACAGATAATAACAGCAGAGTAAATATTATTAAAAATCACTTTATTCTCCGCTAAAAATTAAATTGTTTAGCTGTTCTCCTGCAAACCCACCGATTTGTGTTCCGCCCGCTGCCCCGACTGCACCAACCACTAAACCACAGATGAGTGTACCTGTCCCCGCTGTGGGCACACCTAATGCAAGACAAACAGGAGCCGCAAGGGAGGAGCCTAATGCAGCACCAGCGACACCGCCTCCAAATTTGCTATATTCAGTCACTGCAACTCTGCTGCACTCATGTTCTCTTCCAGTAGTGCAGGCATGATAAACTTCGTTAGACGTATTCATAAAAGAAAAACCTAAAGCAACCCATCCACCTGCTTTCAGGTAAGAGGTAATTCTGGCAGCTCTGTCAATATATGTTGAGTATCCGGGGATTGCGCCAATACCAACTGTACTCCATTCATGGACTATTGATTTCGTGGACAGTCCTAATGCTCTCTTAAGATCCGCATAATCTTTAAACTTAAGCTGTTTTTTAGTTATTTTATTTAACAAGGGTTTCAATTGCGCGAAAAGTGCATTACGCTCAGCATAAAATTGTTGGCCAAAAAGCGCACCTTGTGTCCTGTACTGATTTTGATAGGTGGCTTCAATTTTAATTAAAATATTTTCAATTTACTTAAAATATGACTCACCTGTACCGCTCACGCCCCCGACGATTGTATCGCCCCAGCCTGTAATGGCTTTTATATTATCATAATTATTTTTCAAAAATTCAGCGGTGGCTCCATCCAAAGTCGCAAGCGCGTTGGTCACCTTCTTTTTCGCAATGGCTAAGCTATTGATCTGTTGAGTTTGATTATCGCCGAGCGGGTCAGCAACAATTAATATTTGTCCGGGTTTGAGCCACGCAGTGTCTTTATTCAATTGCATAAAATACTCGGATTTTTCATTGCGCGCAGTGCCAAATAGCTGTCTTGCCTGAAAATCCAGAGTGCCGGGTTGCTGAACGACACAGTAACCTGGAGCAACGTTTGACGGACTTGCCATGGAAACTCCTTGTATTTTTAATGTGTAGCCTTTGCAGAAAGTTTATTTTTGGACATTGAGTTGGCGAATCGCATCGCTATGGGAAATTAAGCTGCACTTTAATACCTCATAGTTTGCCGGTGCCGTACCACCTAGCTTTTGTTTCAGTAAGGAGTTAATAACCTCGTCGGCTTTTTCGAAATTCTCGGCAGGCAGGTTACTGACTTCCAGCCATGCTGCGGCGCTTGCCTTTGCATCATTTTTCAGCGTCGCACTGTCCGCAATCTTGCCGATACAGCGATTCTGCACCCAGTTTTCAAAAATCTGTTGTTGAGAAAAGGTGTTAACGTCCGGGAGTGTATGGGCGATGGTATATGAGGTATTTAACGCGAGTACGAAAGCGAGTAAACGGCTCATTTCAGGCTCCAGAGCGTAGCGCTGCCAGGAATAAACGAACCATTACCGGGAGAACCCAAGAAATGGCAATCATCGGAGCAAATATTCCCATTCCAGAGCGTGACATGTCCAGTGGCATCGCTCCAGCCGTGACCGCTAAAGATAATAATACCTTGTTTACCTGCAAACTGGCTTGGTATTGGAGACGTCACCGTCATATCTGCATTACCCAGTACAGTTGGCAGAAAAGCAATCATATCCTTTACGCGATACATGTAACGTTTTTTATCACTCCCCGTAACCGTCGCATATCTGCTGTTGGAGGGAATTGGAACGCCACAATAATTTAAAACGTAGCTCATACGAATGGGGCATGCATTTTGAAAAATTCCGGCTTCAATATTGTGCTGGACTTTTCCACCCAATAATTTGCCCACCGTTTCGACATTGACATTAACTTCTCTGAATCTGTTCCAGGCGGCACCAAAAGCAGGACGCATAAGTATTTTCCCTTTTTGAAAGTACAGGCTAAAGTGAGCCCTTTCGGGCCCACTCCTGTTACGCTTCTTTGTTTTCTTTGATGTTCCAGCCAGCGCTGCTTTCAGCACCTTTACCACCGGCAGTGGTCTGCTCCCAGTACTGCTGTTTCACTTTCGCAGCCTGGAATGCATAGGTCACGCCAACGGTATCGCCGTTGTCTGCACCGGTGTACTGAACGGAAGTCACGAGAACGTCTTCCAGGGTAATGCGGGTGTATTCAACCTGCTGACCACCCGCTTTGCAGACGGACAGTTCAACTTTGGTCAGGTGTTTACCGCTTGCGCAGTGTTTCAGGATTGCTGTAGTGGATTTGTCGATCAGAGCGTTTACGTGCAGATCGTTAAAGTTCACTTTACCGGCACCGCCGCCACCGCCAACGCTCATATTACCTGGCTGGGACGCGCCCCAGGAGAAGGAGGTAATATCAGTCCAGCCGGTGTGGTTAGAATCTTTAGATTCGCCCGTAACACCCTCGACCTTCAGAAACATATCAATAGCCATAATATCTACTCTTCGTGGATGAACAATATTGCTTTCGAAAAAGCCCTTATATGGCAAACAGGAAAGCATGGGGCTGAATAAAACCGTCCATATTTTACCTCTGCCTCATATCAAACGACCCGTGTCATTTGACAGTCTTACATTCCCCCGAAATAACGGAATGAATGTGAAGTCTTTATTACTGTGCTTTATTGTGGAACCAGTTAAGGACAGCATTAGCAATTTAGCCGTCTTTCTTGCCGGGTGGCGCTGTGCTTACCCGGCCTACATTGAGCAACGATATCAATTGATTGCACGTTTGATTGTAGGCTCGTGCAAGCGTAGCGCCGCCGGGCGAAACTCACAAAACGCACGTAGTCAGCAGTCTGACGCTCTTACGCGTCCTTCGTCTTCAGCGACGGCAGTTTAGATACCAGACGCAGGGAAACGGTCAGACCTTCCAGCTGGTAGTGTGGACGCAGGAAGAACTTCGCGGCGTAGTAGCCCGGGTTGTCTTCGATCTCCTGCACCTGCACTTCCGCCGCCGCCAGCGGTTTACGGGACTTGGTTTCCTGGGAGGAGTTCGCCGGGTCACCGTCGACGTAGTTCATCACCCAGTCGTTCAGCCAGCGCTCCATCTCTTCGCGCTCGCGGAAGGAGCCGATTTTGTCGCGCACGATGCACTTCAGGTAGTGGGCAAAGCGGCAGCAGGCAAACAGGTACGGCAGACGGGAGGCCAGACGCGCGTTCGCGGTGGCGTCCGGGTCATGATACTCGGCCGGTTTTTGCAGGGACTGCGCGCCGATGAAGGCGGCGAAGTCGGAGTTTTTGCGGTGCACCAGCGGCATAAAGCCGTTTTTCGCCAGTTCCGCTTCACGACGGTCGCTGATGGCGATCTCGGTCGGGCACTTCATGTCCACGCCGCCGTCATCGCTCGGGAAGGTATGGCACGGCAGGTTTTCCACCGCCCCGCCGGACTCCACGCCGCGAATCGAGGTGCACCAGCCGTACTCTTTAAAGGAGCGGTTGATGTTGGCCGCCATCGCATAGGCGGCGTTCGCCCAGGAGTAGCTGTTGTGGTTCGCGCCGTCGGTCTGCTCTTCAAAATCAAAGCTGTCGACCGGGTTGGTGCGAATGCCGTAAGGCAGGCGCGACAGGAAGCGCGGCATCACCAGGCCCAGGTAGCGGGCATCTTCTGATTCACGCAGTGAACGCCAGGCAGCGTATTCGGTGTTCTGGAAGATTTTGGTCAGATCGCGCGGGTTAGCCAGCTCCTGCCAGGACTCCATCTGCATCACGCCCGGTGCGGTACCGGTGATGAACGGACAGTGGGCCGCAGAGCCGATGCGCGCCATTTCGCCCAGCAGTTCAACGTCCTGCGGGCTGTGGTCAAAGTAGTAGTCGCCGACGATGCAGCCAAACGGCTCGCCACCGAACTGGCCGTACTCCTGCTCGTAGATTTTTTTGAAGATCGGGCTCTGGTCCCAGCCCACGCCCTTATAGCGCTTCAGGGTGCGGCCCAGCTCCTGCTTGGAGATGCTCATAAAGCGGATCTTCAGCATCTCGTCGGTTTCGGTATTGTTCACCAGGTAGCTCAGACCGCGCCAGGCGCTCTCCAGCTTCTGGAACTCTTCGTGGTGAATGATCTGGTTCACCTGCTGTGAAAGCTGCTCGTCAATACCGGCAATCAGGTTCTGAATGGTGCGGTAGGTATCGTTTGAGAAGGTCACGGTGTTTTCCAGCGCCTGCTGCGCCAGGGTTTTAACCGCGCTTTCTACGGCAGAGCGTGCCTGATCGGTTTTCGGGCGGAACTCTTTATTCAGCAGCGCGCTGAACTCGTCCTGGCTGAACGCCTGGCCCGCCTGCTGATCGTGTTGTTGAGTCTGGTTGCTCATTGATTATTCCTCGCTACCTTTCGCACTTTCGTCATTTTTTGGCAACTGGCTCAGGGATTTGAGCAGCGTCGGATCCTGGAGAATTTTCGCAATCAGCTCTTCCGCACCGTTTTTACCGTCCATGTAGGTCAGCAGGTTGGAGAGTTGGGTGCGGGCTTCCAGCAGCTTGTTCAGCGGCTCGACTTTGCGGGCCACCGCGTCCGGCAGGAAGTCGTCCATGCTGTCGAAGGTCAGATCGACGTTGAGCTTACCTTCGCCGGTCAGGGTATTATCCACCTGGAACGCCACGCGCGGCTTCAGCGCCTTCATGCGTTCGTCGAAGTTGTCGATGTCGATTTCAAGGAACTTACGCTCGTCGACGGCTGGCAGGTTTTCCACCGGCTTGCCAACCAGATCGGCCATCACGCCCATCACAAACGGCAGCTGAATTTTGCGTTCTGCGCCGTAGATCTCTACGTCGTACTCGATCTGCACGCGGGGAGCACGGTTGCGTGCGATGAATTTCTGTCCACTGTTACTCATTGCCATGATGTTCTCCATCAAAGATGCGCGGTGAAGGTGAAACGGCAGACTCCATGCCTGTCGTCATAATGCCAGGACGCGTCATTCGCGGCGTCCAAAGATGTTTTCCAGCTGGTTAACGCCGTCCGGCGCCAGGTCGCGAATAATGTCCATAAAGTTGAGTTCAGACAGCCGCTGCACGCGTTCAATCATCAGCGGTGCGGGATGGCTGGGTTCGTACTGCGCAAAATACTGCTTCGCTTTTTCCAGCATCAGCTGGGCGTCGGCGCGGCTGGTCACCTGCACGCTGCGCCAGTCCGTTACCTGTTGAACGGGCGACGCGGCCACCGGCTGCGGCTCGGTATGCTGTTCTGCCTGCGCGTCACGGTTCGGCAGCAGCTTGCTGATATCGGTCACCTGACAGGCGCTGGAAACCAGCCCGACGGTTTTCAGCAGCTGTTCCATCTCCGGTACGCCACTTTCCCCGAGATAGCCGGTAAGCAGTTCGCGGATCGCCAGCAGACGTTCGTTGATCACGATAACCGCTTCGGTGCCGGGCTGGTCGCCGCGCGCCAGCTCGTCGATCAGTCGTGGTCGACCGCCAGGATAATCCGGACATTCGGTTTTGCTACCGTCGAGCAGTGCCTGCGCGTCACGGAGCGAAATCTCATCGCCGTTTGAGCGGATCAGTGAGGCGTTACGCACCGCGACCGTCAGGTCAGATTTATCGCTCAGCCCGGCGAGGGCGTTAATGCGGTAGAACGGATCGGTTTCGCCATACTCTTCCAGAAGCGGGTACAGTTGCTCCCAGTAACGGGACAGAGCTTCCTGCACCAGCAGTAGCCCTTCGGCGTAACCTGCCAACCCGCGACGACGCGTCCAGGCATGGGTTAACGCCAGCATGACGCGAAGATCTTTGGTGCGTCCCAGCAGGCTGGTGGCGAGTTTTTCCACCGTGTTCCAGTCGGCAGGCTCTGCCGGAATGATGGTGTCGCCAAACTGCTGCTCGGCTTTCCCCTGACTGGCCTGCCCCATGGCCTGGAATTCAGCGTCGTACTCCAGGTTTTCACCGCAGGGGTTATCGGGGCTTATCGGCGCGAGAAATTCATCGATATTCATAAGATCCCTGCTTATTCAAACATAGGCGGGTAAAGACCGTGGCGACCCGGACGGGCACCGCCTGCCGGATCGAACAGCAGCGTAAAGAGCTGCCCGGTGAAATTTCCGCTGTGGACGTGGGTGTACAGCGGATAACCGTCGCAGCGGTTGGTCCACCAGTAGCTGGTCTGGCGCAGCGGATCAAAACACTCCGCCGCCTGCGGCCAGCCCAGCGAGCTCTGACCATCGTCGTCATAGCCAATCACGTCGAGAATGTCGGAACGCTTTTGCGGCTCAACGGGCTGGGGCGCCGGGATAGTCATCAGCATTTCATCCAGCCGGGAGGCAGAATAGCTGTTACGCACCGCGTGCAGCCCCAGACGGCCAAGCTGCTGGTACCAGCTTTCAGCCTGCCCGAGCAGGCGGGATGACCACTCGGCCGGGGTAAAGCTCAGTTGCAGGCATACCGGATAGTAGCGGCCTACGCTGTCACGGCCCGGCAGCAGGCAGCCCATCTGAATCATCTGGCTACCGAGCATCGGTGGAACGACAAAATTCCACACCGGGGCTTTTGAAAACGGGCGCTCGCCGCTGCGCTGCTCTTCCTGTTGCCAGGCCAGCAGGCCGACCTGGAACCAGTGCGACCACTGGCGTTGCAGGGTATCCGGAAAGCGACGCTGCAAAAAATCTCCGGCGCTGGGTAATTTGCCATACCAGCTATAACGGTTCATCGCAGGGGTATTCGTCATACGGCTGTCCTTGCGGTTATGGGCATGAGAAACGGGGAAGCTGGAACGGGTTGCGGATGCTGTTCGGGGCAAACTCCAGCGTGACCTGATGTCCGTCGACGTTGAAGGTCGCCTGACGGCTCAGGCTACCCGCGCCAGGGCTGGTGCGCGCCTTGTCGAAAAAGCGGTTGAGCGCCCAGGAGCCATTGGTTACCAGCGTTGCGGTGCTGCCATTGGCCAGACCGAGCTGCATGCGCACCTGGTTCGTCCCGCCCGGCCCCGGCCAGGTCATGATCTGCACCGCCTGCGGACCGTGGCTGTAGCGCAGCAGCTGGCCGTCCACGTCCAGCGTCAGGTTCAGAATGGTGTTGTCCATCCGCACGGTGCGCACCGTTACCTTGAAGGATGGCGTGGTCGCGCCGTTGGCGAAGAAGGCATCACGGACAGACTGCGCCTGCTGGAACGGACGTAACAGCCCTTCGCTGCCCGGCAGCGTTTTACCGTCAATGCCCGGCATAAAGCGCCAGCTCGCCTGGGTGGTGTCCACCTTGTTGGTCAGGTTGTCGCGGAAAAAGGTGTCCATCAGCCCGGTACCCGGCGCGAACATGCGGGCGAGATCGTCCGGCGTCACCTCGGTGCTGGCACTGCGCACCAGCGGATAACGCCCGGCAATCGCCTGACGGCAGAACCCCCCCACTTCCACGTTAATGCGCTTACGCACGTTCTCCAGATCGCGACGCTGGGTGTCGCTGCTTGCGCCGACGGCCATATTGCTGAACATGGTTTGCAGCCCGCCCGGCAGACGTCCCGCGCTGGCTTGCAGGCGGCTGATTGCATCGCCGCCCGGCGCGGGCATACCGCTGTTTGCCGCATCCTGAACGGCGGTCAGGTAGCGATAAAGCTCGTCAACCTGCTTAAGAAAATCATCAAAGACGATGGTCTTGCCGCCCTTCTCCAGCGGCTGCGCCAGCTCAATCATCGGCGCATAGTGGTCGGTCACCAGTTGCTCAGGCGCCTGCGTCACGACCGCGCCCTGCGTCGGGGTATTGTCACCGTTGCTGAACAGCGCTTCCAGCGTGCGGGTGGCGCGGTTGCTTTGGGCTTCCGCTTTCTGTGCATCTTCCGGCGCAGGCGCTGTGCGCGACAACGTCAGCACCTTGCTCAGGTTAAGCACCAGACGGCGCAGCGGCGAATTGGTGCCTGAAAGCAGGCGCGCGGTGTTGATGCGCTGGGAAAGATCGGCGCTGTTGTTGAGCTGAATGTCAGCGAGAAAGCGATCCCAGTTGACGATAAAGTCGCGCATGTAGAGCTGGCGCACGGCGTTGTCGATCTGCTGTTTATCTTCCTGGGTAGTGGTCGCTCGCAGTACCCAGGCATCGTCTTCGTGCAGGGCGGTGGTCACGCTGTCGATCTGGTCGTTGAAGCTCTTCCAGTAGCCGTCCGGCGTATAGAGGCCCGGTACGCCCTCACTCACCGGCTTGCCGCTTTTACGGGAAAACACCAGCTCGCTCTGCGGACCGCCGAGATCTGAAAGCGAAACCGGCTTCAGGTTCTCATCATGCTCCAGCAGACGTTTCAGGCGGCCATATACGCGCGTTGAGAGCGGCTGCTGGTTGATGAGCGCCCTTTCACGTGCCACCAGATCCTCATCCTGCGCATACGGTGAAGCCTGAATTTTTGGCTCCAGCAGCTGCGTCAGGTGCCATTCCAGCTCCTGAAGCTGCGCCTGCGTCACGTTCTGCGGCAGGTTGCGTTGCAGGTTGAGCATCACCCACGAGTGCAGGAATTTGCCGTCATAATGCTTCGGCTGGTAGAGCATCTGATAGGCTTTCAGCGCCTCGTAGCTGTACTCCACGTCGCTGCCGTTGTCGTTGCGCAGCCAGGTGGTAATGTGCATCGCCACGGCGGGCAGCAGCATCTGATCCAGCGCCTTCTGATACAGCGACTGCGAGGCATCGCTGACGTCATCCCCGCGATAAAGCCCCATGCGGCGGGAAACCGGCGGGTCATTAACGTCAAAAGCATCGCTTTTCGGCAGATCCACCAGACTGTTAAGCAACGGCAGAAGCGCAAACAAATCGCGCTGGGGCTGGTTTTGCAGCGCCTTACTCTGCTGCTCCAGCATCGGCACTTTTGCATCCACTTCTTCCAGATAGGCTTTATTTTTGGCGTAGCTGGTCAGCCACAGGCCACCCAGGATCGCCAGCAGGGCGAGCAGCGCCGCATAGCCGGACCACATCACGGCGCGGTTGCGCAGCTCCCACCAGCGGTTTTCCCCGGCGATGCCCGCTTCCTGGAAAATCACGTTTTGCAGCAGGTTTTTAATGAAGAAGCTTTGGCCCTTCGCGCCCGGGATCGGCGCCTCTTTGCTTACCGAATCCCAGCGGGTGCTTTCCTCCCCTTCAGGTAAGGAGAGCGCGCGGTTCAGCTCGCCCATCACGCGGTCAAACGGCATCCCTTCCTGGGTGCCGCTGGCGAAGTAGATGCCGCGCGGCGAAAATTCGGTTTCGAAGTTTGAGCGGGCAAAGACCGTGCTCAGGTAGTCTGCCAGCAGCGGACGCAGCGCGGCGAACTCCTGCGGGAAGAGATACGCTTCCGCACGGGTTTTGGCGTCATGCTCTTTCAGCATGGTTTCCGGCAGGCCGGCATCCAGACGCTGTTGCAGCAGGGAAAATTCCTGCTGGAAGTTGCCCATCAGGTCGTAATCGGCGTGTTTTGTCTGCTCCCACGGCAGCGTAAAGCCCCAGATCTGATCGCGCTGGGCTTTGTCGTAATCCGCAAACCAGGCGCGGAAGCCTTTAAGCAGGTCCGCTTTGGTCACCATCACATACACCGGGAAGCGAATCCCCAGCTGCTCATGCAGTTCGGAGAGCCGCTGGCGCAGGTTGACCGCCTGCTGGCGGGAGGCCTCAGCGGACTGCGAAAGCAGGTCGGAAATGCTGATGGTGATAATCACGCCGTTGATGGGCTGACGACGGCGGTATTTACGCAGCAGGTTGATAAATTCCAGCCACTCCCCGGCGTCCTGAACCTGCTCGCTCTCCTGAGTGGTGTAGCGCCCCGCGGTATCCAGCAGAACCGCCTCGTTGGTGAACCACCAGTCACAGTTGCGCGTGCCGCCAATGCCGCGCAGCGCGGTTTTACCGAAGCGGTCCGCCAGCGGGAATTGCAGTCCGGAGTTGGCCAGCGCGGTGGTTTTTCCGGAACCCGGCGCGCCAATAATGACGTACCACGGCAGCTGATAGAGATACTGCGTGCTGAAGCGCTGCGTCCACTGCGCGCCGTGTCCCGCTTTGCTGAAGTGCGCTTTTTTCAGCATCTGGGCGGCTTCATCGAAACGCCCGGCAAGGATCTGCTCCTCGCTGTTCAGCCGTTTCTGCGGATCGGCCGCCTCCGGGCTGGTGGTATTTTCATTGAGCTTGTCCATCAGCTTGCGGTTCAGCCAGGCGTTATACAGCCGCGGCAGAATGTGGCTCTGGGCCCAGATCAGATATACCACCGCGATACTGATAACGCGGTTCTGTTCAGATTCAAGCGGGCGGGTATCTACGATGGACAACAGCGGGCCAATCATCCAGATGACCGCCGCGAGCGCCGTTACGCCCAGGAAGCTCCACAGAATGCGATTGGTCAGTATAGAAAGTAGAGTAGTCAGCATCCTTAGTTTCCTTGCGGCAATCCGTTCAGCTCGGCCTGGGTATTGTCAGGCGACACCAGCAGCGTAATCTCAACGCGGCGGTTACGGGCGCGATTTTCAGGCGTTGTGTTAGGCGCTACCGGGTTGATCTCGCCCCGCCCTTCGGCTTTGACGCGCTCAGGCTGCGAGAGACTACCCTGGAGCTGTTTTTGCACCGAACGGGCGCGCTCAAGCGAGAGTTCATAGTTGGAGGCGAAGCGTGCGCTGCGGATCGGCACGTTGTCGCTGTACCCCACCACCAGAATTTTGCCGCTGACGTTATTCATCGCCTGTGCGATGCGGTCGATGACCGGCTCATAGCGATCGCGCACCACCGTTGAGGCCGAGGCAAAGAGTCCGTCCCCTTTCAGGATCACCACGCTGCGATCCGCCTCATCCTTAACGGCCACCAGACCAGCATCAATTTCCGGCTTCAGGAAGCCGCGCAGGTTCAGCACCGCCGGCAGCTGACGCGCAGGCTGCTGGATCGTGGTTTCCGGCAGTTGGGACTGGTAAATTTTCGCCAGCACCGGGCTGGTGTTATCACCCAGACGCCAGTTCAGCACGATATAGAACAGGCAGGCGATAAAGCCGACCAGCGCCACGCACGCCCAGAGTGGGATCATCGGCCGCCAGAGCTTGCGCAGAACGGGGCGATCTTCCGGGTGCGGCGAGAGCGGCGGCGGGTAGCTGCCGCGCACGCCGCGGATCATCTGCCACAGGCGCTGTTTGATGGTTTCAAGCTGGGTCCGGCCATTGTCCAGCACGCGGTAGCGGCCTTCAAAGCCGAGCAGCAGACAGTAGTTGATCATCTCCAGCAGCAGAATGTGTTCGCGCGGATTCTGGGACAGACGCGCCAGCAGCTGGAAAAACTTCTCGCCGCCCCAGGTTTCGTTATGAAACGTCACCAGCAGACCATTGCTTGACCAGACGCCGCTGCTTCCCCACGGGGTCAGAGCGGCGGCTTCGTCCAGCGCCGTGCAGAGGCAGTAGCGCGCGCCGACAATCACTTCATACGGTAAGCCCGCCTGCTGGCATCGCACCTCGAAACGGCGAATTTCGTCAATCAGACGCTGGCGCAACCCGACCTGATCGTCGTGGGAAACCGAATGACGGATTTGCGGAATCGCATTGAGCAGCGGATTGGCGGCCGCCACCAGCTGATTGTTCCCACTGGCTCCGGTAAACACGGCATCACTGCCGGTATCCTGTCGTTCCTGCATATTAAGCGCTCGCTTTATTATTCTGTCGGGCTACGGATGGCCCAGAATTCCATATCGAGACCCGGGAATTCCCCTGCAAGATGCAGGGCGAATGCCCCGGACTTGTCCATCTCGTGCCACAGTTCGCTGCCCCTCTCGAGTTCGAAATAGCTGTAGCCTGCATGCCACGGGATCTGCGGCGGCGCGACGGGCATGGCCCGCAGCATGATGCCCGGCAGCTGAAGCTGAACCAGATCGCGAATTTTCGAGACTGGCGCAACCTTCATCTGGGCAGGGAAATGGGTTTGCAGGTGTTCGCCGGGGACATTGGCTTTTACCGCCAGCACGAAGCCAAATTCGCGGACCATGCTGGTTTCCGGCACGGTGGCGATGTTCAGACCGTGGGAGCGTTCATGCAGCGGCAGCTGGATGGCATGATCTTCCATGACCAGCGACAGCCCCTGACGCAGCATCAGCATCAGTTTGCTGAAGCAAACGGCGAGATCGTCATGGTCGTAGACCGGCAGTATGCTCTCTGCGGTACGCTGCGGCGTCCAGGTGGCGAGCTCCGTGGCGAACGGCAGCCAGCTGCGCCACAGCGCTTCAGGGTGAAGCAGCGGCAGCGTTTTCAAATGTGAGACGTCGCCAAGGTGACGGTTGATGAGCGACAGAAGCGTGAACTCAACCATCTCAGACGTATTGAAACGCCCCGGCTGGCGCAGTCGACCGCCGATCTGCTGGCTACGCTGCACCAGCAAGCCGTGCAGGTCGTTGATCATGCCGTACAGCTGCGGGCTGTTATTGGCGTTAAGCATTGGCGGGATGTAGCTGTTATCCAGCCGCACGTGGTTGTCGTTGCGCTTTTCGGTAACGTACACCACGCCGATGGCGGTCCATTCTGCCGTCAGATCTTTCTCCAGCATCAGGGTCAGACGCAGGCGACCAAACTGAACCGTCGCCTCCCCGACCGACATGGCGTTGTCGTCTTCCACCTCTTGTTCAAACGTTATGAACCGCGCCAGAGAAGACTGCTCCTCGCTGAAAATCACCTCTTCACGGCCACCGCGACGAACCGGCAGCGCAAGCACCACCTTTTCATTGGTGAGATTATCGGGGATTTTAAGCGGAGCCGGACCGTTGCGGTCGCTGCGAACCTGGAAAAAGGTGCCGTCAGGCAGTAAACCGCTACAGTAGCTCAGGGCAATACAGCCCTGGCGAAGCATCGTTTCATCCAGCTCAAGATCGAGAAAGCCCCAGAGATACGATCGCTGCAATGCCCCCCACTCACGAACGTGGTTGAGGAGGTAACTTTCTGTCCGCTGAAAATGGTGGGGACGCAGGAACATGCCCTCGGTCCAGACGACCTTTTCTGCTTTCGTCATGATGATCTCTTTCCTGTTATGAAGGGCGTTACTGGCTGATGACGCGGATACCATTTACGTCAAGAAAGACGCTGGCCTGGAGTTCATCGGCGGACCATTTCCAGAACTGGTAAATCGTGTTTTCGCCGGGAACAGGCAAAGGAAGTGAGACGCGCCATTTTTTGCCGTCAAGCGCCTGGTATTCCGCCATCACGCCGATATAGCGCGCTTCCGGTGAGCTTTGACCGCTCAGGGTTTTCGAAAGCTGGCCCGGCATCAGGAAGAACACATCGCTGTTCAGCAGATTCGCGCCAAGCGTGGCTGACGCGTTGTTCTGTAAGGAGTAGAAGTCACTGGACATGAAATCCGCATCGGATTTCAGCAGCAACACTCTGACCTTAAGCGGCGCAGAATCATTGATTTGAGGATGAGCCTGAAACTGAAGATTGTAGCGGGAGGGGTCGCTGTGTGAAGACGACGTACAACCACCGATCAGCGCGAAAATCAACGCAAAAAAAGGGAACCACATCCGATAAAAATTTTTATTATTCATAAAAATATGCTCGTGAAACCCGTTTAGTTCAGGATCCAGGTACCGTTCGCGCTGTCTTTGCAGGCTTTGCTGTTGCCATCGACATCAACACAGGTAGTTTTCTTGCGCGCTTTCGGGCGCAGTGCCTGTTTACGCACGGTGGCTTCGTACTGGTCAGCCTTGATCACGGCACGCATCGGCACATAACCAATCAGCTGTTCACTCCCTTCATCGGCCAACGCCATCCAGAAATGTTCAACCTGCCCCAGCACGACGTAAGTTTTGCCGGTCTCCAGCGTACGGATCACTTTTCCGCCGTAGTCTGGACGGCTCATCAGGGATGCCGGGTACATGGCACGGTACGGTTCATTCACCTGGGTGAACTCCACCGGAGGGGTAACAGCGTGACGGTGCGTCAGCGTGACGCCATTCACCTGGCTGGTGACAATCGTATCATCGGTGATCGCTGGTTTCTGCGGCGCCTTACAGCCCGCCACCGCCATAACAAACAGAAGTGATAACAATACGCGCAGTTTCATATGCTTTTCCGTAGCGATATTTAGAGGATGAAGAGAGGGGATAAAATTTGACTTAGGTGCTATTGTTAAAATAGTCGGGATATTTTCAGCCGGTAACTATTTTAAGGCATAGCTACCGCACGAGCCCGACAGAAATGGGCCCAGCATGCTCCTGACATATTTTGACAAACGGTAGACAAGTTTACATGAGCTTGTCATCAATTCAATATTTCCCGCCCGCTTAATGGCGTTTAATGATACGCCGAATGCATTATAGGATTAATCCCATAAAAAATGCGCACTTAGCTAAAATCGTCTTTTTTCTGGAAAGATATTAATCATAACTCTATGAAAATTAATGGCTAAACAGACAAAAGAGAACCACTATCATTAACGCAACCCCTTATTACTGCCACTACCATAATTAGTAGAATTTCATTTTTTCTGTGCGCTGTGGGATATATCCAGGATATTTTCATTGTTGCATTCAGAAGATAACTTTTATTGTGCACGAGCGTCCCGCATTAAGACATGGCGGTGAAAAAAATGGCAGGGATTTAATTTCGCGATCCGAAATAACCTACTCGAAATAACCCTCCGGGGTTATTTTTTGAGCCTTAATAATTAAGCCCGGCTACATCTTTTTGTTCTCTTATTGTTCAAAACGCTTCATTGCAGCCCGTAAACTGGGGATTTCAGCGGCGGTGACAGTAAACCTCACGTAAAAAGCTTTACCGTTACTACATATTTCTTTTACTTCTTTCCAACATCTGCCGTTCCACTCTTTCTCCCGGCACGCCTCATTTGTCTCCTCCAGGATGTTCGCCTGCCGCTTGACTTATTTTGTGATAAAGGTACTTTTCAGGACATGAAGAAGATCCTGATTATCGTACCTGACGGTGGCATGTTGTTTGAGGCCGCCGGTATCGCCGACATTCTGATGCAGGCCAACCGGCTGCACCCGGACGGCCTGGCGCAGCCCCGCTACCGCATCATTATCGCCACTACCCAGCCTCACCTGGTGATCCACGGCCAGTCCGGCTTAAACCTGCTGGCGGACTATCGCCTGCCGGAGCTGGATCCGCGCGAGCCGCTGGACACGATCATCATTACCGGTCGCGGCATGAATGAGCAGGAGAGCACCGCCGTGGTGGACTGGCTGCACCTGGCCGCGCCCCATGCGCGCCGCGTCGCCTCTGTCTGCGGCGGGGCCCTGCTGCTGGCACAGGCCGGGCTGCTCGATGGGCGACGGGCAACGACCCACTGGCGGCTTCTGGACACCCTGAAAACCCGCTATCCTGCGGTCAGCGTTGAGGGCGGCCCGCTCTATGTTCAGGATGGCCCCGTCTGGACGTCCGGCGGCGTCAGCTCCGGGTTTGATCTGACGCTGGCGCTGGTGGAGGACGATTACGGCTTTACCCTCGCCCGCAACGTGGCGCAGGATATGGTGATGTACCTGCGTCGGCCTGGCGGCCAGCTACAGTTCAGTCGCTATAATCTGGAGCAGTCCGGTGCGAGCGGACCGGTCCGCGAACTGCAAAGATGGATCCTGCAAAACCTCACCGCAGATTTGTGCGTCGAAAGGCTGGCCGAACGGGTCGCCATGAGCCCGCGCAATTTCACCCGCGTGTTCACGCGTGACGTGGGCGTGCCTCCGGCCCGTTATGTCACCGAAGCGCGCCTGGCCGCCGCCCGACAGCTTCTGGAGCAGACCCAGGATCCGCTTGAGGTCATTGCTGAAAAAAGCGGGTTTGGTACCAGCATCAACCTGCGCCGCGTTTTTGAAAAGCAGCTTCATCTCACGCCGGGCGAATATCGCCAGCGCTTCCACTGTCGCAGAATGGCGTAATCTGATCCTTTTTTGTCATTTACGCCATCTGACCTGACACCTACAGTAACTCCAGACAACACAGATAAGGAGTGCATCATGGTTAAGGTCGGTATTAACGGTTTCGGCCGTATCGGACGTAATGTCCTGCGCGCGGCGCTGGGCAACCCGGATCTCCAGGTTGTGGCCATTAACGATCTGACGGACAGTAAAACGCTTGCCCATCTGCTGAAATATGACTCTCTGCTCGGCACGCTGCCGGTACCCGTTGAAGCGGCGGACGGCGCGCTACAGGTTGACGGGCAGCGCATCACCGTCTTTAGCGAACGTGATCCGGCAAACATTCCCTGGAAAGACGCCGGTGTCGAGGTGGTGATCGAAGCCACCGGCTTCTTCACGGAACGTGAAAAAGCTGCCGTGCATATCACCCGCGGCGGCGCAAAACGCGTCATTATTTCCGCCCCGGCTAAAAACGACGATCTGACGGTGGTTATGGGCGTGAACCACACGCTGTACGATCCGGCCCAGCATTTTGTGGTCAGCAACGGGAGTTGCACCACTAATGGGCTGGCGCCGGCGGCGCAGGTGCTGCATCAGCAGTTCGGCATTGAGCGCGGGCTGATGAATACCACGCATGCCTACACCAACAGCCAGGCGCTGCATGACCAGCCGGAAAAAGATCTGCGCGGCGCACGCGCGGCAGCATTATCGATTGTGCCTTACTCCAGCGGCGCGGCAAAAGCACTTGGGAAAGTGATCCCCGAGCTGGACGGAAAACTTACCGGGTATTCTCTGCGCGTGCCGGTTCCGGTGGTGTCAATTGTCGATCTGACGGTAACGCTCGGCCGCAACGTGACCGCCGAAGAGGTGAATGACGCGTTCCGTCAGGCTGCGGCCAGCGGGCCACTGAAAGGCATCCTGGGCTACAGTGATGAACCGCTGGTCTCCAGTGATTATCAGGGCGACCCGCGCTCATCCATCATCGACGGGCTGTCAACGCTGGTGATTGGCGGGAATATGGTGAAGATCCTGTCGTGGTATGACAACGAATGGGGCTTCTCGAACCGTCTGGTGGATCTGGCGATGCTAATGGGTAAGAAAGGGTTGTAGCCAACCACAATGCCGGGTAGCACTTGTGCTTACCCGGCCTGCAAAATGGCCCCTCTGTATGCGAGCAGGGGGGCATTATGACGCTGCTCAGAAATAATATTTAAACCGCACGCGGCCGCCATAACGATCGTCGCTCTTATCGCTTCCCTCTTTTGGCGATGCGTTCACCCACGAGGCGTAGGCACCCAGGTAAATATTAAAGTTCTTCATCTTCATTACGTTGGGAATGAGGTATGACGCATGGACAGTCTGAATATCATACTCACCCGGATCGGTGATCCAGCAGTCATTCTCACACTCTGCGTCAAAGGTGGAGGTGTTAAACTCTTCGATTTCGTTATGCGCATAAATATAGCCCAGTTCAAAGTTACGCCATAGAGCATTGACCCCGGAGGTGAAGTCCGTTTCATCTGCGGCATCAAGATACGCGGTGTTGAGATTCACGACTACGCCATCCTCCGGATCGGCTTTCAGACCATCCCAGGTCATGGTGAATCCGTAACCGGTGCGGTCAGACTGATCGACCCAACGACCCGCGTCATCCCGATAGCCGTAAGCATTGTTGACCAGATTGGTTTCCATGGCGATGGCCGTTGAGAACGGGCCGTCCTGCCACGAAATAACCGGCCGGACATAGGCGACGTTCTTATCATTTTCCAGTTCCGCACCATGGTAGCGCTGGTCGACATACAGATCGCTGCCGTCTTTAAACAGTGTATTCAGCTCGAAATACCAGTTATCCAGCGTCTTGCTCATCAGGAAGTTTCCGCCGCTGTCGGCACGTCCACGCCCCTCTTTCAGCATATAAATGTAACCGTAGCCGTCGCTATAAAGGTCGTCCGCGGTATTACCCGAGTATTCAACAAAGGTATCCTGGTTGAGCGGGAACATATCGTAGGCTTCAAAACGTCCAACTTTAATTTCCCAGTCGTTTTCTGTGCCAAAGAAGAATACCGCATCATCGAGGTACATTTGCCCGGCTAAATCTCCCAGCGGCTGCACAGAAAATCCGGCAAAATGCCCGTTATCCATTTTTCGGTAACCATCAAACCCCAGCAAAATACGCCCATTAATATCCCACCGTTCTTTATCGCCCGGTGCCCAGTCGCTATTAGCACTCTGCTTAACAGAGGTCAGGCTGCCGGTTTTGCTGGCAGCATCCATATTAAATTCCACATCGCCATAAAATTTTATGTCGCCAAAGCCCGAAAGCGTCAGCTTCGGTGGTGCGTCTTTACTGATGGGCTCCTCAGACTGTACGACCACGGTTCCGGCCTGCTGACTGGACGCTTGCTGTTCTTTTAGCGCCTCGATTTGTGCCTCCAGTTGCGCCAGTTTTTCATCTACGTTCGTCGCGTTTTGTGAAGCAAAAAGAGAGCCAGAACAGAGCGCCCCCACGAGGAAAACCATTTTTTTTAATTGCATAGAATCCATCCTGAAATAAAAGTGAATACCCAAGGTGATGGGTCATCCTATTTCGTCTAAATGCTTTTTAACCGGCTATTATGTTTTTTGTTATGTCGGTTATGATTTTTACTTTGTGTGATCTTCACGAAAACTTATTCGCGGAATGAAATAAAGAAACACAATCTCGCTCACAGAATTAAAAAAGGGTGCAACCCCTTAACCCGACCGATATTCATAGCTTGCCATGATAGAATATTTAATAATAATTATTCCTTAAAAAACATTTCTTGGACAAATACTTTGCGGCCCGCCTCTCACGTCCGGGCACGGCGATAAATTGTCTGGAAATGCGCAAAATGGGATATCCAACACGCGAAGCGGGCAATATTCGTCTAAGGTTTTCAGGTGATTGACGACAGCGGTGACGCTGCCCAGCGACGAATGGAGATGAACCGATGATAAAAACGCGAATGCTACGCCCCGGCCTGTTACACCTTGCGTTGGCAGGCGCCCTACTCGGTGTTACCGCATTGGGTTACGCTGAAGACCAGCCAACGAGCCAGCAAAGCTCACCTGATATTCTCCTTGGCCCCCTCTTTAATGAAGTCCAGAGTGCCAAACTGTTCCCGGATCAGAAAACCTTCGCGGATGCCGTCCCTAAAAGCGACCCGCTAACGATCCTGGCGGATTACCGGATGCAGCATACCCAGTCCGGTTTTGACCTGCGCCATTTCGTGGAGATGAACTTTATCCTGCCGAAGGAAGGTGAGAAATATGTTCCACCGGAGGGTCAGAGTCTGCGCGAACACATAGACGATCTGTGGCCAGTTCTGACGCGCACCACCGACAAAGAGAACAAATGGGACTCCCTTCTGCCCCTGCCAAAACCCTATGTCGTGCCGGGAGGACGCTTTCGCGAAGTCTACTACTGGGACAGCTATTTCACCATGCTGGGGCTGGCAGAGAGCGGCCACTGGGATAAGATCGACGACATGGTGCACAACTTCGCTTACGAGCTTGATACCTGGGGCCATATTCCTAACGGCAACCGCAGCTATTACCTGAGCCGCTCTCAGCCGCCGTTTTTCTCGCTAATGGTAGAACTGCTGGCCACGCATGACAGCGATGCCTTAAAGAAATACCGTCCGCAGATGGAGAAAGAATATGCCTACTGGATGGAGGGGGCGGACAGGCTTCAGCCTGGTCAGGCGAATAAACGTGTGGTGAAGCTGGATGACGGCGCCCTCCTCAACCGCTACTGGGATGACAGGGACACGCCACGCCCTGAGTCCTGGCTGGATGATGTTACCACCGCCAAAAATACCCCTGACCGTCCGGCTACGGAGATATACCGCGATCTGCGCTCTGCTGCCGCCTCAGGCTGGGATTTCAGCTCCCGATGGATGGACAATCCACAGAAGCTGGGCACCATCCGCACCACCAGCATTGTGCCGGTGGATCTGAATGCGCTGATGTTTAAGATGGAAAAACTGCTGGCCCGCGCCAGCCAGGAAGATGGCGATACCGCCAGCGCAAGCAAATACGACGCGCTGGCCTCTGCACGTCAGAAAGCGATTGAAGGCCATCTGTGGAACGATAAAGAGGGCTGGTATGCGGATTACGATCTGAAAAACAAGAAGGTGCGTAATCAGCTGACAGCAGCGGCCCTCTTCCCGCTGTATGTGAAGGCCGCGTCACAGGATCGCGCCGACAAAGTGGCCGCAGCCGCTTCGTCACGCCTGCTTAAACCGGGCGGTATTTCTACCACCACCATCAACAGCGGACAGCAGTGGGATGCACCAAACGGCTGGGCGCCGTTGCAGTGGGTTGCGGTGGAAGGTTTACAGAACTACGGTCAACAGAAAGTGGCGATGGACGTGACCTGGCGTTTCCTGAAAAACGTTCAGCATACCTACGATCGCGAGAAGAAACTGGTTGAGAAATACGACGTCTCTTCGACCGGTACCGGCGGTGGTGGCGGTGAGTATCCGTTGCAGGACGGTTTTGGCTGGAGTAACGGCGTGACGCTCAGGATGCTGGACATGGTCTGCCCGAAAGAGAAGCCATGCGACAGCGTACCGGAGAATCAGCCTGCGGCAAACGATGATGTTGCACCAGCGAAACAGGCGGCGCAGTAGCGCCCCTCACCCTGACCCTCTCCCCGGTGGGGCGAGGGGATGGTTCCGTGCAATAGAGTGGCCCGGTAGCGAAGCGCCACCGGGCTTTTTTCAGAAGCTGTAGCTCGCCCCGACCTGGACCGTGCGGTCGCGGCCTATCCAGCAGTTGGTCGCGTCATAGCAGGTGAGCGTCTCTTTGTTCGTGACGTTCTGCGCGCTCGCTTTCAGCGTCAGCCCCTCCAGCGATGGCGCCAGTTCGCCCATGCGGTAGGATGCCGACAGATCGTACTGCGTCGTACCGCCCAGCTTGCCTGCGTCGTTGGCTGGCGAGATTTCCATCGGTCCGGTGTAGCGTGCGCCAGCTCCCAGCGTTAACCCTCTCAGCGGCGTGTTGTCAAAGGTGTAATCCCCCCACAGATTAAAGGCGTTCTCAGGGACCTGCGTCGGTCGTTTGCCCTGGTACTTGTCATCTTCGGTGTTGATGGCGTGGGTGTAGGCGTAGTTAGCAATCAGCGTCAGGTTATCCGTTGGACGACTGACGGCAGAAAGCTCTGCACCTTTCGATTCCACTTCCCCGGTCTGGCGATAGTTCAGGAAGCCCGGATCGCTGGTCACCACATTTTTCTGATGAATGTTAAACACCGAGGCGGTGAAGGTGGTTGCGTATTCCGCCAGCAGGTATTTCACCCCACCCTCCACCTGCCTGCTGGTGGTGGGCTTTACGTCTTTCGCGATCAGCGTGCCCTGCGGCGATACCGGGGCGAACCCTTCCGAATAGCTGATAAACGGCGAGAGACCATTGTCGAAGGCATAAAGCGCGCCCAGTCGTTTGGTGAGGCGATCCTGCGATACCCAGGCTTTGTCACCGTTTTGCAGATAGTTAGTGGTGACGGAACGGTAGTCGTCATAGCGCAGGCTGGCCAGCACGTTCAGCCCGCCAAACGCAATCTGATCCTGGAGGTAATAGCCATTCTGCTGATAGCTGAGACGGTTTTTCTGCGCGGTTTCAAGCCCCAGCGCATCGTTATCGATCTGCGAGCGATCCGGATTACGCATATCGATACCCGGTGTGGACGAGGCGTAACGATAATGAAAGTGAGAGTTAAGCTTCTGGTAGTCAAAGCCCGCCAGCAGATGATGTTTCCAGTCCCCCAGCGCGACGGTTCGGGTGACCTGGTTATCAATGTTGAAGCTCTGCAAATCTTCATCCGTGGTATAGGCGAAGCGGTTAAGCTGGTAGACCTCGCTGCCCGTCCCGGTGGAATAGGCGCTGCGCTGGTGGGTGTCTACGTCAAAGTAGCGCGCTTTCTGGTTAAAGCCCCAGCCACTGTCAAACTCGTGTTCAAAGCTGTAGCCCAACATCCACTGGCGCTGCTTAAAGCCGCTCCACTCATCTCCGGCATAGTCACGACGGTCGGCGTATTTAGACCGTAGATAGCTTAGCGGCATCGGATCGGACGGCGTCAGGCTCGGCGTATTTTGCGCCAGCGCGTCAATGGTCAAGCGCGTTTTGTCATCCGGCTGCCAGGTCACGGAGGGGGCCACCAGATAGTTTTCATAGCGCGTGGTGTGCGCCTGTTCGTCACTCTCTGTCGCTTTGCCCAGCAGGCGATAGTTCCAGTCGCTGTTCGCGATCTGCCCCGTGGAATCCAGGTAGCCCTCTTTCAGATTGCGGTTTCCGGTATTAAAGCCCAGCGCCGTTTTCGCCTCTTTCTGCGGCTTTTTACTCTGGATATTGACCAGCCCGCCCGGTGAGCCGCCGCCATACAGCACGGATGACGGCCCCTTCAGGATATCGACGCTCTCAATCAGCAGCGGATCGATTCGCGCTTTGGTGTTCCCGGTGACGTTATAGGGAAGTTGCAGGCCGTTGTAGAACTCCTGCTCGACGTTGAACCCGCGGATTTTGTACTCGCTCATGTAAGAGGTGCTCCCGCGTACCTCCGTGGAAACGCCCGGCGCATAGCGCAGGATCTCGTTTACCGAACTGGCGTGCCGCTGCTCAATCTCTTTAGCGGCGAGGGTGTTGATCACCTGCGGCGTTTTACTTTCCGCGACGGCTGATTTCGTGGCGCTGTTGGTCCAGGCGGGGAGTGCGCTACCCTGCTCTGTACCGGTCACCACGATGGTGGATTCTTCTGCGAAAGCCTGTGTCTGCCATCCCAGCGTGACGGCGCCTGCCAATGCGCATAACGCAAAACGTGAAGTACTCATAGTGTCGTCTTGTTATAAGATGATATTGGGAACGGCAATTATTATCATTTCCATTAGCAAATCAATATCCGCAGAGAAAATCAGTTCGTTTGTATTAAGTTTCGTGCCCGCCTGCCGATAACGCAGAGACAGTCTGTCATCTATCGAGGAGCCATCTGGCGTGAGTAGCTACAGTGAGCAGTTCCTGAAACAAAATCCGCTGGCTGTATTAGGGGTGTTACGCGACCTGAAAAAAGGTGAGGTGCCGCTGCGCATCAACTGGTCAACCAATCAATTTATCAGTAAGATCCTGGACGTAACGGCAGAACACCTGATCGTGGATTTGGGTAGCCAGAACGATGAAAACCGTGCCGCGCTCCGGGCAGAAAATCTCTCGGTGATGGCCGAAACGCAAGGAGCAAAAGTCGAGTTTGTGCTGCCTCGCCTGACCACGATCGAGTACCAGGGTTTACCTGCATTCATCGCCCCCTTACCTGCTAACCTCTGGTTCGTGCAGCGCCGGGAATACTTCCGCATCAGCGCCCCGCTTCACCCGGCCTATTTCTGTAAGGCAAAAATGCCGGACAAAAAAGAGATCCGCTTTCGTCTCTTCGACCTGTCGCTGGGCGGTATGGGCGCGCTGATGGATACGCCGAAGCCGGAAGGCCTGGTGGAAGGTATGCGTTTTAGTCAGATAGAGCTGGATATGGGCGGATGGGGACGCTTCTGGTTTGATGCCCAGCTGATTGCCATCAGCGAGCGCAAGGTGGTGGACAGCAAAAACGAAACAATTACCACGCCACGGCTGAGCTTTCGCTTCCTGAACGTCGGGCCAGGCGCCGAGCGTGAGCTACAGCGCATCATCTTTTCACTGGAGCGTGACGCGCGGGAACGCGCGAATAAAGTGCGCTGAAAGGCGTCGGGCAGCGTGTTGCCGCCCGACAAAAGCGTTACATAGCGTCCATCGCTTTCTGTACTTTCCAGATATAACGTGGAGCCTGTGCTGACGGATGATTCTTTACAACGTGCTCAAAGAATTCATCTTTATCCATATCGTTAATCTCTTCTATCGCCTCTTTGCGATCGGATGAGAACGTTCGGAGCAGCGCGCCGGCCCCGTTAACGTACGACACCACCAGCGCATATTGCATCACTTCCGGATCGTCAATCCCCTTCAGAATGCCATGCTCCAGAATGCTCAGATAAGCGGTTCCCATAGAGATATTACGTTCCGGGTTTTTCAGCTCGCTGGTGGAAGGCTGTCCCTTCCAGCCCATGTAGCGATAGACCTCTCTCCCCGCCGTCGAGGCTTTTAACTGCATCAGCCCCACCGCATTCGATTTACTCACCAGCGTCGGGTTGCCGCCAGATTCCACGGCGATGATCGCCGTGATCAGGCGCGGGCTCACGCCCCAGGCCTTCCCGGCTTGTTCGCTGATCGGCATCCACTGCATGGCCCGCTTCACCGGCACTTCAGGGTTCCAGGGGGGATTTTGATAATCATGTTTTGAACTACAGCCAGCGAGCAGCACAATCAAAAAAGCAAACCATCTCAATTTCACGTCATCTATCCTTATAGCCGGTCATCGCGGTACGTCGCCCCTTGAAGCAGGCGGCGTATAAGCGGCATGATATAGGCAATTAGATTCTCATTCAGCAAGGAATTGCCATGCCTCAGTTTCATCTCATCGCACCGTCGGGCTACTGCCTCAACCAGGAGGCGGCACAGCGGGGCGTTCAGCGCCTGCTGGAAATGGGCCATCAGGTAGAAAATCAGACAATTATCCCCCGCCGCACGCAGCGTTTTGCCGGTACGGAGGCGCAGAGACTGAGCGATATCAACAGCCTGGCGACGCTGGAAGGTGAAAACACCATTGTGCTGGCCGTGCGCGGCGGCTATGGCGCGAGCAGGCTGCTGGAGAGCATCGATTGGGCCGGGCTGGCCGCACGCCAGCAGCAGGATCCGCTGTTAATCTGCGGACACAGCGATTTCACGGCGATCCAGCTCGGCCTGCTGGCGTTGCATAACGTCATTACCTTTAGCGGCCCGATGCTGGCCGGTAACTTTGGTGCGCCCGAGCTGGATGCTTTTACGCAGGACCATTTCTGGCGCGCCCTGCGAAACCCGACGTTCACCATAGAGTGGCAAGGCAACGGACCGCACTGGGAATGTGAAGGACAGCTGTGGGGCGGAAACCTCGCAATGCTGGTGTCGTTGATTGGTACGCCGTGGCTGCCGCAGATAAAGGACGGCATACTGGTGCTGGAAGATATCAACGAACACCCGTTCCGCGTGGAACGCATGCTATTACAGCTGTATCATGCCGGGATCCTGGATCGGCAGTCGGCTATTGTGCTGGGCAGTTTTAGCGGTTCAGCTCCTAACGATTACGATGCGGGCTACACGCTGGAAACCATGGTCGATTTCATTCGTTCCCGGCTGGATATCCCGGTGATCGCCGGTCTCGATTTCGGTCATGAACAGCAAACCGTCACGCTGCCGCTGGGTGCCCGGGCGCAACTTGTACACGATAAGTCAGGCAGCCGTTTAATAATTAGCGGTCATCCGGTCTTAAAGGCATAAAAAAGCCGTTATTCCCCCTCAATAAAACGCAGTGAGCGTTGTTAATATGTTAGGGTTTTAATAACAGCGTTTACATTGAGGTGGGAGTAAGACGACATTGGGTGCCACAGCGATAATCAGTCTTTTCATTTTGGGTTCCATCCTGGTAACCTTCAGCATTTTATTAAGTTCATTTTCATCGCGTCTTGGCATACCTATTCTTGTCATTTTCCTGGCTATCGGCATGCTTGCCGGGATCGACGGTATCGGCGGTATCCCCTTCGATAACTACCCTTTCGCCTATATGGTAAGTAACCTCGCGCTGGCGGTGATTTTGCTGGACGGTGGTATGCGCACCCAGGCAAGTTCGTTTCGGGTTGCCTTAGGCCCGGCGCTGTCTCTGGCGACCGTCGGCGTGCTGATCACCTCCGGCCTGACCGGTATGATGGCAGCCTGGCTGTTTAACCTCGATATTATGGAAGGCCTGCTGATTGGCGCAATTGTCGGCTCTACCGATGCGGCGGCGGTTTTCTCGCTGCTCGGCGGTAAGGGGCTGAACGAACGCGTTGGCTCAACGCTTGAGATTGAATCCGGCAGTAACGATCCGATGGCGGTGTTTCTGACCATTACCCTGATTGAGATGATCCAGCAGCATGAAACCGGCCTGAGCCTGATGTTTGTCTGGCACATTCTCCAGCAGTTTGGCCTCGGGATTATCATTGGTCTGGGCGGCGGTTACCTGTTACAGCATACGATCAACCGAATTACACTGCCCTCCGGCCTTTACCCGCTGCTGGCCCTGAGCGGCGGCATTCTTATCTTCGCCGTCACCACCGCGCTGGACGGAAGCGGCATTCTGGCGGTTTACCTTTGTGGTTTCCTGCTGGGCAACCGGCCGATCCGTAACCGTTACGCGATTCTGCAAAACTTTGACGGGCTGGCCTGGCTGGCGCAAATCGCTATGTTCCTGGTGCTGGGCCTGCTGGTGACGCCGTCAGATCTGCTGCCCATCGCCGTGCCTGCGCTGCTGTTATCGGCGTGGATGATCTTCTTCGCCCGTCCGCTGTCGGTATTTGCCGGTTTGCTGCCGTTTCGCGGGTTTAACCTGCGCGAGCGGGTATTTATCAGCTGGGTGGGGCTGCGCGGCGCGGTGCCGATTATTCTGGCAGTGTTCCCGATGATGGCCGGGCTGGACAACGCCCGCCTGTTCTTTAACGTTGCCTTCTTCGTGGTGCTGGTGTCGCTGCTGTTCCAGGGAACGTCGCTGGGCTGGGCGGCGAAAAAAGCCAAAGTGGTAGTACCGCCCGTTGGCTGGCCCGTCTCACGCGTGGGGCTGGACATTCACCCAGAGAATCCATGGGAGCAGTTTGTTTATCAGCTGAGCGCCGATAAGTGGTGCGTGGGCGCTTCCCTTCGCGATCTGCATATGCCCGCTGAAACGCGCATTGCCGCCCTGTTCCGGGATAACGCCCTGCTGCACCCGACCGGCAGCACGCGGCTGCGTGAGAATGATATCCTCTGCGTGATTGGCCGCGAACGCGACCTGCCTGCCCTCGGCAAACTGTTCAGCCAGTCGCCGCCGGTAGCGCTCGATCAGCGTTTCTTCGGCGATTTTATCCTTGAAGCCAGCGCCCGCTTTGCCGATGTGGCGCTGATTTATGGGCTGGAAGGAGGGCTGGAGAATCGCGATAATCAGCAAACACTGGGTGAGATTATTCAGAGATTATTAGGCGCTGCGCCGGTGGTTGGTGACCAGGTGGAGTTTGCCGGGATGATCTGGACGGTCGCGGAGAAAGAAGATAACGCGGTGCGCAAAGTCGGCGTAAGGCCGATGGAAGAGGACGCGGAATAGTTGCTTTTTTGCCGGGTGGCGGCTTCGCCTTACCCGGCCTACACAACCTTCGAGACTATAGGTCGGGTAAGCGTTAGCATCACCCGACACAAAACGTGTTACACCGTCACAACAGGCACTCTTGGCGCCAGCGCGCACATCAGTTCATACCCCACGGTACCCGCTGCGGCCGCCACGTCATCAATTTTCACCTCGTTGCCCCACAGCTCAACCGGTGAGCCGATCCCCGCCTGGGGACACGGCGTTAAATCAATGGCCAACATGTCCATTGAAACAGTGCCTACCGTCCCCGTGCGCACGCCATCAACCCACACCGGCGTGCCGCTCGGGGCGATACGCGGATAACCGTCTGCATACCCCCCGGCCACAATACCGATACGCTGCTCGCCCGCTGCCCGATAGCGGCTGCCATAGCCCACCGTATCGCCCGCTTTCAGCGTCTGTACGCCAATGATCTCACTGCGCAGGGTCATCACCGGCTTCAGACCGCTGTTAGCAATATCCTGCCACTGCCCGGAGGGTGACGCGCCGTACAGAACGATCCCCGGACGCACCCAGTCGTAGTGCGCCTCAGGATGCCAGAGCGTGGCCGCGGAGTTCGACAGTGAGCGCGAACACTCCAGTCCTTCTGCCGCCTGCTCAATGCGAACCATGGCATCGGCAATGCCGTCCGGCTTTTCCGCATCGGCGAAGTGTGCCATCAGCGTCATCTCGCCAACATTTTTCAGCGCACGAAGCTGCTGCCAGACCGTATGCACGCGCTCAGGCTGGAAGCCCAGACGGTTCATACCGCTGTTCACTTTGAGATAGATATCCAGCGGGGCATGCAGCTTCGCGTCCTGAATGGCCTTGATCTGCCAGTTACTGTGCACGCTGGTCGTCAGACGATACTTATCCAGCAGAGGCAAATCTTGCGCATGGAAGAATCCTTCCAGCAGCAGGATGGGGCCCTTCCAGCCGCGCTCGCGCAGCAGGATGGCCTCTTCCAGATTGAGTAAGGCAAAACCATCGGTGGCGCCGAGCGCACTCCAGATACGGTCGATACCATGACCGTAGGCGTTAGCTTTCACCACCGACCAGACACGAGAACCCGGCGCAGCACGGCGAACAATTTGCAGGTTATCCTTCAGCGCCTGCAAATCCAGCTGGGCCAGAATAGGACGGGACATGACAACTCCTTAATTGTGCGCGCCGTGCAGATGCTGTGGACGCGATGGGGTATACCCTGATTGATAGCGTGCGGCGCTCAAATCGTCAAACGGAATGGCCGGCGTACGCCCGGAAATCAGGTCGCTCAGCAGCTGGCCCGAACCGCAGGCCATGGTCCAGCCGAGCGTGCCGTGACCGGTGTTCGTCCATAAATTTTTGTACGGCGTACGGCCTACTATAGGCGTGCCGTCCGGGGTCATTGGACGCAGGCCGGTCCAGAACGTTGCCTGCTCAATGAAGCCGCCGCGCGGGAAGAGATCGCCGACGACCATCTCCAGCGTTTCACGGCGCGGCTTGAGCAGCTCGGTATTAAAGCCAACGATCTCCGCCATGCCGCCAACGCGGATCCGGTTATCGAAGCGGGTGATGGCGATTTTGTAGGTTTCATCAAGAATGGTCGAGACCGGCGCGCCGTTGTCTTCTTTCACCGGAATGGTCAGAGAGTAGCCTTTCAGCGGATAGACCGGGATATCCAGGATCCCCTTCAGCATCGCTGTTGAGTAGGAGCCGAACGCCATCACGTAGGCATCGGCTTTAATCACCTCTTCTCCACACTTCACCCCGTAAATCTTCTCGCCTTCCGACAGCAGCTTGTCGACGGAGGTGTTGAAGCGGAATTTTACCCCGGCCTGCTCACACATGCGCGCCAGACGTTGGGTGAAAAGCTGGCAGTCGCCGGTTTCGTCGTTCGGTAAACGCAGACCGCCCGTCAGCTTATGCGCAACCTCGGCAAGCGCGGGTTCCACCTGCGCCAGCTGGCTGGCCTCCAGCAGCTGATACGGTACGCCCGCATCTTCAAGCACGGCGATATCGCGTGTCGCATTTTCGTATTGTTGCGCGGTACGGAACAGCTGAAGCGTGCCGCCCTGGCGCCCTTCATATTCGATGCCCGTTGAGGCTCGCAGCGCCTTCAGGCAATCGCGGCTGTATTCCGCCAGGCGTACCATGCGCCCTTTGTTTTCCATATAGTGGCGGGTGTCGCAGTTGCGCAGCATCTGCCACATCCACTTAAGCTGGAACGGCGTGCCGTCGAGACTTATCGCCAGGGGCGCATGCCGCTGAAACATCCATTTAATTGCCTTCAGCGGAACGCCCGGGGCCGCCCACGGTGCAGCGTAGCCCGGGGAGATTTGCCCCGCATTCGCCGCACTGGTTTCCAGCGCCGGACCGGATTCGCGATCGATAACGGTAACCTCATGTCCCGCCTGACTTAAATACCAGGCGCTGGTTACGCCAACGACACCACTTCCCAGTATGACAACACGCATAGCCACTCCATTATGAGCAAAAGAACAATCATCTAATTACAGATTGATAACCTAGTTGAAAATATTATTCAACATATGACTTTTTTATGGTGACACAACTCACATACCCCGCTGTATCAGGGGATAGCGCTTATTTGGGATCTCCTGCTGCGCGTTATTTTTAACCAGTAGAAAATTCTGTGGGTACCGCTTTTTTTGCCGTATCGAAAACGCGAAATCGCAAAGAAAAAATTTCTGCACCCCGCGTATTTGAATGGGGTGATCTATGCTTGAAAGGAGGCTCTCCAGTCAGAGAGAGCGACCGACAACGAGGGCGCGCTAATGGCTACACTAGATTCCATGTCCAGGGACAGCACCCGTCTGAGCGATGGACCCGACTGGACCTTCGAGTTGCTGGATGTCTACCTGGCGGAGATCGACCGGGTGGCTAAACTCTATCGTCTGGATACCTACCCCCACCAGATTGAAGTCATCACCTCGGAACAGATGATGGACGCATATTCCAGCGTCGGGATGCCAATTAACTATCCGCACTGGTCGTTCGGCAAAAAATTTATTGAAACAGAGCGGCTTTATAAACACGGGCAGCAGGGGCTGGCGTATGAAATTGTCATTAACTCTAACCCATGTATCGCCTATCTGATGGAGGAGAACACCATTACCATGCAGGCGCTGGTGATGGCGCACGCCTGCTACGGACATAACTCATTCTTCAAAAATAACTATCTGTTCCGCAGCTGGACGGACGCCAGCTCCATCGTCGATTATCTGATCTTCGCCCGCAAATACATTACCGACTGCGAAGAGCGCTACGGCGTGGACGAGGTGGAGAAGCTGCTGGACTCCTGCCACGCGCTAATGAACTACGGCGTTGACCGCTATAAGCGTCCGCAGAAGATCTCATTGCAGGAAGAAAAAGCCCGGCAGAAAAGCCGCGAGGAGTATCTGCAAAGCCAGGTGAATATGCTGTGGCGCACCCTGCCAAAACGTGAAGAGGAGAAAACCGTCGCCGAGGCGCGTCGCTACCCTTCCGAGCCGCAGGAAAACCTGCTGTACTTTATGGAGAAAAACGCCCCGCTGCTGGAGCCGTGGCAGCGTGAGATCCTGCGAATCGTGCGCAAAGTAAGCCAGTATTTCTATCCACAGAAGCAGACGCAGGTGATGAACGAAGGCTGGGCGACCTTCTGGCACTACACCATTCTTAACCATCTGTACGACGAAGGAAAAGTCACCGAACGGTTTATGATGGAGTTTCTGCACAGCCACACCAACGTGGTTTTCCAGCCAGCATATAACAGCCCGTGGTACAGCGGCATTAACCCGTACGCGCTTGGTTTTGCCATGTTCCAGGATATCAAGCGTATTTGTCAGTCGCCCACCGAAGAGGACAAATACTGGTTCCCGGATATTGCCGGTTCCGACTGGCTGGAAACGCTGCACTTCGCAATGCGTGATTTTAAGGATGAGAGCTTTATCAGCCAGTTCATGTCGCCGAAAATCATGCGTGATTTCCGCTTCTTCACCGTACTGGATGATGATCGCAACAACTACCTGGAAATCTCCGCGATCCACAACGAGGAGGGTTATCGCGAGATCCGTTCGCGTCTGTCATCCCAGTACAACCTCAGCAATCTTGAACCGAACATACAGGTCTGGAACGTGGATCTGCGCGGCGATCGCTCTCTGACGCTGCGCTATATCCCGCACAACCGCGCGCCGCTGGATAAGGGGCGTAAGGAAGTGCTAAAGCATGTGCATCGCCTGTGGGGATTCGACGTATTGCTGGAGCAGCAAAACGAAGATGGCAGCGTGGAACTGCTGGAGCGGTGTCCGGCGCGGTTGAATACGCTGTAGTTTTTGCCGGGTTGCGGCTACGCCGTACCCGGCCTACGGGTTTTGCAGGGCCTGTAAGCGAAGCGCCACCGGACGAAAAAAAACCTCTCGTACGAGAGGTTTTTTATTTCAGCGACTCTGAATCGCTAAATCACCCGGCAGGGTTTTCTGCATCCGGTGCCAGATTTCACCGGAGTCGTGGCCGTAACGACGCACCGTTTCATAGACCTGATCGTGCAGCCCTTCAGTGCAGAGTTTGCTCAGCTTATGGTAGAAGCCGAGCGCCAGGCTGCGGGCTTCAGGGTTAGCAAAGTAGTGACGACCAATGCGCGTATATAACCCTTTCATCCCATTCAGGATCAGACCGTAAACCGGATTGCCGGAAGCAAACGCCAGACCGCGGAAGACGTTGTAATCCAGGGTCGCAAAGGCATCCGCGTGGTCTTCCACCTCATTGGCGGTGGCGAGCACTTTCAGCGCATCTTCAGGGTGCTGACGAAACGCGGTGCGGATGAAAATGGTGGCAATGTTGGTGCGCACGGAAAGCAGATTATCAATCAACTGCGGTACGCTTTCGTGATCGAGACGCGCCAGCGTTTCAAGAATATTCAGCCCGGATGTTTCCCAGAAGTTGTTCACTTTAGTGGGTTTGCCATGCTGTATCGTCAACCAGCCATCGCGCGCCAGACGCTGGAGCACTTCTCGCAGCGTGGTACGGGTGACGCCAATCAGTTCAGAGAGTTCGCGTTCAGCAGGTAGAATTGATCCCGCAGGGAAACGATTATTCCAGATGCTTTCAATGATGTACTCTTCCGCGAAACCCGCCGGGCTCTGCGCCTTAATGACCATAGTGAGATTTCCATTACACAGCTTTAGCAAATTGCACTCATCATACCAGAGGCGCGCAGAGGCAGATAGCGCAGCAGAGACAGAAAAGAGGGATCGCCGTTTCATTTTTATGAAATTTACAAAAGGGCTTTATCCCCCTCTCCGTCGCCATTTTTGCGTATACTGATGTCTTGTCTTATTTGACGGGGAAAGGACGTCTGTCGTGGAAATTTCATTTGGGCGCGCACTTTGGCGCAACTTTTTAGGCCAGTCACCGGACTGGTACAAACTCACTCTACTGGTATTCCTGATCGTTAATCCCGTTATCTTTTTGCTGGATCCCTTCAGTGCCGGGTGGCTGCTGGTCGCCGAGTTTATCTTTACCCTGGCGATGGCGCTGAAGTGCTATCCGCTATTGCCCGGCGGGCTACTGGCGCTGGAAGCCGTGATCGTGGGAATGACCAGCGCGGAGCATGTTAAAAACGAGATTGCGTCGAATCTCGAAGTCCTGCTGCTGCTGATCTTCATGGTGGCAGGGATCTACTTCATGAAGCAACTTCTGCTGTTTATCTTCACCCGTTTGCTGCTGAGCATTCCATCGAAAACGCTGCTCTCGCTGGCGTTTTGTCTCGCCGCAGCCTTCCTGTCAGCTTTCCTGGATGCGCTGACGGTCGTGGCGGTGGTGATCAGCGTCGCCGTCGGCTTTTACGGGATTTATCACCGGGTGGCCTCGTCTCGTCCTGGCGATAACTTGCAGGACGACAGCCACGTTGAGGCGCACAACCGCGATGTGCTCGAGCAGTTCCGCGCGTTTCTGCGTAGCCTGATGATGCATGCGGGCGTGGGGACGGCGCTGGGCGGCGTGATGACCATGGTCGGTGAGCCGCAAAACCTGATTATCGCCAAAGCGGCTGAGTGGCATTTTGGCGAATTTTTCCTGCGCATGGCGCCGGTCAGCGTGCCCGTGCTGCTCTGCGGGTTAGCAACCTGTGTGCTGCTCGAAAAATTCAACCTCTTTGGCTATGGTGCTAAGTTGCCCGATCCGGTCCGCCAGGAGCTGCATAAGTTTGACGAGCAGAGCCGCAAACAACGCACGCGCCAGGAGACCCTCCGCCTGATAGCACAGGGGTTGATCGGCGTGTGGCTTATCGCTGCGCTGGCTCTCCACCTTGCCGAGGTGGGGCTGATTGGCCTGTCGGTAATTATTCTGGCAACCAGCCTGAGCGGCGTTACGGACGAACATGCTATCGGTAAGGCCTTTACCGAAGCGCTGCCCTTTACCGCCCTGCTGGCGGTGTTTTTCGCCGTCGTGGCAGTGATTATTGACCAACATCTGTTCGCGCCGATCATCGCCTTTGTGCTTCAGGCTACGCCCGATTCGCAGCTTACGCTGTTCTATTTGTTTAACGGTCTGTTGTCCTCTATATCCGATAACGTCTTTGTCGGGACGGTATACATCAATGAGGCCAAAGCCGCGATGGAGCAAGGGATTGTCAGCAGTGAACAGTTCGAGCTGCTGGCGGTGGCGATCAACACCGGAACCAACCTCCCCTCCGTGGCAACCCCGAACGGTCAGGCGGCATTCCTCTTCCTGCTGACCTCGGCGCTGGCGCCACTCATACGACTTTCTTATGGAAGAATGGTCTGGATGGCGCTGCCGTATACGCTGATGCTTACCCTGGTGGGTTTGCTGTGCATCAAAATTACTCTCGTTCCCTGTACGCAATGGTTGTTGCAAGCAGGTATACTTGCGGCGCATTAAAATTCGTTTACACTGCGCTGTCTAAGCATGTTCCAGGGAAATGATTATGTTGCGATTTTTGAACCAGTGCTCACGCGGTCGCGGAGCGTGGTTGTTGATGGCCCTGACCGCCTTTGCGCTGGAAATGGTCGCGCTGTGGTTTCAGCATGTGATGGGGTTGAAACCTTGCGTACTGTGTATTTATGAGCGTTGTGCGCTGTTCGGCATTATGGGCGCGGGTCTGGTAGGTGCAATTGCACCCAAATCACCGTTACGCTATGCGGCAATTGCCATCTGGCTGTACAGCGCCGGAAAAGGAATTGCGCTTGCCTGGGAGCACACCCAGATGCAGCTTCACCCATCGCCGTTTATGACCTGCGATTTTGCCGCCCGCTTCCCGAGCTGGCTGCCGCTGGATAAATGGCTGCCGCAGGTGTTTGTGGCCTCCGGTGACTGCTCTGTACGCCAGTGGGAATTCCTGTCGCTAGAGATGCCGCAGTGGCTGGTGGGCATTTTTGTCGCCTACTTTGTGGTGGCACTGCTGGTGCTGATTGCCCAGCCGTTCAAACCAAAGAAACGCGATCTTTTTGGAAGATAAAAGCAAAACGGCAACGTCAGTTTTGTAGGTCGGGTAAGCGCAGCGCCACCCGACTAAATTGCGCACAATAAAAACCCGCCGAGTGAACTGACCCCTTAAAGTTGGACACTAAACCAACCGATGGGTGTGTAGTTCATGAGGCGGGTTTTTTATTATCACCGATTTGGGTGATTCATAATATGGTCTTCCCAGTCCAGCACCTCGGACTCTTTCACCGCAATGTGGCGCACGGAAATACGTTCGCCGTGCATCGCCGCTTTCGACCCCGTCAACAGCGGATGCCATGTGGGCAGATCTTTCCCTTCCGCCAGCAGGCGATACGCGCAGGTATGCGGCAGCCACTCAAAGGTCGGCAGATTTTCACGGGTTAACTTGATGCAGTCCGGCTCATATTCGAAACGGCGCTCATAGTTGCGGCACTGGCAGGTTTTGATGTTTAACTGCTTGCAGGCAACGTTGGTGAAATAGATCTCGTCCGAATCTTCATCCATCAGCTTATGCAGGCAGCACTGCCCGCAGCCGTCACACAACGATTCCCACTCCGCGTCGGTCATGTCGTCGAGCGTTTTGCTTTGCCAGAAAGGAATGTCGTTCATCGGGATGTCCACACGTCAAAATAGAGCGCACCTTATAACGAGTCTGGCACGTTGATGCAAGTTTTGCCGCCCTTTTGAGGCGGCAAGGTACTTTTACAGCACGCGGGTTTTCAGCGACAGGCCGTTAAAACTGACGTCCAGCTCGTCGCCACTGTGCAGCGGCCCCACACCTTCCGGGGTGCCGGTAAGGATCACGTCACCGGGTTTCAGGGTGAAGAAGCGGCTCATGTAGGCAATCAGCGGAACGATCTTATGGATCATGTCAGCGGTAGTCCCCTGCTGACGGATCTCGCCGTTGACCTTCAGGCTGAGCGGCGTGTTCTGCGGATCGTCGTTAAAGTCACTCACCGGAACGAAACCGGAAATCGGGCACGAATTATCAAAGCCCTTCGCTTTTTCCCACGGCTGCCCCGCTTTCTTCATTTTGCCCTGTACATCGCGCAGCGTCAGGTCAAGCGCGACACCGTAACCCGCAATCGCTTTCTCTACATGCTCCTCGGTCGCCTGGCGCAGCGTCGCGCCGATCAGCACCGCCAGCTCCACTTCATGATGCACCGAGCCCAGTCCCTGCGGCAGAACCAGCGGCTGGCGAATATCGCACAGTGCGGTTTCTGGCTTAATAAACAGAACCGGCTCTTCCGGCACGGCGCTGCCCATCTCCTGAATATGTTTTGCATAGTTGCTGCCCACGCAGACCACTTTGCTGACGGGATAATCCAGTAATGCACCTTGCCAGTTATGATGTTGATACATGGTAGACCCCTAATCGGTTGATGAGTTGTTCCCGGATGGACCCGGACTTATTTCTTTCCGCTCACCTCAAGATGCTGTTTTAATAAATTCTCCGGTGGCGGCGGAAGCTGTAAATAATAGCCCTGCTCGCTTAACGCCTTTTTGACTTTCTCCAGATCGGCGTTCACCAGCTTTTTACGACCGTCCAGCGGCAGCAGCATCGCCAGCTGCGGCCGGCCAAAGCTTTTCATTAATTCTTCAGGCACGCGGGAAAAATCGTCTTTCTTTTCGACATAAAGGTAAGTCTGGTCGCGGTGGGTACTTCTGTAGATCACACAAAACATGTTTTTACTCTGAATTAATGGGTGGTTGCTTGCCTCAATATACTCCTGACTATAACATGCCTGATACTCTTCGGAATATCGCGGCGATATGTTGCGGTTAATAGCAAATTGAGTAAGGCCAGGATGTCAAATACGCCCATCGAGCTTAAAGGCAGTAGCTTCACCTTATCAGTGGTTCATTTGCATGATGCAAAACCCGAGGTTATTCGTCAGGCGTTAGAAGACAAAATCGCGCAGGCTCCCGCTTTTCTTAAGCATGCTCCTGTCGTCGTCAATGTGAGCGACCTTGAAGGGCCGGTTAACTGGAAACGGCTCCAGCAGGCCGTCGTCTCCACGGGGTTGCGCATCGTGGGCATTAGCGGGTGCAAAGACGCAGAGTTAAAAGACGAAATTGAACGTGCGGGTTTACCCTTGTTAAACGAGGGCAAAGAAAAAGCCCCACGTGCAACGCCTGCAACCGTTCCCGTTCCCCCGCCTCCGGCGCAAAATGTAACCCCAGTCACAAAAACGCGATTGATTGATCTGCCGGTTCGTTCCGGTCAGCGCATTTATGCGCCAAACTGTGATCTGATTGTTACAAGCCACGTCAGTGCGGGCGCGGAACTGATTGCAGATGGCAATATTCACGTTTACGGTATGATGCGTGGGCGCGCGCTTGCGGGCGCCAGCGGCGATCGAGAAGCACAAATTTTTTGTACTCATCTGACGGCAGAACTGGTGTCTATCGCAGGTGAATATTGGCTGAGCGATAAAATCCCAGCCGAATTTTATGGCAAAGCGGCTCGTCTGCAACTGGCAGATAACGCTTTGACCGTTCAACCGTTAAATTGATCCCTTTTAACAAGGAATTTCTATGGCACGCATTATTGTTGTGACTTCGGGTAAAGGAGGCGTTGGCAAGACCACCTCCAGCGCGGCCATCGCTACTGGTTTGGCCCAGAAGGGAAAGAAAACCGTCGTAATTGACTTCGATATTGGTCTGCGTAACCTGGACCTGATCATGGGATGTGAGCGTCGCGTGGTGTATGACTTCGTGAACGTCATTCAGGGCGATGCCACCCTTAACCAGGCGCTGATTAAAGATAAACGTACCGAGAACCTCTACATTCTTCCGGCGTCCCAGACCCGTGATAAAGATGCACTGACCCGTGAAGGCGTCGAAAAGGTGCTCGACGATCTGAAAAAGATGGAGTTCGACTTCGTGGTCTGCGACTCTCCGGCCGGTATCGAAACCGGCGCGCTGATGGCGCTCTACTTCGCGGATGAAGCCATCATCACCACGAACCCGGAAGTCTCGTCTGTACGTGACTCCGACCGTATTCTTGGTATTTTGGCCTCGAAATCCCGTCGCGCGGAAAATGGCCAGGAGCCAATCAAAGAGCACCTTCTGCTGACCCGCTATAACCCGGGCCGCGTGAATAAAGGTGACATGCTGAGCATGGAAGACGTGCTTGAGATCCTGCGCATCAAACTGGTTGGCGTCATCCCGGAAGATCAGTCCGTATTGCGCGCATCTAACCAGGGCGAGCCCGTGATCCTGGATACACAGGCAGACGCGGGGAAAGCGTATGCGGATACCGTTGACCGTCTGCTGGGAGAAGAACGTCCTTTCCGCTTCATTGAAGAAGAGAAGAAAGGTTTCCTCAAACGCCTGTTCGGAGGATAAGTTATGGCATTACTGGACTTTTTTCTCTCGCGGAAAAAAAGCACCGCCAACATCGCAAAAGAACGTCTGCAAATCATCGTGGCGGAACGTCGCCGTAGCGACGCAGAACCGCACTACCTGCCGCAGTTGCGCAAAGACATTCTCGAAGTGATCTGCAAATACGTGCAGATTGACCCGGAAATGGTCACCGTTCAACTGGAGCAAAAAGACGGAGATATTTCGATTCTGGAGCTGAACGTGACGCTTCCGGAAGCGGAAGAATCGCGTTAATCCGTTTACGGTTCGTAGCCCCGGTAAGCGCAGCGCCGCCGGGGGAATATGCCGGGTAAGTGCCCGGCATATTTGTTATCGTGGATACCCTTCCAGCAGGGTATTCAGGCGTTCGGCCATCAGTTCCCCCCGCCATCCGGCGACCAGTTCCGGTAAACCATTTTGCGGTTTCAACTTCCAGTGCCAGTTCAGCAGCTGGTTAATCTGACGACGTGAAGCCAGCAGTTCGGCACTCAGGTTGCTTTCACTCGCCACCGTCTGCACCAGCGCTTTGATGTCTTTAAACGCTTTACGGTAGCCCGGCATGTCCATCAGGTTAAGCAGCGGCTCTGGCAGAGCCTCTTCCGGAAGCTGTTGGGCTTTCTCCACCAGCGCGAGCAGCGTTTTGCCGTGGAAGCGGATTTCACTTCCGGAAAGGCCAATGCTGTCCAGTTCACCAAGGCTACCCGGCATATAGCGTGCCACCGCCCACAGGTGTTCTTCACGCACTACGAAGTTAACCGCGAGATCGCGCTCACGCGCTTTACGCAGACGCCAGTCAGCCAGCAATTGCAGACAGGCCAGTTGGCGAGTGCGCAGCTGCCAGGCGTTAGTGATGTCACGCCAGGCCTCTCTCGGATCAACCACTTCCTGACGACGCTGTTGCGTCATGCGGCACTCGTCCAGTGCCGCAGACAGCCAGCCTGAAGCCTCTGCTTCTTTCATGAGCTGTCCGGCAATCGGCAGCAGGTAGAAGACGTCTGCCGCGGCATAGTCAAGCTGACGCGCAGTTAGCGGGCGCGCGAGCCAGTCGGTACGCGATTCGCTCTTATCCAACGTCAGACCGGTGTACTCTTCCACCATCGCCGCAAAGCCCCAGGAGAGCGGACGACCACTGAACGCCGCGAGGATCTGAGTATCAATGAGGGGTTGCGGCATGATGCCAAAAGTATTGAGAAATACTTCCAGATCTTCACTTCCCGCGTGCAGATATTTGGTCACGGCGGTATCAAGCAACAGCTCGCGCATTGGTGCCCAGTCGGTAATGCCCAGAGGGTCAATCAACGACACGTGTTTGCCGTCATACATCTGAATCAGACCCAGCTGCGGATAGTACGTTCGGGTGCGGACAAATTCCGTATCCAGAGCGATAGCGGGAAATTCACGCGTCACCTCGCACAGCGAAGCCAGCTCGTCGTTGGTAGTGATCATCTGGTAATTCAAATCGGACTCTCTTTTGTTTGCGCCCATAAAAAACGCCGGCTTAACCGGCGTCTGGGCGATTAACGTGAAGCTCAGGCCTTATTGTCCACTTTGGCACGGGCTTCGTCACGTAATTCTCGTCGTAATATCTTCCCGACGTTGGATTTCGGCAGCTCATCGCGGAATTCCACCAGCTTTGGTACTTTATAGCCCGTCAGCTGACGGCGACAAAACGTTATCAGCGTATCCTCGGTAAGAGAAGGATCTTTTTTGACCACAAATATCTTCACCGCTTCCCCGCTGCTGCCGGAAGGAACGCCCACCGCCGCCACTTCCAGTACGCCGCTGTGCTGCATCACTACGTCTTCGATTTCGTTCGGGTAGACGTTGAACCCTGACACCAGGATCATATCTTTCTTACGATCCACGATGCGCAGGAAGCCTTCATCGTCCATCACCGCGATATCGCCCGTGTGCAGCCAGCCGTCTTTGATGATCTCATCCGTGGCATCCGGGCGCTGCCAGTAGCCCAGCATCACCTGCGGTCCTCTGACGCATAGCTCCCCTGGCTCACCGTGAGGCACTTCGTTATCCTCGTCATCCACCAGTTTGGCTTCCGTCGACGGGACCGGCAGCCCGATACTGCCGCTGTGGTAGTCGATGTCATGCGGGTTGACGCTGACCAGCGGGGCGCACTCCGTCAGACCATAGCCCTCCAGCAGATACTGCCCGGTGAGCTTCACCCAGCGCTCGGCAACCGCCTGCTGAACCGGCATCCCGCCGCCCGCCGAGAGGTGCAACGTGGAGAAATCGAGCTGTTGAAACTCTTTATTATTGAGCAGGGCGTTAAACAGGGTGTTCACGCCGGTCATGGCGGTAAACGGATATTTCGCCAGCTCTTTGACCAGCCCCGGGATATCACGCGGGTTAGTAATCAGTACGTTCTGACCGCCAAGCTCAATAAACAACAAGCAGTTCATGGTCAGCGCAAAAATGTGATACAGCGGAAGCGCGGTGATCACCAGCTCTTTGCCCGGGTGCAGCAGCGGCCCGTAAGTTGCATTGACCTGTTCGAGGTTCGCCAGCATATTTCGATGGGTCAGCATCGCCCCTTTTGCCACGCCGGTTGTGCCGCCGGTGTATTGCAGGAACGCCAGATCTTCGGACACGATCTCCGGCTTCACGTACTGCATCCGGTAGCCCGCATGAAGCGCGCGGCGGAATGAGATAGCATCCGGCAGGTGGTATTTCGGCACCAGTCGCTTAACGTATTTAACGACAAAGTTGACCAGCGTACCTTTTGCGGTAGAGAGCTGATCGCCCATGCGCGTCAGGATGACGTGTTTAACCTGGGTTCTTTCAACAACCTTTTCCAGCGTGTGGGCAAAGTTGGAGACGATCACAATCGCCGCCGCCCCGCTGTCATTCAACTGATGTTCCAGCTCGCGCGGGGTATAGAGCGGGTTGACATTAACCACGATCATCCCTGCCCTGAGGATCCCGAACAGCGCCACCGGGTATTGCAGCAGGTTTGGCATCATCAGCGCGACGCGATCACCTTTCTGCAAGCCCAACCCTTCCTGTAAGTAGGCCGCAAACGCCCGGCTGCGCTCTTCCAGCTTACGGAAGGTCATCACTTCGCCCATATTCACAAATGCGGGCCGATCAGCGTAGCGCCGTACCGAGTGTTCAAATAATTCAATCAGGGATTGATAACGGTCAGGATTGATCTCCGCAGGCACATCCGCGGGATAACGGTTAAGCCAAACCTTTTTCAATGCATCACCTCTGAAATGAGTGTTCGTCGTCATCACAGCCCCGATAATAAACAGTTTGTTAACATTATATTAACTCAGCGTACCAGTTTATTAATTGTTCAGATTGCAGGTTGCGAAGCGCGTCACTCTTTTTTTTCGTTTTATCCGTAAAAAAACAGAGACAGCGGCTGAGCCGCTGTCTCTTTCCTAACAATAACAGTAACTTACTCAGTTACGATTGTTTGAACCTGTGCAGGGCCTGGATTGTACCAACCCCAGCCACCGTAGCCGTAACGATACGGATGCGGACCCCACATCCACGGATCGATAGGCTGTGGCGGCATCACCACCTGCTGGGCGATACGCCAGCGTTTGTAGCCGTTCGCCTGCATGGTCATAAATTTGTATGGCGTATTGCCTATTTTGCCCGCTACCGAACCGGTAATCGGCCCAACGACGGTCACCAGCTGCCCGCGGAAATCTACCGGATCGAGGAAGCCGCTGACGTCAGCGTATATCCGTCCGCGCGAGGCTTCACCCAGAACAGGCCGCGCGCCGGCGTCCAGCGGGACAGTGGCAATCTCCAGCCGGGTTTTACCCTGCTGGTTTATCACTTCAACCACCTTGCCGCCAAACCGCGCTTCCTGCCCGACATACAGCTCCGGGGCATTCATCACGCGTACCAGATCCTGCTGTGGCGTCGGGCTGGTGCCCTTGATCGCATCAGGAACGGTGACGCACCCGCTCAGTGCTATGGCAACCGCGCCTGCCATAATAAAGCGTACAACTTTAGTCTGAACCGCCATGATGCGACTCCTTATTCTCAGTTCCTGTTACTGAGATTCACTCGCGGCCAGGAAGTTTCTTCCACGCGACGGTGTTTCGTAAATAAACCGGTTCAGCGTGTTCAACCGCCACGGTTTTTCCTGCGGTAAGCAGCTGACAGGCAATCGGCAGCATATCTTCAGCGGCAGGCAGGAGCATGTTACCGTCCACCAGCGTCAGGCCGGTGTCCTTCGCCATCTCAGGCCATGCCGGCCAGCCGGTTCCGACCGTCGCCCACTCACCGGAGAGCTGTTTCAGGCGCTCGGTGACGGCTTCAGGTTTAAGCACTGCTTCCGTCTCTTCGCCGTGCCAGACGCCGTTTTCGTCACGGGTGTACTCCGCCCAGTAGACTTCCCCCATGCGGGCATCAATCGCTGCCAGCACGCGGGTGGCGCCGGTCATGCGCCAGGCGCCCTGAGCCATGGTCGCAAGCGTTGAGACGCCGATCATCGGCAGGCCAGCGCCCAGCGCCAGCCCCTGCGCAATGCCAATCCCGATACGTACGCCCGTAAAGCTGCCCGGGCCACGGCCGTAGGCCAGCGCGTCGAGGTCAGTCAGGGCGGTGTTGCCCTCGGTTAAAATGGTTTTTACCAGGGGCAGAATACGTTGGGTGTGTTCCCGTGGGCACTCTTCGAAATGAGCAAAAATAGTACCGTCGTTCCACAGGGCAACGGAACAGGCCTCTGTCGCGGTATCAATAGCCAGAATTCGCATCAGTCGTCGCGCTCTCGCAATGGTCAGTCACAAAATGGCGCGCATCTTAACATACTCCGGGGAGAATTACTCCGCCGTTGGGTTCGCCAGGAAACGGACAGCACGTTTAATATCCCGCGTGCGCGGCGCGGGGGGCAGGCTGGCGAGGAACGTGGCGCCATAAGGGCGCATCACCAGACGATTGTCGCAAATGACCAGCACACCGCGGTCGGTGACGTCGCGGATCAGACGCCCTACTCCCTGTTTAAGGGTAATGACCGCGTCCGGTAGCTGAACGTCGTCAAACGGATCGCCTCCGCGCAGGCGGCAATCCTCCATACGCGCTTTCAGCAGCGGATCGTCCGGCGATGTGAACGGCAGCTTATCGATAATCACCAGCGAGAGCGTATCGCCGCGAACGTCCACCCCTTCCCAGAAGCTACTGGTCGCCACAAGCAGGGCATTACCGGCGCTGACAAACTGCTGGAGCAGTTGCCCTTTACTCGTTTCCCCCTGTAACAGGACTGGCAGCGTCATGGTGGCGCGGAACTGTTCGGCCAGATCGCGCATCATGGCGTGAGAAGTACAGAGCATAAAGCAGCGTCCGTTGTTGGCCTCGATCATCGGCTTCAGCATGGCCGCCAGATGGCGCGCCGCCCCCGGCTGATTGGGCAACGGCAGATTGCGCGGCACGCAGAGCAGAGCCTGTTTCTCATAATCGAACGGGCTGGGCAGAAGCAGTGATTCAGCCTGCTCAATGCCAAGACGTTCGGTAAAATGATGCAGATCGTCATTGACCGACAGCGTGGCCGAGGTAAAGACCCAGGTGCCGGGCTTTTGCGCCATCACCTCTTTGAATTTATCGGCAACGGTCAGCGGCGTGAGCGCCAGGGTGAAGTGGCGCGAGGTACATTCGTACCAGTAGCTGTAACCCGGCTGGTTGATCTCTTTAAGCCGTTTCAGCCGTCCACGATAGAGCGTGGCACGCTCAAAGGCGGCGTCCAGCAGCGCTGATCGTCCGAGCGAAAGCTTCGCCACGTCGTAACAGAGTTCAAGGGCATCATCGAGCAGCAGCAGCGCGCGCTGAATATTTTTGTCTGCGAGCAGTTCGCGCAGGTTGCCGCGATAGCCTGGTTCGCCAAGCTGTAAGCGGAAATCCTGTGCGCATTGTGCCAGGCGATCCGCGCACTTCTGCAACTGCTGGGTATCTTTAAGCTCAGTGCGATAGGCAATGGTAATATCTTTCGCCAGATCCTGAAGCTGGCGGCTGGAGAGCGACTGGCCAAAATACTGGCTGGCGATGTCCGGTAGCTGATGGGCTTCATCGAAGATCATCACTTCCGCCTCCGGGATCAGCTCGCCGAATCCGCTGTCCTTGACCACCATATCCGCAAGGAACAGGTGATGGTTCACCACCACCACGTCGGCGTCCATCGCGGTTTTACGCGCTTTCACCACAAAACAGTCTTTATACAGCGGGCAGTCGCTGCCGAGGCAGTTGTCGTTTGTGCTGGTCACCAGCGGCCAGGCCGGGGAGTCTTCCGGCACGCTCGCGCAGGTGCTGATGTCCCCCTCCTCCGTCTGGTTGGCCCAGGCGCGCAGAACGATCACATCGCTCAGGGTTTGTACCGGCAGATCGCCACCCGCCAGTGCCTGCTGTTCGAGTCGCTCCAGGCAGAGATAGTTAGAGCGGCCTTTCAGCAGCGCCAGTCGGCCCTTGTATTTCAGCGCTTTCGCCACGGTGGGCAAATCGCGGCTGTAGAGCTGATCCTGTAGCGCTTTTGAACCGGTGGAGATAATGACCTTCTTTTTCGCCCGCAGCGCCGGAGCAAGGTATGCATAGGTTTTCCCCGTGCCGGTGCCGGCCTCGACCACCAGCGGCTGAGCCTTGTCGATCGCGTGCGCAACGGCATGCGCCATCTGACGCTGGGGTTCGCGCGGTTTAAAGCCGGGAATAGCCTGTGCTAATTGGCCTTCTGGGGAAAAATCGTCTGCCACGGTGTTCTCTCACTGTATTTTTGCACAGGGATTATGTCAGCCCCTTCTCTCCGGTGCCACCCCAAATAGTGACGACGGCGGAACATTATGGCAGTCTTGCCGCCTGACGACGAAAGATAACGAGGATACGTTTATGACAATTACGCGCATTGATGCCGAAGCCCGCTGGTCTGATGTGGTGATCCACAACCAGACGCTGTACTACACCGGCGTCCCTGCCAATCTGGACGCCGATGCCTTCGAGCAGACGGCGAACACCCTGGCGCAGATCGACGCCGTACTGGAAAAACAGGGCAGCGATAAATCCCGCATTCTGGATGCGACGATTTTTCTGGCGAATAAAGACGATTTTGCGGCGATGAATAAAGCCTGGGATGCATGGGTCGTGGCGGGCCACGCGCCTGTACGCTGCACCGTACAGGCCACGCTGATGAAACCGGAATATAAGGTCGAGATCAAGATTATCGCGGCTGTGTAAGCCCGTTATTCTTCATCTTCATCCTCAAAGCGCGCCACGATCCGCTCGCCGGTATGGGTGGCGCGAAGTTCTTCCGCGACCTGGGAAATTGCCTGTCCGCTGCTCATCCCCTGGGACATCAGCTCCTGAATACGTTCAACGGCTTTCTGCTGTTGGTCATGGCTGAGAGAAGGTAAACCTGCAAACATCGTTAACTCCTGCTAAATTATTCGCGCTAATTATTTCACGCTGCCCGGTAGTATGCCACACATGAACATGCGCTTCCCCACTGTTATAACCTTACCCTGGCGTGCAGACGCCGCCGAATTCTGGTTTGCCCGTCTGAGCCATCTTCCTTTCGCTATGCTGCTGCATTCTGGTCATGCGGATCACCCCTACAGCCGCTTTGATATTCTGGTGGCCGATCCGGTAAAAACGCTGACAACCGATGGCCTGTCGTCAACGGACGATCCGCTGATGCAGCTTCAAAAGGAAATCCATGCCCTGGGCTTATCTGCCACACCGGATCCGGACCTGCCTTTCCAGGGAGGCGCGCTGGGCCTGTTTGGTTATGATCTGGGTCGCCGTTTCGAAACGCTGCCTGAGCATGCGCAGGCGGATATACCGCTGCCGGATATGGCGGTAGGGCTGTATGACTGGGCATTGATTGTGGATCACCAGAAAAAAGCGGTTTCTCTGCTGAGCCACCGTGACGTGCAGGCACGTCTGGCCTGGCTTGAGGCGCAACGGCCCGCCGTTTCGGAACGCTTTATGCTGACCTCCGGCTGGCGCTCGAATATGACCGCGCCGGAGTATGAGGACAAATTCTCCCGCGTGCAGGCATATCTGCACAGCGGCGACTGTTATCAGGTCAATCTTGCCCAGCGTTTTCAGGCAACGTATCAGGGGGATGAGTGGCAGGCGTTTACCCGCCTTAATGCCAGCAATAAAGCCCCGTTCAGCGCATTTGTACGCCTCGAACGCGGCGTCATCCTCAGCCTTTCACCTGAGCGTTTTATTCACCTGGCTGACGGTATTGTGCAGACCCGTCCGATAAAGGGCACCCTTCCGCGCCTTGCCGATGCCGACGCCGACCGCCAGCAGGCGGAGAAGCTGGCGGCCTCGCCGAAAGATCGCGCTGAAAACCTGATGATTGTCGACCTGATGCGCAATGATATTGGCCGCGTCGCCGAGCCGGGCAGCGTGCGCGTGCCGGAGCTGTTCGTCGTGGAGCCATTCCCGGCGGTGCATCATCTGGTCAGCACCATCACCGCACGTCTGCCAGCCTCGCGAACCGCCTGCGACCTGCTCCGCGCCGCGTTTCCGGGCGGCTCCATCACCGGCGCGCCAAAGGTCCGCGCGATGGAGATCATCGACGAACTGGAACCGCATCGGCGCAACGCCTGGTGCGGCAGCATCGGCTATGTGAGCCTGTGCGGCACCATGGATACCAGCATCACTATTCGCACCCTGACGGCCTGCGACGGCAACCTTTACTGTTCCGCGGGCGGTGGCATTGTGGCAGACAGTCAGGCCGAGGCGGAATATCAGGAAACCTTTGATAAAGTGAATCGAATCCTGAAACAACTGGAGAAATCACGGTGAAGAAAGACAACCTGACGCTGGATGATTTTCTGTCGCGCTTTCAGCTTCTGCGGCCCCAGGTTAACCGCGCCACGCTGAATCAACGTCAGGCGGCGGTGCTGATCCCGGTCGTGCGTCGTGAACAGCCGGGTCTGTTGCTCACCCAGCGCTCACCGCATATGCGAAAACACGCCGGTCAGGTTGCGTTCCCGGGCGGCGCGGTGGACAGCACCGATGCATCCCTGATTGCCGCCGCGCTGCGCGAGGCGCATGAGGAAGTGGCGATCCCCCCGGAGACGGTCGAGGTGATCGGCGTGCTGCCGCCAGTGGACAGCGTAACCGGTTTTCAGGTCACGCCGGTCGTTGGCATTATTCCGCCCGATCTTCAGTATCACGCCAGCGTCGATGAAGTTTCAGCGGTGTTCGAAATGCCGCTGGAAGAGGCCCTTCGTCTGGGCCGCTATCACCCGCTGGATATTCACCGCCGCGGACACGATCATCGGGTCTGGCTGTCGTGGTATCAGCATTATTTTGTCTGGGGCATGACGGCAGGCATCATTCGTGAGCTGGCCCTGCAAATCGGCCTGAAGCCTTGACTATACTTTACACTCCACCCTTTTCTGGCAGGTTTGCGATCGGCGTCGCGCTATTAGCAAAACCATCGTTAACCATTAGTTTAATTCATGTGAATAGTTAAGCCGAGGTGGATGTTCCCTCTTACACTATGCGCAGTTATAACATCGTTACTGGAACCCCAGTAACCCTGTCAGGAGTGTGAAAGTGATTAGTATATTCGACATGTTCAAAGTGGGGATTGGTCCTTCCTCTTCCCACACTGTAGGGCCGATGAAGGCCGGTAAACAGTTCGTCGATGATCTGGTCGAAAAAGGATTACTGGAAAGCGTTACCCGTGTCGCCGTAGACGTTTACGGTTCACTGTCATTAACGGGTAAAGGCCACCACACCGATATCGCCATTATTATGGGTCTGGCGGGCAATATGCCGGACACTGTTGATATTGATGCCATTCCGGCATTTATCCGCGACGTGGAAACGCGCGGTCGTTTGCTGCTGGCTAACGGTCAGCACGAAGTGGACTTCCCGCAGGATGACGGCATGCGTTTTCGCAGCGACAACCTGCCGCTGCATGAAAACGGCATGACCATTCACGCCTGGAGCGGCGAAAAAGAGATTTACAGCAAAACGTACTACTCCATCGGCGGCGGCTTTATCGTTGACGAAGAACACTTTGGCAAAGAGAGCGCGGGCGACGTCACTGTGCCCTATCCGTTTAAATCGGCCACCGAGATGCTGGGCTACTGCAAAGAGACCGGTCTTTCTCTCTCCGGGATGGTGATGCAGAACGAACTGGCGCTGCACAGCAAAAAAGAGATTGAAGACTATTTTGCTAACGTGTGGCAAACCATGCGCGCCTGTATCGACCGCGGGATGAACACCGAAGGCGTATTGCCGGGGCCACTGCGCGTGCCGCGTCGCGCCTCTGCGCTGCGCCGCATGCTGGTCACCACCGACAAATTCTCCAACGACCCGATGAACGTGGTTGACTGGGTCAACATGTTTGCCCTCGCGGTTAACGAAGAGAACGCGGCGGGTGGTCGCGTTGTGACAGCGCCAACCAACGGTGCGTGCGGTATCGTCCCGGCGGTGCTGGCCTACTACGATCACTTTATTGAGCCTGTCACGTCCGATATCTATATCCGCTATTTCCTCGCGGCAGGTGCCATCGGCGCGCTGTACAAAATGAATGCCTCCATCTCCGGCGCAGAAGTGGGCTGTCAGGGTGAAGTAGGCGTGGCCTGCTCCATGGCGGCAGCAGGTCTGGCGGAACTGCTGGGCGCAAGCCCTGAACAGGTGTGCGTGGCGGCGGAAATCGGCATGGAGCACAACCTCGGCCTGACCTGTGACCCGGTCGCGGGCCAGGTGCAGGTGCCGTGCATTGAGCGTAACGCCATCGCCTCCGTCAAAGCGATCAACGCTTCACGCATGGCGATGCGCCGTACCAGCGAACCGCGCGTGTCGCTGGATAAGGTCATCGAAACCATGTACGAAACCGGCAAAGACATGAACGCGAAGTACCGTGAGACGTCGCGTGGTGGTCTGGCTATTAAGGTGCAGTGCGACTAAACCTTCCTTTCGCCCATCTGCAACGGATGGGCGAATTTCCCTCTCTCGTCTCGTCGCTTTACGTATTCCCCACTACACTGTCACTGTTGCGTCTGGCTTTTCTGGCCGATGCCTATCAGGCGACCGTTCATGCAAACTGCACAAACGATCATTAAAAACTATCGCCGAAAACGCGTTATGGTCTGTGTCACGGTTGCGCTCGTTACGCTCTTCCTGACGCTGGGCATTCGCTTTATTTCACAGCGCAACATAAATCAGGATCGGATCCACGATTTTACCCACCATACCGTACGTGCGCTTGATAAGGTGCTTATCTCATTAGAGGCCCAGCGTGAAACGCTGCTTTCTCTGGTTGGCATACCCTGTTCTGAGGCGAATCTGATCTTGCGAAAACAGGCGGCAATCCTTCAGACCGTACGCTCCATCGCCCTCATTAAAGACGGAATATTGTATTGCTCAAGCGTCTTTGGCAGCCGTAATGTGCCCGTCAGTGAGTTTGTGCCCCTGCTTCCAGTCAGTGAATCCAGGCTACTGCTATTGACCGATCGCTGGCTGGTAAAAGGTAGCCCGGTATTGGTTCAGTGGTCTCCCCTGCCGGGCGACGGCAACGACGGGGTGATGGAGGTGGTGAACATCGATCTCATCACGAAAATGATTCTTGAGCCGCAGCGGCCGCAGATCACCGACGTTGTCCTGCGCGTGGGCGATAAATTCCTCCGCGACGGGCAACAGGTAACGAATATCCCCACCGTCGCTGAAAACGCCTCCCTGATGGAACAGTCGTCCCAGCATTACCCTTTCAGCGTTATGGTAAGCGGCCCGGGGCCAGGCGAAATGGCGTTGAAAACGCTGCCCGCTCAGCTACCGCTGGCGTTGATGCTCAGTTTACTGATGGGCTATATCGCCTGGCTCGCCACGGCGCGGCGCATGAGTTTTACCTGGGAGATCAATATGGGAATTGCGGCCCGGGAGTTTGAACTCTTCTGCCAGCCGCTGGTGAATGCCCGCACCCGGGGATGCGTCGGCGTCGAAATCCTCCTGCGCTGGAACAACCCGCGTCAGGGATGGATTTCACCCGATGTGTTTATCCCTCTGGCCGAAGAACATAACCTGATTGTTCCGCTTACCCGCTACGTCCTGAGCGAAACGGTGCGGCAGATAGGGTATTTCCCGGCCTCGCGGGACTTTCATATTGGCATCAACGTGGCCGCCAGCCATTTTCGCCGCGCGGTGCTGATCCGGGACCTCAACCGCATCTGGTTTAACGCGAACCCTGTTCAACAGTTAATTGTGGAGTTAACCGAGCGCGATGCATTACTGGATGTGGATTACCGCATCGTGCGGGAGCTGCACCGCAAAGGGGTGAAACTTGCGATTGATGATTTTGGTACCGGCAACAGTTCCCTTTCCTGGCTGGAAAAACTTCATCCGGACGTGCTGAAAATAGATAAATCCTTCACCACCGCGATCGGCACCGACGCCGTAAACTCAACGGTAACGGATATCATTATTGCTCTGGGCCAGCGGCTGAACATTGAACTGGTTGCGGAAGGGGTGGAAACCGAGGAGCAGTCACGCTACCTGCGCCGTCACAGCGTACATATTTTGCAGGGGTACTTGTATGCGCGGCCGATGCCGCTGCGGGAGTTTCCGAAATGGCTGGCGGAAAGTCACTCTCCGCCAGCCCGACACAACGGACACATTGTGCCCTTATTGCCGTTACGCTAGATGGCGTTACTCTTCTTCGTCGTGGGCTGACTGCTCTTTAACAATACGCACCATATCCACGCGATAATCGTTAGCCTCAACGATGGTTATTTGCAACGGCGGCAGTTCGAGCACATCACCGATGCGCGGGATCTGTCCGTTAACGGCAATAACCAGCCCTGCCACCGTGGCGATGTCTTCATCGTCATTGACCACGTTTTCGACGCCCAGCGTGTGCGAGAGCGCATGCAGATCGGTGGTGCCTTTCACCAGCCAGCCGTCACCGTCGGCAACAATTTCCGGGGTTTCATCCGCATCAGGGAATTCACCGGCAATGGCTTCCAGCACGTCCAGCGGCGTCACCAAACCCTGTACCACGCCAAATTCGTTGGTGACAATAACAAAGCTCCCGCGTGCACGACGCAATACGCCCAGCAGGTTGATCGGGTCCAGCGTTTCAGGCACCACGATAGCGGGCGACGCGGCCGCTATGGCCTCGACGTTAACGCCCTCTTCCAGCGCCACCAGCATCTCTTTCGCGCGTACCACACCGATGATCTCATCCAGCTCACCCCGGCAGACCGGGAACAGGCTGTGCGGCGAAGAGAGCAGCTGCTGACGAATTTCGTCAACGCTCAGGTTGGCGTCCACCCAGCTGATTTCGCCGCGCGGCGTCATAATGCCGCGCAGTGAGCGGGAAGCAAGCGAAAGCACGCCGTTGATCATGTAGCGTTCTTCTTCCACAAACGCGCCTTCCGGCACCGGAACCGGGTTGTGGTTCTCGTTATCAGCCTGCACGTTCACCTGGCGACGCCCGCCCATCAGTCGCAGAATCGCATCTGCGGTACGGGCTCGCAGCGGCTGATTTGACTGCTGCTTAATAAAGTTACGGCGTGCAATCTGGTTAAACAGCTCGATCAGAATCGAGAAGCCAATCGCGGCGTACAGGTAGCCTTTCGGAATATGGAAGCCAAAACCTTCTGCCACCAGGCTCAGACCAATCATCAGCAGGAAGCTCAGACACAGCACAACGACCGTCGGATGCTGGTTGACGAAACGCGTCAGCGGTTTCGACGCCAGCAGCATTACCGCCATCGCAATCACAACCGCCGCCATCATCACCGGCAGATGGTTCACCATGCCGACCGCCGTAATCACCGCATCCAGTGAGAAGACCGCATCAAGCACCACAATCTGGAGAACAACCACCCAGAAGCTGGCGTACCCCTTACCGTGGCCATCATCATGCTGCCGGTTCTCCAGCCGTTCATGCAGCTCTGTTGTGGCTTTGAACAGCAGGAACAGTCCCCCCACCAGCATGATTAAATCGCGGCCGGAGAAGGTGAAATCCATGACGGTGAACAGGGGCTTCGTCAGGGTGACCATCCACGAGATCACAGACAGTAAGCCCAGTCGCATGATCAGCGCCAGCGAGAGGCCGATCAGACGGGCTTTATCACGCTGTTTAGGCGGCAGCTTATCCGCGAGGATGGCGATAAACACCAGGTTATCAATACCGAGAACGATCTCCAGCACGACAAGCGTAAGCAAGCCTACCCAGATTGACGGGTCCATTAAGAATTCCATGACACGCTCCTGCTAAAGGAATGACAAAACGGTGCCCCGTTAATTTCGGGCATTTTAAAGGGAATGAGAGTCGATGCGTGGCGAAGATCGCCGGTGGTTAAGGCGCGGAATGGCCTGGAAGATGACTGACGTCGGTGACGGTCCATATAGTGGGCTGTAGCCCTATACTCCTGAATAATTAAACGGACGCTAAACATAACAGAGACAATTGGTTTTTAGCAAAGATTTACGTTCCTTTGCAAACTTCTGTAACACACGCGGATTATCTTAGAGAAAAATCTGTAAGGCGTAGCTAAATTACGGATCTTCATCACATAAATTATTTTTTCACTATCTAAAATAATTCGCGGAAGTCTTAGTTTTTTGAACTCTAACCCTTATCTGAATCGATTCGGTTCGCCAATACGATTCTCAGTACGCCTGCCTGGCAGACGTATAAATGATAATAAAAGGAGGTAGCAAGTGACCATTGCTATTGTCATAGGCACACATGGTTGGGCTGCGGAGCAGTTACTCAAAACGGCAGAAATGCTGTTGGGCGAGCAGGAAAACGTCGGCTGGATCGATTTCGTTCCCGGTGAAAATGCCGAGACGCTGATTGAAAAATACACTGCTCAGCTTGAGAAGCTGGATACCAGCAAGGGCGTGCTATTTCTCGTAGATACATGGGGCGGCAGCCCGTTCAACGCTGCCAGCCGCATTGTCGTCGATAAAGAGCATCATGAAGTCGTCGCCGGGGTGAATATCCCTATGCTGGTGGAAACCCTTATGGCGCGCGACGATAACCCGAGTTTTGATGAACTGGTGGCGTTGGCCGTGGAAACCGGTCGCGAAGGTGTGAAAGCCCTGAAAGCGCAGCCGGTTGAAAAGCCAGCGCCTGTTGCATCAGCGCCAAAAGCGGCGGCACCCGCAAAACCGATGGGTCCGAACGATTACATGGTTATCGGCCTGGCTCGTATTGATGACCGTCTGATCCACGGCCAGGTGGCGACACGCTGGACCAAAGAGACCAACGTACAACGCATCATCGTGGTCAGTGACGAAGTGGCCGCCGACACTGTTCGTAAAACCCTTCTTACCCAGGTTGCACCGCCGGGCGTCACCGCGCACGTTGTGGATGTCGCCAAAATGATCCGCGTTTACAACAACCCGAAATATGCGGGCGAGCGCGTGATGCTTCTCTTCACCAACCCGACAGACGTCGAACGCATTGTTGAAGGCGGCGTGAAAATCACCTCCGTTAACATTGGCGGTATGGCATTCCGTCAGGGCAAAACGCAGGTCAACAACGCGATTTCAGTGGATGCGAAAGATATCGAGGCCTTCAATAAACTGAATGCACGCGGTATCGAACTGGAAGCCCGTAAGGTTTCCACGGATCAGAAACTGAAAATGATGGATTTGATCGGCAAAGTGGGGAAATAAGCCCGGGCCGGTTTTTCATATAGAGCTTATGTAATAGGAGAAGTGCAATGGAGATTACTACTCTTCAGATTGTGCTGGTGTTCATCGTCGCATGTATTGCGGGTATGGAGTCCGTACTTGATGAATTTCAGTTCCACCGCCCTCTGGTGGCCTGTACGTTGATTGGCGCCGTTCTCGGTGACATGAAAACCGGTATCATCATCGGTGGTACCCTGGAAATGATCGCCCTTGGCTGGATGAACATCGGTGCGGCAGTTGCGCCAGATGCCGCGCTGGCGTCCATTATTTCAACCGTTCTGGTTATCGCGGGTCACCAGAGTATTGGTGCCGGTATCGCGCTGGCTATCCCACTGGCCGCAGCGGGTCAGGTGCTGACTATCATCGTTCGTACGATCACCGTTGCCTTCCAGCATGCGGCGGATAAGGCGGCCGAAAACGGCAACCTCACCGCGCTCTCCTGGATCCACGTGTCTTCCCTGTTCCTGCAAGCGATGCGTATCGCGATCCCTGCGGTTATCGTGGCGATCTCTGTCGGCACCAGCGAAGTTCAGGGCATGCTGAATGCGATTCCTGAAGTGGTCACCAGCGGTCTGAACATTGCAGGCGGTATGATCGTGGTGGTTGGTTATGCGATGGTTATCAACATGATGCGCGCAGGCTACCTGATGCCATTCTTCTACCTCGGCTTCGTGACCGCTGCGTTCACCAACTTCAACCTGGTCGCGCTGGGTGTGATTGGTGCGGTGATGGCGATTCTTTATATCCAGCTCAGCCCGAAATACAACCGCGTCGCGGGTGCTCCTGCGCAGGCTGCTGGTAACAACGATCTCGATAACGAACTGGACTAACAGGTGAGCGAAATGGTTGATATGACAAAAACTACCACTGAGAAAAAACTCACTCCGGGTGATATTCGTGGCGTGTTCATCCGTTCTAACCTGTTTCAGGGTTCATGGAACTTCGAACGTATGCAGGCGCTCGGCTTCTGCTTCTCTATGGTGCCGGCTATCAAACGCCTGTATCCGGAAAACAACGAAGCGCGTCGCCAGGCAATTAAGCGTCACCTGGAATTCTTCAACACCCATCCTTACGTCGCAGCCCCCGTTCTGGGCGTGACGCTGGCGATGGAAGAGCAGCGTGCGAACGGCGCAGAGATTGACGATGGTGCGATCAACGGTATCAAAGTCGGTCTGATGGGGCCGCTGGCAGGCGTGGGCGACCCGATCTTCTGGGGTACGGTTCGTCCGGTCTTTGCGGCACTGGGCGCCGGGATCGCCATGAGCGGCAGCCTGCTCGGTCCTCTGCTGTTCTTCATCCTGTTCAACGCGGTGCGTCTGCTGACTCGTTACTACGGTGTGGCTTACGGTTACCGTAAAGGGGTGGATATCGTTAAGGATATGGGCGGCGGCTTCCTGCAAAAACTGACTGAGGGGGCGTCAATCCTCGGCCTGTTTGTAATGGGGGCGCTGGTTAACAAGTGGACGCACGTAAACATCCCGCTGGTGGTATCAACGATCACCGGTCAGGATGGTCAGACGCGCGTTACCACCGTGCAGACCATTCTGGACCAGCTGATGCCGGGCCTGGTCCCGCTGCTGTTGACCTTCGCCTGTATGTGGCTGCTGCGTAAGAAAGTAAACCCGCTGTGGATCATCGTTGGCTTCTTCGTCATCGGTATCGCGGGCTACGCCGTCGGCCTGCTGGGTCTGTAAGACATTGCGTTACCGACCGGGGGCTTGCCCCCGGTCTTTTTATCTGGAGGATGAATGACTGTCACGGACACCGTACTGGTTTTATTTATTGTTGCCCTTCTGGCTTACGCGATCTATGACGAGTTCATTATGCCTCGCCGACACGGCGAGACGCTGTTGACCCTTCCCCTCTTACGCCGTGGACGCATTGATGCGTTTATCTTTGCTGGTCTGGTAGTCATCCTGATTTACAATAACGTGACCAGCCATGGTGCAATATTAACCACATGGTTATTATGTGCGCTGGCATTAATGGCGATTTATCTGTTCTGGATCCGCTCGCCAAAACTCATTTTTAAAAAACACGGTTTCTTCTTCGCCAATGTCTGGATAGAATATAGCCGTATTAAAGAGATGAATTTATCCGAAGACGGGGTTCTGGTGATGCAATTAGAACAACGCCGCCTCCTCATCCGGGTCAAAAATATTGATGACCTGGAAACGATCTACAAATTACTCGTTAAAACTCAATGAGTTAATATTATAGCATCGGCTATGTATTGCATTATTCTTCAACCAGCAATATAGCCGGTGCTATATCTTCTCTGTTAATTAACTTATATTTATTAACGATATTTTCACGCATAAATCTAAATGAAAATCGTTATCAACATAGTGGCTATATAAAGCCACCTTCGTTGTTGTTTTATATTCTCAAAATATGTTAAGGTTGCGCCCGTCGTTGGGGAGTAGCCGATTTCCTGCCTGCGGGAAATGTACGTGTCAACATACTCGTTGAAAAACGTGGCGCGTACGGATCGTTTTCAGCACACTTAATGTGCCAAAAGCGATCAGGCGAGACCATAGATACATCAACTGCTGTTTACTGGGGGCAGTGATGTGTCATATGGATATCCCCGGTCTGGACGCTCTTATGAATATCTCCGCTACGATCCTTCTGGCTTTTGGCATGTCCATGGACGCGTTTGCCGCCTCTATCGGTAAAGGTGCCACTCTCCATAAACCGAAATTTTCCGAAGCCCTGCGTACCGGTCTCATTTTTGGCGCTATCGAAACGCTAACGCCGCTTATCGGCTGGGGACTGGGGATGCTTGCCAGCCAGTTTGTGCTGGAGTGGAATCACTGGATTGCCTTCGTGCTGCTGGTGTTCCTTGGCGGACGTATGGTGATTGAAGGTTTTCGTGGCAACAGCGATGAAGATGATGCGCCGCTGCAACGCCACGGCTTCTGGCTTCTGGTGACAACCGCCATCGCAACCAGCCTGGATGCAATGGCAGTGGGTGTCGGTCTGGCATTTTTGCAGGTGAATATTATCGCCACCGCGCTGGCGATTGGCTGCGCCACGCTGATCATGTCAACGCTGGGGATGATGGTGGGTCGCTTCATTGGCCCGCTGTTGGGTAAACGTGCCGAAATCCTGGGCGGTATCGTATTGATCGGTATTGGTGCCCAAATACTTTGGGCACACTTCGCGGGTTAACCTTCGCGCTGCCAGCAATGGATGCTGAAATCCGTCTGGCAGCGAAATTCTGTCCGTGCTGCCAGGGTTTCCCACACTTCCGGTTTTGCCCGCCACGCAAACGGCGTCATTTGCAGTAACGCCACCGCTTCACTTCCCTGCAACGTCATTTCATACGCTACCGACTGCGCCTGCTTTAACGCAAAGCCCGCCAGCTGCTCAGAGTGAGGTGCATGCAGGTGAACTTCATCATAGATCAGCCCTTTTAGCTCCAGCAGATGACGCGGCCCTGGCGTGACGGTGATAACCCAGCCACCGGGCTTAACGACGCGCACCAGCTCCTCAGCCTTGCATGGTGCATAGATACGCACCACGGCGTCCATGCTCGCTTCCTCAAACGGCAGGCGGTGGCTGGAGGCCACGCAGAACGTTACCGCTGAATAGCGTTTTGCTGCCGCACGGATAGCCACTTTAGATACGTCCAGCCCGTAAGTTTCGGCACCCTTCTCAGCCGCCACGTCAGCAAACGTGGCGGTGTAGTAGCCTTCGCCGCAACCGATATCCAGCATGGCGGATGCGCCTTCTGTCAGATATTCACGGAGTAAGGCGACAACGGCATTCCTGAGCGGTTGATAGTGCCCGGCATCGAGAAACGCCCGGCGCGCCTGCATCATCTCCGCGCTGTCACCCGGATCCCGGGAGCGCTTGTGCTGTACAGGCAGAAGATTGACATACCCCTCTTTCGCCCGGTCAAACTGATGTCCCTGTGGACAGATAAACGTTTTCTCCGCGCGCGTCAGCGGCGCGTGGCAAAGGGGACAACTGAAAGACATGACAGCTCCAGGGCGTAAACCAAAAGGCGAAGTGTACCGCTATTCGCCAGGGTTATAAACGGCTGGGTGGCGCATCACGATCAGATGGTCAGAATCTGCCGGCAGCCCGTCTGGCTTCACGTTTTCCAGGCGCAGGACGTTACCCATAATTTCGCTGAACACGGGCGCAGAAACGGCCCCGCCGTAATAGGCGCCGTTTTGCGGATCGTTGATGACTACCACCAGCGCAAAACGGGGATCGCTGGCAGGCGCAACGCCTGCGGTATAAGCGACGTATTTATCCACATACTGCCCATGTTCATCAATTTTTTTCGCCGTCCCGGTTTTTATCGCCACGCGATAGTTACGCACCGCCGCTTTGATCCCGCCACCACCGGGTAACGCGACGCTTTCCATCATGTGTTCCACCTCGTGAACAATTTCCTCGGGCATCACCCGCTTGCCAATTACAGGCGGGTCGATGCGGGTGATGGAAAGAGGTCGTTCAATGCCATAGCTGCCGATGGTGGCATACACATGCGCCAGCTGGAGAGGGGTTACCATCAGGCCATAACCAAAAGCAAAGGTCGCCCGGTCTAACTGACTCCAGAATTTTCGCTGGGGTAGTAAACCTGCGCTTTCGCCTGTTAAGCCAAGCCCGGTACTCTCGCCAAAACCAAAGTTTTTATAGGTATCCAATAACCGTTGCACGGGCATCGCCAGAGAAAGACGGGATACGCCTGTGTCACTGGATTTTTGCAGGATCCCGGTCATCGTCAGCTCGGGGTAGTAGCCCACATCGCGGATACGATGGCCATCAATAGTGTAAGGATGCGTATCTATGACGCTGTCAGGCTGAACCAGCCCCTGCTGTAGCGCCGTCATCAGCACCAGAGGCTTAACGGTAGAGCCAGGTTCAAAGGTGTCGCTGATCGCGCGATTACGAAAATCATCCAGCGTTGCCCCTTCCCGGTTGTTGGGGTTGAAGTCGGGGAAGCTCGCCATCGCCAGAATTTCGCCCGTCTGGATATTAATCAGCACCGACGCGCCTGACTCGGCTTTGTTCCACGCCACGGCATTATCCAGCGCGTCTTCGGTAATGGTTTGCAGGCGTTCATCGATACTAAGCTGAATATTATGTGCAGGTACGGGAGGCACCTCCGTGAGGTTCTCCACCACATGCCCGTAGCGATCTTTCCTTACCAGCCGCACGCCTGCCTTCCCGGTAAGCTGCGTGTTGAAGCTTTTCTCGACGCCCTCAATGCCCTGACCATCAATATTGGTGAAGCCAATCAGGTTCGCCGCCACGTGTCCGGCAGGATAAAAGCGGCGGGACTCATCGCGAAGATTGATACCGGGAAGACGCAGTTTATCGATCCACTTTGCCTGAGAGGGATCAACCTGACGGGCAAGATAGATAAATCGCCCGCGCGGGTTACTGTTGATTCGCGATGCGAGCGTGCTCAGAGAAAGGTGTAAGGCATTTGCCAGGGCCTGCCAGCGCGAGTCAAAACCGATCCCCCCTTTTTCCAGCACTGTTTTGGGATCGGCCCAGACGGCCTGGACGGGTACGCTCACCGCAAGGGGTCGCCCTTCACGGTCAACAATCATCCCACGCGGGGCATCTATGGCCACTTCGCGCAGGGAGCGCATATCCTCCTGCTTCACCAGATTATCCGGTTTGATAATTTGTAGCCACGCCACGCGGCCCAGCAGAAACGCAAGGCTACAAAAGATGGCGAGACACAGAAGTGCAAAACGTGCCGGAGTAAAATTTCCGGTGGTCGTTATTGTCTTTTTTTTCACCTTAACCCCAGGACTGTTAATCAACGCCCTGATTTAACGGGAAAAGTGGATAATAAGGCGGGAAAACAATGCTAATAATCTCGCGGGTTTGCAACAAGATAATAACAGAGGAGGATTACGTAATATTTTGAAAAATAAGCGAATAAAAAAGCCCCGCTTCGGCGAGGCTTATATCTGAGATCGAAGCGCTGAGCGCTTCAGTCAGCAGTGATTCGATCAGATAGCAGTTACGTTAACCGCAGCTGGGCCTTTCTGGCCATCCTGAATTTCGAACTCAACGTTCTGGCCTTCAGCCAGAGTTTTGAAGCCGTTACCCTGGATTGCAGAGAAGTGTACGAACACGTCTTTGCTGCCGTCAGCAGGAGTAATGAAACCAAAACCTTTAGACTCGTTGAACCACTTAACTTGACCTTTAATCTTTGCCATTTGCAAAATTCCTTAGAGTGTTTTCTTAGCCCGCAGGCTTTGACATAGATAAAACTGAGACATTACTGCTTGAGGCACTAATATAAGGTTCGGCAGAGAAGCGGTATTCAACGACAACGTGTTTACTCAGGACTTCTATACTGAAAATGCCACACATAAACAGAACTGTACCTCGTTTGACCCAAAACGTGTTATCACACACAACGTTTAATATGGCAAGCCATTTTTAAACGTGTCTCGATCCGCCGCACAAATTCAGACATCGCTTTATGACAATCTGCACAGTTATGCGAATTGTCAAATGAAGCGCCACCTGACCTCACTGCCCGCAGGGTGCGTTGACGCGCCCTGTAATCAAAGACTTTTTAAACATAGCTCAATCATTTCAGTGCGTCCATCCCAATCCCTGATTTTCTTTAAAGGAATGACTGAGTTAGAACATTTTGTGAAAAGTTATGCTGAAAACATTGCAACGCACCGACATGTGTCAGGGAATAGACGATGTTAATTACATTTTGCTAACTGTATTAAAATCCACCGTTTAATAAGCGTTATTCTGCACCAAAATAATGAAATTTTTATGACTCTGCATCAAAAGAAGGCAAGCAAAACGTTTCGATAAAAATAAAACACTTCAGGAAAGAAAAAGGTCACTATTTATTCGACAAAAAGGTAATTGTTAAATAAGGATAAATATTCGCCAGTTTCAGTGCAATGAAACAATAGTTAAGTGCTGCTTAATTATAAAAAGAGATGTTGCGAGAATAATTTGATAAGGGAGGGGGTTTACGCCGTACGTCAGGCCACCTCCCTTTCCGGGCAGACTATCGTTCGGCTACCAGGCGAATGAAGTCTTCCTCGTCTTGTTGTTGAGCAACAGCGTCCTTCGGTACCGCTTTCTCCTCCGGCTCGTTGGCTTCGCAGAGACGACGCAGCAACGCAGTCTGCCGTTTCTGCTGATCGAGCAATGCTTCCAGCAGTTCAATCTGCTCGTTTGTGCGGGAGCTGGCGCGGTTAACGAAGAACCACAGCACCAGCCCAACGACCAGCACCACCAAAGACATTACCAGGGATGCAATGCTCAGCAGCCCCGAATTCAGTAACTCACCCATTTCACCACCTCAGTAAAAACAGTCATTTTACCACTGCCGCCACGCAAGGACAGCACTCAGCGTAAAAATGGCCTTTACCAGGGGATAAACTTATTGATTGAACAAATGCCGCTAAAGAACTGTACATCCTGATCGCACATCACATTGATAGTCTGCGTCCACAGCACCGCGCATGCTATCAACACAATAATCAGAATTACCCAGCGTATTTTTTTCACTCCACACTCCGTCTTATGACCTGATGCAGCCAGGTTATCACGGTTATCTTAAACAGGGGCTAACTGTACCTTCAACAGACGCTTTTCGGAATCGTGCACTTGTTTCATTGCGCAAACCCGTTACGCTTACTCCATGACAACAAAGAAAAAAGAGGCAACGATGCGTTTACTTATTCGTACAGTAATTGTACTGGCCATTGTGTGGATCGGCCTGTTATTAAGTGGGTACGGCGTATTGATGGGGAGCAAAGAAAATGCTGCGGGTCTGGGTATCCAGTGTAAATATCTTACCGCTCAAGGGGTAAGCACGGCTCAGTACATTCATTCCGACAGCGGGATCATCGGGTTAACGAACTGTCCTGTACTGCGTAAATCATCTGTTGTGGTTGATAACGGCTAATCCGCGCTGAATTTTACTTACAAAAACGCCGCAGAAATGCGGCGTTTTTATTGAAGAGATCGATCAGAACGGATAATCGTTATAGCCCATCTGCTCTGAAATTTTGCGCGCGGCGGTATGCAGAATCGCCACATACTCATGAAGACGTTCTTCTGAGAAACGCAGCGTTGGGAATGAAATGCTCAGGCCCGCAATGACAACGCCGAAGCGGTCAAATACTGGCACACCAATGCAACGCAGCCCCTCTTCCTGCTCCTCGTTGTCTTCCCCATAACCCTGCTCACGCACTTTGTCCAGCACGCTCAGCAGTTCATCCGTACTTGTAATCGTGCGGTCGGTGCTGCGTTTGTATTCCACACCGTCAAGGATTTGCTTCACCTCTTCGCGATCGCGCCAGGCCAGCAGTACTTTACCAATTGCGGTGCTGTAGAGCGGGTTACGTCGACCGATGCGTGAATACATGCGCAGGTTGTACATGGAGTCAATTTTGTGGATGTAAACAATGCTGTCTTCATCCAGTGCGCCGAGGTGAATTGTCTCTTTCGTCAGCCGCGAAAGTTCGCGCATCTGAATGTCTGCGCTGCGGATAAGATCCACGTTTTGCAAGGCGCGGGCGCCCAGTTCAAACAGTTTCAGGGTCAGAGAATATTTTTCTGATTCTCCTTCCTGCGCGACATAACCCAATGATTTCATCGTCTGCAAAAAGCGATAAACGGTGCTTTTCGACATCATCACACGCTGCGACAACTCTGTAATACCAATTTCACGCTCTTCTCCGAGCGCCTGCAAGATGCCAAACACCTTCAGCACGGAAGAAACAGAATCTGGCTGCTTATCCAAATCTGCGATTGCCATTTATCACCTCATGGAGAGTGTTTTATAAAAATCAGAACCGGTTTTTATTATAAATTCGTGTGATGCGTGCTGCAATCTATCTGGGTTTACTTCGTTACAAATCTGCGACATAAAACCGAAATAACGATGCTAAAATAGTTACCCTGAGAATAATTTCACGCTGAGCCATTCTTTTTCCATGCAAAAAAACGTTTCTGATGGCCTGCCCGTACCGCAGCGGTACGGGGCAATTGCCACTATTGTCATCGGCATTTCGATGGCTGTTCTTGACGGTGCGATTGCCAATGTGGCTCTTCCTACCATTGCCAAAGACCTTAATGCTTCTCCGGCAAGTTCCATCTGGATCGTAAACGCGTACCAGATAGCAATTGTGATTTCCCTTCTGTCACTCTCTTTCCTGGGCGATATGTTTGGTTATCGCCGGGTGTACCAGTGCGGCCTGGTCGTCTTTACCCTCACCTCGCTGTTCTGTGCCCTTTCAGATTCACTGCACACCCTTACGCTGGCACGTATCGCGCAGGGCTTTGGCGGCGCGGCGCTAATGAGCGTGAACACGGCGCTGATACGGCTTATCTATCCTCACCGCCACCTGGGGCGCGGCATGGGCATTAACTCCTTTATTGTGGCCGTGTCGTCCGCTGCCGGGCCGACGATTGCCGCCGCCATTCTGTCCGTTGCCTCGTGGCAGTGGCTGTTTGCCATTAACGTGCCGCTGGGCATTGTGGCGATCTTCTTCGCCCTGCGCTATCTTCCGGAAAATGGTCCGAAAAACACCATGCCACGTTTTGACCTGCCCAGCGCCGTGATGAATGCGCTGACCTTTGGCCTGCTAATTACCGCGCTGAGCGGATTTGCGCAGGGGCAGTCTCTGTCGCTTATTGCCGCAGAAATCGTTGCCATGCTTATCATCGGTTTTTTCTTCGTACGACGTCAGCTGGCGCTGCCCGTGCCGTTACTGCCGGTGGATTTGCTGCGTATTCCGCTGTTTTCGCTATCCATTTGTACCTCCATTTGCTCATTCTGCGCTCAAATGCTGGCGCTGGTTGCGCTGCCGTTCTTTTTGCAGAGCGTAATGGGTCGTTCAGAAGTAGAAACAGGCTTGCTGCTCACGCCCTGGCCTCTGGCAACCATGGTGATGGCCCCGCTGGCCGGTTACCTTATTGAGCGCGTTCATGCCGGGCTTCTGGGGGCGATTGGGCTGGTCGTCATGGCGGTGGGACTGTTTGCACTGGCGCTCCTGCCCTCCTCGCCAGGGGATCTGGATATTATCTGGCGCATGATCCTGTGCGGGGCCGGTTTTGGACTGTTCCAGTCCCCTAATAACCACACGATCATCACCTCTGCCCCACGTCATCGCAGCGGTGGCGCCAGCGGGATGCTGGGCACGGCAAGACTGTTAGGGCAAAGCACCGGGGCCGCCATGGTGGCGTTGATGTTTAACCTTGCCGGGCAGAATGCGACACACGTTGCGCTGGTTACCGCAGGGACGCTGGCGACCCTCGCGGCTATCATCAGCGGCCTTCGCGTCACCCAGCCAAAGGTGCAGGCATAAAAAAACCGGGCGGAGAAGGCCTCCAGCCCGGTTGTTTTTATAGCGAGGGCGTTACTTCAGGTATTCGCCGCTACGCAGCGCTTCAATACGTTTATCCAGCGGCGGGTGAGACATAAACAGCTCGCTCAGCGACTTTGATTTACCGTTGATGCAGAAGGCCATCATGCTGTTTGCTTCCTGCGGCTCGTAGCTGGTTTTCAGACGTTGCAGCGCAGCAATCATCTTCTCGCGTCCCACCAGTTTCGCAGAGCCGGCATCCGCATGGAACTCACGGTGACGGGAGAACCACATGGTAATGATGCTTGCCAGGATACCGAACACCAGCTCCAGCACCATCGAAACAGCAAAATAGATCAGCGGGTTGCCGTTACTCTCTTCGCCCTCATCGCGGTTGCCACCCATAAACCCGGCAGCAATCTGCGCCAGAATACGGGAAATAAAGATAACGAAGGTGTTCACCACGCCCTGGATCAGGGTCATGGTGACCATATCGCCGTTGGCGATGTGGCTGATCTCGTGCGCAATAACCGCTTCCGCTTCGTCACGGCTCATGTTTTGCAGCAGACCGGTGCTGACGGCCACCAGGGACGCGTCACGACGCGCACCGGTAGCAAACGCGTTGATATCCGGCGCGTGGTAGATGGCTACCTGCGGCATGGCAATGCCCGCCTGCTTTGACTGCTGAGCAACCGTACTCATCAGCCACTGCTCCATATCGTTACGCGGTTGCTCAATAACTTCACCGCCCACGGATTTCAGTGCCATCCACTTCGACATCAGCAGAGAAATGAAAGAGCCACCAAAACCAAAAAGCAACGCCATAATCAACAGACCCTGAACGCTGCTCGACTGAATTCCCGTCAGGCTTAGCACTAGCCCAAATACCACCATAACCGCCAGGTTGGTGAGCAGGAAGAGCGCGATTCGCATCATAATATTCTTTTAACCTCAGTTTAACAAAACGCACTATGCGATTACCCACATCGTATGGGTATTCCGGCTATTTTCAAGCATCCAGACGGCGTAAGTCACCAGAAAGACACAACTTTACACAATTGGAAATCTGCCTGACGGTAGGAAGAGAAACAAAAAGAAACAGGCACAATTTCTTGTGCCTGTTGGGGATTATTTTGCCGGTGCAGGTTGCACGGCTGGCTTATCTTTCTCCAGCTTCGCGAGATCAAGCGCGATATGCACCGTTTCATCAAGATACGGATCGGGCTCCTGGTAATCCTTCGGTAGATCGTCCAGTTTTTTGATCGGAGGCTTGCCTTCACGTTTGAAGCGATCGTTGATACGCGCCAGACGCGTCGCGTCATCTTCATTGTTCTCTTTTTCACGCTGGGCGTAATTCAGAGATACAATGTTCCGTTTCGCTTTCAGAGCGTTAAAACGCGCGATGTCCTTCATGATGTACTGGAATTCCGGATCCTTCCCAATGCGATCGTTGTGATTTTTCAGCAGTTCTGGTCCGAACTGTTTCATATCACCCGATTTCACGAATGTCGCGGCATCAATGCTATCCCATGGCAGCGCGTTATCTTCAAATTTCTCGCCCGTTTCCGTCTCTTCGGTACCTGTCGGCATCAGGATATCCGGCGTAACGCCTTTGCGCTGCGTACTGCCGCCGTTGACGCGGTAAAACTTCTGAATGGTGTACTGTACTGAGCCCAGCGCCGGCCATTCAGGGCGCAGCATCTGGTCGTAAATACGGTTCAGAGAGCGGTACTGCTGAACGGTGCCCTTGCCAAACGTCGGTTCACCGACGATTAACGCCCGGCCATAATCCTGCATAGCAGCAGCGAAGATTTCCGATGCAGAGGCACTGAAGCGATCGACCAACACCACCAGCGGACCCTTATAGTAGACCACACCATCGGTATCGGCATCTTCACGCACTTTACCGTTATTATCGCGCACCTGTACCACCGGCCCAGACGGGATAAACAGCCCGGAAAGCGAGACGGCCTCGGTCAATGCCCCGCCGCCGTTGCTGCGCAGGTCAATGATCACGCTGCTGACATTCTGCTTTTCAAGCTTCTGGAGCTGCACTTTCACATCGTCGGTCAGACCAACGTAGAAGCCAGGAATATCCAGGACGCCAACCTTCTCTTTACCCTCGGTTTTCACCGACATTTTCACCGCGCGATCTTCCAGACGGATACGCTCACGGGTCAGAGTAACGATACGGGTTTTGGTCCCCTTACCGGCCGGCAGGATCTCCAGGCGAACTTTGCTGCCTTTCGGTCCTTTGATCAGCGCAACAACGTCATCAAGACGCCAGCCAATCACGTCCACCATGCTCTTTCCGGTTTGGCCTACACCGACAATACGATCGCCTACGCTGATCGCTTTGCTTTTCGATGCAGGGCCACCGGCCACCATGGAGTTGATAACGGTGTAGTCATCGTCCATCTGAAGCACCGCACCAATACCTTCCAGAGAAAGACTCATTTCGGTATTGAATTGTTCGGTGTTACGTGGAGAGAGATAATTGGTGTGCGGATCAATTTCATGCGCGAACGCTGTCATCGCCAGTGAGAAAACATCTTCACTGTTGGTCTGCGCCAGACGACGAATAGCGAATTTGTAGCGACGATTTAACGTCTCACGAATCTCTTTTTCGTCTTTGCCTGTGAGCTTGAGGCTCAGTTCGTCATATTTGACTTTTCCGTCCCACAGCGCATTCAGTTCAGCCTCGTCTTTCGGCCATGGCGCTTTGCTGCGGTCCAGATTGAAGGTGTCGTTGCCGGTGAAGTCCATCGGACGCTCCAGCACCTTCAGCGCGTATTGATAACGTTCAAAACGGCGCTTTTGCGATAAGTTGTACAGATCGTAGAACAGATCGAGTTTTCCGGAGCGCAGCTCATCACCCACTTCGGATTTGCGTTTAGCGAACTGTTCGACATCGCTGGCCAGCAGTACGTTATGGCTGTAATCCAGCAAGTTCAGATAACGGTCAAAGATTTTGGCCGAGAAGGCCTGATCGAGATCGAACTGACGATAGTGCGAACGAGTAAAGCGCGACGTCACGCGCTCACTCACCGTCGCGTGCTGCGTCTCTTCCTTGAGAACCGGAATTTGATCAACACGCGTAATATCGTCCACAGCGAAAGCGTGGCCTGTTATAGCAAACAGGCCAGCCAGCGCGGTGAGCTTAAAAAAAGTGTTCATGCCAGGCTCGGCCTCCGTTTCAGAACAACAAGTGTTCTGCGCGTACAATCATTGACATACCAGAAGTCAGCTGTACACGAACGCCATCTTTGGTGATTTCCAGTACGGTGGCGTCCATCGCGTTGTTACCCGCTTTCACCTTCAGAGACTGACCTACGCTGAGCGCGTTGATGTCAGAAACCGGGGTGTGGCGCGGCTCTTCGCGCGGCGCACGTGGGGCTTTAGCTGCTGGTTTGTCAGCACGCGGTTTGCGATCGTTATTTTCAGTACGACGCGGAGCCGGGCGCGGTTTGCGCTCGCGACGAGGGGCGTCTTCCTGACCGTTTGCCGCTGCGGCTTCGCGTTTTTTCGCCTGCTGTTCAGCACGCTGTGCCTGCACGCGAGCTTTGGCTTCTTCAAGCTGCTTACGCGCATGTTCTACGTGCTGCTCGTCCAGCTCACCGCACGGGTTGCCGTCAAGGTCGACACGGGTCGCACCCGGCTTGATACCGTACAGGTAACGCCAGCTTGAGGTATAAAGGCGCAAGGCAGAACGAAGCTGCGTTTTGCTGAGGTTCATCTCCCCCTCAACGCGCGCGACCAGATCCTGAAAGATACCGACTTTCAGAGGACGCGCTTCACCTTCAGCGCTGAAGCACTGCGGGAAACGCTCGGCCAGAAATGCGATAACTTCTTTACTGCTATTCAACTTAGGTTGATTTTCCATGAAATTTCCTGATTACAACGGACGTTGCCAACAAGCGCAGGCATGAACAGGCGACATTATAATGACGCTATCAGTAAATGCTACGTTATCCGTTGATTATCCTGCGACGCTCGCAAAGAATTTATGATAATCGGTCTCTGCCAGAACATTTTCCAGGTTTACTGCCAGCGCGCGCAGCCCCTGCTCATCCTCGGCAGTAAAGCGACTGAAGACCGTGCTGTCGATATCCAGAACGCCAATAATCTGATTTTTAACCACCAGCGGCAGTACGATTTCAGAATTGCTGCTGGCATCGCAGGCAATGTGGCCATCAAACGCATGAACGTCCTCGACACGCTGAACCTGCCGGGTCGCCACTGCGGTACCGCACACGCCGCGACCTACCGGGATACGCACGCAGGCGAGTTTCCCCTGGAAAGGCCCCAGCACCAGCGTATTACCTTCCAGCAGATAAAAGCCCGCCCAGTTCACGTCAGAAAGGCGCTCGAACAGTAGCGCGCTGGTGTTTGCCAGAGTGGCTAAGAAACTGGTTTCCCCCGCCATTAATGCCTTAAAATCGCGATTCAGATCCGCGTAGAATTCTGTTTTGTTCATTATTCAATCACTTAGTTAACTTACATATTTATCGCATAGCCTATTAAAATAAGCATTAAATGCGCTCATGCTCAAGATGAATCCGTTCATGAGTTATTATAACTTTCAACAATACTTATCTGTGTGCGACTGATGGCCCTAAAAACACCCCAAATTACGCCGACAAGAAAGATCGTTGTCCGTACGGTAAGCCAGGCTCTGCCTCGTGCACATTATCAGCGTTGTCCGCAGTGCGATACGCTTTTTATGTTGCCGAAGATGAAATCGCACCAAAGCGCTTTTTGTCCCTGCTGCGATGCCAAAATTCGCGATGGCAGGGACTGGTCATTGACGCGGCTGGCGGCAATGGCCGTCACCATGCTGCTGCTGATGCCCTTCGCCTGGACCGAGCCGCTGTTAAAGCTCTACCTGCTTGGCGTGCGTATTGACGCTAACGTGTTGCAGGGGATCTGGCAGATGACGCGCCAGGGCGATCCACTTACGGCCTCCATGGTGCTGTTCTGCGTCATCGGCGCGCCACTGGTACTGGTCGCGGCAATTGCCTACCTGTGGTTTGGCAACATCCTGGGGATGAATCTGCGCCCTGTCCTGCTCATGCTGGAAAAGCTCAAGGAGTGGGTCATGCTGGACATCTATCTGGTCGGTGTGGGTGTGGCCTCCATCAAGGTGCAGGACTATGCTTTTTTACAGCCCGGCATTGGTCTTTTCGCGTTTATTTCGCTGGTTCTGCTAAGTATTGTGACCCTGATTCATCTGAATGTTGAACAGCTTTGGGAGCGATTTTACCCTCAGCGCCCCGCGACCCGACCTGATGAAAACCTGCGCGTCTGCCTGGGGTGCCATTACACCGGTTTACCGGATAAACGTGGGAGGTGCCCGCGCTGCCACATTCCGTTAAGATTGCGGCGCAATAACAGCCTGCAAAAATGCTGGGCGGCGCTTATTGCCTCTCTGGTATTTTTGTTCCCGGCCAACATGCTGCCGATCTCCGTAATTTATGTGAACGGCGCCCGTCAGGAAGATACTATCCTCTCGGGGATTATCTCTCTGGCGCACAGTAACGTAGGCGTCGCCGCCATTGTTTTCATCGCCAGTATTCTGGTGCCCTTTACCAAAGTGGTGGTGATGTTTACGCTGCTTATCAGCATTCACTTTAAATGCGAACAAGGACTACGCACCCGCATCCTGCTTCTGCGATTCGTGACCTGGATTGGTCGCTGGTCGATGTTGGATCTGTTCGTGATTTCGCTGATGATGTCGCTCATCAATCGCGATCAGTTACTTGCTTTTACCATGGGACCCGCAGCTTTTTATTTCGGCTCTGCGGTGATATTGACTATTCTTGCAGTGGAATGGCTGGACAGCCGCTTACTTTGGGACGCACATGAGTCAGGAAACGCCCGCTTCGCCGACTGAAGCGAGAATTAAAACAAAACGCCGCATTTCGCCATTCTGGTTGCTGCCTGTCATCGCGCTGATGATTGCAGGTTGGCTGATCTGGACGAGCTATGAGGACCGCGGAAGTACTATCACGATTGATTTCCAGTCTGCGGACGGCATTGTCGCCGGACGTACCCCCGTTCGCTTCCAGGGGGTGGAAGTGGGAACCGTGCAGGATATTTCCCTCGGCAAAGGGCTGAACAAAATCCAGGTCCGGGCGAGCATTAAGTCTGACATGCAGGATGCCCTGCGCGCCGAAACGCAATTCTGGCTGGTCACGCCTAAAGCCTCCCTGGCTGGCGTTTCCGGGCTGGATGCGCTTGTCGGCGGTAACTATATCGGCATGATGCCCGGTAAAGGTGAGCCACAGGATCACTTTGTTGCGCTGGATACCCAGCCGAAATACCGTCTGAATAATGGTGATTTGATGATCCATCTTCGCGCGCCGGATCTCGGCTCGCTGAACAGTGGTTCTCTGGTTTATTTCCGCAAAATTCCGGTTGGCCGCGTTTATGATTACGCCATAAACCCGAACAAAGATGGCGTGACCATTGATGTACTCATCGAACGGCGTTTTACCAGCCTGGTGAAAAAAGGCAGCCGCTTCTGGAACGTCTCCGGCGTCGATGCCGACCTGAGCTTAAGCGGTGCGAAAGTGAAGCTTGAAAGCCTGGCGGCGCTGGTGAATGGCGCTATCGCTTTTGACTCCCCTGCTGACTCCAGTCCTGCCGCGGCAGAAGATACTTTTGGCCTTTACGCTGACCTTGCACACAGCCAGCGCGGTGTCATCGTGAAATTGACCCTGCCGGATGCCAAAGGTCTGAAAGCCGGTTCGACCCCGCTGATGTATCAGGGATTAGAGGTCGGTCAGCTGACAAAATTAACCCTCAATGCCGGCGGCTCCGTTACCGGCGAAATGACGGTGGATCCGAGCGTGGTGGACCTCCTGCGGGAAAAAACGCGTATCGAGCTGCGTAATCCGAAACTCTCCCTCAGCGACGCCAGTATCAGCTCCCTTCTGACAGGCAGTACCTTTGAACTGATCCCCGGGGAAGGTACGCCGAACAAAAACTTTGTTATTGCACCAGCGGATAAAGCCCTGCTGCAAAAACCGGGCGTGTTGACGGTTACGCTGAATGCGCCGGAAAGCTATGGTATTGAGGCCGGGCAACCGCTGATCCTGCACGGTGTGCAGGTGGGCCAGGTCCTCGAACGTAAGCTGTCGGAAAAAGGAGTCTCCTTCTCCGCCGCCATCGATCCGCAGTACAGCAACCTGGTTCACGGCGACAGTAAATTTGTGGTTAACAGCCGGGTCGACGTGAAGGTGGGTCTGGACGGGGTTGAGTTCCTCGGCGCCAGCGCCAGCGAGTGGGTTAACGGCGGGATCCGCATTCTGCCGGGAAGCAAAGGTGCGCTGCGCGAGAGCTATCCACTGTTCGCCAATCTGGACAAAGCCATTGAAAACAGCCTGGGCGATCTGCCGACCACCACCCTGACCTTAAGCGCTGAAACGCTACCGGATGTTCAGGCAGGCTCCGTCGTGCTTTACCGTAAGTTTGAAGTCGGGGAAGTGATCACCGTTCGTCCCCGTGCGGACGCGTTTGATATCGAACTGCATATCAAGCCGGAGTACCGTAAGCTGCTGACGCCAAACAGCGTGTTCTGGGCTGAAGGCGGCGCGAAAGTGCAGCTCAACGGCAACGGGCTGACCGTACAGGCGTCTCCCCTCTCACGTGCCCTGCGCGGTGCGATCAGCTTTGATAACCTGAGCGGTGCGGGCGGCAACATGCGTAAAGGTGACAAGCGGATCCTCTTCCCGTCCGAAACTGCGGCGCGCGCGGTCGGGGGGCAGATTACCCTGCACACCTTTGATGCCGGTAAACTGGCGGAAGGCATGCCCATCCGCTATCTCGGCATTGACATCGGGCAGGTTCAGAAGCTGACGCTGATCACCGCGCGCAATGAAGTCCAGGCCACCGCCGTGCTTTATCCGGAATATGTGCAGACTTTTGCCCGGGCAGGCTCGCGCTTCTCGGTGGTTACGCCACAAATTTCTGCCGCAGGGGTTGAGCATCTCGATACCATTCTTCAGCCATATATTAACGTCGAACCGGGTCGCGGCAACGCACGCCGTGAATTTGAGTTGCAGGAGGCGACCATCACCGATTCACGTTATCTGGACGGTCTGAGCATTGTGGTTGAAGTACCAGAAGCCGGTTCGCTGGGCATTGGCACCCCGGTGCTGTTCCGCGGCATTGAAGTAGGGACAGTAACAAGCCTGACGCTGGGGAATCTGTCCGATCGCGTGATGGTCGGCCTGCGTATCAGCCAGCGTTATCAGCATCTGGTCCGTAACAACTCGGTGTTCTGGCTGGCTTCAGGCTACTCGCTGGACTTCGGCCTGACCGGTGGCGTGGTCAAAACGGGGACCTTTAACCAGTTCATTCGCGGCGGCATTGCCTTTGCGACGCCGCCGGGTACGCCTCTGGCACCTAAGGCGCAGGCAGGGAAACATTTCCTGTTGCTGGAAAGTGAACCGAAAGAGTGGCGCGAATGGGGAACGGCGCTGCCACGTTAATCTCGCAGGCTCCGGTGTCAACGCGCCGGAGCCTTTATGTTACACTGCGCACCTGAATGTTTCCCTGTGGTGTGCCCGTGGCTCAAAACTCCGTATTTCTTCCCGAACAATTCCTCGCACAGATGCGTGAGGCGCTTCCTGCTCATCTCTCTTTCGACGATTTTGTCGCCGCCTGCCAGCGCCCTTTGCGCCGCAGTATTCGCGTCAATACGCTGAAAATCGGCGTCGAGGCGTTTCTTGAGCTCGTCTCCCCCTACGGCTGGCAGATGACGCCGGTGCCGTGGTGTAAAGAAGGGTTCTGGATCGAGCGGGATGACGAAGAAACTCTTCCGCTCGGCAGCACCGCCGAGCACCTGAGCGGGCTGTTTTATATCCAGGAAGCCAGCTCCATGCTGCCGGTTGCCGCGCTGTTTGCCGACGGGAACACGCCTGAGCGGGTGATGGATGTCGCGGCGGCACCGGGCTCCAAAACCACGCAGATTGCTGCCCGGATGAACAACCGCGGCGCGATCCTCGCTAATGAATTTTCCGCCAGCCGCGTCAAAGTCCTGCACGCTAATATCAGCCGTTGCGGGATCCACAACGTCGCGTTAACGCACTTCGACGGTCGCGTGTTTGGCGCGGCCCTGCCGGAAGCCTTTGATGCCATCCTGCTCGATGCGCCCTGCTCCGGCGAAGGCGTAGTGCGTAAAGATCCTGATGCGTTAAAAAACTGGTCCGTTGAAAGTAACCTTGAAATCGCCGCCACGCAGCGTGAACTGATCGACAGCGCGTTTCATGCCCTGCGCCCAGGCGGGACGCTGGTTTACTCCACCTGCACGCTGAATCGCGATGAAAACGAGGACATCTGCCTGTGGCTGAAGCAACGCTATGCGGATGCCGTCGAGTTTATGCCGCTGGATACCCTCTTCGATTCGGCCAGTCATGCGGCCACGCCGGAAGGCTTCCTGCACGTCTTCCCGCAGATTTACGATTGCGAGGGGTTCTTTGTTGCGCGACTGCGGAAAACCCGCGCCGTGGATCCGCTGCCTGCTCCTACGTTTAAGGTCGGCAACTTCCCGTTCGCGCCGGTCAAAGGCCGTGAGGCGGCACAGGCGCAAGCGGCTGCGAGTAAAGTGGGTCTGTACTGGGATGAGAGCCTGCGCCTCTGGGTGCGGGACAAAGAGCTGTGGCTGTTCCCGGTCAACATCGAACCGCTGATGGGTAAGGTGCGTTTCTCCCGCCTCGGTATTCGCCTGGCGGAGATCCACAACAAAGGCTATCGCTGGCAGCACGAAGCGGTCATTGCGCTGGCCGGCAGTGAAAACGCCTTTGCCCTGACGCATCAGGAAGCGGAAGAGTGGTATCGCGGTCGTGACGTTTACCCGGAAGACGGGCCGTCACAGGATGAAGTCATCGTGACGTATCAGGGCTATCCGCTGGGGCTGGCGAAAAAAGTCGGCTCGCGGCTAAAAAACAGCTATCCGCGCGAACTGGTACGCGATGGTCGCCTCTTTACCGGTAACAACCGCAGCGCCTGAAAAAAGCGCATTTTTTTACTGGCGATTTCGCTCTCCTTGTCTAGGATCAAAAATGGGTGACTGCACTGGTCATACCAGATTATGGGCAACAAACCGGAGAGCATTATGACGAAAACCAGCGTACGCATTGGCGCTTTTGAAATCGACGACGCTGAATTGCGCGGCGAAGCACAAGGCGAACGAACGTTAAGTATTCCCTGCAAATCCGATCCGGATTTGTGCATGCAGCTGGACGCCTGGGATGCAGATACCAGCGTCCCGGCGATCCTTGATGGGGAACATTCCGTTCTGTACCGTGAGCATTACGACAGTCAAACCGATGCCTGGGTCTTGCGTCTTGCCTGACCCAAAGAGAACCCGCCCGAAGGCGGGTTATTTATTACTGAAGCTGCGCCAGCGTCAGAAAGCCCCCGAACACCGCCCCCGTATCAATGTAGTGCAGATTGTTAAAATCGTAGCGCTTGTCCACGGGCGTATGTCCAAACCAGAAGTGATCCGCGCCGCTAATGCCCTGCCCTTTACCCACCATAAAGCCCATTAACCGGTCGCGATCCCACAGCACGCGCTGGGCATCCACCGGCTTATGCCAGCCATAGTCGGCGGAGGGATAATCCGCATGAGCAATCACGTTGAGACCGTTTTTGCAGGTTATTTCAATAATGTGCGGTAAGTCCCGACACGCGTCGAGTAAATCCTTCGCCTGTTTTTGTTGCGCGTCCTCAAGCCCGGTAAACCAGTTACCGCCATTTATCGACCAATGACTAAACTCATTATTTTCAAGCGCATCTAACGCCATTTGCTCGTGATTACCGCGTACCGCATAAAACCAGTTTTCCTGCATCAGCTGTAAACATTTTACGCTGTCAGGCCCGCGGTCGATAATATCCCCCACTGAGATCAGCAGGTCCGCATCAGGATTAAAATGCCGTCGTTTCAGCTCATCCATAAGCCACTGATAGCAACCATGAATATCGCTGACAACCCAGACATGACGCCAGCGTTCTCCCTCTATTTTCTGATACATAACGCCTCCTGTAAGAAGTATAGCTGCCACAGAAAATGTCATGAGCCGGCGTTGGATATCGTGAATCCAAACAAACCATAAACCAGCCGGAAATAAAGATCGCTGCGCTATTAATCCCTTATTCCCTGGCCTTTAAAATAGAGCGCATTAAAAAGAGGGAATTACACGTGTCAAACATGCACCTGCAAAACGATGTTTTTTATCCGCATCGCACAAATATTATTTCTGAACTGATCAGAGGGAAACGCGTTCCCGGCCCAATCTGGCACAAACGCGATTACCGGTTAAAGTTCCTTCTGCGCTCGCTTTTATTCTGGTCCTCTACCCATCGTATGCTGGAGGCGCTATCCGGGCGCGATGATTTCGACAAGCTGCTCACCTCTCAAATTACCTTGCCGAGCAAAACTCACCGCCAATATCTGATGCGCGGCCTGACATCTAACGATCGGGCCGATGCTATTGTCAGCCACTATCAGTGGATTGATAGTTTGACAAACATCGCCCTCTCCCACGCGCTGACCAGCCCGCATGAAGTGCCGGTTATCCGGTTTGAGGCAAAAAATGGCGAAATCTATACCGTCCACGCCTCGTCCGCAGGTAAGGCCGAACGCGAAGGCGAAAGCACGCTTTGGCTGCACGACAATGACAATACGCTGCTTGCCAGCCTGACGTTCTGTGTCGCACGCAGTAACGGTCGTACGGTGCTGGTGATCGGCGGCCTCCAGGGTCCACGTCGTCATGTTTCTCGGGAGGTGATTAAGCAGGCTACCCGTGCCTGCCATGGGCTTTTCCCAAAACGCGTGCTGATGGAGGTGATCTTCCAGCTTGCCTCACGCTCGAACATCAGCGCGATTTTTGCCGTCAGCGATGAAGGCCATGTTTTCCGCGCGCTGCGCTACCGTCTGAGCAAAGGCCGTCATTTTCACGCCAGCTATGACGAGTTCTGGGAAGGCCTTAACGGAAAGAAACTCTCCCCCTTCTGCTGGCAGTTGCCGATTCAGATGGAGCGTAAAGCGCTGGAGGAGATTGCCAGCAAAAAACGCGCCGAATACCGTCGCCGCTTTGCGTTACTCGATGATATTGCGGCTTCCGTACATGCGCGCATTGATCCCGCGGTCGTCTCAGGCAAAATACAAACAAAAATTTAACAAAACAGCCAAAAAGGACTGGACTTACGCCTGCCGGGTTGTGGTATGTTTGAAGCAGGCGCACAGGAAGTGAACCTTCTGCTGAGACGAAAAACAGATTTTATCGTTTATTTTCATGCAGATAAAAAGAGACCGAATACGATTCCTGTATTCGGTCCAGGGAAATGGCTCTTGGGAGAGAGCCGTGCGCTAAAAGTTGGCATTAATGCAGGCTCAATCGCCTTGCCCTTTAAGAATAGATGACGACGTCAGGTTTTCCAGTCCACAGTAAAAGTGGTCTGAAAAAAAGCGTCAGAACATCATCAAATGTGAAAAACCGCAGAGCTTTTACAAGCACCTGCGGTTTTTTTTTACTGGAAACCTGACGGCTAGCAGAGCTTTTTAGCGCGCTCAATAAACGGTGCCAGACTCTTCTTCTGCCCGGGGTTTGCCGGGTCATCCACCTGGATCACGCTGACAGGCTGTCCGTTACTTTTCCCGCTGGCGACCTGCTGCTCCGCTACGTCATTTAACGGATACTGCACGAGCGTACTGGGATTGATGACATACAGCGCATTACCGGGACGGCAGGTGAGCATGACCTCTTCACGATTAAATGCCCAGTTGTCCTTACCCACTTCAAACCGGCTGACGGTGATGACCTGCGGCGCGGCCAGCGCGCTGCTGGCACAGGTGAGAAGTAAAAGAGAAAGCAGTGTCTTTTTCATATGTTTTTTAACCTTGTCAGAAGGGTTCCCAGGTCGCGAACAGGCTGACGGCCGCCAGTACCAGCGCGCCCAGCACCACTTCTGCCTGTGTCATCCTGATAAAAATCTGTTGTTCTCGCCCGGCCTCCGGGCGAAAGCGTGGCACAAGAAAATACCGATTCGCCAGCGCAATTGCCACCATCATCATGACCAGCGCACATTTGAACAACAACAGCTGGACATAAGGCGCCTGCCACGGCACGTTTGTGCCAACAATAAAGAGCGTATTGATTATCCCGGTCAGCAGCACGCCCGCCACGGCGTAATGCCCCATGCGGGAGAAGCGCATCATGGTAAAGATAGCGGCTGGCTGCCAGCGGCCTTTCGCCAGACGCATGCAAAACAGCAGCGGCAGTAAACCACCCACCCAGGTCGCGGCGCAGAGCAGGTGAAGCGCATGATTCAGACGATGCAACGCTCCCGGCGCGCCACCGTTCATCGCGGCATGTCCCACGCCCGCCATCAGCACCAGCTGCCCCATCGCGAGCAGTAACAGCCGTGAGCCTTTTTGCGGGGTAAGCCATGCAGCGCCCGCCGTCACAGCGGCCAGCACCATTTGCCACAACCAGACGCCGCCAAATTGCGTTCCCAGCACGCTGCGCCAGACCGCCGGACGAATGACATCGCTCCAGCCGTTGCCCATCAACCCACTTTGCAGGCCAAACATCAGCAGAGCCGCTATCAGGCTGATTAAGGCCGTGAGTTTCTGCTGCCGCTGGAACCGCCGGGTCATGAGACGCTGCAACGAAGACGGCGCAAACCAGACGCTGTAAAGCGCGTTGCCGAAAAGCAGCATCAGCGCAGCAAAATGGATAAAGCGCAACGCGACGTAGCTCAGGGCCAGCATGCTATTTCACGCTAAAGTGATAGCTGCCCTTGGTTTTGTGGCCATCCACGGAAACCACATGCCAGTCCACCGTGTAAGTGCCGGTCGTCAACGGTTTCTCAAGAGGAACAATCAGCTTTGCGTTATCCTTCTCGTCACGCTTCACCGCGCCCGTCTGGATCTTGTGCTGCTGCGCGTCCGTCACCACCACGCCGCTGAAGGCAGACTCAATACCTTCCGAGAAGTTCAGGGTAATGACCTCTGGCGCCACCGCAACGGTATTTTCCTGCGGGGATTGCTGCTTAAGATGCGCATGGGCCAGAACTGAGGGCGTGATGGCTGAAGAGAGCAGAAAGACCAGCGCGCACGCGATACGGGAAGGGGTAAAATGCATCACAATCATTCCTTTTCGTTATGCCTGAATGCTAAAGAATAACTCTGTATAATTAACGAGTCGAGGAACATCCTTTGCTCCCTTGTCATCGTTGAACATTCGCGGTAACGTTGCCGCCGCAGAAAAAGGAGAAGGAAATGAACGTTAACCTGGCCGCCCTTCCTCAGGACGAGATGGACAAAGTGAATGTCGATCTCGCCGCCGCGGGGGTCGCATTCAAAGAGCGTTACAACATGCCCGTCGTGGCTGAAGTGGTAGAGCGTGAACAACCCGCGCATCTGCGCGACTGGTTCCGCGAACGTCTCATTGCGCATCGCCTCGCCTCCGTCAATCTCTCGCGCCTGCCGTACGAACCTAAAGTTAAATAAGCTTAACGTCTCGTTACACTTCCTTACGCGTTATGTGGCAGGATAAGAAAACCCTGATAAATTTAGGTGTAATCTTAAGATCCCAGCGACTCAGTGTATAAGGAAGTCACGATGTCACGATGGAATATTGCCGCGGCACAGTATGCCCCGCGGCACAACTGTGTTGATGAGCACGTAAAACATCACCTGCACTTTATTGCCGAGGCTGCCTGGCACGGGTGCGATTTAATCGTCTTTCCGGAGCTTTCGCTTACCGGCCCAGGCGGACCAACCTTACCCCCACCCCCTGACGATTTGCAGCTTGCCCCCCTCCTTCACGCCGCGCAGTCACGTTTCATCACGGTGATAGCCGGTATTACGCTCCAGCAACACGGCCAGCGTCAGAAAGGACTCGCGCTTTTCACGCCTAACCTGTCGACCATCCGGCGTTATCCGCAGGGCAACGGTGCGGGTGTTATTCCTGGCGATAAACGGTTAACCATCGTGGATGACCAGGCTGACGCCCCGGAACTGGACCCGGAGGCAACGCTGTTCACCAGCAGCCTGGCCGTGGGCGAGCACCGCTGGCGGCAATCCATCGGTTCGTTACAACGCTTCGCGCACAAGTACGCCATTGCGGTATTAATGGCAAACGCGCGCGGCGGTAGCGCGTTATGGGATGAAAAAGGTCAGCTGATCGTACGTGCCGATAAGGGAGAACTGCTGCTAACCGGTTCTTTAGGCCAACAGGGTTGGCAAGGCGATATCATTCCATTAGGCTAGGCATTTTAGGATCAGGAGCGATCAATGCTGCGCGTTATCGATACCGAAACCTGTGATTTGCAGGGTGGAATTGTGGAAGTCGCTTCTGTCGACGTGATTGACGGAAAGATAGTCAACCCAATGAGCCATCTGGTGCGCCCGGATCGTCCCATCAGTGCGCAGGCGATGGCTATACATCGCATTACGGAATCGATGGTGGCGGACAAGCCGTGGATTGAAGAGATTATTCCTCTTTACCAGGGCAGTCAGTGGTATGTGGCCCATAATGCCAGCTTTGACCGCCGCGTGCTGCCGGAAATGCCCGGCGAATGGATTTGCACCATGAAGCTGGCGCGCCGTCTGTGGCCGGGGATCAAATACAGCAATATGGCGCTGTATAAGTCGCGCAAACTCAGCGTACGGACGCCGGAAGGGCTGCATCATCACCGCGCCCTCTACGACTGCTACATCACCGCGGCGCTCCTGATTGATATCATGAATACTTCCGGCTGGACGCCAGAGGATATGGCGACCATTACCGGGCGTCCCGCGCTACTGACCACCTTCACGTTCGGTAAATATCGCGGGAAGCCAGTGTCGGAAGTGGCGGATAAAGATCCGGGCTATCTGCGCTGGCTGTACAACAACCTCGACAGAATGAGCCCGGAACTGCGCCTGACGCTGAAGCATTATTTAGGCGAAGCCTGAGTCCCCGCCCGGCCTGGCAGCGTATCCTGCGCCAGGCCAATCAAAAAGGCGTACTCAAGCGCCACCCCTTCATAGGATTTAAATCGCCCTGATTTCCCCCCGTGCCCTGAGTCCATATCGGTACACAGCAGCAGCAGATTATCGTCAGTTTTCAGCTCACGCAGCTTCGCCACCCATTTCGCGGGCTCCCAGTACTGTACCTGGGAATCGTGCAGGCCGGTAGTCACCAGCATATGCGGATAGGCTTTCGCCTCGACGTTATCGTACGGGCTGTACTCTTTCATGTAGCGATAATAGGTTTCATCCTGCGGGTTCCCCCACTCTTCAAACTCCCCGGTGGTCAGCGGAATGGACTCATCCAGCATGGTCGTCACTACGTCCACAAACGGCACCTGGGCGATAACGCCTTTAAACAGTTCAGGACGCTGGTTGATCACGGCGCCCATTAGCATTCCCCCGGCACTGCCCCCCATGCCAAAGCAGAGCTGCGGATCGCCATAACCCTGCGCGATCAGCGCATCGCAGACATCAAGGTAGTCATTAAAGGTATTTTTCTTTTTGAGGAATTTTCCGTCTTCATACCAGTGCTGACCCAGCTCGCCGCCGCCGCGAATATGGGCAATCGCATAAACAAAACCGCGGTCGAGCAGGCTTAGCCTGCTGCTGCTGAAATCGGCGTCCATGCTGGATCCGTAAGAGCCATAGCCATAGACAAGAATGGGGTTTTTACCTTTGTTGAAGTGTGCCTTGTGATAGACGAGGGAGACTGGGACTTCGACGCCGTCGCGTGCGGTCACCCACAGGTGCTCACTGCGATAATTTTCCGACTCAAAACCCCGGACCTCAGCCTGTTTAATCACCTGACGCTGCCCCGTGTCCATATCCAGTTCAAACAACGTATCCGGGGTGGTCATCGACGAATAGCCGTACCGCAGGCGGGACGATTCCGGCTCTGGGTTAAAGCCGATCCACGTCACGTAAGCCGGGTCATCGAACGCAATGCCCACCACTTCGCGGGTTTTGCGGTTGATTTGGCGGATACTGGTCAGTCCGCGCTGACGCTCTTCCACCACCAGCCAGTCGGTAAACAGGGTGAACCCCTCCAGCATCACCTGATCGCGCGCGGGAATTAACACTTCCCATTTGCGCTCATCGCGCACTTTGGTTTTATAAAGGCCAAAGTTTTTGCCCTCGCGGTTCGAACGCAGGTAAAAGCTGTGCTGGAAGTGATCCAGGCTGTACTCATGATCTTTACGGCGCGGCAGGAAGCACAGCGGCTGCGCATCCGACAGCTCTGCATCCAGCAGCAGCACTTCTGAGGTGGTGGCGCTGGAGAGGAAAATGATCACGTAGTGGCGAGATGACGTTTTATGCAGGCTGACATAGAACGTCTCGTCTTTTTCCTCATATACCAGTTCATCATCGGCGGAATCGGTCCCCACCGTATGACGCCAGACCTGATAAGGCAGCAGCGTTGAGGCATGCTTTTTAACGTAGTAGACCGTTTCTGAATCGTTACCCCAGACGAAATCGGGGGAGACGTTATCCAGCATTTCAGGATACCAGTTTCCCGTTTCAAGATTGCGGAAACGCAAACCGTACTGGCGGCGGGAGAGGTAATCCTCAGCCAGCGCCATAATGGCGTTATCGGGGGAAATGGACATGCCGCCCAGCGTATAAAACTCACTGTGGGCAGCACGTTTGTTGGCATCCAGCAGGATCTCCCATTCGTCCCACTCGGCGCTCAGCACAGACTGGCGCTGGTAGATGGGATATTCGTTTCCCGGCTCATAAATATGGCGATAGCGATAACCGTTTTTGCACCACGGGGCAGAGACATCACGCTGGGGGATACGCTGCACCATTTCGTTCAGGAGCTGATCCTGAAGCGCCTGCTGGGTGGCCATGACCTGGCGGCCATAGTCGTTTTCCTCGTGCAGATAGTCCAGCACCTCTGGCCGGGAACGAGAATCGTCCCGCAGCCAGTAGTAGTTATCGATACGCGTATCGCCATGCGTGGTGATCGCATAAGGAGTACGTCGGGCTTTTGGAGGCATGGCATTCTTACTTTTTCGTTTTACATCCTATAAGGTTGGCAAAACACGCGTATGATGCAAGCGAAACATGGCCTTCTAGCCCGCGATGGTCTGCTTCTGCTGCTGAATATCCTGCTCAATTCCATCACGAACGTCCTGAGGGATCTTCAGCGCATCGCCAAGGGCGTTCAGGTAGCTGCGCTCCATAAAGTGATCGATATCGATGGCGGCACAGCTCAAAAAATAGAGTTCCAGCGCCTCTTCTTCGTTTTTCACGCTTTGCGCCAGACGCTGCGGATCGAGGGGCTGTTCGATGGCCTGCGCCACCAGCGCCCTGCCCTGCTCCTCAACGCCCGCTTCCCGCATCTGCTGCTCAATTGCGGCACGTTCACTGGCATCAATATGCCCGTCGCTCTTGGCCGCAAAGACCAGGGCGAGGATCAGCCGCTCGGTGCGTAAATCTAATGGCGATACCTGCTTCCCGTACTGCGGTTCATCCTGATGCGCGTTGCGCACCTTGTCTTTGTATTTGTTCCATAAGACGGAGCCTGCAATAGCCCCTCCGCCCGCCAGCAGCGCGCCGGTACCGTATTTGGTAAGCAGTTTCCGCGATGATTTATTGGCAACCAGCAAACCGGCCAGCCCGCCGAGCGCACCCGGCACCAGCAGCTTGCTCAGTCCCTGCTCGCCGGACGACGAGCCTTTTTGTCCCAACAGGGATTGCAGTTGATTCATCCAGCCTGACATATTTTTCCTCACGTAACAGTGCGTAACTCTTCACAGCCTAAGCGAGCAGGTGTCAGGAAATGTCTGTCAGTGCTAAAGAAGCGCAAATTTCCCCGCTGTCCGGTTATCCCCATACAAGACAGACGCAAACGTTTTCGTTTATACTGCCCGCATCTTTTTCAGGGGGATTTTTATGACTCGTTTAGGAACCGCGCTGCGTCCTGCCGCGACGCGCGTCATGCTGTTGGGATCGGGTGAACTGGGTAAAGAAGTGGCCATTGAATGCCAGCGTTTGGGTGTGGAAGTGATTGCGGTGGATCGTTACAAGGATGCGCCCGCCATGCACGTCGCGCATCGCTCGCACGTCATCGATATGCTTGACGGTAATGCCCTGCGGGCGTTAATTGCCGACGAAAAACCGGATTTTGTGGTACCTGAAATTGAGGCCATTGCCACTGAGATGCTGGTTGCCCTTGAACAGGAAGGCCAGCGCGTGGTGCCCTGCGCCACAGCGGCAAAACTGACCATGAACCGGGAAGGCATTCGTCGCCTGGCGGCAGAAGAATTACAGCTCCCGACCTCCAGCTACCGTTTTGCCGGGGATAAGGCTGCGTTTCTCCAGGCCGTAGAGGAGATTGGCTACCCGTGCATCATTAAGCCGGTAATGAGCTCCTCCGGCAAAGGGCAGAGCTTTATCCGCGACAGCAGCACGCTGGACAAGGCCTGGGACTATGCCCAGCAGGGCGGGCGTGCCGGTGCCGGGCGCGTCATCGTGGAAGGCGTGGTGAAATTTGATTTTGAAATTACCCTGCTCACCGTCAGCGCCGTGGACGGCGTTTATTTCTGCGACCCGATTGGTCATCGCCAGGAAGACGGCGATTATCGCGAATCCTGGCAGCCGCAGCAGATGAGCGCGCTGGCGCTGGCACGCGCACAGGAGATCGCCCGCAAGACGGTGCTGGCGCTGGGCGGCTACGGCCTGTTCGGGGTGGAATTGTTTGTTTGCGGCGACGAGGTGATCTTCAGCGAAGTCTCCCCTCGCCCGCACGATACCGGGATGGTAACGCTGATTTCACAGGATCTCTCCGAGTTCGCGCTGCACGTGCGCGCATTCCTCGGCCTGCCGGTTGGCGGCATTCGTCAGTACGGCCCGGCAGCCTCGGCGGTGATCCTGCCGCAGCTGACCAGCCAGAATGTCACCTTTGATAACGTCGAAGATGCGGTAGGCGCAGGATTACAGGTCCGGCTGTTCGGCAAACCGGAGATCGACGGAAGCCGTCGTCTGGGCGTGGCATTAGCGACCGGGGACAGCGTTGACGAAGCCGTCGCAAGAGCGAAAAAAGCGGCTGCGAACGTCAGCGTAGCAGGATAAAAAAACGGGCCGAAAGGCCCGTTTTAACTGCCTGGCTGGCCGGGTAAGGCGCAGCCGCCACCCGGCAAACAAACTTACTGTTTCGCGCCTTCTACCGCTTCGCGAGCCAGTTTAGTGATGCGATCCCAGTCGCCTGCTTCCAGCGCATCCGCCGGAACCAGCCAGGAGCCACCAATGCACAGCACGCTTTTCAGCGCCAGATAGTCACGGTAGTTGGCCGGAGAGATGCCGCCCGTTGGGCAGAAACGCACCTGGGAGAATGGGCCCGCAATCGCCTGCAACGCTTTGGTGCCGCCGTTCGCTTCAGCCGGGAAGAATTTGAACTCTTTCAGGCCGTAGTCCATGCCCAGCATCAGTTCAGAAACGGTGCTGATACCGGGAATCAGCGGAATAGAACCTTCGGTTGCGGCTTTCAGCAGCGGCTCTGTCAGTCCAGGGCTGATGGCAAACTGTGCGCCCGCTTCGGTCACTTCTGCCAGCTGCTGCGCATTCAGAACCGTACCGGCACCGACGATCGCGTCCGGCACTTCTTTGGCGATAGCGCGGATCGCATCCATCGCACAGGCCGTACGCAGGGTCACTTCCAGAACACGAACGCCACCCGCAACCAGCGCCTTCGCCATTGGGACAGCGTGCTCCAGTTTGTTTACCACAATAACCGGCACGACAGGGCCAGTGGTCAGGATTGCTTCTGCACTTGTTTTCCAGTTTTTCATCAGAGTTTTCTCTCGCCAGATCGTTAAAATCAAGTCGTCTTAAAACGTAATACAGGTTGCGCCCTGCTCCGCACCGGAGAGTTTCTCACGCAACGCACCAAACATTTCGCGTCCGGTACCCACGCGCGATGCGCTCAGGTCAGGAATATGTGGCTGACGCGCCGCCAGCTCTGCTTCGTCCACCAGCAGGGTTAACTCGCCTGTCTGACCGTTCACGCGGATCATGTCTCCATCACGGACTTTCGCCAGCAGGCCGCCGTCGTAGGCTTCCGGGGTGACATGAATCGCTGAAGGCACTTTACCGGATGCCCCCGAGAGGCGTCCATCGGTCACCAGCGCAATTTTGAAACGGCGGTCCAATAATACACCAAGCGGCGGCATAAGTTTATGTAATTCTGGCATCCCGTTCGCTTTTGGTCCCTGATGACGCACTACGACCACGCAGTCTTTATCAAGCAGACCCGCGTCAAAGGCAGGTAAAACGTCGTGCTGGCTTTCAAACACCACCGCCGGGGCTTCGATAATCTGATTCTCTTCCGGCACGGCAGAGGTTTTCATCACGGCACGTCCAAGGTTACCGCTCAGCACTTTGGTGCCGCCGTGAGGAGAGAACGGCTGTTCGAAGGTGGCGATAACCTGCGGGTCGAGCGAGTCGCTCGCCCCTTCGCGCCAGTCCAGCTCACCGTTGTTCAGCCAGGGTTCAAGGGTATAGCGATGCAGGCCAAAGCCCGCCACCGTGTTGACATCCTCATGCAGCAGGCCGCCTTTCAGCAGCTCGCGCATCAGCACCGGCACGCCGCCCGCGGCCTGGAAGTGGTTGATGTCCGCCGGACCGTTCGGATACAGACGCGCCATCAGCGGTACCACGGAGGAGATATCGGAGAAGTCATCCCAGTTAATCAGAATGCCCGCCGCGCGCGCCATTGCGACCAGGTGCATGGTGTGGTTAGTTGAACCGCCGGTCGCCAGCAGGGCGACGATCCCGTTGACGATGACTTTTTCATCCACCATTTTGCCCATAGGCATCCACTCGTTGCCGTTACCGGTCAGGCGCGTCACCTGACGGGCTGCGGCTTCGGTCAGCGCTTTACGCAGTGGCGCATCCGGCTGGATGAACGACGATCCCGGGAGCTGCATCCCCATAAATTCTACCACCATCTGGTTGGTGTTGGCCGTACCGTAGAACGTACAGGTGCCCGGCGCGTGATAAGACGCGGCTTCCGCTTCCAGCAGTGCCTGACGGTCCGCTTTTCCTTCGGCATACAGCTGGCGGATACGGACTTTTTCTTTATTCGGCAGACCGCTTGCCATCGGGCCTGACGGCACAAAAATCGCTGGCAGATGGCCAAAGGACAGCGCGGCCATCACCAGCCCCGGGACGATTTTGTCGCACACGCCCAGATAGAGCGCGCCATCAAACATATTGTGAGAGAGGCCTACTGCCGCCGACATGGCGATCACTTCGCGGCTCAACAGCGACAGCTCCATACCGTCCTGACCCTGGGTTACGCCATCACACATGGCCGGCACGCCGCCTGCAACCTGGCCCACCGCGTTCACGCTGTGCAGCGCATTGCGGATGACAGACGGGTAGACCTCATACGGCTGGTGGGCTGAAAGCATATCGTTATAGGAGGTAATGATGGCGATATTGTTACGCAACATGCTTTTCAGCGCGTCTTTATCACCAGGCTGGCAGGCCGCAAAGCCGTGGGCCAGATTCCCGCAGGCCAGCTGTGAGCGATGGACCGTTTCACTCTTCGCCTGTTCGATGCGGGCAAGGTAGGCAGCACGGGTCTCTTTCGAGCGTTCAACGATGCGTTGTGTTACGCGTAACAATGTCGGATTCATAAAAGCTCCTCTAATTTATCTGTCCAGGCTCGGGAGTTTACACAGTTTCTGACGGTTGTTAACAACGCTGAAACGCCTGGTATCCGGAGCGCAGGGGCAAAATATCTGAGGGGAGTGTAATAAAAAAAGCTCCGCGGGTGAATCCACGCGGAGCTTAAAAGATAAAAATTATGCCACTTGCTGTGTTAGATCATGTTACCGGTAAAATAACACCTTTGGGCTAGAGAGCGGGGATTATTCAAACTCATTCCAGGAGCGGCCATCACGGGTAATCATCGCAACGGAGGCGACAGGTCCCCATGTTCCCGCCTGATACGGTTTTGGTGCGTCCTGATCGGCTGCCCACGCTTCGGTGATTGAGTCGACCCACTTCCACGCCTCTTCCACTTCATCGCGGCGGACAAACAGGGCCTGGATACCGCGCATGGTTTCCAGCAGCAGACGCTCGTAAGCATCGGCCAGGTGCGTCTGGTTGAAGGTTTCAGAGTAGCTCAGGTCGAGCTTGGTGGTTTGCAGGTTGTGTTTGTGATCGAGACCCGGCACTTTGTTCAGGATCTGAATATCCACGCCCTCGTCCGGTTGCAGACGGATGGTCAGTTTGTTCTGCGGCAGTTCCTGCCAGGATTCTTTGAACAAGTTCAGTTCCGGATTTTTGAAGTAGACCACCACTTCGGAGCATTTTGCTGGCAGACGTTTACCGGTACGCAGGTAGAACGGCACACCGGCCCAGCGCCAGTCATCGATATCCACGCGGATCGCCACAAACGTCTCGGTGTTGCTGGACTTGTTTGCGCCCTCTTCTTCCAGATAGCCTGGAACTTTTTTCCCCTGAGCAAAACCTGCGGTGTACTGGCCGCGCACGGTTTTCTCACGCACGTTGGAGCGGTCGATACGGCGCAGTGATTTCAGCACTTTCACTTTGGCATCACGAATGCTGTCGGCCGTCAGATCTGACGGGGGAGACATGGCAATCATGCACAGAATTTGCAGCAGGTGGTTCTGGATCATGTCACGCATCTGGCCGGCCTGGTCGAAGTAGCCCCAGCGGCCTTCGATACCCACCTCTTCCGCCACGGTAATTTCCACGTGGTCGATAGTACGGTTGTCCCAGTTGTTCACAAACAGGGAGTTGGCAAAACGCAGCGCCAGCAGGTTCAGCACCGTCTCTTTGCCCAGATAGTGGTCAATACGGTAAACCTGACACTCCTCAAAGAACTCGCCCACCTGGTCGTTGATTTCACGCGAGGTTGCCAGCGACGTACCCAGCGGTTTTTCCATCACCACGCGCGCAGGTTTGGCGTTCAGCTTCGCTTCACCCAGACCTTTGCAGATGGCGCCAAAGGTGCTTGGCGGCATGGCGAAATAGTTGATGGTGACACGATTTTCCTGGTCAAGCATTTCACCCAGACGGGTAAAGGCGCCAACATCGTTGACGTCCAGGTTGCAGAAATCGAGACGCCCGCTCAGCTTATCCCAAAGGCTTTCATCGATTTTCTCTTTCATGAACGTTTCGAGCGCCTCGCGCACGACTTTGGTATAAGCTTCCTTATCCCAGTCGGCGCGCCCTACCCCCAGGATCCGGGTATCGGGATGGATCTGGCCCGCTTTTTCGAGCTGATACAGGGAAGGCAGCAATTTTCGGCGTGCAAGGTCGCCTTTCGCGCCGAAAATGACCAGGTCACATGCCTGGGCTGTTTGCGTTACCGCCATGTCATTCTCCTCAGTTAGATCTCCTGGTACTCTGCCAGGTATCGTTGTAATTTTATTACAATGCACTGTACTGCTTTTACGCATTTCCTGAAACCATTAGCGCTTAACGTCGCGTGCGATACGGTGATTTTTCGTCGCCCGGGCCATTACGCCCGTCTGATGACGCAACAAACGTCGATTCTTTGCGCAACAGGGGCAAAGCAAAACCCGACGTCGATCAAGTAATGAAAAAAAACAACAACATTTCTTGTCGACGGTTACCCTTTCGGGAGTCCCGGGAGTAATATCGGCTAAATCGAATCAAGGTTTCATCTCTTTATGAAATCGTTTATGCCCTCATGAGCGTCTTGTTAACAATGAACATGCTGGAAAAAATCCAGTTTCAACTGGAACACCTTAGCAAATCCGAGCGTAAAGTGGCTGAAGTTATTCTCGCCGCGCCCGCTCAGGCGATTCATTCAAGCATCGCCGCTCTGGCACAGGAATCGGGCGTCAGCGAACCGACGGTCAATCGATTCTGTCGTAGTCTGGACACCCGCGGCTTTCCTGATTTTAAACTGCATCTTGCACAAAGTCTGGCAAACGGCACCCCGTATGTTAATCGCAATGTAGATGAAGACGACAGCGTTGATGCTTACACCGCAAAAATATTTGAATCGGCAATGGCTACGCTGGACCATGTTCGTCAGTCTCTGGACATGAATTCAGTGAATCGCGCGGTCGACCTTCTCACGCAGGCCAAACGGATTGCCTTCTTTGGCCTTGGCTCGTCCGCTGCCGTGGCGCATGACGCCATGAATAAGTTCTTTCGCTTTAACGTGCCGGTGATTTACTCCGATGACATTGTGCTGCAACGCATGAGCTGTATGAATTGTAGTGAAGATGATGTCGTGGTACTCATCTCCCATACGGGCCGTACCAAGAGCCAGGTGGAGCTCGCACAGCTCGCGCGTGACCACGATGCGATGGTCATCGCCCTGACGACAGCAGGTACGCCGCTGGCCCGGGAAGCGACGCTCGCCATTACTCTGGACGTACCGGAGGACACCGACATGTATATGCCGATGGTCTCCCGCCTGGCGCAGCTGACGGTCATCGACGTGCTGGCGACCGGTTTTACCTTACGCCGGGGCGCAAAATTCCGGGATAACTTGAAGCGGGTCAAGGAAGCCCTGAAAGAATCGCGTTTTGATAAAGAATTGCTTATAAAGAGCGATGTTCCCTAATAACTACGATGTACGATTTACGGCATTCGGTCCCCTCGCTACTGCCTTGCGATAGATGAAGGCCGATTCTATGTTCACGCAACACCAAAGTTGTTTCAGTCAACGGAGTATTACATGTCCAGAAGGCTTCGCAGAACCAAGATCGTCACCACCTTAGGCCCGGCCACTGACCGCGATAATAACCTCGAAAAGATTATCGCCGCGGGTGCCAACGTGGTGCGTATGAACTTCTCTCACGGTACGCCAGAAGACCATAAATTACGTGCCGATAAAGTACGTGAAATCGCAGCTAAGCTGGGCCGTCACGTTGCTATCCTCGGTGACCTGCAAGGGCCAAAAATCCGCGTATCGACCTTTAAAGAAGGTAAAGTCTTCCTCAACATCGGCGATAAATTCCTGCTGGATGCCAACCTGAGCAAAGGTGAAGGCGATAAAGAGAAAGTGGGTATCGACTATAAAGGTCTGCCTGCTGACGTTGTGCCAGGCGACATCCTGCTGCTGGACGATGGACGCGTACAGCTGAAAGTGCTGGAAGTGCAGGGTATGAAGGTGTTCACTGAAGTGACCGTCGGCGGCCCGCTCTCCAACAATAAAGGCATCAACAAGCTCGGCGGTGGCTTGTCTGCCGAAGCGCTGACCGATAAAGACAAAGCAGATATCGTGACTGCTGCGCAGATCGGCGTGGATTATCTGGCCGTCTCCTTCCCGCGCTGCGGCGAAGATCTCAACTATGCTCGCCGCCTGGCGCGCGATGCAGGCTGCGATGCGAAAATCGTTGCGAAAGTTGAACGCGCTGAAGCAGTCTGCGATCAGGATGCGATGGACGATGTGATCCTGGCATCTGACGTGGTGATGGTTGCCCGTGGTGACCTGGGCGTGGAAATTGGCGACCCTGAACTGGTCGGTATTCAGAAAGCGCTCATCCGTCGCGCCCGTCAGCTGAACCGCGCGGTGATCACCGCCACCCAGATGATGGAATCCATGATCACCAATCCAATGCCAACCCGTGCGGAAGTCATGGACGTGGCGAACGCCGTGCTTGACGGTACCGATGCGGTGATGCTGTCAGCAGAAACCGCTGCGGGTCAGTATCCTGCGGAAACCGTGGCCGCCATGGCGCGCGTCTGCCTGGGTGCGGAAAAGATCCCAAGCATTAACGTCTCCAAGCACCGACTGGATATCCAGTTCGACAATGTGGAAGAAGCGATTGCGATGTCTGCGATGTACGCAGCCAACCACCTGAAAGGGGTCACGGCAATCATCACCATGACCGAATCTGGCCGTACCGCGCTGATGACGTCCCGCATCAGCTCCGGTCTGCCGATCTTCGCTATGTCCCGTCACGAGCGTACGCTGAACCTGACGGCGCTGTATCGCGGCGTGACGCCAGTATACTTCGACAGTACCAATGACGGTGTGGCCGCCGCGCACGATGCCGTCAACCTGCTGCGGGACAAAGGTTATCTGGTGTCCGGTGATATCGTTATCGTGACGCAGGGTGACGTGATGAGCACCATCGGCTCGACCAACACCACCCGTGTATTGACCGTCGAGTAATCTCGTCTGTGTTAAAAAGCCCTCTCCATCTGGAGAGGGCTTTTTTATTTCCCTGGATAAAGCTCTTTGCGTTTATACGGCTCTGTTTCACCCGGTTTACGCGTTTTAAGTAGCTTCAGGATCCACGTATATTGCTCCTTATGCGGCCCTACCAGCCGTTCCACCTCTTCATTCATACGGCGCGCAATGGTGCGATCGTCTGCGGTCAGCAGATCGTCCATCGGCGGACGTACCTCAATGCTCAGGCGATGCGTTTTACCGTTATAAACCGGGAACAGTGGGATCACGCGGGCGCGGCAGACTTTCATCAGGCGACCAATCGCGGGGAGCGTCGCTTTATAGGTCGCAAAGAAATCGACAAACTCACTGTGCTCCGGACCGTGATCCTGATCGGGTAAATAATATCCCCAATACCCCTGACGTACGGACTGAATGAAAGGTTTAATGCCGTCATTTCGGGCGTGCAAACGCCCACCAAAGCGACGGCGCACGGTATTCCAGACAAAATCATAGATTTTGTTTCCCTGATTATGGAACATCGCCGCCATTTTCTGGCCCTGCGACGCCATTAACATTGCCGGAATGTCGACTCCCCAACCGTGCGGCACCAGGAAAATCACCTTTTCATCATTGCGACGCATCTCGTCGATGATCTCCAGCCCTTTCCAGTCAACGCGTTCGACGATCTTCTCTGGCCCCTTCAGCGCCAGTTCCGCCATCATCGCCATGGCCTGTGGCGCGGTGGTATACATGTCATCAATGATTGCCTCGCGTTCGGCGTCGCTTTTATCCGGAAAACAGTACAACAGATTTATTTGCGCGCGGCGGCGTGCGCTTTTACCCAAGCGCCCTGCCAGCCGTCCCACTTTGCCAAGCACCGGATCGCGGAGGGAAGCAGGTAGCAACGCCATGCCAGCAAATGCGTATACGCCAAGCCAGGCGCCCCAATTACGCGGGTGGCGAAAGGATTTTTCAAACTCAGGAATGTACTCAATATTGTTTTTTTTGGTTTCCATGCGGGTTCCAGGGTCTGGTGACGCAAAAATATATTCAGATAGTGTAGCGAGGCAGCTGTCCGCGTACAAAAGAAAAAGCCGGCGCACACTGACGCCGGCTTTCTGAATCAGGTGAGCTTAGTCGAAGCGCAGCTGCGGCATTACCTCTTTCACCTGCGCCAGGTAATCTTTGCGATCTTTTCCGGTCAGCCCTTCAGTACGCGGCAGTTTCGCCGTCAGCGGGTTAACCGCCTGCTGGTTGATCCATACTTCGTAGTGCAGGTGCGGACCCGTCGACCGGCCGGTGTTACCGGACAGCGCGATGCGATCGCCACGTTTCACTTTCTGGCCCGGTTTCACCAGCAGTTTACGCAGGTGCATGTAGCGAGTGGTGTACGTACGACCGTGACGAATAGCAACGTAATAGCCGGCAGCACCGCTGCGTTTCGCCATGACCACTTCACCATCCCCTACGGCCAGCACCGGCGTGCCCTGCGGCATGGCAAAGTCAACGCCACGATGCGGCGCTACGCGGCCAGTTACCGGGTTCAGACGACGCGGATTAAAGTTGGAGGAGACGCGGAACTGTTTCGCCGTAGGGAAACGCAGGAAGCCTTTTGCAAGGCCCGTACCGCTACGGTCATAGAACTTTCCATCTTCTGCGCGAATGGCGTAGTAGTCTTTGCCGTCAGAACGCAAACGAACACCCACCAGCTGGCTCTGTTCGCGCTTACCGTCCAGCATTTCGCGGGACATCAGGACAGAGAACTGATCGCCTTTTTTCAGTTTGCGGAAATCCATCTGCCACTGCATGGCTTTGATTACTGAACTGATTTCAGCGCTGGTCAGGCCAGCATCGCGTGCGCTGGAAACAAAGCTACCACCTACGGTCCCTTTCATGACGCTGTTCACCCAATCGCCCTGCTGCATTTCACTGGTCATTTTGAAACCGTTTGCAGTGCGATCGTAGGTGCGGGTTTCGCGGCGGGACATCTCCCAGGTCAGACGTTGCAAATCGCCGTCTGGCGTTAAGGTCCAGGAAAGCTGCTGACCGATTTTCAGGTTACGTAACTCTTTGTCGGATGCGGCGAGCTGGCTGATGTTGCCCATGTCGATACCGTACTGGTTCAGGACGCTGCTCAGCGTATCGCCAGTAGAAACGACATATTCGTGAATGCCGGCTTCATTCTGGATCTTGTCATCCAGTTCATCCTGGGGAATCGCTTCATCTTCCTGAGCGGCCTGATCGATAGGCTCGCTGGCCTCAGGCAGCAGTGAGCGGATCTCGCTCTTTTCCAGTTCGATAGTTTTGATGATAGGGGCAGAACTCGGGTGGTAAACATAGGGTCGCCAGACGGCGACCGCTAACGTGAGAACTGTAAGCGACCCCAGCATAACGCGGTGGGGTCGAGGCAGATTGTTAAATGCCAGGGCGACAGAGCGGGTTATCTGTTGCACGTATTCACTTCCTCGTTAATCTCCTTTCAGGCAGCTCGCATACTGATTCGCCAGTTGGCTGAGGAACTGCGAATAGCTCGCTTTGCTCAACTGGATGTTCGTACCTAGCGGGTCAAGGGTTCCCATGCGCACGGATGTTCCCCTGGCCACGGCTTCTACGACCGCTGGCCTGAACTGTGGCTCAGCAAAAACGCATGTCGCTTTTTGCTCAACCAACTGTGTTCTGATTTCATGTAAACGCTGCGCACCAGGCTGAATTTCAGGGTTTACGGTAAAATGCCCCAGCGGGGTCAAACCGTAATGTTTTTCGTAATAGCCGTAGGCATCATGAAAAACGAAGTACCCTTTTCCTTTAAGCGGTGCGAGCTCGTTACCCACCTGTTTATCGGTTGCGGCTAATTGAGCCTCAAAATCCTTCAGGTTGGCGTCGAGTTTGATTCGACTTTGCGGCATAAGTTCCACTAATTTGTCGTGGATTGCAACCGCTGTAAGCCGCGCTATCTCTGGGGAAAGCCAGAGATGCATGTTGTACTCGCCGTGATGGTGATGGTCGTCACCTTTTTCATCGTGAGCATGATCGTGGTCGTGTTCGTCACCCTCATTCTCAGACCCTTTCATGAGCAACGGTTTCACGCCGGACAGCGCGGCAATGGTCACCTGTTTCTCTGCGGGAACCTGCCTGGCTGATTTCTGCATGAAAGCTTCCATCTCAGGACCAATCCAGACGACTAAGTCCGCGTTCTGTAAGCGTTTTACGTCAGACGGGCGCAGGGAATAATCATGCTCCGAAGCCCCGTCAGGCAGCAAAACCTGCGTCTCAGTGACCCCATCCGCGATGGCAGAAGCGATAAATCCAAGCGGTTTAAGCGAAGCGACTACGGCGGCGTTAACATCTTGTGCGGTTGTACCCCAAAGTGCAGCAGATAAAGCTGCGAAAAGAAGCGTATTTTTCTGTAACATAATGCGTCTAATCATCGTAATGAATGCGTGGAATGTGATATTATAACATTCGATGACTTCTGCAAGCTTAAATTGACATGACGACTTTAGTTTCTCTTGAAAATGTTTCGGTCTCATTTGGTCAACGCCGCGTCCTTTCTGACGTGTCGCTGAATCTGAAGCCCGGCAAAATACTTACGCTGCTCGGCCCTAACGGTGCAGGTAAGTCGACGCTGGTGCGCGTTGTATTAGGTCTGGTAGCCCCTGATGCAGGGGTTATCGTCCGTGAAGACAAATTGCGTATCGGCTATGTGCCGCAAAAATTACACCTCGATGCCACCCTGCCCCTGACGGTGAGCCGCTTCCTGCGCCTGCGCCCTCGTACGTGTAAGGCAGATATCCTCCCGGCGTTGAAACGCGTACAGGCGGGTCATCTTGTTGATGCGCCTTTGCAAAAACTGTCGGGCGGTGAAACCCAGCGCGTCTTGCTTGCCCGCGCTCTTCTCAGCAGCCCTCAGCTGCTGGTGCTGGACGAACCGACGCAGGGTGTCGACGTCAATGGCCAGGTTGCACTATACGATCTCATCGACCAGCTTCGTCGGGAGCTTAACTGCGCGGTGCTGATGGTGTCCCATGACCTGCATCTGGTGATGGCGAAAACCGACGAAGTGCTGTGCCTGAACCATCATATTTGCTGTTCCGGCACGCCGGAAGTGGTGTCAATGCACCCGGAGTTTATCTCCATGTTTGGCCATCGCGGCGCCGAACAGCTGGGTATCTATCGCCATAATCACAATCACCGCCATGATTTACAGGGACGAATTGTCCTGCGTCGGGGAAACGGACACTCATGATTGAACTGTTACTGCCCGGCTGGCTGGCCGGGATTATGCTTGCCTGCGCCGCGGGTCCACTCGGCTCGTTTGTCGTCTGGCGCAGAATGTCCTATTTCGGCGATACGCTGGCCCATGCTTCATTGCTGGGTGTCGCGTTTGGTTTGTTACTGGACGTGAACCCGTTTTATGCGGTGATTGTCGTCACGCTGCTGCTGGCCGCCGGTCTGGTCTGGCTGGAAAAACGCCCTCATCTCGCGATTGATACCCTGCTCGGCATTATGGCGCACAGCGCCCTGTCGCTGGGCCTGGTGGTGGTGAGCCTGATGTCAAACATCCGCGTGGACCTGATGGCCTACCTGTTTGGCGATCTGCTGGCCGTCACGCCCGAAGATCTGATTTCCATTGCCATTGGCGTGGCGGTGGTACTGGGGATCCTGCTGTGGCAGTGGCGAAGTTTACTGGCTATGACCGTCAGTCCGGATCTGGCCTTTGTCGACGGCGTGAAGCTTCAGCGCGTGAAGCTGCTGTTGATGCTGGTGACGGCGTTAACCATCGGCGTAGCGATGAAATTTGTTGGCGCGCTGATCATCACGTCGCTGCTGATAATCCCTGCCGCCACGGCGCGCCGTTTTGCGCGTACGCCGGAACAAATGGCCGGTATCGCCGTGATTATTGGGATGATTGCGGTGACGGGCGGGTTAACCTTCTCGGCGTTTTATGACACGCCAGCCGGGCCGTCGGTGGTGTTGTGCGCGGCGGTGCTGTTTATTTTCAGTATGATGAAAAAGACCGCGCAGTAGTCAGCTTGTCCCCGGTGGCGCTTCGCTTACCGGGGCTACACTTTATCGCTACCTACGGCATCGCGGGCGGCGTAATGCCGAAATGATTCCACGCCCGCACCGTCGCCATACGACCACGCGGGGTACGCTGTAAGAAGCCCTGCTGGATCAGATACGGCTCCAGCACATCTTCGATAGTCTCACGCTCTTCACCAATCGCAGCCGCCAGGTTATCCAGCCCTACCGGCCCGCCAAAGAACTTATCCAGCACCGCGAGCAGCAGCTTACGATCCATATAGTCAAAGCCTTCGGCATCAACGTTCAGCATATCCAGCGCCTGGGCGGCGATCTCGGCCGATATAGTGCCGTCGTGCTTCACCTCGGCAAAATCACGCACCCTGCGCAGCAGACGGTTGGCAATACGCGGCGTACCGCGGGAGCGCTTCGCCACTTCAAACGCCCCCTCTTCGCTCATATCCAGCCCCATGTAGCGCGCGCTGCGCCCCACAATGTGCTGAAGGTCGGGCACCTGATAAAACTCCAGACGCTGCACGATGCCAAAACGGTCGCGCAGCGGAGAGGTCAGCGACCCGGCGCGGGTTGTGGCGCCAATCAGGGTAAACGGCGGCAGATCGATTTTGATCGAGCGCGCGGCCGGGCCTTCACCGATCATGATATCCAGCTGGTAATCCTCCATTGCCGGATAGAGCACCTCTTCCACCACCGGCGACAGACGGTGGATCTCGTCGATAAACAGCACGTCATGCGGTTCGAGGTTGGTCAGCATCGCCGCCAGGTCCCCTGCTTTCTCCAGCACCGGGCCGGAGGTGGTACGCAGGTTTACGCCCATTTCGTTGGCGACGATATTCGCCAGGGTGGTTTTACCCAGCCCCGGCGGACCAAAAATCAGCAGGTGATCGAGCGCATCGCCGCGCAGCTTTGCCGCCTGGATGAAAATCTCCATCTGAGAACGAACCTGCGGCTGGCCGATATACTCATCCAGCAGTTTGGGACGGATCGCGCGATCCACCACGTCATCTGGCTGAATGGTGCCTGCCGATACCAGGCGGTCTGCTTCAATCATCCTTTACCTCACAATGCAGCGCGCAGCGCTTCACGAATCAGAGTTTCACTGCTGGCATCCGGTTTAGCAATTTTGCTCACCATCCGGCTGGCCTCCTGAGGTTTATAGCCCAGCGCCACCAGAGCGGCAACCGCTTCCTGCTCGGCATCATCATCCGATGCAGGCGCGCCCGGGGAAGTCAGCACCAGATCGGCTGCCGGAGTGAACAGATCGCCATGCAGACCTTTGAAGCGGTCCTTCATCTCGACAATCAAACGCTCGGCGGTTTTCTTCCCGATGCCCGGAAGTTTAATTAACGCAGCCGGATCTTCACGCTCAACGGCATTCACAAACTGTGGCGCTGACATACCCGATAAAATCGCCAGCGCCAGCTTCGGCCCGACGCCGTTGGTTTTGATCAATTCGCGGAACAGGGTGCGTTCCTGTTTGTTATTGAATCCGTACAGCAGCTGAGCGTCTTCACGCACCACAAACTGGGTAAAGACAACCGCCTCTTTGCCCGCCTCCGGCAGCTCGTAGAAGCAGGTCATCGGCATATGGACTTCATAGCCCACGCCACCCACTTCCAGCAGCACTAACGGGGGTTGTTTTTCAATGATGATGCCTCTGAGTCTGCCTATCACATGACGCTCCTGCGTTCTGGAAGAAATTAACTGCCGACATAATAAAAAAAGGCTGGATAAACATCCAGCCTGATTTGTCATTATCGTAACCTGCCTCGCGCCAGATTGAGCCGCGACTCGCTCATTTGCATCGCATTCTGGCTGACGTGACAGTGGGTAATCGCAATGGCCAGCGCATCCGCGGCGTCGGCCTGCGGGTTCGCAGGAAGCTTCAGCAGGGTACGTACCATGTGCTGCACCTGGCTTTTCTCTGCGCTACCAATGCCCACCACCGTCTGCTTAACCTGACGGGCCGCATACTCAAACACCGGCAGATCCTGGTTGACGGCGGCAACAATTGCCACGCCGCGCGCCTGACCGAGCTTTAACGCCGAGTCAGCGTTTTTCGCCATAAAGACCTGCTCGATGGCGAAATAGTCCGGCTGAAACTGGGTGATGACCTCCGACACGCCCGCATAGATGAGCTTCAGGCGCGACGGCAAATCGTCCACTTTGGTGCGAATACAGCCGCTGCCGAGGTAGGTTAGCTGGCGTCCCACCTGACGGATAACGCCATAGCCGGTGACGCGTGAGCCGGGGTCAATCCCGAGAATAATCGACATCACGCGTCTCCCGTAAACGGTTTACAGGCTCTCATCAGAGAGTCGCTGCAACCTCATCAGAGATTTCACCGTTGTGATACACTTCCTGCACGTCGTCGCAGTCCTCGAGCATGTCGATCAGACGCAGCAGTTTCGGTGCCGTTTCCGCATCCATGTCCGCTTTGGTGGACGGGATCATGGAGACTTCTGCGTTATCCGCCTTCAGGCCAGCCGCTTCCAGCGCATCGCGCACGGCCCCCATCTCTTCCCATGCGGTGTAAACATCAATAGCGCCGTCGTCGTAGGTCACCACGTCTTCCGCACCGGCTTCCAGCGCCGCTTCCATGATCGCATCTTCGTCGCCTTTCTCGAAGGAGATGACGCCTTTTTTGCTGAACAGGTAAGCAACAGAACCGTCAGTGCCCAGGTTGCCGCCGGTTTTGGTGAACGCGTGACGCACTTCCGCAACGGTACGGTTACGGTTGTCGGACAGGCACTCAACCATTACCGCCGTACCGCCAGGGCCGTAACCTTCATAGATGATGGTTTCCATGTTCGCGTCTTCGTCGCCACCCACGCCACGTGCGATTGCACGGTTCAGGGTGTCACGCGTCATGTTGTTGGACAGGGCTTTATCCACCGCTGCGCGCAGACGTGGGTTAGACGCCGGATCGCCGCCGCCCAGACGCGCCGCTGTCACCAGCTCACGAATGATTTTGGTAAAGATTTTACCGCGCTTGGCATCCTGTGCCGCTTTGCGGTGTTTGGTGTTGGCCCACTTACTATGACCTGCCATAAAAAGTTCTCCAAAAATCGCGCCTTCTCAGGCAGCGTTAATTACAAATTCTTCAATCGCCTGCCGGTTGCTCCACGACTTGGTCAGTGCGGCGGCATCCGCCGCATCCACCCAGCGGTAGGTCAGATGTTCGGTGAACACGATCTCCCGCTCATGGGGAAGCGCAAGGCAGAACCATGATTCCATATTGCGCTCAATTCCCGGTGCATAGCGATGACGTAAATGGCTAAAAATTTCAAACTCCACCGTGCGCTGACAGTCCTTCAGGGTCAGTTGCTCGCGAGCAACGTCAATGGCGACCTCTTCCTTTACTTCACGCGCGGCGGCCTGCGGCGCGGTCTCCCCCTCTTCCAGGCTGCCGGTAACCGACTGCCAGAAATCCGGATCGTCGCGCCGCTGCAACATCAGCACCCGCTTCGTGTCTTCTGCATAAATGACCACCAGAACCGAAACGGGACGCTTATATGCCATATCAGTTTTTCTCTTCCTTCTTCACCACCTCAATGCCCAGCTCAGCCAGCGCGGCCGGGTTGGCAAAGCTTGGCGCTTCAGTCATCAGACACGCCGCTGCGGTGGTTTTCGGGAAGGCGATAACGTCGCGGATGTTATCGGTGCCGGTCAGCAGCATGGTCAGACGGTCAAGACCGAAGGCCAGGCCCGCGTGCGGAGGCGTACCGTATTTCAGGGCGTCCAGCAGGAAGCCAAACTTCTCGCGCTGCTCCTGCTCGTTAATGCCCAGAATGCCGAACACGGTCTGCTGCATTTCACCGCTGTGAATACGCACGGAACCACCGCCCACTTCGTAGCCGTTGATGACCATATCGTAGGCGTTCGCCACCGCGTCTTCCGGTGCTGCCTTCAGCTCTGCCGCCGTCATGTCTTTTGGCGACGTGAACGGGTGGTGCATTGCGGTCAGGCCGCCTTCACCGTCGTCTTCAAACATTGGGAAGTCGATCACCCACAGCGGCGCCCATTTGTTTTCGTCGGTCAGGTTCAGGTCTTTGCCGAGCTTCAGACGCAGTGCGCCCATCGCATCCGCAACCACTTTCTTGTTGTCTGCGCCGAAGAAGATCATGTCGCCGTCCTGCGCGCCGGTACGCTCAAGGATCGCGTCAACGATGTCCGCATTCAGGAATTTCGCCACCGGGCTGGTGATGCCTTCCAGGCCTTTTGCACGCTCGGTCACTTTAATATAGGCCAGACCTTTCGCGCCGTAGATCTTGATGAAGTTGCCGTAGTCGTCGATCTGCTTACGGCTCAGTGCCGCACCACCCGGAACGCGCAGGGCTGCCACGCGGCCTTTCGGATCGTTAGCCGGACCTGCGAATACCGCGAACTCGACGGATTTCACCAGGTCTGCAACGTCCACCAGCTCCATCGGGTTACGCAGGTCTGGTTTGTCGGAGCCGTAGCGACGCTCGGCTTCGGCGAAAGTCATGATTGGGAAATCGCCCAGTTCAACGCCTTTCACGTCGTTCCACAGGCTACGCACCAGCGCTTCCATCACTTCACGCACCTGCTCGGCGGTCATGAAGGAGGTTTCCACATCGATCTGGGTAAATTCTGGCTGGCGGTCAGCGCGCAGGTCTTCGTCGCGGAAACATTTGACGATTTGATAGTAGCGATCGAAACCGGACATCATCAGCAGCTGTTTGAACAGCTGTGGAGACTGCGGCAGCGCGTAGAATTTGCCTTTATGGACGCGGGATGGGACCAGGTAATCGCGCGCGCCTTCCGGCGTGGCTTTGGTCAGCATCGGGGTTTCGATATCGAGGAAACCGTGGTCATCCATAAAGCGACGCACCAGGCTGGTGATTTTCGCACGGGTTTTCAGGCGCTGGGCCATCTCCGGGCGACGCAGATCCAGGTAGCGGTATTTCAGACGCGCTTCTTCGGTATTGACGTGGTTGGAATCCAGCGGCAACGCTTCCGCGCGGTTGATGATCGTCAGATCGGATGCCAGCACTTCGATAGCGCCGGTCGCCATCTCGGCGTTAACGTTTTTCTCGTCACGCGCACGCACGGTGCCCGTCACCTGAATGCAGAACTCATTACGCAGCTCAGAAGCCAGCTTCAACGCATCAGCGCGATCCGGATCGAAGAACACCTGAACGATACCTTCGCGGTCACGCATATCAATAAAGATAAGGCTACCAAGATCGCGACGACGATTGACCCAACCACACAGGGTAACCTGCTGCCCGACGTGGGACTGACGCAGCTGCCCGCAATATTCTGTACGCATGAGATATCCCTTAATTAGCCGCAGGCTGATTGTTGCCTGTCTTGCAGGCTACGATGTCGCAGCTTTTGTATGTCACAACTGGATGAAAAAAGGCGGCTATTATACTGGAAATTCTGCCGCACGATAAGAGTGAAGCACGGCCTGACGCGCGTTTGCTGTGCTCTTATTGCCTATTCTCACAAAAATTAACAAAATTATCCGCCCGATAACAGGCCATCACGTCGTAAGGTGTAGCGTAAGCGATTCATTTGACTGGAGTGACAATGTTGAAATTAGATGCCACCAAAACCGCCCTTGTGGTCATTGATTTACAGGAAGGCATCCTGCCTTTTGCCGGTGGTCCACACACCGCTGACGATGTGGTCAGCCGCGCTGCGCGCCTGGCAGAAAAATGCCGCGCCAGCGGCTCGCCTGTTGTAATGGTGCGGGTCGGCTGGTCCGCTGATTTCGCCGAAGCGTTAAAACAGCCGGTTGATGCCCAGGCCCCGGCGCATGCGCTGCCGGACAACTGGTGGACATATCCTGTCTCGCTCGGTAAACGCGACAGCGATATAGAAGTCACCAAACGCCAGTGGGGCGCATTCTACGGCACCGACCTGGAGCTACAGCTGCGCCGACGCGGGATCGACACGATCATTCTGTGCGGGATCTCCACCAATATCGGTGTGGAATCCACCGCCCGTAATGCCTGGGAGCTGGGTTTTAACCTGGTGATCGCCGAAGATGCATGCAGCGCAGCCTCTGCGGATCAGCATCAAGGTAGCATAACCCATATCTTCCCGCGCATTGGTCGCGTGCGCAGCACGGATGAGATCCTGAGCGCGCTATGATGTACGTGGGCCTGCCCCAGTGGTCGCACCCGAAATGGGTGCGCCTGGGTATTACCAGCCTTGAAGAGTATGCCCGGCACTTTAACTGCGTGGAGGGCAACACCACGCTGTACGCCCTGCCCCGCGCAGAGATTGTCGAACGCTGGCGCGAGCAAACCACCGACGACTTTCGCTTTTGTTTTAAATTCCCGGCAACCATCTCCCACAACGCTGGGCTGCGCAACTGCGATGATTTAACCCACGAGTTTTTAACCCGTATGTCGCCTCTGGCCAGCCGTATTGGCCAGTACTGGCTCCAGCTTCCCGCCACGTTTGGTCCGCGCGACCTGCCTGCCCTCTGGCAGTTTCTCGACGCCCTGCCCCATGACTTCACCTACGGCGTGGAAGTGAGGCATCCGGAATTCTTTGCCAAGGGTGATGCGGAGAAAGCGCTCAATCGCGGCCTGCATGAACGAACGGTCAACCGCGTGATCCTCGACAGCCGTCCCGTACACAGCGCAATCCCGCACAGCGAAGCCGTTGTTGATGCCCAACGCAAAAAACCGAAGGTGCCCGTCCATGCGATCGTAACGGCGCAGAACCCGATGGTCCGGTTTATCGGCAGCGATAACATGCAGCAAAATGAAGAGATGTTCACGGTCTGGCTGCAAACGCTGGCGAAATGGGAGCACACCACCACGCCGTACCTTTTTTTGCATACGCCGGATATCGCGCAGGCGCCTGAACTGGTCGATGCTCTCTGGCAGACCTTGCAGCAGGCGGTTCCGTCGGTTGGCCCCGCGCCGTCCATCCCACAACAATCTTCTCTTTTCTGAAATCACCCCCTATCATAGAGACGTGCCATCAGCCAAAAACAGGGAGTTAGTATGGTCAGCGCGCTGTATGCGGTGTTAGGTGCATTACTGCTGATTAAATTTTCATTTGATGTTGTGCGCCTGAGAATGCAGTACCGCGTCTCGTACGGTGACGGGGGCTTTTCTGAGCTGCAAAGCGCAATCCGGATCCACGGCAACGCGGTCGAGTACATTCCCGTCGCGTTAATTTTACTGCTGTTAATGGAGATGGATGGCGCTGAAACCTGGATGGTGCACGTCTGTGGGCTGCTGCTGATTGCTGGCCGTTTGATGCATTATTATGGTTTTCACCACCGCCTGATCCGCTGGCGTCGTTCCGGCATGAGCGCGACCTGGTGCTCGCTTTTGCTGATGGTGCTGGCTAACCTTTGGTATATGCCGTGGGAGTTGGTTTTCTCCTTGCATTAGCGCACAATATGCCCCTTTATTTTTCCCGGATTTTTACGTTATGTCAGATCGCGACACGCTTTTTTCCGCGCCTATCGCCAGCCTGGGCGACTGGACCTTTGATGAACGGGTAGCCGAAGTCTTCCCGGATATGATCCAGCGCTCTGTTCCCGGTTATTCCAATATTATTTCCATGATCGGCATGCTGGCGGAGCGTTTTGTTCAACCCGGCACCAGGGTCTATGACCTGGGCTGTTCGCTGGGTGCGGCAACGCTGTCCATTCGTCGTAACGTTCATCACGAAGGTTGTAAAATCATCGCTGTCGATAACTCTCCGGCCATGGTTGAACGCTGCCGGCGCCACATTGACGCCTATAAAGCCCCTACGCCTGTTGAAGTGGTGGAAGGCGATATCCGCGATATCGACATTCAGAACGCCTCAATGGTGGTCCTGAATTTTACCCTTCAGTTTCTTGTGCCGGACGATCGTCAGCGGTTGCTGGACAAAATTTATCAGGGTCTGAACCCAGGCGGCGCGCTGGTGTTGTCTGAGAAATTCAGCTTTGAAGACGCCAGCGTGGGCGAACTGCTGTTCAACATGCACCATGATTTCAAGCGTGCAAACGGCTACAGCGAGCTGGAGATCAGCCAGAAGCGCAGCATGCTTGAAAACGTCATGCTGACGGATTCCGTTGAAACCCACAAAGCGCGTCTGCGTAAAGCCGCATTTGAACACAGCGAACTGTGGTTCCAGTGCTTTAACTTTGGTTCTCTGGTGGCGCTGAAAGCCGGAGACGCAGCATGATCGAGTTCGGTAATTTCTATCAGCTGATTGCCAAAAACCACCTTTCCCACTGGCTGGAAACCCTGCCTGCGCAAATTGCCACCTGGCAGCGCGATCAGCAGCATGGTCTGTTGAAGCAGTGGTCCAACGCCGTGGAATTTCTGCCTGAGCTCACGCCTCATCGTCTGGATTTACTGCACAGCGTGACGGCGGAAAGCGAAGAGCCGCTCCCGGCCGGGCAGATCAACCGCATCGAAACGCTGATGCGTAACCTGATGCCGTGGCGCAAAGGTCCATTCTCGCTGTACGGCGTGAACATTAACACCGAGTGGCGTTCCGACTGGAAGTGGGATCGCGTTCTGCCTCATCTGTCAGATCTGACCGGGCGCACCATTCTGGACGTAGGCTGCGGTAGCGGCTATCACATGTGGCGCATGATCGGCGCAGGCGCGCATCTGGTAGTAGGTATCGATCCGATGCAGCTGTTTCTGTGCCAGTTTGAGGCGGTGCGTAAACTGCTGGGCAACGACCAGCGTGCGCACCTGCTGCCGCTGGGCATCGAGCAGCTCCCTGCCCTGAAAGCGTTTGATACCGTGTTCTCGATGGGCGTGCTGTACCATCGTCGTTCCCCGCTGGAGCATCTCTGGCAGCTGAAAGATCAGCTGGTCAGCGGCGGCGAACTGGTGCTGGAAACGCTGGTCATCGAAGGCGATGAACATGCCGTTCTGGTGCCGGGCGATCGCTATGCGCAGATGCGCAACGTTTACTTCATCCCTTCCGCGCTGGCGCTGAAGAACTGGCTGGAGAAATGTGGGTTCGTCGATGTACGCATCGCCGATGTGTGCGTGACGTCGGTTGAGGAACAGCGCCGCACCGACTGGATGATCACCGAATCGCTGGAGCAGTTCCTCGACCCGGACGATCGCAGTAAAACCATCGAAGGCTATCCGGCCCCGATGCGTGCGGTGTTGATTGCGACGAAGCCGTAGACTTTAGCCGGGTGGCGGCTGCGCCTTACCTGGCCTACGCGTCGCACGTTTTCTCCAAAATAGTTCAAGTTGCAGCAAGGCGGCAACGCAGCGAATCCCCGGAGCTACATCAGTAAGTGACCGGGGTGAGCGAGGCGGACAACGCGGCTACGGCTTGAAATATGAAGGAGAAAAAAAGGCCCCTGTTGAAATTGCAGGGGCCTGGTACAAGCAAGCATCATATTGGGCGACATGATGCGCGGTAAAAATCGGTACGTTGCTACACGTGATGACGTTCAATCAACGATTTCATTACCGCAACCGACTCTCCATCCACACCGTAGCGCGAGTACTCATCCGCTTCAGCATCCGTCGACATTGACAACCCTGTATTGCGATAACGCATGGGTGAAGGTATCCATTTACCCGCCGAGCTGTGCAGCTCTTCCACCCCTGCGTTTAAAAACAGTTTCAGATTGCTGGCGCGTACTCCTGCGCCCGCCATGATTATTGGAACACCGGAATGTGCTTTTAGTTCCGTAATTAATTTCAGTCCTTTTTCGGCCGAGGACTGCTGGCCCGATGTCAGAACGCGCGCCACGCCCAGTTCTGACAGCGTATCAAAGGCTTGTACCGGATCTTGACACATATCGAACGCACGATGAAAAGTGACCGCCATCCCCCGGGCGGCGCGCATCACCTGACGCATACGCGGAAGATCGATGTTGCCGTCTTCGTCCAGCACACCGATAACCAGCCCCGGGAAGCCGGAATCACGGATGAGGGCGATATCCTCAAGCATGGCACTGAACTCACCCGCCGTATAACAAAAATCACCGCCGCGCGGACGAATAATCGGGTGCACCGGAATGGTGATGGCCTGGCGTGCTGTTTTCAGCACCCCAAATGACGGGGTCAGTCCCCCTTCTTTCGGTGCCGCGCACAGCTCGATGCGATCGGCTCCCTGCCGTTGCGCAGTGACGGCACACTCCACGCTGTAACAACAAATTTCCAGCAGCGCCATGTGATCCTCCTTAAATTTCACTCAGCGTCCCATCGTGGCATGTTGCCCGACTGATGTCTGGATCGACGCTCACAATGCTTACGCTTCGCTGGCGACGATCTGCTCGATAGTCCAGGGATGGAATTTCACCGTCACGTTGCCGTCCGTTACGGCAAGCGTAGGATTTGGCAAACGCTCGCGCTCCCCTTTTGGCGAGCTGGTTTTGACGAAAATACCCGGCTGGCTTAACCCCTCGTCGGAAAGCAGCGCCAGCGCACGGGCGTTCAGCATCTCGGGCTCCCCAGGCAGAACAATTTCGATATGCTCCCAGCCTTCGTGCGGATAACGCTTCTCTCCTGGCCAGGGCAGTTCCACAACGGTGAATTGCCAGTGCGCCACCGTTACCGGCGCGTGAAGTTTGAACAGGCAGATCGGGCGACCGTTAATGATATTCTCCGACAGCAGTTCTCCGCACTGCTCAAAGCCACGCCGCCAGCGTTCGGCGGTGGCATTCTGGTGGCAGCGCAAAGAAATGTGATCGGCCTCAAGCGGCGCGATCTCCAGCCCGAGACGGGTGGCAAGTTCTGTGAACGCCTGGGTGAAGCGCGGTAAATCTGCGGAAATATCATGCAGTTCGTCAATGGTGTGCCAGTTCGCCATAGGTCAGTCTCGTTTCGTGTCGCAAAGCCGCTAATTTACTCTGTTGCCCTCTGTCGACCAACCGCAGAATCACGGTTTTTTCGACTGCATGATTATGCATACCGTCTTCGCCTGGATTCTGAGCGATCTTCGCCCCCCGCAGGGCTGACGCCCGAAGGCATTTGCAGTATACTCCCGCCCTAAATTCTTAAACTGGCGCGGGTGTTTTTTACCCGCATCAAAAACGTAAGGTATCCAGGTGAATATTCAGGCTCTTCTCTCAGAAAAAGTCAGTCAGGCACTGATTGCCGCAGGCGCGCCTGCGGATTGCGAACCACAGGTTCGTCAGTCAGCGAAAGTACAGTTTGGCGACTATCAGGCTAATGGCGTGATGGCAGTGGCTAAAAAACTGGGCATGCCGCCGCGACAGCTCGCTGAGCAGGTACTGACGCATCTGGATCTCACCGGCATCGCCAGCAAAACTGAAATCGCCGGTCCGGGCTTTATCAACATTTTCCTTGAGCCTGCATTCCTGGCAAGCCACGTTGACGCGGCGCTGAAATCTGACCGTCTGGGCGTGACTCAGCCAGAGGCGCAGACCGTGGTGGTTGACTACTCCGCACCAAACGTGGCGAAAGAGATGCACGTCGGTCATCTTCGCTCCACCATCATCGGTGACGCGGCGGTGCGTACCCTGGAGTTCCTTGGTCACAAGGTGATCCGCGCTAACCACGTAGGCGACTGGGGTACGCAGTTCGGCATGCTGATCGCGTATCTGGAAAAACAGCAGCAGGAAAACGCAGGCGAAATGGCGCTGGCAGACCTGGAAGGTTTCTACCGTGAAGCCAAAAAGCACTATGACGAAGACGAAGCCTTCGCCGAGCGCGCGCGCAGCTACGTGGTGAAACTTCAAGGTGGCGACCCGTACTTCCTCGAGATGTGGCGCAAGCTGGTTGACATTACCATGTCCCAGAACCAGCTTACCTATAACCGCCTGAACGTGACCCTGACCCGCGATGACGTGATGGGTGAAAGCCTGTATAACCCAATGCTGCCAGGCATTGTGGCGGACCTGAAAGCTAAAAATCTGGCGGTGGAAAGCGAAGGCGCAACGGTAGTGTTCCTTGATGAGTATAAAAACAAGGAAGGCGAACCGATGGGCGTGATCGTTCAGAAAAAGGATGGCGGCTATCTCTACACCACCACCGACATTGCCTGTGCGAAATACCGTTACGAAACCCTGCATGCGGATCGCGTGCTGTATTACATCGACTCCCGTCAGCACCAGCACCTGATGCAGGCGTGGACTATTGTGCGTAAAGCGGGTTATGTGCCGGATTCCGTGCCGCTGGAACACCACATGTTCGGCATGATGCTGGGTAAAGACGGTAAGCCGTTTAAAACGCGTGCGGGCGGCACCGTGAAGCTTTCCGATCTGCTGGATGAAGCGCTGGAACGCGCGCGTCGCCTGGTGGCCGAGAAGAACCCGGACATGCCTGCTGACGAGCTGGAGAAACTGGCTAACGCGGTCGGCATCGGCGCGGTGAAATACGCGGATCTCTCCAAGAACCGTACCACCGACTATATCTTCGACTGGGATAACATGCTGGCGTTTGAAGGCAACACGGCGCCATACATGCAGTACGCTTATACCCGCGTACTCTCCGTCTTCCGTAAAGCCAATATCGACGAAAGCGTGCTGGCAAACGCCACGGTGACCCTTACCGAAGATCGTGAAGCACAGCTGGCTGCCCGCCTGCTTCAGTTCGAAGAAACGCTCTCCGTGGTCGCGCGTGACGGTACGCCGCACGTTATGTGTGCTTACCTGTACGATCTGGCTGGTCTGTTCTCTGGCTTCTACGAACACTGCCCTATTCTGTCTGCCGAGAGCGAAGCGGTGCGCCACAGCCGCCTGAAGCTGGCGCAGCTGACGGCGAAGACCCTGAAGCTCGGTCTGGACACGCTGGGTATCGAAACCGTAGAACGTATGTAAAAAAAGAAACCCGGCGAGCGCCGGGTTTTTTATCATCAGAAATATTTTCGCAAATATTCCGTCAGGCACAGAATCGCCATTGCCTGGCCATAGGGCATCGACGTCAGCGGTATCTGACGGTAAAACGCCAGATCGCTCCCCATCCCCGTCCCGAAGGACGTTTGCAGCAGTTCCCCTTCCGCCGAGATGTTTTGCACGATGCCGCGAATCGCTTTCTCCGCCACCTCTGCGTACTCTGCGCCGACATAGCGCTTGCGCACGGCTTTCAGAATGCCGTAAGCAAACCCCGCCGTGGCCGACGCCTCCAGATAAGAATCAGGATCGTCCAGTAGCGTATGCCACAATCCGCTCTCATCCTGACATTTTGCCAGTGCGGCGATCTGCGCATTCAGCACCTGCACCAGATAGCGACGAACGGCGTTGTTTTCCGGCAGATCCACCAGCTCGAGGAAATCCGGGATCACGATGGTGAGCCAGCTGTTGCCGCGCGCCCAGCGGGCCTTGGCAAAGTTGTGGTTCCCTTCGTAATTCCAGCCATGGAACCACAGCCCGGTCTCCCGATCCATCAGATTCTGTACGTGGAGCAGGAACTGATAGATCGCCTCCTCGACGTACTCCGGCTTGTTCAGCAGCTTGCCGATTTTCGCCAGCGGCAGCACCGTCATCATCAGCGTGTCATCCCACATCTGCTGATGGTTCTCTTCCGCCAGGGTGATGTGCTGCATGCCGCCATGTTCGGTGCGCGGCATCTCATTCATCGCCCATTCCGCCCAGCTTTCAAGCCACGGCAGCCAGGCCGGGTTTTTAGTCTCTTCGTAGCGATACGCCAGCGTCAGAAACGGCGACATGGTATTCACGTTTTTGGTGGTTGCGCCTTCAGCGAAACGGTCAGCAAACCAGCTGTCGATAATCTCGCGCATGCCTTCGTCACCGGTCTGGCAGTAATACTGCCAGATACCGTATAAACCGACGCCGTGGGTCCATTCCCATCCGGCCCAGCCTTTGGTGTCGATCACGCGCCCGTCGTCCAGCCGCAGCAAAAACTCACCCGTTTTGTCGTGGATATTGACCAGGTTTTGCGTCACCTTTTGGATCAGCGATTTCAGCTCATCCCTGGCGATAAAGCGTTCAGGCTGGCGCAATAACGGGCTATGTTTGACAGGCCAAACTTTCATCATCTTAACCTCTGTTGTATGTCGAATTCAGTACCGCACGATCCTTCAGCGAAGGGGCCGCCGGTTTATTGCGATTCAGATAACCAATATTGTTGTTGCCCCACAGGGATTCATACGGCATACCGGCCAGCATCTCCACGGTGGCGCGGGCCTGCGGTGTCACCGCCTCCGGCATCACATGGCCAGACTCACGCATTTTTGCTGTCTCTTCACGCAGGGTGCTGTGGGTCTGCAAATTGAGTTTGAAGCGCAGGGAGACCAGGAAGCCGCAGAACAGCACCAGAATAGTGCCAACGCTCAGGATCATCAGAATGGTGTGGCTCACTTCCGCAGGCTGTACCTTCTGACCGCTAACAAATCCGGACATCTGCATCACGATCCCCACCAGCATCACCGCGCCGGCCTGAGACGCTTTACGCGTCAGCGTCATGATGCCCGCGAAGATACCTTCGCGACGCTGACCGGTGATCACTTCGTCTACATCAGCAATATAGGTGTAGGTATTCCACGGTACGTAGTTGATACCCCCGCGACCAAGACCGGCAACCGCAGAGATCAGCAGCAGCAGAGCATAAACGTCGCTCATGCCCGCGTAATAAAGCACCGCGTAAGAAAGCGACGCCAGGCCAAACAGCACGACCACCATGCGGTAAGACGGCGCAGGTCCGAAGCGAATGCACAGCGGGATCATCGCGATAACAGCCAGGAACTGGAAGATGGCCATCGTGCCCAGCAGGTTGGACGCCATTGACGCTTCCTGCATCAGCACAAACACCACGTAGTAGGTGAAAACGGCGTTGAACACGTCCTGGGCAATATAGCCGCCGAGGTACATGCCAAGGTGCTGGCGGAAAATCTTGATACGCAGCGTCGAGCTTAATTCAACAAAAAGACGATTCAGGCTCTGACCCAGAGTCAGCTTTTTCTTCTCTTCTTCGGCGCGCAGGGCCGCTTCAGACCACTCTTCACGCGGACGTTCCCAGGTGAAGAACCAGACGAAAGTGAGCATCAGCGCGCAGAGTACGGAGAAGACCAGGCTTGCATAGAAGAAGGAGATCGCGTTGTCTTTGCCGAAATGCGTGAGCAGTATCCCCGGCAGGAAGGAGGCCAGAATGGCGGACATTTGCGCCATAGAGATACGCGCCCCGGAGAATTTGGTTTTCTGCTTGAAATCGTCCGTCATCTCCGGCACCAGCGTTTCGTACGGCACCAGGATCATAGTGTAGACGATATCAAATATCAGATAGGTCAGCAGGTAGTACCAGAAACTCATGTCCCCTACCCACATCAGCGAGTAGCTGAAAACGCAGGGAATACCGAGCAGGATGAAGAACTTACGACGGCCAAAACGCTTGCCCAGCCAGGTGGTGCCAAAGTTATCGGTTAAAAAACCCATTAACGGGCTGACAACCGCATCCAGCACCCTTGCGGCGGCGAAGATAAAGGTTGCTTCAATCGGTGTGAGTCCACAGAAGGTGGTATAAAAATACAAAAGCCAGGCGGCCGTCAGGGCGGTAGTCCCCGCCCCGAGGAAGTCGCCTGACCCGTAAGCAAGATAATTTGCGAGTCCAATTTTACGTGTTTTCATTGCCGTCAACCCTAATCAGTTTTGGGAGACTCCCTGTAAGCAAACCTCGTCCGGGAGTTTTTACACGGCTACAGTAAAAGCATCGACCTGTTGATACCTTTCTGTTTCTGCCATCACATAGTGGTGCATGGCAAAAATGCAAAGAGTGTCAATACGCGTGTCACTGATTTATAAAACAGCGTTTCTTTTGTATCAAAAGGGAAGGTCAATTTTGCGATCCAGCCTTCAGAAATGCCTGAAAGCTGGCGAAAAGGCAGGCAGTTAGCGGTAGTTGACGAGGACCTCGTTACGCTGAATCTTCAGCGCCGGGATCAGCCGTCCACCGCCCGGCACTTCCCAGATAAAGCGGAGAGGTTCCTGAGCAGACACCCCGTTGAAGGCCTGGGTAGTACCATTTTGTCCCTCGATTTCCGCGCAGCGGGTCAGGGAGCACAGCCGCACCCGCAATCCGGCCGGCGTGGGGCCCGTCAGGGTGTAATGCCAGGCAACCAGCGTCATCTGCCCGGACACGGGCTCAGAGGCGGACAGCGGCCGGGAGGAGATCGACTCCCCCCGATGGTTGAGCGTTAAGCCGATACTGCTGGCCTGCCATGCCCCCTCGCCTGCGGCCTGCGCTGCCAGCGGGAAGAGTAAGATCCACAGCCACTTACGCATTATTTCCCTCCTATGGTCGCGGTCATGCGAATATTGCGGTTATCGGACAGCTCCATATTCGACAGCACCACCAGCTGGTTCAGGCTCCGGCGAAGGAAGCGCGACAGCAGCGGACGCAGCGCGTGATTCACCAGCAGTACCGGCGGCGCGCCCAGCATCTCCTGACGCGCCAGCGCCTCCTGAGTTTGCGCCAGTAATCTGTCCGCCAGACCCGGTTCCAGCCCGCCGCCGCCCTGCAACGCCTGAAGCAGCAGACGTTCCAGCGGGGTGTCGAGGCCAATCACCTGCACTTCGCCGGTTCCCGGGAACCATTGCTGTGTAATAGCGCGTCCGAGCGCCACGCGCACCACCGCCGTCAGTTCGTGCGGATCGCTTTGCAGCGGCGCATGTTCGGCCAGCGTCTCAAGGATGGTACGCATATCGCGAATGGGCACCTTCTCGTCGAGCAGATTTTGTAGCACTTTGTGCAGCGTGGTTAATGTCAACACGCCCGGCACCAAATCTTCGGTCAGCTTCGGCATCTCCTGCGTTACGCGGTCGAGCAGCTGCTGCGCCTCCTGACGACCAAACAGTTCCGCTGAGAACTGGCCAATCAAATGGTTGAGGTGCGTCGCCACCACGGTACTGGCCTCAACGACCGTGTAACCCTGGATCTGCGCCTGCTCTTTCAGGGCGCTCTCAATCCAGATTGCCGCCAGACCAAAGGCCGGGTCGGTCGTCTGCTCACCCGGCAACGTGCCTGCGGCCGTGCCCGGGTTAATCGCCAGCCAGCGGCCGGGGTACGCATCGCCGCTGCCGATCTCCACCCCTTTCATCAGAATGCGGTAGCGCGCGGGTGGGAGATCCATGTTGTCACGGATATGAACCACCGGCGGCAGGAAGCCCATTTCCTGAGCGAATTTTTTACGAATACTGCGAATACGGCCAAGCAGCTCGCCATCCTGCTGGAAATCCACCATAGGGATCAGGCGATACCCCACTTCCATCCCCAGCGAATCTTCCAGCTGAACGTCGTTCCAGGTCGCTTCCACCGCCTGGGTGTTCTCAGGCATTTTGACCGGCGCTGGCTCTGCCTTAGGCTGAGTTTCACGGCCACGCATCCACCAGGCAAGCCCCAGCAGCGCGGCGGTAAACAGGAGGAATACCAGGTTCGGCATGCCCGGCACCATACCGAGCAGGCCCAGTACCGCCGCGGAGAGCAGCATAACGCGCGGGTTGCTGAACAACTGCCCCACCATCTGCTCGCCCACGTCCTGATCGGTGCTGACGCGGGTCACAATCACACCTGCCGCAGTGGAGATCACCAGCGCCGGGATCTGGGCGACCAGACCGTCACCGATGGTCAGCAGCGTATAGCTTTCCGCCGCGTGGCCCATGTCCATGCCGTGTTGCAGCACGCCGACGAGCAGGCCGCCGACGACGTTAATCACCATAATCAGGATGCCCGCAATGGCGTCACCGCGCACAAACTTACTCGCACCGTCCATCGAACCGTAGAAGTCCGCTTCCTGGGTCACTTCCGCGCGGCGTTTTTTCGCTTCATCTTCGGCTATAAGCCCGGCGTTCAAATCGGCGTCGATCGCCATTTGCTTGCCCGGCATACCGTCCAGCACAAAACGCGCGCCCACTTCCGCGATACGCCCCGCGCCTTTAGTAATAACCATAAAGTTGATGATAACGAGGATAACGAACACCACGATACCGATGGCAAAATTACCGCCCACCAGGAAGTGACCGAAGGCTTCGACCACCTTGCCCGCCGCCGCCGCGCCGGTGTGCCCTTCCATCAGAATGATGCGCGTGGAGGCAACGTTCAGCGCGAGGCGCAGCAGCGTGGTGAAGAGCAGGATCGTTGGAAACGCGGCGAACTCCAGCGTGCGCTGGGTGAACATCGCCACCAGCAGCACCATAATGGACAACGCGATGTTGAAGGTAAAAAGCAGGTCGAGGATAAATGCCGGTAACGGCAGCACCATCATCGACAGAATTAGCAGGATCAGAATCGGTCCGGCAAGGATCTGCCATTGCGTCGATTTCAGGTTGCCGGGCAGGCGCAACATTGCCACCAGATTAGCCATCAGTGTCCTTCTCGTTCAAAAAATCCAGTGCTTCAGGCACCGGAAGGTTCTCAGGTTTTACAGGTCGTTGACCGCCCGCTAAACGCCAGCGTTTCAGTTGCCACACCCAGGCCAGCACTTCTGCAACAGCGGCGTAGAGCTGGCCTGGGATCTGTTGTCCAATTTCCGCGTGGCGATACAGCGCACGGGCCAGCGGCGGCGCTTCAAGGATCGGTACGCGGTTTTCCGTCGCGATTTCACGAATGCGCAGCGCAATCAGCCCGGCCCCTTTCGCCACCACTTTCGGCGCGCTCATTTTGTTTTCGTCGTACTGAAGCGCCACGGAGTAGTGGGTCGGGTTGGTGACGATGACGTCGGCTTTCGGTACATCTTCCATCATGCGCCGACGCGCGGCGGCGCGCTGCATCTGGCGGATACGGCCCTTAACGTGCGGGTCGCCTTCCATCTGTTTGTATTCGTCGCGGATGTCCTGACGCGACATTCGCAGCTTTTTGATATGGGAATAGATCTGGAAGATAACGTCGAACGCCACCATCGGAATAATGCTGAGTACCACCAGCAGCGAGCATAACCCGACCAGGTTCAGGGCATTCTTCATTGCCGTCATCGGGGATTCGCTGATCAGGCGCATCATCTCCGGCCAGTGGTGCCACAGAAAAAACCCGGCAGTGCTGCCCATAAGAAGCGATTTCAGGATTGCTTTAAGAAGCTCAGCGCCCGTTTGCGCGGAAAACATTTTCGCAATACCGGGTAGCGGGTTGAGCTTAGAGAATTTCGGTTGCAGCGATTTACCGCTGAACACCAGGCCACCGAGCATGACCGGCGAAACAAGGGCCACGATCACCACGCCCGCGATCAGAGGCAGCAGGGCGAGCATCGCACTTTTCACAAGGTTGATGATCTGAATGAGGATCAGATTGGGGTCGTTGACCATGCTGTGATCAAAACGTAAGCCAGCAGAGAGCATTCCCGCCAGTCTGCGGGCGAGCATCTCCCCGCCCCACCAGATTATGCACACGCCCACCACCAGGATCAGCAGGGATGTCAGCTCTCGGGATCGGGGGATCTGCCCATCCTCACGGGCTTTTTCAAGTCGGTGGGGTGTGGGGGCTTCTGTTTTGTCGTCGTTCTCTTCTGCCACTGTGCCTGCTCGCAGCCCATTAATTCACGGGTATCATGCCAGCGCAGAAAAAATCCAATGGCGGGAAAAGCCCGTTTATTCGGGCTCTTTTCGCTGTTTTTGTCCTACGCTACCTCAGGCCGCGTTAACGGTCTGAGGTAGAAAGGGCAATCAGAAACCAAGACTGTCCAGCAGATCGTCCACCTGATCCTGGCTTGCCACCACGCCCGCTTTGCTGGCGTCAAGCTGGGGACCATTGAGCAGGCTTTCGTTCTCGCGTTTCGGACGGGCGGCCGGTTCCGGAATGTTCTCCAGCAGCACCATCAGCAGCTGGCGTTCAATCTCCTGAATCACATCCATCATGCGCTTGATCACCTGGCCGGTAAGATCCTGGAAATCCTGCGCCATCATGATGTCCAGCAGCTGGGCATTGGTGAAGCTGGTATGTCCCGGCACGTCACCCAGGTACTGACGGGTATCCGTTACCAGTTCGCGGGCATCCGCCAGCTCGATAGGGTTCTCAAACCACTCATCCCAGCGTTTGCTCAGCGCTTTCGCCCCCTTCTCCATCGCATCCTGGTGCGGCTGTGAGGCTTCAACGCTGTTCAGCGCTCGCTCGGCCGCCTGCGCGGTCATCTGCACGACGTAGTCCAGACGGTCGCGCGCGTCAGGGATGGCTTCCGCCGCTTCGGCGATAGCCTGGTCCAGCCCCAGCTCACGAAGGCTGTCGCGCAGCATGCGGGTCAGGCTACCAATGCGGGCAATAATGTCGCTCGGCGAATGTTCTTCAACGGGTTTCATAGCAGGTTGCAACATATCCATCACCTCACATGCCGAGTTTCTCGAAGATCTTCCCGAGCTTCTCTTCCAGAGTCGCCGCGGTGAATGGCTTCACCACGTAGCCACTTGCTCCCGCCTGTGCAGCGGCAATAATGTTCTCTTTCTTCGCTTCTGCGGTCACCATTAGCACCGGCAGAGAGGCCATGCCCGCATCCGCGCGGATGGTTTTCAGCAGTTCGAGACCGTCCATGTTCGGCATGTTCCAGTCGGAAATCACAAAACCAAACCCGCCAGCCTGGAGTTTGTTCAGCGCATCCACGCCGTCTTCGGCTTCTTCAACATTGTTGAAGCCCAGCTCTTTAAGCAGGTTGCGTACAATGCGACGCATGGTGGAAAAGTCATCCACAACCAAAAACTTAAGCTCTTTATCCGCCATAAAATAATACTCCTGAGTCAAATACGTATTGCCTGTCCGGCACTGATTTTCGCCAGCATCTGCTGGCTTACCTGGCTAAGATCGACCACTTCGCTCACGCCACCCATATTGATGGCCTCGCGCGGCATGCCGAACACCACACAACTTGCTTCATTCTGCGCAATGGTCCAGGCGCCTGCCTGGTGCATCGCAAGCATTCCGGCGGCGCCGTCGTTGCCCATCCCCGTCAGGATCACTCCCACGGCGTTGCGCCCCGCATGTTTCGCCACCGAATGAAACAGCACATCCACCGACGGACGGTGCCGGTTAACCGGCGGCCCGTCATGAATTTTGATTTGATAGTTCGCCCCGCTGCGCGCCAGCTCCATGTGCTTGTCACCCGGGGCGATATAGGCATGCCCCGGCAGCACGCGCTCGCCGTCTTCCGCCTCTTTCACGCCGATCTGGCACAGCTTATTCAGGCGCTCTGCGAACGAGCGGGTAAAGCCCGGCGGCATATGTTGCGTAATCAGGATACCCGGGCTTGAAAGCGGCAATGGCTGGAGTACATGGCGAATTGCCTCTGTTCCTCCGGTTGACGCGCCAATCACCAGCAGTTTTTCAGAGCTGAGTAACGGTCCCGCCTTCAGCGTAGCCGGGGCCGCCATCGGTTTGTGCGCGGCAAGCTTCGCCCGGGACGCGGTGCGGATCTTCTCGGCGATCGTCTCGCTATAAGCGAGCATCCCTTCGCGAATGCCGAGCTGCGGCTTGGTGACAAAATCCACCGCCCCCAACTCCAGCGCGCGCAGGGTAATCTCCGACCCTTTCCCGGTGAGGGAAGAGACCATCACCACCGGCATCGGGCGCAGGCGCATTAATTTTTCCAGAAAATCGATGCCATCCATGCGCGGCATTTCCACATCCAGCGTCAGCACGTCGGGGTTATATTTTTTGATTAAATCCCGCGCGACCAGCGGATCGGGCGCTGTCGCCACCATCTCCATATCGCTGTGGCTATTGATGATTTCAGTCATGATCTGACGCATCAGCGCCGAATCATCGACAGACAATACCCTGATTTTACTCATGCTTTTTCCTTACTCAGCGCATATACCGTTTGCCCACGCAGGCTAAACTCACGCACGAGGTTGCTGAAGTTTTCCGAGTGCCCGGCAAACAGTAAACCGTCAGGCTTGAGCAACGGAACAAAGCGACGCAAAATGTCCTGCTGCGTCGTTTTATCAAAATAAATCATTACGTTACGGCAAAATATGGCGTCAAATGGCCCCGGAACGTTGTACTGCTTATCCAGTAGATTAACGGGGGCAAATTCCACGCAGTTCGCCAGCTCCTGGCGTACGCGCACCAGTCCTTCATGCGGGCCGGTACCGCGCATGAAGTAACGCTGTAGCTGCTGCGGAGACAGCGTTTTAAGCTCATCCTGGCGATAAACGCCGTTACGGGCTTTTTCCAGTACCTCGGTGTCGATGTCGCTGGCGTAAACTTTCCAGCGTCCCGGCGCCATTCCCAGGGTATCCGCCAGGGTGATGGCCAGCGAGTACGGCTCTTCCCCGGTAGAGGCCGCCGCGCTCCAGACGCGATACTCTCCGCTACGGCGACGGGCGTGTTCCGCCAGCACCGGGAAGTGATGCGCCTCGCGGAAAAACGCGGTCAGGTTGGTGGTTAATGAGTTGATAAATGCCTGCCATTCGGCGCTGTTCTGGTTCGCTTCGAGCATGCTCAGATAGCGGCCAAAATCGTCCAGCCCCAGCGTGCGCAAGCGCCGCACCAGCCGGTTGTAGACCATGTCTCGCTTATGGTCCGCAAGCACGATCCCCGCACGCTGGTAGATTAACTGACATATCCGACGAAAATGCGCGTCGGACAGCGCGAGGCGCTGTGTCATCTGTAACAATAATGACGTTTGCCCTGAGGGCATGGGTGATGTCATAGCGCCTTCTTTATCACATTCAGGATACAACGGGCACGGCCAGTGACCGTCCGACTTCTGTTACTGCTTCAACGTGCTCTTTCACATTAAATACGGCGACTAACCCGGTAAGGCGATCCGCCTGGTTTGCCAGCTGATCGGTAGCCGCCGCCGCCTCTTCTACCAGCGAGGCGTTCTGCTGCGTAACCTGATCCATCTGCGTAACGGCCTGCGCCACCTGCTCGATGCCACGGCGTTGTTCATCAGACGCCGAAGCAATCTCGCCTATAATGTCGTTTACCCGCGTCACGGAGGTGACAATCTCGTGCATGGTCTGCGCGGCGGTATCCACCAGCGCGGAGCCCTGCTGAACACGGGAGACCGACTCTTCTATCAGCCCTTTGATCTCTTTCGCCGCGTTGGCGCTGCGGCTGGCGAGGTGACGCACTTCACCGGCAACCACCGCGAACCCGCGCCCCTGCTCCCCGGCACGCGCCGCTTCGACCGCAGCATTCAGCGCCAGAATATTAGTCTGGAACGCGATACCGTCGATGACGCTGATAATGTCGCCAATTTTCTGCGAGCTGGCGGCAATCTCCTGCATCGTGCTGGCAACGTGAGAAGCCTGGTCACCCCCACGTTTCGCCGTCATCGCCGCCTGTTTTGACAAGTCAGAGGCCTGACGCGCGTTATCAGCGTTCTGGCTTACCGTCGCAGTCAGCTGCTCCATACTGGCCGCCGTCTGCGCCAGCGATGCCGCCTGCTGTTCGGTGCGGGACGACAGATCGTTATTGCCTGCCGCAATCTCTGAGATCCCGGTATGCATGGCGTAACTGCCCTGGCGAACGTTGTTTACCGTTTCCCGCAGCGAACCCTGCATCGCCTTCAGGCTGGCGAAAATCGCTGATATTTCATTCCTGCCATACACGGCCACCGGACGCGCCAGGTCGCCCTTCGCTATACTGTCGAAGTGGCTGCTGACGATCGCCAGCGGCTGGACGATCGTTTTGCGCGACCACCACAGCGAGCCGCCGGTCAGCAGGGCCGCCAGGATCACCATGGTCAGGAAAATCACCCCTGACATGCGGTAGCTGGTACGGCTGTCGGCGCCGGCTCGCGCCACAAACTGGTTAATATCCTGCTGCCATGCGTTAAAGCTGCCGTCAAACCCCGCCTGAGACGCCTGCACCGGCGCGGTCAGAAAATCAGAAAGCTGGTTGTTCTCCAGCCACGTCGCCTGATGGTCGAGATCGCCGTACCACGCATCAAAGGTCTTTTTCATGGCGACTTTCAGCGCTTTCTCTTTCTCACTGACCGCCTCCTGCGCCGTAAACGCCTTAAACTGCGCGTCGGCCTGCTTCAGGCTGCTGCGGGCCAAAACCATCAGCGCCTTGATATCCTCCGGCGGATAGCTCAGCGCGGTTAACGTCCCTGCTTTGTTCAGCGCAGTGCTTGCCTGCAACAGCACGGCACGCGTTTGTGCCAGTGCGGAGCGCTGTTGATTACTCGTCTCAACTTCCTGCAAATTCTGATAGCCATCGCGAAACGCCCAGAAAGACAACCCGTTACTGCCAACCTGCAAAACCCCACACAGGATCAGAATCAAAAACAGTGTGGTCGAGATACGAATACGATTTAACATCCACGCTCCCATCAAGCGGCAAGCAGCCGCGGTTTAATTGTCAGTCAAAATGTTTCCCAGTTTTCATCTTGTCCGGTCACCGCTGCGCGCGTACGTGTTGTCACGGGCGCCGGGATTGCTTCGCTGTACGCCGACCGCGAGCTGACCGTATTAGTCGTTTTTGAAGTAAGACGGAACGCCGAGACGGCCATTTTCAGGCGGCTCGCCTGGTCCTCCAGCGCAGCGGCCGCGGCAGCGGACTCCTGCACCAGGGCGGCGTTTTGCTGCGTCACACGATCCATTTCCGATACCGCCAGGGCAACCTGGTCAATACCACGACTCTGCTCATCCGATGCAGAGGCGATTTCACCCATGATGTCCGTCACGCGCGTCACGGCATTCACGATGTCATTCATGGTTTCACCCGCACTTTCCACCAGCACCGAGCCGGTATCCACGCGTGAAACAGAGTCTTCAATCAGGGCTTTAATCTCTTTCGCCGCATTGGCGCTGCGGCTGGCGAGGTTGCGCACTTCGCCAGCAACTACGGCAAACCCGCGCCCCTGCTCGCCCGCTCGCGCCGCTTCAACAGCCGCGTTCAGCGCCAGGATGTTGGTCTGGAAGGCGATACCGTCGATCACGCTGATGATGTCGGCGATTTTCTTCGAGCTGTCGGCAATGTCATGCATGGTTTTTACCACGCCGTCGACCACCCGACCGCCGCGCTGGGCGGTGTCGGACGCGCTTTCTGCAAGCTGCGACGCCTGGCGGGCGTTGTCGGCATTCTGCTTCACGGTCGCGGTGAGCTGTTCCATGCTAGCCGCCGTCTCTTCCAGAGCGGACGCCTGCTGTTCGGTACGGGACGAGAGATCGTTGTTGCCCATCGCGATTTCACTCGTGCCGGTATAGATGGCATCCGCCCCCTCGCGCACGTTGGCGACGGTATCAATCAGCGAACGCTGCATATGGTCGACGCTGGTTGCCAGCTCGGTGATCTCATTGCGGCCAGAAACGGTCAGCGTTTTCGTGAGATCGCCCCGCCCAATATCACGGATATGAGCAATGACGCGGCCAAGCGGGTTAAGAAGGATATGACGAATGCCGTACCACACGGCCACCAGCACGATGACCAGCGCGAGGGCGAGAACCGCCATCTGCCATTTCGCGAAACGGTAGTCGTTCTGGCTTTGCGTGAACGCGGAGTGATAAAGCTCGCCGCTGGCTTTGGCGTACTCGCCGAGTGCCGCGCCAAGTGCGTTCTGCATTCCCTGGGTTGGCTGCGCGAAATAGGCCTCCATATTGCCGTTCTCCAGGAACTGTACCAGCTCCGTCAGGCCGGCGAAGTAGGCCTGATATTTTTCATCTATGTTCGCGCTCGCCTGTGCCATTGCAGGCTGAGGAGGAATATTTTTGAAGGCGTCGTAGTGTTTCGCCGCGTCTGCCAGCGTGGCGCGTGCATTCTTCAGCAGTTCCGTTTTTGCGCTGCTCTGCTGGTTGTTCGGATCCATCATCATGCGGGCAGACGAGCGGCTCAGGTTGATACGCGTCTGCAACATCAGATCCCAGGTCGTAGTCAGTTCGCTTTGCTGCATTCGCAAATCGTTCGAGGCCGCGAAGCTGTCCTGGTTCTGTTTTAACGACGAGAAAAAGAGGCCGCCGGAAATAAGCTGAAGAAGTGCGAAAATGACCAGCACCATCATAAGCATTGTGACAACGCGGATACGGTTCAACATACAACACCTTCTCATAGATTGATTAACGGTGTTATCGGCACAGGCCACAGGAACTTTACATTTGCGAAAGGGAAAAGCGTGGGGGTCAGAATGCGACGTCGACAATCAGCGTGTCGGTGTAGGTTCCGGCAGGCGGCGTGGCCTGGCTGCTAAGAACTTTAGCGGTGTAGTTGTAGGTGCGTAGAAGCCCGTCAGTGCTAACCTGTGACGAACTGGCGCTGGCCCAGCGCTCGCTGCCGCTGCTGCCCCAGCGGTTGCTGGTCGCCTCCTTATAGATGTCGTAACTCATAAAGTTACTGCCGCTGACCATACGACGCACGTTGTTCAGGGCATTTGCCCCGTTGTTAATGCCTATGGTGTAGGTGCTGCCCTTGGTGCAGGTGACGGCGACCGACTGCGAAACGGTGGGAAAATTTTGTACCAGCGGTGCGCTGTTAAAATTCACGTCCGGCGTGGTCATAGTGCTGCAATCGTTAGTGACGGTCATGTTGAGGAGAATAGAGGTAGTTGCCGTGCCGGTTTGCGGGGTCAGGCAAAGCCCGGCCGCACCCACGGCGCACACGTTGTAGTTGATGCTAAACGTTAACAACACCTGGTACGGCCCGGCCGTGACGTTCTGCCCCATTACGGTGCGGAAATACAGAGGGATATTGTAGCGCCTTGAACCCAGTAGCCCGAGCAGCGTGTTTCCGCTCCAGGTATAGGCTTTGCTGATTTGTACTTCACTGTTTCCACCGCAGCCGGATGCCCCGCACAGGCGCGTGGGAATGACATCGGTGATCGCCGCGTTGTCCGTACGCTTCATGGTCGCCCGGCTATTTGCGAAGACGGATGCCGAAGTGTAATTCAGCGTCACCGAGTCGTTAGTTAACAGGTTGAGGACGGTATCGCATGTCACCACCAGCGTGCCCGTGGTTTCGACCTCCCCGGTTCCGCTCAGCGCGAACGAGGTAACGCTACCAAACGAGGCATTCACAGTACTGACGGTGCAGGCAGCCCAGCTGCCACCAGAGCAAAGCAGCAGGAAGGCGATTAACAGGCGTCTCACGGCGCCTCCCGACAGGTCAGCGGACCGTAGGTTTGCAGCTTATGCTCAGGGTTTGCGCCAACGGTGAGCGTTGCCGTGCAGCGTTTACCCTCCGGGGTGATGACCTCGAGCGGGTTCACGTCGTTGAGGTTTTCCAGCCAGGCGAGGCCGTCATAGCCGACAACCGCGCTGCTGCGGGACGTGCGCTTGACCTGGCTTCCCACCGGGATCGCATTGCCCTGCGCATCGTGCAGGATCACGCTGGCAACCCGCTCCTGCTCCATCGGGAAATCCACCAGATAACCGTTATGCCGACGGATCGCCACCCGACGCTCGGTCTCTTTCAGCCGGGTATCCGCGGGTAAGTTCAGGGTATCAATGCGGTAGCTTGCCGGGTAATAGGCGGAAACGCCGCTCACCAGCAGATAACCTTTGTTATTGGTTTTACCGACCGGCTGGTTTTCGTAGCTGACGGGAACATCCGGATGTCCGTCGGTGCTGATCACCACAAACGCATCGTTGATTTTGTTCGCCGCAAACAGCTCACCGTCCATCAGCACGACAGAACCCATCGCCTCGCCCCACCAGGTCATCATGCCCTTCTCACCGTAGCCGCCGCCCTGTAGTTCAACGTTGTTATTCCGCCAGCCAAGCGTGGCCTGCTGATAGTTACTTGACCGCGACTGGTTAGCCCAGGCCATGTTCCAGCTAAAGCCGCCGTCAGAAGGCATCGAGTGGTTGTAGTTAATGCGTTGAGTACTGCCTGCGTCAGGGGTGTTTTCAAAGGTGACGGCGGCGCTGTCACGTTCGCCGAGGGGGACCTGCAACGACAGCGCGACCGTCCAGTCGCCACGTTGCTGGTCACGGCTGGCGGCCAGATAAATACTGCTTGAGCCCCACAGATTACGGCTCCAGGAGAGGTTGAGCAGCTCAGTTTTTTTGTCGTCAAAACTCTCAACCCCGATCCACGCCGCGCCGATATTGCCATATTCGCCCAGGTTAAAGGTTAAGGAATACTGGTCGGTATTGCGGCTCAGGCTGGCCACGGGGTTATCATTTTCATCATAAACGGTAGGCTGATCGTACAGGGCGAGGTTGCCGAAGCCACGGTCGCGTCGGGTATGCTGGGTCGCTACGCTAAACTCGCTGGTGTTGTACTGATAGCCCCAGTTTGTCTGCCCCCCGCTATCGCCGCGCATGCGGCTTTGGGTCCATGAGGTATTTACCACCCCAAAACGCCCGAGCTTCAGCACCGTGCCTGCGCCGCCGAGCGCCAGCGACTCCGCCCCTTCCGCATGCCCCTCCAGCGTCAGCCAGTCGGTCACCCCGTAGCGGTACGATCCGCTGCCCGCCGCCGGTCCATAGTCAAAATTCTCAATCCCGTAGTTACGCCGCAGGCTGCCCAGCGTCACGGCGCCGTCGCTTAATCCCTGCTTCAGCAGATCGCTGCTGACATAAAACGGCAGCGTGGTACTCACCTGACGTCCCAGCGCGTCAGTGGTAACCAGCACCGCATCCCCGGCACCGTTGATATAGGGCAGATTGGTGAGAGTAAAGGGCCCCGGCTGAAGACGGGTGGAGCCGGAACGGTAGCCATTGATAAACAGATCGACCGAGGTCGGGACGGCCGCCTCGCCGGAAAACGCCGGCAGCGGCCAGGTCACCAGATCCGGACGCAGGGAGAAGTCGCGCCCGTAGCTGATCCCGCCCATGCGCACGCTGGTGCTCCAGCTCAGCGCATCGCTGATGACGTCCCCGGCGCTCCAGGTGGTGGCATCCTCCTCGTTGGTGATCAGTAACGTTGAGTCATAGCGCACGTACCCTTCCTGCTGCCCGCTGTTACCGGTGAAATTCTGCCGGGCGTACCCCGTCGATGAAAACGAATAGTCCTCATTGAAATAGCGGAACTCGTGCCAGACCGACGCCTGCCCGCCCGTGTGTTCGGAATGGTTGGTATAAACGTCGTAGTTGAGCAGCGCGCCGCGGCCATAGTGCGGCTTGCTTTGCGTGCTCTGTTCGCTGAACGGCGTGATCCGCGCTGCGACCCAGTCCCGGGGGACCGTAAGCAACAGGCGCTGGGCCGTGCTGTCGTACTCTGCGCGTACCGACGACAGCGTCGAGAGATTCACCTCTCCGGCAGGCACATGCCCGGGCGGCAGCCCGGCGCGGAGCAGATCCGCGCCCGATATAAACCAGGCACCCTCGCGCTGCGTCACCGGCACCACCAGACCTGTGTCATAGTGGTTCAGCACCAGGGCGAGCTGGAATACGGCTTCGCCGTTCATCGTCCGTGCATCCGGCGGCGGCGGTAAACTGTCGTCGCCGGTTTCAGCAAAGGCGCACGTACTGACGCAAAGCAGGATCATCATTGCCGGGTTCAGTTGACGGGCGTCGATTGCCATTGCGTATCCCTGGCATTAATTTGCGCGCTCATCCGATTCGGCTGATAAATCCCTGCCGGAAGCGGCCAGCTTCGGGTGCTGCCTGGCAGCACATAGCCCAGCAACCCCTCGGCAACCGTGCGTGTTTGCCCGCCCTGCTCAACCGCAACCTGGCTGAGCCTGACGTGTACATTCCCCTGATTGCGGATCTGAAGCGCGGGTTTTCCCCCCTCCTGAACGACCTGCCAGCTCAGCTGTTCGGTGTTTGCCAGGGCGTGATGCGCCCCTTCGCTAAGCGTGGGGATCCCCTGTCCATAAACAAATAAAGGAATGGAATAGCGCATTTGCAGTTTGAGGCCCATGGACGGTTCCGCTTTAGCATCCGGCTGAGGTATTTCATCCACAATGATGCGGTAGGCCTGTTCAACCCCCGTCGGGATCGTCCCCTGCTTAATGAGGCGAATAAGCTGTTTACTGCCTTTAGCGATGGTCACGATCGGCGGACTGGCGACCACATCCTGCTGGGCAGTGTAACGTTCGTATCCGCCCTCCTGTTTCCAGCGCACAATACGTACCTGCATAGTCGTAGCGCTGTTGCCCTGATTCTGGATCCACAGCTCAGTTGCTCTGGCCTCTGCCGAAAGCCACGGATCGATGGGCCACAAAAGAATGGTTGCCGCTGCATGCGCCTGGCCCGCTGACAGGGCTACGGCCCCCAACAGCCCCACCAGGCCTGACCGCCTGAAAAATGGCTTCATCGATGTTCTCCCTTTCCTACCATGACAAGGTCACGGTGAGTTGATCTGAATATGTTCCCGGCGGGCTAAATCCTGTCAGGAGCGCGACGCCAAAAAGAGGCAGCGCGATGGTATTGCTATTGGTATAGGTAATCGGTATTGCCTGGTTAACCCCAATTTCGCTGTTCGCCGCCAGAGAGCTGCTGCTGTAGAGCCGGTAACCGACCACCTCGGTCCCGCCTGAACGCGTCATCCGTCGTACCGAGCTGTAGTTCTGGCCGCCGTCAATGGTCATACTCAGCGCCACACCCGGCGTGCAGGCGATGGACAACGCGCCGTCGGCGACAAAGCTGGTGCTGACCGGTGTGCTGTCCACGCCATTGCGGGTTCCAAAATCCAGCGTCCCAAAGCGCCCGCCCGTGCCGGTGCTCACCGAGCATCCCGGTACTACCGTCGCGCTCACCCTGAAGGACTGCGAGGTCACCGCCCCAACGCCGGGGCACATCATCATCCCGACGATCAGGGCTAAAAAGGGGTGCACGACGCCCTCTGCCCTTTCGGGCAGACATAAACACAATGCCTTCATGCCTGAATCAGTAGGTGACGCTGACGTTAATCGTGTCGGTATAGGTTCCCGGTACAACCGTTACGCTGTTGCCGCCGCCCGTTATGCGTCCGTAGAGGGTATAGCTGTTCACTCCGCCCGCCGTGGAGGCAACGGGTAACGCGGCGTTGTTAGCGATCACGTTGTTGTATCCGCTGTCGCTATAGAGACTATATGCCACGCCCTGTGCCGCATTGGCGGTGTTCACCAGATAGCGGGCGGGCGTTCCTGGGGTGCCGACAACGGTTCCGGGTGCGGTCGCGTTGGTGTTGCCAGTGATCGCCACCGTGTAACTGGCAGTGGTACATTGAATGGTAAAGGTGTTTCCGCCGCTGGCCCCGGTTAGCTGGGTTGTCAGAGTGGAGAATGTCGCAGGATGGGTCCCGAAATCGAGTGTCCCGAAATTGATGCCGTTTTGCGTTGGCGAGCCGTTGATCAAACAACCGTTCGTCAACGTCAGCGTCGCCCCGATAGTACCGCTACTGGTGACTGCCAGCGCCTGGCCGACAGTCGCCGCCGTCAGCAGTGTACCCGCGCAGATAAAAAGAAGTTTTCTTTTCATTTACCACCCTCCAGAAGAAATAATGGTCCGCTTACCCTATTTTATTCATACTGTTCAGTATGTTAGCCCCGCTTAAACATTCTCCGGCGCGGTTACTGAGAATTTAGTTTATGGATAACGCTTCAACCACTTTCAACCGGTGGGGGACACCTCAGCATCAATTAACAGACTATTAACAAACATTACAAAGGCTTAGCAAAATAAAACGGGCATTCTTCTTGTTCGTCCTGAGGATATATCGCCTGTAATGTGATCTGTATCACAATATATCGTCACCCTTAAAACAACTAATTTCATAAAAATTAAAAACAAGTTGTAACTCACGCAGCTTTACTTCAATTTATTACTCGAATATTTTCCTGCGCTTAAATAAAAATTTTGTATGCATTGACGCAGGAAACTCTTTTAGCGCATAGAGGATCTTTTTGTGGCAAGTGCAAACAAACTCACGCTCTTCATCGTGATTTTCATGCTGGCGGGTATTCTTTCAGGTGCGGCGATCCATGAGTACGCGTCGCCCGACGCGATACAGGCCTGGTCGGAGAACATTACGCTGCTGACCGATATTTTCCTGCGGCTGATTAAGATGGTGATTGCCCCGCTGGTGTTCAGTACTCTGACGGTGGGCATTATGAAGTTGGGTGAAACGTCAACGATTGGACGGGTTGGCGGTAAAGCGATGATATGGTTTATCAGCTCATCCGTGCTTTCTATTCTGGTGGGGCTGTTTATTGTTACCCTTGAACAACCCGGCAGCGGCCTGAACCTGAGCATTCCGACAGAAACGGTTGATACCGGCCTGGCCGTTAGCGGGATGTCGCTGAAAGCCTTCCTGTCACACACCATTCCAACCAGCATTGCCGGCGCGATGGCGAACAATGAGATCCTCCAAATTGTGGTCTTTTCGATGTTCTTCGGTATTGGCGGCGCGTCATTAGGCCAAAAATTCAACGCCCCGCTGGTGGCGGCGCTGGATGTGGTCTCTCATATCATGCTTAAAGTGACGGGCTATGTGATGTACGTTGCGCCCCTGGCCATTTTTGCCGCGATTTCGTCCGTGATTGCCACCCAGGGTCTGGGCATTTTGCTGAACTATGCCTCGTTTATTGGCGGTTACTATGTGGCGATCCTTCTGACCTGTCTGGTATTGCTGGCAGTAGGTTACATGGTGCTGAAAAAAGAGATTTTCCGACTGGTGGCGATGCTGAAGGATCCGGTGCTGGTCGCCTTTACCACCAGCAGTTCAGAAGCGGCGTACCCAAAAACCCTGGAGCAGTTAGCGCGCTTCGGCTGTTCACGTAATATCGCCTCTTTCGTCCTGCCGATCGGCTACTCGTTTAACCTGGTCGGCTCCATGGTGTACTGCTCGTTCGCCTCAATGTTTATCGCCCAGGCGTACAATATTCACCTGAGTTTCACCGAGGTGACGGTGCTGATGTTAACGCTGATGCTGGCCTCGAAAGGGATCGCGGGCGTACCGCGCTCGTCGCTGGTGGTGCTGGCGGCAACCATTCCGAGTTTTAACATTCCTGTAGCCGGGATCCTGCTGCTGATGGGGATCGACCATTTCCTGGATATGGGGCGGTCCGCCATTAACGTACTGGGGAATGGGATTGCAACGGCGATGCTCTCGCAGAATGAAGGGGCGCGGGAAGCGGAAGCAGAGCTGGTGGAGCAGGAAGCGTAAGGACGTAAAAAAGGTGAGGTCTGTTGCCCTCACCCCCTCCCTCTCCCACGGGAGAGGGTGCAAACACTCAAAACGGCAACCAGGTTGCCGTTTTGCATTCACCTATGCCACATGATTCGCCGCAATATCCAGCAGCGCCATCTCTTCGCTGTTAAGCAGCTTCTCAATATTCACCAGAATCAGCATACGCTCGCCGAGCGCACCCAGCCCCGTCAGGTATTCCGTTGACAGCGTGACCGCAAACTCCGGCGCAGGGCGGATTTGATCGGCGGTCAGAGACAGCACGTCAGACACGCCGTCCACGACAATCCCCACCACGCGCTGACCCAGATTCAGGACGATCACCACCGTGTTATCGTTGTACTCCACATCGCCCTGGCTGAACTTTACGCGCAGATCCACGATAGGCACAATCACACCGCGCAGGTTGGTCACACCCTTGATAAACGCTGGCGTGTTCGCAATGCGCGTTACCTGGTCGTAACCGCGAATTTCCTGCACTTTCAGGATGTCGATACCGTACTCTTCATCACCTAAAGTGAAAACCAGGAATTCCTGTCCAGATGGCTCGCCCGCCAGTTTCGTTACGTTACTCATACCGGTCATGTTATTACCTTTTACTTAATCAGGCGGCTGTGTTCGCCACACGTTGTTCACGATTTAATCCCTGAAGTGCCGATACATCGACGATCAGCGCGACGCTACCATCACCCAGGATGGTGGCAGCAGAGATCCCCGGCACTTTGCGGTAGTTACTTTCCAGGTTCTTAACCACCACCTGATGCTGACCAATCAGCTGATCGACCAGCAGCGCGTAGCGGCGTCCGGCGCTTTGCAGGATCACAACGATACCCTGCGTGGCCTCGGTTTTTGCCCCGTCCACTTCGAACACTTTCCACAGTTCCACCAGCGGCAGATACTCGCCGCGCACTTCGAGCACGCGCTCGCCGCCCGCCAGCGGATGCAGATCTTCTTCGCGCGGCTGGAGGGACTCCATCACCGCGTTCAGCGGCAGAATAAAGACTTCGTCCGCCACTTTGACGGACATGCCGTCAAGAATGGCCAGCGTCAGCGGCAGCAGGATACGAATGGTGGTGCCCGCCCCCTGCTTAGACTGGATCTCAACGTGACCGCCCATCTCCTGAATATTACGTTTCACCACGTCCATACCCACGCCGCGGCCGGAAACGTCGGTGACCTGCTCCGCGGTTGAGAAGCCCGGGGCAAAAATCAGCATGCCCACCTCTTCGTCGGTCATGTTTTCGTTGACCGCCATCCCCTGAGAAATCGCCTTCGCCAGAATGCGATCGCGGTTAAGGCCCGCGCCGTCATCGGTCACTTCGATGCAGATGTTGCCGCCCTGATGTTCTGCTGACAGGATCAGGTTGCCCACTGGCGATTTTCCGGCTGCCACGCGGTTTTCCGGCAGCTCGATGCCGTGGTCGAGGCTGTTACGCACCAGGTGCGTTAACGGGTCGATAATGCGTTCGATCAGGCTCTTGTCCAGCTCGGTGGAGCTGCCCATCAGCGTGAGTTCGATCTGTTTGTTGAGCTTGCCGGCCAGGTCGCGCACCAGGCGCGGGAATCGGCTGAAGACATATTCCATCGGCATCATGCGGATGGACATCACCGATTCCTGCAAATCGCGGGCGTTACGTTGTAACTGGCCCATGCTGGTGATGAGATCGCCGTGGGTCACCGGGTCCAGCTCGTTAGAGCGCTGGGCCAGCATCGACTGGGTGATCACCAGTTCACCCACCAGGTTGATCAGCTGATCCACTTTCTCTACCGCCACACGAATGCTTGTGGATTCGCTGGAACGCGCCGCCGGTTTTTCACCGCGGGCCGGGGCAGCCGTCTCTTTTGGCACGGCTTTGAGTGCCGGGGCAGCGGCAACTACCGCAGGGGGATTCTCTGCCGGAGCAGGCGCTTCAACGGCCACCGACTCGGTTTCAAAAGCAATCTGATCCGCTTCAATCACGAAGCACAGCACCGCCACGATGTCATCCTGGCCGATCCCGCCGTCAAGCGTCGCGGCCAGGCTGTCTTTGCCCTTCACCACGTTGCTGAGCGTCGCCAGGTTCCCCAGCTCCTCTTCCAGCAGGTTGACCTCGTTCTCTTTCAGACGTGACAGCACCACGCGCAGTTTTCCTGCGGGCGCGTCAGGTGCCGTTTCGGGTTCCGCCACGGCGTCAACAACGCTCAGTTTTGCCGCAGGGACAACGGGCGCAGACGCCTCACCCTTGGCTTCCAGCGCTAACTGACGCAGCGCGTTGCAGATGTATTCAAAGCTGGCGGCATCAGGCTCTGCCGAACTTTTATAGGCGTCGAGCTGTTCCTGCATAATATCTTTCGTTTCCAAAAACAGGTTGATAATGTCGGTATTGAGCTGCATCTCACCGCGTCGTGCTTCATCCAGCAGGTTTTCCATTAAATGGGTGGTTTCCTGCAAAATGGTAAATCCAAACGTGCCGGCTCCGCCTTTAATGGAATGCGCCGCACGGAAGATGGCATTGAGCTGTTCGGCGTCCGGTGCCTCGGGCACGAGATCCAGCAAATGTTGCTCCATATCGGCCAACAGCTCGTCGGCTTCATCAAAAAATGTCTGGTAAAAATCGGTAATATCCATGCTCACGCTATCACCTCGGATTGGCTGGTGGCGATGTTGGAACGGCAGCCGAAGGGACGGCCCCAGGCTGTTTTAAATCGTCCAGTGACTCATTCTGACTTTCGGCGTTTTCATGCAGGATGGCCTGCTCCGCCTGCTGGTTCAGCACTAAAAGACTGATACGACGGTTGATGGCGTCATCCGGTCCGCGGTCGGTAAGGCGCATGGTTGCAGCCATGCCGACCACGCGCAGGACCTTGCCATCATCAAGCCCACCCGCCACCAGCTCGCGACGCGAGGCGTTGGCGCGATCGGCAGAAAGCTCCCAGTTGCTGTATCCCTTCTCTCCCGTGGCGTACGGGAAATCATCCGTGTGTCCGGACAGGCTAATACGGTTAGGAATACCGTTAAGCACCGGCGCAATCGCACGCAGAATATCGCGCATATATGGCTCTACGTCGGCACTGCCGGTCTTGAACATCGGCCGGTTCTGGCTGTCGATAATTTGAATACGCAGCCCTTCCTGCACGAGGTCGATCTTCAGGTGCGGACGCAGCGCGCGCAGCTTTGGGTCCGCTTCAATCAGCTGATCCAGGTCCCCGCGCAGTTTTTTCAGCCGCACCTGCTCCATCCGTCTTTTCAGCTCGTCGATATTTGGCTGTTTTTTAACCTCCCCATGCTGCTGGGTGTAATCATCCCCGCCGCCAGGGATCGGGCTGTCGCTGTTCGAAATGCGCGGCCCGCCGCTGACCGCCGTCGCCAGCGGCGTTCTGAAATATTCCGCAATCTGAATAAGCTCCTTCGGGCTGGAGATGGAGATCAGCCACATCACCAGGAAGAAGGCCATCATGGCGGTCATAAAGTCGGCGTACGCGATCTTCCAGGAGCCGTGAGAACCGTGCCCGTGCCCCTTATGCTTGCGCTTTTTTACGATGACGATCGGATGGGACTGGTTTTTCATGCGTCCTCAGTTGTCGTCTGTTGGTTTGGGTTTTTCACCGCACGCACGTGCTCTTCCAGTTCGATAAACGACGGACGTTCGCTGGAATAGAGCGTCTTACGACCAAATTCGACGGCGATCGGCGGGGCATAACCGTTGAGGTTTGAGAGCAACGTAATTTTCACGCACTGCATCATTTTGGTGGTCTCGGCGCTCTTCTGGCGCAGCACGCTCGCCAGCGGAGAGATAAAGCCATAGGCCAGTAAAATACCGAGGAACGTCCCCACCATCGCGTGGGCAATCAGCGCGCCCAGCTCGGCCGCCGGGCGATCCGCCGAGGCCAGGGCATGAACGACGCCCATGACCGCCGCCACGATGCCGAATGCCGGAAGGGAGTCCCCCACCAGCGCCAGGCTGTTGGCCGGCACTTCAGATTCGCTCTCGTGGGTTTCGATCTCTTCGTCCATCAGCGCTTCAATTTCGAACGTGTTCATGTTGCCGCTGATGATCAGCCGCAGGTAATCGACGATAAAATCGAGCATCATCGCGTCGGCCAGAATACGCGGATAGCTTGCGAAAATTTCGCTCTCTTTCGGGTTTTCGATGTCCCGCTCCAGCGAGAACATCCCCTGCTGACGTGACTTCGCCATCAGGCGGTAAAGCAGCGCCAGCAAGTCCATATACATGCTTTTGGTGTATTTTGAACGACGAAACAGCAGCGGAATCGCCTTCAGCGTGCCCTTAATCGATTTACCGTTGTTACCAACGATAAAAGCCCCTACCCCTGCACCGCCGATGATGACAAGTTCAGCCGGTTGATAGAGTGCTCCAAGGTGCCCGCCGGTCATCATGTAACCGCCGAAAACTGTACCGAGAACTACCAGGTAACCTAATAAGATAAGCACGACATCATCCTTCCGCTAGTGACTATGGCAGGACGTTCATTTCGAGCGCATGACCTGAACGCAGGGTAAAAAAAAGCAGCGGTAATGGCTTACCGCTGCTGGAATCTTGCCCACAGGTTCGGGTTAAACAGCGTGTTCGATCTGTTCATCCAGCAGTTGTGGAATAATATCGGCAGCATCCCGGGAAAGTTTACGTCTTTTTACGGCTCGGGATGGAGGCTGGCACAAACTACAGGCGAAGCTGCCCGCAGGCTGGTGCGCGTGGGTAATAAAATTGCCGTCACAGCAGTTGCAGCGCGACAACTCAAGCATTCCGCTTTCTACAAAACGCACCAGCGTCCAGGCGCGGGTCAGCGCCAGCAGCGGTCCCTCTTCCTGTTGCGGGCATTGTTCAAGGTAAAGTTTGTAGGCTTTAATCACGGCATCAACGCCGCTACATAAGCCCGTTTTAAGCAAGTACTGCCAGGCGTTGCAGAACATGGAAGCATGGATGTTCTGCTCCCAGGTCATGAACCAGTCAGTCGAAAACGGCAACATGCCTTTTGGCGGCGGACTACCACGCAATTCTTTATACAGCTTGATCAGACGACCACGGCTAAGCTGCGTCTCGCTTTCCAGCATTTGTAAACGCGCACCGAGTGTGATGAGTTCCATTGCCAGCTGGATATCACGGGCTTCCTGAACAATGCTTTTCTCGCTCATTGTTAAGCCCTTTTCTTCCGGGCTACGTCATCAGGCTGGCTGATTTCGTTGAGCAGACGGGTGGAGAGAAGAATACCGGTGTGGATCTGTTGCAGATCGTCCACGCGGGATTCCTGAGTCAGACGCGTAATGGTCTGCGGGTTATCGAAACGGAACTGGCAGACAAGTTGATTGGTTTCAGCCAGCTTGACCATTTGCGGAAGTGTTAATCCACCCAGCATGGTTGCCATCTCTTCGTTAACACCCAGACGGAACATCGCTGACGGTTTGTCCTGACTAATCAAACGCTGCGCGAGCAATAAATACGACAAGTTGATGTCATAGATATGTTTTAGCAACTCGGATGTATGCATTTTTCCCATCCAGAATAACCAACTATTATTTTTATGCGGAAAGACCGCACCCCGTGATGTCGCCGGGAAATCACCCGGTATAAAAAGAAAAGGCCAAATGCATAGTTGAATTTAGGTTTGTACGTCGTAAAGCGCGTTACCGGTAAACATGGCCAAAATGTCGGTTACACATTTTATCTTTTCTTACAAATAACTAAGATTTTTCCTAATTCGACGCAAACTCTACTCGTCAGTTTTGACACATACAATGCAGCCCCACCTGAAATTTAAAAAAAATGTGATCTTCGTCACATAATTTACGCGAATGTAACCCATAAATCCATCAGCGTGACTTGTAATTTGGCCATTTTTTGAGCAACCGAAGCTCGTTAATATTCTTATGGAACGAATACGCATGCAGATGGATAAGGGGATCGGGTATGAATATTGCGGATTCGAAGAAGCACCGCTCCTTCGCGTGTTAATGCGCATAAATGTCAGGCGAATGCCGAGTTAATTAATTAAAAACAGTAACTTACCATTTCGTTTTATGAAAGCAGTTTCGCTACGTAACCATCACGCTTGCGTTGACGAACGGTTAACACGATTTAACAGCACGGAAGGCTAAATGTGTGATTTACGTTAAGTTGTTAATTACTTTCATTTGGCGCCCTCTTTTCGTTATTCTTCTTATAAGAATAATTAATGAATAATTATGATAAGGTTCACACTATTGTCGCGTACGCCTCTTGCAGAAGCGGCAGATTCGCGGTAAAGCTTGAGAAACGTGTCATTCTGGCATAAAAGGAGTGTGTGATGAGTTACTCCCATCTTCTTGTTTCTGTTGCCGTTTCCCCAGAAAGTCATCAACTCGTCGCCCGTGCCGTTTCAATCGCTCGCCCGACCAGCGCCCGCATTAGTTTGATCACCCTTGCTGCTGAACCCGAGATGTATAATCAACTGGCAGCGCCGATGCTGGAAGACATTCGTGAGGTTCTTCAGGAAGAAACGCAGCAATTTCTGCGCGAGCTGGTCGAGCGGGCAAAATATCCAGTCCATCAAACGGTGATTGCCACAGGGGAATTGAGTGCGCATATTCTCGACATGTGTCAGAAACAGAATATCGATCTGGTGATTTGCGGAAATCATAACCAGAGCTTTATTTCTCGCGCGGCGTGCTCAGCAAAAACTATCGTTTCGTCAAGCCAGGTGGATGTCCTGCTGGTGCCTCTCGGGGGCAATTAATGCCCCCGGAGAAAATCAGGCGAGTTTAGGGAATGTCGCGATCTTTTTTTGCAGATGACCTTCCTGACTTTGCGGCTGGATCGCGCGTAAATCGTCAATAAAACGCGCCTGCCAGCGGTTGATATCATTCTTGACGATGGTCTCCATCATCTCCGCATGACGTGATATACGTTCCGCAAGCGGCATGGTTAACGCGCGGTTGAGGGCATTTGCCACGTCATCGCGATCGTAAGGGTTGACAATCAGTGCTGAGGTAAGCTCGTTTGCCGCCCCGGCAAATTGCGACAGCACCAGCACGCCCGGGTCAGCAGGATCTTGTGCTGCTACATACTCTTTTGCCACCAGATTCATCCCGTCGCGCAGCGGCGTGACCAGCCCGACGTCCGCATAGCGGAATACCTTCATCAGGATTTTGCGCTCAAAGTGCTGATTGAGATAGAAAAGCGGCGTCCAGCCGAGCTGACCATAGCGCCCGTTGATGCGCCCTGCTTCGGTTTCCAGCTGATGACGAATATCCTGATAGGCCTGAACCTCACCGCGCGAGGTCGGCGCTATCTGGGTGTAGCGGATCTTACCGTGATGCTGCGGGAATTTATCCAGCAGGGTTTCGTAAGCGAGGAACCGCTCCGGCAATCCTTTAGAATAGTCCAGTCGTTCAACAGAAAAGATATTCTTAACGTGCTTGAGTTCATCCTTGAGCTGGGCAAGCTTCGGCGGCAGCGGACCGGAGGCCTGCTCGGCAATTTCGTCTGGTTCAATACCAATCGGGTAAACTTCGGTATGGAAGTTTCGTCCCCACGCGGTGTGAGATTTCCCGCCGTGAGTGACCAGCCGGGTTTTACCCGACACGCTGTCGAGGAAGGCCAGCCTGTCATTTTCCGTCTGGAAGCCGAGCAGGTCATAATCGGATAGCGCCTCAAGAATTTCTTCATGCTGCGGCAGCGCGGTGAAAATTTCCGGCGTCGGAAAAGGAATGTGCAGGAAGAAGCCGATCCGGTTATTCACACCCCGTTTTCGCAGTTCCCTGGCGAAAGGCAGCAGATGGTAATCGTGGATCCATAAAATATCGTCTTCTTCGATCAGCGGCAGCAGTTTATCTGCCAGCAGCGCGTTTACGCGCATATAGCCTTCATAGGATTCACGCTGGAATTTCACCAGATCCAGACGATAGTGAAACGCTGGCCACAGCACGGCGTTTGAGAACTCGGAATAATATTCATCGTAGTCCTTCTCGCTAAGGGCGAAGGAGGCCCACGTAATATTGCCCCGTGACACCTTTTTTAGCGGTTTTTCATCATTACTGATTTCCCCGCTCCAGCCAAACCAGAGCCCCCCGGCGGCTTTAAGGGCACCTAATACCCCGACCGCCAGGCCACCGGCACTGGCTTTTTTATCATCCGGCGGTGCGATGCGATTAGAGACGACGACTAAGCGACCCATAATGATTTCTCCCGTTGTTTTGCGCTATTTGTTGTTGTTGCTGGTTAGCGACGTCAGATATCCACTGCCAGACGCTGGTGACATTTTCCAGCCGCCATCCGGCAATGGTTTCACCAGGACCTACCTTGACAGACATGCCCTGAGCCTGGTTTACCACCCTGAACCCGGCCTCGTCGGTCAGGTCATCCCCAAAAAAGACGGGCGTACGCCCTTTGAACGGCGCTTCCGCCATAAATGCGGCAATGGCAGCGCCTTTATTAATTCCTGCCGGTTTAATCTCGACCACACATTTACCCGGCTGTAAGGCCAGCTCCGGATGGGCTTCCGCCAGGCTTCTTGCTACCGCAAAGATCGCCGCTTCATGATGGGGCGCCTGACGGTAGTGCAGCGCAAAGGCCATGCCTTTGGCTTCCAGTTCCGTACCGGGAAGCATTTCCAGAGCCGAAGAGAGTTGCGTATGCAGCGCCTGAATCAGCGTGTCGGGGAGTGAAACTATATGCAGTTGATCATGGATATCGCGGCGCTCCGCTCCGTGCACACCGGCCAGCGGAAAGTGATAAGGACTGGCGAGCACGTCCAGCTCGGCCATTGAGCGCCCTGAAATCAATGCCAGTGCCCCCTCGTTCTGTCGGGAGAGCTGCTGCAAATTCTCTAACACCATGTCCGGTACAACAACGTCATCCGGATGCGGTTCAATCCCGGCGAGCGTCCCGTCGAGGTCAAAAAAGAAAGCAAATTTTCCGGGCAGTACAGGCGGTGCGGTTAACAAGTCAGCCACCCTAATCCTCCTTACAGTGAACAAAACAGCCATGTAAGTATAGACAGTGTGACGGCGCTCGCCATTTGGCAACCGGCCCGTCAGCAAAACTGGCGGGCCGGTCAGGGGGTCAACTATGGTTAATAGTTGACCAGGTAGTGGCTATAAATAAATCAGAGGGTACGCTTCGCTTTTTGCTTGTAACGGTCGAAGATCACCGCTGCCAGCAGGATCAGGCCGCGTACGACGTACTGAGAGAACGGAGAAATATTAAGCAGGTTCATGGCGTTCTCCACGGTCCCCAGAATCAGGATCCCCGCCACCACATATGAGATTTTTCCGATGCCACCCTTGAGGGAAACGCCCCCTAAAACGCATGCTGAGATGACGATGAGCTCATAACCAATGGAGGTCATTGGCTGGCCGCTGGTCATACGCGACGCCAGAATAATCCCCGCCGCCGCCGATACCAGCCCGGAAAGCACGAAGATAATGATCTTGGTCCGTACGACCGGGACACCCGCCAGACGCGCCGCCTCTTCATTGCCGCCAATCGCCAGCGTGTTACGCCCAAACGTGGTGCGGTTAAGCAGGAAGCCAAACAGGATCAGACACGCGACCGTCAGCCAGATTGGCGCAGGCAAACCCAGCCAGTTGGCATAGCCCAGCGTGAAGAAACGTTCGTCTTCAATCCCGACCGCTTTACCATCGGAGATGATATAGGCCAGACCGCGCACGATTTGCATGGTCGCCAGCGTCGTTATCAGGGCGTTAATCTTCAGACGCGCAATGACAAACCCGTTCACCAGGCCGCTCAACACGCCGAGCAGCAGACCGGCCAGCACGCCGATCCACAGGCTTTCGGTCATGTTGATCACCACGGCAGTGGTGACGCCTGCACAGGCAATCACCGAGGCGACCGACAGGTCAAAATCGCCGGAGGCCAGGCAAAACAGCATTCCGCAGGCCACCATGCCGGACATAGAGATCGCCAGCCCCAGCCCCTTCATATTGATGAACGTGGCGAAGTTCGGCACAAAAATCGCGCAGGCGACGAACAGGGCAGCAAAGACCACCAGCATGCCGTACTGGTCCCAGATGCGGCCAAAACTGAAAGCCGACTTCGGCGCTCCGGATGTAGTAACAGAGGACATCATTGACTCCTTACTCAGGCGACAGCCTGGCTAACTTTAGGCATGGCGAGACTCAACGCCTGTTGTTCATTCGCCTGTTCATGCAGCAATTCACCGGCAATTTCGCCTTCACGCATCACAACAATGCGGTCGGCGACGCCCAGCACCTCGGGCAGATCGCTGGAGGCGAACAGGACCGCCACACCGCGTTTTGCCAGTTCATAGATGACGTTATAGATTTCGTGTTTCGCCCCCACGTCGATACCGCGCGTTGGCTCATCCAGCAAAATGACCTTCATATCTTCCGACAGCCAGCGCCCCAGAATGGCTTTTTGCTGGTTGCCGCCGGACAGGTTCATGATCAGCTGTTCAGCGCCGGGGGTTTTGATATTCAGCGAACGGATATGGTGATCCGCGTTGCTCGCCTCCCAGCCATCGTTAATCAGACATCCCGCGCGGATGAACTTGCGCCGGGCAGAGATGTTGATGTTGTCGCGCACCGAGTGCACCGGAATAATGCCTTCGGCCTTTCGATCCTCCGGGCAGAGCATAATCCCCGCGTTAATCGCCTGCGCAGGCTTCTGAATATCAACCTTTTTCCCGTCGACGAAAACCTGGCCCTGGGTTATGCGCGTGCCGCCAAACAGCCCTTTCATCAGCTCGCTGCGCCCTGCCCCCACAAGGCCAAACAGCCCGACGATTTCGCCGCTGCGCACCGAGAGTGAAATGGGCGTGCGCACGCCCGGCGCTTTGACGTTATCCAGACGCAGACGCTCCGGGCCATACTCGCGCGGTTTCCAGTGGTAAATATCCCCCAGATCGCGTCCGACCATCGCCTGCACCAGTTGGTCATGATTGACCTGCTGCATATCGGTGAAGGTGCGCACATAGCGGCCATCTTTAAACACGGTGATGGCATCGCTTAAGGCAAAAATCTCTTCCATACGGTGAGAAACGTACAGAATGATGCGGCCCTCTTTGCGCAGCTCGCGGATCACGCGAAAAAGATTTTCTATTTCACGCGCCGAGAGCGAGCTGGTTGGCTCGTCAAAAGCGATAATTTTGGCGTTGCGCGCCAGCGCTTTGGCAATTTCCACCATCTGCCACTGGCCGATGGAGAGATACTTAAGGGGCGTTTGCGGATCGACATCCAGCCCAAGGTGCTTGAGCTGCAAGCCCGCTTCATAGTTGAGCAGCGAACGGTTGACCACACCGCTTTTATGCGGAAGCTGGCCAAGATAAATGTTCTCCGCCACGGTCATCTCGGGAATGAGGTGCAGTTCCTGATAGATGATGGCGACGCCCGCATTTAACGCTGCCGTGGTGTCGGCGAAGGCCACCTCTTCGCCGCGAATGGCCAGCGTGCCGGTGGTGGGCGTGTAGTTGCCGCTGAGAATTTTTAGCAGCGTGGATTTTCCCGCGCCGTTCTCCCCCATCAGGGCATGAACCTGGCCGGCATAGCAGTCGAAGCTGATATCGGTCAGCGCGTTTACACCGGGGAACGTTTTACCGATGCCGCGGAAAGAGAGATACGGATCAGACTGTTGCATAACGACTCCGTGATTCCTGTAGTGTGTACGTCTGGCCCCTCACGGTGAGTGAGGGGCGCAATCACAGCGTATTACTTACCGCCCAGTCCTTTTTTCGCCAGCTCCTCTTTGAAGTTATCGCGGGTGATTAGCACCACATCGGTCACTTCCGTGAATTTCGGCGGTTCAACCCCTTTGGTCACCCAGTTGTAGAGCATTTCGCTGGATTTATAGCCGTGAACATCCGGGCTTGGCAGCAGAGAGCCGTAGAAGCCGGTCGCCTGCGCTTTAGACAGTTCGCTCACGGCGTCAACGCCGTTGATGCCGATCCCGATCACGTCCGGCGCTTTAAAGCCCTGGCCTTCCGTTGCACGCACGCCGCCCAGCACGGTGTTGTCGTTCATCCCCACTACCAGCCAGTGCTTCACCTCCGGATGCTGGACGAGCATGGAGTTCGCCGCATCAAAGGCGCCCGGAATATCGTTGGATTTAGTGGGGACTCTGTAGATCTGTTTTTCCGGGAAGCCGGCCGCTTTGAGCGCGTCCATGGACCCGGTAGTACGACGACGGGCAGTGTCCAGCTCGTCTGCGGTAATCGCCATCACGGCGGTCTCTTTGACATCCCAGCCGCGTTTTTGCATCTCTTTATAGAGCTCCTGGCCCTGACGCTCACCGATTTTGGTGGCCGCCATCATTACCAGCGGAACGGTATCCATCGGTTTGCCTTTGGCATTCACGAACTGATCGTCCACCGCGATGACCTTCATGTCGTAACCGCGCGCTTTCGCTGCAATGGCCGAACCCAGTTTTGGATCCGGGGTACAGATAACGAAACCTTTCGCGCCGCTGGCCGCCAGGCTATCAATGGCGTTCAGCGTTTTCTCGCCGTCTGGCACGGCGATTTTAATTACCTCAAATCCCAAATCTTTTCCGGCTTTATCAGCAAATTTCCATTCGGTCTGGAACCACGGTTCTTCAGGCTGTTTGACCAGAAAACCGAGCTTTAAATTTTCAGCGATAGCGGATTGTGACATAACGGCAGCCAGGCCGATGGCCGCCAGCGCTTTAGTAAATTTGTGCATGGTAAACTCCAGCTTTAGCATTCTTATCTGTAGGGAATAATGGCGAACAAAATATTTAATCGGACGTAAAACAAGGCATTAGCGCTTAGCTCGTCATAAGCGTTATTGCTGGAGATAGTTTTAGCGGGAAATTAATCATCCATAAGAGAGCGCCATCACACCGCAGAATTACAGTAATTGCGTACATAAATTCAGCGAAAAATGACATAAAAAAGGACGTAATTGTCCTACAAATCGAAAGGAATTAAGCAGGATTATCCATAAGGTCAGCTAAGAAATCCCTGTAACCCGGGCGCCTTAGCGCCCGGCAGAAAAATTACCAGGGATAATAAATGTGTTCAGCATGATCCCGTACGGGGGCCTCATCACCCAACAGACGAGCAGAGAGCGTCAGCGCAAAGTCAAAAGCGTGCCCCAGCCCCTTGCCGCTAATGAGGTTATTATCCACCACGACCGGCGCATCCACATATACTCCATCATCAACGCTCTGCCAGAGATCGCCGGAACAGACGTAGCGGCGCCCCTTCAGTAGCCCGTTACCGCCCAGCACCCGCGCGGCCGCAGAGCAGATCGGGCAGATGAGCTTGCCGTGCTCGTCGTGCGCGGAAACAAAGCGGATCACCTCCTCGTTAGCCGCAAGATTGACGCTCCCCTGCGGCCCTCCGGGCAGCACAACCGCGTCATACAGCGTATTAATGCGCTCCGTTAACGCACTGTCAGCCACCATGGGGATATTGTGGTAACTCACTACCGCACGGGTCTCCGCGCAGGCCAGCGTCTCCACCTCAATCTGTAAACGTCGCAGAATATCAATAGTGATAATCGCTTCTGCTTCTTCAAAACCGGGTGCCAGCAGCACCGCAACGTTAGCCATCATAAACCTCAACGAATGAAACGATGTAAAACAGTGTTTCATTTTCTCGCTTTATCAGATCACGATCTTGCGACGCGATCACAGAACCGTATATTGAGTGAAAATTGATTTAGCTCAAATTTGATACGACAGGATATATTTGCAGATATTATTTCTGATTTAACACTTCTACAGAATTTCCCGCCAAAGAATGTTTCCTGAAACGTTAAAAATGAACATAAGTTACTTTTAACTTACTTACATCAATAGCTTACATAAAAGCCAATCTCGTCACCCTCTGTCCATTTTGGGCTATATTTAAATTTGTAATGTATGGTAAACACAGCTCGATTAAGAGTTTTCTTACGTCGAAGAGCAGCGTATGCTTATTTAAATCGAACACAGGAAGTGAATTTTCGAGTTTTTTTACCTTGCAGAAATCTATTTCTGCCATTCAATCGTCAATACCTGCCGGGTCAGGTTAAGTAGTGGACATCAAGTCCCACAGTCAATAAGGATATGAGAATGACTACCCAAACGATGATGCAAAAGCTGAATGCCCAGATGAACCTGGAGTTTTATGCTTCAAATCTGCATCTGCATTTGAGCGCGTGGTGTTCCAGAAAAAGCCTCAACGGCACTGCCACCTTCTTTCGTACTCAGGCGCAAAGTAACGTCACGCACATGATGCGTGTCTTTAACTTTTTGAAAGCCGTCGGGGCAAACCCTACCGTCAAAGAGCTTGAAACGATTGAAGATAATTACACTTCTCTGGAAGAACTGTTTCAGAAAACGCTCGAAGAGTATGAGCAACGCTGTGCGAAGCTGAGCAAACTGGCTGATGAAGCCAAGGCGCAACAGGACATCACTACCCTCAAGTTTTTACGTGATATGGACAGAGAGCAGCAGCAGGATGGCATGCTGCTGAAGACGCTCGCAGATGAAATCCGCAACGCGAAGCGCGCGGGGATTTGTCTGGAGCAGACGGACCGCCATCTTCTCGACATTGCTACCGTGCAACACCACTAGGTCCCTTCACCCACTCCCGTCAGGGAGTGGGTACCAACTCCCTGCTTTTGCTGACATTTAACAAATCAGATCTTGCTCCCAATGAATAACCACACATCGTGTAATGATTTGTTTAATTACATTCATTGACGAGGGAGCATCATGATCACCATTGAGTTTATTGTCATTATCCTCTGCCTGCTGATAGGCACCCGCTTCGGCGGGATGGGCCTGGGGCTGATAAGCGGCATTGGCCTGTTTGTTTTGAGTTTTATCTTTGGTCTGCAACCCGGTAAACCGCCGGTTGACGTGATGCTCACAATCCTCGCCGTCATCGGCTGTGCGGCCACGCTACAGACCGCCGGTGGCCTGAACGTAATGATGCAATTCGCAGAGCGCCTGCTGCGTAAACATCCGCAGCACATCACTCTGCTGGCGCCCTTCACCACCTGGATGCTGACCTTCCTCTGCGGAACCGGGCACGTCGTTTACACCATGTTTCCTATTATCGCGGATATCGCCCTGAAAAAAGGCATCCGCCCGGAACGGCCGATGGCGGTGGCCTCGGTGGCATCGCAGATGGCGATCACCGCCTCCCCCGTTTCCGTGGCCGTCGTTTCGCTGGTCTCCATTCTGGGTGCGCAGCACGGCATCGGCCACGCGTGGGGGATCCTCGAAATTCTTGCGGTCTCCGTACCGGCCTCACTGTCTGGCGTCGCCATTGCGGCACTGTGGAGCTTGCGTCGCGGGAAAAACCTCGCAGACGATCCTGAATTTCAGGAAAAACTGAAAGATCCGAAACAGCGGGAGTTTATCTATGGAGGAACGGAGACGTTGATGGATCAGCGTTTCCCGAAACAGGCCTACTGGTCCACGTGGATCTTCTTCGCCGGGATTGCCGTTGTGGTCCTGCTGGGTGCGCTGCCCGAGCTGCGTCCGGCGTTTGAGATCAAAGGTAAAATGACGGCCCTGTCGATGAACCTTGTCATTCAGATGATGATGCTGATCGCCGGGGCCATTATGCTGATGACCTGCAAGGTGAATGCATCGGCCATTTCAAACGGGGCGGTATTTAAGGCGGGGATGGTCGCGATTTTCTCGGTGTTTGGCGTGGCATGGATGAGCGATACCTTTTTTCAGGCGCATCTCGACGAGCTGAAAATGGCGCTGGAGGGGGTAGTGAAGAGTCATCCCTGGACGTATGCCATCGTGCTGTTTCTGGTCTCAAAACTGGTTAACAGCCAGGCTGCCGCTTTAACCGCGGTGGCTCCAATGGGCTTGATGCTGGGCATCGACCCTAAAATGCTGGTGGCTTTCTTCCCGGCGTCGTATGGCTACTTTGTGCTGCCGACCTATCCGAGCGATCTGGCCTGTATCGGATTCGATCGCTCCGGCACCACCCGCATCGGTAAATTCATCATCAACCACAGCTTTATTCTGCCGGGGCTGATTGGCGTAAGCTGTGCCTGCGTGGTGAGCTATTTGCTGGTGCAGACGTTCTTCTGACCCTTCTGCGGGCGACAGGCTCTGTCGCCCTTCGACGTAAAATCAGAAAAAAGTTTCTAATTTTAAAACATCGGTTTATTTTAGTGTGACTCACCCTGCGGTGTGAAGCGGAGTTCAATCAGCGCGATCGCTTTCTGGATCGCACGGAGCGTAACCGGGTCCGCCGCAGCAGGATGGTTGGTGAAATCGATGTTTTTCAGTTGGGTCGACATCTTTTCGCGTACCTCAACCGGCGCGATAACGTCAATCACATCAAGGATTTGTTTGATAACCAGCTGGCAGGCGACGACGTCAGATACCAGTTCCTGATCGGCGCTCAGGTTTTGTGACATGGGATTCTCCTTATTCAAAGGCCGCCATAGTAGCAAAACAGACGCCCTTCCATCTCCCTCCCGTCGTCCGCAGACATAAAAAAACCTGCCGAAGCAGGTTTTTTTATCAGAACATCGCACCCGGTGGGACGTCTTTAAACGTAGTGCAGTAGTTTGCCCACATGCTTTTCAGGATTTTGCGCAGTTTCATTATGTTGCTCCAGTAACGTGTTATGCAGGTGTTATCATCAATGCGCTTATAATATGACCACCGTCACAAAAATCAACCATTTTGTGACCTGCATCACGGTTACTGAATCCTCAGTGCTGCTGGTTTGTTAAAAAAGCCGTGAAAGATCCGCACGTTACAGGCTTATAAATTCCAGTAAATGTTTATAAAATTTTTTGAGCGGGCAGGAAGAGAATGAGTGAAAACGTATCCGGCAAAGAGAGCCGTGGATTATCGCCTGCGGCGCTGCTGGTTGCAGGTGCTTTCTTTATGGAGTTTCTGGACGGGACGGTGATTGCCACCGCGCTGCCGGATATGGCAAAAAGCTTCGGCGTTCAGGCCGTGGATCTGAATATCGGCATCAGCGCCTATCTGATCACTCTGGCCGTGCTGATCCCCGCCAGCGGCTGGATCGCCGACCGCTTCGGCGCGCGAAAAGTGTTTGCCCTCGCGCTGGCGATTTTCACGCTGGCCTCGGTATTTTGCGGCCTGTCCACCACGCTCGATCAGTTCGTTGCGATGCGCGTGCTCCAGGGCATGGGTGGCGCGCTAATGGTGCCCGTGGGTCGCCTTGCCGTGTTACGCACCACGCCAAAACACCAGCTTATCACGGCTATCGCCACCCTGACGTGGCCTGCACTGGTTGCGCCGATCATCGGTCCGCCGCTGGGCGGGTTCATTACAAGCTATGCCGACTGGCGCTGGATCTTCTTTATTAACGTGCCGCTGGGGATAATCGCCATTTTGCTGGCACTGCGCATCATTCCAGACCTGCATGAAGATACCCGTCGTCCGTTTGATTTACCGGGTTTTGTTGTTACCACCCTTGCCATGGTGAGCCTGGTTTATGCGATGGAGCTCATGGGCGGAGAGCCACTGCGGGCAGGATTAACGGCCACGCTGTTCATCGTCGGTATCGTCGCGTTGAGCCTGGCGCTGCGTCACTTTAAGCGGGCTACCTGGCCGATGATCAGGCTTGATGCAATGCAGGTGCCGACATTTCGCGTCACCCTGTACGGCGGATCGCTGTTTCGCGCCTCCATCAGCGCGGTTCCGTTCCTGTTACCGCTGATGTTCCAGGTCGGTTTTGGCATGAATGCGTTTCACTCGGGCGTGCTGGTGCTGGCTGTTTTCGTAGGCAATCTCACCGTTAAACCGGCGACAACGCCTCTGATCCGCAGCCTGGGGTTTAAGCGGCTGTTGCTGATTAACGGTGCGCTGAATGTGCTGGCGTTGCTGGCCTGCGCGTTTCTCACGCCACAGACTCCCGCGTGGATCGTCATGCTGATCCTCTTTCTCGGCGGCGTTTTCCGTTCTATTCAGTTTACGGCCATCAGCACGCTGGCCTTTGCGGATGTGCCATCGGCGCAGATGAGCTATGCCAACACCCTGTTTTCAACCGCAACGCAGCTTGCCGTGGGGCTTGGGATCACGCTCGGGGCAATTGGTATTCGTATCGGAGAAAAAGTCGGTGAAGCGATAGGGTTTGCCGACATGCCTGGAATGAGCTTCCGGCTGGCATTTGTGGCGATCGCACTGATCTGCCTGGTGGGAATGTTTGACACGCTGCGTCTGAGCAAAGATGCGGGTAGCGCGGTCTCAACGAAAAAGTAAGGTTCTGTGCCGGGCAGGCAACGCACCGCCCGGCAAAGGGAATCAGCCAACAAGACCGCGCACAAACGCTTCGATCTCTTTGTCCTGGCAGTTCTCGAAGAAGCACTGCTGGAAGCGCTGGCCTGAGACGGCAGTTTTAACCAGCTCAGGATCGATTGCGCGCAGGGTATCCAGATAGTTTTCTTTCACCACTGCCGCTTTCACCTGGTTCAGAATACCGGCGTTACGTACCTGCGGCTCTTTACGCTCCGGTGGATAACCTTCGCCATTGCGTCCGGTAAACGCTTTCTCAAAGATAAAGCGTACGTTCAGCTCTGCCCCCCAGCCAAAGCCCTTCGCAAACGGCAGAGAAAGCGCGTTACCGTTGTTGATTTGCGCGAACAGGAAAGCATCCGCAGGATCGATGCAGTAGCCGCAAATCACACCCGGATGAATGTTCAGGGACATCAGCGCGCCCTGCCCGGTACCGCAGCCGGTAACAACAAAATCGACGGCTTTTGCATTCAGCAGGATGCTCGCCATGATGCCCAGGTGAATATAGGTGAGATGATGATCGTTCTCATCACTCATACCGACGTTATAGACCGGGAAACCTTTCTCATCAGCAACGGCTTTCAGCTCATTAAGGATGATGGGATTCTTAGCGGCCTGGCTGTTTTCCATCATCAGTGCAATTTTCATCTTGTCTCTCCTGAATGCATGGCGGGCAATCCCGCTGTGGATACCTTTTCAACTTAACCTTACTATCAAACAAACGTGCTTTCAAATTAAGTGAAAAATTGTTTTAAAAAAACAAAGATGCGCTCACAGTTTTGCGTACTTGCCCGTCTCGTTGCACAGTGAGAATGCAGATCCTCCGGCTATTCCGGTCATTGCATCCCATCACGTTGGTTACAATAGCGTATTTCCCGTCATGCAGAGTGAACCATGAAACGTGTAATCATAGCCGGAACGATCCTGTTGCTCGCCGGGTGCAGTATCAACCGTCAGGCAGAAGTCAGCAGTACGGATGCCCTAAACGGAATTGTGCGCCTCGACTATGGCCAGGCCATGCTGCAAAACGCCTGGTCTGATGACTATGTTAATAACGGTACGGCAACCAAAGCCTGTCAAAACATGGGCTATGCCACCGCATCAGCCTACGGGCAGCCCATTAAAACCTGCACTCTGATCAGCGGTTCGCTATGTCTGAACGAAAGTGTGACCATTCAGTATAAATGTCTGGGGTACGCTGTTACCTCTTCCAGCCAGAATCCATGGTATTAACCGCTACTGCCAGCCACGCTGGCAGTTTATTTAATAAGAACACAAACAATTCTCATTAATAAATAAAAATGGTGGCAATGCGTTTTATTCCCATTCGTATTTTTAATAAAGAGATATTTATTTTACTTTTTGCAAATAATTAAATAACAAATTATAGTGTCGCTCATCGTGAACCAGAATTAATAAACCGGAGCTGCACCATGTTAAAAACTGAAATGATCGACAAGCTCAATGCGCAAATGAATCTTGAGCTGTTTTCTTCCCTGCTTTATCAGCAGATGAGCGCCTGGTGCAGCTATCACAGCTTTGAAGGCGCGGCCGCTTTCCTGCGTCGTCATGCTCAGGAAGAGATGACGCACATGCAGCGTCTGTTTGATTACCTTACGGATACCGGCAGCCTGCCGCGCATTGATAACGTGGCATCACCTTTCGCAGAATACGGCTCTCTTGATGAACTGTTCCGCGCCACGTATGAGCACGAACAGCTGATCACTCAGAAAATTAATGAACTGGCTCATGCCGCTATGACCAGCCAGGATTATCCAACCTTTAATTTCCTTCAGTGGTATGTGGCTGAACAGCACGAAGAAGAGAAGCTGTTTAAATCCGTGCTGGATAAATTATCTCTGGCGGGCAAATCCGGGGAAGGCCTGTACTTCATCGATAAAGAACTGTCGACGCTTGATACCCAGAATTAATAGAAAAACGGTGCTGAGTTTTCAGCACCGCTTTATTTAATGTCGGCAAATTTTGCTTTCGTGCGTGGAAAATCCGTCTGCTGCCGGAATGAATTTTCCGCGCGCCGCCAGAAACGCCACCAGCTCCGCGGCTGTCATCTCGGAAGCTGAACAGGTATGGAAACGCGCCGCTTCGCCAAAGCGGGCATGTATCGCCTCTACCAGACTCTCCTCCGTATAGCGCTCACCTGACTCAATCATCATATTAAGTACGTCGTGTCCGTGAATTGACATGGTTACCTCTCATAAATAAAAAGCAGACTAAACGCTCCTTCCAGGACACGCTTTGCGCTGGCGCAGGTAACGCTTCTCTTTTTGTAAATTAATCATTACACCCTATGTAACGGTGATTTGACGAGATGGGGCTTTTCCCTTACTCTGCGCCGCAGAATGAGTCGCGGTATGGAAGCGTTGTAGAGGAAAGCGTGAAGAACAGAACTCTGGGAAGTATTTTTATCGTTGCCGGAACGACAATTGGCGCAGGAATGTTGGCCATGCCGTTGGCTGCCGCCGGCGTCGGGTTTGGGGTTACCGTAGCGCTGCTGGGCGGTCTGTGGGCCCTGATGTGCTACACCGCGCTATTATTGCTGGAAGTTTATCAGCATGTCCCTGCCGATACCGGCTTAGGCTCTCTGGCGGCACGCTATCTTGGACGCTACGGGCAGTGGATCACCGGTTTCAGCATGATGTTCCTGATGTACGCGTTGACTGCCGCTTACATCAGCGGCGCCGGGGAACTGATCGCGTCAAGTATCAATGACGGCTTCGGTGCGTCGCTTTCCCCAGAAACAGGCGCCATTGTCTTTGCGCTGATTGGTGGCGGCGTGGTTTGCGCGGGCACGTCGCTGGTCGATCTGTTTAACCGCTTTTTATTCAGCGCAAAAATTCTCTTCCTTGTTGTGATGCTGGTGCTGCTGGCACCGCATGTTCACAAGGTTAACCTGCTCTCCCTGCCGCTGGAGAAGGGTCTGGCGCTTTCGGCCATCCCGGTGATCTTCACCTCCTTCGGCTTTCACGGCAGCGTGCCGAGCATCGTGAGCTATATGAAGGGCGATATCCGCAAGCTGCGCCGCGTCTTTGTTATCGGTAGCGCTATTCCGCTGATTGCCTACCTGTTCTGGCAGCTGGTGACGCTGGGCAGTATAGATTCCCATACCTTTATCGGCCTGATGGCAGAGCATTCTGGTTTAAATGGTTTCCTGGTAGCCCTGCGTAACGTGGTGGCCTCTCCACACGTGGAGCTGGCGGTACATCTGTTTGCAGACCTGGCGCTGGCAACCTCCTTCCTCGGCGTGGCGCTTGGCCTGTTTGACTACATGGCAGACCTGTTCCAGCGTAGCAACACCGTTGCCGGACGCTTACAGACGGGGGCAATGACCTTCCTGCCGCCGCTGGCCTTCGCGCTCTTTTACCCGCGCGGGTTTGTGATGGCGCTGGGGTATGCCGGCGTGGCGTTATCGGTACTGGCGCTGCTGCTGCCTTCCCTGCTGGCGTGGAAGAGCCGCATGCAGCATCCGCAGCAGGGGTATCGCGTAGCGGGCGGTACGCCAATGCTGTGCGCGGTGTTTGGTTGTGGGGTGGTGATTATTCTGGTGCAGGTGCTGATTGCAGCGGGAATGCTGCCGGAAGTGGGATAACTTATTTATACAGGTCCTAAGGTACTGTTCCGTTCACCTTAAGATCAACAGAATATAATTTTTTCACAGCATGTGAACGGGATAAGGGGGCCGCCGCGGCCCCCTTATCAATCCCCGCGGCCCCGCGGAAAATCGGTGCTTCGCACTGCGCTCACCTCCCGACCATCTGCCTGCGGTCGGCTCAACTCGACATCCTGTCTCGATTCGCCTCTGGCCGCCATCCATGGCGTCCAGCCCTTGTCATCTGGTCTCCGGTTCGCCGATTTTAGCGGGGACTCAACACCCGTGCCCCATTCAGGCCACAGTAATTAATGATTTAATGCAGGCAGCAGCTTTTAAACTTCTTCCCACTCCCGCACGGGCACGGGTCGTTACGCCCCACCTTCGACCCGTTCACGACAGGCTTTTTCACTTCCTGCTGCTGCGGGTTAGCCACCCAGTAGTTATACAAACGCAGCGCCGCAGGCTGAATGCTCTCGATGCTGGCCATATACTCCTCTTCGGTCAGCGCATCCAGCTTCTCGCTGTTCTCTTCCGTTCCGTGCAGGGCAATCACGGCCAGGTCCGCTTCCAGCGCTTCCGGCAGGGATGACCAGTCCGTCAGCGCCACGCCGCGCATGTAGCCATAGCACCACTCTTCCACCACGGTATAGCTCTGACCGTCAACGTCGTTATAGCCAAACAGCGGTTCAAACTGATCCTGGTATTCGCTCAAACGCTCGGCAATATCGTTCATGTGCTTAAAGCAGAGATCGATAAAACGGTTCATCTCACGATCGTTTTTCCAGCGCGGAATATATTTCTCCCCACCCCAGACCGCCACCAGCCAGGTGTCGGGCTCCACCACAACGGGACCGGAAAGTACTGCGGTAAGCATGCCGTCCAGTTCGGACACGTCAATCACGGATGCATCGTCGTGACCGTAAGAGATTAATGTCTCTTCCAGCCACGCCATCTCGCTTTCATTTAATGGGCCTTCAGCCATTGCTGATACTCCTGATAAAAAAAACGATCCTGACATATATCGCCGTGCGTGCCTATCTTAAGTTTAGGTCTTTACTGCTGCAAAAACGTGCAAATCGTGACCGTTGCACAACTTATGGGCTTTGTTGTTAAGGAGATGTGATCTCCGCTGTAAATTCATCTCATCCCACAAAGGCGCATAAAACGGCGCTCTATACTCAACGTGTTGTGACCCGGTCAAGGGATTAACCATTCTGGCAACCTTTTTGCTTAATGTTCTGCGCGCTTCGCGGTGCGTAGGATCCTCGCCGTATTAAGCAGGAGATTGCTTCTAAAGTGCATTTTGTTCTCGCTCTTGTTTTTGGATTAACGATGCCATCAGGCGTTCGGGTTTATACCTGGTGCAAAAACCTCTTTGCTAAGGAACATAATAATGTCGCTGAAATTTACCAAAACTCCCCTCTCCCTGGTGCTGGCCGGTTGTCTGGTGACGGCCTTTTCCGCGCAGGCCGATATTGTGATCGGCGTTGCCGGGCCGTTCACAGGCCCAAACGCAACCTATGGCGATCAATACTGGCATGGCGCTACGCAGGCGGCAGAAGACATTAACGCCGCAGGCGGGATCAATGGTGAGAAAATCAAACTGATACAGGGTGACGACGCCTGCGAACCCAAGCAGGCCGTCGCCGTTGCCAACCGCTTAGTCGATCAGGATAACGTGAAAGCGGTCGTCGGCCACTTCTGCTCCTCGTCGACCATGCCCGCCTCCGAGGTCTATAGCGATGCCGGGATCCTTTCTATTACCCCCGGCTCTACGAACCCGCTTATTACCGAGCGCGGCATGAGCGATATGTTCCGCATGTGCGGTCGTGACGACCAGCAGGGCCAGATTGCCAGCGATTTTATTATCGATAAGCTGAACGCCAAACGGGTGGTCATCATCCACGATAAAGACACCTACGGTCAGGGACTGGCGGACGCCACCAAAGCGGCCCTGGCGAAACGCGGCGTTAAGGATGTGATGTACGAAGGGCTATCGCGCGGGGAAAAAGACTTTAACGCGCTGGTGACCAAGATTGGCGCACAAAAACCGGACGTGGTGTTCTTCGGGGGCTGTCACCCGGAAGCAGGCCCGCTGGTTCGCCAGATGCGTGAACAGGGCGTGCAGGCGAAGTTCTTTTCGGGTGACTGTATCGTCAATGAAGAGATGGTTACCGCCGCCGGCGGGCCGCAATACACCAACGGTATTTACATGACCTTCGGTAAAGATCCGCGCCTGATCCCGGACGGAAAAGCCGTCATTGAGAAATTCCGCGCCGGTAAGTTTGAACCAGAAGGATATACCCTATACGCCTACGCTTCGGTACAGGCTATCGCGGCGGCATTCAAGGCCACGAATGGGACGGATTCCGCAAAAGCCAGCGAGTGGCTGAAGGCTAATCCTGTCGACACGGTGATGGGTAAAAAAGCCTGGGACAGCAAAGGTGACCTCAAGGTGTCAGACTACGTGGTCTACCAGTGGGACGACAAAGGCAAATACAAAGAAGTGCCATAACGGGACGGAATCTGCTCTGCGCCGGCAGGTTTGCCTGTCGGCGTAACCCCTTTATTCAGGTGCGCGACCATGAGTACATTCTTCCTGCAACAGTTAATTAATGGCTTAACGCTGGGTTCGGTCTACGGTCTTATCGCCATCGGCTACACCATGGTGTACGGCATTATCGGTATGATCAATTTCGCCCACGGCGAAGTGTATATGATCTCCGCCTATCTCTCGGCCATTGGCCTGGCCCTGCTGGCGTTTTTTGGGCTCCACTCCTTTCCGCTGCTGATCCTGGGCACGCTGGTTTTCACCATTGTGGTCACCGGCGTTTATGGCTGGACGATTGAGCGCATCGCCTACAAGCCGCTACGCAACTCGACGCGTCTGGCGCCGCTGATTTCGGCCATCGGGATGTCGCTGATACTGCAAAACTACGTCCAGCTCAGCCAGGGTCCGCGGCAGCAGGGCGTGCCCACCATGCTGGATGGCGTGCTGCGTTTTCACCTTGGAGAAGGGTTTGTCCAGATAACTTATACCAAAGTTTTTATTCTCATCGCCTCGTTCGCGGGCATGCTGGTGCTGACCTGGATTATCAACCGTACCCGCTTAGGACGCATGTGCCGTGCGGTGCAGCAGGATCGTAAGATGGCCTCCATTTTGGGTATCAACACCGACAGAATTATTTCGCTGGTGTTTGTTATCGGCGCAGCCATGGCCGGGCTGGCGGGTGTGCTCATCACCATGAATTACGGCACCTTTGATTTCTACGTCGGGTTCGTTATCGGCATCAAGGCCTTTACGGCGGCGGTACTGGGCGGCATCGGATCTCTGCCCGGCGCGATGCTTGGCGGGCTGATTCTGGGCGTCGCAGAAGCGCAATTCTCCGGGATGGTGAACTCGGATTATAAGGACGTCTTCTCCTTCGGATTACTGGTCTTAATTCTGATCTTCCGTCCTCAGGGGCTGCTGGGCCGCCCTGTCGTGGCTAAAGTGTAAGGAACAACGCGATGACCTCTGACGGTTTTTCCCTGAAGCGCTGCATTCTGGACTCGATTTTTTCCGGAATGATCGCCCTGATTATTTTCGGCCCGATTGCGGGCGTGATACTGGATGGTTACAGCTTTACCTTTGACGGCCAGCGGCTGGCGTGGATTGTAGGCACGGTGATGGTGGGACGCTTTTTGCTGAGCGCCTTTTCAGCTACGGCGGCCGGAAGACGTTTGCATGCGCGCTTTGAATCCGACAATGCGGGGGTGTATGTTCGGCCACCGGCGTATAAAAGCCGCATGCGCTGGATCATTCCGCTGATAATCACACTGGCGATCTGCTTCCCGTTTGTGGCCACTAAATACGTTCTGACGGTTGCCATTCTCGGGCTGATTTACGTCCTGCTCGGTCTTGGGCTGAACATTGTCGTCGGGCTCGCCGGACTGCTGGATCTGGGTTATGTCGCTTTCTATGCCATTGGCGCTTACGGGCTGGCGCTCGGGTATCAGTATCTGGGGCTTGGGTTCTGGAGCATGCTGCCGCTGGCGGCGCTAATGGCCGCGGGCGCGGGCGCTCTGCTCGGCTTTCCGGTGCTGCGCATGCATGGGGATTATCTTGCCATCGTCACGCTCGGGTTTGGCGAGATCATCCGCCTGGTGCTGAACAACTGGCTCACCTTCACCGGCGGGCCTAACGGCGTTTCAGCCCCTGCCCCGACCTTTTTTGGCCTTGAATTTGGCCGACGCGCCAAAGAAGGCGGCGTCCCTTTCCACGAGTTCTTCGGCCTGACCTATAACCCCAACATGAAGTTTATCTTCATCTATGCGGTGCTTTTCCTGGTAGTCATGCTGGTGCTGTACATTAAACACCGGCTGACCCGAATGCCCATTGGACGGGCGTGGGAAGCACTCCGTGAGGATGAAATTGCCTGCCGTTCCCTGGGGCTTAATCACGTTCTGGTCAAGCTTTCGGCCTTCACTCTGGGCGCATCAACGGCAGGTATCGCCGGGGTGTTTTTTGCCACCTATCAGGGGTTTGTTAACCCGACCTCCTTCACCTTTTTTGAATCGGCGCTGATCCTCGCGATCGTGGTTCTGGGCGGGATGGGGTCTACCCTGGGCGTTGTGCTGGCCGCCTTTGTGCTGACCGTCACGCCGGAGCTGCTGCGCAGCTTTGCGGAATACCGCGTGCTGCTGTTTGGCATGCTGATGGTGGTGATGATGATCTGGCGTCCTCGCGGTCTGATTCGCATCAACCGCAGCGGATTTTCCGTACGGAAAGGAGTGGCGCCATGAACGCAACGATTTTGCGTGTAGAACATTTGATGATGCACTTCGGCGGGATCAAGGCCTTAAACGACGTCAATCTTGAGGTGCAGCGCGGTTCCATTACCGCTCTCATTGGGCCTAACGGTGCGGGAAAAACGACCGTTTTTAACTGCCTGACCGGTTTTTACCGGGCCTCGGGCGGCAACATTCTGTTCAATACACGAAATAAAACCACCAATGTCATTCAGGTGCTCGGCCAGAAATTCCAGCCGGGCGACTGGCTCAACCCGGCGCAGCTTGGTCAACGCCTGTTCTATAAGATGTTTGGCGGCACGCACCTGGTGAACCGCGCGGGTCTTGCGCGCACGTTTCAGAACATCCGCCTGTTCCGCGAGATGTCCGTTGTAGAAAACCTGCTGGTGGCACAGCACATGCGCGTCAACCGTAACCTGCTGGCGGGGGTGCTGAACACCCCGGCTTATCGTCGGGCAGAGAACGATGCGCTGGACCGGGCGTTTTACTGGCTGGAAGTGGTGGGTCTGGTGGATTGCGCGAACCGTCTGGCCGGAGAAATGTCCTACGGCCAGCAGCGACGCCTCGAAATCGCCCGGGCCATGTGTACCGGCCCGGAGATGATTTGTCTCGATGAGCCAGCTGCCGGCCTGAACCCCGTGGAGACGCATAAGCTGAGCGAGATCATCCGGTTTCTGCGCGACCATCACGACATCACGGTTTTGCTGATCGAGCATGATATGGGGATGGTGATGGGCATTTCAGATGACATCATTGTGCTCGATCACGGCGATGTCATTGCCAGAGGTAAACCAGCTGAGATCCAGCACAATGAAAAAGTGATTGCCGCGTATCTGGGCACCGACGAAAGCGAGGTAAATCTGTGAGCGAACCGATGCTTCAGTTTCATGATGTGGATGTTTTCTACGGGGTGATTCAGGCGTTGAAGCAGGTTTCGCTTGAGGTAAACAAAGGGGAAACCGTGGCCCTGATTGGCGCTAACGGCGCGGGGAAATCAACATTACTGATGTCTGTCTTTGGTCAGCCCCGGATCCGCAACGGGCAGATCCTCTTCTGCGGCGAGGATATCACTCAGAAATCCACCCACTATGTTGCCACCGGTGGCATCGCGCAGGCTCCAGAGGGGCGCCGCATTTTCCCGGATATGTCTGTAGAAGAGAACCTGCTGATGGGGACAATCCCCATCGGCAATCAGCACGCAGCGGAAGATATGCAAAGCATGTTCGACCTCTTCCCCCGCCTCAAAGAGCGACGTAACCAGCGGGCGATGACGCTCTCCGGTGGTGAACAGCAGATGCTGGCTATCGCCCGCGCGCTAATGAGCCGTCCTAAACTTTTGTTGCTGGATGAACCCAGCCTCGGTCTCGCGCCCATCGTGGTTAAACAGATTTTCCAGACGCTACGCGAACTGGCTCGTAACGGGATGACGATTTTTTTGGTAGAGCAGAACGCGCACCATGCGCTGAAGTTGTCTGACCGCGGCTATGTGATGGTTAACGGGCAGATTCGGTTAAGCGGCAGCGGCGAGGCGTTGCTGAAGGATCCGGAGGTGAGAAAGGCGTACCTGGGTGGAGTGTGAAACGATGACGCTATAGTGAGAAAAACTCACAGTGATTGCCATTATTAATCGTTTTTCAAAAACGCCCCCCTTCAAATATTATCCTCTCGACCCTCCTGACGGGGGGCTCAAACGTTCAGGCACAAACTGAAAGGTAATAATGAGAGGAACCGAGGCAAACATGACGCTTGATGCTTTATTTCAGTTAATGAAAGTTATATCGCCATCCGAAACGCCATCCGATGGCGATATAACGAATTTTATGTCCATGCTTCTCTCCATCAAAAATCATTCTGATGCCCTGTTACCGTTTTCGCAGCGCGTGTACATGCTTTCAGCTGCCCATAGCGATCCCAAAAAAGCAGCTGCGTTGCTTTCATCCTGTCAGCCTGAAGAAGGTAACCCCCTTCCATTGCTTAACTTCTCTGGCTGGCCGGACGTGCGTTACGCCACGTCTGGTGAATTACAGACACCCGAGTCTGAAGCGTATTTTCACAAAATTTCGTCTGCCGCCACGCTATTACGCGCGGCAATCATTGATGCTGAGCAGCAAAAAAACACGCCAGCGTTTTATATTCTGGATAAGGTGCTCAACCTGAACAGCGCTTTACCGGAACGTTATAAAAAGATGGCAAACATATCTTATTCATAACGGTATTCATAAACCCGATTGTCATCATATTCCAGATAATCGATATCCAGCGCCGGAACGACCGGGGTATGATTATGCAGCCAGGCCAAAAGATGCTGAATGCTTTCTCTTTTGAGCGAATTTTTTGGCCAGACGAGATAATAGCCATCCCCCGTCGCGATAGCTTCCCTGAAAGGCAGCCCCAGCAGGCCGCTTTTCAAGGCATCAAGCGTGAGATGCAGGTCGGCGATAGCGATGCCGTGCCCATTCATCGCGGCGATACTTCCCTGTTCAAGAGTATCAAACACCATACCGCTACTCATATCGAGCCCAGGGAACATTCCTGTTCTTCGCAGCCAGCGCCGCCAGTCACGTCTGTCCGGTGAAGGATGGATCAAATCGCATTGCGTCAGGTGCTGTCGGGCAGGTTCGATAAGCGACGGGGCGCAAACCGGGATAAGCCATTCCTGAAAAAGCAGCTGGCTTTCCGTTGTGTCACCAAAACGCCCATTACCCAGAAGAATGGCGCAGTCGTATGGCTCAAGATTGAAATCAACGGTATCAATATCCATCCAGACGCTGGCAATCTCAACCTGCGGCTTCGCATGGTGATGACGAAAGGACCGCAGCACGTCGAGAAGCCATCTCATGGTCAGGGTACTGGGTGCTTTTAGCCGCAGCAGATGGTTTTCACTACGAAATGCCCGGCAGGCCCATTCAATGCTCGTGAAGCTTTCATTAAGCTGCCCGGCAAGCACTCGCCCGGCTTCAGTGACTTCCACCCGAGGACCTTGCCTTTTGAAAAGCTCGCAGTCGAACCACAGTTCAAGGGTACGAACATGTCTGCTGACCGCGCCCGGCGTAATATTGAGCGTTTCAGCGGCTTTACTAAAGGAGTTCAACCGTGCAGCAACTTCAAACGCACGCAACGCGTACAATGGCGGTAAAGACATAGCGTCCCTTAAATGAGGTAATGGCATGGGGCGTCGGTATCGCAAACCTGCAAATTTCCACAGTGCATATCGCGCCCGCTACACGATAGCATAATGCCAGTCTGTTTAATTCCCTTCAAAAGGGTTGGATCACCACGGATAATCCAGGCATTTCTCAGCCGTTGAAAAAATAGGTTTTCATATTCAGCCGGTGGTGTCTGCTCGCCTGAAACAGGCCGATGCCTGCTGTTATAAAACATTTCAGGTCATCAAGAGTATCGCTTCTGGCTTCGCCTCTCGCGGCGTAGATCAATCTCTTTATCCGTTCACGCTTCAGTAGCTGGAGAAAGTTTTCTGCAACCGCGTTGTCATGGCAGTTACCGCGACGGCTCATACTGCCTTCCAGTCCGGCCGTGTAACGGTTCATCTTCGATATCCAGACTGACTTCTAAAAGCGTGTTCAACGGTTCTTACCATTTTTCGTCAAAACGATTTACGGTGCCGGCAATCGATAGGGTGACATTCGTTAGCATCAGGAAAGCAGGTCATGGCTTCTCAGATGAATTCCCATTTTTTTGATCATCCGTTTTTCACATGTCATTTTGTTGTCGCAGCTGACAGGTAGATAAACTCACAGGATTTAGAGAGTATGAAGAAAACAACCCCACAGAATTTTTCATGGGATGATTTGAAAACCGTTATCTCCATTGGCGAGCACGGCAATTTATCGCGCGCCGCTGACGCGCTGGGCATCAACCACTCAACCCTGTTTCGCCGACTGGGGGCAATAGAGTCCTCTCTGTCGCTCGCCCTTTTTTTGCGGCATCGTACGCAGTATGTTCCCACGAAAGCAGGTGCGGCTCTGATTGAACTGGGGCATCGTATTGAAGAAGATATCAGCTATGTTCTGCAAAATATCGAAGAGGAGGAGTGCGGGTTATCCGGTGAAATAAGCGTGACCACATCGGACGCCCTCTTACAGGATTACCTAAACCCCCTGATTGCATCATTTATCCACCTCAATCCGCGCATTTCCTTCCAGGTTTCGACTGGTAACGAATCAGTGAATTTGTTCGACGGCGGCGCAGATATCGCTTTTCGTGCCACCACCACTATTCCTGAACACCTTTCCGGCCGCAAAGTGGGGGCAGCATGCTGGGCCGTGTACGGTTTACGTGAACGCTGGGAGGAAAAACGGCTCGACTTTGCAACGCTGTCGGAGCATCGCTGGGTCTCTTTTAGTTACGCCATGTCCCGGCTGAACGCTTTTATGTGGATTGAAAAAAATATCCCCGAGAAAAATATCATCTTTCGCGGCGATTCCGTGCTTAACGTGGCCTCAGCAATAGCCAGTGGAATGGGGCTCGGTCTTTTACCCTGCATGCATGGCAATCAAATAGATAAACTGAAGCAAATCAGCCCAGAGGTTGAGGGCGTTGGCGAAGACATCTGGCTGCTCGCGCATCCTGACGTGAGGAAATCGGCAAGAATAAGAGAGTTTATGAATCACTGTACGAACTATTTATCCGAAAACAGAAAATCTATTTTCAAACGATAGTTTGAATCTCTTTTTATATAAAATTCATTGATTCTTCACACTGTTCATTTTTGCAAAGGCACTATTGCAAAAATGAACAGACAAATGAAAACTATTTTTTGTATAGTTTTCCTGCGTTCACAAGGCTGTTTATTAATACATCTTTTAAATCAAACAATCATCGCGGAAATATTATGACTATCAACGCCACACCTGCTGCTGCCAATAATCTGTTAAGCCCTCAAAACCATGCACTGATTTTACTTGATCACCAGAGTCAGATGGCGTTTAACGTGAAAAATATTGATATTGGTCTGCTGAGACAAAATACCGCTATTCTCGCCGAAACGGCAAAAGGATTTAATATCCCAACGCTGGTATCAACGATTTCACGTCATGATTTTGCCGGCCCGGTATTCCCTGAAGTAGCCGCGGTGTTCCCGGATGATACCGCGTACATTAACCGCTCGACCTCTAACGCATGGGAAGATCGTAACTTTGTCGATGCTGTCAACACACTGGGTCGCGACCGTCTGGTGTTTGCGGGTCTGTGGACATCCGTCTGTCTGAATGGCCCGGTCCAGACTGCTATCGAGCAGGGTTTCGACGTATATATCGTTACCGACGCCAGCGGTGACATGAGCGCGGAAGCTCATGAACGCGCCGTGCAGCGTATGATTCAGGCAGGCGCAAAACCGATTACTGCACTGACATACCTGCTTGAACTACAGCGGGACTGGGCGCGTCATGAAACGTACGATCTGACCACCTCGATCAGCCAGAAACACGGCGGTGCGTTCGGTATTGGCATTCAATATTGTGCGGATATGGTTCACGGCCAGGATTGATATCCAGACGGTAAAGTTATGAGCAAGTAAAATTACTGAATGGCCATTCCCGTACAGGCGTATTTACCTGTGCGGGAATCATTTCGAAATGAGTCTTCCCGTTATCAAACACATTTTCCAGAATATCTATGCACTATTTCACGAATGACGAAAGTGTGCCCTGCTTGATCGGCAGTTTGCTTATATCGCCCTGGAACAGCATTTGACTGCTGGTGAAATGGCCTGTCTCATACTGTTCCTTTCCCCGCCGGACATGCCCGCCCTGAGGGGCAATGCCAGTAAGTTATCCGGTATCCCCCCTCAAACCAGGGTGTGCCACATCGCAGATAGATGCCGTTGCGTTTTTTAACTAACTCAGGCTGCGTCAGGCCGGTGATGACGCCTGCCCCGGTGCCGACCATAAAGGTGGCGTTACGACCTTTTTTCGCGCCAGTGAACCTCACGGCAGAATACAGGCTGCCATCCCCAGCACAAACACAGTGGCGGGAAGCGTAGCCAGCGAACTGCCGGGAGCCTGTGCGGCCGACAGGCGGATGATATTCTTTTTCTGGTCTGCAACGGGAAGAAAATGTACTTTGGACATGTGATAAATCAACCATGATTCATGGTGAGCACTATCCGGTATCGTGCCAGACCCTGCTTAAGTCTGCTGAGCGCCTCATTTGCCCTTTCAAACGGCAGCAGTTCTGTGACGGGCAACGACTGAAACAGGTGACTGAACTGTAGCGCGCGTTCGGTTTGCGCCGGTGTGCTGACGAAGGGACTTGTCAGGGTTCGTTCAGCGCCGATCATCATACCCGGCGTGACATGCAGCGGCGTTTTTCCGGTACCCAGCAGGTCCATTCAAATTCTGCTTTATTCAGCCAGGCAACGCGCAGCATGATGATTTCCCGCTATTCAAGGCTGAGTGAGAAATGCTGACGAACCCGCACCATCTGTTCATTCCAGCCTGTGGCCAGCGGAAAGCTTTTAAGCAATATGCGGTCAATGCCAATCAGTTCCCTACCGGGACGTCGGGCTTTCATCGCATTAAGTAGATCCGTATCGATGGGCTCGCCATCCTGCCAGGGGGCACTCGTGGTGTGGTCATCGTATTTTCTTCAGGATAATCAGGGTGTCCGGACCGCGTCAGATAAGAATTAAATCACCCTCTATCGACATGTTCTGAGCCAGTAACCACCGGTTCAAGGAGGCGTTAATGACCCGCTGATGGACGTATTCAAACTGATGGGCCGTTCCATTCCCGCTGACGTGAATGACATATTGCAGCCTGCCAGCAGAGGCATCTGTGGTTTTTTCACAGTATCGGGATATTCCCGTCAGAAGCTCACCGTGGGTCTCAATATCAAGATGGGTCAGCGTGATGCCCGCACCAATGGCTTCCTGAACAAAGGCGGCCGTCATGCAGGTGTTAAAGGCGGCCAGCAGCAGATCCTGAGGACCGGGCGCCCGCCCTTCGCCACCCAGCGAGACAGGTTCATCGGAATCGATAACGTGGCTTTGACTTCTGTCACCCGTGATGGACTGGCAACGCGTGCGGCTCGCCATGCCACCACACCACGTAGTGACAAGGTCATAGTTTACGGTCTGGATTTGCATAAGTACTCCAGTGCCGCACGCGGTCGCCCGCGTGCGGCAGAGTCATCAGGCGTTACGGCCAGCCATCACGCCACCATCGATATCCCAGATGGCGCCGGTGACCCAGCCAGTCTTGTCAGAAAGCAGGAAGGCAACGGTCTCCGCGATATCAACAGGGGTACCCACGCGACCAATCGGGTGGAAGCTGTCGAAGCTGTTCATCACGTCCTTCACGTCGTCTTTCGGAATGAAGCCTTCGTAAATCGGCGTGTGAACAACGGCCGGAGAAACGGCATTCACGCGGATCCCTTTTTCGCCCAGCTCAATCGCCAGGTTTTTGGTCAGCGCGTGCAGACCGGCTTTTGCCATAGAGTAGGCTGAAGACGGTGTGGCACCGATGGCCTGCTGCGCCCACATGGAGCCGATATTGACAATTGAGCCTTTAATGCCGCCCTCAACCATGTTGCGCACCACGTCGCGGGTAATGAAGAAGGTTGCACGGTTGATGTTCATGTACATGTCGTAATCAGACATTTCGTGTTCGGTGAACGGTTTCGGGAAGAATACACCGGCCGCATTGACCAGCAGGCTGATATCCTTGTGTTCGGCATTAATGGTGTTCACCACGTGCTGCATACCTTCTTCTTTCATTAGGTCGGCAACGATGATGGAAACCTGACCGTCAGCAGCCAGCGCCTGGCGGGCCTGCTCGGCTTTATCCTGACGATTACCAACCAGTACAACGCTGCCGCCGTTTTTCAGAATCCGCTTCGCTGTTTCAAAGCCCATTCCACTGGTACCACCAACCACTAACAGTTTTTTACCGGCAAAAGATGCGTTCATCGCTAACCTCTTTAAATTCATTTGGTTGTCATTGATGAAAAGCGCTGCTCCTCATCGTGTGAAGCCAGAATGCCACCCTGAAGCCGGATTGACGACTGAGAAGAAATTGCGATGCAGGAAAGAAAATCTTTCTCGCTCAGGTATACTGAAAAAAACGCTGAATAAGGATCCCTGCAATGCGATCGCTAAACCGACTGAAGTGGCTGCATGCTTTCGAGGCCACTGCCCGACACGGCAGCTTCACCGGCGCCGCCCGGGAGCTGGGCGTTACGCCAGCCGCCGTGGGTCAGCTGGTCCGCTCGCTGGAGGACTGGGTAGGACACCCGCTGCTCCACCGCACCCGCTCCGGGAAAGAGCGTCTGACCCTCGTGGATGAAGCGCAGGAAGCCTTACAGGACATCACTCAGGGGCTGGATAAGCTGGAAACCGGCCTAAATAAACTGCGCGGCCGCCGGGCACGATCCGTTGTTCTCGTCACCGCCTCACAGGTTCTGGTCATGAACTGGCTGATGGAACGCCTGAACCGCTTCTCAGAAACCCATGAGACAATCGACCTGCGTCTTAACGTGACGGAGAAGCTGATGGACGTGTCGCACGGCGAGGCGGATATCGGCATCCGCTGCGGCCAGGGGGACTGGCCCGGCGTGAATAAGACCTGGCTGATGGATGAAGAGGCGGTACTGGTCTGTAGTCCGCGGCTGGTTCCGGCAGAGAAAATCACCTGCGCTGAGTGGCTTGCCACCCAGAAATTGATCCACGATGACACGCCGCATCCGGGGGCGAATTTTCCCTCATGGGACGATGTCCTGAGCGCGGTTGGTGCGCCTGAAGCGCAGGAAAGCGGCCTGCATATTAACTCCACCTCTGCCGTTATTCTCTCCGCACTGAGTGGCCGGGGGGTGGCCGTGGTGCGCTACGCCCTGGTGAAGCAGCTGATTGAAACGGGCCAGCTGGTTCAGCTGCACTCCGATCATCGCTGGCCGCTGACCTGGTCTTACTACCTGGTCACTCCGCAGCAGAACGTCATGCGTGAAGAAGTCAAAGTTTTTCACGACTGGCTTGTGCAGGACGTTGTGTCTGAGACTACCTGATGCCTTCCGGACCGCAAAACCAGGCGACATAGAATTTCTTCTCCGCTTCGCAAGATTATCTGATTTGTTGGCGCTCGCGAGCTTTCCGATAATCCCTCTCAACGAACGGCAGTGGCCCTGACGGCATTGCCTTAACCTGAGCGAAGGAGAGAACGATGGCCTATCTGCAAATCACCCTTGATATCAGCAATGAAAACCGTGCGGCAGCCGCGGGGGTCTATCAGAAGTACAAAACCCCGTTTCTGACCACCATCGACGGCGCCACCTCGAAAGAACTGCTTATCCGCGACCAGGACGTGCAGGTGTTGCACGGTTTTGCGACCACAGCCCAGGCGCAGGCCTATCTTAACAGCCCGCTTTTTACCCAGGATGTGGTTGCAGGCCTGAAACCTTACCTGAACAGCGACCCTGACGTACGTATCTACGACGTTATGTAATTATGTTTTTCTGAGACAACAAACCGGAGTTTTCAATGTTCTTAAACTGGAATGAATATCGCAGCGGCCTGCTCGCCACCATTGGCAAATTTGCCAAACTGCAACCTGAGTTTATGAAAGGCTTTCAGCAAATGGATAAAGGCGCGTCTGAAAACAAGCACCTTGATCCTAAAACCCATGAGCTGATCGCGCTGGCCGTGGCCGTCACCACCCGCTGCGACGGATGCCTGGCGGTGCACGTGGATGCTGCGGTTAAGCACGGTGCCACACGCGAGGAGATTGCCGAAGCGCTTGCCGTCGCCATCAACCTCAATACCGGTGCTGCGCTGACCTATACCGCGCGTGCTCTGGATGTTTACGATAACCTGCCGAATAAATAGGCCCGCAGACGGCATCCCAATGGGTGCCGTCAACTGACTGATTATGATGTTACTGAATTCTGATTTCTCGCAAAGAGCCATCATCACGCCGGATGATTATCGCTGGGTGCCTTCCCCGCAGCCGGGTGTGGAACGCGTCATGCTCGACCGGATAGGCCGTGAGCAGGCCCGTGCAACCAGCCTTGTCAGGTATGCGCCCGGATCCGAATTTCCCGCACACAGCCATCCCGGCGGAGAGGAGATTCTGGTGCTCGAGGGGACTTTTACCGAAAACGGTGTCGATCACCCTGCCGGCTGGTACCTGCGCAGCCCGGACGGTTCTTCTCACCAGCCCTCAAGTCGCGACGGCACGACGATTTTTGTCAAGCTGCGCCAGATGTCTGCCGATGAACGCCAGCCGGTCAGGATAAATACCCAGGAGGCAGCTAACTGGCACGGTCAGCCGCAAAGACAAATCTGCCCTTTATACTCCGGCCCCCTGGAAACCGTTCTGCTTCAGAAGCTTGCTCCGGGCGAGCGGGTTTTCCGTGCGCCGCTTGTTGGCGGAGCAGAGCTCCTTCTTCTGCAAGGGGAACTCCATGCGCCGGAAGGTTGCTATGAGGCAGGAAGCTGGCTGCGGTTTCCACCGGGTGACAGGCCTGCTCTGATGGCCACCGCCTCTGGCGCACTTTTTTATCTGAAAACGGGACATCTCAGCCCGACAACCCTGACCGGAGCGACATTATGAAGCAGAGCGCTGTAATCATTGGTGCGGGCATCAGCGGCCTTTATGCCGCCACGCTGCTTGAAAAAGCGGGTGTGGATTATGTGATCCTTGAGGCTCGTGACAGAACGGGCGGGCGCGTGCTGTCAGGCCTGGAACTGGCGGGCACCTCCGCTGGCAATCATGTAGATATGGGGGCAGCGTGGTTCTGGCCTGATATTCAACCGGACTTCGCGCAACTGATCGCGCGGCTTAACCTTCCGGTAATCGCGCACGGCCGTCCGGGTGACATGCTCTACGAACGCCAGCTGACTTCGCCCCCCGAACGCTATCCGGCATGGGAGAGCTCCCCGGCGTCTTTCGGGCTGAAGGAAGGAATGCAGGCGCTGACGGCGGCACTTAAAAGTCAGATCCCGGCTGAGAAGATTAAAACCGGCCATCAGGTGGTGGCGGTTTCCCGGGCTGGCAAGGAAGTGCAGGTCCATACCCGGTCCGAAGGCAGTAAAAAGGCCGTGTTTTCCGGTGAGCATGTCTTCCTCGCTTTGCCTCCTGCCCTGGCAGCTAAAATAGATTTCAGACCGGCGATGGCGGAACAGGTGCTGTCAAACTGGCGGAAAATCCCGACATGGATGGCTCCCCATGCAAAATATGTCGCTGTATATAAAACAGACTTATTACATGAGCGACAGCTTTCAGGAAATGCAGGAAGCCGCGTTGGGCCAATGGTAGAGATCCACGATGTATCTGAGCCAGATTCGGGTAAAACGGCGATTTTTGGTTTTATTGGCGTACCGGCAAAATCGCGATGGACCGTCAGCGACGCTGTGCTCAAAGACCTTTGCCGGGAACAGCTTGTACGCTTATTTGGACAGGAGGCGGCAGAACCCGAAGCTGAGTATATAAAAGACTGGGCAGCCGATCCGTTTACAGCAACGGAATTTGATCTCCAGCAGGAAGTCGGGCACGCAATGCCTGAGCAACTTCCTGCCAGGGGAGAATGGTCTGCCGAGATAACCGGTATCGCCAGTGAATGGTCGCCGCAGTTCTCGGGCTATCTGGCTGGCGCAATTGACTCGGCATCAACGGGCGTTCAGCGCTGGCTGCAACAGAAATAAACCGCGAAAATGGGGTACTACCGCCCGAGCCAGAGAGGGGTTGTTGAAAAACATGCGTATCCGGTTCGAGAATACGTCTGTTATTTGAAACAGCTGGCTTTTGCAACGTCCGCTCCTGACACGAAATGTCCCTGAGTGCTCAAAAGATTATCTGACCCTGAGAAGATCGGAATACCTGGTAGTGTAACGCGGCGAAAGCATTTCACGCTTCATTTGCCACTGCTGCTGTATGCCCTGTCCGGCAAAGTAAAGGGTTCCCTTTCCCTCTTTAGCGTTCAGATGATCGAGCACTTCCATCAACCTTTCGCTATCGGCACGCGGCGCGTTCTCGTCAAACAAATTGAGCTGGGCCACACCCTGGCTAAAGAAGTCCCCAAGCATAATGCCGGCCTTCTGGTACCGTTGGCCATCTTTCCAGATTTTGTCCAGGCATTTTACAGTAGCATTGATGATGTCCCGTGAATCCTGAGTGGGGGTAAGAAGCTTCATGGACGCACTGTTACCGTAATACGGCTCTTTAAGCGCAAAGGGAGACGTTTTCACAAATACGGAGATAAAGCGGCAATACTGATGCTCGCCACGAAGCTTTTCGGCACCACGCGCCGCATAGCTGCAAATAGCCTGGCGCATCTGTTCATACTCAGTAACGCGTTCGCCGAATGACCTACTGCATACAATTTCCTGTTTAGCAGGAGCAAACTCTTCAAGATCAAGACATGGCTCTCCGCGCAGCTCTCGCACGGTTCGCTCGAGTACGACGTTAAAGTTTTTCCTGATAATCCACGTACTTTGCTCAGAAAGGTCCAGAGCCGTTTTGATGCCCATAGCGTTTAGCTTCTTGCTGATGCGCCTCCCTACACCCCACACCTCCTCTACCGGTACGATAGCCAGCAACCGACGCTGTCGGTCAATATTGGACAAATCAACTACCCCTCCAGTCTGGCGCTGCCATTTCTTGGCAGCGTGATTCGCCAGCTTTGCGAGTGTTTTTGTCTGCGCAATGCCAACCCCGACGGTCAGATGCGTCCGCTTCATAACGGTAGCGCGGATTTCTTTGCCAAACTCCGTCAGATCCCGGCAGTTGCGAACTCCTGTCAGGTCGCAAAAAGCTTCGTCGATGCTATAAATCTCGACGCGAGGGCTCATTTCCTCCAGCGTTGTCATCACCCGATTGGACATGTCAGCATAGAGTTCGTAGTTACTGCTGAAGCAAACAACCCCAGCGCGCCGGAATAAGTCCTTTTGCTTGAAGAAAGGCTCTCCCATTGTAATTCCGGCAGCTTTGGCCTCGGCGTTGCGTGCGATTACACAGCCATCATTGTTCGAGAGAACGACCACCGGCCGTCCCCTCAAATCGGGACGGAACACCGTCTCGCATGATGCGTAGAACGAATTCACATCACAGAGCGCAAACATACTCAGCTCGCCGATTTAACGATGAAAGTAACTACACCGAAAACGTCCAGCGTATCTTCGCTGCCCACCACAATCGGATTGTAAGCACTGTTCATCGGATTGAGTTGAACAGTCGGACGCAGTTGAAGGCGTTTAACAGTAAATTCACCATCCACGGCCGCAATGACGATATCTCCATGTTCAGCAACCCGTGAGCTATCAACCACCAGCAGATCACCGTCGCTGATCCCCCCTTCTGTCATCGAATCCCCTGCGGCTTTAACGAAATACGTTGAGCTGGGATGGGAAACAAGCAACTCATTAAGATCAATACGCTGCTCTACATAATCAGCTGCGGGACTGGGGAAACCACATTGCACCAAATCGCTGTACAGTGGGAGTGCGAGAATTTCTCGCAGTTCTGTAGGCCTGATGAATTCCATTGCACATACCTCAAATACTGTTTTTATATACAGTAGTTTTGTTTCTGTTAACGCGCAATACATCTGAGTCGTAGCGACTGTTTAAAGCTTCACCGCTTCGTTTCTAAGTTTCTATCAGGCTTCGAATTATTATTTTTGTAAATTTTCCGGTTGAAACCCTATGTGCACAAATTTAAGCCGGTTTGGATGCAGGAAATTTTTTATAAAGCGTACAGACAGCAACATCATAGATAATTGCCACCTGCTTTCTGTCCATTCCGTTTGAGAGCCACAAGAGATGCCTTTAATGCGCAGCAGGGAAAAGCGAACGCCATTGCCGCAGAGAAATTTCCTGAGCCTGACTTCATGTTCACTTTCCACGATTTAAAAGTAAAAGGGATATCGGATCCGGGAGACACACTTAACGAAAAACAGGGAATCGCTGGTCACAAATACGCGTCACAGACCGCGCGTCTGTGATAGAAAAAATTCCTGTTGTTCCGGTAGTCGGGGGGGAAGTAATGCCCTCTTTTTGTGGCGAAGCCGAATGGCGAAAGAATAGCAAATAGCGAAAATCAGGCAATAAAAAACCACCTTTCGGTGGTTTATACGACACTGCTTATCATTGATTTTATTCTACTTTTCCCATGGTAGCCGGAGTGGGACTTGAACCCACACAGCGCGAACGCCGAGGGATTTTAAATCCCTTGTGTCTACCGATTCCACCATCCGGCCAGGGAAGAAAGTGGAGGCGCGTTCCGGAGTCGAACCGGACTAGACGGATTTGCAATCCGCTACATAACCGCTTTGCTAACGCGCCTTAAATCTTTTGTCTTTCGACCTGCACCCGCAAACTGCCGATGCTTTAATTTGGAGCGGGAAACGAGACTCGAACTCGCGACCCCGACCTTGGCAAGGTCGTGCTCTACCAACTGAGCTATTCCCGCATATCATCAAGCCACTTGCTAAATACTTGATTTCATTATCGTCCGGCTAACCGTGCCGCCGTTCGATGCGTTGCATTCTACTGATATGACGTTTTGAGTCAACGTTATTTTTTGCATCTCAGGATCGTTTGCTGAAAATTAAGCCGAAACGATCACTGTTCAAGCAAATCACCGCGCGCAGCGTTCAAATATTGCAGCATTGACCACAGTGTCAGCACCGCTGCAACCCACAGCAGACCAATGCCCGCCCACTCTACCCACGCATTTGGACGCCACAGCATCCACACCAGCGCCGCCATCTGTGCGGTGGTTTTGACTTTACCGATCCAGGAGACCGCCACGCTGCTGCGTTTACCCAGCTCCGCCATCCACTCGCGCAGGGCAGAGATAATAATTTCACGTCCAATCATGGTCGCGGCGGGCAGCGTCACCCACCAGGTATGATAATGTTCCGCCACCAGCACCATCGCGATTGCCACCATCACCTTATCCGCAACCGGATCGAGGAACGCGCCAAAACGGGTACTCTGATTCCAGCGACGCGCCAGATAACCGTCAAACCAGTCCGTAACGGCAGCGATCAGGAAAATGAGCGCACAGGCAAAAGGCGCCCAGACGACCGGCAGGTAAAATGCCAGGACGAAGAACGGAATGAGCACAACGCGAAAGAGAGTGAGCAACGTAGGGATATTAAATCGCATGATGACGGTAACTGTCTGTTGTCAGTAAAATTTAGCTCTATGTTGCTACAGAGCCCTCAATGTTTCAACGAGTAGTAGATCTTTTCTGCCAGCCCTTGCGAAATACCCGGCACTTTTGCAATTTCCTCCATGCTGGCATTGAGTAATCCTTGCAATCCGCCCATATACTTCAACAGCATCTGGCGACGTTTTGGTCCGACGCCTTCAATCGTCTCAAGGGTACTGGTATTTTTAACTTTCGCCCGTTTTTTGCGGTGACCGCTGATGGCGTGATCGTGCGACTCATCGCGGATATGCTGGATCACATGCAGCGCCGGGGAATCTGGCGGCAGGCTAAAGCCCTCACCTTCCGGCTCAAAGAACAGCGTTTCCAGGCCAGCCTTACGATCCGCCCCTTTCGCCACCCCTAACAGCAGCGGATGGTGTTTATCCCACTCCACATCGAGCGATTCGAATACCGCCTTCGCCTGCCCCAGTTGACCTTTCCCGCCGTCGATAAGGATAACATCCGGAATTTTGCTCTCTTCAATCGCTTTACCATAGCGACGACGCAGCACCTGGTTCATGGCGGCATAATCGTCACCGGGCGTAATGCCGGTGATGTTATAGCGACGATACTCTGCCCGCAGCGGACCGTTGGCATCAAAAACCACGCACGACGCCACGGTCTGCTCGCCCATCGTATGGCTGATGTCGAAGCATTCCATGCGTTTCACTTCCGGCAGTTTGAGCAGCGTCGCAAGCGCGGTTAAACGCTGGCTGACGGTTGACTGCTGGGACAGTTTGGTGGTCAGCGCCGTGGCGGCATTGGTTCGCGCCAGCTTCAGATAACGCGCGCGATCGCCACGCGGTTTCGTCTGGACATTCACCCTCCGGCCCGCCAGCTCTGAAAGCGAGTCCGCCAGCAGGGTTTTATCATCCAGCGTGAAGTCGAGCAGGATCTCGGATGGCAGCGTACGCATCTGGCTACCCTGCAAATAAAACTGGCCGACAAACGTCTCCACCACTTCACCCAGTTCGGTGCCGCCCGGCACTTTCGGGAAGTAGCTGCGGCTGCCGAGCACTTTTCCCTGACGAATAAACAGCACGTGAACGCAGGCCAGACCGGCGTCAAAGGCTACGCCGATTACATCAAGGTCATCACCCGTATTGGAAACAAACTGCTTCTCGGTCACCCTACGCACCGCCTGGATCTGGTCGCGGATGCGTGCGGCTTCCTCAAATTCCAGCGCCGCGCTGGCTTTTTCCATACGGGCAATCAGTTGCGTCAACACCTGATCGTCTTTCCCGGCTAAAAACAGGCGGACATATTCCACCTGCTGCGCGTACTCGTCTTCGCTTACCAGCCCTTCAACGCACGGCCCCAGGCAGCGGCCAATCTGGTATTGCAGGCACGGCCGGGAGCGGTTGCGATAAACGCTGTTTTCGCACTGGCGAACAGGGAAGATTTTTTGTAAAAGCGCCAGCGTTTCCCGCACGGCATAACCGTTCGGGAAAGGACCGAAATATTCACCTTTCGCATGCTTAGCGCCACGATGCATCGCCAGCCGCGGGTGCGTGTCGCCGCTCAGGAAGATAAACGGATAGGACTTATCATCGCGCAGCAGAACATTGTAGCGCGGCTGATACAACTTTATGTAGTTGTGCTCAAGGAGCAGCGCTTCCGTTTCCGTGTGCGTGACGGTGACATCAATGTTGTGTATGAGAGCGACCAGCGCTTCGGTTTTACGGGAGGCAAGGTTGCTGCGGAAATAGCTGGAAAGGCGTTTCTTCAGATCTTTTGCCTTACCGACATAGATAACCGTACCGCCAGCATCGTACATACGGTAGACGCCTGGCTGGCTGGTGACGGTTTTCAGAAATGCTTTTGAATCGAACGCTTCACTCACTGACTTATTAACGACTCCGCATTGCACAAACCATGGCGAATGGCCAGATGAGTCAGTTCGACATCACCGTGTATGTTTAGTTTACTGAACATACGATAGCGATAGCTGTTGACCGTTTTCGGGCTGAGATTCAGCTGCTCTGAAATCTCATTCACCTTCTGACCTTTAGTAATCATCAGCATAATCTGCAATTCGCGCTCAGACAAACTGGCAAACGGAGATTCCGTTTTTTCCGGTTCAATCTGACTCAGGGCCATCTGTTGAGCAATATCAGAAGCGATGTAACGCTGCCCGGCGAAAACGGTGCGGATCGCATTGACGACTTCCTGCGGCGCGGCACCTTTGCTGAGATAGCCGGCAGCGCCTGCCTGCATAACCCTGGCCGGCAGCGGATTTTCGGTATGGACGGTCAGCATGATGACTTTGGTATCAACGAACATGCGCGCGATTTTGCGCGTGGCTTCAAGCCCGCCAATACCGGGCATGTTCATATCCATCAGCACCACGTCTGCGGAGTTAGCGCGGCACCATTTGACGGCATCTTCGCCACAGCACGCCTCGCCGGCAACTTTAATACCCTTTATATCTTCAAGAATGCGTCGTATCCCTGCGCGCACCAGTTCGTGGTCATCAACAAGAAGGACGTTGATCAAAGGAAATGTCTCCAGAATAGGGATAACGCTACTGACTGCTAATTGGGTTTATATTAACGGTTTTCCGGGCAAGATTAAAACGCTAAAAAATCCGCTATTCGATTCTGGTCTCGTTTTTGGAAATTAGACTGTACAGAAAGTGGAAAGAAAACCCTTGTACGCTGCGATGTTAGCGCTATTTTTTAGCATCGACATTCAAAAACTTACCAAAACAGTTGTTAACTCAATCGAAAAAGAGCGAGCGATTTTTTGTAACAACAATTAACGAATAGCGCACCGGCAATAAACATTTAATTGTCGCTAACATATTGGACAGATTACCTTCATAATCCGCCCCGGCCAATAAACAATACGCGGAAAAGTATGAAAAACAACCACTGCATTTTTTGCCATAGCTTGTGGTATACTCCGCCGCCTTAACTTTCATCGTCGCGCTCATGCGCTGTTTTATAATGAGGAAAATAAATGAGCACACCTGAATTTGCCACTGCCGAGAATAACCAGGAACTGGCACAGGAAGTAAACTGCCTGAAATCACTGCTGACGCTTATGCTACAAGCGATGGGTCAGGCTGATGCTGGTCGTGTGATCATTAAAATGGAAAAACAGATCGCGCTGATGGAAGACCAGGCGGAATCCGCTGTTTTTGCCAATACTGTTAAGCAGATTAAACAAGCCTACCGCCAGTAACAAAAACGGCTGGATGCAGAGCATTCAGCCGTTTTCTCGTCTGACACGCAGAACGTGATATCAGTCAGATAAGCCCCGTCGCTGCGGCATAACACGCTATCTGGATCTTATTCGGTGCGTTGAATTTCTTCTGCATATTCTTCTGGTGGAAGTTCACGGTATTTTCCGAGATCGAGAGAATGATGGCGATTTCTGCCGACGTCTTCCCTTCTGCGGTCCACTTCAGAATTTCCCGTTCACGCTTGCTGAATTTCATCTCAGGCGGCATCACCGTCTCGTGTTCAAAGCGCAACAGTGTGGTGAGCGCCATCTGGATCAGCATTTGCAAACGCAGCTCAACTTCTTCACTGGATATGGCGTTTGCCTGTAAGTTGTTACGTGATACCGAGAGGAAACCGAGCGCATGATTTGGCAACATCAGACACTGCGTTATTCCTTTACGTAAACCGTGGTCCCGCGCACCGTCCCATAATTGCTGGGCATCCGCGAATAATTCGTCCGTCCAGGGCAAATGTCCCTGAATGAAATTCTCCGGCTTAAGTACCGGGTCGATGGCGAAATAATTCTCAGAATGATATTCCGCCATCCATTGTTGCGGATAACTGGAATGGACGGACGTTCGCGGGCGGGTAAATGGCACAGGGTGTCGAACACAAAGCGCATAATAATCAAATTCAAGCGCCTGCGTTTGTCGCTGAAGTTCCTGATATACCTCTTCGGCACAGGTCATTTCCTGAAACCGGAGAAAGCATTCCCGTCGCCAGGTGAAAAAGTCTATATCCCTCATACTTACTGAATGAAGCCTCTGATAAAGATAATCATTATTATGGTGAATATAACCTAACACATAAAGCATGATTATTTATATAAAATATCGGCCCCAGGCAGATTATCTTTAATTTGGCGATGGCTTATCCACATCGGGCGGAATAAAAAAGCAACAAAACTGTGTTTAAGGGAAGATAATTTGCCCCAGAAGCGGCATCTGGAGCAAATTGGACGTGAAAATGCTACTGCATTAAGAATTTTTCAAGGAACTGACGGGTTCGGGCCTGCTGCGGATCAGCAAAAAGCGCTTTAGCCGGCCCTTGCTCAACTATCCGCCCCTGATCCATAAAAATAGCCCGATCGGCAACATCGCGAGCGAAGCTCATTTCATGCGTCACAATCACCATCGTACGTTTCTCCTGCGCCAGCTGTCGGATAGTGTTCAGCACTTCCCCGACCAGCTCAGGATCGAGCGCGGATGTGGGTTCGTCAAACAGGATCACATCCGGGCGCATCGCCAGCGCGCGCGCAATGGCGACACGCTGCTGTTGCCCGCCCGATAAGCGACGCGGATAGCTCGTTTCCTTCCCGGCCAGGCCAACCTTCGTCAGCAGCTCGCGGGCGCGGACCGTCGCGTCTTCCTTAGATTCACCCTTGACGATAACCGGGCCTTCGATAATGTTTTCCAGCACAGTGCGGTGCGGAAAGAGATTAAAGCTCTGAAACACGAAGCCGACATGCTGGCGCAGGCGGCGAATCAGCCCTTTTTGCTGGCTCATGGGTTTCCCGGTATCAATGGTGATGTCACCCACGCGGATCGTCCCGCCTTCGGGCTGCTCCAGTAAATTGATGCTGCGCAGCAGCGTGGTTTTGCCTGAGCCGCTCGGGCCGATAATTGCCACCACTTCGCCCTGCTCAACCTCAAGATCAATGCCATGCAGCACCGTTTGCCCGTGGAATTTTTTCACCAGGTTTTTGACGTCAATTGCACTCATTTTGGATCACGCTCCTGGCGGTTAAGCTGGTTTTCAAAATAGTTTTGCAGAGCGGACAGCACCGTCGCCATCACCCAGTAAATCAGCGAGGCCGCCAGATACATGGTAAACACTTCCAGCGTGCGCGAGGTGATCAGCTGCGCCTGACGGAACAGCTCCGGCACCTGAATGGTCGCCGCAAGCGAGGTGTCTTTCACCAGGCTGATAAAGCTGTTGCTCAGCGGCGGCAGCGCCACGCGCGCCGCCTGGGGCAGGATCGCACGACGCAGCGTCTGCCACGGGGTCATCCCGATACTGGCCGCGGCTTCCCACTGCCCTTTATCGATGGACGAGATCGCCGCACGCAGCGTTTCAGAGGTGTACGCCGCCGTATTCAGCGACAGGCCAATCATCGCCGCCGGGATCGGATCCAGTTCGATACCGAACTGTGGCAGCCCGTAGTAAATCATAAACAGCTGGGCGATAAGCGGCGTTCCGCGGAATACGGAGATGTAAAACCGCGCCAGCCACCGCACTGGCCAGATGCTCGACATGCGCATCAGTGCCAGCACAAACCCGAGCACCAGCCCGAAGAACATCCCGCCGATACTGAGCTGTAAAGTAAACACCGCGCCCTTTAGCAAGAACGGCAGCGAATCAATAACCAGTTGAATACTTTCTTGCATTATTATTTTTCTACCTGATTTTAGACATGAGGATGATAGGCAAACAGCGCAGGCGCCCCGCCAGTATGAACAAACAAAATGGGTCCTTCATCCTTAAAGCGCTTGCGGGCGATGCCGTCGATAAGGCCCGCCATTGCCTTGCCGGTATAGACCGGGTCAAGCAGAATACCTTCGAGACGGGCCAGCAGCTTAACGGCCTCCATCCCTTCATCATTGGGGGTGCCATAGCCCGGTGCGAAATAGTCATCCCACAGCAGTATTTCCGCCTTCGCCTGAAGCGCAAGCTGTTCAGCCACCGCCTGTTGCAGCGTGACGACTTTCGGTTTCTGGTCCGCAACGCTTCTGGAAACCGTCACGCCAATCAGCTCGACGTCCGGCATCAGCTGCTCAAGCCCGACCGCTAAACCGGCATGGGTACCCGCACTGCCGGACGCCACCACCACCGAGGATAAACCTACCGCGCCGTCGCACTGCTGAGCGATTTCCAGCGCACTCTCAACATACCCGAGGGCACCCAGCGCATTCGAGCCGCCAACCGGGATCACATACGGACGAAAACCCTGCGCCTCCAGACGCGTCGCCAGCTCGTCAAGCTGAGCAGCCGGGTCGGTCAAGGCGTCGACCGTTTCAACCTGCACGTTGAACAGATCCAGCAGCAGACGGTTACCGTTAGTCAGGTAATTCTCTGCCTGCGTCCCGATCGGGTTCTCGAGCAGGGCTACGCAGTGGAGACCCAGCTTTGCCGCCACGGCCGCCGTCTGGCGAACGTGGTTAGACTGAATTGCCCCGGCGGTGATCAGCGTGTCCGCCCCCTCGCGCAGAGCATCAGCGGCGAGGAATTCCAGCTTGCGCAGCTTATTTCCACCCATCGCCATGGGCGTCACATCGTCACGCTTAATGAAAATATCGCGCCCCAGATAGTCAGAGAATCGCGGCAGGTACTCCAGCGGCGTGGGTGCGCCGATAAATTCCAGACGAGGAAAGCGCGTTAAATTCTGTAGTGACATGGTTCCTCCGGTCACGCAAACAATTGTTATTTCATTATGCACGCAGACGCGCGAGAAATAAAAAAGGCGCTTTTAAAAGCGCCTTTTTTTGTCAGTCAGAGACTTATTTCGTCACGTCTGCGCCGAACCACTTCTCAGAAAGCGCCTTCAGGCTGCCGTCTTTTTGCATCTCAGCAATGGCACCGTCAATGGCTTTAAGCAGATCTTCGTTACCTTTGCGCACCGCCACGCCGGATTCCTGACGGGAGAACGCATCGCCCGCGACAGCCAGGGTATTGTTGGTTTTCTTCACCAGATCCAGCGCTGCCAGGCGGTCGACCAGAATGGCGTCAATACGGCCTACGCGCAGATCCTGGTATTTCGTCGGGTCATCATCATAGGTACGGATGTCCACGCCCTGCACGTTCTGGCGCAGCCACTCTTCGTAGTTGGTCCCCAGACCGACGCCGACTTTCTTACCTTTCAGATCCGCTGCGGATTTGATGCTGCCTTCGTTACCTTTCTTCACCAGCGCCTGAATACCGGACACGGTGTACGGCGTGGAGAAGTCATACTTCTTCTTACGCTCGTCGGAAATGGTTACCTGGTTAATCACCACGTCAATACGTTTGGAGTCCAGCGACGCCAGCATACCGTCCCATTTGGTTGGTTTCAGGGAGGCTTTAACGCCGAGGTGTTTCGCCAGCTCTTCAGCGAATTCCACTTCAAAACCGGTCAGTTTACCGTCGTCGCCCTGGAAGCTGAACGGAGGATAGGTTCCTTCCAGCCCGACCAGCAGCGTGCCGCGCTCTTTGACTTTGTTCAGCAGGTTTTCTGCGGCGAACGTTTTTACGCTCATCCCCGCAACCAGCGCAACGGCCATAACACCCATCAATGCCTGACGACCCAGAAGTGCTAATTTCATAAATACCCCGATACAGTGGAATTTTTACGTAGTGTAGAGAAATCGCCTGCAACGTTAAAGGCGACTGCGCTACATGTTATTCTTTTTTAATATATATCAGAAGTTGTTCCGACGTGGTCTTTCTGATTCACTGCACCCGGCATTTGCACCTTATATTGCGCATATTTGCGCAGCGCAATGCGGTAGTTGTTGGTGCTGGTTGCAGGCAGCCACGGCTCCAGATTTTCATCCAGATAACCGGTTTTCAGCAGATCGCGGGAAATGTTGTTTACGGCCAGATGTTGGCCAAGGCGGCGCAGGCGAACGACGTACTCGCGAACGGTGCCATGACTCATCTCCGCTTGTTCAAACAGGAATTGCTTGAAGCCGATAATATCGAAGAAGTCGCTTTGCTCTTTGCAGTGGAGATCGCCACAGAAACGGCAAAGCGCTACCCACTCTTTTTGCTCTTCAAGCCAGGCGGCTTCATCCATCAGCGTGTCGAGGCGGGAAATCGCAATCTTATTCACGATTTCACCGCGTCGGACCAGCGTGATGCGGTCGAGTAATTTTTTACAGTGGGCGCAATGCGTCTGGCTGTGTTTAAAGTCTTTCAGGTAGCGGCTTAAAGGCCGTCTTTTAGATTGCTGCACCGTCATGATAACTCCTGGTTGTCAATACGTTGTGCGGCATTACCAAGGCGAATCACTCACCTATAACTTACCCAGTTTGGTGCGCAGGCGTTTAATGGCCTGGCTGTGCAGCTGGCTCACCCGTGACTCGCCCACCTCCAGTACGGCGCCAATCTCTTTGAGATTGAGCTCCTCCTGGTAATAGAGGGTTAACACCAGCTGCTCACGTTCCGGTAAAGCTTCAATGGCTTCCATCACGCGCTGGCGCAAATTCCCTTCCAGTAAGTGGTGTAACGGGTTTTCTTGCTGATGCTCATCCGTCACCAGCTCGATGCTATCGCCATGCTCTTCGCGCCACTCATCATAAGAGAAGAGTTGGCTGTTATTGGTATCGAGCAACATCTGGCGATACTCTTCAACAGGAATGCCCAGACGTTCCGCCACTTCGGTTTCCGTCGCGTTGCGCCCCAGCTCCTGTTCCAGCTGCCCCATCGCATGCGCCACTTCGCGCGCGTTGCGGCGAACGCTGCGCGGCACCCAGTCGCGGCTGCGCAGCTCGTCCAGCATCGCACCACGAATACGCTGCACTGCGTAAGTCGTAAATGCCGTTCCTTGCAGAGCGTCGTACCGGTCAACTGCATTCAATAACCCGATACCGCCCGCCTGTAGCAGATCGTCCAGTTCCACGCTCGCCGGCAAACGCACCTGGAGGCGCAATGCTTCGTGACGCACCAGCGGAACATAACGCTGCCACAGCGAGTGTTTATCCATTACACCTTCAGCGGTATAGAGTGAATTCACGATAAACAGCCCTGCGTTAGTTGAGTTATCGGCATGATTATCCGATTCTGGAGGGGTTTTAATCGGGTGAATAGTGGGTGAAATGAGGGGTTATTTGGGGGGTTACGCGTGAATGCGGACAGAAAAAACCCCGCCGAAGCGGGGTTTAAGCGTAATCAGGTGATTAGCCTTGCAGCAGAGACAGAACCTGCTGAGGAACCTGGTTAGCTTTGGACAGCACGGAGTTACCGGCCTGCTGAACGATCTGCGCTTTAGACATATTGGACACTTCGGTCGCATAGTCGGCGTCCTGAATACGGGACTGCGCTTCAGACAGGTTGGTGGTGGTGTTGTTCAGGTTGGTAACCGCAGAGCTCAGACGGTTCTGTACCGCACCCAGTGAAGAACGGAACTGGTCAACAGACGCGATCGCTTCGTCCAGTTTAGCCAGTGGGTTAGAAGAAGAACCGGTAGTCAGGTTTTTCAGGCTCAGGCTAGAAGTATCGATAGTGAACGCTGCTGTGTCAGCGGCAGTCTTAGTATCTGCTGACTGAGGATCCAGAGCGATGAAATACTCTTTAGCCTTTCCTGATTCGCTTTCAAAACCGTTTGCTTTCAGGTTGTTAACTTCCGCAGCACTTGCAGGAGTAATCGTTACTTTTGCAAACAGATTACCATTGTCATCTTTGTAAACTTCGTCAGCTGTTAACGCAACGCTGCCATTCGCCACACCAAGACGGGTCGCTAAGTCGTTAGCGCTTTTTTCTTCTACAGTCGCTTTGGTGACGCTGGTGGTAGAACCGTAGTAAGAGGTAAAGTCTGTGTTAGCAGCTGTACCCAAGGTTCCTTTTGCATCTTTAGGACCATTAACGTTGAAGCTATCCAGGCCAAGAGTTTTTGAATCAATTTTCTTCAGGTCGATGGTGATGGTTTCGCCATCATTCGCGCCGACCTGGATGTTCATTTTACCGTCTTTAGCCAGTACGTTCACGCCGTTGAACTGAGTCTGGCCAGATACACGGTCGATCTCAGACAGACGGGATTTGATTTCGTCCTGGATTGAAGCCAGGTCGGAATCGGAGTTAGTACCAGTCTGAGACTGAACGGTCAGCTCACGAATACGCTGTAAGTTGTTGTTGATTTCAGACAGTGCGCCTTCCGTAGTCTGAGCAACAGAGATACCGTCGTTAGCATTACGTGCAGCCTGAGTCAGGCCTTTGATGTTAGAGGTGAAGCGGTTAGCAATCGCCTGGCCCGCAGCGTCATCTTTCGCGCTGTTGATACGCAGACCAGAAGACAGACGCTCGATAGAAGAAGACAGAGCGGACTGGTTCTTGTTGATGTTGTTCTGAGTGATCAGCGAGAGGCTGTTGGTATTAATGTACTGTGCCATGATTTCGATTCCTGTTGTTCATCAAATCTGTTTGGTTAGATTTGGGTTTCCACCCTTCGGCTTCATCGCCGTCAAAGGTGTTATCGTCTGGTCCAAAACAACCTTTAGATTTTTTTTCAGGATCGCGTTAATTTTTTTAGCCACGGAAAAGCTCTTCTCTATTACCGTTATTCCCGCCATTAAAAAAAAGAAATTAACCGTAAACTTTCCCCCATTAAGGCCGATAACCCCACTATTCGTTCTACGTGTCGATAGATTAAGGAATAAATATGGCAAGTATTTCATCATTGGGGATTGGCTCGGGTCTTCAGTTAGCAGACATTCTGGATAGTCTGACTAAGGCCGAAAAAGAGCAGCTGACGCCGATTTCCAAACAACAGTCATCTTATACCGCCAAGCTGAGCGCTTACGGCACGTTGAAGAGTTCACTGGAAGCCTTTCAGACTGCCAACACCGCGCTGAATAAAGCCGACCTGTTTACGGCGACCAGCACGGCAAGCAGCACCACGGCATTCAGCGCCACCACCACCGGCAGCGCGATTGCAGGTAAATATACCATCAGCGTGTCACAGCTGGCGCAGGCGCAGACGCTGACCACAAAAAACACCCAGGCAGACGCCAAAACCGCAATTGCCACGGCTGACAGCAAGATCACGTTTACCGCCGGTAACGGAAAAGATCCGGTGACCGTCGATATCAGCGCGGCAAACTCCTCGCTGAACGGCATTCGCGATGCGATTAACAAAGCTGATGCGGGCGTGACCGCCAGTATTATTAACGTCGGTAACGGTCAGTATCGTCTGTCCATCACCTCCACCGAAACCGGGGCGGATAACGCGGTCAGCATCAGCGTGAGCGGCGACAGCGCCCTGCAATCCTTTATGGGTTACAACGGCACCAGCACCGACGCCAGCAACGGCATGACGGAAAGCGTCACCGCGCAGAACGCAAAGCTGAAGGTGAATAACGTTGATATCGAAAACAGCAGCAACACCATCAGCGATGCGCTGGAAGATATCACCCTGAACCTGAACGACGTCACCACCGGTAACCAGACGCTGACGATTACTAAAGATACGTCAAAAGCGGAAACGGCGATGAAAGCCTGGGTGGATGCCTACAATACCCTGCAAGACAGCTTCGCGTCACTGACAAAATACACCGCTGTCGATCCGGGTAAGGATGCGCAGGATTCCAGCAACGGCGCCCTGCTCGGGGACAACACGCTGCGTACTATCCAGACGCAGCTGAAAACCATGCTGAGCAGCACCGTCGGCGGAACCGCCTATAAAACGCTGACTCAGGTGGGCATTACCTCCGATCCAAGCACGGGCAAGCTGGAGCTGGACAGCGACAAGCTGAAAAAAACGCTGACAGAGAACCCGTCTGCGGTGAAAGATTTGGTTGTGGGTGACGGTAAAACCACCGGGATCACCACCACCATGGCCACCCATCTGACTGACTGGCTTTCCAGCAAAGGGATTATCCAGGCGGCCAAAGATGGCGTCAGCAAAACGCTGAACAAGCTGACGGATCAATACAACTCAGTGAGTGAACGTATTGACGCGAGAGTGGCACAGTACAAAGCCCAGTTTACCCAGCTGGACGTACTGATGACCTCGCTGAACAACACCAGCAGCTACCTGACGCAGCAGTTTGAAAATACGTCCAGCAACAAGTAGTAAACGCTAATCAGACCCGAGGGGGATAACATGTACGGCGCAAAAGGCACGCAAGCCTACGCAAAGATAGAAGTTGAAAGCGCGGTGATGAGCGCCAGCCAGCAGCAGCTGGTTATCATGCTATTTGACGGGGCCCTCAGCGCACTGGTACGCGCGCGTCTGTTCCTGGCAGACGGTAATATTCCGGCAAAAGGGCTGGCGCTCTCAAAAGCCATCAACATTATCGAAAACGGGCTGAAGGTTGGCCTGGTGGAAAATAACGGGGATGAGCTTACGCAAAACCTGATTGCACTATATGCCTATATGGTACGTCGCCTCCTGCACGCCAACGTGAATAACGACGCCAGCGCCATCGAAGAGGTGGAAACCTTGCTGCGCAATATCGCTGACGGGTGGAAGGAGGTTGCCGGTACGCCACAACTGATGCAGGACGCCGTCTAATGAGTAACGCACCGCAACTTTATGCCCTTTATCAGCAACTCCTTGAGCAGAGCCAGTTGATGTTGCGACTGGCCCGGCAGGGACTATGGGATGATCTGATCATCTGTGAAACCGACTATGTTAATGCGGTGCACTCACTGGCTCGTCTCACTCAGGAAAGTGAACCTTCGACGCAGATTCAGGAGCAGCTTCGCCCGACGCTGCGGGTGATCCTGGACAACGAAAGTCAGGTGAAAACGTTGCTACAAGCCAGAATGGATGAGCTGGCGAAGCTGGTTGGGCAATCTTCCATCCAGAAAACCGTGCTCTCCACCTACGGTAACCAGGGCGGTCATGTACTGGTTCCGCAAAGTAATAGCGATATCAATTAGCCATTTAACTGGCGTGCGAGCGTTAACCGTTTCGTTCGCCAGGCATTTCTGCCAAACCTGCTCCATACTTGAGTTTCGCGACCTCATGGAGATGGTGCATGCGCAACCCAACACTTTTACAATGCTTTCACTGGTACTACCCCACCGGCGGTGAACTGTGGCGAGAAGTCACGGCATTAGCCCCCAACCTGAACGAAATCGGCATTAATATGGTCTGGCTACCGCCGGCGTACAAAGGCGCGTCCGGCGGCTATTCCGTCGGGTATGACTCTTATGACCTTTTCGACCTCGGTGAGTTTGACCAGAAAGGCAGCGTTGCCACCAAATACGGCGATAAAGCCCAGCTGCTGGAGGCCGTTAACGCCTTAAAAAGCAACCAGATTGCGGTGCTTCTGGACGTGGTGGTCAACCACAAAATGGGGGCCGATGAAAAGGAACCCGTCCGCGTGCAGCGCGTGGATGCGCAGGATCGCACCCAAATCAGCGATGAGATCATCGAATGTGAAGCCTGGACGCGCTACACCTTCCCCGTTCGGGCCGGGCAGTATTCGCAGTTTGTCTGGGATTACAAATGCTTCAGCGGTATCGACCACATTGAAAACCCTAATGAGGACGGTATCTTCAAAATCGTGAACGACTACACCGGGGAAGGCTGGAACGATCAGGTCGACGATGAGATGGGCAATTTCGATTACCTGATGGGTGAAAATATTGATTTTCGCAACCACGCGGTGACGGAGGAGATCAAATACTGGGCGCGCTGGGTGATGGAGCAAACCCACTGCGACGGCTTCCGCCTGGACGCGGTAAAACACATCCCGGCCTGGTTCTATAAAGAGTGGATTGAGCACGTCCAGGAGGTGGCCCCGCAACCGCTGTTTATCGTGGCGGAATACTGGTCTCACGAAGTGGATAAATTGCAGCACTACATCAATCAGGTGGACGGCAAAACCATGCTGTTTGATGCGCCGCTGCAAATGAAATTTCACGAAGCGTCACGCCAGGGACGCGACTACGATATGAGCCAGATTTTCACCGGTACGCTGGTGGAAGCCGATCCGTTCCATGCGGTGACGCTGGTTGCCAACCACGACACCCAACCCTTGCAGGCGCTGGAAGCCCCGGTAGAAGCCTGGTTCAAACCGCTGGCCTACGCGCTCATCCTGCTGCGTGAAAACGGCGTGCCGAGCGTGTTCTACCCGGATCTTTTTGGCGCCAGCTATGACGACACCGGAGGAGATGGCGAAACGTATCACATTGATATGCCGGTGATTGAACAGCTCCACGAGCTGATCCTCGCCCGGCAGCGTTTTGCCCACGGCGTGCAGACCCTCTTTTTCGATCATCCAAACTGTATTGCGTTCAGCCGCAGCGGGACTGAGGATCATCCAGGCTGTGTGGTGGTGCTGTCGAATGGGGATAACGGCGAGAAGACGATCTGCCTCGGAGAGAATTACGGCAATAAAACCTGGCGTGATTTTTTAGGCAACCGTGAAGAAACCGTGACCACGGCAGCGGATGGCGAAGGGACGTTCTTCTGTAACGGGGGGAGCGTTAGCGTGTGGGTGATTGAGGACGCGCTGTAGTGCTGGAACAGTGCGGTCTGCGGACCCGCTCCCGAAGCGTACGCCATCCTCACAAAATAATGTCTGCACAGACGGCCCCCTCTTCCTTGAGGGAGAGGGCTGGGGTGAGGGGGAACATACGGCTCTGGTGGTCATTCCGTTCACTTTATGTTCCTTGCTACTCTGTCACAACATAACCGGTGAACGTGCCAGGGTGGCTCAGTCGCCACCACCCTGGCGACCCGGGCTTCCGGCGGAAAATCGCCGCTTCGCGGTGCCTTCGGCTTATTCCTTCCGGCTTATCGGGGACGGGCGGAGGTAACATCCCTGTAAAGCCCGCCCTCTCGGCGCATCCCTGCGCCTCGCCCCGGCCTACAGGAAACGCCTCAGCGATTTACAGCCGGACCAGAGCATCGCTGAAAGCCTTCAGTCGTTCTCAAACAAGTTTTTTGCTTCGGGTTAAAAGTTACGGAAGCTTACTCTCCAGCGGATTCTTGCTCAGGTAATCGGCGCATTCCACCGTTGGACGGTCAACCTTGTACAGCTCCATACCGTCATACTCCAGCGCCGCCCCATCACGCTCCAGCGGATAGACATCCAGCTTACGGGTCACGTTATAATAATCATCTGAACGCAGCATGATCTTACCCGGCACCGCGATAACGCGCTGCCACTGACGGCAATCCAGCGTATCCCCCTCCGGCGTCACCACCAGCGTGGCGATCGCTTCCGGGCTCACCATCGCGCTCTGCGGCCCTTTCGACTGCCAGTAACCTGCCAGTTGCGAAGGGACAGGGTGCTTAATCACTTCCTGATAGTTATCAACCTGAACACATCCCGCTAAGGTCAGCATCGCAGCCACAATTGCTACTTTTTTCATCATCTTTCCTGCATGCGAAGAAAAAAATATTGTGGCATTAAAGCCCTCAGGCTGCCAGCGTAAGATGGGTAATGATTACACCTGCATGCCCATCACATGAGCATACAATTTTCATAATCGACAAAGATCGTCCAAGAGCGCACCAAATAACAGATGGTTATAGTCGTCGAAAACGTCAGTCGTCTAAGTTCACCTTAGATCGAGTGCTGTTTTGTGCCCCACCCATGCCCCATCACATCACCGGGCAGTCGTCGTCATCCCTCGCACGGTTGATGAAGAACGTCACCCGCCCCATTACCTCCACCTCTTCCAGTGCCGGGCCCTCTATCGCCTCGCCATCGTCCGTGATTAACGCCTTACCCATCAGTTTGGCAAACTGCGTATGACCGTCGCACAGAATCAGTAATACATTGCCCGGCGTCTTCTTAACAACAGGTTCGATTATCGCGAACCCCATATCAGTTTCGAGCACCCTACTATCCGCCCCGATGTTGCACAGGATTGCTGGGGACAGTTGACGCTCAACATAATCAGCAGCTGGCGAGGCAAATCCCATCAGTGCACCCTCCCCATGTTACGCAGGATCCAGTATCTATTATCACTGCCATCAGTTGTCTTATCTGCAAAGTCGGACTGGTAGCGTTCTATCCATGAGTTTGCTTCTGCACGGCTGAAGTGCCAGTTTAACCCCCGCAGCTTTTTGATGAAGCTGTCTGTTCGTAGATAGCGGTACCCTTTTGGGTTAACCTCTATTGCCGCTATAAAAGCGGCATGAATGTCTGCTGTGCGTGGCATAATCACCTCACAAAATAACTGTATGTATATACAGTATCGTCAAATATGAGGGTCGATCAAGTTTCACAGTGGTGCTAAACTTCAGACCTTTCTGAATTGACTGATTTATATAATGTTAAAGCTCTTTGCTAAGTACACATCAATCGGCGTCATTAACACGCTCATTCACTGGGTTGTGTTTGCTATCTGCATATACGGGTTTCACACAGGTCAGGCGCTTGGTAACTTCGCCGGATTCGTCGTGGCAGTGTCATTCAGTTTCTTTGCAAACGCTAGATTCACCTTTAAGTCCTCGACAACAACGATGCGCTACATGCTCTACGTTGGATTCATGGGCTCGCTTAGCGCAGCTGTTGGTTGGGCTGCCGATAAATCCGGAATGGCTCCAATCGTGACTCTCATTCTTTTCTCCTCCATCAGTCTGGTGTGCGGTTTTATTTATTCTAAGTTCATTGTCTTTAGGGATGCGAAATGAAAATTTCTCTAGTCGTTCCCGTCTTTAACGAAGAAGACGCGATACCGATTTTTTATAAAACAGTTCGGGAATTTGAAGGGCTTCAGCAGCACGAAGTCGAGATAGTGTTCATAAACGACGGCAGCAAAGACGCGACAGAATCAATTATCAGCGCGCTTGCTGTTGCCGATCCGCTTGTAGTTCCTCTTTCATTCACCCGTAATTTTGGTAAAGAGCCAGCCCTGTTCGCTGGGCTTGATCACGCCACCGGTGAAGCGATTATCCCAATTGACGTAGACTTGCAGGATCCTATCGAGGTTATTCCTCACCTTATTGAAAAGTGGCAGGCCGGGGCTGATATGGTGCTGGCCAAACGCTCTGATCGCTCTACAGATGGCAGACTGAAGCGCAAGACCGCTGAATGGTTCTATAAGCTACACAACAAAATCAGCAATCCAAAGATCGAGGAAAACGTTGGCGATTTCCGCCTGATGTCTCGCGAGGTAGTGGAAAACATCAAACTCATGCCGGAGCGAAACCTGTTCATGAAAGGTGTGCTGAGCTGGGTTGGTGGCCGCACTGATGTTGTTGAATATGCCCGCGCAGAACGTGTAGCCGGAAGCACGAAATTCAACGGCTGGAAACTGTGGAACCTGGCTCTCGAGGGGATTACGAGCTTTTCAACCTTCCCTCTCCGCATGTGGACCTACATAGGTTTACTGGTTGCTGGCGTGGCGTTCCTCTACGGTGCGTGGATGATTATAGACACCCTCGCCTTTGGCAATGCTGTGCGAGGTTACCCATCTCTTCTCGTTTCAATTCTTTTCCTTGGCGGCATTCAGCTTATAGGGATTGGTGTTCTTGGTGAGTACATTGGCAGGATTTATATAGAAGTTAAAAATCGACCACGTTACATACTAAAATCAAAGGCTGGGATTGGAAAATGAAAACAATAAAATATAAAGATTACTTAATCGCTATATTATTTCTTTCTCTTCCAATATTTTTGTCTTCTCAATATTATATTGACGACATGGGGAGGGCAACAAAAGGTTATACTAGGTGGGGGGTTGATGGCAGACCAGTTTCAGACTGGTTAATGCAGTTGCTATCTTTTAATCATAGATTAATTGACATTTTCCCTTTACCTCTGATTTTGTCATGCTCATTGATAGCCTTAGCACTTTATATGTTTCATAAGAAATACATAGCCTCCGGAGGTATTTATTTTATCGTTCCTCTTGGATATGTGTTGACGCCATCACTACCAGAGATACTGTCTTATAGATTTGATGTGCTGCCGATGTGTGTTTCATTATGCGCACCACTTCTACTGATCAGTGCAAATAAGAATGACTATAAATTAGACTTTTTATTATCATTAGCCACTGTAATTTTGGTTTTTTGCACCTACCAGCCATCTATAAATCTTTACATTTTTTGCAGCATAATACAGTTTATGCACACTATTGAGCATAGGAATGAGCATAAATATGCGTTAATGCTTGCTGCATCCAGAATTTTGGCCCTTGCTTTATCAGCATTCTTATACTTGAAAATTATCCTACCGAATACATTTTCAGGGTCACACAATTCCAGCCATCCAGGAATAGATGGAGGTGGCTTGTTTAGTAATGCTGTCAACAATCTCACTGCATATTATAACTTCGTTGATAGATTTTTCTTTCATGGTATGGCGGCAATTTATTTCTTAGCAGTTACATGCTTAATATTGCTTTGTTGCATCAAGCTTGCAAAGAAAAAAAAGGGGACTCAGAAAAGTGTTTCATTAATATTCACATACCTAGCATTAGTTTCACTACCTTTTATTTCTTTGATTTCCACGATGGGCTCCCTGCTACCTCTTGAGAGTGCCGTACCTTATTTTTCACGGTTATACGTAGGGTTTAGTGGAATAAACCTGCTTGTCTTTTATTGTGTTTACGTATTAACTAAAAACACTCAAGCAAAATATTTAATCCTTTTACTGCTAATTCCACTCACTTATTTTACAGTGTATATCTATGCATTTGGCGCTGCATCCAAAGCTCAGTCCGAATATAGCTCTGTTATTATTAATGATATAAAGCATAGCTTAAGAGGAATAGATTATAACTATATTGCTTTCAATGGATCACATGCGAAATCGCCGGTTCTGCTGAATTCAGAAAATAACTTCCCGATTTTCAAGTTCAATATACCAAATTATTTTTACAATTGGTCGTGGCCTTACAATAGATTCAACTTTGAAGGCTTGTACCTTCCAAGGGTGCCTGATAAAGATACGGTGAAAAATGCATTGAGCGAGATGTGTACTTCCAGCTTTACTCGAAATGAGAGATTATTTGATCTACATATCGTTAAAGATATTGCAATTGTTGATTTCGACAAGAAATGCAAATAACAAAACAGGCCCCTGACGGGGCCTGTTTCACCACAACAATTTCACGGCTTTCCAGTCTGTATCTAAAATGTGACTATTGCCTGTTGTTAGTCTCAGCCATCCATAGAGCACCTGCCCTGAGGTAACCGTATTAGAGTTTGCTTTAACGATAACTCCCTGAGGATAATAGCCAGAACCTGGCATAGCGTTTGAGCTGCTGAGAGTATTACATATTGTACTTTCAATGACGTTCGCCACCTGACCAAGTACTGCCTCTCCCCAGTTGTTCCATCCGCCAAGATTACTGTTACATAGAATACACCGGGTTAATACAAGATTGCTTACGTTACGAATTGCATACACTACGTTGGTCTGCCTTGGGCAGTCAATGCTGTAACGATTATATGCAGGTATGTACGCTGATGTTTTTCCATTAGGAATACCTATTATCCAGGCGAATCCGGTGCCTGTGCCCAGACAATCATAAGCTGAAACTTTGAATACACATGATTGAATGTCGTAATGTCCTGCAACTGAATCCTTCCACTGCGTCCCGATTGTCTCAATTTCACATCCAACTACTTGCCCGTTAAAGCCGTAAATAGCACCAGAGTTGCAATTATGGTGTCGAACTTTAATCTTGCTATCCATACATGTATCAACTTCAGCAGCTACACCTCCATCTTTATTTTGGATATTAATTTCGCAATTTTTAAAACGTGTAAGATACGGCTTGCAGTTAGTGCTAAGGATTGCCTTGACTTTAACATTATTGACATTATATGACTTACCAAATATGCATATTCCAAATGCGCTATTATCTGCAACTACATTAATGTTACCATTTTCAACAATCTGATAGTCGGAATTCGGTTCCAAATCAATTCCACCAGGCTGCTGAACACCGCCAACTACACCACCAACATTTTTAATGGATACATCAATATTGAAGTTTTTACAGCTGATAACTGAGATTGCGTTTCGCCCATCGATCGCAGTGTTAGAAATAGTACCGCTGATTCGGATGCCATCTGTGATGGTGCTATTAGCCAGCCAGTCAGACTGTGATATATAAAAACCATCACCTTTAATTTCTTTTATGTCAACGGTAAAGTCATGACCACCACCACCTGCTATGCCGACACAATAAATGTGCTCCTCATCTGGCTGAACAGTTCTCTGCCCATCGAATCTGAGATGCCCTGTAACATCGAAAACATCTCTCAATAAGATGCCCATGTAAGCTGGCATTCCGGCATTGTTTTCTGAAGTAGAAGCTCGTTGCTTTAACTTCAATATACCCTCGCACTGGAAGCGAGTATTGTTATAGGCGCTGTTATTGAGCATTACCCCGGCGACGATGAATTCGCCTTCAGGAATGACAACCAGTTTCCCTTTTTTGGCATCAACCAGCCGCTGCAAAGCAACGCTGCTGTCTGTTCCTGGTACCCCGCCAGCATCAAGTAGCGTAACGCGAGAAGATAGGCGCTTCCAGCGCTTGCCGCCAGCAGTAACAAACACATCAACACCATTATCGGCGCTGGTCGCGTCTGTGTTGTCGTACCACAAAATCCCGCCACCATACCCAGTGCCGGCAGTGTACTCGACCAGACTGATCATCTGTTTATTGACGGTAGGTTCTACCAGGCGCAGAGCAGTTACCGTCGCGCAGCGGCCTATCAGTTTGAATCCATCAGCAGCAGCCAGGTCTTTCCTCAGCACATCAGCAACATCTACAGGTTGCCATTTGCCAGGTCCGGTTCCGCCAGAAGATGAAGGGGTTGACCCGGAAGGAACAGTTTTCGGTAGGGTAGCAAGGTCATCCCAACGGTACCAAATTAAAGAAACGGTATCCTGTAGCAGATCTCCAGCTGCGGACACGGTTCCACCGCCCTGGAATGTACCTTTCAGGTTCCAGCCAAGATTGTAGATCTGCTGAAGCACAAGCTGCTTCAGTCCTTCAATCGTATAGTGCTGAATCCCGAAGCGGTCGATGTACCACTGTGAAAATGACGTAACGAACTCGTCAATTTTCCCCGCATTAAACTTCAGATCGCGCGGTGATTCGCTTGGAACAGGCAGGTTTGTTGGTGTCGTAACCATATTGATTCCATAAAAAAACCCGGCACGGTGGCCGGGTTCGGTTGGTCGGAGACGGTCTTATTGGTAGATGGCGTCGCTGTACTCCGCGACCGTCAGTGAAACCGTATTATCTGTGTTCGGTTTGATGCTGTTGACCGTCCATAGCTGACTGTCCAGTTCCTCCACTGTCGCAATGAGATAGCGCGACGGGAGCTGCACAGTGTCTCCGTTCCAGATATTGAGCTGAATGTCGGGTATAGCCGCGGTGAAACCATACTTCGTGTCGCTCCGGGCCGTGGCCGGATAGCGCTGCGTCGGACTACCCATGCTGTCGGTCACCAGCACGTACATTGAACCGGTAAACGCGATCGGCTCGCTGGTATCGAAGTTATTCCCGGCGCGGCCTGTGATATAACCCTGTTGCTGGTTGCTGTCGTAGATGTCAGGCATCTGAATGACGCTTCCAACCTGGATAATGCCGTCCTCAAACACTTTGGCGTTCATCTTCACGCGCGAGTAGATCAGGCGTTTGGTTTCGCGTAATGCGCGCTCCCGGGCCTGATACTCGTTACGGAAGCCGACTATCTCCAGCTTGTTCGGGTTTTCCGCTTCCTGTTCGACGATGGCTCCGTTCAGTACGCGGTAATTGATGTAAGTCTTGTTGTTCGTGGTTGGATGCACGTAGGACACCTGCACGCCGTCATAACCGCCAGGAAGAGTGGCCTCGTACGTCATTTTGTACTCGTCCGTCTTCATGTTCGCACGGTTGAATACCGCCGCCGGGTAATCCACTTTCTGATCCCTGGTGAACGTCAGCACGCCGTCATCCCAGTAAGCCACCACTGAAGCCGCATTGCATATCGCTTGCACGCGGTCACCGAGAGAGTCATTCTCATCGTCAAATGTGTAGTCGAAGTAACCCAGACGCTCGTCAAGCAGGCTTTCGGCAATCGAATACAGCCCGTACAGGTCAATGCTGCTTACCGGCTGCTCGCCCATAATGAGCCAGGTATGCGCCACCGCATCAGCGAACGAGCGCGACGGACGCAGCGTGTAATCCACCGCCTGCGTGTCCAGGTCGTATGTGATGGTATGGCGCGTCACCAGCGCGTTATATTTCCGCTCACGGCTGCCCAGCGCGTTCTCCGTCGCCCTCACCTTCACCCGCACCAGCGTGTCCGTCGGGTGAACGACGTTTGTCCTGATGTTGATGCTGTGGATCTCTTCGACCTTGAGCAGTGACGCGTCACCGGAGTTATCCGTGCGCTGGAAGCTGACCGCGTATTTCCCGAACCCGCCGGTCGGAGTGATCTTGTCAGTGCGATAAAACACCTCGCTCGTCGACTGGTGCGGCGTCGTCTGCCGGTACGTAAACGTCTGCTGCGTTCCCGGCACCTGGTTGTAGTCGTCGTCGATTTTCCAGATGACAACCTTCCAGTTGGTCTCTTTCTTCCCGCCGAGGCTGGACTGGGTATGCAGCCACAGCTGCGTTGACTCGACCGGGGAGAAGAACGGCCCCACTACCAGCGCCTCGTTATCGTTCAGGATAAACTTCGTAGTGTTGATCGTGGCGTTAGCCGGAATGTCCTGCGGCCCCTCCAGCTGGTTCATCGTAAACGTGTACCAGCGCACCGGGTTAACAACCGCGCCGTCGTTTGTTTCAACGGCGGAGATCAGCGTGCCGGAGAATGTCGCATCGGTAGTCACGTTGCCGGAGGCCGTGCTATACGTCACATTGATGGTGAAGGTTACAGCATGCGGCAGAACCAGGCCCATGAAATAGTCGAACTCGGCTTGTTTCACGATTTTCATCGCTATCTGGCCGCCGGAATACGTTCCGCTGACCACCGTGTTTGCCGTTGCTGTTTCGATCGGGAAGTCGCTGGCTTCGTTCTGCCCGGGAACCTCCTGGCCGTCAACGTCATCGAACCCGTATCCCTCGACGATCTGCGGGATTACTTCGCCAGGCTGGAAAAACTGGAACTCGGCACCAGCCAGAGAGCCCAAGCTGGATTCTGAGTAGCGCACGGACTCGTAATCGTATTTGCCGATCCCGATACACATCCATTCAGTGACGTACTTCAGGCCGCCGTCTGTGGAAGTCTGGTGAACGTATTCAAATACCGATTCCTGAATCAGATCCGGGAACGAACGGATTTGGCCGTAGATATCCGGCTTGGCTTTGTAGACGCGCGCGGTGTTTGTCTGACCGGTCAGGCTATTGTTGGGCGAATCTACGGTATTACCGCCGTTGTTTGCTATAGCGGGCTTCGGCGCCAGGAACGAAAACACCTGGCCCACCACTTTAAATATCGGGCTCAGGATGTCGCCGACAATGCCCTTTGGCTGGTCGAAAATCCGGATATGGTCCAGTTCGCTCAGCTCAAACGCCAGCTCATCGTCATCGCACAGCTTCACTCCATTGCGGACGATCAGCAGGTCGTGGTGGAAAGTAGCGTCATTGGACGCCAGCCAGTCATAAAAAAGGGTGCCGTTTGGCACCCTGCAACGCAACTTAGGCGTTCCTGGAAAATTCGATATCTCAACCAGCGCCATATTCGAAAAACTCCACCTTTGTAAATGCCCTCTGAATGACCAGTAACGAGTCCATGCGCACGCTTCCATTCTCGCCGCGAGAGTGCAGCGCCTGCCTGTTAAGCACCAGCCCAACGTGTGCCGGTTGCGCACCGCGATACCCGACGAATATCCCGCCCTCGACTGGCTTATCGAACCGGCGCCAGAAAACGACGTCTCCCTGATAGCAGGTAAAGAAATCTGCCCCGGCTTCGTAGTCCGGAGTCTGGTGCAGTTCAATGCCGAGAACATGCCGGTAATACAGCACTACCAGCCCCCAGCAATCCACCTTTTCGAACGAACAGGCCCGGTTAGCCCACGACACGCCGATCATCCTGCTGATAAAATCAGAGGTACTGAAGTCCCGTGTATTCGACTGGATCATAAAGGCGACCAATGTTGTTGTTCAGAGGGTTGGTGACGGAGAGAGTGACCGATGCGGAATCAGCGTCGATATCCACCGTCTTGACGTAAAGCTGCCACGACTTAATCGGCACCGACACATCCCCGCTGTCGAAGATCTGCCGCGTGGCCGTGATGGCAGTCAGCCTGGCCGCACCCTTCCACTGTTTCATCAGCGCTTTGATATCCGACGACAGCCGCCCTAACTTCACCGTCGCGTCGATCACCGGCGTACCGCTCTGCTGACTCTCTTCGATTTCAAAGCGCGCTGGCGTGAACGTTTGGCCACCAAGCGTCTTCGGGAAGAACTGCTTGTCGACAAGACGAACGTAACCAAAGGATGGGTGGTAGAACGTAATGGTGTCGTACAGTCCGCGCGTGGGGCGCTGCTGCTTGTACTCCCTGAAGCTCGGCATTACGGCACCCTCGGCAGTGATTCTGGGTCTCTGTTGTCCGGATAACCCGTTACAACGATATCCAGCCGCGAATCCCAAGGCGGCGGCAGCTCAACAATGATGTCGTCGAACTCGTCGTCGGCATTGTAGAGGTGGTTCGCAATAACCGTCCCCGTCCAGGTTACCACCCCACCGTCGATACTGGTTTGGACTGGCATCTGCGTAAAGTGAAGCTCCTGCAATTGCAGGCCACTGCCGCCCAGATTGATATTCATCCGGAACCAGTTCAGGCCCCGGTTGAGATAGTTCGGGCTGCGTAGCCACTGCTGGAAAGCGCGCTCCTGCGCAAGAGTGAAGATCCACGTCAGTGACCAGGTCACTTTCAGGTCATCAGTTTGATTCTCAAAGATAGCCGGCCCGACCGCTGGCTGATCGGTCTGGAACCCGGTATCGAGCGTCATGTTTTTGCTGGCCTTCTGCGCCAGCGGAAGCCAGTCGGGATAGTCGATAATTGGCATCAGCCCTGCCCTCTTGGCGTGCGTTTAACGTTCATGTTGCTGGTTATGGCGTTACTGATTGGCCCGCCGTTGTTCAGGTCGGCGACAATTACATCCACCGTCACTCCACCATTAGCATCCGTACCTGCCTGCGCATCGACCGAGGATGACGTGTAGTTCTGGATGTTGATTACCACTCCTCCACCTCCGCCGGCATTCATCTCCTTATTGCTGATTACCTTGCCGTTGTCGCCCGGTATCATGTACTGCTTACCGGTGCTGGCCTGGTAAATCTCCGGCATGCCGCCTTCGCCGACCTGATACATCCCGCCAGCAGAGACAGGCCCGCCATTCTTACGCTTACCAGCAACCCCCATAGCCAGCGCACCGAGAACAGCACCAATTCCTATGGCAGCTGCTCCACCGAGTGTACTGATAGACGCCAGCATTGCCGCAGGCGTCCAGGCCGCCGTTTGTGTCGCAGCTGCCGCGGTACTTGCTGCCGTAGTGGTAGCAATTCCTGCGGTTTGAGCTGCTGTCGAAACTGCCACAGCTGATGTCGTAGCGGTCTGACCCATAATCGCCGACTTAACCCACTCGAGGCCCATCTGCACGAAAGAGTTAACCACACTGTTCAGGACGGTCATGCCGATGCTGCGCATTGCATCGCTGGCCGACATACTTCCGGTGACAATGCCTGTCAGCGCATTGCTGGCCACCGAACCAAGAGAGTCGAAAGCCGCAGCCGCTGCCTGAGTGGCCGCGTTCTGTTGCGCCCACTCTTCCCACATCGCAGCGTTACGCTGATCACGATACTGCTGCTCGATAGCGGCGCGCGCTGCCTCAGCCTCCCCGATCTTCTGCGGATAAAGCTGCGCGTAAAGCTGGATGTCAGCAATGTCTTTCTGATACTGGCTATCCAGCCCGGCAGTTTTGCTGGTTTTACCCTGGATGGTACTGAACTTATTGGCTGCCTCTGTGCGCTCCCGTTCAGCCTTAGCCTGCTCACGCAATGCGTTGGCATTGTCCCAAGCTTTACCTGCCAGTTGGCCGGCCAGCAGAAGTTGCTCCTGCGTGGCTGTGTTGCCGAGAGACTGCTGCGCATTAAGCACGGCCTGAGCTCTGGACAGTTCACCGACACTGCCAGCTGAGAGCTCGGCCTTCTGCCTCAGCTCGTCCAGTTTTTGGTTAACAGTTTCCTGCGCTTTAGCGTACTGAACCGCCTCTTTCTGTGCGACTGACGGTCCACCCTTCGACTTGCTCCCGGTGGTCGTTGCCGTGGTCTTTATCTCGATCGGCTTGGTGTTGACGGCGGTCTGTGACGCTTTACTTACAGCTGCTAAATCGCCAACCAGCATAGCGGCTTTATTACTCAGTCCCGCCAGCGCTTTGTTTTGCGCCTCCCAGCCATCAAGCCCAAGCCATGACCAGGTGCGGGCCCGGCGGGTAAACATTTCTGCTGTGCTGTTCAGATCTGAAATTTGCGAATCCGCTGAGATTGCCTTCCCCACCAGTCTGTCCAGTGCCGCCGTCATCGAGTCGATAACCGCAACCAGGCCATTGCTGGCTCCTGTTGCCTGGTTAACTGAATCGATCATCGACAGGAATGAGTTTGTCAGCGCGGTATTAGCCTGTGAAAGCGTGCGCGGGAGTTTCTCGAACTCTGCATTCACTGAGCCGGTTTGCTTCTGAATGGCGTTGAGAGCATCTTCTGCCGTCAGCTTCCCGTCCAGCATCAGCTGGCGAAGTTCTCCGATACTTACGCCCATCCCGGCGGCAATCTGCCGCGCCAGTTCAGGCATTTGCTCAAGGATGGAGTTGAACTCCTCCGCCCGAACCGTACCGGATGAAATTGACTGGCCGAACTGACGAAGAGCATTCGCCATTTCTTCTGTCGAGGATCCGCCAATACGACCTATTTTCTGTAGTGTTTCTGTGAGCTGGATGATCTGACCGTTCGTCGCGCCGGTATCGCGCAACGCCGTGCTGAGAGTCTCCCACAGCTTCGCTGTATCCTGTAGCGAACCACCCGTTGCCGAACTGATGCGCATCAGACTTTGCATAGTCTGCGATGCTGTCGCTGCGCTGCCAGTGAGCCTTTCTATACGCGCGTTGAGCTGGCTCATGTTGTCAGCAGCAACGAGAAACGCCTTACCCCAGTCAACTACGAGTGAGGCGGCAATTGCCCCGGCGACGCGGTTGATGTTCGTCTGCAACTCATCCATCTTTTTGGCTGCATTGGTCGCCGAGTTGCCGATGGAGTCGAGCGACTTATTGGCCTTTCCCTGGGCCTTGAGCAAGCCAGATACATCGGCCTCGATGTCGTAATAAATCTCGCCTGCTTTCTCAGACATCAGTTTTCTCCGGGCATAAAAAAACCCACCGATTGGTGGGTTAGTTATTCGTGTCGTTTATTGGCATCGTTCTGTGTAGGCCAGTGGTGGAGGCGTATCTTTCGAGCTGAGGAAGTGATCACCAAGGGTATAGTCGACACCTTTTGAGAACATCCCCTTCGATTTCATTTTCAGCTCAACGAAGAATGGATGAAACCCTGCATAGGCACCGAAACCGTTCTTTCCGTTGATTTCCCCGCAAACAACTGCGTTAACACGGCCATCATCGGCATCTGTCATCTTCACAACTTTCACGTTGCGGAATTGCGCGCTGCCAGGATCCAGTAGATTGGCGGACACTTCAGATTGTGCCAGCGAAATAGCCTTTTCCTCGCCCGGCTTGCAGCCAGCAAGAACCAGTGGAATCACCAAAGCCAACAGTATTTTTTTTCACTCTTATCCCCTGAGTTTTATTGTCGAGCCATATTACGCCCGGTCAGGCGATTACGGTACATCCATTATTAACTCAGGCCGCTTTCTTTGCTGATTTTTCGCGCTCAATCATTTCCTGCCAGCGGCGATCGTCATCGTCCATAACAGCGTCGTACTCTTCCCTGGTGAAGCCTTTCTGGTCAGGGTATTTGGCGTTAAGCATCATGGCGAATTCGGTCATTGTAAGGTTTTCAGCCTCTTCCCTGCTGATCCCGAAATGGTTTCGCGCCGCCATGATGTATTCAGTCGCATGAAACTCCGGCGTCGTTTCCTTGCTTTCGTGCTTCTGCAACTTACGAACCTTGGCTCGTCCGATAACGCCATGCATGATCAGCGACTGAGCTATCAGAATCAGGTTCTCAGGCGGGAGGGCGCCACGGCGCCATACAAACGTACGCCTTCCAGTACGTGAAGGCTCATGCCAGCCTGTCAGCTCAGAAACTTCCTCTTCACAGCAGGACTGAATGACGTTAATAGCCGAGAGTAATGCATCACGCACAAACGCGGCAGAGCCTGCTGCATCAAGTGCCCAGCGTGGCAGCGAAACGTCACCGAAATAGTGGGCGTAAAATCTGCGCTGATGCTCTGGTATCGCGCCGTGAATTTCGCGCGCCGCTTCAAGCATCTTTGCTACATCGTCATTGAACAGCGCATAGAAAGTGCGGACGATATGTTCTGGTTCGCCGATCCGAGTCATGTTACGGAACGATGGGCGGAAGAAGTATTCACGGCCGCCAGCACCAATCAGGCACTCGCCAATCTCTTTCAAAGGGGTCATATTGCTCTCCGTAACCAGTATCAAGGGCAGCACGCCGCCCTTTGTAGTGATTACGGTGCGGCTGTCACGGTAACAGCGCAGGTATCGGTAAAGTCACCATCTGCGGTTGTGGCCGTAATGGTCGCGGTTCCGGCGGCGACGGCCGTTACCAGACCGGTTGAACTGACGGTTGCGATAGATGCCGCAGAAGTCGTCCAGGTGATCGCCTTGTTAGTCGCATTGGTTGGCTGAACTGCACCGCTCAGCTGCTGGGTTGCTCCAACGACCAGAGATGCAGTTGCAGGGGTAACTTCAACGCCAGTGGCCGCGATGGAATCAGCAACTTCAAACACGACAGTGTCGGCGTCGTAGACCTTCCACTCGCCGGAGAAGGTGGAGATATCGTTGGTACCGAAGTCACCAGACCATGAGGTGGTGTTCATGTAGCCCTGGATATAAGTGCCAGCGTTCTCACCAGCGAAGTCGAAACGCACCCACAGGTTAGGCTGACGGCCTGCCTGTACTTCGTCAAAGATGTACTTCGACAGACGCCACGCGCCGATCTCGTTATCTTTATCAGACTTGCGAAACTCCCCTTCGCCGGAGATCGTCAGATCCATGTTGTTGACCAGGTTCTCCACCAGCCCTTTAGCATCATCTGCCTCGGAGTTGATGGTGTTCATCGAATAGTCGATGCCCTTGGTCGTCATAGCGCCGAGACGCTTCCACTCGGAAAGCGCTGGCACTGCGTCGGGGCAGCCAAAGGCCATGCGTAGCACAGCTACTTTCCCGATCAGCTTGCCAAAATCATTAGCACAGCCTTGCATGTGTACCTCTCAAATAAAAAAGGCCGCCGGATGGCAGCCTGATGGGTTGATGATTGGGTTATTCGCCGTAGACGCACATGAACTGGAGTCGGAAGACCAGGCGGCCCTCTTCGGTCGTGATGGGCGATGGAAAACCTCCTCGGTTCTGAATTAACCCAAGGCACTCATCGCTAACATCATTTTGGGTGGCGTATTCGATTAACTCCTTGGCTTTTTCCGCTGCTGCACGACGCTTATCCTTTGCTGAAATAACGTCTACCAGCACATAGAAATCCGAGCCAATATCGTTAAGAATGTCCGTGCCACCGTTAGGTCGGAATACGATAAATGCATCGGTTAACTTCTTTGTATCATCCCAAGCCAACATCTGAACGATGAAGCCAGTAGTAAGCCCAGCATCAACAAAGAAATTGCGCACGCGCTCATACATTTCTGGCGTCATACTGAAAGCTCCTTGCGCATTACGGCATCAATCTGGCTGCGGGTGTCTTCAAAGCCTTTAGTGAGGAACTCTTTCTGTGCAGTGGCGCGGCGGAAGGTTTGCGGCACATTCGGATCGTGAACGAAAACAGCGTAGTTCGCCGTGTACCCCACCCGCCCTGTCAGCCTAACGCCGTTGTTTATCAACTCACGATGCTGGCTATTTAGCAGCGTTGAGGTGTCGATAGGCGTATAAAGCGCAGCCTGGGAGCTGCCGATTATCATCGCTGACTGTAACGCCCGGACAACTTTGCGCCCTTTCACGTCGTTGATAATGCGGTTGAGCCCGGCTTTCGACTGCTTAACGCCGCGCACTTTGATGCCCATGGCTACACTCCCGTAATTATCGCCCAGTCATCTTCCAGGCCGTCGAGAGTATCGTTCCAGCGCGTCACGTGACGGACCTCATCAGCGCCTGCCACGACCGGATCAGGTTCAGCACTAACACCAATCAGGATGTAATCGCCCTCATCAGCTAACGCATACGCAGTAAAGAAGGTGTTCTTAACGACAACCTCTTTTCCTATTGAGCCGAGCTTTGCAGACAGGCCGCCGATGTAGTCGCACATGATGGTTTCAGGCGGTTCGTATGGGTCGACAGGATCGCCCCACTCATCATTGCCACCTGCACCCTTGCGCCATATCGTGCATGGCTTGTTGTAGGACCATGAAGCTGTAGACGACATCAGCCCTCCTTCCAGCGCAGCACTTTCGCGCCGGTCGCCCGGATGCGCGGGCAGTTGATATGCCACTCACCGTCCGATTTGACGTAGCCGGTAGTTTCCCGTCCGGTGTCAGTCATCACCCAGACGCGGGTGAGAGGCTTCGGCTTGCCTTCCGTCACTGATTTGTACGTCATCAGCAGCCCCCAACCACAAGGAACAGGCCCACGCTGTTACCGGCGCTGATAGGCAGTTCACCAGTGCAACCGCTGGTATCAAGCCGGGCCAGCGAGTCGCGCAGCCAGGTAATGCTGTCGTCGCCATATTCAAACGAGCGGGACGCGCCAGACGGTGCCCCCTGCGATTTGATACGGCGAGCGCCGGACGACGTAGCCATAAGCGCTGCGGCATACATCAGGATCAGCTTCGCGGTGCACTCGTCATACCCGGCTCCATCGAGGCACGGGACAATCTTGTTCACCACGCAGAGGATCGGCGTAAGCAAGGCATCAGGTATGGCGTACCCCAACTCAGCGAGGAAGCCTTTAATTTCTTCTGGCGTAAGCGGGGTTTCCATGGTTATTTCGCCTTTTTCGATTTAGCGGTGGTTCCTGCCTGCTCTGCCTGCTCTGCCTGCTCTGAAGGTTTATCGTCGGCACCTGGCGTGGCAACTTCAAGCTCCTGCTCTTCAACTTCGCTCACCACCGATACACGACCAGCGAAAGCCGGTGGAACTTCAATCGCAACAAACTCATGACCTACTGGCAGTTGCTGGAATACGCCGTTAATTGTTCCCCAGCAGCCAGTCTTCTCAACCTTTAACTTTTTCATGCTCTCTCCCGTAGAGAAGGGGCCGAAGCCCCTTAACCCTGTGCGTTGAACACTTTAGAGCGACCATTGAAATCGCGCTTGATTTGAAGACCGACAGCACTCCAGACCAGAGTGTTGTAGTTGTCGAACGGATTCTGACGCGGGATCATGAAGGTGCCCACCGGCGCGGCAATGCGCGTCTTGATGTACTGCGAGTTGCGCACGTACGCGATGAAGTGGTTACCGGTCAGCTTAAAGGTCTGGTTAACAGACTCAATGCGGCCGTAGCGCAGGATATACTCCAGCACGGTGCCTTCTTTGAATCCAGCAGCGGAGGAGTACGGCTTGCTCATGTTGCGCATGATGTCAGGCGATACCCACACCTTCACCTTCTCCTGGACATAGTTATCGTCCAGCAGTTTCGCGAACGGGCCAGTGAAGAATGCGACCATCTCATCAGGCGTTGCTGTGGTCAGGTTGATGTTCAGGCCGGACGCACCCAGATCAACCTGGTTGGTGTTGGCGTGGTTGGTGATACCAGCGCCGACGTAGCCCTTCACCTTCACCTTCGAGTCACCGGAAAGCATGTAGTCGGCCATATCCTCGCGGATAGCGGCAACGTGCGCTTCCTGGTCGTCGGCCATGGCATCGAGATTTTCCGACTGCATGCCGTTCCACTCTCGCCACTCGCGGCTGTAGCCAGTGTTGAAGATTGGGATCGGGTCGCCAGCTTCGTCGTAGATGACTTTATCCAGCTCTTCCGGCACATGACCGGTCAGCGTGCGATGAACCTTACCGGCATCGCTGGCTACGCGATACAGAGCGGCAGTCTTACCGATAGAAATCGGCGTACCCAGCCCCAGCAGGTCGTCCAGCAGACCGTTACCTTCGTCATTACGGAAGACTCGGGTAGTGATGTTATCCACTTCGCGCCAGTAGTCTTTGGAGATCAGCGCGGCCTGGTTAACTTCCAGCGCGCCGCCATACTGGGTGGAAATAGTGTTCTGGTTGACGTTAAACGCTTCACGCTGCATCAGCAGTTGGTTCCACGCCTGTTTTACCTGGTTATAGTCGGTAACCAGTTTCTTGTTAAATACGATCATGCTCATGCGGTTGCTTTCCCTGATTTGCGAACTTTCACGAGCTGGGCTTCAGCGCCAACGGTGTATTTCTCGCGTGAGTAGAAGAGGATGTGGTCGGTGGTAGGGGCGGTCGATTTAGCCAGGGTGCCATCACCTGCGGACACCAGACCTTCATTTTCCAGCAGCACTTCACCTGCTTTGACGCGCATATGGTAATCAACATCGTCTTCACACATGATGGCCGCGCCAGTATCGCCCGCTGGCACTGCGTCACGGATATCACCACCGCCGATGTAGTTGTGCTGCATCACCAGAGGTACGCCAGTGCCGCCTGCTGTTGCGTGGTAAATCCACTGCCCGGTCGCATCGAGTTCGACCAGTGAACCTGGCAGGATTGCAACCTTGCAGAGGGCTTCAATGACCTGAGGGTCATTCTTGCGGGCCGGACCCGCGATTACGGTATGGGAACGAGGAGCGAGAGCCATTATTCAGGTGCCTCCATGGTAAGGATGTCGCTTTTTTCGCTGTTACCCTGGAATGCTGGGTTCAGCCCGGTGCTGGTCTGGCACTGCGAATAAAGCGCATTCAGCGCATCGCCAGAAAGCGAGTTGACTGCCGATTCATCCATGAATGAGAACTTAGCTTTCACCGCGTCACGCTTGGTTTTGAGGTCCTTCTCAGCGTTAGCCTGAAGCTGAGTTTCCAGGTGGCCGATTTTCTCGGTCAGCGGAGTAATGGCAGCATTCACAGCAGCGGTAATGGCATCAGAATTAAACTGAGACTGTCCGCCTTCTTTTTTCTGCACCTGCTGGTTGTAGGCATCCCAGACCTGATCGTCGGTCAGCCCCTCGGTTTTAACGCCTGCGGCATTGAGCGCGGCGATCATCTTCTCTTTCATCGGGTTTGTTTCTCCGTTGGTTTTGACTTCGTACTCAGTTGGTTTGCGCACGACTTCTACTGGCTCACCGACCAGCGTTACGGCGCTGTCGTCGATGAGGTATTTCTGCTGGAAGAGCTTGTTGCCCTCTTCGTAGACGAATTTGTCCGGCCAGACGGTCACGACATAGCGATAAGCGTCACTGCCCGACGGCGCGCGGATTGCCTCACGCAGCATCTGGTAGATTTCGTCGAATGAGGCGTCGGAGTTGTGGGCGAAGAAGAACTTCACCTTGTTCAGAAGGCCGTCTTTCATGCTGTTTGCAGCATCGATGAGGCCCGTCGCTTCAACATCGGCCTCCTGCCCGTCAGCGTTGACGAACATGCCGACGCCTTCATCCGGCGTACCGGCACCCGGCTCGTCGAGCAGGATTGCAATGTGGTCGAACTGCATGTTGTGAGCGACCCAGGAGTATTTCTTCTGCTTCGACTCACCGGCCTTTTGCTCCTTGTTCAGCAGCAGACCGGTAGAAACATGAATCGGGTCGGCGTTATTGCCGGAAATCATGTCATCCAGACGCTGAATAAGGCGTTTGCCGTCTGGTTTTGTCTCTGCCACAGCCTTATTGACGTAAACGTCCATCACGACTTTGTCGTTGGCCTTGCTGACGTTCTGAGCCCATGCCCCGGCGTAATAATCGTTAACCGCCTGCGGGTCGTTGGCGCTGACGTATTTGCCGTTCACCATCGGATGGCCGATCGGCATTAACTTGCGCTCCATCGTCAGGTAGCTGTTGTTAATCTCCTCCGCCGGGTACAGCCCGCCATTCATGACGATGTCATCCACGATCGGAACAACACCACGAATGACGTAGTGTTCCTGGCCGTTGATGGTGGTCGTTGAGATGTTGGAGGCGTTGATGGCGAGGGATTTAACGTGGATGCTGGATAGCTTCACGTTGCGTCCTCATTGGTGGATTTCAGGCATTAAAAAAGGCCGCCTAAGCGACCTTTGCAAAAATTTGGGCAATTACTCTTTTTCTGGCTCACCCGCAGGATCTTCGAAAATGGTTTGAGGGATAATCACATCACCTTTTACCAGATCCGAACCAATCTCAATAAATCCTTCAAGTTTTTCATTGGAGTACTTGTGCAAGTCGCCAAACATTGCACGAAATTGCTCAGGAGTAACACCGGCATCAGCACCTTTTTTTAAGGTGCTAAACCCGCCAACCAGTCTGGCTGTACCAAGTGGCGACTCTGCAACCTGCTTACCAGCATTTATGTAGACCTTGATATGGTCCTTAAACTCATCAATCTTAGACATTTTTTTTCTCCAGGGGAGCATGGCGGCCGCGCATGCAAAAATACATATATGGACAAAAAGAATATTTTCAACCCAACATATTGTTATTTTTTTTCCCAAGCCTTTCTTTCACTTGCCAACTTATCCGCCAGCCCTTCGTTGAATATGCTTCCGTCATCGTTGAGCAGTACCGGTATCTGGCTGCAATAGCAGTGGTATTTGTTACCATCGACTGCATACCAGTCGCGCACCTCTTGCACAGTTCTGACCTTTCCATGCCAGAATGCGTGCGTTGTCCTGGTGGTAGGCTTCAGCGCAGAAAGATGGAGAAGGCCGGTATTTAGCCCCAGACGGTCAGCAGCCCAGTCAGTTTCATTCCACTGAGCCTGCCGCAGCGCGCCGACCTGCTCAGTCTGAGCGATGGTCTTGGCCTTCGACATCGATACATCAAGGCGCTTGCTGATGACGCTGGCCGTCTCGCGAGGATTCACGCCGCGCGCTACCGCATCGGTGATGATGTTGGTCAGGTCGCCGCGGGCTGTATCGCTGATGACCTTCCAGTCACTGAACGTTGTCAGCCTGGCCGCAGATATCTGGTTCAGATAACCGGGACTGCTTAAAAGCTGCTGTAGCGTCGTCTGGCTGGCGTACACCTGCGACTGCTGCGAGAGGTTGTTGAAGGCCTCAAGCGTTCCGCGCTGCGCTTCTGCGACGACGTAATCCATCGCCCACAGATTCTGCTCACCACCATCCAGCAGGTAGTCATCGAGAATCGACTGTACCGCCTCGAGCAGGTCAGCCAGTTCCTGCGCCGACATGTCGTAGATGAACTTGCCGGCGTTTACCTGGTAGAGCCGCTGGTCATCGCCGTTAACATGGCAAAGGAAATGCCAGTTGTGGCTGTTAACCTCTCGCTCCCGCCCGGTCAGGCGCTTGTCGAACAGAGCTTTCAGGGCAACCTTAATCGCGTAATACCGGTTCTCAATATCGCGCTCCATCCTGCTGACTGGCTTGCGCGACATCGTGGGGTCAACTTTCGACCGTGGTATTACCGGACTCTTCGGCCTCTGATTCTGGGTCGGCCAGTGGATCAGGCTTTGGCTTGTTGCCATCTGGCGGCACCTCGTCATCTAGTTCTGGCAGCGCCTGCAACTCGCCTGCCGCGCGTATCTCGTTTTCGGTGATAGCGGAGCGGCCAAACGCGTTCGTTGACTTCACGGCCACGTCAGCCAGCTTATCCTTGTTGGCAATCTTCTCTGCCTGGCTCGGGGCCAGCAGATCTGACCATCCCACGGTAATTTCTTCATTCCGCGCGGGAGGGATAATGCCAAGCGTCCAGAAGCGCGACACCACATCGGTGATAACGTCAGTCAGGAAACCTTTGCGGCGGCTCATCCTGGTTTTGCCCCAGCCTTTTGCATCTTCAGTGCTGGCGCGCTCACCAGTCTGCATCCCGACAAGCTCTTTTACAGGGATTGGAACAGTCGCGCAGAACTCGCTTAGGGCGGTACGCCAGGTTGGCTCAGGATCTGCAACGGCGACTGAAAGCACGCTGGTATCGCCCTCCTGCATGATGACTGCGCTATCTGTGCTGTCATTCAGGCGCCGCACCTGATCATCCATCCCCTCAGAGAGCTGTGCCTCGCTAACGCCAAGCGCCCTGGCAAGTTGCGCAAAGCTTGTCTTGGCGCTGAAGTTAAAGTTGAGCTGCCGGCTGGCGTTCTTCAAGAAGCCCTCAGCAGCACCACCAGAAACTTTTTCGAGGTCCAGCAGTTTGTTGAAGCCCTCTTCCAATAGCGATTCACCGGAATCAAGCCGTCCGTCGTCAGAGCCTTCAGCCAGGATAATGACGCGGTCAGGGTGAACATTAATGATTCGCCCGGGCTGTCCGCTGCGCTGCTGCTGCACCGGAATTTCGGTGAACGAGTACATGCTGACAGCGCCATACTCCTCGCTGTTCTGGTCCTCGTTATAACTTACCGGATCAAGCTGCGCCTCCCAGACCGGAATGAGCCGGACGAGCGCCCTTTCCTGGAGCCTGCCGACCATCGCCTTATCGACAGGCTCAGACCATGGCTTGCTGTCTTTAACCTGGATCAGCAGCGCCGAGTAACGACCCACAAGGTTACGTTTGTCAGCTCCCTTAATCTGCTTCCAGCAGCGTTTAAGCAGCTTGTTGACCCGCTTATCCCAGGCTGTTTGCTGGGTTGCATCCTTCGTCTGATCGCCTTCGTAAACTTCCGGGAAATCTTCCCAGCAGCCATCAACCATTCGCGTCACCGCTGCGCCAGCGATAGCATTGCGGCGGTACGCCCGGTAGAAGTCATCGAAGCAGAGTTCTTTGGGGTAACCAAACTCCTGATACAGGCGCTGCCGTTTGGTGTTACTGGTGCCATTGAAAAGAGCGTTTACGTAACGCATCCGCTCGCGATCAATACTTGCGTTCGTGGCAAATTGTTTGTTTTCGCTTTCGTTCACGGTTTCCTCCGTCAGCGCGAGCGCACCAACATGCCGGTTGATTGTGGTTCTGATAGTTCGGTTAGCGCGTATACAGCAGCATCAAGCCGGTCAGGGGATTTCTTCGCAGTAGATGGCACGTACTCCATGAACTGGTTCTCGACCTCATAGAGACTTCCACGGTGAGCGACCCGGCCCTGCGCATACAGCGCGGAGATGGGTTCTGCTCGCGCGTATTTTCCCTTGCTGGCGTGTACGCGGATGATGCGGCCGCCGAACCCGGCATTCCGCAGAGTGTCTTCTGCCATGTCGCCGCCCTGGTTGGTTTCAATGACGATCGCATCAGCATCATGCTGCTCGTAGGCTTCAATGGCTTTGGTAGCCCAGCCGTTGGGCGAGTATTTGCCGCTGTAATCAGCATCGAGGCTGTACTGCCTTTCATCACCGGTGCCGTACACGCTGGCAACCGCGATGCCTGATTCGTCGCTCTCTTCACTGTTGGTGGCTTGCGGGTCAATCGCTACCACTGTCCGGTTAAGCTCCTGGGTGATCCGCATCTCATGCGCAGCACCAATCATGTCCTCAGTCCATAGTGCGCCCTCCGCATTGAAGCGTTTCGGGTTCTGCATGTACTGGGCTTCAGCGGTGCGCCGGTGGGAAAAGAGTGAAACGCGGTGCGACTCATTATGCTTAAACGGCCACAGCCAGCCATCAGGCAGGCCATGGTCAATCGGGATGGCGTGGGTGTTCTCCGGGTACTGGTCAGCGTATGACAGGCTGTTATTGATCAGCACCGGCAAATTCAGATGGTGCCACTTCTCACCACTACCGCCCCGCAACAGATATCCGCTCAGGTCGTGGTAGTGGATCCGCTGCATGATGACAATCATCGGCGTCGTCTCGATCGCCAGTCGTGATTTGATTGTCTCGTTAAAGCGGTTGTTGACGCCGTTACGAACAGTATCTGAATAAGCATCATCCGGCTTAACCGGGTCATCAATAATCAGCGCGCCCTGCCAGCCTGTTTCCATATGTCCGGCACGAAAACCGGTAACCTGTCCGGCAGCTGATGACGCATAAACGCCGCCACCATGCTCGGTCCACCACATTGCCTTACTGTCAGCATCATCGCGCAACGCCATCGGCCACATCGACTGGTAGGCCTGTGACTTGATCATACCGCGCGCTGTGGATGAGTTTAGCAGCGCTAGGTTATGTGAATAGGAAAGGTGCATGAAGCGAGCGCGGTTATTGAGCGCAAGGCCTCGACCCATCATGTTAATGGTCGCCAGTTCAGTCTTCGTGTAGCCAGGAGGAACGTTAATGATTAGCCGGGTAATCTCACCATCAATAACGCGGTCCAGCGTCTGCTGAATCACCTTGTGGTGAGGCGCGACTATCATCTTGCCGCCGGTGCGCTGTTTGAAGAAGTAACGCGCGTAGTACAGGCCGTCTGCCTCGCACATACTGGCCCGGATAGCGTCGTCAGCAGTCGTCATTCTCCATCACCCGCTTAATATCGTCAGGCGACATTGTTACTACCCGAACCGGGCCGCCGCCCTGACCAGTTAATTCAACAACCTGCTTATCGAGGCCTGTGAGCTTCGCCTTGCCCATGGTTGCTGCTACTGCCGCCGATGATTGCGGCGTCTCAGCACCAAGAGCAGCCTGGCGAGCTTGTTCAAGCTCAGCCAGAAGCGAATCAACGGTGACGTTATGACGTTGCTTAATCTCTCCCTGCAATTCAGCCACCCTTGCCGCGATCTTGCCGTTGTCGAGTAATTCTTTGGCTTTACGATTAACGCTCTCTGGTTTCATCTTGTCAGCAGCATACGCCGTCCGATAAGCCTCAGAAGCATTACCCGTTTCGATGTATGCCTGACAGAAAGCCTCTTGCTTTGGTGTCAGACCTGCCATTTTTTTACTCCGTTGTTTCATCCGCTGGCTTTTCAGGCTGCTCTGTCGGTACTGGCGTGAACTGCACGCGCTTCACGTCGCCAGGTGTGAAATACAGCCACTCGCCCGTCTCTGTCGCCAGCGGCACAAAGCCGTTAACCAGCTCAGGCTGACGTCGTGACATCTTGCCGGTGAAGGTTTCGCCTGTTTGGGTTGTTAAAGTGATTTGGTAGATGTCGGTCATATATGGCCTGCTTTCTCATATGAAACGCGTCAGGTAAAATACGCCCCTCCTCCACTGCCGTGCAGGCAGTTCTTTAAATGGAGGATTTATGGAAAAAATACTGTTAATTGAGTGGTTACTGACTTACGAGAAAATCTTACAGCGACGCATAGATTCAGGGCTAATTAAACCAAAGACTGCCTGTGATTATCGGCGGATGATTTGGTTTTGCCTGAATCATTGGGCCAGGGTGCCATTGGTCGACATTTCGGTGGCAGACATCACAAGCGCCATAATGGATAAGGCCGAGATTGCGCCCTTCTCTGCCAGAAGGTTGCGGATAAATATATCTGATGTATTTATTGAGGCGCAAAGGGCTGGATGTATACCGCTTGGGCATAACCCGGCACTTGTATGCAGAAAGCCAATTACCTTCGTCAGCACTGAGCGCCTTACCTTGGATGAGTGGCTGAGAATATTCAGGGCGGCAAAATATGTTGCGCCGGATTTCTTCCAGGTGGCATTGCTACTCGCTCTTGTGACAGGACAGCGTCCATCTGATTTATGCAAAATGGATAGGAGCGATATCAAAGCTGGATATCTCCACATCGAACAGTTCAAAACCGGTGAACGCATAGCACTACCCTTGAGTCTCGGACTTCACATAATCGGTACCACGCTCGACGAAGTTTTGTCTATTTGCGAAGCAAGCGGCCCCCTTCTCCAGAGTCGCGGTAGACGTATCAATACATGGACGCTTTCAAGATGGTTCAGGATATGTCGTGAGCAGGCCGGTGTGCATGCCTCAAATGGAACGCCACCGACATTCAGAGAGCAGCGCTCCTTGTCAGAGCGTTTATATCGGGCGCAGGGCCTCGACACCCAGACCCTTCTTGGGCACAAGTCGAGAAAAATGACTGATTCGTATAATGATATTCGCGGCAAAGGTTACAGAGTTTTGATTATCTAACGAACCGCTTACAATGTGCTTCCCCTGCACGGTATCCCAGGTTCGCTTCCTATAGGCTCTCGGATGGTAATGCGCTGCGATGCGCATAAAAAGCCCCGCGGATGCGAGGCTGTGAGAATTTGCTACGGTTAAAGTCCAGAGGAGAGACTGTGTCAGAACCTCAGGGATGAGGCTCTATTACCGATACGATTCACAGCGTGGCTAACCGTGGGGGTTGTGCAGAGAACACCATCAGGCGCTCTACTTTAAAAGCGCTTAGAGATAAGCACTGCCGTAACTTACTGAAACAGGTAGTTGATTTGAGCTATTGATATAGCTGATGATTTGTTAACTCAAGGTCAATGGATGATATTTATGTTTAACACCAACAAAATTTTTGGCTTATGGCTATATTTTTCTTCGATTTTTACATGCCTTACTCTGGGCGATATCATTGGTGATAAATTTTTCGAGGGGTCAAGCATTCCCTGGTACATTGGACTTATAGCGTCAGTCATCATTAACTGGAATATTGTCGCTCATATAAAAAAACTGGGTGGCCCTACTTAACAGCTCTGTACCAGGCCTGCCAGCGAAATATGTTAAGCCTCAGCTGCCGCAAGCTTTTCACTTTTTTAGTTCATGCACTGAGTGTTGATGTACTCCTGAAGCACTCTCAGGGCTGACTGGTCTTGCTTGATTCCGGATCTGATACCGAGAACGTTTCGTCCAGCAAAGTCAGAGAGTTCGACGGTGGCATCATGGCCCACGCCGGTGGTGCCGGAGGCTTCGGTTGAGGCTGGCACTGGACAGCGGCCTTTGACGTGCACCCGACCACCATTATCAAGCTTGCGCTGCATACCATCATTTTCAGCTTTCGCATCGGCTAATTCCTTCGTGTATTTGGCATCCAGTGCAGCAACATCTCGCTGGCGCACCTTCATATCTTTGATGGTGTCGTTAGCCAGGCTGAGATTCTTGGTGGCCATATCGCGCTGGTCTTTGTAGGCGATGGCGTTGTCGCGGTAGTGGTTAACAAAGAACGCCAGCACGCCGATTAACGCCAGCAACATCAGCTGCAACCAGTAACGTTTAACCAGCGCGCCAATCATGACAGGAACAGAGCCCGCTCTGCCTCCCGGCGACGTGTGAGTCCATTCAGGACTTTGCCACCAGCTTTATTCCAGCGAAGGAACTCATCGGCGGCGCCAGCGTAATCACCGGCGTTGAGTTTTCGCAGAAGAGTCGATGTTGATAATGACCGGGCGCCGAGGTTATACGTGAACGACACCAGGGCATCGAATTCCCCCTGTTTTAGTCGAACCTTCACCAGACGGGACACGTCGCTTTCGTAGCTGACCAGCCCTGTCTTCAGTAATCGCTCTGCCGTTTCCTGCTTAATCGTCATCCCGGCGCGGATCGGTTTGCCGTCGACAGGTTGAGTCCAGCCATAGCCGATCGTCCATACGCCCACGCTGTCCTGGTAGGCGGTGAGTCTACAGCCTTCGAATTCTTTGATTAGGGCAATGCCATTTTCGCTGGTTTGCATAGACTACTCCGTTATAACGACCTTCGCCAGGTTACCGCGCGCCAGCCACACCGCCATGCAGATGACGGAGTTAAGCAGCAGATCGCCTAGGTTAACCTGTACGTAATGGCCGAGCAGAATGTTGAAGGCGTTGAATCCGGCGGCAAGGATGACCAGATAGGCCAGCACCGCGACACTCAGGCGATGACGCTTTCCCTCTTTCCGGAAAAACATCAGCCTGACCATGATTAACAGGCAAACTATGGCGTTTGCATCCATCAGAAGAAGCTGCCATGTCATTTATCTTCCTCCCCCAGCCCCGGCATCTTCCCGCTTTTGGATTTGCGGAGAATGCGCAGCAGGACTGCCACGGAAATGGAAGCAGTGACAATTGCACCGACAGCTGGCGATACCTCAATGCTGGCCGGTGGCTTCATCAGGCTTAACGGTGTGTTGATGATTCCGGCCATGATTTTCGCCATGGGTACGGAGAAGAACACGCCACTGATAAACGATATCAGCGCAAAGATAGCCTGCTTCCAGAGTTGATGGGGATCTGAGGTCAGAACGTATAGCGCAGTTCCGGCGAGTGATCCGAGCATCACTGCTGGAGTCGCCTCCGGAAACAGCGTGGCAAAGGTTACACCGACTGATGACGATGTAAGACCAACGCCTACGATAGTGAAGGTCTCAGACATATTTATTCCGTGTGTAGTTGGTTCAGGCCCTCGGGCGATTTAACAAGTAGGCGTGTCGATGATGATTCCCGTGAGCCTGGAATTAAAAAAGCCAGCGACAAGCTGGCAATGTGAGGGTAAGGCAATGTCGGCTCTCTGGCCGAAGGGTCCCAGGTAGTGGGTCTGTGTGTGGCGATCGGACTCGAACCGATACTCAGGTTCAGCATTAGCATCATGCCTGCCCTGCCGGATAACCGGTTGATGCGTTACTCTACCCATTCAACCCGCAAGCGGGAATTGAGTTACACCAAAACGGATAGAGCACTGAGCATTTCGTTGGCGCTCCATGCTGCTGCGTGGGTTGGGTTATGAGCCCTTCACGCCAATGCTCTTTCCTGTTGTGCAGATACAAAAAAGGCCGCCTGAGCGACCTGTTTGTTGATTTTCACCTTCACCGCATCATGAGTCCACGTATAAAGCCTTTGAAGCCTTCAGCGTGTCTCCTGTAATGCGATGTGCACTCATCAATGACATCATGGGCTGACACAAAGCGAAGTGACTTGCTACCAACCTCTTTGTGCACTTTGTTTATAACGTTGAATATTCGAACACTAAAAGCATCATCCACCTTTCTGATTTCGTAACGATAGGTGATGTTGTTAGTGCCGCCAACGTAAAGCTGGAAGTTCTTCATGATGAGGCCTCTGTGTTTTAACTGGAGGCCACATTTTACATAAGTAAAAAATGATTTTTAACTTTTAAAGACTACTTGGTTTACATAAAGCACAAAAAACAAAGCCCCGCACATTGGCGAGGCTCTTAATTCTTTGTCGACCTACGAAGCTATGGCGACGATATCAGATTTACATGAAATATATGCGTTTCAATCCAGTTTTGCAAGACTTCTGTCGAAATTTGTCGCCTTTTGTTGTGAACGTGATCGCGTAACCTGCAATAAAGCCCCGCTATCCAGGCGCAAGAAGATGCGCCGCATCTCAACCCAGCGGTCCGTAAACGTCTCTGACCAGTTCTTTGGTGTTACGCCAACCAGCTCCGCCAGCGCCTGATATTCGTACGTCTCACGCCCTGCCAGCTCCGCTTTGACGTCCTGCGCCGCCAGCCATATCAGTTTCTTCAGTCGCTCCATCGTCTTGCCAGTCACCTTCTTCGCGCCGAGCTGCTCCCGGAACTCTGCCCACGCCCACTGGGTGATCGCCACCTGGTGCTCAAAGCTAACGTTCTCGCTGTAGTTCCACAGCAGCCAAGCTTTCTGGTGGTCCTCCATCGACAGGACAGCGCGGCGCCACGATGCGGTCACGAACTCTACCGGGCTGACCAGCGCGATAGACGATCCCTTGGCGCGGGACTGGCAGCCGCTCATCGCCGGGCCGTCCGGGTTGACCATGCGCTGCTTATCTTTGTCGAATACCTTTTTCCGTCCCCGGCTGCGCGCAGTCGCGGTGAATTGCGCGTTCTCGGCGAAAGCTACCAGCTGCCCTTTCGTAGCCCCGCTCAGATCTGCGGTCGCCACAATAAGCTGCTGACGTACGTATTCCAGTTGCTGACTGTTCATGCGGCTTCCTTATGTGGCTGGTTGGTTTTGGTCTGGCTGTGATTTGCTACTGGCGGCAGGTTGGCGCGCTTAACGCTTTCGGCCTGGTACCGGACTATCTGCTCTCTGGTCATTTCCGCTCCTCCATCACCCCAAGGAACGGCCACGACACTAAGCAACAGCACGCCCATATGGCAGTAATGACCAGCTTCTCTTTGAGCATGAAATTCAGGTTGTTTACCCGGCGCCAGACTCTTGCTGCAACCAGCCCAGCACAGAAGGCGTAAACAACCATAGCGGTAACGATTAAAGGACTCATGCTGCCTCCTGCTGTTTCAGTGCTTTGAGCTTGGCGCGATACTCATCGCGGATCCGTATGAAGTCTTCACGGCGGTAGTTGGTCATTTCGTGTGGGCCGTTGAGCCAGTCGACGTATTCCTGGCCGTAACGAGCGACCAGGCCAGCTTCGTATTGCTGAGCGACAGTTGCCTCCTTGGCGGTGTACTTGCCCGCTCCGGCATTGCATGACTTGCACTGCTTATGGGCGTTGCGCTCTTCAAAGCGCAATTCAGGGTTAGCGCCGACCGTTTTGAAGTGGCCGCAGTCCCACTGGCCGCCATGCAGATCGGGGGGATTCGTCTCATTGCAGCTGATGCATGGCAAATCAGCATCACGCGCACGAATGTAGGCGTTGAAAGCCTGCTGAGCCTGCGCCTTGTAGTAACCGGCAGGCCGCAGCTCTGCCAGCCGTTCCTTGCGGCGCTTGCGCCCGGCCTTTTCGGACTCCTTCTGCTCCTTGATGCGCTTGGCTGCCTCTTTCACCTTCTGCTTAGCTCGCAGCTCCAGTGCGTAAATGGCGCCATGTTCAGGACAGCACCACCAGACGTTGTCGAAGGTGGCGGTGAACTTCTCTTTGCAGACCTTGCAGGTGCGACGGGTTGGTTTACGCATGGCTCCTCCGTGCCGCGAGACGCAGCCATTTCTGATCCACCAGACGGGCGGTGTAGTCTTTCAGGGTCGGGATGTCAGACGGCTTAACCGCGGGCTTACGCTTGAGGCGCGCCGGAACGCGGAAGATTTCGTTGGTGATGACGCGAGCGAGAGGACTACCCACGGGAAGCCCTCCACTCTTGCGCCCAGGCGATGCGCTTACTGGATGCTTCGGAAAACTTCACGCCGCGGTCTGTGCCGAACCAGTAAATCGCCTCGATGACATCGACCATGTAGCGCTTGCTGGATTTGGATGTGCGGACGCCGAAATAAACGCGGCCGCCGTTGATGCCCGGCGCGGATTTCTGCTCCTGGTCTTGGGTCTGGTTCACCAGAACGGTGATGAGGTCCTTCCACTCTTCGCGGGTCAGCTTTTCGCCGTGCCAAACCACCTGGTCAGACAGGTCTTTCAGCAACGGCCACATCAGACGGTTTTGCTTGTCGGTGCGCGTCTCTTCCCGGGCCTCGACGACCATCGGAGCGCGAGGGTTTACTGGCAGGGTGCGGATGTATTCAATGAGGTTGTGTTTAACGGTGTCGTTAACGACGCAGTAGTGCTGCTTCATACGCCACCTCCGCAGAGGTCAAGCGCAGATTGCAGAAAATCGCAGGTGCATTTCTGCATCTGTGACAAGGTGAGGAGTTCAGATTGTGGTCGCATTTAAGTCCCCTTAAATGCGCAGAAGTCACCGGAGTTGTTCAGGCTCCGATGACATGATTATGGCTGGTTGATTATGGAAAATCAATTAAGCTGAGTTTAATCAGCAAGGTCTTCATCTGTGACCATCATTAGGTTAAAGAATGAAATAATTTTTACCCACTGCGAGTAAATATCGCTGGTCATGCTGGTTAGTTCCTCTCCGCGGAAGAAGGCGTCAGGCCCAACCTCATAGTTGAGCTCTTCAAAAAGCTCCATGTTTAATTGGCTAATGAAGAATTGCTTTAGACCTTTAACTGCATCCTGGTTGTTGCTATCTGAGTAATTTTCTATGGTACCCATTGCCAAATTTAAACACCGAACAATATTGGCTGCGTCATGAAAGCTCCATTCAGCCCCTTTCTTTCCCTTTGAATACGAATTCGCTCTCTCAGCGCACGCTTTTAATGTCTCGTACAAATACTGCTTACCTTGTAGTTGCAATGCCTTTTCCGATGTGGCCCTGCTCGCCTCTGAGGATCGACAAGCTGCAAAAGTGCCTATTGCAGAGGCGACAGCTGCAATGGCAGAAACTGCCGCAATACCCATATCCCAACCAGACATAAAAATCCCCTCGGTGTTTTGAGGGGATTATACATCACTCAGCTTTTGGTGCTGACGCTATCATCGCAGCCCAGCATAGCTTCGCCCGATGCGCCGCCTGCTGGCACCCACTCATGGCGTCGTATGCTTCCCACTCTTTCTCATCGCTAAAGCTCTCATCTGGCTCTGACTCGAACCCATTGACGATCATGTCTTCAGTCGGCTCAACCGGCACCATTACCCAACCATCCGGAATCGCCGGAGAGTTGCCATCGGCACCCTGAAGCATGGCGGCGCGGCAGGCGTTCCATCCGACGGCTTTCCCATGCTCAAACGCGCTATCAAAGTCATCATCCATCTCAATAGCATCAGGCACTACCGGCGCTGGCGGGGCTGTGAATAGGCGCTCAATCACGCAGTTTTTAAGTTCGAAACCGTCAGGTTGACGATGATCCGTATAATCCCAGCGCTCGCTAGCTATAGCGGCAGGTGGTTTCAGCTTTGACCTGAACGCCACAGCCTCCGCTTCGAGCGATGCCAATGCAATCTTCATCGCCGCCAGCGCCATAGCCGCATCTTCGTTTACTGCGCCTGGCATAGCATCGCGCTCTTCTTCAAGCTCCGCGATGGCCTTGAGCAGCCATTCTTTAGTTAATGTCATGGGTTAGTCCTCGAAATCTTATGGCGCGGAGCGAAAGCACGGGTTCGGTCCTTACTGATGCGCCATCCATGGGAACGAGCATCCTTCGCGCATTCTGACCACGTGTTACCGACATACTCGCCAAACTCTGGCCCGCGCCAGGTTTCTTCTGTGCAGCTCTTGCAGTCGCAGTAAAGGTGCATGGTGTAATTGGCGGCTATGGGCATATCACTCTCCTTTACCGGCTGCGGCGGCGCGCTCAGCTTCGCTTTGTTCCCAGAACCAGCGGTGAAGGTTCATGAGCTCTTCATCGAGGGGAGCATATTTTCGGTCAAAGTAGGCCTGTGCATCTTTCTCCGCCTCATCCGGCAGTTCGCCTGGCCCAAACAGCGTGTTATAAATCCATGCCAGCCCTTTTCTGGCGTCGCCAGTTCCCTGCCATTCGATGATTGCGGCCTGCATTACCAGAATGTTTTTGCCAATTAACAGGTCCAGTTCTTTGTGGCGGTTTTTGATGTAAGCATTGTCGCTCTCCAACTCAGCAATACGCTTGTCTTTGGCTTCCAGCTCATCCAGCAGCGCCAGCACATCCCGAGTTGGAGCCCTAAAGTTCGGAATGAAGTTGTCTTTCGCTCTCTCCGCTACTTCCCGTAAGGCCTGTTTGTCGATGTTGCTCATTGGGCGGCTCCTTTCTTCACGCACATAACCACAAGGTTCATCCTGTCGTGTTTCCGAATTTCTGTACGGGCATCAATACAAGCCTGCTGTGAATTAAACTCAACCCCAGAAATATTCCCGCTGTTGTAGTAACCAGTGCTGAGTGATAACAGAATCCAAATCATGACTGCACTCCTTTGCGAATCTCTGATGCAAAATCACCGCAGATAGTTGCCGCTGCATCAAGGCCGACCTGTTCGTCCTGATAGCAATTAACAATTGCGTTGCTAATTTTCAGGCAAACCTCATCTACAGCACTGGCCCGCACTTCAGCCAGGAAAGCGTCGGTAGCCGGGGTTTCTGCTTCACACATCAACTCCACAGCCAGGCCATAAAAATCATCTTTGACGCAATCTGCATACGCGATTCCATCAACAGTGTTTAGATGCCCGTGGTTATAGCCTGCTGCGTAAACCTCTTCAGCCTGCTCAATAAGCCCCGCATTCTCCGCAGCCAGCGCCGAGAATGTGGTTTCTACTACGTTAAGCAGAGCCGTAACTTCTTCTGGGGACATGTGCTCACCACATTCGGCATTCACCCTGGCGTTTTTAATCAGATCTTCGTATTTGTTGCTCATGCCCCTACCCTCCCCCAAACCATCAATACCCGCTTCATCGCCGCGCTGTTCCGGCACTCCTGGCAGATAACGTTTGTCTCTATGCGCTGCACCAGCTTCGAATTTCCCTTCGGCATGGCCGGTATGGTTTCCGGTGCGTACTTCATGCCGTAGCTGGTCAGCCGATACAGCCGCTGGCCATGCTTGCCTTCGAACTCAATCAGGCCGTCTGCAAACAATGTGCTTAGCGGGCCGGAAATCTTTTTGGTGGTCATGCCGATCATGGTGGCAATGCGAGCACTATTCAGGCCCGGGTTGTTGCGCAGGGCTGCCAGCACCTGCTCACGGATTGTTATGGTCATCTCACACCATCCCGTTCGACTTGATGCGGTTGTACTTGGCCTGAAGCAGCTGGATCGGAGTCGGCCCGTGGTCGGCAGCAGGTGCTGCAATTGCCCGGCGTACCGGCGGCACTGGTTTGCCCTCCGTGACACGTATCTCCCACATATCCAGCAGTTCACCCGCTTCCCGCGCTAGCTCACCATGCGTTAACTGGCGCTCTGTGCTGCGGTGGCGCAGTTCTACGCAGATGTGGTACATGACCGGCTGAGACCAGGGGAATTGCTCACTGGAGGTGAACTCGAACGAACGGTTACGCCAGTCCCAGTATTCGGCGATCACCTGGTCAACGTTGACGCCCAGCGCTCCGCCGCTCTGCTTGCACCAGGCTACAAACTGGCCCGGCGACGGCAGGAATGGGCGCTCCTGGCGGCGGGCAATGCGCATACCGGCATCGACCTGAGCCATTGAGTGGATGCCGTTCTCCTGAAACGCCAGCAGCCACTGACGGCGGAATTCGTTCAGGTCTTCCTGGGTGCGGAAGTTCGCCATGCTGGCCGGGAACGCGGCGCGCAGCTGGTTGAACAGTCCGTTGAATACCTGCGCCACCTGCTCGACCGGGGCGCGCTCCTGGTACTGCTCTGGCAGGTTATGGGCCATGCGGCTCATCTGCTCGAGGTCATGGTTACGCATCTGCTCTGCAAGAGATTTCATCGGATCACCCCGTAGGCCCAGTCAGTGTTGTTGAAGTCCAGATCCTGCTTAGCAGCAGATTTACCTCGCGCTGCCGCCTGCTTGTTCTGATAGCTCAACTTCTGGCTGGCAGTGATAAACCAGTTTTTTGGTTTCTCATGAGTGAACTCAATATCCAGCTTCTGAAGTTCGTAGCTCAGGTCTATCAGCGGGTACAGGTTTAACCATGCCTGATAGTCCTTGTGGTTCAGCCTAACGATCTGACCCTCGAATGCGTACCGACTCGATATTTCATGAATATCTGCATTGGCCTCTTCGCAAGACGCGTCAGCGGCTTGGGTGTTAACCAAGGAATCAGGATCAGGGATAGGGGAATCAGGAATCAGGTTAAGGGAATCAGCAGGATTTAAACTGTTCTGAACCTGTTCATGCACATTACTAGCACCGTGCTTTTCTTGTGCTTCATTATTTTCAATGACTTGAGGCTTTCCCTCTTCTTCCTTTTCCTCTTTTGCATCTGAATTGCACTGTTCTTGTTCAGTGCCATTTTGGTTCTGAGACGGTTCTGGTATCTCACTTGCCGCTTCTTTGCAGTGCGGGTTCTGGTGCTTTTTCCAGTTAGAAACTTGAATATAGGAATCTCCATTCACCTGGTAGCGATTGATGAATTTATGCTGATGCAGCTGCTGCAATAAAGCGTCACAGTCGACATCATCAAAAGGCAGCACCATGGCTTTAATTTTCTTAGGGCGGTCATCCAGGCGACCCTCTTTATCGGCGATAGTCCACAGACCAGCGAAGAGAATGCGCGCCAGCGGCTGACACTCTGCAAGCTCGTCGTTCGTGAAAAAGCCTGGTTTGATATTTCGCGATCTGGCCATTTAAAACTCCACTGGTTGTTCTGGGCCGTAAATTCCACGTTTCTCAAGCTCTTCTCTGCGAGCCTGATATTCATTCATGGCTTCCTTTAGCGCCTGTTCATCAGCCGGTTCGATCGCATACGCATTTGAATCGTGCACAGCGATAACAACGCCGCTTTTTCTCCGGATATTGAAAATAGTTTCCGCACCGATTCGAATTAATCGCTCAGCAGCTGCAAGCTTGTCGCCGAAGACGCTAATCCCAATCTCATTAAAAAGTTCAGGTATATTGATTTTGCTAAGGCTCTCAAAAATGATGAAGTCGTGGTAAATAGCTATATATTCAGCTTTTTCACCGACCTGGCATTCACAGCTACACGAGCAAGCATGAATAATTTCTTTCAAATCAAGCTGAAAAAATTCGCGAGACTCGTTTACTCTCCATTCCGACAAAGCATCGTGAATCTCTTTTTCAGCTTCGAGCGGAGAGTGGCTGTAGAAAGCCGCCTCAACCTTGAATGGAGCAGGAACACCAGTAGCTGATGAAAGCTCTCGCGCTCGAACTTCCGGGCTTGTTGTGGTCATTCCAATTTTGTAGATGCCAGGCATACATGGATTGCTTAACACGTATACCCACCCTTCCATTCTGAAGTCGGTTGGAACATCCATAGTCTTCAATACGCCGACTTGCTTTGTTAATGGCTCGAGATGCATAATTGCCTCTGTGAATTGATCCAATTAATTTCACCAGAAAGTCGGTTCTGTTCGCGCAGACCGGCTTTCGCCATTTCTGTAGTTCTCACATAACCCCCAGCATCGACGTGACCATAGCCATCAGCGGAGCGGTCAGGTCCGGGTCGACACGGAACATCTCTACGATCCCCTCACTCAGTTCCTTGAGCTTCTGGTGGCGCGGAGCGTTCATCGCAACAGCAACTTTCGCCTCGCTCGTTTCCTTCTCAAGTCGCGCTAAACGGGACATAAAACTGTCCTCTGGAAGAAGTCGATGGCGATACTCCAGCGGCAGCACGGACATGATTGCCGGGGCCAGCTGGCGAATGTTGTTGGCGGCGTATTCGGTGTCGCCATCAATCCAGCGAAACACCTTCTGCATCTGGCGGTGTGAGTCAGTCGGGATATCCAGACCGGTTCCGCCGGTTGACCGCCACTCTTCAACAATCAGCGCTGCGACAAATTCACGGCTGCGGCAATCAGCTGCCCAGGCGCGAACTGCTGCGCGGACCCCATCGACGTTTAGCGCCGTGGAATCAGCTTCCCGGCGATTCTGGTAAATCATCGGTGGCACCGATAATTTGGTATTTTGTTGGTACGCAAGTGAATGCATTGCTTTCCCTTTCGTGGTTATGGCCGCCGTTAAGCGGCATGGTTGTCAGGGTGTGGAAAGATGGACGGCAGGTCCGGGCGGAATTCATGAGCCTGGATTTCACCACCAACCGCTTTCACCAGTTCAGGAACGTGAACCGGGGAGATGCGTTTCTTTCCGTTAAGCCAGTCACAGATAGTGGACTGGGCTTTGCCGCAACGTTTTGCCAGTTCTTTTTGGCTGCCAGCGATGGCGATCGCTTTCTCTACTGCGGAGTTCTTCTCTACTGTTGGGGTTTTCATAATCACCTCAGCTATCAGTTTAAAGCGATTATGGTTATCACTTTAGCGAATGTCAATCGCATAGGCGATTTTTTGCTAAATAATCGCTTGAGCGATAGAGTTAAAGGGGTCATTAACAGAGGTGAATATGGGATTCTCGGAGCGCTTAGCGCAGGCAATGGAAAGCGCTGGATATACACAGGGTCGATTAGCTAAAGAGGTCGACATGGCTCAGTCCAGCGTACACAAGTTACTCAAGAATGCTAAAGGCTCTCGAAAAACCGTTGAGATTGCCTCTGTACTTGGTGTTCGTCCTGAATGGCTTTCTACTGGTGAGGGGGAAATGGCTGCCGGTGGCGTCAGGGAGTCAACTGCGCTATACCAGGTTAAGCCGTCACTGAATGGGATTTATCGCGTGGATGTACTCGACGTTAAAGCCAGTGCTGGTCCGGGCACCCTGGTCACGAGCGATTTCATTGAAACTATCCGGGCCATCGAATACACAACTGAACAGGCGCGCGCTTTGTTTGGCAACCGGCCAGCTACGCACGTTAAAGTCATTACCGTAAATGGCGACAGTATGGATGGGACGATTTCGCCTGGAGATCAGATCTTTGTTGATACCGGCGTTACGCATTTTGACGGTGATGGGGTTTATGTGTTTGTCTTTGGCAAAACTCTCCATGTAAAGCGGCTTCAGATGCAGCGTGACCGACTGGCAGTAATATCCGATAACCCCATTTACGAAAAATGGTACGTCGAACCTGAGGATGAGGACGCGTTCTACGTGATGGCCAAGGTGTTGCTCAGACAGTCCATCGACTATAAGCGCTTCGCATAGCCCGGCTCCCGGGCTAGCATCTCCAACCCTCTTTAATCAGCTTCTCGCGTATATCCTCAATGCGCTGGTAGTCCTTTCTTTTTTTCAAAATCACTGACAGCTGTGAGAAGCCATAATGTGACGGCGGATAAAATTCGCTGGGATATTTATTTCCAGTTAACGACTCGTATTCTTCCACCCTTTTGTCATGAGCATGACGCAAAGCTGGGAACGCCAATTCAGATAGCGCAATCATCTGCTCGCATAAATGCTCGGCCCTTGCGAGGTTATCGCCCTCTCCCCTCAGCTTGTAATATTTCTTGATATCCTCCTGAAGTCCAAAGTGAACCTGAACGATCTGCTCTGGGCTTAGCCAGCGGAGCTTATCAACCCATTCTTTATGGTCCATACGTATCCCCCTCCAAAAAAAATCAGCATAACACGTAAATAAATTTCAATAAAAATAGCTTTAACAATCATGCGATTATCGCATTATCGATGATAAATATCGTTATGGCGATTGACTCAAATAATCGCTTTAGCTATTGTTAGCTCATCGAAACGAAACATCGACAGCTGAGCGAAGTTAGCCAGCGGCGAAGTGGAGATTCGGTCAGTCGAACGGCGCGACAGTAAACCATGCGTCGGACGCCCGGCGGGCTCAGGAAGAGCGGCAATGGTGCGTAACTGGAATGTTTTGGGGTGTGGTGGCGGTGTCCTCAAGCGAGGTGCAACGCTAGCAGTGTGATAAGACCTGAAAACCGGCTGGGCAGATAGTTGTTTGCCAATACAGAAAAAGGGCGTCAGGAAGTAAGTGAGAGTGGCGACTCAGTGCCAGTCCACCACACCACCAAAGCATTTCTCCCGCATCAGCGGGTAACGACAGAGGGTAAGGGTATGTGTAAACGAATTGATGGGGAGATTATCCGGGGCGTCATTAACGACCCTCGACTTTTCTCAGGAATTGAACGTGTCAGAAGCGGCAGAGTTCAGATGTTTGGAAAGCGGATTGTCCAGGGTGGAAAGTGCATACAGGAATGCGATTTTGAAATCACGCCACCAGAAAGGAGTTGGTACTCAAAGGAAATTGATGGGGTTTGGCATTGGGTTGAGGGTTGTGATCATTGCAATGGCTCACCTATTAAATGGGCCTATGTTCGCTGTGACAAGCATGATGTCTGCGTTGATTGCGGTGTAGATAGAGAGCGTGCAGCTAAATCTCCAGGCATTGATGGAATTGGTGCTGTTTGGGGTTGCAGTGACGGATGGCGTTGCAATGACTGTCAGGAACAAATTAACAAAAAGCGTCTTGCAGAAGCAGAGGCGCGGATCGTTCCTGATGATGAATATGATGAGATGGATTTTTGGCACGAAGATGAGGCTCGCTGCCCATGGTGTAAGGCTGAAATTTCCACCGATGAATCCTACGACGCCTGCCAAGAAGAGCATCAATGCCATGAGTGCGAGCGCCACTTCAAACTGACGGCTGAGCACTCCGTGACTTGGACAACAATTCGAGCAATCAAAGCCGCCTAACCAGCGGCTTTTTTCATACCTCAGTCGCTTCACCGAGGCGACTAAGTTATGACAACCGGCGGCCATCCACCGCCCATTAGCGCAGAAGTCTTGTTTAACGTTCGGCGGCGCGGCCTTAAGCGCGGAGATGATTATGAGCAAAGAAAATCATGGCGGACCAGCTTTTCCACACATAAGAAAGCCGGTAGCCCCAGGCGTGGAAGAGGTTATTACCAGTGGTGGTATGTCGCTACGCGACTACTTCGCGGCAAAGGCTATGGCAGCCATTGTGCGTAGATGGGACGGGCATTCGTTTGGTGGCGGCCCGAAATCACCACAGTACAAAGAATTAGCCGAAGATGCGTATCACATTGCCGACGCAATGCTCCGCGCCCGGGAGGAATCATGACAGTCACCCACAACGGCAAGCAATACTCCGTAAAGCGCTGCGCCCTGAACAATAACGAGTGGCGGTTAACGTCGCTCACCAATCCACGCGAACAGGTCACACTGAATCGCTGGCAGATGCACGTTGCTGGCTTACTGCCTCAGGTGGAGGGTAAAAAATGATGTCTCACTACGGCACCACCCCGCTCATTCGCCAGTGCGTCACGCCCGGCATGATGGCAATGCATGAAGGCCGAACGTATCGCGTCTCAGCAGTCATTCAGGAGCGCAAATGGGTGTACCTGCACACCGATGCTGAAATAATCCGCCTCAGTGACTGCGTGATTGACGTCCTTCTGGACGGTCACGGCAACCCTATCCAGCACTAACCACCCTACTCAACCGATCGGCCTGGCATTACGCGGGCGGGATCTGCACATCCAAATTTCAGGAGTTCAGCCATGAACGCATACCTCACTTACGACCGCATCGAAGATCGGCGCTGGGTTGAGCAGCAACTCATCGACGAGAAAGAGAAGTGGATCGACGACCGGGCTAAGGAACTGATCGCCATGTTCCCTGCGAAACCTCTGGAAATGAGCAGCTTGTTCCTGCCCCAGGAAGCCCAGTTTGCACTTATCGGAGAAAAGGCCGAAGAGGCATACAACGAATACATTTCGGCCTGCGCATATGCCCGGGCCGAAGAAGAATGGCAGCGCCAAGCGCCCTGCCCTTTTTAAGGAGTGATTATGAGCTTCGATCTGATTCAGTTCGTTAAGGAGCAGGAGCCGCTATTTGTCGGCGCCCTTACCGACCAGTCTCTGACATGGGCAAAGGAATGCCAGTTCGCTATCCAGTTATTCCAGCGCAATCAAAAACTGGCAGAAACGGCGATTGCCAACCCCACCAGCGCCCAGAACGCGATCATCAACGTTGCAGCGGTCGGCATAAGCCTGAACCCTGCCAGCAAACTGGCTTATCTGGTTCCGCGCGACGGTATGGTCTGCCTCGATATCAGCTATATGGGCCTTCTGCACATCGCCCAGTCGGCTGGCGTCATCAAGTGGGGCCAGTGCAAGCTCGTTCATGCTGGCGACGACTACGAGACGCTGGGTCTCGATAAGGCACCAGCTCACAAATACAACCCATTTGCTACACCTGACGATCGCGGCGCCGTTATCGGTGGCTACTGCACAGTTAAAACCGCTGATGGCGATTATCTCACTGAAGAGATGAGCCTCGCTGAGATAGAAGAAATCAGGAAAGTGAGCAAAGCGGGAACATCACCAAAAGGCCCTTGGGTCAACTTCTGGTCTGAGATGGCCAGGAAGACGATCGTCAAGAGAGCCTATAAATACTGGCCGCGTGCTGACCGACTGGATAATGCCGTCGATGTGCTTAACGAGAGCGAAGGCATATACACCGAGCCAGTTATGCCATACACCCCTGAAAGCGAGATCATTCAGTCAGAAGAAAACGCAAAACAGGAACTTACCAACACCATCCAGTCGCTGTGTGAGGACATGAAGCAGGCGAAAAATATGCATGCCCTCAAAACCCACTTCCAGGCAGCTTACAAAATGACCGTCGGAATGCAGCTTCAACAAGAGGTTCAGGCCGTTTATGCCAAGTGCAAAGCAAAATTCGAAGAGGTTACGCAATGACAGCTCTTTACCAGATCGCCAATGATTTCGCAAAGTTGACTGATTCAGGAATGGAGCCTGAAATGATAGCTGACACTCTCGAGGGGATTGAGTGGGAGCTGGAAGCAAAGGTCGAGCAGATCCTTGCTGTCTGCAAAAACGAATCTGCTTATGCCGAGGCGCTGAAAGAAGAAAGCAAGCGCCTTGCAGAACGCGCAAAAGCCGCAGAAAACCGTGTGGCGAGCATGAAAGATTATGTGGCCACCTCCCTCGAAACAGCAGGCAAGAAATCACTCAAGGCAGGAATCCATCAGGTAACGGTCCGAGCGCCGTCTAAGTCAGTAGAGATTACTGATGCCAGCGCGCTTCCTCCTGAGTTTGTCGAATACGAGACGAACATCAAACCTGACAAGTTGGCTATAAAACACCAAATTGAGGCTGGCATTGTAATTCCTGGCGCGCAGATCAAGCTCGGAAAACCATCCCTAATCATCAAATGAGGGATGAATAATGCCATATGACCGTTGGCAGCCATGGGAAAACTTGTTCCTGCATGAAGTTGCCGGACAGATGCCCGTCTCATTGATTGCCGAAAAACTGGAGAGAAGTGAGCGCGCCGTATACACACAGGCCGCTCGCCTCGATGTGAGATTCCCGGGGAAGATCAACCTCAGGAAGTGGACCAAAGCAGAGCTGTTTCTGTTTGGCCGGTTCACTCCTGAAGAAATCGCTGCGGCAACCGGTCGCTCTATCCACTCCGTGCGCAGCAAGCGCAACTCACTTGCCCGATCGGCAGGGGGAAAAGTCATGCCTGAATGGACTACCGAAGAGCTGGCGCTGCTGTGGCGACACTCAAACGCCGAAGTCGCAGAGATTACCGGCCGCAACATTGAAGAGGTCGGAGATAAGCGGCTGCAAACCAATATTGAGCGTAATGGCTGGGATGTTAACGATCCGGAGCGGGAGGAATCATGACCGATTACACCGGCAGCAACACGCCAGCAGATCAGCGCGACCTCTGGCGCACTCCACCAGCACTCTTCGCTTCCCTTGATGCTGAGTTTTGCTTCCAACTTGATGCCGCCGCAGCGCCGCATAACGCGCTGTGCCGGAAGTTCATCACTGCCGAGCAGAATACGCTGGAAACGGTCTGGGCTGATGACCTAAGCATTCCCGGTTACGTCTGGCTGAACCCGCCGTACAGCGACATCACGCCGTTCGTTAAGAAGGCCGCCGCCGAGAGCGCCAATCAGATAGGGACGGTGATGCTGGTACCGGCAGACACTTCGGTTGGCTGGTTCAAGGAGGCTATCCAGACCGCCAGCGAGGTTCGCTTCATCACCGCCGGGCGGCTGGCATTTATCAACCCGGTTACCGGTAAGCCTGTCAGCGGAAACAACAAGGGCTCAATGCTCATCATCTGGCGACCGTACCCGCGCACACACTGCCACTTCGCAACTGTGGACCGGGACGAGCTGATGGCTTTCGGGGCGAAACTTCTCGCCCGCAGGGAGGCCGCATGACGCCTGAAACAGACAACGCCATCCGCGCGGCCTGCCGCCGCTGCACCGAGGAAATCCAGCAGGCCATGCGCAAGAAGCCAAAGCCTAACTGGAACGAAACGGTGCCTCCCATCATCAACAAGCATCACAAGAAAATTGAAGCTCTGGGAGTTAGCCTCCTGGAGTTCGTCGTATACACAGGGCGGCTTAATCGCCGCTTCGGAGCAGAACAATGAGCAAGGTAACTTTTGTCGTAGATTTTGAGGACGGGAAAGAGCCAGCAGTGCATTCCCGCATGAACATTCTCGGCGGAGAGCTGGCGGCAGTTGCGTGGAAAGATGCAATTAAATCAGAGGTTGTTTCAGTTAAAGATGGCCTACCTTCCCCTAATCAGCAGTGTTTGTTATTTGACGCCAACGGTGAGGGCTGGGTCATTGGCTGGCGCTCAGTTTGGCTTTCAGAGTGCTTGACTGAAACAGGTGACTGGGACTGGAATTATCAGATCGAGAGCCTGGATGATGAGGAAATGAACATTACTCATTGGGCACCCACTCCTCCGGTGCCAGAGGCATGAAGGCACTAATCACCAGGTCGCTATCGCGGCCTTTTTTATTGCTGGCGTTCACCTTCAACCTAATTAACCGACAGTTCCGGGAGCAGTGACAATGGCCAGGCTGATATTCATCAGTTTTCGTAAGCCACTATAAAAACTTGATTTCATTTTCTGGCATAATCAGGTGCTGATGTTAGGCATAGTAGAGGTGGTCATGAACACGAGAAGATATTTCAAGCATTCGGAGTTCGATGCCCTTAGTAATGGGTTCGTTGAGATACCTAATGAATCAACGGAGGGAGATCGTCCCCTTTTCGTTAAAGATGGTAAAAAGTGGATCTACACTATCATAGGGCTAAAAAAAGATTTGGGAGTCAATACCGATGAGCAGTTGATCTCCCTCGGTTACGATGTCGAAACTTACTGGCAGCTGGAGAATAAAGCACGTGAGAATCTGAAACCCTTATCGGATCTGCATGCAGAGATTCGCCCCAGCGATAGCGATGATGGCCCTGTTCATCTTGAAGGTGATTCATGGCTCTATCCTGACGGTTCCATCCACAGTAGATAAGACCTCACAACAAGCCCAGCCACTATATCCAAATGAAGGCATTTTTAGGCTGCGCGCCCAGCGTGCGGCATAAGGAGATTAACCAATCATCCCGAAATGCTTCATCGCTTGCTCGATATAGAGTACGAACTTATCAGGGCATTCATACACCCTTGATTCAGGAGAAATGCGGTTCGGTGCCTGTTTCATCTGGAAACCATGTATGTGCTTAACATGAGCGATGTGACATGTTTTAACAGTGACTCCGTTCTGTGCTTTGACGTATTCCTGAATCTGCTTATAAGTTGCCATGAATCCCTCCTTTTCAATGCACAGGAATATAACCCACCGATAACGCAACTGATAGCTGATTCAATGAGTCGGCTATTGGGTGCGGATGCACTGCCTCGTAAATCCATTGATGTTATTGCCGCCTACAGGCGGCTTCTTTTTTGCCTGGAGATAACCATGAGCGACATTATACAGCTGACGCCCAATAAATGGGTGACAGAGCAAAACCTTATTGCTGTAACCGGGTTAAGGCCTGGCACAATCGAGCGTGCACGGAGAGAATCCTGGTTCGCCGGCCGTGAGTATATGCACGTTTCACCAGACGGAAATCCAAAGCCAAACAGTGAGTGCATGTACAACACAGAGGCGATCAATCAGTGGATTGAACAGCAGGCATCGAAGCAGCCAGGTGCTCAATCATGATGAACGCGGTATTCTTATTAGGCTCTTGGGCGTCAGGAGGGATTAATGGCTAAGTCAGCATACCCAACAGGCGTTGAGAACCACGGAGGCACTCTCCGTATATGGTTCATCTATAAAGGCGTCAGGGTGAGGGAAAGCCTTGGCGTACCTGATACAACAAAAAACCGGAAGGTGGCAGGCGAATTGCGCGCATCTGTCTGCTTTTCAATTAAGACGGGGAGTTTTAATTACGCTTCTCAGTTCCCTGACTCTCCCAACTTGAAGAAGTTCGGAGTGGAGAGCAAGGAAATAACCGTACTCGAGCTGGCGAACAAGTGGCTTGAACTGAAGCGTATGGAGATCAGCACCAACGCGATGTCACGCTATGCATCTATAGCTCGCAACATGGTGCCCAGGATTGGTGGGGACAGGCTGGTATCTGCGGTAACACAGGAAGATCTGCTGTTTATCAGGAAGGAATTGCTGACCGGTTATCACACGCTGAAAGTCGGGCAGAAAACGCCGGTTAAGGGCCGCTCAGTCAGAACGGTCAACAACTACATGAAGACCATGGGCGGGATGTTTAAGTTTGCCGCTGATAGCGGTTATGTACAGGTGAATCCGTTCACCGGGATCGCCATGCTTAAGCGGTCACGATGCGAGCCTGACCCGCTGACGCGCGATGAGTTTGTCAGGTTGATTAACGCCTGCGCCCACCAGCAACTGAAAAACATGTGGTCACTTGCCGTCTACACCGGCGTGCGCCACGGAGAACTTGTGTCGCTGGCCTGGGAAGATATCGACCTGAAAGCGGGTACGATGATGATCCGCCGGAACCACACGTTAACGAAGGAGTTCACCCTTCCGAAAACAGAGGCCGGGACGGACCGTATCATCAACCTCATTCAGCCAGCGATCGACGTGCTGAAGAGCCAGGCCGATTTAACTCGCCTGGGTAAGCAGTATCAGGTTGAGGTGAAACTGCGCGAGTATGGCCGTACCGATGTGCATCCATGCACGTTCGTTTTCAACCCGCAGATCGCATCACGTAATGGCCGTGCCGGGCATCATTACGCAGTGGGGTCGATTAACCAGTCGTGGGAAGCGGCAATGCGACGCGCCGGGATTCGCTATCGCAGAGCATACCAGTCCCGACACACGTATGCATGCTGGTCGTTAGCTGCCGGTGCCAACCCGAACTTCATCGCGAAGCAAATGGGCCACACCGACGCGCAAATGGTTTACCGGGTGTACGGATCCTGGATGGCTGAAAATAATCAGGACCAGGTACTCATCCTCAACCAGAAATTGAGTGAGTTTGCCCCATCCATGCCCCACGCTGTGGGATCGGATGGTTATTAATTATAAATATCATTAGGTTAGATAACCTAAACTTGCATGCCCATCACTTCCTGGTACGCCGACACCAGCTTGTTACGCACCTGCAACCCCATCTGCAACGACACCGACGCTTTTTGCAGATCGGCCATCACATCGTTGAGTGCCACGCCGGGTTCACCGAGGGTAAATCTCTCTGCCTGGGTACGGGCCGCGTTTTGCTTGTCGCTGATCCGGTCCAGCGCCGCATGCAGCTGGCCGGCGAAGCTGACGCCAGGCGGCTGGTCAGCCACGCTCTGGTTACGGGCGGTCATCGCCGTTGCCTGTAACTGACTGAGTACCCCTTCAATGCCCTGTATAGCCATAACTCTCCCCTGGATGGTTTTTTACGAGGTCAAGACTAACAGCTTGTCAATAAGATAATGGCGGTAAATAGCGTGAAAAAACCAGGTTATTTGACGCATAGAAAATCCCGAATCATCAAATAATGGCAGGGCCATCAGTATGGAACTTTTGTCGTGTTTGCCGACCCGGGAGTCAGTTTTGTTTCTCTACACGAATAACGTAAATCACCAGGATTTAAGAGGTGCGCAATGAGTGCGACAGCAGCATCGACAGCGCCACAGAATAAATCACTCGAGTGGATGAACCGCCTTCGCGCCAACCCTAAGATCCCGTTGATTGTGGCAGGCGCTGCCGCCATTGCGATCGTTGTCGCGATGGTCTTATGGGCAAAAAGCCCGGATTACCGCACGCTCTACAGCAACCTTTCCGACCAGGATGGCGGCGCCATCGTCACCCAGTTGACCCAGATGAACATCCCGTATCGCTTTGCCGATAACGGCGGTGCGCTTGAAGTGCCGGCAGATAAAGTGCACGAGCTTCGCCTGCGTCTCGCCCAGCAGGGGCTGCCGAAAGGCGGCGCGGTTGGGTTTGAACTGCTGGATCAGGAAAAATTCGGCATCAGTCAGTTCAGCGAGCAGGTTAACTACCAGCGCGCGCTTGAAGGTGAGCTGGCCCGTACGATTGAAACCTTAGGTCCGGTGAAAAGTGCCCGTGTGCACCTGGCGATGCCTAAACCGTCCCTGTTTGTCCGCGAACAAAAGTCCCCTTCCGCCTCTGTGACCGTTAACCTTGAACCTGGCCGTGCGCTGGATGAAGGGCAGATCAGCGCCGTTACGCACCTGGTCTCCAGCGCGGTAGCCGGTCTGCCGCCGGGTAATGTCACGCTAGTGGATCAGAGTGGACATCTGCTGACGCAGTCCAACACCGCCGGGCGCGATCTCAACGATGCCCAGTTGAAATATGCCGCCGAAGTGGAAGGCCGCCTTCAGCGCCGCATTGAAGCGATTCTGGGCCCGGTAGTCGGCAGCAGCAACGTGCACGCACAGGTCACCGCGCAGATTGATTTCTCGAATAAAGAACAGACCGAAGAACAGTACGCCCCGAACGGGGATGCCTCTCGCGCCGTGTTACGCTCGCGTCAGATCAACGAGACGGAACAGGTAGGCGGCCAGTATCCTGGCGGTGTCCCGGGTGCGCTCTCTAACCAGCCTGCGCCTGCCAACGCCGCGCCAATCTCCACGCCGCCGGCCAACCCGCAGAACGGTCAGCAAGCGAATCAGCAGACGACCTCAACCGCGAACAGTACCGGACCGCGCAACAGCAGCCGTAACGAAACAACCAACTACGAAGTTGACCGGACAATCCGCCATACCAAACTGAACACAGGCGATATTGAACGTCTCTCTGTGGCCGTTGTGGTGAACTACAAAACGCTGCCGGACGGGAAACCGCTGCCGCTCACGGCGGAGCAGATGAAGCAGATTGAAAATTTGACCCGCGAAGCGATGGGCTTCTCTGAAAAACGAGGTGATACCCTCAACGTCGTGAACTCGCCGTTCAGCCCGGTGGATGAAACCGGTGGCGAACTGCCGTTCTGGCAACAGCAGGCATTCTTCGATCAGTTGATGTCCGCAGGCCGCTGGTTGCTGGTGCTAATTGTCGCGTGGCTGCTGTGGCGTAAGGGTGTTCGTCCTCAGCTTCAGCGTCGTGCTGAAGCCGAGAAAGCCGCGCTGGAACAGAAGAACACGCGTCAGGACGAGGAAGAAGCGGTCGAAGTTCGTCTCAGCAAAGATGAGCAGATGCAGCAACGCCGTGCTAACCAGCGCATGGGCGCAGAGGTGATGAGCCAGCGCATTCGCGAAATGTCAGATAACGATCCGCGCGTCGTCGCGCTGGTCATCCGCGGTTGGATGGGTAACGAACATGAGTAATACGCTTACAGGCACCGATAAGAGCGTCATCCTGCTGATGACCATTGGCGAAGATCGCGCGGCGGAGGTGTTTAAACATCTCTCCCAGCGAGAAGTGCAGATCCTCAGCGCGGCGATGGCCAACGTGCGTCAGATCTCCAACAAGCAGCTGACCGACGTGCTGGCGGAGTTTGAGCAGGAGGCCGAACAGTTTGCCGCGCTCAACGTCAACGCCAACGAATACCTGCGCTCCGTGCTGGTTAAGGCGCTGGGCGAAGAGCGCGCCGCCAGCCTGCTGGAAGATATTCTCGAAACGCGCGACACCGCCAGCGGGATCGAAACGCTCAACTTTATGGAGCCGCAAAGCGCCGCCGATCTTATTCGCGACGAGCACCCGCAGATTATCGCCACCATTCTGGTCCACCTCAAACGGGGCCAGGCTGCCGATATTCTGGCGCTGTTCGACGAGCGCCTGCGTCACGACGTGATGCTGCGTATCGCCACCTTCGGCGGCGTCCAGCCAGCCGCGCTGGCGGAACTGACCGAAGTGCTGAACAACCTGCTCGACGGCCAGAACCTCAAGCGCAGCAAAATGGGCGGCGTGAGAACGGCGGCAGAAATCATCAACCTGATGAAAACGCAGCAGGAAGAGGCGGTTATTACGGCGGTACGCGAGTTCGACGGCGAACTGGCACAAAAAATTATCGACGAGATGTTCCTGTTCGAAAACCTGGTCGAAGTGGACGATCGCAGTATCCAGCGCCTGCTCCAGGAGGTGGATTCGGAGTCCCTGCTTATCGCCCTCAAAGGTGCCGAGCAGCCGCTGCGCGAGAAGTTCCTGCGCAACATGTCCCAGCGTGCGGCCGATATCCTGCGCGACGACCTCGCCAACCGTGGCCCGGTGCGTTTGTCTCAGGTGGAAAACGAACAGAAAGCCATCCTGCTTATCGTTCGTCGTCTGGCGGAAACCGGCGAAATGGTGATTGGCAGCGGAGACGACACCTATGTCTGATGAACTGTCGTGGAAGCGCTGGACGCCTGACGACCTCTCCCCTCCCCCCGCAGAGTTCACCCCTGCCATTGTGTCATCCGACGAGGGCGACGCCGGGGCGGGCGAACCCGAGCTGAGTGAAGAGGAACAGCGCGCCCAGATGCTGGCCCAGATGCAAATGCAGGCGCACGAACAGGGCTTCAATGCCGGGATAAACGAAGGCCGTCAGACCGGACATGCACAAGGATATCAGGAAGGGCTGGCGAAAGGTTTAGAGCAGGGCATCGAGCAGGCACGCCAGCAGCAGGCGCCGCTGCATGCCCGTATGCAGCAGCTGGTGAGCGAGTTTCAGCACACGCTGGATGCGCTGGACAGCGTAATTGCCTCGCGCCTGATGCAGATGGCGCTGGAGGCGGCTCGTCAGGTGATCGGCCAGACGCCGGTGGTGGATAACGCCGCGCTGATTAAGCAGATACAGGGCCTGCTCCAGCAGGAGCCGCTGTTCAGCGGAAAACCACAGCTGCGCGTTCATCCTGACGACTTGCAGCGCGTGGAAGAGAGCCTCGGCGCGACGCTGAGCCTGCACGGGTGGCGGCTGCGCGGTGACCCGTCGCTCCATCACGGGGGCTGTAAAGTCTCGGCGGATGAGGGCGATCTGGATGCCAGCGTCGCGACCCGCTGGCAGGAACTGTGCCGTCTGGCGGCACCGGGAGTCGTCTGATGACCGCTCGCCTTACGCGCTGGCTTAATACGCTCGATAATTTTGAAACGAAGATGGCCCAGCTGCCATCCGTTCGTCGTTATGGCCGCCTCACACGCGCCACTGGTCTGGTCCTGGAAGCCACGGGGTTGCAACTTCCGCTCGGCGCCACCTGCGTGATTGAGCGCCAGGACGGGGGGGAGACGCGTGAAGTGGAAAGCGAAGTGGTCGGGTTCAACGGCCAGCGCCTGTTCCTGATGCCCCTTGAAGAAGTCGAAGGGATTTTGCCCGGCGCCCGTGTCTACGCGAAAAACATCAGCGGCGACGGCCTGCAAAGCGGCAAACAGCTGCCGCTCGGTCCGGCGCTGCTGGGCCGCGTGCTGGACGGGAGCGGCAAACCGCTCGATGGCCTGCCCTCCCCTGATACCACCGAAACCGGCGCGCTGATCACCCAACCCTTTAACCCGCTGCAACGCACGCCAATCGAGCACGTGCTGGATACCGGCGTACGGCCGATTAACGCCCTGCTCACCGTGGGACGCGGCCAGCGTATGGGGCTGTTTGCTGGCTCCGGCGTGGGTAAATCGGTCCTGCTCGGCATGATGGCGCGTTACACCCAGGCAGACGTTATCGTGGTCGGCCTGATCGGTGAACGTGGTCGCGAAGTGAAAGATTTTATCGAAAACATTCTCGGTGCAGAGGGCCGCGCCCGGTCGGTGGTGATCGCCGCACCGGCAGACGTGTCGCCGCTCCTGCGTATGCAGGGTGCCGCCTACGCCACGCGTATTGCGGAAGATTTCCGCGACCGGGGCCAGCACGTGCTGCTGATCATGGACTCCCTGACCCGCTACGCGATGGCGCAGCGTGAGATTGCGCTGGCCATCGGCGAGCCGCCGGCAACCAAAGGTTATCCCCCGTCGGTATTCGCCAAGCTGCCCGCACTGGTGGAACGCGCGGGGAACGGTATCAGCGGCGGCGGCTCCATCACGGCGTTCTATACGGTACTGACCGAAGGCGATGACCAGCAGGATCCGATTGCCGACTCCGCGCGTGCGATCCTCGACGGCCATATCGTGCTGTCGCGCCGTCTGGCCGAAGCCGGGCACTACCCGGCAATTGATATTGAAGCGTCGATCAGCCGTGCGATGACGGCATTGATCACCGAACAGCACTACGCCCGCGTGCGTAACTTCAAACAACTGCTCTCCAGCTTCCAGCGCAACCGCGACCTGGTGAGCGTCGGCGCGTACGCCAAAGGCAGCGACCCGATGCTCGATAAAGCGATTGCCCTGTGGCCACAGCTGGAGGCATTTCTGCAACAAGGTATTTTTGAACGCGCCGACTGGGAAGATTCCCTCCAGGCACTGGAGCTGATTTTCCCGCAGGTGTAACACAGGTGGAGGGCGAAGGTTATGGCGCAGAATAGCGCGTTATCAACGCTGAAAGATCTGGCTGAAAAAGAAGTTGATGATGCCGCATTGCAGCTTGGCGCAATGCGGCGCGGGTGCCAGCAGGCTGAGGAACAGTTGAAGATGTTAATCGACTATCAGCATGAATATCGCACCAACCTCAACACCGACATGACGCAGGGCATTGGTAGCCAGCGCTGGATTAACTATCAGCAGTTTATCCAGACGCTGGAAAAGGCAATTGAGCAGCATCGCCAGCAGCTCAACCAGTGGACGCAAAAAGTCGATACCGCGCTGAACTTCTGGCGCGAGAAAAAACAGCGGTTGCAGGCATGGCAGACCTTGCAGGACCGGCAGATTGCAGCTTCGACCCTGGCGGAAAACCGCCTGGATCAGAAAAAAATGGATGAGTTTGCCCAGCGCGCATCAATGAGGAAACCAGAATGATCACACTGCAACAACTGCTGATGACCGACAGCGATCCGTCCGGCGGCACGCTGACCGGAAAAGGCGCTGAGGGCGCGCAAGATTTTCTCTCTCTGCTGGCGGGCGCGCTGACCGAGACCACCGGCAAAGGCAAAGATGCCCCGCTGACGCTGGCGGACCTGAAAGCGGCGGGCAGCAAGCTCTCGACAGCAGCAAAGGAAAAAAACGGTGATACCACGCTCCAGGCCAAAATTGCCGAGCTGCTCTCCCGTCAGGAGACGCCGATCGGTGAAGATACCAGCGTTTTCCTGCAAAGCCTCGTCTCCGGCCTGAAACCCGCAGCAAATACGGATGCGCTGAAGACGCTGACCCAGCCGGACGCGAAAGCAAACAGCGAGACCACGACTGAAGAAGAGGAGCTGGCCGGGTTAAGCGCGCTGATGGCGATGTTACCGCACCAGCAGGCCACCACCCCGGTAGCGACGCAGCCAGCGAGCGCCGGGCAGATCGCCCCCCGAGCCGCCCTCCCCTCTGCGCTAGCCCAGACGGACAACGGCCAGCATCAGCCGCTTAGCCAGGCGTTAACGGGTCAGGAAAAAATGCCGGTTCAGGACAGCGACACATCGCTGCCCGCCACGGCAGCGGCTACGCCAGCCGTCGCCGCCGTCGCAGAGAAGCAGGACGTAGCGAGCGCGGCGTCGCCTGCCGCCAGCCCAACCGCAACGCTGGCCCCAATCGTCAGTCATCTGGCTCCCCCCCAGCCTGCCGCTACCGTTGCTACAGCACCGGTGTTAAGCCAGCCGCTGGGGACGCACGAATGGCAGCAGAATCTGAGCCAGCACATCACCCTGTTCACAAAGCAGGGACAGCAGACCGCGGAGCTGCGTCTGCACCCGGAGGATCTGGGGCAGGTACAAATTTCGCTTAAGCTGGACGACAACCAGGCGCAGTTGCAGATGGTTTCGCCACACAGCCACGTCCGCGCGGCGCTGGAAGCGGCCCTGCCGATCCTGCGCACGCAGCTTGCGGAAAACGGCATTCAGCTTTCCCAAAGCAGCGTCAGCAGCGAGGGCTTTGCCGGGCAGCAGCAGTCCTCATCCGGGCAGCAACAGCACGCTTCGCGTTCCGGCCAGCATGGCGGGTTTAACGATGAGAGCGAAGAGTTATTGCCTGCCCCTGCCGCCCTGCAATCCGCCGCACGCGGCAGCCGTGCCGTAGACATCTTTGCCTAAACGCCAGAGGTAACGTGATTATCCCCGTCTTTTCCACGCTTTGACCTGGGCCGGACACGGGATAATCACCGTATTAAGCTGTACCGAAACAGGAAGCTCGTATCAGATGACAGACTCCGCTATCACCAAAAAAAGCAAGCGTTCCATCTGGATCCCGCTGCTGGTGTTGATTACCCTCGCGGCCTGCGCTACCGCAGGCTACAGTTACTGGCGTATGCAGCAGGAGCCCTCCAGCGCGGCCGCCAAAGCTGAAGCGCCGCCTCCGCCGGCACCGGTCTTCTACCCGCTGGATACGTTCACCGTGAATCTGGGCGATGCGGATCGTGTGCTTTACGTGGGCATTACGCTGCGTCTGAAAGATGAAGCGACCCGTGCTCGTCTGAACGACTATCTGCCGGAAGTGCGCAGTCGTCTGCTGCTGCTTTTTTCTCGTCAGGATGCCTCCGCGCTCGCCACCGATGTGGGCAAGCAAAAGCTGGTCGATGCCATAAAACAGACCCTGGCGACCCCGCTGGTCAACGGCCAACCTAAGCAGGAAGTCACGGACGTTCTGTATACAGCCTTCATTCTGCGGTAACGACATGGGCGACAGTATTCTTTCTCAGGCAGAAATCGATGCGCTGCTCAACGGCGATAGCGATAAGAGTGACGATCCGAAACCGGGTCTGACCGGCGACGATAATATTCGTCCCTACGATCCCAATACCCAGCGTCGCGTGGTGCGCGAGCGTTTACAGGCGCTGGAGATCATCAATGAACGTTTTGCACGTCAGTTCCGCATGGGGCTGTTTAACCTGCTGCGGCGTAGTCCGGATATCACCGTCGGTGCGATCCGCATTCAGCCGTATCATGAGTTTGCCCGCAACCTGCCGGTGCCAACCAACCTTAACCTGATCCACTTGAAACCGCTGCGCGGTACCGGCCTGGTGGTGTTCTCACCAAGCCTGGTGTTCATCGCGGTGGATAACCTGTTCGGTGGCGATGGCCGTTTCCCGACCAAAGTGGAAGGTCGTGAATTTACCCATACCGAACAGCGCGTGATTAACCGCATGCTTAAGCTGGCGCTGGAATCTTACAGCGACGCCTGGAAAGCGATTAACCCACTGGAAGTGGAGTACGTGCGTTCCGAGATGCAGGTGAAGTTTACCAACATCACCACCTCCCCGAACGATATCGTCGTCAACACGCCGTTCCACGTCGAGATCGGTAACCTGACGGGGGAGTTCAACATCTGTCTGCCGTTCAGCATGATTGAACCATTGCGCGAACTGCTGGTTAACCCACCGCTGGAGAACTCACGCCATGAAGATCAGAACTGGCGTGAAAACCTGGTGCGTCAGGTACAGCATTCACAGCTGGAACTCGTGGCCAACTTTGCCGACATCTCCATGCGGTTGTCGCAGATCCTGAAATTACAGCCCGGCGACGTTTTGCCGATAGATAAACCCGACCGCATTATTGCCCATGTGGATGGTGTACCCGTACTGACTAGCCAGTACGGCACGATTAACGGCCAGTATGCGTTACGCGTTGAGCACTTGATCAACCCGATTTTGAATTCGCTGAATGAGGAACAGCCCAAATGAGTGACATGAACAATCCGTCCGATGAAAACAGCGGAGCACTGGACGATCTGTGGGCTGACGCGTTAAACGAGCAAAAAACGACGCCGACGAAAAGCGCGGCAGACGCGGTTTTCCAGCAGTTAGGCGGCGGCGATGTCAGCGGCACGTTGCAGGACATCGACCTGATTATGGACATTCCGGTTAAGCTGACCGTTGAGTTGGGCCGCACCCGCATGACGATTAAAGAGCTGCTGCGTCTGACGCAGGGTTCCGTGGTGGCGCTTGACGGTTTGGCGGGTGAGCCGCTGGATATTCTGATCAATGGCTACCTGATTGCACAGGGCGAGGTGGTGGTGGTGGCCGATAAATACGGCGTGCGTATCACCGATATCATTACCCCGTCCGAACGTATGCGTCGTCTGAGCCGTTAAGTATGAAAACCCAGGCAACACTGTCCGCGCCCTCCGCCGTACCCGGCTCACCGCTGCTTCAGGTGAGCGGTGCGCTGTTCGGTATTATTGCCTTTATCCTTCTCGCCGCCTGGCTGGTAAAGCGTTTCGGTCTGGCGGGGAAAACGGCCGGTACGCGCGGGTTGAAGGTCAGCGCCAGTACTACGCTCGGGCCGCGCGAGCGCGTGGTCATTGTGGAAGTGGAAGATGCGCGACTGGTGCTGGGCGTGACCGCCTCCAGCATTAACGTCCTTCATACGCTCCCCCCTGCGCCTGCCCCGGTGGAGAATTCCTCCCAGGCCCCTGCGGACTTTCAGTCCGTTATGAAGAGTTTGCTCAAGCGTCCCGGGAGATCCTGATGCGCCGTTTGTTATTCCTCACGCTGGCAGGCCTGGGCCTGTTCGCGCCCTCTGTGTATGCGCAACTTCCGGGGCTGGTTTCCACGCCGCTGGCGAACGGGGGACAAAGCTGGTCCCTGTCCGTGCAGACGCTGGTGTTCATCACCTCGCTGACCTTTATACCGGCGATCCTGCTGATGATGACCAGCTTCACCCGCATCATCATTGTGTTTGGCCTGCTGCGAAATGCACTCGGCACGCCGTCCGCGCCGCCCAATCAGGTGCTGTTGGGTTTAGCCCTGTTCCTGACTTTTTTCATTATGTCGCCGGTTATCGACAAGATTTATACCGAGGCGTACCAGCCGTTCAGCGAAGACAAAATTTCCATGCAGGTTGCTCTGGAAAAGGGTGCTCAGCCATTACGTGAATTTATGCTTCGCCAGACGCGCGAAGCGGATTTAGCCCTGTTTGCCCGCCTCGCTAACACGGGTGAGTTACAGGGACCGGAGGCGGTGCCGATGCGCATCCTGCTGCCGGCGTATGTGACCAGTGAGCTGAAAACGGCGTTTCAGATTGGCTTCACCATTTTCATTCCGTTCCTGATAATCGACCTGGTGATCGCCAGCGTTCTGATGGCGCTCGGGATGATGATGGTCCCCCCCGCGACCATTGCCCTGCCCTTTAAGATCATGCTGTTCGTGCTTGTCGACGGCTGGCAGCTGCTGGTCAGCTCGCTGGCGCAGAGTTTCTACAGTTGAGGAGCGCGAGATGACGCCTGAGTCGGTCATGATGATGGGTACGGAGGCGATGAAAGTCGCGATTGCTGTCGCCGCCCCCCTGCTTTTGGTTGCGCTGGTAACCGGTCTGATTATCAGTATTCTCCAGGCCGCCACGCAGATTAACGAAATGACCCTGTCGTTCATTCCGAAAATCATTGCCGTCTTCGTGGCGATTATCGTTGCCGGGCCATGGATGCTTAATTTGCTGCTGGACTATATGCGTAACCTGTTCACCAATCTGCCGTACATCATCGGCTGACGGACGATGCTGCATTTCACCAGCGATCAGTTTGTTCAGTGGCTCGGGATCTATTTCTGGCCGATGCTGCGCATCATGGCGCTGATCTCTACCGCCCCCATACTCAGTGAAAAGTCGGTGCCTAAACGCGTCAAAATTGGGCTGGGCATCGTTATCACCATTATTGTTGCTCCCTCTCTGCCGGCGGTGGATATCCCGCTCTTTTCCCCGAATGCGATCTGGATTGCCCTGCAACAGGTGATGATTGGCGTGGCGGTCGGGTTTACGATGCAGCTCGCCTTTGCCGCGGTACGAACGGCGGGGGAACTGATCGGTTTGCAGATGGGCCTGTCCTTTGCGACATTCGTTGACCCGGGCAGCCATCTGAATATGCCCGTGCTGGCGCGTATTATCGACCTGCTGGCGATGCTGTTGTTTCTCTCGTTCAACGGCCACCTGTGGCTGATCTCCATGCTTGTGGACACCTTTCATACGCTGCCGATTGGCGACAACCCGGTAAACAGCAACGCCTTTCTGGCGCTTGTGCGGGCTGCCGGGCTGATCTTCCTCAACGGGCTAATGCTGGCGCTGCCGATCATTACCCTGCTGCTCACCGTTAACCTCGCATTAGGTTTGCTCAACCGAATGGCCCCGCAGCTGTCGGTATTTGTCATCGGATTTCCGGTGACATTGACGGTTGGGCTTTTATTAATGTCATTATTGATGCCACTTATCGCCCCCTTCTGCGAGCATTTATTCAGCGAGATATTCAATCTGTTAGCGGATATTGTCAGCGAGCTTCCACACAAATAATAACCCGCAGCGTTTGCAATGTCTTTCTGAGGATATTCCTAAAAATAATCTCGAAAAACATCTACCAGGATATATCTGACGCGGTTTAAATGTTTCTAACCACCTCACAATACTTAATATTTACTTTACTTTAAGATGATTCCTGGCAAATTATACGTAACTTTACGGGATAGTGAGTTCGCCTGAAAGTCTTTGTCATGCTCACAGGTTTTATAAGATTTTTTCCATCCCGTATGGCTGTTTATGAGCTCTCAGGCAGATGGTGAATTATCGTTACGCATTGAGTGAGGGTATGCCATGTCAACGATCATTATGGATTTATGCAGCTACACCCGGCTAGGGTTAACCGGGTACTTAGCAAGCAGAGGGGTTAGAAAGAGAGATATCAACGATGCGCACACCGTTGAAGAACTCGCAGCCGCTTGTGACGCCCACAAGCCAGGCGTGGTGTTTATTAATGAGGACTGTTTCATTCACGACCCCGCTAACAGTCAGCACATTAAGCAGATCATTAATCAGCATCCTAAAACCCTGTTTATTGTTTTTATGGCGATCGCCAATATTCATTTCGATGAGTATTTGTTGGTACGTAAAAACTTATTAATCAGTTCGAAATCGATAAAACCAGAGTCACTGGATGACATTCTCGGCGATTATTTGAATAAAGAAGTGAAGAATGTAGGGGCGATTAACTTACCCACCCTATCATTAAGCAGAACTGAATCAAGTATGTTAAGAATGTGGATGGCTGGACAAGGGACAATTCAGATCTCAGACCAGATGAATATCAAAGCAAAAACCGTATCGTCACACAAAGGAAATATTAAAAGGAAAATTAAAACGCATAATAAGCAAGTGATATACCATGTCGTACGCCTGACAGATAATGTGACAAATGGGATTTTCGTTAATATGCGCTAATTTGCATGGCCATGTTGTACCCTACCCTGATCTCTGGCATGGCCAGAGATTTTGCTTTTCAGCAGCCGGAGCCGGGGAGAGTATGCCCCCGACGCCGCCCTATTCTGCCGTTTCCACAAAGATGCCATCCGGGTGGCCCAGCTCGTTAAAGAACCAGATGCCGAGCGGGTAATCTTCCAGCGACACCAGATACATTGTGCCTTCATTGAACTCTTCTATTGCCAGCACCACGCCCGGGCGGCGCGGCCCACCGTCCGTTTTGACGGTTACCCGATCGTTGACCTTCATACATTCCTCCTGTGGTTTTGAGCCAGTGTAGAACAAATTACCTGCCCTGGCATCGCCGCCTGGCGCGAATGACGTTTTTGTGTGCGGTCTATACTTAGCTGTGGAAACGGTAAAATGAGGAACCCGCAATGAAGACTGACAAAGAGTACAGCGACACCATTAAGCGTGAGGTTGAAGTGGACGTCGATGCCCTGCTTGCCGCCATCAATGAAATGAGTGAGTCCGAAGTGCATCGCGCGGAGGATAATTCAGACCGTGTCGTGGTCAATGGTCGGGATTACCATACCTACCGTGAACTGGCAGAAGCGTTCGAGCTGGATATCCATGACTTTAGCGTCTCGGAGACGAACCGCTAAGGCGAAAAAAATCCCGGTCATGGGGATGACCGGGATCAAACTTGCTTATGCAAGAAGCACTTGTAAATTCGTTACACCAGGAAATCTGATGCAGGTAAGACATTATCCCCAACAGAATTGTCTTACAAGCATATATTCTCTCAACGAATATTATATTTTATACATGTGAATTTTGGTTATGAGTATAAACATGCGCCGCGTGTGGGTTTGTTGGGATCGTTTCCAGTTCAACGGCGCGTCAACGCGTCTTTTTTTAAGATTTTTCTTAGAATAAAATTCTCATACGGGAGACGTTATGCCTTCGCTTAAGGAGACTCTGCTTATCCTGACCGACCTCGACGGCACGCTGTTGGATTTTCACACGCTCGACTGGCAGCCTGCGGCCCCCTGGCTGGAGAGATTAAAGGGTGAGCAGATACCGGTCATTCTGTGCAGCAGCAAAACCGCCTCCGAGATGCGTGACATTCAGCATGAACTTGGGCTTGGTGGGCTGCCGTACATTGCTGAAAACGGCGCGGTGATCCAGCCTGACGAACGGTGGAAGAACGCTAGACGGTTCATCTCAGAAAAGAAGCACGATGATATCCGGCAGTTTATCGCGCAGATACGCCAGGACATGCATCTGAAATTCACTGCGTTTCATGATGTGGATGAGCGCGTGGTCGCCGAATGGACCGGTCTGAGCCACCCCCGGTCGGTACTTGCGCGCAAGCACGAAGCTTCCGTGACGCTGATCTGGCGTGACAGTGATGAACAAATGAAACGCTTTGCAGCCGTACTCGCCCGGCAGGGGCTAAAGATTGTCCAGGGTGCACGCTTCTGGCACATTCTGGACACAGGCTGTGGCAAAGACGTGGCGGTTCACTGGCTTGTGGAACAGTATCACCTGCATGAAGGCTCCAACCCAACGACGCTGGGCCTGGGCGACGGCCCCAATGATGCCCCTTTGCTGGATAGCGTAAACTTCGCCGTGGTGGTGAAAGGCTTCAACCGGGAGGGCATCAACCTTAAGAACATCGATCCATCACGGGTTTACCGCACTCAGCACACCGGGCCGGCCGGCTGGTGCGAGGGGCTTGATTACTTTTTGACGTGATCCTGCCAGACCACCTGGTTACGCCCGCGCTGTTTCGCCTCATACAGACGCGCATCGGCGGTAGATTGCAGATTCTCGAAGTGATAATTGCCCTTCTCCTCCGCGCCAGAGACGCCAAACGACGCACTTACGCGCAGAGTGGTACTTTTCTTGATCAGGATCTCTTTGCTGTCGATACGCTTGCGTATCTGCTCAGCGACTTCGGCCGCCTCTGCAAGCGTCATGCCGGGCAGGACTACGCAGAACTCTTCGCCTCCGACGCGTCCCGCAATATTTTTAGCGCGGAGAGAACTGGCAATCAGCCCCGCGGCATGGGACAACACCTTATCACCCGCCTGATGCCCAAACCGATCGTTGATGCTCTTGAAGCAGTCAAGATCGATCTGGATGACAGAGAAAGGCAGCGACTGCTGTTTACACTGATTCGCCAGCATTTTCGCCTGCTCAAACAGAGACCCACGATTATTCAGCCGGGTCAGAGGATCGTGCCAGGCCTGCCATTGCAGCGAGTTCTGCATCGAATACATATTGCTGACCATGCGCCGGATCACCAGCCATGAGATGAGCAGCATCGCGGTGAACAGCGCCCAAAGCAATGCAAGTACAATGCTGATGCTGCCGAAATCGCCGCGCACGCCTTCATCGAGGGTGTGTACACGCAGGACGATGCCATCAAAATGGTCGAGACGCTCCCAGCTGACAAAACGACTCCCCAGACGGCTACCGCCTTCGGAATCAGTTTCTATGGCGTGCGCTATCTGCGCCAGTTCGCGCGCGTCAAAATGGTTAACGTCCGTATCGGGTGATTCAGACGTCGCAAGCAGGGTAAGACGATTGTCATACAGCTGGTATTCCCCTTCCGGAGTTTCGTCCACGGCCTCTACCAGCAGGCGACGCAGGGTGGCTAAGGTGAAATCCATTGCCACTACGCCATACCAGACGTGATGGTAATAAACAGGCACGCTGGCGGTGATAAGCGGCATTTTGCCTGCGAAGGGGGAAGGAGGCGAGATAAACCAGCGTACGGCTCGCGCACGGTTTTCACGCTCGGACTGGTGGGTAAACCAGGGCTGAGTGACCAGATGGTAATAGCGCTGCGCGATACCGCTGAAATTACCCGGCGTATCCGTTTCCAGAAAAAAACCGGCGCGAGAGACATAAATCATGCGTTCTTCATTGCGGGAAGAACTGGATGCCAGACGTAGCAGATAACCTACTTCGAGCGCGGCGGACAGTTCATTATCCAGGTACTCATCGTCACGCTTCAGAAGGGTGGTCTTTTCAACGAAGGCATCTGAAACACCGTTGATGGGTAATGTGCGCTGTTTATCAACCGCAATTTGCCAGGTGGAGGACGTGCGCAAATGCGCAAAACGCTTTACCGCATCATGCAGCACGCCAAACGCCAGCGGCGTTTCCAGCGCATCATTCATACTGTGGCGAAAAAACAACATTTTATCGACGCTGTACTGGAGCTGTCTGTCCAGCGCACTGGCAACCGTTGCCAGATGGTTACGCTGGCTGGAGATATAAGCATCTTCCAGTACCACAACTTCGCGCCAGGTCAGGAGGGTGGAAAAGATCAGGACAACAATAAAACAGAGGTTAACAATCAAACGGGGATTGCTACGCGTATGCAGCCACTGCAAAAAAGATTGTTTTACAACAAAGGTATCGTGCTGCACACACACTCCATGATTGTCCTCACCATCCGATATGATAAGTCTTCTGCCAGTAAAAACGCCCGGCAAGGCCGGGCGTTGTGTGATTAAGCCTTGTCGCGTTTTTGCCTTTTATTCGCAGGCTGAAGCTCGTCTTCACGAAAAGCCTCCCGCTTAATGCCGTATCCATCATGCCACCGACACTCCACCATTCCACTGGAATACCCTGTGACAATCATGCCTGGACCACCATTCTTAGGCTTAACTTCATCACTGATCAAAAAGACCATACCTGCCTCCTGTATCAGGGTGAAACGTTTTCAATTTAGACGAGGAATGGTCTTTTTGCACCCGGGTCAGTAATAATTAATGCGACTTTCCGCGTACTTTTTCAACCAGCTTAACAACGGCTACAACAATCACACCGACGATAAAGCCCAGCACGAGGTTAAGCAATGTGGGCAGAATCGCAGCGACTACCGCTCCCTGGCCTGAGGCAAAATGTTCAATCATGTGATGCAGCGAAGTAACACCGTGCACGATAATGCCGCCACCGACCAGGAACATCGCCAGGGTTCCCACCACCGACAAGGTTTTCATCAGCCACGGTGCCAGCACCAACAGGCTTTTCCCGATGCTACGCGCTATTGCGCTGGATTTTTTCTCCAGCCAGAAGCCGATATCGTCGAGCTTGACGATCAGCCCGACCAGCCCATAAACCCCTATCGTCACGAGGATCGCAATGCCGGAGAGGATCAGCACCTGGTTCATCAGAGGCGCTTCTGAGACGATCCCCAGCGTAATCGCCACAATCTCGGCCGAGAGAATGAAGTCGGTACGGATCGCGCCTTTGACCTTATCGCGCTCGAACGTTTTGGGATCCTGTGCGGCCAGTGCTTCAAGACGCTGCTGGCGCATTTCCGGTGTATCTTTCTGCTTGCGTGCGGCCAGCATATGCAGCACTTTTTCGGCACCCTCGAAGCACAGGAACGCCCCGCCGATCATGAGCAAAGGCGTGATGGCCCAGGGGATGAAGGCGCTAATCAGCAGTGCCAGCGGCACGAGGATCACTTTGTTAATAAAGGACCCTTTCGCTACGCCCCACACCACCGGCAACTCACGATTCGCCCGCACGCCGCTAACCTGCTGCGCGTTAAGCGACAAATCATCTCCCAGCACCCCGGCGGTCTTTTTCGCCGCCAGTTTTCCCATAACAGAAATGTCATCCAGCAAGGTGGCGATATCGTCCAGTAATGTTAATAAGCTACTTCCTGCCAAAATCTCTATCCTTCTTTTTTTGCTAATTAAGTGAATAGTATGGAACAAAACTCACCGCCCGGAAACTGGCACCTCGCGTCAACAAAAATTTCACATCAGCAACACAATTAAAGCACTCGCCAGCCTGATAGTTTTGGCGTTAACTATGAGCGACCTTTTTATTTCGTCGTGAGGGACTATGCGTTTTCGGCAGTTATTACCGCTCATTGGAGCACTTTTTTCCCTGTATATCATCTGGGGATCCACCTATTTTGTCATTCGTATCGGCGTGGAAAGCTGGCCCCCGCTGATGATGGCCGGTATTCGTTTCCTTACGGCCGGCGTGCTGCTGATGGCGTTTTTATTGCTGCACGGCCACAGGCTACCGCCGCTGCGTCCCCTGCTTAACGCCGCCCTGATCGGCCTGCTGCTGCTGGCGGTGGGTAACGGCGCGGTAACCGTTGCCGAACACCAGAACGTACCGTCGGGTATCGCCGCAGTGGTCGTCGCGACCGTGCCGCTGTTTACGCTCTGCTTTAGTCGTCTGTTCGGGATCCGCACTCGCAAGCTCGAGTGGCTGGGCATCGCGATTGGGCTTGCGGGCATTATCATGCTGAACAGCGGCGGTAACCTGAGCGGGAACCCCTGGGCCGCAGTTCTGATCATGATCGGCTCTATGAGCTGGGCGTTTGGCTCGGTCTACGGCTCCCGGATCGAGCTGCCCTCCGGGATGATGGCGGGAGCCATTGAGATGCTCGCGGCAGGCATTGTGCTGTTGATTGCCTCCACATTGTCGGGTGAAAAACTGACGGCGATGCCAGACCTTTCAGGTTTCCTGGCCGTCGGGTACCTGGCGCTGTTTGGCTCCATTATCGCCATCAACGCTTATATGTACCTGATTCGCAACGTCTCACCGGCAGTCGCGACCAGCTACGCCTACGTTAACCCGGTAGTTGCCGTGCTGCTGGGTACCGGGTTTGCTGGCGAGGTGCTGTCGACGATTGAATGGCTGGCGCTGGGTGTGATTGTCTTTGCCGTGGTGCTGGTCACGCTGGGTAAATATTTGCTGCCCGCGAAACCGATTGTCACGAGGTGTGAGGTGGAGAAACCGTGATCGGGTGAATGCCCTGGGTGTCGATCTGCGCGGCCTGACCGCCGCCGCAGATCCACTCTTCCAGCCGCTCCGTCAGTTCCACATCCTTCAGCTTCTTTCTTCCGCGCAGCGCGCACTCCCAGACAATCAGCACCCGCCAGCCCTGGGCGACCAGCTGCGAAACGTCGCGTTTATCACGCTCGACGTTCTTGCCAATCTTCGCCAGCCAGAAGTCGGTGCGTGTCGCCGGGACTTTAAACAGATAACAATCGTGATGATGCCAGAAACAGCCGTGGGTGAAGATGATGCACTGATACGCGTCGATGACGAAATCAGGGCGCCCGGCAAGCGTTGTATCCTGAACCCTGAATTCAAACCCGACGGCGGTAAGAAGGCCGGCGATCCGTTGTTCAATCGCGGTGTCATGCGTGCCGATGGCACGCATGTTTTTACTGCGCGTAGCTTTATTGTGAACGTCCGCCATTGATGGCCTCACCCTGACGAAGCTGCACGGCCTTGCTGATGCGTGAGGCCAGCAGTTTTGCGACAGCGGCAAAGGCCGGTACCACCACCGAGTTGCCAAACTGACGGTAGGCCTGGGTATCAGACACCGGGATGCGAAAACTGTAGCCCTGCGGCGTCTCAAAGCCCATTAAGCGGGCACACTCGCGCGGCGTTAAGCGCCGTGGTCGATACTGCTGGTTCTGTGGATCGTCGAAATCTTTTTCACCCAGTACCTTATCCCAGCCCCGATCGATAAGAATTTCCGCGCCATCTTTGTAATAGCGCGCCGACAGCGTACGCGTCACGCTGTCAGGATTAAGCGGGTTGACCATGCCAAAACCAAAACCGTTGCCTTTGGCCTGATGCTTTTTGGCGTAGCGATAGAGGTATTTCCACAGCACCGGTGTCAAAATGAATTTCGCATCGACGGCAGGCTCCAGCAGATCGGCCACTGTCGGACGTCGCGCCGGATAGAGCGAGGGTAAATCACGCAGCGTAAAATCGCCTTTCAGATTGAGATCTCGGCGGAACCCCACCAGCACGATGCGTTCCCGGTGCTGTGGCAGGAAGTGTTTGCCGTCGATAATTTTCGGATCGTCCTGCCCCATATGTTCGGCATCCGCCACGTCGTAACCCAGTTCATCCAGCGTTTGCATGATAATGCGAAAGGTTTTGCCGCCGTCATGGCTCTTTAAATTCTTGACGTTCTCCAGTACAAAAATGGCAGGACGGCAGGCATCAATAATCCGGGCAACATCAAAGAACAACGTGCCTTGCGTATCGCAGGCAAATCCGTGCGCACGCCCCAGCGCGTTCTTTTTCGACACGCCAGCCAGCGAGAACGGCTGACACGGAAAACCGGCCAGCAGCACATCGTGGGCCGGAATGGTGTTGCGAATGTGTTCAGCAGCCTCTTCATCGCTGACGCCGGTTTTGTGGCTCAGCGTGACATCACGAATATCCGCGTTGAACTGGTGCGCGTCGGGATCGCAATACCAGTTGGCTTTATAGGTACGAACGGCGTGTTTATTCCATTCACTGGTAAACACGCACTGCCCGCCAATCGCTTCAAAGCCATGGCGAATGCCGCCAATACCGGCAAAGAGATCGATAAAGCGAAAGGCATAGTTCGGATGCGCAGCAGGAGGACGCGGCAGCAGGTTGTGCAGATAGCGGAACTCGCCGTCACTCAGACGGTGCCCTGCCCTGTCGCTTATCAGCAGCCGCTTGAGTATCGCCGGGCTCCAGTGGCTCTCGCCATGGGCCACCAGCTGGTTTGCCAGCGTTTTAACATCATACATTTCCAGCAGCTGACGCAGGAGTGCCTGCACGGCTGCCGTTGATTTCTCAACCCGCTCAGGCGCGGGCACAGTCACTGATCGATTTTCCTGCATTCTCTTAACCGGACAATAAAGACAGAAAACAGAGTACCACAGTTCAGGATCGCACACTGCGACGGAAATAGGACAATATCTGGCTGTCGGTTCCGAGATAATCACCCTGTATTTCGGCACTCAGCTTCGCCATAAACTGGATCAAAAAATCGGCATTGTGACGCGCAAGTTCGCCTCCCCGCGCGGTTTGCATGGTGTCCGGCAGGCGCAGAAGTTTGGTCTGAAAGTGGTCGAGCGCGAAGGCTTTATCATCCAGCTTTCGTGTTTCGGCAAACGGATCGTCGGCATCAAACAGCGCGGTGCCCAGCGCACCGGACACGGCAAAGACGCGCGCCAGACCGATTGCGCCTAACGCCTCCATCCGGTCGGCATCCTGCACAATTTTGGCCTCCAGACTTCGCGGCGCGATACCGGCGCTGAAGCTGTGTGCTTCAATGGCATGCTCAACGGCCGCATAACGATCGGGCGGAAAGTCAGGAAAATCGCGACTCAGTATGTCGCGCGTTTTTCGCGCGGCAAGCCGCGAGGAGTGGCTATGTTCAGGGTGATTTTTCGCCAGGCTGACAATGTCATGGAAGTAGCATGCGGTCAGCACGACCAGCGGATCGGCGGGATGCTCAGCCATAATGCCCTGTGCCGTCATCCAGACGCGGCGAAAATGGGCAATATCATGCGCCGCATCATCCGTTAAATGATTTTCGTCAAGCCACTGCTCAAAACGCTGCTGCCATTGCGCCAGTTCCATCATCCCGTCCTGTTGCTTAAAAGAGAGTGAATTATAATATATCCGAATCAAAAAACTTTAAAAATAGAATTACGAAATACTTAATAATAATTACCCGCTATATTTTCAATGAATTAATTCACATGAAAAATAAAGAGACAATAGGAAACATTTTGTAATATTTTTACCACTTTAATTACATTTATTTTTGAACCTAAATAATACCCCTTAGAATAGTATCAAACCTGTAATTACGGAGGGTGATTACATATATTCAGACAATTTATATTTAAAGGGAATATATAATGAAAAGAAAAGTTTTGGCAATTCTTGTACCCGCGTTATTAATGGCTGGCGCAGCAAATGCGGCTGAAATTTATAATAAAAACGGTAATAAAGTTGATTTCTACGGAAAGATGGTGGGTGAACGCATCTGGACGGGCACTGATACCAGCAACAGCGAAAACGCGGATACCTCCTATGCTCGTTTTGGCGTGAAAGGTGAAACGCAAATCAATACCCAGCTGACCGGTTACGGCCAGTTTGAATACAATATTGACGCCAGCGAACCTGAAGGTAATCAGGACGAAAGTACCCGTCTGGCCTTCGCCGGTCTGAAATATGCAGACAATGGTTCATTTGATTATGGCCGCAACTACGGTGTCGCCTACGATGCGGCGGCATACACCGATATGCTGGTTGAATGGGGTGGCGATTCCTGGGCTTCTACCGACAACTTCATGACTCAGCGTACCAACGGCGTAGCCACTTACCGTAACACTGATTTCTTCGGTATGGTTGAAGGCCTCAATTTTGCCGTTCAGTATCAAGGCAAAAATAACGATCGCGACCGTTTCAAATCAAACGGCGACGGTTACAGCATGTCGGTGAACTATAACGTAGACGGCTTTGGTGTCGTGGGTACCTACGGTAAATCTGACCGTACTGACGAACAGACCGTAGACGGTTACGGCGACAATGCAGAAGTTTGGGCGCTGTCGGCTAAATATGACGCAAATAACGTCTACGCAGCGGTAATGTATGGCGAAACGCGCAACATGACCAAAACAGGCACTAACCGTGGCTTCGCCAATAAAACCCAGAACGTCGAAGCTGTAGTGCAATACCAGTTCGATTTCGGTCTGCGCCCATCCCTTGGCTATGTTTATTCTCAGGCCAAAGACTTCGGTGCAAGAAATGGCTATGAAGGTATCAACGCCGACCGCGTGAATTACATCGAACTGGGTACCTGGTATTACTTCAATAAGAACATGAACGTATACACTGCGTACAAGTTTAACCTGTTGAACGAGGATGACGCGGCGATCACCGGTAACGCGGCTGACGATCAGTTCGCAATGGGTATTGTTTACCAGTTCTAATATCATCCCATAAATATTAAAGCCCGCAGCGCGGGCTTTTTTTATTTCATGCGGAGATATTACGGTGCTTCCTGCAAGGCCAGGCGAATAAAGCCATTATTCTTCGCCAGTAATTCATGTGCGTTCCAGGCATCCAGCCCCGTCAGCACCATCAGTACCGCCGTTTTACACTGGTGGTTACAGCTTTCCAGCGCGGCCTTCGCCTGCGCCCGGGTACATCCCCCCGCTTCCATCACAATGGCAATTTGTCGCTCGGCCCATTTGGTGTTGCTTGCCTCCAGATCAACGCGCAGGTTGCTGTACACCCGTCCGGTCCGTACCGCCAGACCGCTGGTGACCATATGCATAATCATACTTTGCGCAATGCCTGCTTTGGTATTGTCATATCCGGCGACGACTTCAGCGCCCAGATCGGGGGCAATAACCATGCTCGCCAGCTGCGCCGCTTCACTTTGCGCATCCTCCGTAACGATCGCGACCGTTGTCCCCAGAGACCACGCATGGCGCATGGCACCCCATATCCAGGGGGTTTTGCCGCTAACGGACAGCGCCAGCATCATGTCATGCTCGCCAAATTTTATCGTCTGAAGGTCGGCAACGCCGCGTGCGTAGCTACCGGCGTGATCGCCCGCTGTCATCGCAATGACGGGATGTTTTCCCGGCGCAAATCCCTCCGCCGCCTGCTCCGCCACACGCCCGGATGCGCCCGCGCCGATCAGCACCAGACGTCCTCCGCGGCTAAGCGTCGCCGCCGCGTTATCCACCACGCGGGCCAGCATAGTTAAGTGAGGGGTCAGTGCAGAAGAGATTTGCGCGTCATCCTGGTGAATGACGTTAAGCATATCCAGCGTAGATAATCTGTCGATGTTCATCGAGCTGGCGTGCCGTCTTTCCCTGGCCGTACCGGTAAGCAAAATGCTCATAAACTGCCTCCTTATTATGAGTACCCACACACTATAAAGTGTTTTATATAGGTCACCTGAGAGGAGGCTCACGAAACGCCTCTCTTTACATGGCTTTATGAAACGGCCTTCATCAGCGATAATTAGCCCTTTCTTTTTCATCGCGGAGTCTTGATGAGCGATTTGCAGCCTTTTCCCCCGACGCGCAAGCGCCCTATGAAGCTGAATACGCTGGTTACGCTGATGGTGTGCGCCATTATCGGCTCTGTGCTGCTGGTGGTCTTCGCCCTGTACTCTGTGCAGATCACCCGCGCCACGCGCGATGACGTGAAAGATACCGCGCTGGGTATCGCCCGAACGCTGGCCGACAGCCCGGATATCAAGCGCGGCCTGATGGCGTCGCCGCAGGCCGGCATCATCCAGCCGATTGCCCAGGCAGTGACGAAGCGCAACGACCTGCTGTTTACCGTGGTCACTGACCTGCGCGGGATCCGCTATTCCCATCCCAACGAAGCGCTGTTAGGTTTGCATTTTATTGGCGACGATCTGACGCCCGCCCTGGAAGGAAAAGAGAATGTCTCCGTTAACCGGGGCGCGCTGGCGGAAGCGCTGCGCGTCTTTACGCCCGTGTATGACGATCGGCACGACCAGATCGGTGTAGTGGTGGTGGGCATTTCGCTGAATAAAGTAGAAGATCAGATTGCCCGCGGACGGCTCAACGCCGTGTGGACTATCTTATTCAGCGTGCTGATGAGTTCACTGGCGATATGGGGCCTGGTCCGGGTTCTGAAACGTATCCTGTTCGGGCTGGAGCCTTACGAGATCTCCGCCCTCTTTGAGCAGCGGCAGGCCATGTTGCAGTCTCTGCGCGAGGGTGTCATGGCCGTGGATATTCACGGGCGCGTGACGATGATTAACCACACCGCCAGAGAAATATTACTCCTGGCCTCTGGCGAGCATTCAGAAAGCAGCAGTGAACCGCTGCTGGCCAGCCTGCGCGAAGTGTCCAGAACTGGTATTGCCCGTCAGGATCAGGAGATAGGCTGTAATGGACGGCTTCTGCTGTGCAATATGGTGCCGGTAAAAAGCCAGAATCAGGTGATCGGCGCCATCAGCACGTTCCGCGATAAAACCGAAATCAGCCAGCTCATGCAGCGTATCGATGGCATGGTTAACTACGTTGATGCGCTGCGCGCTCATACGCACGAGTTTATGAACAAGCTGCACGTGATCCTCGGCCTGCTGCACATGAAGCGCTACGATAAGCTGGAGGAGTACATCATCCAGACCGCGCAGAATTATCAGACGGACATCGGCGCGATACAGCGCAAGGTGAAATCGCCAGTCATTGCGGGTTTCCTGCTGGGTAAAATTAACCGCGCCAAAGAGGCCGGGGTGACTCTGACGCTGGCGGAGGAGAGTCAGCTTCCTGACACCACCAATGAAGAGCAGGTTGCGGTGCTGATCACCGTGCTGGGCAATTTAATCGAAAATGCCCTGGATGCGATGGAAGGTCAGCCGGATGGCGAGATCGGCCTGCTGCTGCACTATCAGAACGGCTGGCTGAGCGGTGAAGTCAGCGATGACGGTCCCGGTATTGATCCCGAGCGGCTGGAGGCTATTTTTACAAAGGGCTACTCAACAAAAGGTGAAAACCGCGGCGTTGGGCTGTTCCTTGCGCGTCAGCAGATCCAGAACCTGGGCGGAGAGATTACCGTCGAGTCGGAGCCTGGCGTATTTACCCAATTTTTTGTTCAGATCCCCTGGGATAGCGAGAGGAATATCGCGTGATAAATGTGTTAATTGTCGATGACGACGCCATGGTAGCCGATCTCAACCGTCTGTATGTTAACCGCGTTGAAGGTTTTAGCTGCTGCGGCGTCGCTTCCACGCTCAACCAGGCCGAGGCATTGATCGCAAACCCAGGTCAGCCTATCGATCTGGTGCTGCTGGATGTTTATATGCAGCAGGATAACGGGCTGGATCTGCTGCCCATCATCCGCGCATCTGGTCGCCCGATCGACGTCATTATGATCTCATCGGCCTCCGATGCCGCAACGATCCAGACGTCGATGCACTATGGCGTGGTGGATTATCTGATTAAACCGTTCCAGTTCCCGCGTTTTGAAGAGGCACTAAACGGCTGGAAGTCCAGGCGCAGTCTGATGGGGTCGCATCAGTATTATGAACAGGCCGACGTCGACAGGCTGATCCACGGCGGCGCGCCGGAGCTGGCTGACAGCAAAAAATTACCGAAAGGCTTAACGCCGCAGACGCTGCGCACCATTTGCCAGTGGATCGACAGCCATCCGGAGAGGGAATTTTCCACCGACGATCTGGCTAATGCGGTCAACATTTCCCGCGTGTCCTGCCGCAAATACCTGATCTGGCTGGCGCAAATTAATATCCTGTTCACCAGCATTCACTACGGTGCGACCGGCCGCCCGGTTTATCGTTACCGCTTACAGCCGGAACAGGTCGGACTGCTCAAACAGTATTGCCAGTAATTCGGTAGCTGTCGTCCAGAAGGGTAAAACGGAAGTGGTGCATCGAGGAGATCACCACTTCTTTTGTTTTGGTGACAAAGATGGCTTCAATATCGGGGCGCGAACGCAGCGCGGCGCAGCCCTTTTCCACGCCCATGCCGTAAATCAGCGTGGTCCAGATATCGCCGTCAAGGGAGTCTTTTGAAATAATGGTCACGCTGTCCAGTTCGTTATCCAGCGGGTAGCCGGTGCGCGGGTCAAGTATGTGATGATAGCGTTTGCCGTTCTGCTCGAAGTAGCGCTCATAGGTGCCTGACGTCACAACCGATCGATTCTCTACCGTCAAGGCGCCAATCAGCGCATCACCGGCGAACGGTTTTTTCAGGCCGACGCGCCAGCCGCCCTCCGGCGAACCTAACGTCTGAACGTTACCGCCAAGGTTGATCAGTCCCAGCTCAGCGCCCTCTTTATGCAGGTAATCCCGCACCCTGTCGGCGATATAGCCTTTGGCGATGGCCCCCAGATCGATCTCCATTCCCTGGCGTGTAAGAAACACGCTGCCGTTGGCTTCATCCAGCACCACGTCCGCAGGATGCGTGATACCCAGTAAGGCGGCGATCTCATCTGCGGGCGGCACGGCGTCCCCCTTAAAACCAATTTTCCAGCGCTTCACCAGCGGACCAATCGCCAGGTTAAAGGCGCTGTCCTTAACCTGGCTGGCTGCTTTCGCGCAGCGGATCAGGTCAAACACCGGGCGACTGACGGCAACCGGATGCTGGCCGGCCGCATGGTTGACCTCCATCACCTGCGAATGCGCACGGTTGACGGTGAGCAGATCTTCGTACCGCTTAATCAGGCGAAATACGCGGGACGCGAGAGCTTCGTTATGTGAGAAGAGTTTCAGGAGAATGGGCGAGCCCATCAGAACGGCGGAATAACTGTAAACGCGAGTGTCGTCAGGCATGGCAGAGTCCTCGGATGTAGCCCCGGCAGCACCACGCCGTCGGGGAAAATGCCGGATAACGCTGTGTTTATCCGGCCTACAGTACAGGAGCCTTATGCTTTTTTCGCGCGCATCGCCGCCTGATGTCCGGCAAGAGTACCAAAAATAATGATATCTGCCACCGCGTTACCCCCGATGCGGTTACCGCCGTGGATGCCTCCGACAACCTCACCCGCAGCAAACGCTCCCGGCAATACGTTGTGGTTGCTGTCCAGCACGCAGGTTTCTGTGTTAATGGTTACGCCGCCCATGGTGTGGTGAACGCCCGGTGCAATCTGAATGGCGTAGAACGGCCCTTCGTTGATTGGCGCACGCAGCGCGGTGGTGCGGCCGAAATCATCGTCGTGCTGTTTCTCCACAAAGCCGTTGTAGCGTTCCAGCGTTGCCAGGAACTGATGGTGATCCATCCCCAGCGCTTCCGCCAGGGCTTTTGGCGAGCTGGCGCTGGTAACAAACCCTTTCGCGATGTACTCATCCGCGGCTTTGTTTTTGGCGCGAACATGCTCGTCAAAGACGATGTAAGCGTATTTCTCCGGTAGCGCGATAATCTGCGCCGAGACTTTGTCGCGGGTAGACATTTCGTTATAGAAGCGGTTGCCCTGCTGGTTTACCAGAATCGCCCCGCCGCCGCGGATGGATTCGGAAATCAGATACGACGTTTTCTGCTCAACGGTTGGGTGGATCTGAATTTCGCCCATATCCACGGTGCCTGCACCGATACGTTCCAGTAGCGCGATGCCGCCGCCGGTTGCGCCTTTGTGGTTGGTGGTCACAAATCCTTCCAGGTCCGGACGATATTTCACTACCATCTGGCTGTTAGCGCTGAAGCCGCCGGTCGCGACAATGACGCTTTTGGTTGCCACGGTGAGGGTTTCGTTCTCTTCGGTAGTCAGACGCACGCCGGTCACTTCGCCATTTTCGAAAATGATGTCGCTCACGGAGGTATCCAGCATCACCTCGATGTTGCGCTTGTTGACGTTACGCACCAGGCCGCTGATCAGATACCCGCCCACTGCGGAACCGTCTTTCGGACGGTGCGTACGGTCGATGCTCATCCCGCCGGTGGTGGTAATGTCGTTCAGCATAATGCCGCGCGTGGCCAGCCATTCGATAGCCTGCGGCGCGTTCTCGACAAAGCGACGCAGCAGTTCAGGGTTGTTTTTGTTGCCACCGCCTTTCAGACTTTCCTGGTAGAACAGCTCTTTGCTGTCCTGAATACCCTTCACGCGCTGGAAGCGGGTCTCCGCCGCGTTCATCCCGGCCGAGGCTTTAATGGTGTTCCCGCCGATGGTTGGCATTTTCTCGACGATCAGCACGCTCGCGCCTTCGTCATGAGCCTGAATCGCCGCCGCCAGACCGGCCCCGCCGCTGCCGACCACGACCACATCCACGCTTTTAGTCTCATTCGGGTCCACGCCCTCTTCTGCCGCCAGCGCTTTGCTGGATTTCAGCATCGCTTTCGAGACCGCTTTTTTCACCGCCTCGCTCTGGCTGGTCGCGCCGGTGATAGCATCCACGTGCGGGGTGTTGGCATCCAGAATACGGGTGCGGATCTCTTCGAAGCTGGTGACAAACTCGACGTCTTCACTCGGGCCGGAGGCCAGTTCGATATCGGCAATGCGATCGGTTTCGAGGCTGACGTTAATCACCAGTTCATTAGCATCGTCCTGCACTTTTTCAATAAAGGTGCCCGGTTTGAATTTAGATTCGCCCATGCTCATGTCGCGGATCATCGCTTCCACCAGCGAGAAGCGCCACAGCGGTTCCGGGATGCTCAGTTCTTCGCGTTTGGTACTGTCCATAAACAGCTCCAGGCTTTCGCCCGCCGCGATGCGATCGGTCCAGTCCGGGTAGGCGATAGTGGCGCGTCCGACGGCAATCAGGTCGTAACCGTGATCCAGCGCTTCATTCACATCCGCGGCATTCACTACGCCGCCAACGCCCATCACCGGTACCTGCGCCAGCGTGTCAGAGCGCATGGCGCAGTATTTTTCGATAAGTGGCGTCGGGTCCTGAGTATCGACGATAGAAGGACGCAGGGCGGCACCAAGGGAGAAGTGGAGATAATCCACCCCGCGAGCGGCCAGTTTTTCCAGAAGATAGAGGGTGTCTTCGAAGCGAATGCCCGGGACTTCAAGCTCTTCCGGAGAGAAACGGTAGCCAATGATAAACGCGTCGTCGGCGTACTGGCGCACCATCTTATGGGTAATGTCCAGCACCGCCAGCGGGAATTTCGCGCGGTTATCGCGGCTGCCGCCCCACTCGTCGTCGCGCTGGTTGGAGTTCGGGGAGAAGAATTGCTGGATCAGATAGGTATTCGCCCCGTGGATTTCCACGCCGTCGAAACCGGCCTGGATGGCGCGACGTACGGCCTCACCAAACTTGCCGACCATGCCTTCCACTTCTTCGGCGGTCAGCGCAACCGGCGTCGCGGCACCGTCACGCGGTGCGGCAACGGCGCTTGGGCCAACCGGCGTGCGACCGCCGATCAGTTTTGGGTCGACCATGCGGCCGCCGTGGTAGATTTGCAGCAGGGCTTTGGAGCCTTTTGACTTGATGGCGTCAGCGATTTTTGCCAGCCCGGCGATTTTCTCGTCGTTATCAATGCCAATTGCGCCCGGGAACGCCAGGCCGAGATCGTCAACAAAACAGCACTCAACGATGATGGTGCCGATGCTGCCCGCGCGGGCGCGGTAGTACTCCACCAGCTCGCTGGTCACGGTGCCATCGTAATAACCGGTACAGGTTGTCATCGGGGCCATTAACAAACGGTTTTTCAGTTCAGTACCATTCGGTAATGTGAAGGGGCTTAAAATACGTTCGTTAGTGCTCATAATAGAAACTCCAAACTTTAAAAATTAAGAATTCGTTATCGGAATGATTTTTTTATTTCGTGTTTTTTGCCGATGTCATGATAGTAATATAAAGCTTTTTTTAGTTTCCAAAGTCATTACGTTAGTTAATAAACTATTTAATCCCTTCGATAACATTAATAACACATTGGTGTTAGCGGGATTGTTTCACTTGTTCACAATAATTTAAAAAAAGTTAAATCAGAAAAGGTCAAACCAATACACCAAAGCTAGCTAAAACCCTTATAAAACAATAATAAACAAAACCACCGAAATTTAAATGTTATAGTTTTGATACATAAAATGCGTAAAACAAGCGTATAACCACACTACTCAGAGTGGTTATTATAAAAAATATAAAAATAGCCATTCAGTTCCGTTTTTTTGATCGCGATCAATAGTTATGGCATTCAAAAGAGCAATATAAAAACATCATCATTTTTTATTTAGCGCAAACAAAAATGCGTTAAATCGCTATTAGTGAAAACACAAACCTGCACCTTAAATAACTAAAAAAAGCAAAAAGGATATTTCAAATGAATCTGTGTTTTCGCCGGGCGACGAATTTTTGACAACTTAAGACGTGAAACTATGAATACAAAAACTGCTGTAACGCCTCCTGCGGCGAATCTGGCGTCAAATGGAACAGCAAAACGACTGCTGATGATGGCCCTGCCCGTCATTGTTGCCGTCCTGCTGTTGTTTGTCCCCGTTCCGGACGGGCTGCCGCCTTATGCGTGGCACTACTTCGCCATCTTTGTCGGCGTCATCGTCGGGTTAATTTTCGAACCGCTGCCGGGCGCCGTGATCGGTCTTACCGGCGTCGTGGCGATTGCGCTGTGCAGCCAGTGGGTGCTCTTTAGCCCGGAACAGCTGGCTGACCCAAAATTCAAGCTGGCGGGCGCCTCCTTTAAATGGGCGGTCAGCGGGTTTGGTAACTCCACCGTCTGGCTGATTTTCGGTGCCTTTATGTTCGCCGCAGGCTACGACAAAACCCGCTTCGGCCGCCGTCTGGCGCTGATTCTGGTGAAGTACCTGGGCCGTCGCAGCCTGACGCTCGGTTACGCCATTACGTTTGCGGACCTGCTGCTGGCCCCGTTCACCCCGTCCAATACCGCGCGCAGCGGCGGGACCATCTACCCGATCATCGCTAACCTGCCGCCGCTGTACGGCTCAAAACCCAATGACCCAAGCGCGCGCAAAATTGGTTCCTATCTGATGTGGGTAGCCATCACCGCGGCCTGTATCACCAGCTCGATGTTCCTTTCCGCACTGGCACCTAACCTGCTGGCGCTGGCGCTGGTAAAAAGCACCGTTGGGATTGATATCTCCTGGGGCACCTGGTTCCTCGCCTTCCTGCCGCTGGGCATCCTGTTGATTCTGACCATGCCGCTACTGGCCTACTGGTTCTACCCGCCAGAAGTGAAAGTGAATAACGAAGTACCGCTGTGGGCGACCCGCGAGCTGGAAAAACTCGGCAAACTGTCGCGCAATGAGATCCTGCTGCTGGTGTTTGTCTGCTGTGCGCTGCTGATGTGGATCTTCGCCGCGGCGTGGATTGAACCGGCCATGGCTGCCCTTCTGATCGTTGGCCTGATGCTGTGGACCGGCGTGCTGGAGTGGAACGATATCACCGGTAACAAAGCCGCGTGGAACACCTTCGTCTGGTTCGCCACACTGGTAGCGCTGGCGGATGGCCTCTCCTCCACCGGCTTTATCAGCTGGCTGGGTAAAGAAGGCGGCCTGCTGATGAGCGGTATCTCTCCGGGTGTCGCCACCATCGTGCTGCTGCTGGCGTTCTACCTGCTGCACTACCTGTTCGCCAGCACCACCGCGCACACCACGGCGCTGCTGCCCGCGATGCTGACCATCGCCTCCACCATTCCGGGCATGAATATGGAAGTGTTCGTCCTGCTGATGGTGACCTCGCTGGGCGTAATGGGGATCATCACCCCATACGGTACCGGTCCAAGCCCGATTTACTACGGTAGCGGCTACCTGCCAACCAAAGACTACTGGCGCCTCGGCACTATCTTCGGTGCCATATTCCTGGCGGCCTTGTTACTGATTGGCTACCCGTGGATGTCCATGATGTTCTGATTTCTGACCGCCGGGCTAACCTTCCGGCGGTTTTATTTTTATGGAGCAATACGCTATGTCAGACAAACCGTTTTACTACCAGAACCCTTTCCCTCTCGCGCATGACGATACTGAATACTATCTGCTGACCAAAGAGCACGTCTCCGTTGCTAAGTTCGACGGTCAGGAAGTGCTGAAGGTTGAGCCCGAAGCGCTGACCCTGCTGGCACAGCAGGCCTTCCACGACGCGGCGTTTATGCTGCGCACTTCTCACCAGAAGCAGGTTGCGGCCATTCTGAACGACCCGGAAGCCAGCGAGAACGATAAGTACGTTGCCCTGCAATTTCTGCGCAACTCCGAGATTGCGGCGAAAGGCGTGCTGCCAACGTGTCAGGATACCGGTACGGCAATCATTATGGGTAAGAAAGGCCAGCGCGTCTGGACCGGTGGCGGCGACGAAGCGGCGCTGAGTCAGGGCGTGTATAACACCTATACTGAAGACAACCTGCGCTACTCGCAGAATACGGCGCTGGATATGTATAAAGAGGTGAACACCGGCACCAACCTGCCGGCGCAGATTGACCTCTACAGCGTCGATGGTGAAGAGTACAAATTCCTGTGCATGGCAAAAGGCGGCGGTTCAGCCAACAAAACTTATCTGTATCAGGAAACCAAAGCGCTGATTACCCCGGCGAAGCTGAAAAATTATCTGGTTGAGAAGATGCGTACCCTCGGTACTGCGGCCTGTCCGCCGTATCACATTGCGTTTGTGATTGGCGGAACATCAGCTGAAGCCACGCTGAAAACCGTCAAGCTCGCCTCTGCGCGCTACTACGATGGCCTGCCAACCGAAGGCAACGCGCACGGTCAGGCGTTCCGCGACGTTCAACTGGAACAGGAGCTGCTTCAGGAAGCGCAAAACCTCGGACTCGGCGCGCAGTTTGGCGGGAAATACTTCGCCCACGATATTCGCGTGATCCGTCTGCCGCGTCACGGCGCCTCCTGCCCGATCGGCATGGGGGTCTCCTGCTCCGCTGACCGTAACATCAAGGCGAAGATTAACCGCGAGGGGATCTGGATTGAGAAGCTGGAGCACAATCCGGGCCAGTATATTCCTGAATCCCTGCGCCAGCAGGGGGAAGGCGACGTGGTAAGCATTGATCTCAACAAGCCGATGCCCGACATTCTGGCGCAGCTTTCCGCGCACCCGGTATCCACCCGCCTGTCGCTGAACGGCACCATCATCGTGGCGCGTGATATCGCCCACGCGAAGCTGAAAGAGCTGCTCGATAACGGCGAAGCCCTGCCGCAGTACGTTAAAGATCATCCGATTTACTACGCAGGCCCGGCGAAAACGCCAGAAGGTTACGCGTCTGGATCCCTGGGCCCAACCACCGCCGGGCGTATGGACTCCTACGTGGACTTACTGCAATCCCACGGTGCGAGCATGATCATGCTGGCCAAAGGCAACCGCAGCCAGCAGGTCACTGACGCCTGCCATAAGCACGGCGGCTTCTACCTCGGCAGCATCGGCGGCCCGGCGGCGGTGCTGGCGCAAAACAGCATCAAGAGCCTGGAGTGCGTGGCGTATCCGGAACTGGGAATGGAAGCCATCTGGAAAATTGAAGTGGAGAACTTCCCGGCGTTTATCCTGGTGGATGACAAAGGCAACGACTTCTTCCAGCAGATCCAGAATAAACAGTGCCAGGGGTGCTCACAGCGCTGAGCGTTTCCATAACGCCGGAAGCAGCGACAGCGTATCGTTGATCAACACGCGCTTGTCGCTGCCCGGCTTCCAGAGGGTGACCATCGTCTGGCTTATTCCCTGGCTGCCCACTTCGGTGGGCAGCCTTTTTACGTTTTTCCACTGCGTTGCGTGAAGATGAGTCGGCAAAAAACCCCAGCCGCAGCCCTGCTCCAGCAGGCCGCGCAGCATCTCCAGTTCGTTAGTGAAAAGCGTGTGCCCTGAAATTTGCAGGCGACGGGCAACCGGCTCGTCTGACGCGGCATGCATAATCACCTGTGGCACCAGAGAGAGATCGAGCAGCGACACCGGCGACGCAACCTCCGCAAAAAGCGCCGTTGCGGCGTAAAAATCCATTTCGATCGCCCCCAGCGCCCGCCACTCCATTTCATTGCCCACGCTGCGGTTGCGCGCCTGGCAGATCCCCAGATCGGCCTGACCGTTTGCCAGCATCGCTTCCGCCTCATCGCGGGATGCGCTGGTCAGGCTCAGGCGGATCTTTTTCGTCGCCAGCGTGGCGATCAGCGCCTGTAAAAAAGCTCTGGGGGTGAACGGATCGTAAGCGAGGGCAATGTCCTGCGTCGCGCTGTCCGGTACCGTTCTGGCAAACGCCTCAAACGCCTTGACCTGGCGCATCAGCAGGTGCGCCTGCCGCTGAAGCTGCTCACCCTCCGGCGTCAGGCGCAGGCTGCGCCCCTCTCGCAGGAACAGAGCGTAGCCCAGCCCATCCTCAAGGAAATCGATCAGATCCCGCAGGGTAGTACGATCTTTGCCGAGTTTACTGGCCGCCTTCATCAGGCTGCCGTACTCAGCGACGGCGGTGAACGCCTCAAGCTGGGCAAAGGAATAGATCAGTGATGCCACGTCATTCTCCACGCGATTTTTCCGGGGGATTTTCCCCCATAACGCGTTTTTTATTATAGGCCGCAGGTTCTTAAACTGAAGTCCTTCCTGAGCCAAACGAGATAAATATGAAAATCAAAACAAACCGCACGCTGCTCGCGGCGCTGGTTGTCAGCAGCCTGCTCTCGCCCGCCGTCATGGCGGCCTGCAACGGTACCGACCTTGCGACCTGTCCGACGCCTTTCGATGCCAGACTCCCGGACGCGCATACCATGCTCACCTGGAGCCAGGCCGATCGCGTGGTGGGTTTTCGCAATGACTACCGCAACTACGCGGGAGATGTGTTCCGCCACGGCAACGCTACGCCGCTGCTGCCCGCAGAAAAACCGCTCACCGATGCCCGCTATCAGGTAAAGGGTAAGAGTTACACTCTTCAGGATTACCTGAAACGCCAGAACGTCAGCGGCATGCTGGTGCTGAAAGATGGCAAAGTGGCCTATAAATACCTGGGTGAAGGCAATACCGACTCAACGCTCTGGACGTCGCGCTCCGTGGGCAAATCCGTGGTCTCCGCGCTGGTGGGTGTTGCAATTAAAGAAGGGAAAATCCACTCCCTGGAGGACCTTGTCACCGAATACGAACCGGATTTAAAAGGCACCGCCTGGGAGGGCGTAACGCTGAAACAGCTCATCACCCACACCTCTGGCGTGGCGTGGAACGAAGATTACACCAACCCGCAATCTGACTTCGCCCGGCTTACCGAATGCGAAGCGAAGCCGGGCACCTACGACTGCGTGCGCACCCTGGTGAAGGGGTTACACCGTGAACACCCGGCGGGCGAAAACTGGTCCTATTCCTCGGGTGGCGCCTGGCTGTTAGGCGATGTGCTTGAGCGCGCCACCGGCATGACGCTCGCGGCGTATCTGGAGAAAAGCATCTGGCAGCCGTACGGTATGGCGAGCGACGGCGTGTGGCATGCCTACAGCAAAGGCCAGCACGATGTGGGCGCGCATGGGTTCAACGCCACGCTGGAAGACTGGGGGCGTTTCGGGGAGTTTATCCTGCATAACGGAATGCTGCCGGACGGGAAGTCGATCCTCCCCGAGGGCTGGGTGAAGCAGTCCTCAGCCTGGACGCAGGCCAAAGGATCGGTGTCCGACGCGCATCCGAAGGGCTTGTATGGCTACCAGTGGTGGAACAACGAAGTGCCGGCCACTGCCACAAACGTGGAGCCGAAAGTCGACAATTCGCTGAAGGATTCCCTGTGGGCGCTGGGCATTTTTGGTCAGATGATCATGATTAATCAGAAAGAAAATCTGGTTATCGTCCAGTGGTCCACCTGGCCGCAGGCAGAGCCGTCATTCAGCGCCCAGCCGCTGGAAGCGTCGCTGATGTTTAGCGCGATTGCGAACGCGCTGCGCTGATCGTCCCAAGCCAGGCCTCGCCTGGCTAATCACCTGCGCGATGTCACAAAACAGCGATATCAGTAACTTAGCGAAATCGAGTAAATAAAAGATCAGCGAAATGTTAAGTTATTGTTGAGTATGTAAATACTGGTCAACACATTGTCATTAATGCACCACACGCATCAGTCCATGCGCTATTTGCGCTTATTAATTTCCCTTTCCTGATCCAGTTTTCAGAAACAGACGAGCATAACGTCATTATAAAACTGGAGATAATCATGGTTTCCTCAACCTCACCTGCAACGGTTCGTGCGAAAGCGGGCTCGATTTTCCGCGTCACGTCGGGCAACTTTCTTGAGCAATTCGACTTCTTTCTGTTCGGCTTTTATGCCACCTATATCGCCCATACTTTTTTCCCGGCAAGCAGTGAATTTGCGTCGCTGATGATGACCTTTGCCGTCTTTGGCGCAGGCTTTCTGATGCGTCCCATTGGGGCCATTGTCCTGGGGGCTTACATTGATAAAGTGGGTCGCCGAAAAGGACTGATCGTCACCCTGTCGATTATGGCCGCCGGAACGTTCCTGATTGTGCTGATCCCTTCTTATCAGAGCATTGGCCTGTGGGCACCGCTGCTGGTGCTAACCGGCCGCCTGTTGCAGGGTTTTTCGGCAGGCGCCGAGCTGGGCGGGGTTTCGGTTTATCTGGCGGAGATCGCCACGCCGGGCCGCAAGGGTTTCTACACCAGCTGGCAGTCGGGTAGCCAGCAGGTCGCCATTATGATCGCGGCGGCGATGGGCTTCGCGCTGAATATGGTGCTGGAAGAGAGTGCCATTCGCGAATGGGGGTGGCGTATTCCTTTCCTGTTTGGCTGTCTGATTGTGCCGTTCATCTTTTTCCTGCGCCGCAAGCTCGAAGAGACCGAGGAATTCAGCGCCCGTCGCCACCGTCTGGCGATGCGTCAGGTCTTCACAACGCTGCTCGCTAACTGGTCGGTAGTCGTCGCGGGCATGCTGATGGTGGCAATGACCACCACCGCGTTTTACCTGATCACCGTTTACGCGCCGACCTTCGGTAAAAAAGTCCTGATGCTCAGCGCGTCGGACAGTCTTCTGGTCACGCTGCTGGTGGCGGTGTCGAATTTTTTCTGGCTGCCGGTGGGCGGCGCGCTGTCGGATCGCTTCGGGCGTAAACCGGTGCTGATCGCCATGACGCTGCTGGCACTGGCGACCAGCTATCCGGCGCTGACGATGTTGGCCGCAGCCCCGAGCTTCTCAATGATGCTGACCGTGCTGCTGTGGCTCTCTTTCCTCTACGGCCTGTATAACGGCGCGATGATCCCGGCCCTGACGGAGATCATGCCAGCAGAGGTGCGCGTGGCGGGATTCTCGCTGGCTTACAGCCTGGCCACAGCCGTCTTTGGTGGTTTCACGCCGGTGATTTCTACCGCCTTAATTGAGTACACCGGCGACAAAGCCTCTCCGGGTTACTGGATGAGCTTTGCCGCCGTTTGCGCCCTGCTGGCAACGCTTTATCTCTATCGTCGTCGCACGTTAGCCCTGCATACCGCTGTTGAGGAGTGATTGATGATGTTTACATTCAGAACGGTGATTGCCGCCCTGACCTTGGCCACCCTCAGCGCGGGCGCGCCTGCACAGGATGTGACGGTGATGATTTCTGGCGGCTTCAAAGCGGCGCTGGAGAAGCTGGCGCCGCAGTACGAAGCGAGGAGCGGCGACACAATCATTTTGATCTCCGGCCCGTCGATGGGCAAAACGCCGCAGGCCATTCCGGCCCGGCTCGCCCGGGGCGAAAAAGCGGACGTGGTGATTATGGTGGGCGATGCGCTGACGAAACTGGAACAGGATCGCAGGACGGCGGCAGGCTCCCGCGTGGAGCTGGCGGATTCGCCCGTCGGGATGGTGGTCAGGGCGGGCGGGCCGGTGCCGGATATCAGTACGGTGCCCGCCCTGCGGCAAACGCTGCTGAAGGCGCATTCCATGGCCTATTCCGACAGCGCCAGCGGCCGGTATGTTGAGAGCCAGCTGTTCCATAAGCTGGGCATCGACGGCCAGGTCCACGAAAAAGCGCACCGGGTTGAGCGCATCCCGGTGGCGTCTGAAGTGGCAAAAGGGAAATACGAGCTCGGCTTTCAGCAGGTGAGCGAGCTTCTGCCGGTCCCGGGGGTGACGTTCGTGGGTAAGTTACCTGACGACATGCAGTACATTACCCGTTTCGCCGGAGCCGTAACGCAGAAGGCCGACCATCCCGAGCAGGGAAAAGCGCTGCTGACCTTTCTCTCCTCGCCACAGGCCGCCAGCATCATTACGGCAACGGGCTTAACGCCCGTCAGTGCACCTCGCGATACTGCTCGATGATCAGCGTTTCGAGTTCGGCAGCAATATAGGACTGGATCCGCCCGCGGCGGCGGATCAGCCCCACGGTTCGCCTGACTTCAGGCTCGGTTAAAGGTACCGACGTCAGCAGCGAATGCTCTGCGCGGGGCATCGACATGGCGGGAACGGCCGCAATGCCGATCCCGGCTTCAACCATCCCCAGCATGGTCGTCACGTGCCGCGTTTCGCAGATGCTGGGGCGCTCAGGCCGAATATGCCCGACCCGCTGGTCGAGAAGATTGCGGTTGCCGGAGGTTTTATCCAGACCGATATAATCCTGCTGATAAAAAGCCTGCCACGTCAGGCTTTTTCTTTTTGCAAGCGGGCTGTCGCGCCGGCAGGCAGCCACGTAGACATCCTCCACCAGCGGGACAAACTCGATGTCGGGCTGCAAACTCCGGGCAAAGCAGATACCAAAATCTGCCTGTCCGCGGACAACGGCCTCGATAACATTTCCGGCGCTGCTGTCGATCAGTTTTATGCGCACGCGGGGGTAACGGGACTGAAAGCGGCGGATCACATCCGGCATAAAGTAACAGGCGGCTGACGGCACCGTTGCCACGGTGATCAGCCCCGTGCGCTCCTCGCTGGCCTTATCGATATCCGAAAGCATGGACTCCACATCGGCAAGCAATTGCCCGCACCGGTCGGCAAAGGTCTGACCATACAGGGTCAGCGTGACGCGCCGGGTGGTTCTGTCGAACAGTTTTGTCCCCAGTGCCGCCTCCAGCTTTTCAATCCTGCGGCTCAACGCCGACTGGGAAAGGCAGATAGACTCCGCCGCAAGACGGAAATTGCCGTATTCCAGCAACGCGCGGAAGGCGTAGAGATCGTTGAGGTCAAAATTGACGGGCATACTGACGGGATCCTTAAGCACGAGAGGGTAATAGATTTATCATAGCGCGCACGACATGCTTCACAAAATGAAGGGGATACCCCTAAAGCGCTATCAACCTGACGGCACATAGTGATAGTTTATGCGGGCTGGATTCCTCTTAAACAGGCTGCCATTCTGCATGCACCCGAAGAGGAGTGTCATACTGCTTAACAGAGTATGTTGGCATGCTAACAGCCCCTGACCTTTCCATTTTGTTCACGTGCGAGTAACGAGCAAAGCGATGATTAAGTGGCCCTGGAAAACGAACGAAGCTGGTCGAAATATGGCGCTGCCCTGGGATGAGGCTCTGGCGATCCCCGTGCTGGCGAATCTCTTGCCTGAAGAGCAATCAAAGCTGATTCAGCTGGCCGAACGTTTTTTACAGCAAAAACGGCTGGTGCCGCTACAGGGCTTCGAACTGGATCCGCTTAAAAATTCGCGCATCGCTCTGCTTTTCTGCTTGCCGGTGCTGGAGCTGGGCATCGAGTGGCTGGATGGCTTCCACGAAGTGCTGATCTACCCGGCGCCGTTTATCGTCGATGATGAGTGGGAGGATGATATCGGACTGGTGCATAACCAGCGTATGGTCCAGTCAGGACAAAGCTGGCAGCAAGGACCGATAATTCTCAACTGGCTGGATATTCAGGACTCGTTTGATGCCTCGGGCTTCAACCTGATCATTCACGAAGTGGCGCATAAGCTCGATACCCGCAACGGCGATCGCGCCAGCGGCGTGCCGCTGATCCCGCTGCGTGAAGTCGCGGGATGGGAGCACGACCTGCACGCGGCGATGGAAAATATTCAGGATGAGATAGACCTGGTGGGCGAAAGCGCGGCCAGCATTGATGCCTACGCCGCGACCGATCCCGCCGAGTGCTTTGCGGTGCTGTCCGAGTATTTCTTTAGCGCACCTGAGCTTTTTGCTCCACGTTTCCCGGCGCTGTGGCAGCGTTTTTGCCAGTTTTATCAGCAGGATCCTCTCCAGCGTCTGCGGCAAAGCGAGGACGCTGCCAGCACATCCTCTCATCCGTTCCACTAACGTTCAGCAGGGGTACGATCGGCCGATCGTACCCATACGCTTACCGCGAAAAACAGCAGCGCCATTCCCCAGGCGGCAGTAATTAAAAACTGCTCACCGAAAAAACGCGTCACCACGGGTACCAGCAGCGCGCTGGCCCCGTAGCCCAGCGTATGGCTGGTGGCGATCACCCCTGCACCTTTGCCCGTCGTCAGGCGATCGTTAAGCAAAAGCTGGTATCCCGGCGTTGCCATGGCGGCACCCAGCGAAGTGATGACAATTCCCAGGTAAAACAGGGCTAAACCAGCGAGAGACATCAGCCCAAGACCCGCCACCATCAGTACCGCGGCAATCAAGAGTAAAACTCTCGGGGTAAAATGCTGCGGGCGAACCACCAGAAACTGCGCCGCCAGGGTCGCCAGGGCGGCCAGACTCAGCAATAGCGCGACATGATGACTGATTTGCACGGCATCGCCATTGAATAACGGGCGAAGATGCGGTGATAAGCCAAGCTGCATCAGGCTGACCAGCGCCGCCAGCAGCAGCGCCAGCACCAGGAAAGGCAACATAGAGGCATTTAGCCGCGTCGACTGATGCGCCACCGGCGGCAGCGGGGGATCGGCGGCTTCGCGCAGCACCAGCAGCAGCGCGATAAACGGCGCCAGGGCCATCAGCCAGAGCGGTGCGACCGGGCTGACGCTGAGCATCACCGCGGCCAGAGGCGGCCCCAGCAGTCGCCCGCAGCTAAGGCCAGAACTGATTGTTGCCAGCGCCGCCATCCTTTTGTCAAGCCCCGCGCGTTGAATGGCCCACGTCTGGGCCGCAGGCACCAGTCCCGATACCGTCAGTCCATACAGCATGCGCGACAAAACCAGCCCCGCCATTCCCCAGAAGGCATTCAGCGCACCGTTCGACATCGCCCAGACCACCAGCGCCATCACGCCGAAGCTTGCCAGATAACCGCCTAACGAGGCCAGCATAACCATCTTACAGCCGTGCCGCTCGCTCTGGCGTCCCCACCAGGGCGAGGCGGGTAAAAAGAGCATCGAGCCGAACATCAGCAGCCCGGCCCAGACGGAGAGCGACAGTCCGGTCAGGGAGACCAGCTGCGGCAGCATAACCAGCAAACCGTTTTGCCCAATACCTAATAAACCGGCGCCCAGTGCCAGGGGCCAGTTCGGTTTGGAAGCGACAACGTCAGTGAAATTCTCAGTACGAGCGCGCATAAGATTGTGAATATAATGTCAATAAATGTGTGGAAATTATGAAGTTTATGAAAACAAATATTGCAAAAATAGTTGCCACTGTAAACAGAATGAATATCATAACGAGAATTATTATCAGTCATGGAATGAGGTACAACTATGCGTACTCTGCCCCGCTCCGCCGGTACAGATGTTGCGGCCCAGTGTTTTTTAAACGCGCTGCTGCGCGAAACGAAGGACTGGCACTATCTTCCCGCAAACCGTGCGGATGAGTTATCACAGATTCATATCCCGCTCTCCCCAACCCAGGCCATTCGGGTTCCGGTACGCTATTTCTCCCCCACGCAGCATCACCAGTATCGTTTTCCGGCAACGCTGATTCAGGCCGACAGCGACGGCGGTGACGCGGTCACATTCCATCAACTGATTGATTTTATTCTCGAAAAAGAGACGGTAAAAGGCGCTCTGGATGCCGATACACTGGCTCGGTTCAAGCAGCGCGTCCTGGAAAGCCATACGCACACCTGGCAGGCCATTGATTTACGCCACAGCTGGGCAAACCTGCGCGATAAGCCGCTGACGTTTGCCGAAGCGGAACAGGCGCTGCTGGTTGGCCATGCTTTTCACCCTGCCCCGAAGTCGCACGAGCCGTTTAACGAAGTCGAGGCGCGCCGCTATCTGCCGGATTTCGCCTCCCGCTTCCCGCTGCGCTGGTTTGCGGTTGAGCATGAGCTGATCGCCGGCGACAGCCTGAATGTCTCCCTGCGGGAACGTCTGCTGCGCTTCGTCGCTCAGAGCGCGCCTGAGCTGCTCGGCCATTTTACCGACACCCGCTGGCTGCTGCCGATGCATCCATGGCAGGCTGACTATCTGCTGGAGCAGGACTGGTGCCAGCGTCTGGCGGAAAAAGGCGCCCTGCACGATCTGGGCGAAGCGGGCGCGCAATGGCTGCCCACCAGCTCCTCCCGCTCGCTGTACAACGAAACCAACAGCGACATGATTAAGTTTTCCCTGAGCGTGCGTCTGACCAACTCCGTGCGCACGCTGTCGGTGAAAGAAGTTAAGCGCGGAATGCGCCTGGCACGACTGGCGAAAACGGCACGCTGGCAGGAACTCCAGGCGCGCTACCCGACCATGCGCGTGATGCAGGAAGATGGCTGGGCAGGCCTGTGCGATGAACACGGCGTCGTTCAGGAAGAGAGCCTGATGGCCCTGCGCGTCAACCTGCTGTTCGATACCCCTGATACGCAAACCAACGTGCTGGTGAGCCTGACCCAGGCCGCGCCGGACGGCGGCGACAGCCTGCTCGCCGCCGCAGTGCGCCGTCTGAGCCAGCGACTGGATCTCCCGCTCGCCCAGGCCGCGCGCTGCTGGCTGGATGCCTACTGCGATCGCGTATTGCTGCCACTGTTCAGCGCCGAGGCGGACTACGGCCTGGTTCTGCTGGCACACCAGCAAAATATCCTCGTGGAGATGCAGCAGGACTTCCCGGTCGGGCTGATCTACCGCGACTGTCAGGGCAGCGCCTGGACCGAAGGGGCCGACGCGTGGCTGCAAGAGGCAGGCGAAACCGAGGTGGAAAACCGCTTTGGCGACAGCCAGCTGCTGCGCTACTTCCCGTACTACTTGCTGTTGAATTCCACCCTTGCCGTCACCGCCGCGCTCGCCGCAGCCGGCTTCGACAGCGAAGAGAACCTGATGTCCCGCGTGCGGGATGCGCTGGTCACTCTGCGCAGGACGGCGAAGCAGACCCGCTGCCTTGACTACGTGCTCGACAGCCCGACCTGGAACTGCAAAGGCAACTTCTTCTGTTACCTGCACGATCGCAACGAAAACACCATCGTCGATCCGGCGGTGATCTATTTCGACTTTAGCAACCCGTTTTATAAGGAGAAGGCGTGATGGCAAACGCGAATATCGTCCATTCCGGCTACGGCTTTCGCTGCACATCCACGGAACAAAACCTGCCGCTGACGCTGGGTCTTGACGGCAGTGCGGTCCTTGAGCGTCTGACCGGACTCCCGGACGGCTGGCTGGTGGAGGCCCTCGACCAGCTGTTTGTTGCCGCGCCCGCCCTGACCGGCATTACCCTGCCGTGGGCAGCCTGGCAGGATGAACCTCAGGCGCAGGCGCTGTTTAGCCTCGTTCACGGGGATTATCTGGCGCGCGAAATTTTCTGGCAGCTGCCGCTGTGGCTGCATGGCGAACGTCCGCAGGCGAGCGGTGGAATGCAGTTTGATGAGAGCCGTCAGCTGTACTTCCCGCTGCGCCCTCACCGCCCGCAGGGCGAGGTGTATCGCCGTTACGATCCGCAGATTAAGCGCACCCTGAGCTTCCGCGTGGCGGACGTGGCGCTGGACGGCGAGCGTTTTACCCGCTGGATGAATACCCCGCGCGTGAATGCCTTCTGGGAGATGGCCGGTCCGCAGGCCGAACAGGAAAACTACCTGCGTCGCCAGCTCGACTCGGCCTATTGCTACCCGACGATCGGCTGCTTCGACAATCAGCCCTTCGGCTATTTTGAACTCTACTGGGCACCAGAAGACCGCATTGGTCGCCACTATCGCTGGCAGCCCTTCGATCGTGGGCTGCACATGCTGGTGGGCGAAGAGAACTGGCGCGGTGCGCAGTATATCCGCAGCTGGCTGCGCGGTCTGAGCCACTACCTGTATCTCGATGAACCGCGCACGGCGCGCATAGTGGCCGAACCGCGCTTCGACAATCAGCGTCTGTTCCGCCATCTGGCCTCCGCCGGTTTCGACACGGTGAAAGAGTTCGACTTTCCGCACAAACGCTCCCGTCTCATCATGAGCGAGCGTCATCGCTTCTTCCACGAGGTGGAACTGTGAACGCACTCTGGCAGAAAGTGAACCGCGAGATGGTGGCGAAGATCCTCGCCGAACTGGAATATGAACGTACCCTGCGCGCCGAGCCGGTTTCGGCGGACTACTGGCGCATCAGTATGGGCAACGCGACCTGGCAGTTTCGCGCCGCGCGTGGGATCTGGGGCTGGCTGCATATCGATCCTGATACCCTGACTACCGCCAACGGCGGCGCCGTGGAAGCGGAAAGCGCGCTGCTGCAACTGGCCGCCGTGCTGGAGATGAGCGACGCGCAAACGGCGGAGCACATGGAAGATCTCTACGCCACCCTGCGGGGCGACTTGCAGCTGTTGCAGGCGCGTGAAACCCTGGATGCCGATGCGCTGATCCACCTCGACCCTGACGAATTACAGTGCCTGATGCGCGGTCACCCGAAGTTTATTTTCAACAAGGGGCGCCGCGGCTGGGGACTGGATGCACTCCGCCAGTATGCGCCTGAATATCGCGGGCGTTTCCGCCTGCACTGGGTCGCCGTGCAGCGCGATCGCCTGGTCTGGAGCAGCGACGCCGATTGCGATCTTAACGCCCTGCTCTCCAGCGCCATGGACGGTGCCGAACGCGAGCGGTTCGACGCCCGCTGGCAGGAACGGGATCTGGACGATAGCTGGCTGCCGGTGCCGCTGCACCCGTGGCAGTGGCAGCAAAAAATCGCCATTCATTTCCTGGCGCAGCTCGCACGCGGTGAGATGGTAGAGCTTGGCGAGTTTGGCGATGAGTATCTGGCGCAGCAGTCCCTGCGCACGCTGACCAACGCCAGCCGTCGCGCGCCGTATGACATCAAGCTGCCGCTGACCATCTACAACACCTCATGCTATCGCGGTATTCCGGGCAAGTATATCGCTGCCGGTCCGCTGGCCTCGCGCTGGCTACAGCAGCAGTTCGCCAGCGATGCCACGCTGATTCACTCCGGGGCGCAGGTGCTTGGCGAACCCGCTGCCGGATATCTGTCGCATCCGGGGTATGCCGCATTGCCTGAGGCGCCGTACCGCTATCAGGAGATGCTGGGGGTGATCTGGCGCGAGAACCCATCCCGCTATTTACAGGATGGCGAACAGGCGGTGCTGATGGCGGCGCTGATGGAAACCGATAATCAGGGGCGCCCGCTGATTGACGCGTGGATCAAACGCTCGGGGTTAACCGCTGACGCATGGCTGGAAAAGCTGTTTGAGGCGACGGTGATCCCCTTCTATCACCTGCTCTGTCGCTACGGGGTGGCCCTCATCGCCCACGGCCAGAACGTCACGCTGGTGATGAAAGATTATGTTCCGCAGCGCATTTTGCTGAAGGATTTCCAGGGCGACATGCGCCTGGTGGATGAAGATTTCCCGCAGACGCAGAGCCTGCCGCAGCAGGTAAAAGCGGTGACGGCACGCCTCAGCGCGGAGTACATCATCCACGACCTGCAAACCGGCAACTTTGTCACGGTGCTGCGCTTTATATCCCGCCTCACCCTGCAATGCGGCGTGAGCGAAACGCGTTTTTATCAGATCCTGGCGCAGGTGCTGCACCGCTATATGGCCGCCCATCCGGATCTTGCGGCGCGTTACGCGAAGTTCGACCTGTTTAAGCCGCAGATTATTCGCGTGATCCTCAACCCGGTCAAACTGACCTTCTCTGAACACGACGGCGGCAGCCGCATGCTGCCGAACTACGTCTGCGATCTTGATAACCCACTTTTTCTGGTCTCCCAGGAGTCAGCGCAATGAAAACGTATGATTTCATCGGCATCGGTATCGGTCCGTTCAACCTCAGCATCGCCGCGCTGGCAGAGGGGCTGGACGGTTTTAGCTCGCTGTTTCTTGAACGCAAGCCGCACTTCTCCTGGCACCCGGGGATGATGGTGCCGGACTGCCATATGCAGACCAGCTTCCTGAAGGATCTGGTCAGCGCCGTGGAGCCCACCAACCGCCACAGTTTCCTGAACTACCTCGTTCAGCGCAAAAAGTTCTACCGTTTCCTCACCACCGAGCAGCGCACCGTCTCGCGCGAGGAGTTTGCCGACTACCTGTGCTGGGCGGCGGATAATCTGACTAATCTTGCCTTCAGCCAGCAGGTGCAGCAGGTCAGCTTTGATGAGCAAAACGGCCTGTTTGAGGTGGTGACCCAGCGGGATCGCTTCCTGGCACGCCACGTCTGCGTGGGGATTGGGAAGCAGATCAATCTGCCCGAGTGCGTCACCGCGCAGGATGATACCTGCTTCCACGCCAGCGAGATGATGCTGCGCACGCCGGATTTAGCGGGCAAGCGCGTCACCGTTGTCGGCGGCGGCCAGAGCGGTGCGGATCTGTTTTTAAATATCTTCCGTGGGGAGTGGGGCCAGCCGCTGAGCCTCAACTGGGTGTCGCGCCGCAACAATTACAACGCGCTGGATGAAGCCGCATTTGCTAACGAGTACTTCACGCCGGAGTATGTGGACAGCTTCTCCACCCTCGGTGACGATGCCCGTCGGCAGATGCTGCACGAGCAGAAGATGACCTCCGACGGGATCACCACCGAGTCGCTGCTGTCGATATACCGCGCCATGTACCACCGCTTCGAAGTGCTGCGCGAAAAACCCTGGGCGCACCTCATGCCGTCCCGCTCGGTGACGGCGCTGACGCGCCAGGAAACCGGACATCGCCTCAGCATCCAGCATCACCTGGACGGCGGGCGAGAACAGCTGGAGAGCGACGTAGTGATTTTCGCCACCGGATACCGCGCCGTACAGCCTGCGTTCCTCGCGCCGCTGTCTCATCGCCTTCATCTGGATGAGGATGAAGCCTTCTGCATCAACAATGATTTCACCCTTGAATGGGACGGCCCGCAGAGCAACCGCCTGTTTGCCGTCAATGCCGGGATGCACCGTCTCGGTATTGCCGAACCCCAGCTCAGCCTGATGGCCTGGCGCGCGGCGCGAATTCTGAATCGCGCCCACGTTGACGAGCCGTTTGAGCTGGCCACCACCCCCGGCGTGATCCACTGGCGGAGCACCGCCAGCCCGGAGAGCAGCCAGGTTTTTAAATCATTAATAAAGACCACCGAGTACTGACACACACATTCAGGATCAACATAACAATGAAACGTTCTCATCTTTGGGTTTTAAATCCGTGCTTGCTTGCCATGCTTTCTACCTCTGCGTGGGCGGAAGAACAAAAGGAAGAAGATATTGTGGTCTCTGCCAGCCGGGCACATCGCAGCGTGGCAGAGATGGCGCAAACCACCTGGGTTATTGAGCGGGCGGAAATTGAGCAGCAGGTTCAGGGCGGGAAAGAGATTAAAGACGTACTGGCGCAGCTGATCCCCGGCATGGACGTTAGCAGCCAGGGACGTACCAACTACGGTATGAACCTGCGCGGACGCTCCATGATGGTGATGGTCGACGGCGTACGTCTGAACTCGTCCCGCAGCGACAGCCGCCAGCTCGACTCTATCGATCCGTTCAACATTGACCGCATCGAAGTGATCTCCGGCGCCACCTCGCTGTACGGCGGCGGCAGTACCGGCGGGCTGGTGAATATCGTCACCAAAAAAGGCCAGCCGGAAACCGAAGTGGAGTTCCAGACCGGGGCAAAAAGCGGGTTTAACAGCCATAACGACCATGATGAGAACGTCTCCGCAGCCGTGAGCGGCGGCAATGACAACGCCTCTGGTCGTCTGTCGGTCTCCTATCAGCGCTACGGCGGCTGGTATGACGGCAACGGCGACGAGGTGATTATCGATAACACCCAGACCGGCTTGCAGTATTCCGACCGTATCGACGTGATGGGCACAGGCACCCTCAATATCGACGATCATCAGCAGCTCCAGTTAACCACGCAGTACTACAAGAGCGAATCCGACGGGAAACATGGCCTGTACCTCGGGGAGAATTTCGCTGCGGTCACGGGCGATGCAAAAGCCTATAACAAAGACAACCTGGACTCTGACCGTATCCCGGGCACAGAGCGTCACCTGATCAACCTGCAATACTCGAACACCGATTTCTGGGGCCAGGATCTGGTTGCACAGATTTACTACCGTGACGAGAGCCTGACCTACTACCCGTTCCCGACGCTAAGCAAAGGTGCGGTGACCAGCATTGGCGCGTCCCAGCAGAAAACCGATTTTTACGGCGGCAAGCTGACGCTGAACAGCAAGCCGATGGACGACCTGACCCTCACCTGGGGTGTGGATGCCGACCACGAAACGTTCGATGCCAACCAGCAGTTCTTCGACTTAAGCAAAGCGGCGGCGAGCGGCGGCATGGAGCTGGACAATGCCTACAACGTGGGACGTTATCCGGGTTACAGCATTACTAACCTCGCGCCGTTCCTGCAAGCCAGCTATGACATTGACGCCATCACCTTGAGCGGCGGCGTGCGTTATCAGTACACCGAAAACAAGGTGGACGATTTTGTCGGTTACGCCCAGCAGCAGGCCATCGCCACGGGCAAAGCCACCTCAGCAGACGCGGTGCCGGGCGGGAAAACCGACTACAACAACTTCCTGTTTAACGCCGGGATCCTTGGACGTCTGACCGAACAGCAGCAGCTGTGGTTTAACTTCTCCCAGGGCTTCGAGATCCCGGATCTGGCGAAGTACTACGGCTCCGGCACCTATCAGCTGGTCGATGGTCACTATCGCCTGCAAAACAGCGTCAACGTGAACGACTCAACGCTGGACGGGATTAAGGTCAATGCTTACGAGCTGGGCTGGCGCTTCACCGGCGATAACCTGCGTACCCAGGTGGCGGCCTACTACTCGCTCTCGGATAAAACCATCACCATCAACAAGAGCGACATGACCATCAACCTGGAGGACGACAAACGTCGTATCTACGGGGTTGAAGGCCAGGTGGACTATTTCTTCACCGACAGCGACTGGAGCACCGGGGCGAACTTTAACGCCATCAAGTCCGAAACGCGTGAAAATGGGAAATGGGAAAAGCTGACGGTCGACAGCGCCAGCCCGTCGAAAGCCAGCGCATGGGTCAACTGGGCGCCGGGCGACTGGGCCCTGCGCGTGCAGAGCACACAGACCTTCGACGTGTCTGACGCCGACGGTAAGAAGATCGATGGCTATAACACCGTTGATTTCCTGGGCAGCTATGCTCTGCCGGTCGGGAAAGTCAGCTTCAGCGTGGAAAACGTGCTGGACAAAGACTACACCACCGCCTGGGGCCAGCGCGCACCGGGTCTGTATAGCCCAACCTACGGCGCACCGGGTCTTTATACTTATAAAGGCCGTGGACGTACGTTTGGTCTGAACTATTCCGTGCTGTTCTGATCCTGCGCGCCGCCTGCCAGCGGGCGGCGCGATTTGCTGTGCAATTTGAAAGCAAATTTGCTATTAAATCATCGGTTTGCTGAAATTGTCAGCAAACGAACAAAAACGGTATTTTCCCCTTTGACAAGGCGCACTCAGGTCGATAATATGCGCCTCGTTCACACGATTCCTCTGTAGTTCAGTCGGTAGAACGGCGGACTGTTAATCCGTATGTCACTGGTTCGAGTCCAGTCAGAGGAGCCAAATTTGAAAAGCCTGCTTTTGAAGCAGGCTTTTTGCTTTTCTGCACACTGATAAATGCAAGACGGCACCGGGTTGCCGTATTACGTATTTCTCCCTTCCCCCGCTTGTTCCTGTTATCTATTCCACTACTAAATAGAATCATTAGCATCAATAATTCGTAACTATCATTCCGCAAATATCGATCGATAAAAACTATTAATTACATTCCGTGTGATATTCATCACAAAACGGGGTTGCTCAATGTTTATTATTTACCCCATAGCAAAAGCAAACGTTCGGTCAGAAAAAATAATCTCATCACGAGGTAAATTTTTTACTTATTTAGCTTAAGGAGGTAATTGTTTTGCCATGGAAAGACCCATCATCAAATGCATTTTTTAGCTGGATTTACATAATATTATTTGGCGCGTGGGGAGGTGTTGTTAGATATCTCCTTGACGTTAAGTCAGGCCAGGCGGGAAGAAGTTTCTTTTCGGCAATAGCACAAATAATAGTGTCAGGATTTACCGGTGTACTTGCTGGGCTGATGTCACAAAGCCTGGGTTCGGTATTTCATACTTCGCTGGCCGTCAGCGGTATCTCAGGTGCAATGGGCGTTGTTGCTCTTAATTATTACTGGAAAAAAATCTCAGGAGATAGTAATGATAAATCATGAATTTAGTAAGACGACTGAAAATAATCTTAAAGGTGTACATAAAGACCTTATTGAGGTGATGAGAAAAGCACTGAAATTATCACCTGTTGATTTCGGTATCTCAGAAGGGGTAAGAAATCAAAAACGACAGCTTGAGCTATTAGCATCAGGAAAATCATTAACATCCAGGAGCAGGCATTTAACGGGGCATGCCGTTGATGTATTCGCCGTCATAAATGGCACAGCATCATGGGAATTTAAATATTACCAGACAATTGCAGCAGCTGTGTTTCAGGCTGCCAAAGATTTATCTGTTGACGTTGAGTGGGGCGGAAACTGGACGGAAATAAAAGATGGCGTTCATTTTCAGCTCTCACGAAAGATGTACCCTGAATAGGGTCAACATATTGTGCAGGTCTGTCTCACAGAGAATACGCCAAACCGGCAATCACCGGATGATTCACCATACCTGTTTATTTGATTATTTTACAAAAGGAGAATGACTATACAAAACCGTTATTGATTACCACAGCACGAATTTATCCGTCAGACATTTATTTTCTCGCTATATATTTGGCGATATTTTATTGCGCTGACAAAAAATATATCTTTTATTAAATGAAACAAAAAGGAATACAATCATGACTATTACTTATGTAAAAACTGAACTTGCACCAGCGGATAACCAGCTCGCTGCATATATTTATTTTACGTCTGATACGCCAGTAAGTTATTCTTACACCGTATCAAAACGGACAACCAGCCCAACTAGCGTAGATTTCACCTATACTTCGGATCTGATTTATGGCGTTTCTCAAACCATAAAAATTCCCGTTATTGGTCTTTATGCGCAATATGCAAACAGCGTGCAGGTCGTGTTTAAGGATGAAACTGGAGCTGAAGTTTTCAATCAAGCATATACTATTAGCACCGAAGATCAGGTATACGATACATCCGTCATTTTCCATCTCGATATTGAACAAACCGATCCTGCACGCTTTACTTCTGTATGGGGAAACAGCTGGTTAATGGAATCCACAGGTCGCGGTTACGACCAAAATGGTGACCTGCGCTTTAACTTCTTAACGGTTTACCATCTCCAGCCGTTGAGGATCCATAATGGCTATCTGTATACCGGTACTGATGAAGATATGTCGTGGTACGGTCGTCGTTTTTTCAAAATTGACATTATGGGCAATGTCGTCCTTGAATTCGACATGCGTGATTCTGATGGCAATCATTATGCGAATACTCACGATGTAGTCTGGGATTCGGCGGGTGACATTTATATGTTTGGCACCGACAGCCCTAACCGACTCTCCAATACGATGGCGCAAGATGCTGTGGTTCTTAAATTCAACGATCGGACAGGGAAAATGATATGGGCGAAAAACTATACCAGTGAATATAGTGGCTCTCAAATATTGAATAACAATACCCCTAATGATGTTCATTTTAACTCACTCACATGGATTGCAGAGAGTCCAAACAACGAAGAAGCCGTTATTGTGCATTCTCGTACAACGAGTACAACGTTTGGTATCTCTATCGTTGATGGCAGCATCTTGTGGGCAATCGATACAGGTAATTTCAACCCTCAGTTCCCGGCAAAACAAGCGACTACACATATTGATAACGCTGGTATTACTCACTTTGAAAATGGTGCTCACACCGTGTGTATCACTAATAACAGTGCGTTTTCCGAAAATATCGATCCAACTGTAGGGAAATTTGTCTTATCCGTATTTGATAATAGATCTTGCGTAGATGAGACTGGAAACCCTGTTATTCGTCCGATGAATGATGAAGCAACAACGGATCCCTATCAAACCGATCCCGCCCGCATTCTGTTCTATGCGGTAGATTTAGCAGCCGGTACCGCCGTTGAGATTCACGCACCGATTGAACTCCCAACGACGCCTGTCATCCAATGGACTGACTTTATGGGAAGCGTGTTTGACCATGGCGATTACTTCACTATTTTCACCTGTCACGCGCGGTCATTCTTTATCAGTGATGTGGACGGTAATATGATTGCCTCTATCTACGATGTGATTTCTTTACCTGATGGTGCACCTCAATTCCCTGGGGAGGGTTACCGTGCAAGATTGTTTAACGAAACGGAGCTTACTGACGTAATCACTGCGGCATCCATTCATGCAAATTAATAAATTGATGTAATAAAAACATAAGCAGCTGATCGGCAGGTTATAACACCCCCTTGATCTCACTGCGGATGTTAAAAGGGTTCATGTAGCTGCATGAACCCTTTCGTTTTATACCCGGGACGTAGGGCATATTTTTCACCGAATAAATTTAGCCGACACGCGTCCCCGATAACGTTTGTGTCAGTTTATCGTTATACTCGTGCGCCAGGGAAATGAAAATTTGCATTACGCGGCCAGCGGATAGTTTCGCACTGTCCGAAAATTCAGCGTGTTTGTATAGCCAGTGGCTAAAGCGCCTGCTGGCCCTTAATGTGAGCATTTTAGCGTTACGCTTGTCCCCCCCCGTTAACGGACATGCCATCCTGCGATTATTCCCCTGCCCCCAAAGTTGCCACTGAGTTTGCCACCAGCCGTGCTGCGTTGTCCTCAGAAAAATCCAGGGTATATCACTTTCCTCTTCATTGATTTCCTCTTCTATATACCAAAGCTCACCTTTCCGCTGGCGAAAAAGATCTGCCCAGGCGGTGATAACGGCCCCCCGAAGAAAGCATTCGTGGGAAATAACGTGTGTTTTTACCTGAGGGAAAAGAATGTTCAGAACCCGGAAATGCCCGTGAGCCGCAATAACGGGACGCAGGATCGCCCCTCTGGCGTTACGTTTGAGAGCCGCACTTCCATACTGAATCTCATCAAACTGGCTCCGACGAAGAAATTGGGTCTCGCGCATATCTACGCGATTTACGATATCACGATGGAGCAAATCAGGCTCACTATTCCCGCGCCAGTGATACCGTAACGTTTCACCGCTGACATGCGGAGTAAAATTTGTGGAGATATGAAGAACACTACCGCGATCGGCGTCGAAACTGAGAAGAACATACAGTTTCTGTTTTGCACTGCTCCCCTGGAACGGTACAACCAGTGAAATAGTTTCAATTCGCTCTGGGGGGACGATTTTTCTTTTTGTTTGCTGTTTGGGTGTCCAGACTTTTTTGCAGGCTCGGCACTGTACGCGCTGTGTTCTCTGTGGATTATAACCATAACAAATATTTTCCTGGCTATAACATTCAGGGCAAAAATAACCATTTTCAATAGCATATGCGCTTAAGTGAGCAGAAAGCCATTCATTAAATTGTTGTTCGTCAAACAGAGGAGGATAACTCCCGCATGCCCGACAGTGCAGTGCAGGATATCCCAACCTATAATCTGGCCAACTGTAATCCGCAGAGGAAGATATTGGTAGCCCTAAATTTCGGCAACCAAACGATTTACAGGTATTAATAATAAATGTAGCCAATATGAATCACCAACGATTTTAAAAGGTCGGCGATTTTGCCTGATAACTACAGGTTGATTGTGTGAGCAGACTCGCATAAAAAACGTTTTCAGAATGTAAAGTAGCCAATCTTTATATAACTGAAAGGAACGGATTATGAATATTAAAGCGGTTACCGCGGGTATTCTGTTGGCATTACCATTTTGGGCCTGCGCCAAGGATGTCACGCTTATTTATACCAACGACCTCCACGCTCATGTGGAACCTTATAAAGTCCCATGGATTGCTGATGGCAAACGCGATGTCGGTGGTTGGGCGAATATCACCACTCTGGTAAAAGCGGAAAAGCAAAAAAGTAAAGCAACATGGTTTTTCGATGCAGGCGACTATTTTACGGGTCCTTACATCAGTAGCTTAACCAAGGGTAAAGCTATTATTGACATTATGAATACAATGCCTTTTGATGCCGTCACGATAGGTAATCATGAATTTGATCACGGCTGGGATAATACATTGTTGCAGTTAAGTCAGGCGAAATTTCCAGTTGTACAGGGCAACATATTTTATCAGAACAGCAGCAAATTATTCTGGGATAAGCCTTATACCATCATCGAAAAAGAGGGTGTGAAAATTGGCGTCATTGGATTGCACGGCGTGTTTGCCTTCAATGATACTGTTTCTGCGGCAACACGCGTAGGAATTGAAGCGCGAGATGAAATTAAGTGGCTGCAAAGCTATCTCGATGAGCTAAAAGGAAAAGTTGACCTAACCGTATTACTGGTTCATGAAGGAACGCCAGCGCGCCAGTCAAGCATGGGGGGAACAGACGTACGACGTGCGCTGGATAAAGATATTCAAACCGCAAGCCAGGTAAAAGGTCTGGATATTCTGATAACGGGACATGCTCATGTCGGTACACCTGAACCAATTAAAGTAGGCAATACGCTGATCCTCTCGACCGACAGCGGCGGCATTGATGTCGGAAAACTGGTACTGGACTACACGAAGCCGCATCAGTTTACGGTGAAAAATTTCGAGCTTAAAACCCTTTACGCAGATGAGTGGAAGCCCGATCCACAAACGAAACAGGTCATAGACGGCTGGAATAAGAAACTTGATAAAGTGGTTCAACAAACGGTGGCACAGTCGCCGGTTGAACTGACGCGTGCGTATGGTGAATCAGCCTCGCTGGGAAATCTGGCTGCCGATGCTTTACTGGCGGCTGCGGGTAAAGATACCCAGTTAGCCTTGACCAACTCGGGGGGGATTCGCAATGAGATCCCCTCCGGCCCAATTACGATGGGTGGCGTCATTAGTACGTTCCCATTCCCTAACGAGCTGGCCACGATGGATCTCACGGGTAAACAATTACGCACTTTGATGGAACATGCCGCAGGTTTAAGTAATGGCGTTTTGCAGGTATCTAAAGGCGTGGAGATGAAGTATGACAGCAGTAAACCGGTCGGTCAGCGGGTCGTGGTATTTACATTAAATGGCAAGCCAATTGAGGATGCAACAGTCTACCACATTGCCACCCAGAGTTTCCTTGCTGATGGCGGTGATGGTTTTACGACATTTACCGAGGGTAAAGCACGTAATACCACAGGCGGCTACTATGTTTCTAACGCTGTGATCGATTACTTCAAGGCGGGCAATACCATTACGGATGAGCAAATCAACGGGATGCGCGTTGCTGACGTGAAAAAATAAATGCCCTTACCGTACATTCTTTTTGCGTCGCATTGGTGATGAATGCGTTGAAATGAATGTCATGAAATAACAGTTTAAGGGTTCATACGTCAGCATGAACCCTTGTTTAAACTATCGTCTTTATTCAAGGGTATTGATTATGATGAAAAATATAAAGCTTAGTCTGATTACGTTGTGCTTGTCCGCAACGCTAACCGCACCAGTTAGTGCGAAAGATGTGACCATTTATTATACCAACGATCTGCATGCGCATGTCTCTCCAGGGAAACTAGCCACCGTTGATAAAGAACGCCTGGTAGGCGGTTTTGCTAATATCGCAACCATCGTCAATGATGCCAAGAAAAAAAGTAAAGATGTCTTTTTTTTTGATGCGGGGGATTATTTTACCGGACCTTATATAAGCACCCTGACCAAAGGTGAGGCAATCATTGATATTATGAACACTATGCCTTTTGATGCGGTATCAGTGGGGAACCACGAATTTGACCATGGCGTTGATAACATGGTTAAACAGTTATCAAAAGCAAACTTCCCTATTTTATTAGGTAATGTTTTTTATAGCAACAGTGAGAAACCGGTCTGGAATAAACCCTGGACAATTGTCGAAAAAGATGGCATCAAAATTGGCGTAATCGGGGTGCATCAAAAATTTGCATTTTATGACACGATTGCAGCGAAGGCGTACGCTGGCTCAGAGGCTCGCGATGAAGTGCCTTATATTCAAAAAGGGCTTGACGCGTTAAAAGGGAAAGTTGATATCATCGTGTTGCTTATCCACGAAGGTACGCCTGCGCGGCAATCCAGTTACGGGAATAAAGACGTAGCCAGAATGCTGCAAGCCGATATCGATACCGCAAAGAAATTTAAGGGTATTGATGTATTAATTACAGGCCATGCGCATGTAGGGACGCCTGAGCCAATTAAAGTTAATGATACACTCATTGTTTCAACAGATGCCTATGGCACTGACATTGGTAAATTAGTATTGGATTTTAATCCTCAGACGAAGAAAATTGAGCGTTACAATGGTGAATTAATCACTGTATTTGCAGATCAATATAAACCGGATCCAAAAGTCCAGGCCAGAATTGATGAGTGGAATGCTAAGCTGAAAACAATTACTGACCAGGTGATTGGGTCGACGACCGCCCCCTTCACGCGCTCTTATGGTGAATCATCACCTGTCGGCAATCTAATAATCGATGCCATGATGGCTAAAACGCCTGATGCCGTCCTGAGATTACAAAACAGCGGTGGGATACGTGCTGATTTTCCTCAAGGAAATTTAAAATACGGTGATGTCATTACCACCTTCCCCTTCAACAACGATCTGGTTGAAATGGATCTTACCGGAAAAGATCTCACCGACTTAATGATTCATGCAACTAACCTCACCAATGGTATTTTGCAGGTATCAAAAAACGTACGGGTTGAATATGACAGTAAAAAACCATTAGACAAACGGATTATTAAATTCACTGTTAACAATCAACCCATCGATCCAGCCAAAATTTACCGGGTTGCTACACATTCATTTTGTGCGACGGGTGGAGATGGTTTTGAAGCGTTCCTGAAAGGCAAAAATATAAAGACGATTAATAGCACATCCTCTGCTGAGTCAATTATTGATTATGTGAAGAGTCATAGCCCCTTAACACCCAATCTTGAACTGCGGGTGACTGATGTGAGTGCGGCCAGATAGATTAAATAAGAAGTTATGTTATGCAAGGCTGTATTGTTAATAACATTCACGTTTCTGTAGACTCTCGTTGAAGGAATATTACGTTTTGGGTTTGATTAACATTCCCCTTCTGGAAGACAGGACACAAAAGCGCTCCTGCACAAATTACTGAAATGGGGAGTAAAAACCAGACTGTCATAAAACAATGATGCCATTCATTGATGGATGGCATCATTGTTAAAAAGCCGGATAGTGATTCAACCTTCATGTACTAAATCTGATAATCAATCGCCACTTCTTCCGGCTCCATCACCTTGCGTTTGATCTCATCTACGGATAGCCCGGCATTGCATAGCTCGATAAAGCGCCACACATAGTTACGCTGAAGCTGCCCACGCTTAAGCCCCAGCCAGACGGTATTCGCGTCGAACAGGTGACGCGTATCCAGGCGCAGCAGATTACCGGCTTCATATTCTCCGCCAGACTGTTCGGCCACCAGACCAATCCCCAGACCTAACTCAACGTAGGTTTTGATCACATCGGAATCTTGCGCGCTCAGCACCACGTCCGGCGTGAGCCCTTTGCGCTTGAACGCTTCATCAATGCGCGAGCGTCCGGTAATTCCCTGCCGGTAGGTGATTAGCGGCCATTTGACGATCTCTTCCAGCGTCAATGGCGAAACCTGATTCAGCGGGTGCCCGGCGGGTAACAGCAGGCTGTGGTGCCAGCGGAACCATGGGAATGCGACCAGCAGCGGGTCGTTGCTCAGCCGTTCACTGGCGATACCGATATCAGCCCCACCGTTATGCAGCAGCACTTCGATTTCCTGCGGCGTGCCCTGGATCAGTTCGAGGCGCACATCAGGGAAGATCTCACGAAATGCTTTGATAACGGGCGGAAGGCTGTAACGCGCCTGTGTATGAGTGGTGGCGATAGTCAGCACACCCGAAGCGTCGTTGGTAAAGAGATCCGCCAGCCGGCGAACGTTGCTGGCCTCGTTGAGAATGCGCTCAGCGATGGTCAGCAAGGCCTTGCCTGGCTCGGTCATACCCAGCAGGCGCTTGCCGCGACGGATAAAAATCTCAATGCCTAACTCCTCCTCCAGCTCACGGATATGTCGGCTGACGCCCGACTGAGAAGTGTAAAGCATGTTGGCGACTTCGGTCAGGTTGTAATCCCGCCTGGCCGCCTCACGAATAATTTTAAGTTGCTGGAAATTCACGATTCACTCCGGCGTATCTGACACAGAGCTATTGTTAGAGTCAGCCGGGCTGTAGAACAAATAATAAAAACCAGCATCTTATGCTTATTTGGAATATCAGCTGACCAGTTGCAGTTCGCGGTTTTCCAGCGATGGCTTACTGACCAGAGACATCAGGATCTCTTTCACCGCCTGCGCCTGCGGTGTCAGTGAGCCGCGCGCAGACATATTTAATGACAGCGGTAAGCTCATGGATGGCGTGGTGATGCGGGCCATCCAGCCGTTCGCCGCGCTGCACAGTGAACGTGCGGCAGACTCGGGGAGCACCGTGACCCCCATGCCGCTGGCAATGGCGGCGGTCAGCGTGGAGATGGAATCAATCTCTCCGATAATTTTCGCCGTCAGACGGCGCAGCGAGAACGCTTCGTCAACGCGCACGCGCACGGCACTGTAGTCACGCGGCAGAAACAGGTTCATCTCTGCCACAGCGGTTAAATCAATGCTCTGGCCCGGGCAATCACGGGTCCCGACCAGATAAAGATCTTCCTTCAGCAACGGCTGGCTGGTGATCCCTGCAACCGGGGAGCGATCGTACAGCACCGCCATATCCAGCTGACCGCTGAGCAGTTTGTCATTGAGCACGGAACCGCTGTTCTCATGCAGATAAACCAGCACTTCCGGTAGCTCCGCGCGCACCGCCTGAAGCAACGGCATGGTGACAGACGATGCGGCCGTCCCCGGCGCCAGCCCGATGGAGACATGCCCGCTAAGGGTCTGACCTACATTATGAACGGCCAACTGTGCCTGTTCGCACTGACGCAGGATCGTACGGGCATGGGTATATAAGATTTTTCCCGCTTCGGTAGGCGTTACGCCGCGCTTGGTGCGGATCAACAGTTGCTGGTCCATTTCGCCTTCCAGAGTCGCAACCTGCTGGCTCAGCGCAGGCTGCGCGATATGCAGCACTTCAGCCGCCTGGGTCAGGCTGCCGATATCGACGATTTTTACAAAGTATTTCAGTCGTCTTAAGTTCATGTTGCCCCCTGTTCGAAAATAGCGTGCCGGTAACGGCTGTGTTGTTAAACAGGTTGTGCAATATGGATGCCAGTTTTTTGCAATGGGTGAAAACTCTGCTAAGCGGCTGAAAATAAGGAAAGCCAATCAATGATACCTGTTTTGAGACAGGGACAATGGATTCGGATCTGCCCCATTCGGGGTAGATTTGCACATTCATGGTGCATCCCGTTGGCAAAAACGTCACTTTGCTGGTTTTGTCAGCAAACAGACAAAATTCGGCGATCCATCCTTTGACAAGCCGTACGCAGGTCGATAATATGCGCCCCGTTCACACGATTCCTCTGTAGTTCAGTCGGTAGAACGGCGGACTGTTAATCCGTATGTCACTGGTTCGAGTCCAGTCAGAGGAGCCAAATTTGAAAAGCCTGCTTTTAAAGCAGGCTTTTTGCTTTTGTGGGTTCGGTAAATTCGCCGGGTAGCGGCTGCGTCCTGCCCGGCCTACGGTGCTCCAGGCGCACCACCGTACATAGCAAGCTTCACCGGCATCCCCGACCGACGTTCAAGCTCAGCGCCCGCCCCTTCACTTATCAGCGTCGTCCTTTCCACGGCCGAAATGGGCAGCGGCACCGGGTCCGTTGATTCAAATTCAGCGCGATTACGTGAAAGCGGCTCGTGAACTTCTACCCAGCGGCTGCCGTCCGGCTCGGTAGTCATCTTAACAGGCAGATCGATAAGCTGTACCCGCGTCCCCACCGAAACGTTATCGAACAGGTATTTGATATCGTTATTACGCAGGCGAATGCAGCCCTGGCTGACGCGCAGACCAATGCCGAAATTCGAGTTGGTACCGTGGATCGCGTACAGCCTGCCGATATAGAGGGCATACAGCCCCATCGGGTTATCCGGCCCGGCGGGAACGAACGCGGGCAACGTTTTCCCCTCTTTCGCATAAGCGCGTCGCGTGTTCGGCGTGGGTGACCAGGTTGGGCCTTCCTGCTTGCGCTCAACGGCGGTTACCCAGTTTCGCGGCGTTTCGCGCCCGGCCTGACCGATGCCAACAGGCAGCACCTCAACCGTGTTGCTGCCGGGTGGATAATAGTAAAGTCGCATTTCCGCGACATTCACCACAATTCCCTCGCGCACCGTTGGCGGCAGAATAAGCTGCTGCGGCACGACCAGCTGCGTGCCGGCTCGCGGTAAAAAAGGATCTACCCCCGGGTTGGCTTCCAGCATATTGCTCAACCCCTGTCCGTACTGGGCTGCAAACGCGTCGAGCGGCAAGGTATTACCCTCAGGCACGGTGATGGTTATCGGCGCTCCCACCAGGCGGCTGCCTTCGGGAGGGAGTGGGTAGGTTACAGCAGATGCCGCGGGAACCAGACTACCAAGCATAAAAACGAACGAGGCAAATCGAATCATAGTGTTCTTTACTCAGTCAAAGAGAAAGCCTGCCAGCGGGCAGGCTTAGCCTACTCAAACAGTCATCTTTTCGTCGTGCGCCATCTCCGGGTAAGGACTTTTTCTGCTTCAACAATCATGAACATCGCAAACCCAATCAGGAAGGTAATGATCCAGTAGCGGAACGGTAGCGCTTCGGTACCGAACAGCATTTGCATGAACGGTGCATAGACGATCAGAAGCTGAAGTGCCAGAAGTACGCCGCTCACGATCCATATCCCCTTGTTAGCCAGCAGACCTTTACTCAGGGAGAAGCCGTCGGTGACGCGGCAGTTAAGCATGTAAAACCACTGGGCAGTGACCAGCGTTTGCAGCAACACAGTGCGAATAAACTCCGGCGAGTAGCCGCGTGGTTGCAGCCAGGCCTCCAGCACAAAGGCGCTGATGGCAATCATCAGGCCGACAAACACCACTCGCCAGATGGCATATCCATCCATCACATGCAGGTTAGACTTACGCGGCGGCCGGTTCATGATGTCCTTTTCACCCGCTTCAAACGCCAGGCCAAACGACAGCGTTGCCGAGGTTGCCATGTTCATCCACAGAATCAGTACCGGTGTTAATGGGATCAGGTTCCCCGCCAGCAGAGCAATAATGATGAGCAAGGCCTGGGCGATGTTGCTTGGGATAACGAACAAAATGGTCTTTTTCAGGTTGTCGTAGACCCGACGCCCTTCATGGACCGCCCGCGCAATCGTGGCAAAGTTATCATCCGTTAACACCATATCGGCGGCTTCTTTGGTGACTTCAGTACCTTTGATCCCCATTGCGATGCCGACATCCGCCCGCTTCAGCGCGGGCGCGTCGTTCACGCCGTCCCCGGTCATCCCGACCACTTCCTGCTTACTTTGCAGCGCCTGCACCAGGCGGAATTTATCTTCCGGGCTGGTTCGGGCAAAGATATCGTATTTTTGCGCCGCCTCGCTCAGCTGGTGGTCGTCCATCGCCTCCAGTTCGCGCCCGGTAATGGCGCTCGCCGCGTTGCCAATACCCAGCATCTGTCCAATACTCATCGCCGTTTGTGGATGATCCCCGGTAATCATTTTTACCCGAATGCCCGCCTGCGAGCAGTCGGCTATGGCCGAAATGGCTTCCGGGCGCGGGGGATCCATCATGCCCGCAATGCCGAGCAGAATAACGCCCTCTTGCAGGTCGGCATGGGTTAGCTCGCGCTGCCCGCTGGCGGCCGGTTTCCAGGCCGCAGCCACCATGCGCAATCCTTCGCGCGCATACTCTTCAATCTTCTCTTCCCAATAGTGCAGGTTGAACGGCGCCAGCCCGTTTTGGGTCTGCTGGTGCTGGCAAAGACGGAAAAGGACGTCCGGCGCACCGGTAATTAACATCACCTCTTCGTCGCCCAGGCGATAAAGGGTGGACATGTATTTATATTGCGAATCAAATGGGATTTTACTGCGCAATTCGGCGTCAGTTTCCGGAAGCGGGATTTTGGCCGCCAGTACCTTCAGCGCGCCTTCGGTAGGCCCGCCGGTGATTTTCCACAACCCCTGCTCATCTTTGATCAGCTGGCTGTCATTACAGAGATCGACGGTGCGCAGATAACGCTCCAGCACAGATCCCTGGGTCACGGCTACCGGTGTCGGATCGTCAACGGGGTGAATAGTACCCACCGGCTCGTAGCTGTCACCCTCCACGCGGTAGGTGGCGTCCGCGGTAATCACCGCTTTTACCGTCATCTCATTCATGGTCAGGGTGCCGGTTTTATCCGAGCAGATAACCGTCATCGCCCCCAGCGTTTCCACGGTAGGCAGCTTGCGGATAATCGCCTTGCGACGCGCCATCGCCTGTACGCCCAGCGAGAGGATGATCGAGATAATGGCCGGTAATCCTTCCGGCACCGCCGCCACCGCAAGGCTAATCAGCGACAGCACCAGCTCTGATACGGGCATATCGCGGAAGATAAGACTGAAAACGAACAGCGCCAGCATCATCACCAGAATGGTAATAAAAATGGTCTTGCCGAGCTTGTCCATTTGCACCATCAACGGGGTACGGTGTTTTTCAATGTCTGACATCATCTGGTTGATATGGCCGAGCTCGGTCTCCCCACCGGTCGCCACCACCAGCCCTTTTCCCCCGCCGGAGCTGACGGTGGTGCCAGAATAAAGCAGGTTGTAACGGTCGCCTAACGGCAGTTCGCCGCTGAGCACATCGCTGCTTTTCTCCACTACCGTGGATTCGCCGGTGAGAATAGCTTCTTCCACCCGCAGGTTGTGCGCCTCTATCACGCGAAGATCGGCAGGAATGCGATCCCCGGCGCGTATCACCACGATATCTCCCGGCACCAGCGCTGTCGTCGGGATAGTTTCATGGTTGCCCTGCCGGATGACCACAGCCTCGCTGGAGAGCATATTACGAATGCTTTGCAGCGATTTCTCCGCATTGCTCTCCTGAATATGGCCAATCAGGGCGTTAATGATAGCTACCCCAAGAATGACAAACATATCCACCCAGTGTCCCATTATCAGCTTCAGCAGCGCGGCCGCCAGAAGAACGTAAATAAGGACATCGTTGAAATGGGCCAGAAAGCGCAGCCAGCCGGGTTTACCCGGTTTTTGCGGTAAGGCGTTTTCGCCGTATTTTTCCAGCCTGGCGGTCGCTTCTGTACTGCTGAGTCCGTCGAGGCTGGATTGGATATTTGTCAGGGTTTCATCAACGGTCTGTTGATAATACGGACGGTGAGGCTTTTCTGTTATCATCGTTCCTTCCTCAGGTTCTTTTTAGAAATCACCTTGCTTTCATGTGATTAACGAATAACGAAAACAGGAACATGCGCATAACGAACGATACTCGCCGCCTCTGACCCTAATAAATGGGTTTGAATATTGGGATTACGCGAACCCACAATAATCGCACCGACGTTAAGTTCATCCGCCAGTTTGATTACCTCATCACGTATATTCCCGCTGCGAACATGCAGATGGACATTTGCTTCCGGCAGGTTGATTTTTTTTACCAGCGCAGCCAGTTTTTCTTGAGCATTATTAATCATATATTCATCCATCTTTCTCGCGTCTGCAATAAAACCGCGGGTCAGTTCAGCCGAGAACTTTGGCATAACGTACAGCAGATGGACATCACCCGATGCGCTTTGCGCCAGGAATTGGGCATGCTGTAGCGCTTTATCAGACAACGCTGTTTCGTATACATCCACCGGCACCAGAATCGTTTTATACATATCAAGCATCCTTTTTATAACCAACGCAACAGTGAGTGAATCAGGAGAGATCGCATCAACCCCATGGGGACGGGCGTGAATGCCTTTTACGGAAAAAAGGAATGGATGTTATTAAACGTAGCACAGGAATATCAGGATGTTATTCAAAGGGGATACGCTGTCTTAACGCTTGTTTCGCCTGAGTATGTCAGGCCACTAATAATGGTTATTTAACATTTATTTATTCACCGACTATGCTCATAGTCAGGCATGCAACACGTTTATTCTCTTTAGCCCGCGTCACCTTCAACCTCATGGAGGAATGCATGTACGGTTTAAGCCTGATTCGTCTTGGTTTATTTATTGCGCTCGCCATTATCGCCAGCACGGCAATCGGTTTATTTACCTATGTGGTCGTCTCGGCCCTGGCAGAATAGCGCCACCCCAGCATTGATGACGAAATAACTAAAACAATTATTATCAGGGGAATACTGTGAAGCGCTACCTCTCTCTACTGCCTGCTGTTTTATTGCTGCTGACGGCGTGCGATCCGAAACCCGACCGCGCCGCGCCCCTGCCGAAAATGGTCAAAGTCGCAGAGGTGGTCAAGGCCGGCAACGCACAGCAGCGCGTATTTCCCGCTCGTATCGAATCCGGCGATGCTACGGATCTCGCGTTCAAACGAGCCGGGCAAATTGAGACCCTTGATATTCGCCAGGGCGCTGCTGTCAAACAGGGCCAACAGCTCGCCAGCCTTAACGCCCGTGAAGCCCGGCAGCGCCTGAACGACAGGCAAACGGCGGCGACCCTGGCGCAAAGGCAATTCGACCGCTTCCAGACCCTGGCGGGACGTCAGGCCGTGTCAAAAGCCGAGATGGATGTCCAGCGCGCAAACCGCGATTCTGCAAACGCCGCGCTACAGATTGCGCGCGAAGAATTAAGCCAGATGACGCTCGTCGCCCCCTTTAGCGGGAAAGCGGCCAGCGTACATGTGCGAAATCATCAGGTCGTCTCAGCCGGCCAGCCCGTCGTCACATTGACCCGTACCGATCTGCTGGACGTGGTGTTCAGCCTTCCAGAGAACCTGTTTAGCACCTTCGATATTCGCAATGCGCAGTACAAACCGGTAGTGAGGATCAACGCCCTGCCCGGTCGCGAGTTTACCGCTGTGTACAAAGAGCACTCAGGCAGTAGCGACAGCAACACATTGACCTGGCAGGTGATTTTAACCATGCCCCGCCCGGATGATTTTCCCGTCGTGGGCGGCGTCAGCGGAACGGTCACCATCAATTTAACCAACCTTCCGGCTGGCGTGGGCAGTGAGGCGCTGGTGGTGCCGGTTGAAGCGGTCTTTAACCCGGATAACCGCCCGCGCAATGAGCCACACGTCTGGGTGGTGACGGGCAAAGGCGATACGTTTCACCTTGAAGATCGTAAGGTCAGCGTGGGGCAAGTCAGCGCCGAGGGCGTCATCATCGTCGACGGGCTTAAGGCCGGTGAACGCGTGGTGGCCGCAGGCGTTGGGGAGTTACAACCCAACCAGCCGGTACGTATCTGGACGCGTGAACGGGGGCTGTAATGGATATCTCTCGTCAGTTTATCAGCAACCCGGTTCGCGTCTGGCTGACTATTCTGCTGCTGGGAGTAGGCGGCATTATTGCCCTGTTGAACATCGGCAGACTTGAAGATCCGGCGTTTACCATCAAAACCGCGGTGGTGATCGCCCATTATCCGGGCGCGTCGGCGCAGCAGGTTGAGGAAGAGGTCACCCTGCCGCTGGAAAACGCGCTTCAGCAATTACCTTACCTGGATAACGTCAGCTCCATCTCCTCCAACGGCCTGTCGCAGATCACCGTCAATATAGCCTCGCGCTACCACTCAAATGCGCTGCCGCAAATCTGGGATGAACTGCGTCGCCGGGTGGGAGATGCCGCCAGACAGTTTCCACCCGGCGTAGTGACCCCGTTTGTGAATGACGATTTTGGCGATGTGTTCGGCTTTTTCTTTGCCATTTCCGGAGATGAATTCAGCAATCCGGAACTGGTGCGGTATGCCGAGCAGCTGCGCCGGGAGTTGGTTCTCGTGCCGGGCGTGGGCAAAGTTGCCATCGGCGGCGCCCTCACCCAGCAGATTAACGTGGACATTTCTCTGAGCAAAATGGCGGCGCGCGGGATAACGCTGAACCAGCTTTCTGCCCAGCTCAGCAGGCTGAACGTGGTCTCCAGCGCGGGAGAGATCCCCTCCGGGACCGAGTCGATTCGTCTGCATCCTACCGGGGAATTCGCGAGTATTGACGATCTGGCCGATCTCATCGTGACCCCGCCCGGCGCTGGGGCGGCTACCCGCTTACGGGATATTGCCACCCTGTCACGCGGGCTGGATGCCTCCCCTGCCAGCATCTACCATGCCAACGGCAGAAAAGCCGTCACCATGGGCGTCTCCTTTATCCCCGGCGTTAACGTGATCGACGTGGGACATGCCCTGGAGGCGAAGCTTGAGCAGATGTCAGCCGAGAAACCGGCAGGCATCCATATCGACCTGTTTTACGATCAGGCGGCGGAGGTCGGGCATTCCGTTAACGGATTTATCATTAACTTCCTGATGGCGCTGGCGATAGTCATCGGTGTGTTGTTGATCTTTATGGGCTTACGCAGCGGGATCATTATCGCCTTTTCCCTCGCGCTCAACGTGCTGGGCACGCTGCTGATCATGTATCTCTGGGGTATTGAACTACAGCGCATTTCACTGGGCGCGCTGATCATCGCTCTCAGCATGCTGGTCGACAATGCCATTGTTATTGTCGAAGGGGTAATGATAGCCCGGCAGCAGGGCTCGTCCCTGATGAACGCCATTAGCGACATTATTCGCCGTTCTGCGCTGCCTCTGCTGGGTGCGACGGTCATCGCTATCCTGGCCTTTGCGCCCGTCGGGCTGTCACAGGATTCCACCGGCGAATACTGTAAGTCGCTGTTTCAGGTCCTGCTGATTTCGCTCATGCTGAGCTGGTTCTCAGCCCTCACCATTACGCCCGTGCTGATTAAGTGGTGGCTGTTTAAACGAGACGCTGCACCGTCAAAGGCTGACGAAACGGATCCCTATAACAAACGCATCTATCGGATCTATCAGGGTGTGCTCAATGCGCTGTTACGGCGTAAAGCGCCAACGCTGGTAGTGATGGCCGCACTGCTGGTAGCCGCCATCTGGGGCTTTGGCTCGGTGCGGCAGAACTTCTTCCCCTCCTCCAGCACGCCGATTTTCTTCGTCGACCTCTGGCTCCCTTACGGTACCGACATAAAATGGACCGAGAAGATGACCGGTGATATCGAGAAAACCATTAACGGCCAGCCTGGCGTGAAAACGACGGTCTCGACGATTGGTCAGGGAAGTATGCGATTTATTTTGACCTACAGCGGACAGCGCCAGTACAGCAACTATGCGCAAATCATGGTGAGAATGGACGACCAGCGTAACATCCCCGCCCTGACCCGCCACGTTGATGAGTACATCGCACGGAACTATCCGCAGGTTAACGCCAGTACGAAGCGGGTAATGTTTGGCCCCTCCGGCGACAGCGCCATTGAAATACGAATTAAAGGGCCCGATCCCGACAGGCTGCGCCTGATCGCCAGCCAGGTAGACAACATTCTTACGCGCGATCCGGCAACGGACAGCGTGAGGAACGACTGGCAAAACCGCAGTAAAGCGATTCGCCCGCAGTACGTTACCGCGCTGGGGCGCGAGCTTGGCGTGGATAAGCAGGACGTGGATAACGCACTGGAGATGAATTTCTCCGGCAGCCGGGCGGGGCTGTACCGTGAAGGCAGCGATCTGCTGCCCGTGGTGGTGCGCCCGCCGGAAAGCGAGCGGCTGGACGCCAATCACCTGAATAACGTCCTGGTCTGGAGCCAGACCCGACAGCAGTATATCCCGCTGAGCAACGTCGTCAGCGGCTTCGCGCTGGAGTGGGAAGATCCGCTGATCCTGCGTCGCGACCGCTCGCGCGTGCTGACCGTGCAGACCGACCCTGACCCGTTGAGCCAGCAAACGTCCGGCGATATTCTCGCCCGCGTGAAGCCGCAAATAGATGCCCTGCCCCTGCCTCACGGCTACAGCATTGAGTGGGGCGGAGACGCGGAGAACTCCAGCGAAGCGCAGCAGGGACTGTTTACCACGCTGCCGCTCGGGTATCTGGTGATGTTTGTGATCACGGTGCTGATGTTCAGTTCGGTGAAAAACGCCGTCGCTATCTGGCTGACCGTGCCGCTGGCGCTGATCGGCGTGACGCCGGGTTTTTTAATTACCGGGATACCCTTTGGCTTTATGGCGTTGATTGGCCTGCTGAGCCTGAGCGGGATGCTGATCCGCAACGGCATTGTGCTGGTTGAAGAGATAGAACAGCAGAAAAAACAGCAGGATCAGCACAGTGCGATCGTTTACGCCGCCACGTCGCGCCTGCGGCCCATCCTGCTCACCGCCTTTACGACCGTCCTCGGCCTCGCCCCCCTGCTGCTGGATGTGTTCTTCCAGAGCATGGCCGTTGTGATTATGTTTGGACTTGGGTTTGCTACAATCCTGACGCTGCTGGTACTCCCCGTAATTTATGCGTGTTTCCATCGTAAGGACAAAGCTGAACAACAATGAATGCGACAGGGCTGAACATCATTAAGACGCTGGGCTGTATGACGGCGGTCACCTTTTTCACCATCTACAATACCTGGGATCGGTATGATTATGACTATCACTGGATCCTCGGCTTTTTAACGTTTATCTCGACCATCGCCACGCCGCTGTTTTTTGTGGTGGCGGGCTATCTGGATGGGCAATCCCGCCACGGCACCCGCTGGCAGCTGGATAAGATCAAAAGCCTGGCGATCGTCTTTCTGTTCTGGGTAACCATTTACTACCTGTGGGAGCCCTATCAGCGCGGATATCTGATCCAGCCGTGGTTCGTGTTCGCGTTTATCGTGATTTACACCTTTCATCCGGTGGTGGAGTGGCTCAGCCAGCGGCGAACGCTATTTTGCGGGGTGATTGCCACCCTGCTGCTTTTCTCCTACGGGTACGACTTGCTGTCAGCCCTCTATCCTGATGCCCACATTCTTTCATTGTCGCCGCAGTATCGCCTGTGGACGTGGCTGCTGTTTTATCTGACGGGGCAGCTCTTTTGCGATCCGCACATCGCGGCGTGGATCGGCCGCAAAAACGTAGTCAGGGCAGCGGTGATTGCCATCCCGTTTATCTATCTGTTCACGTGGTTTTACGAGCGGCACTTCTTTTTTACCCTGTTTAAAGCAGACAGAAACGCCTTTATTCTCACCGGATCGCAAATCTACATTCTGATTATTGCCCTGGTCATTGCGGCAAACGGCGTACGGTTTCGCCGCAATGCGGAGTTTAAAGAGTCCGTGCTGGCCGCCATTAGCAAGGCCATGACCGGGGTCTATATTATGCACTACTCGGTGTTTCACCTGCTGACCGCGCTTATTCCCGTGACGTCCCTGAGCACCAAACTTGCTCTGATTGTGCTTACCTTTGTTACGTCGGTCCTGTTTTCACTGCTGATCCTCTCCAACGCAGTGGCCAAAAAAGTGATCACCCTCTAAAAGCCCAGGCGCAGCCAGGCAAACAGCACGTTGCCGTTGTTGTAGGTTCCGGGGATATAGGTGAACTGGACGGTGACGCGCTTATATCCGGCAGAGAAAAGCGGGAAGATAAACGGCAGCGGGACATAGTTGGCAAAGTCGTCGCGCGCGGTGATCCCCGCAGCGGCGCCCAGCCCCAGACGGAAATCTTTCGCGTTATCCAGATACCAGCCCTTCTCCCAGCCGTAGCCCATCGCGGGCTGCCACTCGTTGTGGGAATCTTTAAACATCATGGCGAAGAGCGCGCTCCAGTTGCCCTCGTCGTTGTAGCGAGACACGCCCAGTCCCCCGCCCCACGGCATTTCGTTGTAGTTGTCCGTTTTCTCTTTGTCATACATAAAGCGGGCGTGCCAGCTCAGAAAAGGCAGGTAGAGATCGTGACGATCCGGCTGTTCCCAGGTTTGCGCAATATCGTCCGTTACCGCATCCCACCAGCGGTGAATACGCTGTTCGCCATAGACTTTCGGCTCCGCATGCAGCGGAGAGACGACTAAAAACAGGACTACCCACAGTGCAGGAAAAAGGCGTTGCATCGTTATTCCCTCAGCTTACGTCACGCAGCGATCGTTATTACTGTAAACCATTCAGCCCTAACCGGAGCCAAACAGGCTGATTTATGTTGTCGCACGATAAGATGAAATTTATTTATTCTGCGCTTTCAGGAAAGATAAAAACGTTTTCTCAGCCCGCCTGTCGCGGTAGTCTCATACATTCCGTCAATATGACGGCCGCGATGTGAGTGACCTTTTCTTATACCAATAATTAAAAATCAGTACAGACAGGACAACTATGGACTCCACCCTTATCTCCACTCGCCGCAACGAGGAGACACCTTCGCTTAACCGCGCCCGCCGCGCTGCTTTGGGTAGCTTTGCAGGCGCCGTCGTCGACTGGTATGACTTTCTGCTCTACGGTATTACCGCTGCGCTGGTATTTAACCGTGAATTCTTTCCCCAGATCAGCCCCGCCATGGGTACGCTTGCTGCGTTTGCTACCTTCGGCGTCGGTTTTCTGTTTCGTCCGCTGGGCGGGATAATTTTCGGCCACTTCGGTGACCGCCTTGGCCGTAAACGTATGCTGATGCTTACCGTCTGGATGATGGGCATTGCCACCGCGCTTATCGGCATTTTGCCCTCTTTTGAGTCGATTGGCTGGTGGGCCCCGGTGTTGCTGGTGACGCTACGCGCCATTCAGGGCTTTGCCGTCGGCGGTGAATGGGGCGGCGCGGCATTGCTGTCCGTGGAAAGCGCGCCGAAGAACAAGAAAGCGTTTTACAGCAGCGGCGTGCAGGTGGGTTATGGCGTGGGTCTGCTGCTCTCCACGGGCCTGGTGTCGCTAATAAGCCAGCTCACCACAAACGAGCAATTCCTGAGCTGGGGCTGGCGTATTCCGTTTATCTTCAGCATTGTGCTGGTCGTGGTCGCCCTGTGGATCCGTAACGGCATGGAAGAGTCGGCTGAATTTGAGCAGCAGCAGCGCGAAAAACCGGTCGCAAAGAAACGGCTGCCGGTGATGGAAGCGCTGGTGCAGCACCCTGGCGCTTTTCTGAAAATCATCGCCCTGCGCCTGTGCGAACTGCTGACGATGTATATCGTCACCGCCTTTGCCCTGAACTACTCCACGCAAAATCTCGGCCTGCCGCGGGAATTGTTCCTGAATATTGGCCTGGTGGTGGGCGGGATCAGCTGCCTGACCATCCCCTGCTTCGCCTGGCTGGCGGATCGCTTTGGCCGTCGTAGGGTATATATCACCGGGGCGCTCATCGGCACGCTCAGCGCCTGGCCGTTCTTTATGGCGCTGGAGGCACAGTCGGTCTTCTGGATTGTCTTCTTCGCGATCATGCTTGCGAACATCGCTCACGATATGGTGGTCTGCGTGCAGCAGCCGATGTTTACCGAGCTGTTTGGCGCACGCTACCGCTACAGCGGCGCGGGCGTGGGATATCAGGTGGCGAGCGTGGTCGGCGGCGGGTTTACGCCGTTTATCGCCGCCGCGCTGGTGACGTTCTCCGGCGGTAACTGGCACAGCGTGGCGATTTATCTGCTGGCGGGCTGCCTGCTTTCTGCCGCCACCGCCTTGATGATGAAGGAAACCGCGCACAGCTGATCTCCTCACTTTTGTTTCACAGGCGTGTGACATACTATCGGGTATAGCCGCACACCTGTGGAACAAGGAGACACACATGAATAATAAGGGCTCCAGCCTGACCCCGGCTCAGGCGCTGGAAAAACTCGACGCGCTGTATGAACAGTCCGTCAATGCGCTGCGCAGCGCCATCAGTGACTATATCGAAACAGGGAAACTCCCCGATGAAAAGGCCAGAACCCAAGGCCTTTTTGTTTATCCATCGCTCTCTGTCACCTGGGACGGCAGCGCCAGCAGCAATCCGAAAACCCGCGCCTATGCGCGTTTCACCCACTCCGGCTGTTACAGCACGACCATCACGCGACCTGCGCTTTTCCGCCCCTATCTGGAAGAGCAGCTTACCCTGCTGTATCAGGATTACGGCGCGCATATCAGCGTTGAGCCGTCCCTGCACGAGATCCCTTACCCGTACGTGATAGACGGCTCGGCGCTGACGCTGGATCGCTCCATGAGCGCGGGGCTGACCCGCCACTTCCCGACCACCGAGCTGTCGCAGATTGGCGATGAGACGGCGGACGGGATCTATCACCCGGCAGAGTTTTCACCGCTGTCGCACTTTGATGCTCGCCGTGTCGATTTCTCGCTGGCACGCCTGCGTCACTACACCGGCACCCCTGCCGAACATTTCCAGCCGTTCGTGTTGTTTACCAATTACACCCGCTATGTGGACGAATTTGTCCGCTGGGGCTGTAGCCAAATCCTCGACCCGGACAGCCCTTACATCGCCCTCTCCTGCGCGGGCGGGATTTGGATCACCGCCGAAACCGAAGCGCCGGAAGAGGCCATCTCCGACCTGGCGTGGAAAAAGCACCAGATGCCGGCCTGGCACCTGATCACCGCCGACGGTCAGGGCATTACGCTGATTAACATCGGCGTTGGCCCGTCGAATGCGAAAACCATCTGCGACCACCTGGCGGTACTCCGCCCGGACGTCTGGCTGATGATCGGCCACTGCGGCGGCCTGCGTGAAAGCCAGTTGATTGGCGATTACGTCCTCGCCCACGCTTATCTGCGCGACGACCATGTCCTTGACGCGGTTCTGCCGCCGGATATCCCTATCCCGAGTATCGCGGAAGTGCAGCGCGCCCTGTACGACGCCACCAAAGAGGTGAGCGGCATGCCGGGTGAAGAGGTGAAGCAGCGCCTGCGTACCGGTACGGTCGTCACCACCGACGATCGTAACTGGGAGCTGCGCTATTCGGCCTCCGCCCTGCGTTTCAATCTCAGCCGTGCGGTCGCAATCGATATGGAAAGCGCCACGATTGCCGCGCAGGGCTACCGCTTCCGCGTCCCTTACGGCACGCTGCTGTGTGTATCCGACAAACCGCTGCACGGCGAGATCAAACTGCCGGGCCAGGCGAACCGTTTTTACGAAGGGGCAATTTCTGAACATTTGCAAATCGGTATTCGCGCCATCGATTTGCTGCGCGCGGAAGGAGACAGGCTGCATTCCCGCAAGCTGCGCACCTTCAACGAGCCGCCGTTCCGCTGATCGCAGGGCTTCGCCTTCCCGCCTCTGGGGTAAGGCGAAGCCGCTTTCCAACAATTTTACCGGGCGCAGAAAAGCAAAAAGCCTGCTTTAAAAGCAGGCTTTTCAAATTTGGCTCCTCTGACTGGACTCGAACCAGTGACATACGGATTAACAGTCCGCCGTTCTACCGACTGAACTACAGAGGAATCGTGTGAACGGGGCGCATATTATCGATGCGCCCTGTGGATGTCAAAGGGTGAATGCAGATTTTCAATCGTTTGCCGATTTATTCTCCACTTCGCACACTTGTCAGGCATTTGCCGTTTCCGAAACCTTCTGCTCCGGTTTTTTTCGCGGATATTTCCACAGCCAGCGCCCGCTCACCATACGCCAGTAGAACAGCGCGCCGCGCACGGCCCAGTCAAGGAACATCCCCAGCCAAACGCCGACAACGCCCATACCTAACATTACCCCCAGCGTATAACCCGCCACGACGCGACAGCCCCACATGCCGAGCATGGAGACCCACATCGCAAACCGGGCATCGCGCGCCCCTTTCAGCCCGGCAGGAAGTACCCAGGACGCGGCCCAAATGGGCATAAACGCCGCGTTGAGCCAAATCAGCACCTTCACGACCTCTTTCACGTCATTTTCATGCGTATAGAACGAGGCCATCAGCCCGGCAAAAGGCGCAGTTCCCCACGCAATCGCCGTCAGACCAATGGTTGAAAGCCAGAAGACGTGCCGAAGCTGTCGTTCCGCCTGCCCTATCTGTCCCTTTCCGAGGCGTCTGCCGGTGATGATCGTCGACGCCGATCCCAGCGCGTTTCCGGGCAGGTTTATGAGCGAGGCGATGGAGAAGGCAATAAAGTTGCCGGCGATGACGTCTGTTCCCATCCCGGCGACAAACATCTGCGTCAGCAGTTTCCCACCGTTAAACAACACGGATTCGATGCTGGCCGGAATCCCGATCCCCATCACTTCCCAGATAATGGCGAAGTTAAGCGGACGGAAATAGCTTTTCAGCGTCAGGCGCAGCGATGGCGTAATTCCCGCCATCAGTACGCCGATTATCGCTGCCGCACCAATATAGCGGGAAATAGTCAGCCCTAAACCCGCGCCGACAAAGCCCAGACCGTCCCAGGAAAAGATGCCATAAATCAAAACGCTGCTGATAATGATATTCAGGATGTTCATGCCGCCGTTGATCAGCAGCGGAATTTTGGTATTCCCTGCTCCACGAAGCGCACCGCTACCAATCAACGCGATGGCAGCCGCAGGATAGCTCAACACCGTCATTTCCAGGTAGGTGAGAGCCAGATCCTTCACCTCGCTGGTCGCTTCTCCCGCGACAAAATCGATAATTTCTTTGCCGTAATAATGGATAACCGCCGCGAGGATGATCGAAAAGAGGGTCATGATCATCAGCGACTGTCTGGCCGCTTCGCGGGCACGCTTCGGATCAAGCTTGCCCAGGCTAAACGCCACCACCACCGTCGTACCGAGATCGATAGCGGCAAAGAACGACATCACAACCATATTGAAACTGTCCGCCAGCCCTACCCCGGCCATGGCTTCTTTACCGAGCCAGCTAACCAGAAAGGTGCTCAGCACGCCCATCAACAGGACGCAGGTATTCTCCAGGAAAATAGGCACAGCAAGGGGGGTGATTTCACGCCAGAACAGAACTCGATAACTCTTACGTTTGGCATACCAGGGCGTGCGCATAATCGCCTGGCGTAGGGGTGCGGTGACGTTCAAAATGGACCTTAGCGAGAAAGTTGAAACTCCATTTCAAATGATGGGGCAGAAATGCGTATCCTGCAAAGTATTTTCCATAAAATTATGTTTGAATTTACAACAAAACGACGACAGAATCATCAAACGATCACTTTTGCCTAAGATCAGGTTTGACAAAAGTTTTTTCGCCGCTAAGATAAGCCTCCACAACGATTCCTCTGTAGTTCAGTCGGTAGAACGGCGGACTGTTAATCCGTATGTCACTGGTTCGAGTCCAGTCAGAGGAGCCAAATTTAAAAAGCCTGCTTTTAAGCAGGCTTTTTGCTTTTTTTCGCAAGATAAATGTAAAACGGCAACGTAGCTGCCGTTTTTACTGTTCGCTCCCTCTCCCGCGGGGGAGGCCCGGGGTGAGGGCATCAAACCGCACTCCGTAAAATAAAAAAGGCTCTCTGTCGCCAGAGAGCCTTTTTCACAATTCGCTGCGATTACTCGCCTTTAGCGTCGACGTTTTTAATTTCGCCCATCACTTTCAGCTTTTTGGAGATGTCGCGACGCTCTTTAGACAGCTCAGCGTTTTTGATGATGTAATCATCAACGCGATCTTCATAATCGCTCTTCATGCTGGCGATGATGCCCTGAATAGCCTCGACGCTCATACCTGGCTTTATGTAGTCGCTCAGGTTGTCCAGCAGCAGGACACGTTTCTGGTTGTCACGGATCTTCTTCTCTACGTCCTGGATTTCGCGCTGTAGCTTGTTTTTGCGGCGGAACAGGCGGACGAACTCCAGAACATCCTGGAACGAAGGCTTGGTAGTTTCCATTTTTACACCCCTGATAATGTGAGATTCGGATTCGTTAAAGCAACCGTTTTAACAGACAGCGGCTGCGAATGACAATGAGTATATCGTTTAAAACCATCATAACCCTAATTGTTGCTGAATCGAAGCAGCAGGCTTCACATACGCTTTTTATTTGCGCAGTGCCCGACAAATCAGCTGCGATAACAACTCCAGCTGTCGCGCCAGCTCCATACTCAGCCAGACATAACCATGGATAGGTGTTTCCGCCACGTTGTCGCCCTGACGCTCATTTATCAGCTGCTTGAGCTCGGCGACGATATCGTTCAGCCGCTCGCTGTTCGCCCGTATCGGCTGTGGGTTGCCTTCATAGAGCGCATGGGCGATAGTCAGCAGGGTTTGTTGCGTCATCTGCTGCGTCTCTTTCAGCGTATGCGCGTTGAGCATCAGAAGATGGCTGGGGCGTGAGGCCCAGTGGGCATTGATTTGCAGCTCAAGCATACAGACCAGATTCCGGCTGACCGTCTGTATAGCTTCAAAAATGGCTTTCTGGATATGCGTCTCTTTGCTTGCCGGGGTAATCAATCCGCGCATTTTGACCACATCGTTGAGGATTTTTTGCAGATGCTTTTCCAGCCGCGGACGTTCGATCAGATTCGGCGAAAACCCGGCCTGGTAGACCCGGTTAAATGCCGTGACGTAGTTTGCCATCTGAATGCGCCAGTGCAGGAAGGCGCGCTGCGGCCAAATGCCGGTGAACAGCATGGCGAGCAACGAGCCGAAGATCACGTCTCCGCTTCGCCACAATGCGGTGGTCATATCGCCCGCCGGTGCGCCGACCACAACCGCGAGCGTAATGCCAATCAGCAGCGCCTGATACGGCTTCTTGCCAAGGGCCAGCCAGCCGCAAAGAAACATCGCCACCGCGCACCACAGCAACATGATCGGGAATGAAATCAGCTCCAGCTTAAGCGCGATAAGCCCAAGCGCCGAGCCTAAAACGGTGCCGCCTATGCGTTCGAAAGCGCGAGGGACCACGTTCCCCCAGAATGAGATCGGCCCCATCACCACCACCAGCGTGATCAGCGGCCACGTCCCTTCCGGGATATCCAGCAAACGAACCAGTACGAAGGTCAACACAAACGCCAGCGCAATGCGGCAACCATGCACCACGCGATAATGTTTGTATAACCGAATTTCAAAAGGGGTTAATGACTTGTCGGGGCGCACACCCGTCTCCAGCTCTACGGCAAACCACAATTGTACTGTGTTTTCAGCCGGGGGAAACGCGCCCGGCTGAAAAACCCTGCATTTCGCAGGATTATCCCACTTTATGCTCTACCGGTACAAACATCTCAATATCCCAGTAGCCGTCAGCATTGCCATCGTTCAGATAGCGTTCGAAGCAGGGTTTTGGCGCAATCTCATAGGTATTGTCCTGGAGAAGAGAGTTGAAGAACTGGTTCCAGGGCGTCGCAAAATCATGATTTTCCACACGTGCGGCAGCAATAGCGTACTCTCCGGAAGCAATTTCGGTCATCATCACCCCTTCGCTGTTCTCAGGGATAGTGAAATCGTCCGACACCGTTACGGCGGTATCACAGCGGAGTTTTTCTGCCGGCACGTCATCCGGATTATCATAATAAACGGCCACCCACTCCTGCGGCTGAATATGACGCCCATCTACCCACATGACCAGCTGTTCAAAACCCTGCTTGACCGTCTTTTCCCAGGGTCCAACGAGATGAAAACCAGCGATTGTACGTTTCTGCTGCTGCCTGATGCTGTAGTCCATGCTGCCTCCGTTTATTACTGTATATATATACACTATAAAGCAGAATCGAGAGTATCGGCAAACCAGGAGACTTTATTATGTGAGCAGACTCGCAACACTGCCAGTCTGCCCGAAAAGGTTAGAGTTTATGATGCAGATAATCGCCGAGACGTGAGAAAAGACCGCCCTTTTCAACGCCTTCCAGAGTAACCAATGGCCAGTGCGCCACCACCTTGTCACGATCGTACAGCTGGATCTCCCCTACCCGCTGATGCGCGGCGATCGGCGCTTCCAGCTCTTTTTTATCCATCACGTATTTCGCCTTGATGTTCGGCACTTCCGTTTTGGGTAATGCCAGCCAGAAGTCCCGATCCGTGCCCAGCGCGATCTGCTCTTTATCGCCATACCAGATGCGCTCGGTGCCCACTTTTTTACCGTTATGCAGGATTTGCACCGTATCGAAATTTTGCTGTCCCCAGTGAAGCAGCTTGCGCGCCTGATCTTCACGTCCTTTCGGGCTGTCTGCCCCCATCACCACCGCAATCAGTCGACGCTGGCCGTCCACCGCGGAGGCAATCAGGTTAAAGCCCGCGCCCGAGGTGTGTCCCGTTTTCAGGCCATCCACGTTCATGGTCTTATCCCACAGCAGGCCGTTGCGGTTCTGCTGGGTGATGCCGTTCCAGGTCAGGCTTTTCTCGCTATACATATGATAGAACTCAGGCTCACCGTGGATGATGGCCCGGGAAAGCACGGCGAGATCGTAAGCGGAGCTGTGCTGACCCGGTGCATCCAGCCCGTGTACGGTTTCGAAGTGGGTATCGCGCAGGTTAAGCTTTTCAACATAGTCATTCATCATTCTGACAAACTGCGGCTGGCCGCCCGCCACGTGATCCGCCAGCGCCACGCAGGCGTCATTGCCGGAATCAACAATCAGGCCGCGGCTGAGATCGCGCACGGAAACCCGATCGCCCTCTTTCAGAAACATCAGCGACGAACCGTCAAAGACCGGATTGCCTTTTGCCCAGGCGTCACGTCCGACCGTCACAATGTCATCGGGGCTGATGCGGTGGCTATCGATGGCGCGATCGACAACGTACCCCGTCATCAGCTTGGTCAGGCTCGCCGGATTGCGCTGCTGATGTTCGTTGCCCGCCGTTAAGATTTGACCCGTGGTGTAATCCATCAATACCCAGGAGCCTGCCTGGATAGCAGGCGGCTGAGGTGAAAAATCCAGCGGCTCGGCCGCCAGCGCGGATGAAATACTCGAAGCGAGTAAAGAAACAGCAATAAACAGACGGCGTTTCAACGGTATATCCTCAGGTCAGTAAAAATCGATGACCTTTTTACGGGAGTTCTGATGTCGTTACCTGCCTTAATTGCAAAAAAATGTGACAGCACGCAGATTTTTTCGGAACAAATCTCGCAAATTTCTTGCCTGACGGTGCTTTTTATTCGGACTGCTCACCCCAATCGTTTACCATAGAGACGTCAATTTTTAACAGGATGAGATTACTGGTGTCTGACTCTGCCGCGCGCCCGACTTTTTTGTTCCACGATTACGAAACCTTTGGCACCCATCCGGCGCTGGACCGACCGGCGCAGTTTGCGGCAATCCGAACCGATGATGAATTTAACGTCATTGGCGAACCCGAGGTGTTTTACTGCAAGCCCGCCGATGACTACCTGCCGCAGCCGGGCGCGGTGATGGTGACGGGCATCACGCCTCAGGAAGCGCGGGATAAAGGCGTTAGCGAAGCAGAATTTGCCCGTCGCATCCACGACCTGTTCACGGTGCCCAATACCTGCGTGGTGGGTTACAACAACATCCGTTTTGACGATGAAGTGACGCGTAATATCTTCTACCGCAACTTCTACGATCCGTATGCCTGGAGCTGGCAGAACCGTAATTCACGCTGGGATTTGCTGGACATCATGCGCGCCTGCTATGCGCTGCGCCCGGAGGGGATTAACTGGCCGGAGAACGACGACGGGCTGCCGAGCTTCAGGCTCGAGCACCTGACGCGGGCCAACGGCATCGAGCACAGCAACGCCCACGACGCGATGGCAGACGTTTACGCGACCATCGCAATGGCGAAACTTGTAAAAACCGCGCAGCCGCGCCTGTTTGAGTATCTGTTGAGCCATCGCAGCAAGCAAAAGCTGATGACGCTGATTGATGTCCCGCAGATGAAACCGCTGGTGCATATTTCCGGGATGTTCGGTGCGTGGCGCGGGAACACGAGCTGGGTGGCGCCGCTTGCCTGGCATCCGGATAACCGTAACGCCGTCATCATGGTCGATCTCGCCGGGGATATCTCGCCGCTGCTTGCGCTCGACAGCGACACCTTACGTGAACGGCTCTATACGCCGAAAGAGGCGCTCGGTGACCTGCCAGCCGTACCGGTAAAACTGGTGCACATCAATAAGTGCCCGGTGCTGGCGCAGGCCAACACGCTGCGCCCGGAAGACGCCGACCGGCTGGGGATTAACCGTCAGCACTGCCTCGATAATCTGAAAGTGCTGCGCGACAACCCGCAGGTGCGCGAGAAAGTCGTCGCCATTTTTGCCGAAGCAGAGCCGTTCGTGCCGTCTGAGAATGTGGATGCGCAGCTTTATAACGGCTTCTTCAGCGATGCCGATCGCGCGGCGATGAACATCGTACTGCAAACCGACCCGCGTAACCTGCCCGCGCTGGATATCACCTTCGCGGATAAGCGTATCGAGAAGCTGATGTTTAATTATCGCGCGCGTAACTATCCCGGCACGCTGGATGAAGCAGAGCAGGAGCGCTGGCTACAGCATCGGCGCAACGTGTTTACACCGGAGTTTCTTAATAGCTACGCACAAGAGCTGGAGATGCTTTACGGTCAGTATGAAGGGAATACTGAGAAGCAGGCGCTGCTGAAAGCCCTGTTCCAGTACGCGCAAGAAATTGTGTGAGTAACGGGTACAAAAAAGCCGGAGACAATGTCTCCGGCTTTTTTTTGCCGGGCGGCGATTCGCTTACGCGGGCCTACGGTGTAGAAGTCCGTAGGTCGGGTAAGGCGTAGCCGCCACCCGACACGGTCTTACGCGACGTCTTCGTACTGAGGAACCGGGTTACGGAAGCTTCTGGTCACGCAGGCCAGGTAAATCAGGCCGATTGCACCCCAGATCAGACCCAGAACCATTGAGCTCTCTTCCAGGTTGATCCACAGGGCGCCCACCGTCAGGGCACCACACACTGGCAGCACCAGATAGTTGATGTGGTCCTTCAGCGTCTTGTTGCGCTTCTCACGGATCCAGAACTGCGAAATCACGGAGAGGTTAACGAAGGTGAACGCCACCAGCGCACCAAAGTTAATCAGCGCAGTGGCCGTTACCAGGTCGAATTTAATCGCCAGCAGGGCAATCGCACCCACCAGCAGCACGTTCCACGCCGGAGTACGCCATTTAGGATGCACGTAACCGAAGAAGCGGGTTGGGAACACACCGTCACGGCCCATCACGTACATCAGACGAGAAACGCCCGCGTGCGCTGCCATACCGGAAGCCAGTACGGTGACGCTGGAGAAGATCAGCACGCCCCACTGGAAGGTTTTACCCGCCACGTACAGCATAATTTCAGGCTGTGATGCATCCGGATCTTTAAAGCGAGAGATATCCGGGAAATACAGCTGTAAGAAGTATGACGCGCCGATGAAGATCAGGCCACCAATTAGCGCGGTCAGGAAAATCGCTTTCGGGATCACGCGCTCAGCGTCTTTGGTCTCTTCAGACAGAGAAGAGATACCGTCGAAGCCCAGGAACGAGAAGCACAGGATAGTCGCACCGGTGATCATCGGCACAACGTGCGCCCCTTCAGACCAGAACGGACGGGTGCTGGTCAGCGTACCTGCGCCTTCCCCATGGGAAACGCCGTAGATAATCAGCCCAACGATAACCGCAACAATCCCCATCTGAAGGATAACAATCAGGGTATTGAAGTTAGCCACGGTCTTGATGCTGCGCAGGTTAGAGATGGTCATAAAGGCCACCAGCGCCACAACGAAGATCCACGACGGCACGGACGGCACCAGCGCTTCGAAGTAAATTTTTGCCAGCAGAATGTTGATCATCGGCATGAACAGGTAGTCCAGCAGTGATGACCAGCCCACCATAAAGCCAACCGCCGGGCTAATGGATTTCTGAGCATAGGTGTACGCAGAGCCGGCGGACGGGAAACGGCGAACCAGTTTACCGTAGCTCAGCGCTGTAAAGAGAATGGCGACCAGCGCAAAGGCGTACGCCGTTGCAACGTGACCGTCCGTAAGGCCTGATACGATACCGAATGTATCGAACAGCGTCATCGGTTGCATATAGGCAAGGCCCATCATGACAACCGGAATCAACGTAAGCGTTTTACGTAATTCCACGCGAGAGGTGTTTGGAGTTGCGTTATGCGACATAGTTATTCTCCTTTACGGTAATAACCGCCACGTAAGCGAAAAATTGCCCCATTTCTTTCTTCCTCAGCGACAACAACTGTCGGATTTTAGTAAATATCTATCCGGTACGAAGCCCGGCCTCTTGGTTTTTAGTTTCGTTTCGTACATGCAAAAAAAAATAACCGACGCCTTTTATATCGTCGATTATTCATTTGTTTGCAGCGGCGGCATTTTGCCCTATTCCAGATACAAAAGGCAATACATTGAGAAACCTGCCCATAAATTAATTTTACTAACTGGTTGATTTCCCATCATCTGCCTGAGTGTAAACTGTGGCGATAGCACTATTTGCTAAAATTTCGTCTCGCCACCAGGCGCTGGCAAGCCCGGCGGTCTGTTCATTCCAGCCCACCCACACCGATTCGTTACTGCTCTGCGCCAAAACCTGTTTTTCTACCAACGCTCCGCTGTCAATAAACCGCTGCGCTAAATAACGGGGAAGGTAACCGCACCCCAGGCCGCTTATTTGCAGCTCCAGCTTGGTTTTAAAATCAAAAACGGTGATGGCCTCCTGCTCATCCAGCAGCTGCGATGAAATGCCGCATTCGGGGCGAGAGCTGTCTCCAACCACAATGGCGCGATAGTTTTTAATGACGCGTCGGGTAACAGGCTCCGATTCATTCGCCAGCGGGTGGTGAGGTGCGACGGCAAAAATCTGCTCCAGTACGCCCAGCCGCGCAAAACCAAATTCACTCAACTGGGGAGGCTCATGCAGCGCCCCAACGATGATATCCGCCCTGCCCTGCGTCAGGGCCTCCCATGAACCGCCCAGCACGCCATTGATAAAAACCAGCCGCGTGACGCTATGGCGCTGATAGAACGCCTCAATAAGCGGAGTAAGCAGGGAAAAAGGGAAAGTGTCATCAACCCCAATCACAAGCTCATTTTCCCAGCCCTGGTGAAGTTTGACGGCCTGTTTTTCCAGCTCGCGAACCGTATGCAGCACGTCACGCCCTTTTTCCAGCAGCATCTGCCCTGTACGGGTGAAACGCGCGCGATGCCCGGTGCGATCGAGGATTTGGATATTAAGATCGCTCTCGAGCTTTTGTACGGTGTAGCTCAGAGCCGAAGGGGTTTTATAGAGCTTCGGCGAGGCGGCGGCAAAGCTCCCCTCTTTTTCCAGCGCATCCAGAATAACAAGAACATCCAGCAGCGGTTTCATCTTCGCCCCCTTACGGTGTGCGATTGTCTCCGCCGGCGCAATTATTCCATGGGCATAACCAGCGGATCGGGATATTGATATTCAAATCCCAGTTCATGGCAAATACGATTGCCATCAATAATTTTGCCTTTGCGCTCCCCCTGCGCCTCACTGAACACCGGCGGCGCCAGCCCCAGCTGGCGCGCCATCAGCGGATAAAAGGTACTGCGCGGCGGATGCGAAGGCGCACATATATTATAGATGTGCCCCCCTTTCGGAGCCTGCAAAAGCAGTTCTATTGCGCCGATAACATCCTCAAGATGCACAAGATTAACCCCGTGCTGGCCATCCGGCGCGGATTTACCGGCAAAGAAGCGCCCCGGATGACGCCCCGGCCCCACCAGCCCGGCCAGGCGTAAGATATCCACCTGCGTGCCAGGCAAATTGTGCAGCCAGTCTTCCAGCTCTTTCAGCACCCGGCCGCTGGCGGTCAACGGACGGCGCTCGGTGTTTTCTTTCGCCGTACCGTCGATCTCGCCATAGACGGAGGTGGAGCTGGTGAAAATGATACGCGGAATGTGGTGCGCCAGGGCGCTGTCGACAATCTCCTGCACCGCCTGCAAGTAAAAAGACTCACCCGGGCCGCTGCGCCGCGCCGGTAAGGTAATGACCAGCGCGTCCACATTCATCAGTTCATCCAGCTCGTCAGTATCGCAGATAAGCTCGGGTTCGAGACGCAGCTCAACGCTATCGATGCCGCACATGCGAGCCGCTTCAACCCCATCACGGGTGGTCTTACTCCCTGTCACCTGCCAGCCTTTCGCGGCTAATGACATTGCCAGTGGCATTCCTAACCACCCTAACCCGACAATCGCGACCTTTTTCATGTACATTCTCCGCTTAACGATGCCTGTTATAAGGCTACGCCAGCCTGGTGGAACGCACAATTCATACCATCAATATGAAATGAATTAATGATCAAAAAAAGCCCTTGCTTTATGGCGTACAACTGGTTTAGGTTAAAAGACATCAAATGCATAAGCATTCAACGAGAATTTATATGACACGCGTTCCTTTTAACAACCACCATCATCACCATCATCCTGACTAGTCTTTCAGGCGATGTGTGCTGGAAGACGTTTGGATCTTCCAGTGGTGCATGAACGCATGAAAAAGCCCCCGGAAGATCCTCTTCCGGGGGCTTTTTTTTGGACCGCATTCAGACAGGTTAAAACAGGTTAACGAGGAAGACAGAATGTTAGATAACTCACGTTTACGCATAGCTATTCAAAAATCAGGCCGTTTAAGCGACGACTCACGCGAACTGCTCGCCCGCTGCGGGATTAAAATCAACCTGCACACCCAGCGCCTGATTGCCCTGGCAGAAAATATGCCGATCGACATTTTGCGCGTACGTGATGACGATATCCCGGGCCTGGTGATGGATGGCGTCGTTGACCTCGGCATCATCGGCGAAAACGTCCTGGAAGAAGAGTTATTAACCCGCCGCGCGCAGGGCGAAGATCCGCGCTACTTTACCCTGCGTCGTCTGGACTTCGGGGGCTGCCGCCTGTCGCTGGCCACGCCGGTCGATGAAGCCTGGGACGGCCCGGCCGCGCTGAACGGCAAACGTATCGCCACCTCTTACCCTCACCTGCTGAAGCGTTACCTCGATCAAAAAGGCGTGCAGTTTAAATCCTGTCTGCTGAACGGCTCCGTTGAAGTTGCGCCGCGTGCGGGCCTGGCTGATGCCATCTGTGACCTCGTCTCCACCGGCGCCACGCTGGAAGCGAACGGCCTGCGCGAAGTGGAGGTGATCTACCGCTCCAAAGCGTGTCTTATCCAGCGCGACGGTGAGATGGCCGACGCCAAACAGCAGCTCATCGACAAACTGCTGACCCGCATTCAGGGCGTGATTCAGGCGCGTGAATCCAAATACATCATGATGCATGCGCCAACCGAGCGTCTGGAGGAAGTGATTGCCCTGCTGCCGGGCGCTGAGCGCCCAACCATTCTGCCGCTGGCGGGCGACCAGCAGCGCGTGGCGATGCACATGGTCAGCAGCGAAACCCTGTTCTGGGAAACGATGGAAAAACTCAAGGCGCTGGGCGCAAGCTCGATTCTGGTGCTGCCTATTGAGAAGATGATGGAGTAACGACCATGAGCTTTAACACAATCATCGACTGGAATACCTGTAGCGACGCGCAACGGCGCGAGCTGCTGATGCGCCCGGCAATTTCCGCCTCGGAGAGCATCACCCGCACCGTGGCGGAGATCCTTGATAACGTCAAAGCCCGCGGAGACGACGCGCTGCGCGAGTACAGCGCGAAGTTTGATAAAACTGAGGTCGACGCGTTACAGGTCACCGCGCAGGAGATCGCCGGGGCGGAAAGCCGCCTTGGGGATGAGATCAAACAGGCGATGGCCGTCGCGGTGAAAAATATAGATACCTTCCACACCGCACAGAAGTTGCAGCCGGTGGATGTGGAAACCCTGCCCGGCGTACGCTGCCAGCAGGTGACGCGCCCGGTGGCGTCCGTCGGCCTCTATATTCCCGGCGGCTCTGCCCCGCTGTTTTCGACCGTTCTGATGCTGGCCACCCCGGCGCGGATTGCCGGTTGTCAAAAGGTGGTGCTCTGCTCTCCGCCACCGATCGCCGATGAGATCCTGTATGCGGCGAAGCTGTGCGGCGTGCAGGCGATCTATAAAGTAGGCGGTGCGCAGGCGATTTCAGCCCTGGCGTTCGGCACGGAATCCATTCCGAAGGTCGACAAAATCTTTGGTCCGGGCAATGCGTACGTGACCGAAGCGAAGCGCCAGGTCAGCCAGCGTCTGGACGGTGCGGCGATTGATATGCCAGCCGGTCCGTCTGAAGTGCTGGTGATTGCTGACAGCGGCGCAACACCGGATTTCGTGGCCTCTGACCTGCTCTCGCAGGCTGAGCACGGCCCTGACTCGCAGGTGATTTTACTGACGCCGGATGCCGACATGGCAAAACGCGTGGGCGACGCCGTTGAGCGTCAGCTGGCTGATCTGCCGCGTGCGGAAACGGCGCGCCAGGCGTTGTCTGCCAGCCGCCTGATTGTGGCCCGCGATCTTGACCAGTGCATCGCCATCTCGAATCAGTACGGGCCGGAGCACCTGATCATTCAGACCCGCACCGCGCGCGATCTGGTCGACAGCATAACCAGCGCAGGCTCGGTATTCCTCGGCGACTGGTCACCGGAATCCGCCGGGGATTACGCCTCCGGCACCAACCACGTGCTGCCAACGTATGGCTATACCTCAACCTGCTCCAGCCTCGGGCTGGCGGATTTCCAGAAGCGCATGACCGTGCAGGAACTCTCCCGCGAGGGATTTGCCTCGCTGGCGTCGACAATTGAGACGCTGGCCGCCGCCGAGCGCCTGACTGCCCACAAAAATGCCGTGACGCTGCGCGTTGCCGCCCTGAAGGAGCAAGCATGAACATCGAAGAATTAGCCCGCGAAAACGTCCGTCGCCTGACGCCCTATCAGTCTGCGCGTCGTCTGGGCGGGAACGGCGACGTCTGGCTGAATGCCAACGAATATCCCACGGCGGTGGCCTTTGAGCTCTCGCAGCAGACGCTGAACCGCTACCCGGAGTGTCAGCCGAAAGCGGTGATAGAGAACTATGCGCAGTATGCAGGCGTGAAGCCTGAGCAGGTGCTGGTCAGCCGTGGGGCGGATGAAGGGATCGAGCTGCTGATCCGCGCGTTCTGTGAGCCGGGTAAAGACGCGGTAATGTACTGCCAGCCGACCTACGGGATGTACAGCGTCAGCGCCGAAACCTTCGGCGTGGCCTGCCGCAACGTGCAGGCGCTCGACAACTGGCAGCTGGATTTGCAGGGCATCGCCGATAACCTCGACGGCGTGAAGGTGGTGTTTGTCTGTAGCCCGAATAACCCCACGGGGCAGATTATCAATCCGCAGGATATCCGTGCCCTGCTGGAGATGACGCGCGGCAAGGCGCTGGTCGTGGCCGACGAAGCCTATATTGAGTTCTGCCCCCAGGCGACGCTGGCAGGCTGGCTTGAAGAGTATCCGCATCTCGTTGTGCTGCGTACCCTTTCCAAAGCCTTCGCCCTCGCCGGCCTTCGCTGCGGGTTTACGCTGGCAAACAAAGCGGTTATCGACCTGCTGCTGAAAGTCATCGCCCCGTATCCGCTCTCAACCCCGGTTGCCGATATTGCGGCACAGGCGCTGGCCCCGCAGGGCATCAGCGCGATGCACGAGCGTGTGGCGCAGATCCTGGAAGAGCGTCAGTATCTTGTCGATGCCTTGAAAACGATTCCGTGCGTCGAGCAGGTGTTCGACTCGGAAACCAACTACATCCTGGTTCGCTTCACCGCCTCAAGTGCGATATTCAAATCGTTGTGGGATCAGGGCATTATCTTACGAGACCAGAATAAACAACCTACCCTGAGCGGCTGCCTGCGGATTACCGTCGGCACCCGTGCAGAAAGCCAGCGCGTGATTGACGCCCTGAAAGCGGAGAAAGTATGAGTCAGAAGTATCTCTTTATCGATCGTGACGGCACCATCATCTCGGAGCCACCCAGCGATTTTCAGGTCGATCGTTTCGACAAGCTGGCGTTTGAGCCCGACGTGATCCCGGTGCTGCTGAAACTTCAGAAAGCAGGCTATACGCTGGTGATGATCACCAACCAGGACGGTCTGGGCACCGACAGCTTCCCGCAGGCGGACTTTGACGGCCCGCACAATCTGATGATGCAGGTGCTGACCTCGCAGGGCATCGCTTTTGACGAGGTGCTGATCTGTCCGCACATGCCTGCCGACGAGTGCGACTGCCGCAAGCCAAAAGTGAAGCTTGTTGAACGTTATCTGGCGGAAGAGGCGATGGATAAAGCCAACAGCTACGTCATTGGCGATCGCGTCACGGATATCACGCTGGCGGATAACATGGGCATTGCGGGTCTGCGCTATAGCCGCGACACGCTAAACTGGGCGATGATTGGTGAGCAGCTCACCAGACGCGACCGCTACTCACATGTGGAACGTAACACCAAAGAGACGCAGATCGACGTGAAGGTCTGGCTCGACCGCGAAGGCGGCAGCAAGATCCACACCGGCGTCGGTTTCTTCGACCACATGCTGGATCAAATCGCCACCCATGGCGGCTTCCGCATGGAGATCACCGTTAAGGGCGACCTGTATATCGACGATCACCACACCGTGGAAGATACCGGCCTGGCGCTGGGCGAAGCCCTGAAGCTGGCGCTCGGCGACAAGCGCGGCATCAACCGCTTCGGCTTTGTTCTGCCGATGGACGAATGCCTGGCGCGCTGCGCGATGGATATCTCCGGGCGTCCGCACCTGGAATATAAAGCCGACTTCACCTACCAGCGCGTGGGGGATCTCAGCACCGAGATGGTAGAGCACTTCTTCCGCTCGCTTTCTTACACCATGGGCCTGACGCTGCATTTGAAAACCAAAGGCAAAAACGATCACCATCGCGTCGAGAGCCTGTTCAAAGCCTTTGGCCGTACCCTGCGCCAGGCGATCCGCGTGGAAGGTGACGCTCTGCCCTCGTCGAAAGGAGTGTTGTGATGAACGTGGTGATTCTGGACACCGGATGCGCCAACCTGAACTCCGTACAGTCGGCGATTATGCGCCACGGCTACGAGCCGGTGGTGAGCCGCGATCCGGACGTGGTGCTGCGCGCGGATAAACTCTTTCTGCCGGGCGTTGGCACCGCGCAGGCGGCGATGGATCAGATCCATGAGCGCGAGCTGGTGGATCTCATCAAAGCCTGTACTCAACCGGTGCTGGGCATTTGCCTCGGCATGCAGCTGCTTGGTCGCCGCAGCGAAGAGAGCAACGGCGTTGATCTGCTGGGCATTATTGAAGAAGACGTGCCGAAAATGACCGACCACGGCCTGCCGCTGCCGCACATGGGCTGGAACCGCGTTTATCCGAAGGCGGGCAACAGGTTGTTCCAGGGTATCGAAGACGGCGCGTACTTCTATTTCGTCCACAGCTACGCCATGCCCGTGAATACCTACACCATCGCCCAGTGCAATTACGGCGAGGCGTTCACCGCCGCCGTGCAGAAAGATAACTTTTACGGCGTGCAGTTTCACCCGGAACGCTCCGGCGCCGCCGGCGCGCAGCTGCTGAAAAATTTCCTGGAGATGTGATGATAATTCCCGCTTTAGATTTGATTGACGGCACGGTTGTTCGTCTCCACCAGGGCGATTACGGGCAGCAGCGCGACTACGGCAACGACCCGCTGCCGCGGTTACAGGCTTACGCCGCCGAGGGCGCTGAGGTGTTGCATCTGGTCGATCTGACCGGCGCGAAAGATCCGGCGAAGCGCCAGATCCCGCTGCTTAAAACACTGGTGGCTGGCGTGGACGTCCCCGTGCAGGTGGGCGGCGGCGTGCGTACGGAAGCCGATGTTGCCGCCTTACTGGACGCGGGCGTGGCGCGCGTGGTAGTCGGTTCGACCGCTGTGAAAGATCCTGAGAGTGTCAAGGGCTGGTTCCGCCGCTTCGGTGCGGATGCGCTGGTGCTGGCGCTGGATGTGCGCATTGACGAGCAGGGTAACAAGCAGGTCGCGGTCAGCGGCTGGCAGGAAAACTCCGGCGTAACGCTGGAAGAGCTGGTCGGGATGTATCTCCCGGTAGGGCTGAAGCATGTGCTGTGCACGGATATTTCACGCGATGGTACGCTCGCAGGATCTAACGTCTCGCTGTATGAAGAGGTTTGCGCGCGTTATCCGCAGGTGGCGTTTCAGTCCTCTGGCGGTATCGGCGACCTGGCGGATATTGCCGCTCTGCGCGGCACCGGCGTGCGCGGCGTGATCGTGGGTCGCGCGCTGCTGGAAGGCAAATTTACGGTGAAGGAGGCGATTCAATGCTGGCAAAACGGATAATTCCCTGCCTGGACGTGCGTGATGGTCAGGTTGTAAAAGGCGTGCAGTTCCGCAACCACGAGATCATTGGCGACATCGTTCCCCTGGCTAAGCGCTATGCCGAAGAAGGCGCAGACGAACTGGTATTTTACGACATCACCGCCTCCAGCGATGGCCGCGTAGTGGACAAAAGCTGGGTGGCGCGCGTGGCTGAGGTGATTGATATTCCCTTCTGCGTGGCGGGCGGGATTAAATCTGCTGACGATGCGGCGAAAATTCTCTCTTTCGGTGCGGACAAAATTTCGATTAACTCCCCTGCGCTCGCCGATCCAGAGCTGATTACACGTCTGGCGGATCGCTTTGGCGTGCAGTGCATTGTCGTGGGGATCGACACCTGGTTTGATACCGCGACGGGCAAATATCACGTTAATCAGTACACCGGCGATGAAAGCCGCACGCGCGTCACCCAGTGGGAGACGCTGGACTGGGTACAGGAAGTGCAAAAACGCGGCGCGGGTGAAATCGTGCTGAACATGATGAACCAGGACGGCGTACGCAACGGTTACGACCTGGAGCAACTGAAAAAAGTGCGCGCGGTCTGTCACGTTCCGCTGATTGCCTCCGGCGGCGCGGGCACCGTGGAACACTTCCTTGAAGCCTTCCGCGATGCGAACGTTGACGGCGCGCTGGCCGCTTCCGTGTTCCACAAACAGATTATCAATATTGGTGAGTTAAAAACGTACCTGGCCGACCAGGGCGTGGAGATCAGGGTATGTTAACAGAGCAACAACAGGCGCAGCTGGACTGGGAAAAAACTGACGGATTACTGCCGGTGGTTGTACAGCATGCCGTTTCAGGCGAAGTGCTGATGCTGGGGTACATGAACCAGGAGGCACTGGCAAAAACGCTCGACAGCGGCAAGGTGACGTTTTTCTCGCGCACCAAACAGCGCCTGTGGACGAAAGGGGAAACCTCGGGCCACTTCCTGAATGTGGTCAGCATTACGCCAGACTGCGATAACGACACCCTGCTGATGCTGGTCAACCCGATTGGACCGACCTGCCACAAAGGCACCAGCAGCTGCTTCGGCGAGGCGAGCCACCAGTGGCTGTTCCTCTATCAGCTGGAACAGCTGCTGGCAGAGCGTAAATCAGCGGATCCCGAGAGCTCATACACGGCGAAGCTTTACGCCAGCGGCACCAAACGTATAGCGCAGAAAGTGGGTGAAGAAGGCGTTGAAACAGCGCTGGCGGCCACCGTACATGACCGGGAAGAACTGACGAACGAAGCGTCGGATTTGATGTATCACCTGCTGGTGCTGCTTCAGGATCAGGAGCTGGATTTAACGACGGTGATTGAGAATTTGCGCAAACGGCATAAATAAAAAAAGACCGGGGAGACCCGGTCTTTTTTTGTATGTAAATCAGGCTTTTGGTTTGTAGTTTCTCAGCGCGTTACGGCCAAGAACGACAGCAGAACCGATGATCCCGCCGAGGAGAACGGCAAGGATGAGAGTAATGGCCTTTTTGGGACTGTCACGACGTATAGGCAGATTAGGTTTCATGATGTAACGGTACACGTGTAACGTGTCTGGATTAACGTTAAGGTTCTGAATATCCAGTAAATTTTGTTTGGTCTGATAATAGAGACTAGTAAAAACCAGCGGACGAGACGCTTCGTTTTCAATCATCGATTTTAGGGCTTCACTACCCAGCAGGAACATGGTTTCTTGGGTCACATCCTGTGTTTGTTGAATCTGCGGACCTTTGATTTTCGCAGCTTCTGCGTTTTTTAATGCCTCAGTAATCTGCTTAATACGCAGATCTTTTTGCTCCTGCGCAACTTTCTCCTGGTTTTGAAGAGAGTCGTTTAAGGTTGTTATCTGCTGTTTGAGGTTATCACTCAAATCAAGCGTCAGCTCTTTTGCCGTCTGCTCATCGACCTGCTGAATATACTGTGCCAACTGCTTTTGCGCTGCTTCAGCCGATTCACCTTGATAGCTTACGGTTAATGGCAACGTCTGCCCTTTAACAGTAGGTTCGATAGTGAGTTTTTCGGGTTCTTCCTGATTTTCCAGGGCTTGGGCCAGGGCAGAAAAGGATGAATTGAAACGACCAATGGCACGATTCTGAATGTCGGTCATTGAGGGGCCTGAGCCGCGATAAAGTATGTCTAATGCATTAGAATAAGTTGCAATTTGTGCTGCATCAGGTTGGGATATGATAGCAGACGATGTCCATTTTTCTTGAACAACGGTAATGTACACAGTAGCAAGAACGATAAATATAGCGGTGAACGCCCCTATTACCCACTTACCACTCCATAATTGCAGCAATAAATCGAGAAAATCAATTTGTTCCTGGTCATTGCTACTAATGACCGGGTTATTGTTGTTTTGCGTCATACAATCCCTAACAAATGAAAAAGGGCAAAATAATCATGTTTACATAGTGTATCTCTTGTTGGCGATTTTTCTATAAGAATCCGATGAGTTATATCGGAAAGATGGGTTAGGTAACTCTCTCTCAACGCGCTATCATAGCCGTATTTTGCTGCCTAAGGGCATAACAGGTACATAGTGTTGATGAGGGATATTATGAAATTTTTGGTAACGGGCGCGGCAGGCTTTATCGGTTCTCACGTCAGCAAGCGTCTGCTTGGCGCAGGGCATGACGTCGTTGGGATTGATAATCTGAATGATTACTACGACCCCAACCTCAAGCTCGCCCGCCTCGAACTGCTCAAATCCCAGAGTTTTACTTTCCACAAGCTGGACTTAGCGGACCGCGAGGGCATGGCTGCGCTCTTCGCCAATGAGAAATTTGACCGCGTGATCCATCTTGCCGCCCAGGCGGGCGTGCGCTACTCGCTGGAAAACCCCCATGCCTACGCGGATGCTAACCTGGTAGGTCACCTGAACGTGCTGGAAGGCTGTCGCCACAACAAGGTTCAGCATCTTCTGTATGCGTCATCCAGTTCCGTTTACGGCCTCAACCGAAAAATGCCGTTTTCTACTGACGACTCCGTGGACCATCCGGTCTCCCTGTATGCCGCCACCAAAAAAGCTAACGAGCTGATGTCGCATACCTATTCGCATCTGTACAACCTGCCGACCACTGGTCTGCGCTTCTTTACCGTGTATGGCCCGTGGGGGCGCCCGGACATGGCGCTGTTTAAATTCACCAAAGCTATGATTGAAGGCAACAGTATCGACGTCTACAACTACGGTAAGATGAAGCGCGACTTCACCTATATCGATGATATTGCGGAGGCGATTATTCGCCTACAGGACGTCATTCCTCAGGCCGATGCCGACTGGACCGTCGAAACCGGTTCGCCAGCAACCAGCTCTGCCCCGTATCGCGTATATAACATCGGCAACAGTTCACCTGTCGAACTGATGGATTACATTACCGCGCTTGAAGAGGCGCTGGGCAAAGAAGCAGTCAAAAATATGATGCCGATCCAGCCGGGGGATGTGCTGGAGACCAGTGCGGACACCAAAGCGCTGTACGACGTCATTGGTTTTAAACCACAGACCTCAGTCAAAGAGGGCGTAAAAAACTTCGTCGACTGGTACCGCAACTTCTATAACGTTTAAAAACAAAAAACCCGGCAGAGTGCCGGGTTTTTTTATATCACGATTTAAATCAGTCGCTGCCGAACAAATCGCGGGTATAAACTTTATCTTTCACGTCCGCCAGCTCTTCCGCCATGCGGTTGGAGATAATCACGTCCGCTTCTTTCTTAAACGCATCCAGATCGCGGATCACACGTGAATGGAAGAACTCGTCTTCCTGCATGGCCGGTTCATAAATGATCACCTGCACGCCTTTCGCCTTAATACGCTTCATAATCCCCTGAATGGAAGAAGCGCGGAAGTTATCGGAACCGCTCTTCATGATCAGGCGATACACACCCACCACTTTCGGCTGACGCGCGAGAATGGAATCCGAGATGAAGTCTTTACGCGTGCGGTTGGCATCCACAATGGCGGAAATCAGGTTGTTCGGCACCGCCTGATAGTTTGCCAGCAGCTGCTTGGTATCTTTAGGCAGGCAGTAGCCACCGTAACCGAAGGACGGGTTGTTGTAATGGTTACCGATACGCGGGTCAAGACACACGCCTTCGATGATCTGACGGGTGTTCAGACCTAAGCTCTCGGCATAGCTGTCAAGTTCGTTGAAGTAAGCCACACGCATCGCCAGATAGGTGTTAGCGAAAAGCTTAATGGCCTCAGCTTCTGTGGAATCGGTGAACAGTACCGGAACATCTTTTTTAATGGCGCCTTCCTGAAGTAATGCAGCAAAACGCTCCGCACGCTCGGAACGCTCGCCAATCACGATACGGGATGGGTGCAGGTTATCGTATAACGCCCTGCCCTCGCGGAGAAATTCCGGCGAGAAGAAGACATTATCAATACCCAACTCTTCTTTAATCGATTTGGTAAAGCCCACTGGAATCGTCGACTTGATGATCATCACTGCGTTAGGGTTAATTGCCGTAACGTCTTTGATCACCGCTTCAACGGTTGAGGTATTAAAATAGTTGGTTTTAGGATCGTAGTCGGTCGGCGTGGCGATGATGACGAAATCCGCATCGCGGTAAGCGTCTTCTTTGTCCGTGGTAGCGCGGAAGTTCAGCGGTTTAGTCGCGAGGTATTCTTCAATCTCTTTATCGACAATAGGAGACTTCTTCTGGTTAAGCATGTCCACTTTTGCCTGCACGATATCCAGCGCAACCACTTCATGGTTTTGTGCAATCAGAATACCGTTTGAGAGACCAACATAGCCTGTTCCGGAGATGGTTATTTTCATTTGTTTGACTTCTTCAAATTTGAGTTTCTGGAGGCGTAAGCACACCACCGCAATAAACAACTGTTGAGGTTTTTACCTCTTAAGTTGAGGGACTGTCAAGGCGAATGCCTTGCTTCAGAAAGGGATAAAGGTAGTGGTTTACGCGGCAATGAAAGTGGCAGGCTGGAAAAACTAAGTCAACATGGGCCTGAAAGCGATAAAAAAAGCCCGGTGAGACACACCGGGCCATGCTATCAGACTGAGTTAAATCAGATTAATCCAGCCATTCAGTGTGGAACACACCTTCTTTATCCGTACGCTTATAGGTATGCGCACCGAAGTAGTCACGCTGTGCCTGAATCAGGTTCGCTGGCAGAACGGCAGCACGATAGCTGTCGTAGTATGCCACCGCAGCGGAGAAGGTCGGAACCGGGATACCATTCTGCACTGCGTACGCAACCACATCACGCAGCGCCTGCTGATATTCGTCAGCAATTTGTTTGAAGTAAGGTGCCAGCAGAAGGTTTGCGATACCCGCGTTTTCAGCATAGGCATCGGTGATTTTTTGCAGGAACTGAGCGCGAATGATACAGCCGGCACGGAAGATCTTCGCGATCTCACCGTAGTTCAGATCCCAGTTGTTCTCGTCAGATGCCGCGCGCAGCTGGGAGAAGCCTTGCGCGTAAGAGACGATTTTACCCAGATACAGCGCGCGACGGACTTTCTCAACGAACTCGGCTTTATCACCAGCGGGTTTGGCCTGAGGACCAGACAACACTTTAGATGCCGCCACACGCTGCTCTTTCAGAGAAGAGATATAACGTGCAAAAACAGATTCGGTGATCAGGGACAGTGGCTCACCCAGGTCCAGAGAGCTCTGGCTGGTCCATTTACCGGTGCCTTTGTTCGCGGCTTCATCCAGAATCACATCAACCAGGTATTTTCCCTCTTCATCTTTCTTGGTGAAGATATCTTTGGTGATGTCGATCAGGTAGCTGTTCAGCTCGCCTTTATTCCACTCGGTAAAAGTCTCTGCGAGCTCCTCGTTGGAGAGGTTCAGGCCGCCCTTCAGCAGAGAGTAGGCTTCAGCAATCAGCTGCATGTCGCCATACTCAATGCCGTTGTGAACCATTTTCACGTAATGACCAGCGCCATCAGGACCGATATAGGTCACGCATGGCTCACCGTCTTCAGCGACGGCTGCGATTTTAGTCAGGATAGGCGCGACCAGTTCGTACGCTTCTTTCTGTCCACCAGGCATGATGGATGGGCCTTTCAGGGCGCCCTCTTCACCGCCGGATACGCCGGTACCAATGAAGTTGAAGCCTTCAGCAGACAGTTCACGGTTACGACGAATGGTGTCCTGGAAGAAGGTGTTGCCGCCATCGATAATGATGTCACCCTTATCCAGATACGGTTTCAGTGAATCGATAGCTGCATCGGTACCTGCGCCCGCTTTCACCATTAACAGGATACGACGAGGTGTTTCCAGAGACTCAACGAACTCTTTAACCGTATAGAAAGGAACCAGTTTCTTGCCTGGATTCTCAGCGATGACTTCTTCGGTCTTATCACGGGAGCGGTTGAAAACGGAGACGGTATAACCACGGCTTTCGATGTTGAGCGCCAGGTTGCGCCCCATCACTGCCATACCGACAACGCCGATCTGTTGCTTGGACATTACATACTCCTGTCAGGTGTGGTCGCCGCGACTGTTGCGCGGCTTGAAATGTATTTTAAATATTAACCCAGGAAGCTAACTCATGGATAGCACAAAACAGTGAATTTGCATTGCTTTAGCTTTCATTATCTGTAATGAGAAATCATTCTTAATAAGTTGCGCAAAAATCCTCAATTTCATTTTTTAATGCTGCGCATCGAATGCTTCTCAGATGATCTAATTCCTGTGAATTGTAAAGAATCGCACTTGTTGAATACTCATCCCATGACGGCCTCTTTGGATCAGTAAAGGTTTTCACCGTCACTATTAGTATAGTCAACGAAACAGCCCCTACAATCGCCCCAAACTGTGTGATTCCCATTTTATTTCTTCTGCTTGTAAGCGCATGACTGAATATGTAAGATAACGGTAGGATTGAAAAATAGTTAAATCGTGAAAACGCAGGCATAAAATAGAATGCTATATGAAAACACGCTGACATAAATGCCAAGGCCCAAAGTTTATCTAACTCATTGTACCTTTCCCTACGTATTAAATAGTAAAAAATAATAATAATATCAGCACATACACCAAACCCTATTTCTGCTTTAAAGGTATCTAACTCACGAACATATATAGCAACTTTCCTATAAAGTTCTAAACCAATTATTGGAATATTAGAGACAAATCCTAAATTGAAGATTATTATACCCCCAAGAAAAACAAAGAAGACCACAACAACCATGCCAGCAATAATGATTGTTTTTTTCTTTAAGTTAACTAACAATCTAAACAACAAAATAAACAATGCTGAATAATGGAACAGAGCAGCAATTAATATATATTTATAAAATTTTTTCGAATTACCCTGAAGTAGATAATTGAATGCAAAGAAAGAAATACAAATCGCCACAAATTGCCGTATCTGGTCTACTACTAAAGCCATCCCCCCTAAAAAGATAACGCAAGTAATAAACGCAGGTCCATTGATGGCAACGCAGCTATTCTTTGTCAATTTATAAAGCAAAAAGAAACAAAAGGAATAGAAAACAAATATTACTATCTGAAACACACCGATGGAATTTGCAGCGATAAATAAATAAATATTGAAAAGCAAATCATATCGAATATCAAACGCGCTCTTGAAATAATCGAAAACATAATAATAATTTAACCAATCTACACCATTAAAGTAATAGATAGTAAAGAAAACAGTGAACATTGAAGTTACAGCAAAAGACATCACTTTCGAATAACTTTGATTAATCGCGCATACAACCACACAGAATAAACTAAATGTAATTAAAAAAATCCAGGGCATATTTTCGACTCCATGCTGTTTTGGTAAGCCCATATACCTATAAGATAAATAACTGATGAGTAACTTTATGTTGGTTATAGCATAAACATTCGTACGTTTTAGATTCTATACGTCGTCTCTCATCAAGGAGTATTTAATGTTATTAATAGTTCGCATTAGCCAGAGTCATTGTATAATTTATAGAATAAAAAAATATAACACTTACGTCAAACTCAGCGAGAATGAATGACCTATAAAATACGACTGAAAAGTATCGAAATTTATTACTGTTGCATTAAAAAATCAGTTTTTTGCAGTATTAATAATACAGCCCCAACAACAAATATAAGTGATACCGTAGGTTTTTTAGAACATAAAAAATCACTCTATCTTAATTAATTGTATTTATAATTATCCAAATTTGTTCACAAGGACGACCTAACAATTCTTATCTCAACACTCATCTTACTAAGGCTGTTTCAATAATTTATTTATTACATCCAAATACTTATTAATAACAATTTTTTCATCAAATTCTTTCTGTACTTTTTCTCTACTTTTCTCGCTCATCTTTTCTTTTTCATTAGGCGATAATAAAATAAATTTTTCAAGACCATACATTAGGCTAGTCATAGATTTTGGTTCACACAGGAAACCATTCACGCCATCATCAACGACCTCTTTACATCCAACATTGTCTGTAGTAATTATTGGCCTACCAATCGCGGCTGCTTCTAAAAGAGACTTAGGCACACCTTCTCTGTAATATGAAGGAAGTACTATGCAATCAGAACGTTTTAATTCATTCTCAACATGATCTGTGAAACCCAAATAATTAATTATCTCTTGATTTTGCCATGCTTCAATTTCATCAAATTTAATTGCGGAAGCACTACATGTATCTAATGGCCCTAATAAACAAAATTCCAGATTAGAATAACGTTTTTTTAATTCTTTTGCTGCTTCAGCATATAGACGCACACCTTTTTCCGCAATTAACCGTGCTACTAGTAAAAATCTAATTTTATCAGATGTACTAATAGCAGAATATTCGAAGCGCGATAGATCAACACCTGAACCAGGCAACCGATCGCAATTTTCGGGGCGCACGATACCTAAATCGATAAAAAGCTTTTTATCGTCATTATTTTGAAAGAAGATATAGTCTGCTTTTTTTTGGCTTGTTTTATATAAAAATGAAACAAGCCGAGAAAAGAGATTATTTTCAATAAACGCTACACCCAGACCAGCTATGTTATTAATTATCTTAATATTAAGAAAACTTGCCGCATAACTTGCATATATATTATTTTTCGGCGTGAAATTTAATGTTAATTCTACCTTTTGTTTTTTGAAGACTTTATAGAAGTCATAGATAGTTTTCAAATCGAAGAACGGGTTTTTCCCCCATCTCTGCATTTTGATTTGAACATATTTACAGCCCAATGATTCTAATTTTTCTTTATAATCCAGATCAGAAGATACCGCAATTATTTCGTGCCCACTATTTATTAGTGCCAAAATAGTATTTCTGCGAAAATTATAAATATACCAACTGGTGTTTGCAGTAATCGAAATTTTCATTTATTAAACTTATTTAAAAAAAGAATGTTTTTTCATTACGCCATCTTTTAAACCACGCAGCATATATATCATTCTTGATTTGCGTGGTGAAACGTTAGCGAAAATAATGAATTTTATAGGCATGAAGATCAATAATTTAATTTTATAGGCTAGTTCAAATTGAGGCTCTCGAAGTGAAAAAACCCAATTGCGATACACATAATACAATCTAAATGGAGAGCCTATGTTAATAGATTTACCTAATGGAAGATGCATATCTTTAGCGCCAAGATTATGTTTCATAGCAACCTTAGTTGTCATTAACACATGATAACCCAGATATCTTGCTCTATAACACCATTCAATATCGATAGAATCAATAAACCATTCTGCTTTATTTAAGCCTATTGCAGAAAATACATTTACATTATACAGTGTACCTGAAGAAATAATAGATTTAACACTATATATGGAATCATTTATCTTAGTACTATTTCGGAAATATTTTTCATACCGTTTATGATTTCTTTCATTGATAACAGATGGGCCTATGCAAGCGATTTTAATACCGTTTAATGCCTCGACTTTTTTGTACTCGCTATAAAGTTCTGCAATCAAACCATCCTCTACAGATGAATCCTGATCAAATGTTATAATATAGTCAGCATTATTTTTAATAGCTTGCACAAAACCAATGTTTTGTGCATAAGCGATACCTAGATTTTCTTTTGGTTGAATGAGTATAGTGTCATTTTTTTCTTTAAGATAGGCTTTAAGGTTATCCTGGCATGTAGCATCATTGCTATTATCGACAATAATTACCTTTTCTACTTGATTATTAATAGCATCAAGGTTTTTGCTAAAGGAATTTAAGTCTGGATTATAGGTCACAATTAATGCGAAAATCTTCAATTTTGACTCCATAAGAAGCATTTTTTTCTGAAAATAAACATAAGCAACGAAGCAAGGGTTTCAGTGATTAACACCGAGAGTGCTGCGCCAATTGCTCCAAAGAAATGAACAAATAATGGCATATGTATTATGTGGAGGATCGAAACCACAAAGTATATCATTCTTAGGAGTTTAGTTTTACCTTGAGTCAAATATAAGTTCTGTGCATATGCTATTCCGAAAGATATAGAAATTATACTAAATGACAAAATATAATAAATAGGTAAACCTGCGAAATATTGCTGTCCTAAAAACATTCGGTATATTAACTGACTAAATAATATCAATCCTGTAACAATCAACATAGAAAAGCCAACGAGTATTATTGTTGACTTACGCCACAGCAGGTAAAACTCATGGCCTTCTTTTTTAGATATTCTTGGAAAAAATGCTTGCGCAATTGGTGAAAGGACCCCTTGCGCTGCGGCTTTTAATTTTTCGGCACTAGAATAATAACCTGTTTCTGTTGGTCCGCGAACAGAACCCAGATAAATCAGCGTTAATGAACTGTACACATTAGTGAATACATTTGATATGAAAATATCAAAACCGCTTTTGAATCTAAATAATAATCCTTTCCAAGAGGTTTTATAGAATGAATTATATTTCAATACGGATTGCAAATAAAAAATAGATAGAATATTCGGTAAAGCTATGTTTAATGAATATGCGATCATAGCAATATATATATCATCTTTATTTCTTACAAATAGCACTACAATTAAGATTGATAGAATTCTTGCTATGCAAGTTGAGATAACTATAAATCCTGTCCTCTCCTTACCAATAAAAAAGTGAGTTTGATTACATACAGAGCTTAAAACTGTCATTAATAATATGAGGTAACAAAATGAATATCCATACTCAGGGAGTATAAAATACGTAGAAGCCACCAAGATAGTGCAAACCAGAAAGATTAAAAAGCGGCACTTTATAATCTCGCTTAATATTTTGTTTTCGTCAAATTTATGTAAAGCTCTGGAAATATCCCTTGCACCTGTCAATGTGAAACCATATTCCACTAACATTATTAAATATTGTTGAGCAGCCAGAAACATTGATAATATCCCGAACTGCGTCACACCAAGGCTGCGTGTTATTACTGGCAATGTGATAAATGGAAAGAGATAAATACTACCTCTAACTAAAAAAAGATGAAAAATAGATTTAAGGGGGACGTCTCTGATAAATTTTCTCATGAGCTTATAAAAATGCTAAACCCTACAAAAATTAAAGCTGTAGGGTTTCTGCTTTGTTCAGAGGGATTTGAAGGTTGGCTGTTGCAAATCTTTCGCAGAAAGCAAAGGTGCATCCTCGAGAGGCCAGTCAATTTGGATGTCTAAATCATTCCAAATCAACCCTCTGTCACTTTCAGGGTGATAATAATTTGTCGTCTTATAAACAAACTCAGCAACATCACTCAAGACTAAAAACCCATGAGCAAACCCTTCAGGGATCCAAAGTTGTCGTTTATTTTCAGCAGACAAATTCACACCAACCCATTTCCCAAACGTTGGCGAAGATTTTCGAATATCAACCGCAACATCAAAAACTTCACCCGCGATACAACGCACTAGTTTGCCCTGTGCATACGGTTCCAGTTGATAATGCAGACCACGCAGAACACCTTTGCTGGATTTTGAATGATTGTCCTGCACAAAATCAACTTTACGTCCTACCGCCTCTTCAAATACTTTCTGGCTGAAACTTTCAAAGAAAAAACCACGATCGTCACCAAATACTTTTGGTTCAAAAATCAGCACATCAGGAATATCAGTTTTAATTACGTTCATGTCTTAGTAACCTTTAATCATCTTCAGCAAGTATTGGCCATAGGCATTTTTCTTCAATGGTTCAGCCAGTTTCTTCACCTGCTCAGCATCAATAAACCCTTTGCGATATGCAATCTCTTCCGGGCAGGACACTTTCAGCCCCTGACGCTCTTCAATCGTCGCAATAAAATTGCTCGCCTCGATCAGGCTCTGATGTGTACCGGTATCCAGCCAGGCATAGCCACGCCCCATCATTGCAACGGATAGACGGCCCTGCTCCAGGTAAATACGGTTGATGTCGGTAATTTCCAGCTCGCCGCGCGCGGAAGGCTTCAGGTTCTTCGCCATTTCCACTACATCGTTATCGTAGAAATAGAGTCCCGTAACGGCATAGTTACTTTTCGGTTCAAGCGGTTTCTCTTCCAGACTGATTGCCGTACCATCCTTATCAAACTCCACCACGCCATAACGTTCAGGGTCATTGACGTGGTAGGCGAATACGGTTGCACCGTTACCTTTTTTTACTGCGGCTTCCAGCTGTTTCGGCAAGTCATGGCCATAGAAAATATTATCGCCCAGCACCAGCGCACAGCTATCGTCACCAATAAACTCTTCGCCAATGATAAAGGCCTGTGCCAGTCCGTCCGGGCTTGGCTGGACTTTATACTGAAGGTTTAACCCCCACTGGCTACCGTCACCGAGCAACTGCTCAAAGCGTGGAGTGTCCTGCGGCGTACTGATTATCAGAATATCTTTAATCCCTGCCAGCATGAGCGTAGACAGCGGATAGTAAATCATGGGTTTGTCGTAAATTGGCAGCAGTTGCTTGCTTACCGCCATGGTCACCGGGTAGAGACGAGTGCCGGATCCGCCGGCAAGGATAATACCTTTACGTGTAGCCATTATAATTTCTCTATAAACACGAAATGCCCGTAAACGGGCATTTTTTCAATGGATTAAATGGATTGTGCCGTGAAAAGCTCAGCAAGCATACGTTTCACACCAACATGCCATGCAGGCAAGACCAGATTGAAGTTCTGCTGAAACTTCATGGTATTTAAGCGTGAATTGTGTGGGCGACGCGCAGGCGTCGGATAGGCCGTGGTTGGTACAGCATTCAGCTTTTCAATTGCCAGCTCAATGCCTGCCTTTTTGGCTTCCTCAAACACTAATGCCGCATAGTCGTACCAGGTTGTCGTTTCAGAGGCAACCAGATGGTAAAGCCCGGCAACATCTGGTTTCACCATCGCGACGCGTATGGCGTGGGCAGTACAATCGGCTAACAGCTCAGCGCCTGTTGGGGCACCCACCTGATCGTTAATGACCGAAAGCTCTTTGCGTTCTTTAGCCAGACGCAGCATGGTCTTTGCAAAATTGTTGCCTTTGCCTGCATATACCCAGCTTGTGCGGAAAATCAGGTGATGAGGGCAGTTATCCTGCAATGCTTTTTCGCCATCCAGTTTCGTCTGACCATAAACATTCAGCGGTGCCGTTACATCTGTCTCACTCCAGGGGGTTTCGCCATCACCCGGGAAGACGTAATCCGTAGAGTAGTGAACAACCCAGGCGCCGATCTTTGCAGCTTCTTTCGCGATAGACTCAACGCTTGTCGCATTCAGCAACTTCGCAAACTCTGGTTCCGATTCTGCTTTATCCACTGCGGTATGTGCGGCTGCGTTGACGATCACATCAGGTTTAATATTACGCACCGTCTCAGCAATCCCTTCCGGGTTGCTGAAATCGCCACAGTAATCTGTAGAATGCACATCAAGCGCAATCAGATTGCCAAGTGGAGCCAGCGCGCGCTGAAGCTCCCAGCCCACCTGCCCTGTTTTACCGAACAGAAGAATGTTCATTATTGACGTTCCCCGTAGTTCTGTTCGATCCAGGTTTTATAGGCACCGCTTTTAACGTTATTAACCCAGTCCTGGTTGCTCAGATACCATTCCACGGTTTTACGAATTCCACTTTCGAATGTCTCCTCAGGCTTCCAGCCCAGCTCAATCCCAATTTTATGCGCATCAATCGCATAGCGGCGGTCATGTCCTGGACGATCGGCAACATACGTTATCTGATCGCGGTAAGAGCCTTCTTTAGGCACGATCTCATCCAGCAGATCGCAAATAGTGTGCACAACGTCCAGGTTTTGCTTTTCGTTATGACCACCGATGTTGTAAGTTTCCCCCGGTTTACCCTGAGTCACAACGGTGTAAAGCGCACGGGCATGATCTTCAACATAGAGCCAGTCGCGGATCTGGTCGCCTTTGCCGTAAATCGGCAGCGCTTTTCCGTCCAGCGCGTTCAGGATCACCAGCGGGATCAGCTTTTCCGGGAAATGATACGGACCGTAGTTGTTTGAACAATTGGTGACAATCGTCGGGAAACCGTAGGTGCGCAGCCAGGCGCGAACCAGATGGTCGCTGGACGCTTTGGAGGCAGAGTATGGGCTGCTTGGCGCGTAGGCTGTGGTTTCAGTGAACAGCGGAAGCTCTGAGGATGCCGGATGTTCATCCGGGTGCGGCAGATCCCCGTACACTTCATCGGTGGAGATATGATGGAAGCGAAACGCTTTTTTCGCTGCGTCATCAAGGGTTGACCAGTAAGCACGGGCAGCTTCCAGAAGCACATAGGTCCCAACAATGTTGGTTTCAATAAATGCGGCCGGGCCGGTAATGGAACGGTCAACGTGACTTTCAGCCGCCAGGTGCATTACCGCATCCGGTTTATGCTCAGCAAAAATACGGTCCATAGCCCCTTTATCACAAATATCTGCATGCTCAAACACATAACGTTCGCTAGCGCTGACATCGTTAAGGGACTCCAGGTTACCGGCATACGTCAGTTTATCCACGTTGACGACTTCGTCCTGGGTATTTTTAATAATATGTCGTACAACCGCTGAGCCGATAAAGCCGGCTCCACCCGTCACAAGAATTTTCACGTTATCTATTCCGTTTTGTAGATATGTCGAGATATTGGCGTTCTGAACCCAGGTATTAATTCAGGGTTCAGAAATTTTGCACGCTACCGCCCCTGGCTTGACAGCTACCAGTGCACTGAGCGAGTGTTGAATATAAGATTGACTGTCTGATTTCAGACAAAAACTGGCGTTAATTGTCGTCCTAAATGGACTCGGAAACAAGTACAAATCGTTACAAATCAGCCCAGATTTGAAGCAGATAACTCTTTGTTATCATAGGAATTGATAATAAAAAGCGGCAGCCATTATTTTTGTTATGTAAAAACATAACTTAAATAATGGCTGCCGCGCATGAAGTCTGTCTGGCTAAGGAAGGACTAACTGTCTTCAGCCAGCAACTTCTCAATCCGGCTTCTGAACTTCGCCCCTTCCTTCAGGTTACGCAGGCCATAGTTCACAAACGCCTGCATATACCCCATTTTCTTACCGCAGTCATAGCTGTCGCCGGTCATCAGCATCGCATCAACCGATTGCTTCTTCGCCAGCTCAGCAATCGCATCGGTCAGCTGGATACGGTCCCAGGCACCCGGCTCGGTTTTTTCCAGTTCAGCCCAGATATCCGCATTCAGCACATAGCGGCCTACCGCCATCAGGTCGGAGTCCAGGGTCTGCGGCTGATCGGGTTTTTCGATAAACTCAACGATACGGCTCACCTGCCCTTCCGTCTCCAGTGGCTCTTTAGTCTGGATAACGGAGTACTCAGAAAGATCGCCCTTCATACGTTTCGCCAGCACCTGGCTGCGCCCCGTCTCGTTGAAGCGCGCGACCATTGCCGCCAGGTTGTAACGCAGCGGATCGGCGGAAGCAGTATCGATAATGATATCGGGCAGAACGACGATGAACGGGTTATCTCCCACCACCGGGCGCGCGCACAGAATAGAGTGGCCCAGGCCCAGCGGCTGCGCCTGACGCACGTTCATGATGGTCACGCCAGGAGGACAGATAGACTGAACTTCTGCCAGAAGCTGACGCTTGACGCGCTGCTCAAGCAACGCTTCGAGTTCATAAGAGGTGTCGAAGTGGTTCTCAACGGCATTCTTCGAAGAGTGCGTCACCAGAACGATTTCTTTGATCCCCGCAGCAACAATCTCGTCGACGATGTACTGAATCATCGGCTTGTCAACGATCGGCAGCATCTCTTTAGGAATGGCCTTTGTGGCGGGCAACATGTGCATGCCCAAACCCGCTACCGGTATGACTGCTTTCAAATTAATCATTATTTCTTCCACCTTAAAATGGTTGACGAATTATAGCTTTTAAACCTGTTTTCGCCAGCATGTTTTGCCGTAAATATGAAGTAATCCTAGGTCACCCCACCACAAATTACAGTAGTTGTAATCTGAATAGATCGCGATTTTGTTCCAGGAATAGTCGCAAAATAGGCTGTATGATTACCTGTGCGGCAGCGCAAAATTCAATCGTTCCGTATTCACCACGTGTTGATCGACCCGATCAATATCCACCGAACTCTGTCCCTTTTCATTTACCGCATGAATGTTCGCCAGCGACAGCAGCGTCTCGTTTTTAGCCATAAACTTCCCGCGCACGTCCTTGCGCAAGTCAAAGTTCATCTTCAGGGCGGGCCCCGTTGTAGACTCTTGCATCACCTTGATATTCCGCAAGAAAAGATGCTGCGGCTTGTTGTGTAGCTCCAGCGTTGCCTGCTGCATGTTGACGTTGGTAATGGCGACGAACGACGTGGCATTGCCGGAGGAAATCTGGATCCCGCGCAGCTTATAGGCAAGCTGTCGGTTATCCAGGCGAATATCATTAAGTTTGAAGTTCTGCGGTATCGACAGATAATCGCCCTTAATCACCCCATACCCGATTAGCATTCCGGCGCTGTTCACCATATCGACATTATCAATGACGAAATTATCACAGCCATAAATAGCTACCGTCGCGTTATCAATTCCGGCTTTTTTACTGAAGTCAGGGGTAATATTGCTGGCCTTGATATTACGAATCACAAAGTGTTTACCGTTTTCGACATGAACCAACTGTCGACAGTTGCTGCCGGTGATATTTGCCACGACGAAGTTTTTAACGGTCTGCTGTTCCGGGTAATCATTGTCGTACGTACTGCCGGCCAGCCCAATGCCTATGCCCCAGTTAATCTTGCCATTGGTGCAGTTGATGTTGTCGATTACATGGTCAGAGATCAGGATATTGCGGTCGTTAATCGCCACGTTCCACTCAATCGCGTCACCCTGCAAGTGGCTGAATTGACTGTTGGTAATGCGCGCGCCGTCCACCTGATTATGAAACCCCTGACGCAGAATCGCATAGTTGGCCTGTGACACATTGATGTTATCAATGAGCAGATTGCGCATTACCCTCGGCTTCTTGCCGCCGATGTAGATCTGAGTAACGGGGCCGAAGCCGCTCATCGCCAGCCCTTTAATGACACAGTCGGAGCCTCGCACGTCCAGCGTAATGTTATGCGTGCGCCCCTCACCTTCCCCAATGACCTTACAACCCTCCTGGAGTACAAATCGTCCACGCCCGTTGCCCTTCAGCGCACCGCGGATCAGCAGGGTTTTGCCATCAGGAATGAAAATGCCGGTATTGATGTTTTCACAGGTGAACCCGGCGGGAACGACCACGGTATCGCCCTCGGTAAACGCCTGCTTAAAGGCGGCGATCCAGTCGTTATTGTTGTAGCGATCGACAGAAACCGTCTTCCCGGTTGCCGCCCGCGCAGCGCGGGGCGACAGCAGCGGCATGGCAGCCAGAACGGATAAAGAAGAGACAAATCGGCGTCGGGTAATCTTTTTCAGCATACAACCTCAGCGTTACAGCGTTTGCAGCAGGCTCGCTAACCGGCGATTAATCACCTGCTGATTGAATTCTGCTTCGACTTTTTGCCGCGCATTTTGCAGCACAGGGATCAGCGTCTGCCGATCGATATCGCTGAACGCGGCCAGACGGTCCGCCAGCGCCAGCGCATTGTTTTCAGGGACCAGCCAGCCGGAATGCTCAGAGGTGATCAGCTCCGGGATCCCGCTGTGCAGGGTCGAAACCACCGGAATGCCGACCGCCATCGCCTCCATCAGCGCCACGGGAATGCCTTCCATATCGCCGTCGGCGCCGGTTACGGAAGGCAGCAGGAACACATCCGCGTCATCGAGCATGGCTTTTACTTCGTGGCTCGGCTTGAAGCCCGGCATCTCGACCTCGTCTTCCAGCTGATACTGTTCAATCAGCGTGCGCAGGCGACGCTCCCACGGCCCGATACCCAGGATGCGGTAGTGGAAGTCCACGCCGCGCGCCTTCAGCTGGCGACAGGCTTCGATGGCCACGTGCAGCCCTTTCTTTTCGGTCAGACGGGCAACAGAGATAATTTGCAGCGGCTTGCCCGGCACCTTGACCGGTCGCTGGGTGAAGCGTTCCATGTCCACGCCCATGCGTGAAACGGTGATTTTCTCGCTCGGGCACCCCATGGTTTTCAGGCGCCCGGCCCACAGGTCGCTTATCGGCAGCATCATGTCGCCGCGGCGAAACAGCTGCTGATATTCCGGCGTGTAGTGGTTCAGCACTTCCCGGCTGGAGATGTCGATTCCATGGAAAATGGTTGCGATTTTGCCGTCAATCACTCCCAGCTCGCGCAGTTTTGCCGCAGTGACGCCCGCCGGGCCAAAGTGGGCGATAAAGACATCGGCCCGGTACGGCTGGGCCGTTTGCCCGCAAATGGCGGAAAGGATCAGGTTGCGGGCCTCCGCCCCATAGCGCGACATATTCAGCGCCCGCCACGTCGAGGCGCGATGCAGGCCGCGCAGCGTCTGTCCGGCGCGATAGCGCAGTTTGTTCATCCGTCCGGCGGGTTCGTCCTGCAACCAGCGGGTTTTTGCCTCCAGTCCATACTGGGTATACGCCGCATGGGTGTTTTGCGTATCGCCCTTTTGCAGGGCGATAATCTCCACGTCATACCCCATATCGATAAACGCGGTGATTTGGTTCAGCACAAAGGTTTCAGACGACAGCGGAAATTTCAGTAAGAAGAAACCAACCTTCATTTCCCCTCCCGGACGCGGTCGAGGACGGATTTCACCATGCCAATACCTTTTTCGCGTTCGGCTTTAACCGCCACCGCCAGACGTTCGTTGATCGCAGGCAGCTGGCCGAGCGTGTCGCCCACCATCGCACCGAGCGATCCGTCCAGCAGATGACGAATATCGACGGCCATTTCCGGCATACCGAGCTGCTGCATAATGCCCGCGGATTTGTGTTCGTAGTTGATGGCAATGGCCGGCGTGCCGAAGTTCATCGAGATAATGGCCGAGTGCAAACGCGTGCCCACGGTCAGGTCGCAGGCGGAGAGCAGCTTGCCCATCTCCAGGTCGTTTAGCTCGTCCATCACCACGTGGTAACGGGACGGGTCGTTGACCAGGTTACGCAGGTTGAGCGCCACCATACGGTCATCTTTGTTATAGCTGTCGATACCGGTACAGGTGGAAAGCGCCAGCACCTGGTAACCGCTGTCCAGCACGCGGTTCACCACGTCGGCAAAGGCTTTCTCGTACGCCGCCTGGGTCGTGCCGAGGCGTTTATCGAACGGCGCAAGTTCACGCAGGGTAATGGCGACGGTTTTCTGTTTTGCCGCCACGTCCAGCCAGTGCTGTACCGCGTAGCTGGCCTGGAAACTGTCATCCTGATGATCCACCAGCCAGGCGGTGTCCACACCGTGCTCCACTTTGGTGGTGTCGATTTCACTGCGCTTCATCATGTCGAGGCTGACCGATTCACGCAGGATCAGCGCGTCGCAGTGGCCGAAGACATAGTTCGCCAGCTGGTTAAACTGCGGATCCTGGAATGGCCCGACGCTGTGGCCAATCATAAACAGCGGTTTTTTCGCCATGAAGGTGCAGAGTGCATGCTCAAACTGCGGCACGCCGTAGAGATCGACGAAGAACGAACCGCCCACCTGGATAATCGCGTCATAGCCGGACAGCAGACGCACAAAATCGGTAAAGCCCTGCGCGATGGCGATGTTGCGCAGCTTGCCGGTGTCGGTCACGCGAGAAAGCAGCACCTGATGCTGGTAGCGGCGACGCAGCACTTTCTTCACGCGCCCCATCACGCCCGCTGCGTTGTTGTGCTGTTTCATCTGGCTGTAGAGCGGATCGCCCATCACCGGGCGGTTCAGTAACCAGGATGAGCTGACCGGATAACGGCTCATCACATCCACTTCAGTCTCAGGCTTAAGGGTGTTAATTGCATCCAGTAAACCGCGCAGGATGGCGCTGTCGCCACGGTTGCCGCAGGTATGGTTGCCAAGAATAAGTAATTTCATAATGGCCTCGTAAAATTAGCCTGCGCGAAGCAGCGTTTTCATTTTTTCGTTACGGCAAAACTGGCGCTTCATCTCGACCACCAGCGCATTGCGTGACAGCACAATCATCACCCCGAACGCCAGCGCGCCTGCCGCGACCTGCACCGCAAGCAGCGCCGCCAGCGGCAGATGCCCGTTGAGCACCACGCCCAGGCCGTAGCTCACCGCAAGCGTCGGTAAGGAGAGATAGAACGGTAGCCACAGGCTGAGGATGTACTGACGGTAGCTGGAGCCCAGCACCGGTTTGATCATCACGAAGTAGCTCAGCACGGTATTGACAATCTGCACCAGCAGGAAGCCGAGCGTCACGCCAATGGCGCCCGCCGTGTGGCCGCCCACAATAATTGCCGGAATAAACAGGAAGGTTTTAAACACGTTGAACTTGAAGCTGATATCCACGAGCGCCTTCGCCATCAGCAGAGAACCAATCGGGTTCCCCACCGAGCGCAGCAGCCCCACGACGCACAGCAGTTGCAGGATCGGGATGATGCTGTTCCATTTCTCGCCAAACACCAGCGGCACGAAGTTGCTGGCGACCACCATCAGCCCCAGCAGCACCGGGAAGTTGATAATCCCCACCACGGACAGCAGCTTATAGAAGTTGACGCGCAGCTTTTCGGTATCGTCCTGAATCTTGGCAAACGCCGGAAACAGCACGCGGGTAATGATTGGGTTGAGCTTCATCGGCGGGACAACCGCGACGTTGTACGCCAGGTTATAACCGCCCGCGACGCTCGCGCCCAGAATGCGCGCCAGCACCAGCGTGGAGAGGTTAGTATTCACGTAGTTGATAATGCTGTCTGCCGTCAGCCACGCGCCGAAGCGCAGGTTGGATGAAACAGACGCCAGCGAGAAATGCAGACCCGGGCGATAAATCTTGCGGCCAAAGAAGCCAAACAGCAGCGTGCGCACGGCAGAGTTAACGAGGTAGCCGAGGATGGCGGTCATCGCCAGCGGCCAGAAATGGGCGCTGACCACGGTGAAGGTAAAACCCGCCAGCACGGCGCTGGTTTCAATCATGCCGATCTTGTTGAACTCCAGCTCTTTTTGCATCAGCGCGCGGAACTGCTGCCCGTGCGGGATCACCACGAAAGCGAACGACAGGGTGCGCATCAGCGGCGCCAGGTCCGGGTTATGCAGCACGCCGGCAATCACATCGCTCAGCATGAACACCAGCACAAAGACGAAGATACCCAGCCCGACGTTCAGCCAGTAGAGCGTGGTCAACTCCAGATGGCCGATCTCTTTGCGCTGGATAATGGAGTTGGCGATACCAAAGTCAGACAGCGTATCGGCGAGGGCGATGATCACCAGCGAGACGGTCAGCAGACCAAACTGGTGATTATCGATAATGCGCGCCAGCACCGTCATCTGCACCAGGCCGAGGCCAATGATGACGATGGTGGCCATGGCTGACCATTTCGCGCCGCTGATGGTTTTTTCTCGTAAGCTCATCTTAGTACGCCGCTTTGTTCACGAAGCCTTTGAAAATGGTCAGAAAAACAATCTTAATATCGAACCAGAGGCTCCACTCGCGGATGTACTCCAGATCGAACTCGATACGTTTTTCCATTTTTTCCAGCGTGTCGGTCTCGCCGCGCCAGCCGTTGATCTGCGCCCAGCCTGTGATGCCTGGCTTCACCTTATGGCGCAGCATGTAGCCTTCAATCAGGGTACGGTACTGCTCGTTATGGGCCACGGCGTGAGGGCGAGGCCCGACAATGGACATCCCCCCGGTGAACACGTTGATGAACTGCGGCAGCTCATCGAGCGAGGTTCTGCGCAGGAAGTTGCCCACGCGGGTAACGCGCGGATCGTTCTGCGTCGCCTGGGTCACCACCTTGTCGTTCTCCATCACCTTCATGGAGCGGAATTTCCACACCATGATCGGCTTACCGTCCATGCCGTAGCGGGTCTGACGGAAGATGATCGGACCCGGAGAGCTGAGCTTCACCGCCAGCGCAATGCAGCACAGCACCGGGGAGATGAGCAGCAGGATCAGAGACGAAAGCACGATATCTTCCACGCGCTTCAGCACGCGGTTAATCCCCGACAGCGGCGTGTCGTACAGCGGCACAACCGGTACCCCGTTCACCTCTTCAATACGGGAGTGGAGAATATTGAAGGTGAAGACATCCGGGATGAGGATCACCGAGCAGGTGGTATCCGCCAGCTCGCGCATCAGTTTCTTGATGCGGGATTCATCTTTCATCTGCATGGCGATATAGACGTTATGAATTTTGCCGGCTTTCGCATCGTCAATAAGCTGTTCGTAGTTACCTGCCCAGTCGGACGGCACGCCGCCGGGCTTCGCGTCGTGATAAATCCCGACCACTTCAAAACCTAACCACGGCTCTTTGCGGAAGCTGTCGAGCAACACCTGTCCCACCGGCAGATCGCCCGCCACGGCAACGAAGCGACGGTTATACCCGCGGTTACGCAGCCAGCCCGCGCCAAAGCGGATCAGCGAGCGGCAGATCACCATGCCAATGCTGGTCAACAGATACCAGCAGAGATAGGTCACAAGACGGTTATCAAAATCATGGCTGAACGCCACCAGGCCTGCGCTGAAAATCAGGCTTAAGGTCCAGTTCTGGAGCAGCAGCATCAGTTCGGTGGTCATTTTGACGCCGCGCCATGAACGATAGAAATCCGTCATGCCCCCGATCATCTGAAACACCACCAGCGCAATCAACGCCATCAGCAAGTGCATGTATAAGAACGACTGCCCGCTGACCCAACACACCGCCCACAGCCCGCCGACCATGAGGGTGATATCAGAAAAACGCTGCACCATTGAGATTAACGATGCATTCGTTCTCGCTCGTTCGCGCTTTTTTAGATTTGTCATCGTTGTTCCTTTAGTTCTAAACCTTTCCCCCTCACCCTACCCCTCTCCCCAAAGGGGAGAGGGAACTTGAACACCCTCTCCCCTTTGGGGAGAGGGCTGGGGTGAGGGGCAGTTTTTACTGATTCAACAGCGCCAGAATATCCTTCGTTCGGGCTTCCATCAGCGCGGTATCGGCGCGGGACTCCACGTTCAGGCGCACCACCGGCTCGGTGTTGGAGGAGCGCAGGTTGAAGCGCCACTGCGGGAACGCCATGCTGATACCGTCCGTACGGTCAATCTCCAGCGCGTGAATGGCAAAGTGCTGTTCGACGCGGGCGATAGCATCGGCAGGCTGCGCCAGTTTGCTGTTGATCTCGCCGCTCGCCGGGAACGCCGACATGCGGTCACGCACCAGTTCGCCCAGGCTCTGCCCTTTCAGGCACAGCAGCTCGGTCACCAGCAGCCACGGGATCATCCCGCTGTCGCAGTAGGCAAAATCACGGAAATAGTGGTGGGCGCTCATCTCGCCGCCGTAGATGGCGTCTTCCTCGCGCATACGCTCTTTGATAAACGCGTGGCCGGTTTTGGACATCACCGGCTCGCCGCCCGCGGCCTTCACCACGTCAACGGTGTTCCAGGAAAGACGCGGATCGTGAATGATTTTCGCCCCCGGGTTTTTCTCGAGGAACGCTTCCGCCAGCAGGCCAACGATGTAGTAGCCTTCGATAAACTGCCCCTTCTCGTCGAACAGGAAGCAGCGGTCAAAATCGCCGTCAAAGGCGATACCCATATCGGCACCGTGCTCAATCACCGCGTTGCGGGTGTCGTCGCGGCACTCCGGCAGCAGCGGGTTAGGGATACCGTTCGGGAAGTTGCCGTCAGGCGTGTTGTGCACTTTGACGAAGGTCACCGGCACGTTCAGCGCCTTAAAGCGGGCTTCAAGTGCATCGACAACCGGGCCTGCCGCGCCGTTGCCGGAGTTGATCACCAGCTTCAGCGGTTTGAGGTTTGCCACGTTGATGTAGCCCAGCAGGTGGTCGATGTACTCTTTTTGCAGGTTAATCTGCTTATAGCTGCCGCGTCTGGCTTCATTCACCGGCGGGAAGTCGTTGGCCTCGGCCAGACGCTGCACGTCGCGCAGGCCGGTATCGCCGCTGATAGGACGCGCACCCTTGCGCACCAGCTTCATGCCGTTGTAGTCCATCGGGTTATGGCTGGCCGTCACTTCGATACCGCCGTCCACGCCCAGGTGGAAGGTGGCAAAATAGATCTCTTCGGTACCGGAAAGGCCAATGTCCAGGACGTCGACGCCCGCGTCCTGTAGCCCTTTCGCCAGCGCCAGCTTCAGGGATTCGCTTGTCAGACGCACGTCGCCGCCCAGCACGATAGTTTGTGGTTTCAGGTATTCGCCGTACGCGCGGCCGATGCGCCACGCAATGTCTTCGTTCAGCTCTTCGCCCAGCTTGCCGCGAATATCGTAGGCTTTAAAACAGGTTAATTTTTCCATGATGACCCCTTTTTCAGGCAACAGTTGGCCCTGACCATGTAATGGCCAAATTTATTTTTGTCATTCGTAGGCCCGGTAAGCGCAGCGCCACCGGGCAGGATGCGGAGTGCTACACGCGCCCGTAGCGATCCTGGAAGCGGATGATGTCGTCCTCTTCCAGATAGGAGCCGGAACGCACCTCAATTAAGTCGAGCGGAATTTTCCCCGGGTTTTCCAGACAGTGCGTGGCGCCCAGCGGAATATAAATGGACTCATTTTCACCGAGCAGCTTCACGTCGCCGTCGATGGTCACTTTTGCGGTTCCCGCCACCACCACCCAGTGTTCGGCGCGGTGATGGTGCATCTGCACAGACAGCCCTTCTCCAGGCTTCACGGTGATGCGTTTCACCTGGTAACGCTCGCCGGCGTCGATGGAGTCATATTTGCCCCACGGGCGGTAGACTTCACGGTGAATATGGTGTTCGTGGCGGCCATCGGCCTTGATCTGCTCAACCACTTTTTTAACGTCCTGCACGGCGTTACGGTCGGCAATCAGCACCGCGTCTTTGGTCTGCACGACCACCAGATCTTTCACCCCTACCGTGGTGACGAGGCCCGATTCGGCGTAGACGTAGCTGTTTTCCGTTTTGTGGCTGATGACATCACCGTGATGGACGTTACCCTCCGGGGTATGCGCGCTGATCTCCCACAGTGACGACCAGGAGCCGACGTCGCTCCAGCCCGCATCCATCGGTACCACTACCGCATCTGCCGTACGCTCCATTACCGCATAGTCAATAGACTCTTCCGGACAGGCGAGGAAGGCCTCTTCATCCACGCGGATAAAATCGAGATCCGGATCGACCACCGCCATCGCTTTTTCGCAGGCGCTTAAGATATCCGGACGGTATTTTTCCAGCTCTTCCAGGTAGCGACCGGCGCGGAACAGGAACATACCGCTGTTCCAGTAGTATTCCCCACTGGCCACGTAGGCCTGCGCGGTTTCCAGATTCGGTTTTTCGACAAACTGCGCCACGTCAAAGGCCACGCTGTCGCCGTCACCAGGCGTGACGCTACCGCGGCGGATGTAGCCATAGCCGGTTTCAGGGAGATCCGGCACGATGCCGAAGGTCACCAGCTTGCCGCTCTCAGCGTAAGGAATCGCGGCGCGAACCGCGTCGCGGAAGGCCTCTTCCTGCTGGATAACGTGGTCAGCCGCCAGCACCAGCATCAGCGGATCGCAGTCCGGGCTGCTGCGCTTTGCCGCCAGTGCCGCCAGGGCGATTGCAGGCGCGGTGTTGCGTCCGGCAGGCTCCAGAATGATATTTTCGGTCAGCTTGTTTAGCTGGCGCAGCTGTTCGGCAACGATAAAGCGGTGCTGTTCGTTACAGATCACCACCGGGCTTTCGCACTCTACGCCGTGCAGACGGTTAACCGTCGTTTGCAGCATGGTGAGGTCGCCTTTCAGGCACAGAAATTGTTTTGGATAAAGCACGCGGGACAGTGGCCACAACCGGCTCCCGGATCCACCCGCCATTACGACCGGATACAAAGTGGTTTGACTCATGATTTATCCCCGTATATCTGCAATAAATTGGCTCAGCACGTTCTCTTTCTCGAGCGTGCGTTCGGCATATTCACGTGCCACCGTGTTCTCTTTTGGCATGGCGAGTGCCTGCTCAATTCCGGTTACCAGCGCAGGAACCGATTCTGGCTCTACGCAAACGGCAATGCCCGGATAGCTGTTGCACAGCTGGCCTAATTCTGTTGTGGCTTCTGCCGTAATCACCGCGTTTCCGCCCACTGCAAGAATGTTGGTCAGCTTGGACGGCAGCACCGCATCCGCCGCGCCGCGTTTTTGCACCACCAGATGACAATCCGCCATTTTCAGCAGCGCGGGCAGCGCGTCATAAGACTGAAGCGGGAAGAAGCGGATGTTGGTCAGTCCGCGCTCGCTGGCCATTTTCTCCAGCCGCGCTTTACCGCCGCCCTGCCCGACAATCACGAACATCCACGGGTGTTCGCTCAGCTGAAGCGCGGCGTCTATCACGCTCTCCAGCCCCTGTTTTTCGCCGATGTTGCCTGAGTAAAGAATGATTTTTTGATCAGCAGGCAAACCGAGCTGCGCGCGTAACGCCTGCGCATCGTGTTCTGTCACTTCGCGGAAACGCGCCACTTCAGACCAGTTCGGAAAGAAGATCACCTTCTCCGCCGGGACGCCCTTCTCCTGAGCCTTGTTCATCATCGAGCGCGAGATGGTCGAGACGTAATCCACGTTGTGCAGGCCGCTGCGCTCAAAGGCGCTGGCGAGCTTCGCTACTTTGCCGCCTTTGCCTTTCCCGGCCATCCCCAGCCCAAGCATGGCGTCCACTTCATAATCCTGAATGTGCAGCAGGGTGCGCGCGCCTGAGAGTTTTCCCAGCAGGCGCATGCCCGGCGTACAGAACAGGGTCGGCACCACGCCGATGATGCGATCCGGCTTCCAGCGACGCTGCGCCATCAGCGGGAAAAAACTGCTCAGAGCAAAGCTGCCCAGATGAATTAAACGTTTCAGCGTCGAAGGCTGTTTCGGCACGTAGAGCGGACAACGCCAGACGGTCGCGGCGCCCTCTTCGCGGCGGTAGCGCCAGCTGGAATAGCGTTCGCCTACCTTCCACTCCGGGTAATACGGCGGGGCGGTAATCACCCGCACGTCGTGTCCCTGGCTCGCCATCCACTCGACCATCTCGCCGGTATATTTCCCGATTCCGGTAAGCTCCGGCGAGTAGTTAATTCCGTAGACGAGGATTTTCATAGGCCTGGCACCTCGGCCTGACGTTCCGCAAGGAAGTACGCCCGACTGTTGTCATGGACGTTGTCGCTTGCCAGCAGCGCCTCTGGCGTTAACCAGCGGTAATCGTCATGCTGAGCATCAGGCAGACGCAGGTCTGCCTCACTCACCTTCAGGCGGAACCCCAGCACGATGTAGTGCGTGGTGAACCCGGTGCCCGAAAAGTTATCGTCATAGAAGTGCTGCCAGACCCCGTAAAACTGGCCCGCTGCCATCGGCAGTTGCAGGCCCAGTTCCGCCAGAGTGAGACGCTCAAACGCATCGGTCAGCGTCTCATCCTTCTGCACGCGCCCGCCGGGCACGAACCAGAAGCCCTGTGCAGGACGGTTGGTTCGTTTCCCCAGCAAGAACTCGCCGCGTTCGTTCTCCACGATCAAATCAATTGAGATGAGCGGAGTGGAACGCACCACCGTGGCAAAATCTTCCTGACTTAAAAACATCATTACCCCCGGAAGCGGTGCTGGTTTTCCAGGAACCACTGGTAGGTGCTGGCCAGCCCCTGCTCCAGTGAGACCTCGTGATACCAGCCCAGCTGATGCAGACGGGTCACGTCCAGCAGCTTGCGCGGCGTGCCGTCCGGCTTGGTGGCGTCAAACACCACGCGTCCTTTGTAGCCCACCACCTGCGCGATGGTCTGCGCCAGTTCGCGGATGGTGCAGTCCACGCCGGTCCCGACGTTAATGTGCGACAGCATCGGCTCGGTGTTTTCCTGCCACACCTCGCGATCCAGCTCCATGACGTGAATGCTGGCAGCCGCCATGTCGTCCACGTGCAGGAACTCGCGCATTGGCGTCCCGCTGCCCCACACCACCACGTCCGGGGCGTTTTCGGCAGTCGCCTCATGGAAACGACGCAGCAGCGCCGGGATCACGTGCGAATTGCTCGGGTGGAAGTTGTCGTGCGGTCCGTACAGGTTGGTCGGCATGACCGAGCGATAGTCACGGTTATACTGACGGTTGTAGGATTCACACAGCTTGATCCCGGCAATTTTGGCAATCGCATAAGGCTCATTAGTGGCTTCAAGCGTGCCCTGCAACAGTTCGCTCTCGGCGATCGGCTGCTTCGCCATTTTTGGGTAGATACAGGATGAACCGAGGAACAGCAGCTTGTTCACGTTGTGCAGGTGCGCCGCGTGAATGATGTTGCTCTCAATCATCATGTTCTCGTAGATGAAATCCGCCGGGTAGGTGTTGTTCGCGACAATGCCGCCCACCTTCGCCGCCGCCAGATACACCTGGTCGATACGTTCGCTGGCAAAGAAGTCCTGCACCGCTTTGCTGTCAAGCAGGTTCAGCTCGTCGCGGGTGCGAACAATCACTTCTACGTCGCCGCGCTGCTCAAGCTGGCGAACAATCGCGGAACCCACCATTCCGCGATGACCGGCGACAAAAATACGTTGTTTTGTCATTCTCAGGACTCCAGCGCGATGGCAACCTCGTAGCCATGGGACTTGAGCAGGGAGTGTTTTTTCGCTGCTTCAAGATCCTTGGCCACCATCTCGGATACCATTTCTTGCAGGGTGGTTTCTGGTTTCCAGCCCAGTTTCTCGTGCGCTTTGGTTGGGTCGCCCAGCAGGGTTTCCACTTCAGCAGGGCGGAAGTAACGCGGATCAACCTGGACAATCACGTCGCCTGGCTTCACGCCCGGTGCGTCGTGGCCGGTCACGGAAACAACGATACCCTTCTCTTCCACGCCGGTGCCTTCGAAGCGCAGCTTGATGCCCAGCTGTGCCGCAGCCATCTCAACGAACTGACGTACGGAGTACTGCACGCCGGTCGCAATCACGAAGTCTTCTGGCTGCTCCTGCTGCAACATCATCCACTGCATTTTCACGTAGTCTTTCGCATGGCCCCAGTCACGCAGGGAATCCATGTTGCCGAGGTGCAGGCAAGACTCCAGGCCCTGAGCGATGTTGGCGATCGCGCGGGTGATTTTGCGGGTCACGAAGGTTTCGCCGCGACGCGGGGATTCGTGGTTAAACAGAATGCCGTTACAGGCGTACATGCCGTAGGATTCACGGTAGTTCACGGTGATCCAGTAAGCGTACAGTTTCGCTACCGCGTACGGAGAACGCGGGTAGAACGGCGTGGTCTCTTTCTGCGGAATTTCCTGCACCAGACCGTACAGCTCAGAGGTAGATGCCTGGTAGAAGCGGGTTTTCTTCTCAAGACCAAGGAAGCGAATCGCTTCCAGCAGACGCAGCGTACCCATCGCATCCACATCAGCGGTGTATTCAGGTGACTCGAAAGAAACCGCAACGTGGCTCATCGCCCCCAGGTTGTACACTTCATCCGGCTGCACTTCTTGCAGAATGCGGGTCAGGTTGGAGGTATCGGTCAGGTCGCCGTAATGCAGATGGAATTTCGGGTTTGCCGCATGCGGATCCTGATAAATGTGATCGACACGCTCGGTATTGAATGAAGAGGCACGACGCTTAATACCGTGAACTTCATACCCTTTTTCCAGCAGCAATTCTGCCAGGTAAGAACCATCTTGTCCGGTAACGCCGGTGATGAGAGCGACTTTAGACATGTTTATATTCCTCTGTACTTATCAAAGTTTTTCAGTTTCAACGCGTTCGCGTATCACCACTGCGGGGTTGCCACGGCAAACTGTATTTGCCGGTAGCGATTTAAAAACGCTGCTGCGGGCACCGACTACCGTGCCATCGCCAACAGAAACACCAGGTGCAACAAAGACGTCTGTTGCCAGCCAGCATTTTTCGCCGATCACAACAGGCGTAGCGGTAATATCAAAATGCTGACTCATAAAATCGTGGCTGCCGGTGCACAAATAACACTTCTGTGAAACCACCGAATTTGCGCCAATCGTAATCTCGCCAAGGGTATATAACACTGCGTCATCCCCAACCCAGGCGTAATCCCCAAGCGTTAATTTCCAGGGATAAGTAATTTTTACCGAAGGACGAATGACTACGTTTTTTCCTATTTTTGCGCCAAACAGACGCAGTAAAAATGCGCGCCAGCGGTACAGTATTTGCGGCGACCAGGCAAATAACGTTGCCTGTACAGCCCACCACAGTTGAACTTTAATACCGTTCCCGCCCCGAAAACCTTTCGGCACGGAGAATCCATTTAATTCCTGCATTACGTTTCCTTATATCTCAGGCTTTGTTATATAAGGCTTTCGCTTTACCCGTCGTTTTCAGACGTAAGAAATAAGATAATTCCGCCCAGAACCCCGGCACGCGTAATATTTTACGCTGCACGTTTTTGGCATCCTGGCACAGTTCCAGATTATTCGAGGTTGACACGCCACCCATTGAAAATTCAGATACCAGTCCTTTAATTCGACGGAACGGGTAGCCAGATTTGTACAGGCTGGCGGCCAGGGCATAATCTGATGACACTTTATAGCGTAAATCGTAAGGCTGTTTTTTCAGGCCGCTCATTGGGAAGAAAATAGCCTGATGGCTGGCCGGCAGGCTGTGGTAGATATACCAGCCAGGTTTCGCGCCGCGCAGCACTTTTTTCCCCTCGCCGAAATCAAGCAGCGCATCACCAATAAACATGGCATCTTCTTTCTGCCGCGCCAGCTGGCGGGCAAACAGCGCCACATCTTCATGAAACACGTCGCCGGAGTTGAGGAAGATGGCGTAACGCCCCTGCGCCAGGGTGATGCCTTTATTCATGGCATCGTAAATGCCGTTATCTTTCTCGCTGATGTAACGTAAGTTGAACTCACCGTTGAGTTTTTCCAGGAACTCCGCCGTGCCGTCGTTCGAGCCGCCATCGACCACGATCCACTCAAAGGTGAGGCTCGGATCGCGCGCCAGGTTGCGCAGCGAGCGCCAGGTTTTTACCACCCCTTCGTAGTTACGAAAAGCGACAGTAATGACGCTAAGAAACATAAGACCACCTCGTCATGAATTCGTAATATTAAGCGCTTTACGCAAAATAAACGGACAAACAATTAAGAATGCATATTCCGGGCTAAATATTGACCCGGTAAAAAACAGCGACACCGGTGTAAACAGATAAAGCTGCACGCGAAAGTTCTGGTTATCACCAAACGCGTTAATCATCATTTTGAAAACTTTAAACAGATACCACAGCGTCAACAGTACGGCGAACCAGGAAAAATAAATAATTAACAGATACAGACCATTGTCTATGGTTTTACCGACATCCGCACCGTTAAAGATTCCGAATGATGCAACATATTCGTAAAGTGAGCCGAATCTTACTACACCATCAATATGGGTTAAGGAATACCCCACCATCACCAGTGGACCAATGATGCGATAATAGGACGACGAGCCTTCCGTTCCCAAATCACCCAGACGTTCTGAGATGTACGGAAACGCAAATATTACGCCCACTAAAAATACCGTCAGAGAAATTATCGCCAGCGGCAGTTTTTTCTTAATCGCCTCTTTGTTCAGGTACTGGAACGCCCACTCCAGCAGGTAAAAAAGAATAAACGTCATGACCCCGGAGAATGACCCTGACAGAACGATTCCTGCAAGAATCATAGCATCGGTCTTGGGGGTTTTGATACCGAACTGTTTGATGCTGAGCCAAATTGAGATTAATGCCAGAGCAAAAAACGCCGGTTCAAAATAGAGCGCGGTGGTACGTTTGCCACCAAACTTAATAAAGTTCAGAACATAGCTGTTACTGTATATAAGATATTTCGAAATTATTTCCATCAGACTACTGCCGCCTGTGAGAATAATTTGCGCCATCTCCATTGCCGCAAGCATAACAATTAGCCCGACGACAATATAAAAGAACCTGAGGATTTTCCGATAATTGTGCGGTGAAATCGTTTTAAAGCGAATACTCCACACCATGCCAATAATGATAACAATATACACAAACAGCATGGTGGAGGTGACATATTTGCTGGCATCCAGCGACTGACCAAAGATGTAGTTAAACGCCGTCAGACCAAACCCGACGCCCAGCGCAATCATCAGCTTTTTGAGGTTAAGCTTGTCCACGTAAAGCAACAGCAGAACCGGCAGGAAGGTGACGATAGTGATCGGGAAGCTTTCACCGAGCTGGGCAATCTTGACGTTGACCAGCAGGTAGATCAGCGGCAGCAGCAGATAACTACAGATTCTGATAGAACGAGACATACTCCTCCAGCATCTGTTGTCCACTGTACGCCCTGCGGCTGCGGTTGCGGAACGATTCCAGGTCCGTGCCAAAAACAGCCTGCGCGATATCGGCCTTCGACAACTGCACCAGCGGCAGTACCTCGTTTTCACTGAAGGTTTTACCGCCCGATTTCTCCAGCACCTCACGCGCGGCGTCGCTGTGGGTGGCAATCACCGGCACGCCGATGGAGAGCGCTTCGCACAGGATCAGCGGGTAGTTGTCCACGCGGGAGCTGAACACCAGCGCGTCCATACCGTTAAGCGCGCTCATCAGTTTGCGCTTGTCGGTTTCAAACCCGTGGTTCACCACGTTAGTACCGTCGAACGGCGAGAATTTGCCGAAAGTATGCAGTTCAATCCTGTCGCCGAGCGCCATCATGGCGCGCACCAGCTGTTGGTTAGTTTTGCCGTCGTAGCGCAGGTCATGGGCAACAACCGCAATTTTCGGCTTGCCGGCGGTAACGGCTTCGGGCGTCAGTTCAGCCAGGATCGCTTCCGTCGCCACATCGATACCGTTATTAATGATTTTGCAGCGTCCTGCTCCATACAGGCTATTGAAGGCGTCCGCCACGTGCTGGCTTGGAGAGATAAAGGTGCAGCCGAGCGAGAGCATATCGCGGAACAGCTGACGCTTACCCTCAACCAGCTGATGCGCGCGATCGACCTTCACCGGCGGGTAGTTGCTTAACGTCGGGCATTTCTGGCAGCTATCTTTCCAGCCTTCGCAGCCGTCGGTAAAGGCGCAGCGTCCGGTCACGCTCCAGTGGTCGTGGAGCGTCCAGACGAAGCGGGTGTCCGGCTTGTGCGCCTTCACCTTGCCACAAAACGCCACCACCTCTTCCAGATTCAGCCAGTAGCTGTGCAGCACGTGGAAGTGCAGCACAACCGGGCCGCTGGTGCGGGTAACGGTGCGGTAGAGATTATTCAGGTTGCCGAACAGATCGCGGTTAAACAGGCGGAACAGCGCAATATTGGCGATGGAGGTCAGACGTGGCGTCTGCTTCAGCACCTGCGGATAGTTATCATGGCTGACGCTTTTCTTGCCGCCTTTACCGTAACCGTAAACAAAGCGCGACTGTAATCCTTTTTGCAGCGCGCGCTGATGCAGATCCAGCGCTACGCCTGCCGCCCCGCCCTCTGCGAGACGCACGTTAAATTGCAGAATGTTCATTTAATCACCTTCACGCGGGCTTTCTCACCCACCACCAGCGCGTTGTCCGGAATGCTGTCCAGCACCACGCTGCCTGCGCCAATCGTCACGTTATTGCCCACGGTAATCTCTCCGATCATCACCACGTTGGCGCCGAGTTCGACGTTATTGCCAATCACCGGGCAGGCCAGGCTGTCCGGCCCGCGGTTGCCGATCGTCACCCCGTGGCGAATGGTGAAATCATCACCCGCGACCACGAACTTGTTGATGACCACCGCATAGCCGTGATGAATGGTAAAGCGGCGGCCGATGGTGGCAGCGGCCTGAATTTCATAGCCAAAAAAGCATTCGGTGATGATGCGATACAGCACCAGCACCGGCGCGGCCCAGATATTGTTCAGCACATTTTTTTTGCGCCATACGGAGCAAAAATGCGCAATGCGGTAGGCCAGAACCATGCAGCACGGGCGCAGGCTCCAGCTGTTAGCGCGGCAATCTTCCAGAAACATTATTTCCCCCGAAGCCCGTCAGCCAGACGCTTGCCGTTACGCACCGACAGCAGCGTCAGCAGCGTGCGCCAGTTCATGCGCTTATTGCGGATCTGATAGAGGGTAAAGAGCTGATACTTCCGGCTGGCACGGTCAAACTTGTCCTTGTGCTTGCGGTAAAAATGGAAGTAGCCCGAAAACTTCTTCGGCGAGGAGGTGATTTGCATCTCCCCGTGGTTGATGTGCAGGATCTGCGTGGCCTCTTCCACTTTCCACGGCTCGCCATACTCCACCACCATCCGCAGAAAGATGTCGTAATCCTGCGCGGCTTTCAGTTCGGTATCGAACAGGCACTCCTTAAAGCGCCAGGCCCAGGTAAACACCTGATTACCGATGATGTTGCGCTTGTAGAACAGGCGGCGGGAATAGGGTGATTTCGGATACAGCGGCAGGCTCGCGGGCTGCGAGTAAACCTCGCCCTGACAGACGTAGTCGTTGGCATAGAGAAACGCGTGGGTCACCAGCTGCGCCTTGTGCGACAGGAAGATCGACAGGCGGTTTGGCGTCCATTCATCATCGTCGTCGATACCAGTCAGATACTGTCCTTTCGCCTGCATAATCGCCTGGTTGCGCACCGCACACGCCCCGGAATTGATGGCGTTATGCGTGTACACCACGCGCGGATCGTTCAGGTCTTCGACAAACTTTTGCAGTTGTTCATAAGAGGAGGAACAGTCATCCACGATAATCAGTTCCCAGTTATCGTAATCCTGACGCAGGACCGATTTAATCGCGCGGATCGCCAGCTGCTGACGATTCCATGTCGGCATATAGATAGAAATCAAAGGGCGTTGTGTGCTCATGGTCTTCCCCTTATCCCTCACTCCGACCCTCTCCCGGAGGGAGAGGGAGAAAAGCTGCACCATGCAGCCCTCTCTCCCCTCTGGGGAGAGGGTTAGGATGAGGGGGATTATTATTTACTGTCAGACTTGTATTCGTACTCGTAGTAGCCGTAATCCTGATACCCGGTTGCGCGGCGGAAGATGGAGTTCAGGATCACTCCCTTCACCTCAATACCGTTCTGCTCAAAGCGGCTCAGGCTGGTCTCCACTTCCTTCAGGGTGTTCACCGCATAGCGTGCGACCATCAGCGTGGTGCCCGCGTGACGCCCTACCACGGCGGCGTCGGTGACTGCCAGGATTGGCGGGGTATCTATCAGCACCAGGTCGTAGTTTTTGCTTGCCCACTCAATCAGCTGCGTGAAACGCTCGCTCATCAGCAGTTCAGACGGGTTCGGCGGCACCTGACCACGCGGGATCAGGTCAAACTTCGGAATCGAGGTCGGCTTGGCGCTCTCGCTGATTTCTCCTTTACCGAGCAGAATTTCCGACAGGCCGTTAACGTTATTGGTGCCCAGCAGCTCGTGGGTATAGCCCTTACGCATATCGCAGTCGATCAGCAGCACGCGCTTGTTAGTCTGGCTCACCACCGCCGCCAGGTTGGCGCAGACGAAGGTTTTACCGATTGACGGGCTAACGCCGGTCATCATCAGGACGTTGTTTTTGGCCTGCATCATGGCGAAGTGGAGGCTGGTACGCAGGCTGCGCACCGCTTCAATCGCCAGGTCAGTCGGGTTACCCACGGCCAGCAGCTGGCTCTGCTTGTAACGCTTGACGCCCTTAACGGTTTTGACGCTGTCACGGGACTTCTGCCACTCGGAGAGCGGGATGCTTGCGTACACGCTGATCCCGTTCTCTTCCAGCACCTGCGGGCTTTCGATACCGCGGTTGAACAGCGAGCGCAGCAGCACGCCGACGATAGAGAGCATCAGGCCGAGAATAATGCTGCCGAGGATAATCAGCGCTTTCTTCGGCTTCAGCACGCCAGGCTGGGTAATCGCCGGGTCAACGATACGCACGTCGCCGACGGTGCTGGCTTCGGTGATTTTCAGCTCCTGCTGTTTGTTCAGCAGCTGCATGTAAACCTGCTGGCCGGATTCCACATCACGCGTCAGGCGTACAATTTCCTGCTGCGTCTTCGGCATTGCGGTCACGCGATCGTTCAGCTTCGCCTTCTCTTCTTCCAGGGTACGACGTTTTTCCAGCAGCGTGCGGTACGCCGGATGACGTTTGGTATAGAGCTTGGAAATCTCCGCCTCTTTGAAGGTCAGCTCGTTCAGCTGCGCATCAATATTGACCATGGAGTCGAGAACCGATTTCGCCTCCAGCGGCAGATCGACGGAATCCTTGTCCTGACGGTACGCGTTCAGCTTATTCTCTGCATCATCCAGACGGGCGCGCACCTCCGGCAGCTGTTTACTGAGAAACGCCAGACTTTTTGCGGCTTCCGCTGACTTACGCTCAACGTTCTGCTCCAGATAGTTGCGGGTGATGCTATTAAGGATGTCGCGGATTTGATCCTTGTCTTCACCGGTGAAAGTCATGCTCAGAACGCCGGTATCCTTGCCGTTTTCGGTGACGGTCAGGTTGTTTTGCAGGTTGTTGATCATCCCGAGCGTCGAGAATTTGGTGACCGTAAACTCCCCGCCCTCATGCGCCTGAATTGCGCTGACCTTGATGCTGACGCCCTCTTTGGTCAGCATCTGCCCTACTTCGCCGCGCGCGCTGAAGCCCGCGTCGCTGGTCAGCTGATACTGTTTTGGCCCCAGCACGGTCAGGGTAAAGGTTTGGTCCCCTGCCCCTTTTGGGATCACGAAGTCGGTCACTTTTACCGTATCGTTACTGCGCCCCATCAGGCGATCCCAGCCTGCGCCAAACACCGGGAAGGTATTTTTGGTGACCGCAATATCCAGCCCCAGATCGTGAACCGTTTTGCCCAGTACCAGGCGCGACTGGATCAGCTGAATTTCGGCTTCCGATGCCGGCGGCTTGTTGGCCAGCGCCGAGCCGATATCCTGAACCAGCGAGTTACCGGTATTTTGTTCGATTTGCACCAGCGCGTCGGCGCTGTAAATAGGCGTTGCGAACAGCGTATAGACGATCGCCGCCACGGCAAAAATGGCGGTAATACCCAGCACCCACCATTTCGCTTCAATAACGGTCCCGACCAGGCGACCGATATCGATTTCATCACTGCCCGACGTCGGGGCAGCAGAAGGCCTTGTTTTTTCTGTCATTGTTATCCCTGCTGAGCTTTCAGTGCCTGCGCCCACTGACGGGCAGACTGGTCTAGTAAGGTGTAAACCGCCTCAAAGGCCTCGCGGCTCTTGCGATACGGATCGGGAATTTCGCGCTCGCCATCCCAGTGACCAAACAGCATCACCTTGCCGCGCATCTCCGGTGCGATATCGCACAGCGCGTGAATGTGGCGTTTTTCCATCGCGAGGATCAGGTCGTATTCCCGGCACATCCGGCCAGAGACCTGACGGGCAACGTGCCCGTCGAGTGAGAGGTTATGCTCAAGGGCAACGCTTGCGGCACGTTCGTCGGCACCCTTTCCGACCAGCGCGCCCAGCCCTGCGGAGTCGACCGTTAACGCAGGCTGGTAATTTTTCAACAGCCTTTCAGCCGTGGGGGAACGGCAAATGTTCCCCACGCACACCACCAGAATTTTGTTAAACATCGCGGCTTACCAGTTATGAACGTCGCTCGCCGTATCCGTCATGTAGCGAACGCCACTGATGGTAGGCAGCAACTGGTTGATCAGACGGTTCCAGCGGGCAACCGGCGCGGTGGTGACATAGACCACATCGTACGGCTGGAGACGGAACGACGTTGCCATGACCAGCGATGTCGCATCGGACATATCCAGCTGGTAGATATTGGCAATCTTGCCCTTCGCGTTCTCGCCTTTGATAGGACGGATCACGAAGATGCCGCTGGCGTTGGAGGCGGTCAGATCGATGCCTTCCGCATTGCCCAGCGCTTCGGTCAGGGTCATACCGCTGAAGTCCATCTTGAGGGTGCTCTGTTTCTTCACTTCACCCATCACGAACACTTTCAGATCGTCGTTGCGCGGCACGTACAGAATGTCTCCCGGATAGAGGAGGCGGTTCTGGGTCAGGTCACCGTTTTGCATCAGCGCCTGAAGCGAAATGCGCTGCTCTTTGCCGTTGTGGGTCAGCACCACGTTGCGCCAGTCAGCGCCGTCGGTTAAGCCGCCTGCGGCATTGATCGCATCGAGAACGGTGAGCGGGACGTTAGTGATCGCCTGCTGGCCGGATTTATTGACCTGGCCAGAGATATAGGCTTTCTGGGATCGGAACGCGGCGATATTAACGTCAACCTGCGGGTCAGCAATGTACTGCGCCAGGCGGCCGGTAATATCACTACGGATCTCAGCAAGGGTTTTACCCGCGACGTGCACTTTGCCAATGTAGGGATAGAACATGGTGCCATCGGACTGTACCCAGTTACCGGTGTCGCTTGAGCTGCGGTACTGGCCCGCAGGTGTGGTCAGCTCCGGGTGATCCCAGACGGTCACGTTAATGACGTCACCCGGACCCACGCGATACTGGTAAGAAGCAATTTCCTGGTCCAGAGACATATTTGGCTGTGCAACATTTGGACGTGGGCGTAATTGTTCTACCAGACGTGGGGTTAATGGATAAACATTCACCATTTTGTCGAGATCAAAATCAGCATCCTGCTGTTTAATCACATCCTTGCCCATTGTTGACATATTGCTGCCGGGAAAGACCGTGCAACCACTCATCAAGGTCACAGACACCAATAATGGCATCAATTTCATTTTGGATTTCATCATTGATTATTTATCACTTTGGCAGAGTAATTATCCTGTGCAATTAAAATAAGCGCGGGTCGTGGTGACAATCAGAATGCAGTTAATCATTTAGCAATATAACTGGCATCAGTCCTAAAAAAAGCTTATTCATCCATTGGCTATTGACAGAATAATTGAGGCTGATTCACACGCTTTCAGGCACGCTACCGCCCTTGGCTTTCAGTTACCAATCCACTGACTAAACAATACCTTATGGTTAGACACCCTCTTTGATAAGGCCTTTAACGAAATATATCAATCACCTCAAAAAGCGGACTGATAATGTATAGCCTTCGCCTAAGACCGAAACAAAAATAGCAACATGGAGATTTAACATTTGTTGCTGGAAGAATTGTTGCAGCTAACCTAATAGCAGGCAAGGAGACAACCGTCCTAATATTCGTTTTTAAGATTAATATTAAGAGCAAAGTTTTAATGTTTTCGGATTTTCTTTATATTGACAAAATAGATCGCCACAGCACTTATTGCGATATATCCTAAATATCGTTTTATGTAATTAAAACTTCGCAATTAACTTATTTACACCGCCCGGAAAAGGTTTTTTTTGGTGAGTGTAGCATTAAGAGAAATCTCACTCCGGCATTGCAATTTTTGTCGGCTTTATCCATGATCGAAGTGTGACATTAGTCATATAACAGAAGGTATTGCATTTACTATGGAATGGATTGCCGATCCATCAATCTGGGCCGGGCTGGTGACGCTGGTCGTCATCGAATTAGTACTCGGCATTGATAACCTGGTGTTTATCGCCATCCTTGCCGATAAATTACCCCCTTCGCAACGCGACCGCGCCCGCGTGACGGGTCTTCTGCTCGCCATGGTGATGCGTCTGTTGTTACTGGCCTCGATTTCGTGGCTGGTTACGCTGACCAAACCCATATTCAGCATCCAGGGGCTGAGCTTTAGCGCTCGCGACCTGATCATGCTTTTCGGCGGATTGTTCCTGCTGTTCAAAGCGACGGTTGAGCTTAATGAGCGACTGGAGGGAAAAGACAGTGAAAACCCCACCCAGCGACGCGGTGCAAAATTCTGGCCGGTGGTCGCGCAGATAGTGGTGCTGGATGCCGTCTTTTCTCTCGACTCCGTAATTACTGCCGTCGGGATGGTTGACCATCTGGCGGTGATGATGGCCGCCGTGATCATCGCCATCACCCTGATGGTGCTCGCCAGTAAAGCCCTGACGCGCTTCGTGAACAGTCATCCGACTATTGTCATCCTCTGTCTGAGCTTCCTGCTAATGATTGGCTTTAGCCTGGTGGCGGATGGTTTCGGCTTCCATATCCCGAAAGGCTATTTGTACGCCGCCATTGGTTTCTCGGTGCTTATTGAGTTCCTCAACCAGCTGGCCATTTTCAACCGTCGCCGGTTTCTCTCCGCGAACCAGACATTGCGCCAACGCACCGCAGATACCGTGATGCGCCTGCTGAGCGGCAAAAAAGAGGATGCCGAGCTGGATGCCGAGTCCGCTGCGATGCTTGCCGACCACAGCGACGGGCAGATCTTCAACCCGCAGGAACGCCGGATGATAGAACGCGTGCTTAACCTCAATCAGCGTTCAGTAAGCAGCATCATGACCTCCCGCCACGACATTGAGCATATTGACCTGACGGCGCCGGAAGAGCAGATCCGTGCCCTGCTGGATAAAAACCAGCACACCCGTGTGGTCGTCACCGGCGGTGAAGAGGAAGAAGAGCTGCTGGGCGTGGTACACGTGATTGACCTGCTGCAACAGCAGCTTCACGGCGAGCCGCTCAACCTGCGCGCGCTGGTACGCCAGCCGCTGGTCTTCCCGGAAGCGCTGCCGCTGCTCTCCGCCCTGGAGCAGTTCCGCAACGCGCGTACCCACTTCGCGTTTGTCGTTGATGAGTTTGGTTCTGTGGAAGGGCTGGTGACGCTTAGCGACGTCATGGAAACCATCGCCGGCAATCTGCCTAATGAGGTGGATGAGATCGATGCGCGTCACGATATTCAGAAAAACGCCGACGGCAGCTGGACCGCTAACGGCCATATGCCGCTGGAAGATCTGGTACAGTTCGTTCCGCTGCCGCTGGACGAGAAGCGCGAATACCACACCATCGCCGGTTTGCTGATGGAATATCTGCAACGCATTCCGCAGCCGGGCGAAGAGGTTCAGGTGGGGGATTACCTGATCAAAACCTTGCAGGTTGAGAGCCATCGCGTGCAGAAGGTGCAGCTGATCCCGCTGCGCGGTGAAGATGAGATGGACTTTGAGGTTTAGGTAAAAGCAAAACGGCAACCTCGTTGCCGTTTTTAGTGTTTGCTCCCTCTCCCCGTGGGAGAGGGCATCAGGCCGCACGTGCCACCCGGCACAACAGGCATCACAGCTTATCGAGCAGCTTTTTCACATCCTTACCTGACTGAGACTCTTTATTGCGGTCCGCCCAGTCATTCAGCCGACGTTTCGCTTCATCCTGAAGATGCTTACGCAGGATCTGATCGACCTGCAAACTGTAATTCAGCGCCTGCCATTTTCCGTAGACGCGCAGCGGTATCGGCGTCTCTTTCAGGAACTCCACAAGCTGGCCTTCGCCTTCCCAGCCGGCCTTCACCCGGACGTTGAAGCGGGTATCAGCCGTCTCTTTCACCAGATCCAGCGCGCCGTTTCCCGTCAGCGCCAGCAGAGATGAAGTTCCCTGCATATCGTCAAGCGAGAGCTGACCGTTGTCGAGGGCAAGCTCGCTGGTAAAGCTGTCCAGACGGGTTGCGCTGTCGTAGTTTTCATTCGCTTTCACGCTGCTGCTGCGCTCTACCGCCTGCTGTACCAGCTGCTGGAAGTTCAGCCCTTCCATGCGCGAATCTTTGAGCTCAACGTGCGCCTGCCCCTGCCAGCTACGGCGGAAAGCGTCCGCATCAATCTTCTTGCCGGAAAAATCCCCGGCCAGCGACAGCTGCCCCGTGAGGGCAATAGGGTAATTAAAGGCTTTCAGGATGGTACCAATCTCAACGTTTTCCAGACGCGGCTGGAACGCGGCGCTGGCAACGTCTTTACGTACATCCAGCGTGCCCGGCAGGGAGAGGTTCCCTGCTCCCATTTTTCCGCTGAGTTCGGAGATGACCAGCAGGCCATTGTGGTTGAACATCTGGCTGCTGACGTCAGTAAAATCAATTCCACGCCAGCGCACGCTGTTCGCTTTCAGCAGAATGTCGGCGGTAAATCCGCGCAGGCCGTTGTAGTCAGGCTGATCGAGATTTGAGGAGATCACCGGACGCGACTGCGTGACCTGGCTTTGCCCCACCTGCGTGGCTCCCTCATCGGTCGCGTTCACCGGTTGGGGCGGCAGCAGGTTCTCGAGGTTCAGCTTGTCGAATTGCAGATCCAGCACCCACTTGGGTTTCTCATCGAGCGTGACGCTTGCCTGTCCCTTCAGGGAACTGTCGTTGGCCTGGAGGTTGAGCGCGTTCAGTTCGAGCTGTTTGCGCTCTTCATGCCACACCGCCTGCATGGTCCCCTGCCCGGCTATTCCTTTTGTGGGTAAATCCGCGCCGGTCAGCTGCCAGTTGAGTTGCTGAACGTCCGCCGTCAGCTGGTGCGGGTAATCCGACGCATTCACGTTCGCATTCATCGACAGGTTGAGATCGCGCTGATTGCGGTTGATCCGCCCCGAGAACTCCATGGTGGCGTGATGGTTGGCGTCCTGCTCCATCCTGAGGTTGATATTGCGTACGGTGATCTGTTCGTCGTCCTCATGCTGGAAAACCAGCACGCTGTCAGCAACTTTCAGATTACCGATGTCGAACGACCAGCCGGTATCAGAGGGGACGTCAGGCAAGGTGTTTTCACGCGGTGCGACCGGAGCATCCGCCTGACGAACGGCTTCGGTTTGGGGGGTAAGCTGAATCACCGCCCCTTTCAGCATCACCTGTTCTACCTGAAGTTGATGGGATAACAGCGGGATGAGCGCGACATCAAGACGCATGTTATCCGCCGTGACCAGCGGCTGCACGGCGCCCGGCGCGGTGAGCGACATACGTCCGGAGAGAATGCTAAGCTGAGGCCAGACGTGCCAGCGCAGCGGCCCGTCCAGCTTGAGTTCATACCCGCTGCGCGCTTCCACCTGCCGCACCATATAGGCCCGGAAGTCATTCGGGTTAACCAGCAGCACCAACGCTGAAAGGCCAGCCACCAGCACCACCAGCAAAATCATCAGCGTTGTCAGAACTCTTCTCATGGCTTCCTCAGTGAACTCACAGATCAGTCTTTATCGATACGACTGGCAACCGCACCCTGCTGGTCGCGATATTTTGCGTCCTGACGGCGGTTATAAGGACGGTCTGCCGGGCCGGTCAGCGGCTCGAAGCTCAACGCACCAATCATCATTCCCGGTCGAAGCGCCAGCGGCAGTTTACCGGCGTTGAAGAACTCCAGCACAATACGGCCAGACCAGCCCGGATCGATACGGTGCGCGGTGACGTGCACCATAAGACCCAGACGCGCCAGGGAAGAGCGTCCGTCAAGCCAGCCGACCAGATCCGCAGGCAGCGTGACGGATTCAAAGGTCACCGCCAGCGCCAGTTCGCCAGGATGGAGATAAAACGCCTCTCCTTCTTCGATGACGATTTCGTCGCTCATGACGCGATCCAGCGCTGCGCTGACTTCGTCTTTCGGTCCGCTGAGGTCGATAAACGGTGCCGTGTGGCCGCTGAAGGTGCGGAATTTGTTCCCCAGACGCACATCGACGGTCACGCCGTTAATACGCTCAACCGGTGGACGCGGGGTGATAGACAGGCGGCCTTCATCCAGCCAGGCTTCTATATCGCGGTCACAAAGACGCATGGCACTTTCTCCTTTCGTGCATCGCGCCCTGAAGCCTTACAGCGTCAGGGCAAAACCAGGTTATCTCTGAACGGTACACAATTCACACGGCTTATTCAAAAAACTGACTGATTTTCGCTTTTAAGATATCAATGGCAATACGGTTTTTACCGCCGCGCGGCACGATAATATCGGCGTATTGTTTTGAAGGTTCAATAAATTGCAGGAACATCGGACGCACGGTTTTCTGATATTGCGCCATCACGGAATCCATGGAGCGGCCGCGTTCGTTAACGTCGCGTTTGATACGACGCATCAGGCAGATATCCAGCGGGGTATCGACGAAAATCGAGAAGTTCATTGATTCGCGCAGACGAGCGTCGGTGAGCAGCAAAATCCCTTCAAGGATGATCACCTTCTTAGGCTCGATGCGGATCGTTTCCTGGGTGCGGGTATGTTCCACATAGCTGTAGACGGGCAGTTCAATCGCCTCGCCGCGCTTCAGCGCTTCCAGATGCTGGAACAGCAGGCTGTGATCCATCGCACTGGGGTGGTCGTAGTTGGTTTTTACGCGCTCTTCCATCGAAAGATGGGATTGATCTTTGTAATAGCTATCTTCGGGAATAACACCGATATGCTCATCACCCACTTGTTCACGCAGTTCGCGATAAAGCGTACTGGCAATAAGACTTTTACCTGAAGCCGATGCGCCGGCAATGCCTATGATGACGCACTGATGAGACTTATCAGTCATAAATTTAGCGACCTGATTAACCTGGATGTAAGGAAGGACGACGCCGGAGCGTCAAACGCGGCAATTATAGGGATTTCGGAGACGTGATACCAGTCGAATGCGCAGGTTATGCGAGGCGGGCTGAAAAGCGCCGTTTCACGCCTTTAGCGAAATTTTTACGCGCGGTTTTTCGCCATTTCATCGCCTTTCTTCGCAGAGTAACTATTTTATAAGTCTATGAAGTCAAAATCTGAGCACTCAGCATATGAATTGTAAAATGTTTGTACTAGCATAAACCAAATTATGAATTTACGCGTCCGGACCTGGTTCCTGACAACATGGCGTTCCTGGATAGAGCGGTAATGAATAAACAATACCAGCGGGTTTTGGTTACTACCCCACATCCTTTACTGCGGCTTGTCTGTCTGGGTCTGGTCACGTTCATCTTCACCCTATTTTCCCTTGAGCTGACTCGCTTCGGTACGCTGCTCGCGCCACTGTGGTTCCCAACCTCAATAATGATGGTGGCGTTTTACCGCCACGCGGGAAAAATGTGGCCCGGCATTGCGCTTGCCTGCTCCTTTGGCAATATTTTTGCCTCGTGGCTGCTTTTCTCATGGGACGCGATCAGCCTGACCTACACCACAATCAATATTATTGAGGCCGGTATTGGGGCTGTGTTGTTGCGCAAGTTGCTTCCCTGGTATAACCCGCTGCAAAACCTCAACGACTGGATCCGGCTTGCCATCGGGAGTGCCCTGGTGCCGCCGCTGGTGGGGGGCGTTCTGGTTCATTTTCTGGTGCCGAGCGCAGAGCCGCTGCGTAATTTTATTTTTTGGGTACTTTCAGAATCCATTGGCGCACTGGCGCTGGTGCCGTTAGGCCTGTTGTTTAAACCGCACTACCTGCTGCGACACCGCAACCCAAAACTGTTGCTGGAATCGCTGGTGACGCTAGTTATTACGCTGGTCCTGAGCTGGACGGCAATCGCCTGGCTGCCGTGGCCATTCACCTGCATCATCGTTCTGCTGATGTGGAGCGCGGTACGCCTGCCGCGTATGGAGGCGTTCCTGGTATTTTTATCCACCATCATGATGGTGTCCCTGATGATGGCGCGAAACCCGGCCTCCATGACGCCCTCCAGCATGATCGTCACCTTTAACGCGCCGTGGCTCCCCTTCCTGATGATGCTGTTACCCGCCAACATTATGACGATGGTGATGTATGCCTTCCGGGCCGAGCGTAAACACATCACGGAAAGCGAAGAACGTTTTCGTAATGCGATGGAATATTCCGCGATAGGTATGGCGCTGGTGGGCACTGAGGGCCAGTGGCTTCAGGCCAACAAGGCGCTGTGCAATTTCCTCGGTTACAGCCAGTCCGAGCTTCAGTCACTCACGTTCCAGCAGTTAACCTGGCCGGAGGATTTAAATACCGACCTGGAACAGATGGAACAGCTCATGCATGGGGAGATCAACAACTACAGCCTCGAAAAACGCTACTACACCCGCAGCGGCGAGGTGGTCTGGGCGCTGCTGGCCGTCTCCGTGGTCCGTCATGCCGACGGTACACCGCTCTACTTTATTGCGCAGATTGAAGACATCAACGATCTGAAACATACCGAGTGGGTCAATAAGCGCCTGATGGAACGTATCACCCTCGCAAACGAAGCCGGCGGCATTGGGATTTGGGAGTGGGATCTCGAGCCGAACGTAATCAGCTGGGATAAACGGATGTTTGAACTGTACGAGATCCCCCCGCACATTAAACCCACCTGGCAACTCTGGCATGACGCCATCGTGCCTGAAGATCGCACGCATGCCGAACAGGTGCTGCAAGAGTCACTCCAGGCCAGGGTGCCTTTCAAGCTGGAATTTCGCATTCGCGTCAAGGATGGCATTCGCCACATTCGTTCGTTAGCGAACCGGGTGCTGAACAAACAGGGCGAAGTGGAACGGCTGTTAGGGATCAACATGGACATGACCGAGGTGAAGCAGCTGAACGAGGCGCTGTTCCAGGAAAAAGAGCGTCTGCATATCACCCTCGACTCCATCGGCGAAGCGGTGTTGTGTACCGATATCGACATGAACATCACCTTTATGAATCCGGTCGCCGAGAAGATGAGCGGCTGGTCGCAAAGCGAAGCGCTGGGTCAGCCCGTCCTGAAGGTGCTGCACATTACCTTCGGCGAGAACGGTCCGTTAATGGAAAACATCCACAGCGGCGATATGTCCCGTACCGATATTGAACAGGATGTGGTGCTCAACTGCCGGAATGGCGGCAGTTTCGACATTCATTACAGCATTACCTCGCTCAGTACCCTGGAAGGGCACACCATCGGCTCGGTGCTGGTAATACAGGACGTGACCGAATCGCGCAAAATGCTGCGCCAGCTAAGCTACAGCGCCTCCCATGACGCCCTAACTCATCTGGCGAACCGCGTCAGCTTTGAAAATCATCTGAAGCGTCTGTTGCAGACGGTACAGGAGACCCATCAGCGTCACGCGCTGGTCTTTATCGATCTTGATCGTTTTAAGGCGGTCAACGATACGGCAGGCCACGCGGCGGGTGATGCTCTCCTGCGCGAGCTTTCTTCTTTAATGCTGACCATGCTGCGCTCCAGCGACGTGCTGGCGCGTCTGGGTGGCGACGAGTTTGGCCTGCTGCTGCCGGACTGCAACGTCGAAAGCGCACGCTATATTGCGGGCAGGCTGATCGACGCCATCAATAACTATCATTTTTCCTGGGAAGGACGCCTGCACCGCATTGGCGCCAGCGCAGGTATCACGCTGATTGACGACACCAATTATCAGGCTGCGGAAGTGATGTCTCAGGCCGATATCGCCTGTTACGCTTCGAAAAACAGCGGGCGCGGCGTGGTAACCGTCTATGAACCCCAGCAGGAGCGGATCCACAGCACGCGCAGCATGATGTCACTGGATGAACAGTGGCACATGATTAAAGATAATCATCTGCTGATGATTGCCCGCAGCGTCGCCTCACCGCGGATCCCCGAGAGCAGTAGCTTCTGGCTGATTTCTCTGCGGCTGTGGACCAGCCAGGGGGAAGTGCTGGAAGAGCATGCCTTCCGCGCCGGGCTGGCGGAAGCGGAGCTGCTGCACGCCCTTGACCGGCGTATTTTCAGCGAGTTTTTCCGCTCCTATGCCAGACAGGTGGCGGCGAAAGGGATGGGCGTCGCGCTGCCGCTCTCAGAAGCGGGTTTAGCCAGCGTCACGCTGGTGGATGAACTGCTCGATCTCATTACCAAAGGTCCACTGCCGGCACGTCTGCTGCATCTGGCGATCGCCGTCGATGTGTTGAGTAATAACGATGAAAACGTGCAGCAGGGTCTGCAAAAGCTTCGTCATGCCGGCTGTCGCGTGGTGTTGACCCGCGTCGGACGCGATATGAACGTCTTCAGCCAGCTCAGCGCCAACACAGCTGATTATCTGCTGCTGGATGCAGACGTGGTGACCAACGTCCACGGCAATTTGATGGACGAGATGATGGTGACCATCATTCAGGGCCACGCCCAGCGTCTGGGTATTAAAACCATTGCCGGCCCATGCCATCAGTCGATCATGATGGATACGCTGTCGGGCATCGGCGTTGACTTTATTTACGGCGATACCATTGGGGAAGCGCAGCCGCTGGATCTACTGCTCAATACCAGCTATTTCGCCATCAACTGACGGCGACCAGCCGTCGGTGTACCAGATATGCAATAACGCATAGGAGCGCCACGGCTGCCAGCGCTCCGCATAGCGACGGATTTGCGCGGGCGTCATACCGGCAAAGCGCTGCTTAATCAGATAATCATCCGGCAGAAAAACATCCTTCGCCTGCCAGCCGCGCAGGGCCAGGTAATTGGCGGTCCAGCGCCCTATGCCGGGGCGCTGCTGTAGCGCCTTCATTCCGGCCTCAACGTTCGCAGGCGGGAACAGCGGGAATTCACCATCCACTACCGACTGCGCCAGGTGAATCAACGACTCCGCACGCTTGAGCGGCATCCCGAGGGCTTTCAACGCCAGCGGATCCGCCGCGGCCAGTACCTCTGGCGGAGGAAAGCAGAGGTAGCCCGGCGCGTCCTGGATGGGTTCACCGCACAGCGCCACCACCCGTGACGCCAGTTTAGCCGCCATCGCCACGCTTACCAGCTGTCCGAGAATGGCGCGTACGCCCTGTTCGTACGTATCCATCGCGCCTGGCAAACGTAACCCCGGCCGCGCCGCGGCGAGCTCGCCCAAAGTCTGCGCAATGTGCAGCGGATCGCAATCAAGGTCAAACAGGCGGGCGATGCGGTCCAGGCAGATATCCGCCACGGGGATCAGGCCAGGGCTGAGCGACACCGCCAGCGTATGGGTTGCGCTGTTTGGTGTGATGCGAAAAATGCCCCGATGCCCGGCACAGGCAAAACTGCGCTCGTAGTAATCCTCCGTAACGGTCTCAACCCCCGTGACCGCACGCGCGGCAAGAAAGCCAAACATCCACGTCCAGTCGTAGGGCGGTTGCCAGTTCAGGGTATACATCGTCTCTCCTTTTGTATTTACCTCAGCATAAACCGAAAGATTGCGTTGCGCCTTGCTTTCATATTCCTGTTGTCGCCTGGCAGACATTTCGCTAAAGTCTCGCCCCTTCTCACCGGCATGGGGATTTATTGTGTTTATTGGATTCGACTACGGCACCGCAAACTGCTCGGTTGCGATAATGCAACATGGACAACCGCAGCTCCTTGAAATGGAAAACGGCAGTACGCTGCTGCCGTCAATGCTCTGTGCGCCCACGCGTGAAGCGGTGAGCGAGTGGCTGTTCCGCCACCATCAGGTTCCGGCCACCGCGGCGGAGACCCAGGCGCTGCTGCGCCGTGCGGTCAGCTTTAACCGCGAGGAAGATATCGACGTTACCCCGTCCAGCGTGCAGTTCGGCCTCTCTTCCCTCGGGCAGTACATTGAAGACCCGGAAGAGGTCTACTTTGTTAAATCGCCGAAATCCTTCCTCGGCGCCAGCGGCCTGAAGCCGCAGCAGGTGGCAATGTTTGAAGACCTGGTCTGCGCGATGATGCTGCACATCCGCAATCAGGCGCAGTCCCAGGTGCCGGATGCCATCACCCAGGCGGTGATTGGCCGTCCGATCAACTTCCAGGGGCTGGGCGGCGACGAAGCCAACCAGCAGGCGCAGGGGATCCTCGAACGTGCAGCGCACCGCGCAGGCTTCCGTGACGTAGTGTTTCAGTACGAGCCGGTTGCGGCGGGGCTGGATTTTGAAGCCACGCTGACGGAAGAGAAACGGGTGCTGGTGGTGGACATCGGCGGCGGTACGACGGACTGTTCTTTGCTGCTGATGGGTCCGCAGTGGCATCACCGTCGCGATCGTGAAAACAGTCTGCTGGGGCACAGCGGCTGCCGCGTAGGTGGTAACGATCTGGATATTGCCCTGGCCTTCAAGAGCCTGATGCCGCTGCTCGGCATGGGCGGACAGACCGAGAAAGGCATCGCCCTGCCGATCCTGCCGTGGTGGAACGCGATTGCCATCAACGACGTCCCGGCACAGAGTGATTTTTACAGCACCGCGAATGGCCGTTTCCTCAACGATCTGGTGCGCGATGCGCAGGATGCAGAGAAGGTCGCGCTACTGTATAAGGTGTGGCGTCAGCGCCTGAGCTACCGGGTCGTGCGCACCGCCGAAGAGAGTAAAATTGCCCTTTCCGATCGTCCTGAGCATGCGGTTTCGCTGCCATTTATCAGTGACTGTCTGACTACGGCTATCACGCAGGAGGGGCTGGAAGTTGCGCTGGCCCAGCCGCTACAGCGCATTCTGGAGCAGGTACAGCTGGCGCTGGCGAACGGCAAAGAGAGACCGGACGTGATTTACCTGACCGGCGGTAGCGCCCGTTCACCGCTTCTCAAGAAAGCGCTGGCGGAACAGCTGCCGGGGATCCCGATTGCCGGCGGCGATGACTTTGGATCCGTTACGGCAGGTCTGGCCCGCTGGGCGCAGGTGGTGTTTAGCTAGCGTGGGTGCGGTCTGGTGCCCTCTCCCACGGGGGGAGGGTGAAAACCGCGGCGCCACACTCAGACAATTCCCGACAGTCTTCCATATTTCCTCCATTTTTCCGCTGTGTTACCTGACTAAACTAGTATCATTCCCCGAAAGAGTTTCAGGATGAGAACGTATAACGATGACAGGCAGTAACAAATCCCGCTGGGCAATCGCCGTCGGCATCATTGTGGTGGCACTTGCCGCCGCCTGGTACTGGCACAGCCAGTCCGCAAATTCCACAGCACCTGCTGGCGCCAGCAGCCCCTCACAACGCCCTACGGGTGGCGGGCGCCACGGTATGCGCGGCGGTGCGCTGGCACCGGTGCAGGCGGCAACGGCGGTGAACAAATCCGTGCCTCGTTATCTCTCCGGGCTGGGTACCATCACCGCCGCCAACACCGTGACGGTGCGTAGCCGCGTAGACGGTCAGCTGATGGCCATCCACTTCCAGGAAGGTCAGCAGGTGAAAGCCGGAGACCTGCTGGCGGAAATCGATCCAAGCCAGTTTAAGGTGGCCCTGGCGCAGGCGCAGGGGCAGCTCGCGAAGGACAAAGCCACGCTCGCTAATGCCCGCCGGGATTTAGCCCGCTATCAGCAACTGGTAAAAACCAACCTCGTGTCGCGTCAGGAGCTGGATACGCAGCAGTCTCTGGTCAGTGAATCTCAGGGGACCCTCAAGGCCGACGAAGCCGCGGTTGCCAGCGCCCAGCTCCAGCTCGACTGGAGCCGGATCACCGCGCCGATTGACGGCCGTGTGGGCCTGAAACAGGTTGATATCGGCAACCAAATCTCCAGCGGCGACACCACGGGCATCGTGGTGATCACCCAGACGCACCCTATCGATCTGGTTTTTACCCTGCCGGAGAGCGATATTGCGACGGTGGTGCAGGCGCAGAAGGCCGGAAAAGCGCTGGTGGTTGAAGCCTGGGATCGCACCAACAAGCAGAAGCTGAGCGAAGGGTCGCTGCTGAGCCTGGATAACCAGATCGACACCACCACCGGCACCATTAAGCTAAAAGCACGCTTCAACAATCAGGACGATGCCCTGTTCCCGAATCAGTTCGTTAATGCGCGCATGCTGGTCGCGACCGAAGAAAACGCGGTGGTAATCCCCACGGCGGCCCTGCAAATGGGCAGTGAAGGCAACTTTGTCTGGGTGCTGAACAGCGAAAACAAGGTCAGCAAACACCTGGTGAAAACGGGGATCCAGGACAGCCAGACGGTGGCGATCAGCGCCGGGCTGTCCGCAGGCGACCGCGTCGTGACCGACGGTATTGACCGCCTGACCGAAGGGGCACAGGTCGAAGTGGTGGAAGCACAGAATACAGGAGCAAAAGCCTGATGCAGGTGATGCCGCCGAGCTCTACAGGTGGGCCATCACGCCTGTTTATTTTACGTCCGGTTGCCACGACCCTGTTGATGGTGGCAATCCTGCTGGCCGGGATCATTGGCTACCGTTTTCTGCCCGTGTCGGCGCTGCCGGAAGTAGACTACCCGACCATTCAGGTTATCACCCTCTATCCGGGCGCCAGTCCGGACGTGGTGACGTCCGCCATCACCGCTCCGCTGGAGCGTCAGTTTGGCCAGATGTCTGGCCTGAAGCAGATGTCCTCCCAGAGCTCCGGTGGCGCCTCGGTCGTCACGCTTCAGTTCCAGCTCACGCTGTCGCTGGACGTCGCTGAGCAGGAGGTGCAGGCCGCAATTAACGCCGCAACCAACCTGCTGCCGTCTGACCTGCCTAACCCACCGGTTTACAGCAAGGTCAACCCGGCCGATCCGCCGATCATGACGCTTGCCGTCACCTCCTCCGCCATGCCGATGACCCAGGTGGAAGACATGGTCGAAACCCGCGTGGCGCAGAAAATTTCTCAGGTGACCGGCGTGGGACTGGTGACGCTGGCGGGCGGTCAACGCCCCGCCGTTCGCGTCAAACTGAATGCCCAGGCCATTGCCGCACTGGGGTTAACCAGCGAAACCATTCGCACCGCTATCACCAGCGCCAACGTCAACTCCGCGAAGGGTTCGCTGGACGGCCCCACCCGCGCGGTCACGCTTTCCGCCAACGACCAGATGCAGTCCGCCGAGGAGTACCGTCAGCTGATTATTGCCTACCAGAACGGGGCGCCGATCCGCCTGGGTGACGTGGCAACCGTCGAACAAGGCGCGGAAAACAGCTGGCTCGGGGCGTGGGCCAATAAGCAGCAGGCGATTGTCATGAACGTTCAACGCCAGCCGGGCGCAAACATCATTGATACCGCCGACAGCATTCGCACCATGTTGCCGCAGCTGGTGGAAAGCCTGCCAAAATCGGTCAGCGTGAAAGTGCTCTCTGACCGCACCACGAATATTCGCGCGTCGGTGACCGACACCCAATTTGAGCTGATGCTGGCGATTGCGCTGGTGGTGATGATCATCTACCTGTTCCTGCGCAACGTCCCGGCAACCATCATTCCCGCCGTCGCCGTACCGCTCTCGCTGGTCGGCACCTTCGCGGTGATGGTGTTCCTCGACTTTTCGATTAACAACCTGACGCTGATGGCGCTCACCATCGCCACCGGATTCGTGGTGGACGACGCCATCGTGGTAATCGAGAACATCTCGCGCTACATCGAGAAAGGCGAAAAGCCGCTGGCCGCCGCGCTGAAAGGGGCCGGAGAGATTGGCTTTACTATTATCTCGCTGACCTTCTCGCTGATTGCGGTGCTGATCCCGCTGCTGTTTATGGGCGATATCGTCGGGCGGCTGTTCCGCGAGTTTGCCGTGACGCTGGCGGTCGCCATTCTGATCTCTGCCGTGGTGTCGCTGACGCTGACGCCGATGATGTGCGCCCGCATGCTGAGCCACGACTCCTTGCGCAAGCAAAACCGCTTCTCGCGCGCCTCCGAGCGGATGTTCGAGCGCATTATTGCCGCCTATGGCCGCGTGCTGGCGAAAGTGCTGAACCATCCGTGGGCGACGCTCGGCGTGGCGCTCGGCACCCTGGCGCTCAGCGTCATGCTGTGGATTTTCATTCCGAAAGGCTTCTTCCCGATTCAGGACAACGGCATTATTCAGGGCACGCTTCAGGCGCCGCAGACGGTCTCCTTCGCCAACATGGCGCAGCGCCAGCAGCAGGTGTCTGAGATCATCATGAAAGATCCGGCGGTGGAAAGCCTGACTGCCTACGTGGGCGTGGACGGCACCAACCCGTCGCTCAACAGCGCGCGCCTGCAAATTAACCTTAAACCGCTTGATGACCGCGACGATCGCGTCAACGCGGTAGTTGAGCGCCTGCAAAGCGCGGTGGCGCGCGTGCCGGGCATTGAGCTGTATCTGCAACCGATCCAGGATTTAACCATTGATACACAGGTGAGCCGCACGCAGTACCAGTTTACGCTCCAGGCCACCTCGCTTGAGGCGCTGAGCACCTGGGTGCCGCAGCTGGTGGATAAGCTGAAAGCACTGCCGCAGGTTTCTGACGTCAGCAGCGACTGGCAGGATAAAGGGCTGGCGGCGTACGTAAACGTCAACCGCGACACCGCCAGCCGTCTGGGCATCACCATGTCCGACGTGGATAACGCCCTGTATAACGCCTTTGGCCAGCGCCTAATCTCCACCATTTACACCCAGGCAAACCAGTATCGCGTGGTACTGGAACATAATACCGAGAACACGCCCGGGCTGGCGGCACTGGACGCGGTACGTCTGACCAGCAAAGACGGCGGTATTGTGCCACTTAGCGCCATTGCCAGCGTGGAAGAGCGCCACACCCCACTGTCGATTAACCATCTCGATCAGTTCCCGTCTACCACCATTTCGTTCAACGTGCCGGACGGGTATTCCCTGGGCGAAGCGGTGGAGGCCATTCTGGGCGCGGAGAAAGAACTTAGCTTCCCGTCCGATATTCAGACCCAGTTCCAGGGCAGTACGCTGGCGTTCCAGGCCGCGCTGGGCAGCACCGTCTGGCTGATTGTCGCGGCGGTGGTAGCGATGTATATCGTGCTTGGCGTGCTGTATGAGAGTTTCATCCATCCGATCACCATCCTCTCCACCCTGCCGACGGCGGGCGTGGGGGCGCTGCTGGCGCTGATGCTGGCGGGGAGCGAGCTGGACGTGATTGCTATCATCGGCATCATCCTGCTTATCGGCATTGTGAAGAAAAACGCCATCATGATGATCGACTTTGCGCTGGCCGCCGAGCGCGAGCAAGGGATGGCGCCACGCGAGGCCATTTACCAGGCCTGTCTGCTGCGTTTTCGTCCGATCCTGATGACCACCCTCGCCGCCCTGCTGGGCGCGCTGCCGCTGATGCTGAGCACCGGCGTGGGGGCCGAACTGCGCCGTCCGCTGGGCATCGGAATGGTGGGCGGCCTGCTGGTGAGCCAGGTGCTGACGCTGTTTACCACGCCGGTTATCTACCTGCTGTTTGACCGTCTGGCCCTGTGGACGAAAAGCCGCTTCCCGAAACGTGAAGAGGAGGCCTAAGTGAAGTTTTTTGCCCTCTTCATTTACCGTCCGGTGGCGACGATTTTACTCTCCGTCGCTATCACCCTGTGCGGCGTGCTGGGCTTCCGGCTGCTGCCGGTGGCCCCGCTGCCGCAGGTCGATTTCCCGGTGATCATGGTCAGCGCCTCGCTGCCAGGTGCATCCCCGGAAACCATGGCATCATCGGTGGCGACCCCGCTCGAACGATCGCTTGGGCGAATTGCCGGGGTTAACGAGATGACCTCCAGCAGTTCGCTGGGCAGCACGCGCATCATTCTGGAATTTAACTTCGACCGGGATATCAACGGCGCGGCGCGTGACGTGCAGGCCGCGATTAACGCCGCCCAAAGCCTACTGCCGAGCGGCATGCCGAGCCGACCAACCTACCGCAAGGCCAACCCGTCCGACGCGCCGATCATGATCCTGACGCTCACGTCAGAGACCTACTCCCAGGGCGAGCTGTACGATTTTGCCTCCACGCAGCTGGCGCAAACCATCGCCCAGATTGACGGCGTGGGTGACGTTGACGTCGGTGGAAGCTCCCTGCCCGCCGTGCGCGTGGGGCTGAACCCGCAGGCGCTGTTCAATCAGGGCGTGTCGCTGGACGACGTGCGTTCCGCCATCAGCAACGCCAACGTGCGTAAGCCGCAGGGCGCGATTGAGGACAACAGCCACCGCTGGCAGATCCAGACCAACGACGAGCTGAAAACCGCCGCCGAGTATCAGCCGTTAATTATTCACTACAACAACGGCGCGGCGGTGCGCCTGAGCGACGTCGCCAGCGTCACCGACTCGGTGCAGGACGTGCGTAACGCCGGGATGACCAATGCCAAGCCCGCAATTTTGCTGATGATCCGCAAGCTGCCGGAAGCCAACATCATCCAGACGGTGAACAGCATCCGCGCGCGCCTGCCGGAGCTACAGGAAACGATTCCGGCGGCCATCGATCTCCAGATTGCGCAGGACCGCTCTCCCACCATCCGCGCCTCGCTTGAAGAGGTTGAGCAAACGCTAATCATCTCCGTCGCGCTGGTGATCCTGGTGGTGTTCCTGTTCCTGCGCTCGGGGCGCGCCACGCTGATCCCGGCGGTGGCGGTCCCGGTGTCGCTGATAGGTACCTTTGCCGCCATGTACCTGTGCGGGTTTAGCCTTAACAACCTGTCGCTGATGGCGCTGACGATTGCCACCGGGTTTGTGGTGGATGACGCCATCGTGGTACTGGAGAATATTTCGCGTCATCTGGAAGCGGGCATGAAGCCGCTCCAGGCGGCGCTTCAGGGGACACGCGAAGTAGGCTTCACGGTCCTGTCCATGAGCCTGTCGCTGGTGGCAGTGTTCCTGCCGCTGCTGCTGATGGGCGGCCTGCCGGGGCGACTGCTGCGCGAATTTGCCGTCACGCTCTCCGTTGCCATCGGTATCTCACTGGTGATTTCGCTGACGCTGACGCCGATGATGTGCGGCTGGATGCTGAAGCGCAGCCAACCGCACTCGCAGCCGCGCAGGAAAGGTTTTGGCCGCGTCCTGATGGCGATGCAGTCGGGCTATGGCAAATCGCTGAAGTGGGTACTGAACCACACGCGTATTGTCGGGCTGGTGCTGATGGGCACCATCGTGCTCAACGTCTGGATGTATATCACCATCCCGAAAACCTTCTTCCCGGAGCAGGATACCGGCGTGCTGATGGGCGGTATTCAGGCGGACCAGAGTATTTCGTTCCAGGCGATGCGCGGCAAACTGCAAGACTTTATGAAAATCATCCGGGAAGATCCGGCCGTGGATAATGTGACCGGCTTTACCGGCGGCTCGCGCGTTAACAGCGGGATGATGTTTATTACCCTCAAGCCGCGCGATGAACGTCATGAAACGGCGCAGCAGATCATTGACCGCCTGCGGGTGAAGCTGGCCAAAGAGCCGGGGGCGAATCTGTTTTTGATGGCCGTTCAGGATATCCGCGTCGGCGGACGACAGGCTAACGCCAGCTATCAGTACACCCTGCTCTCGGACGATTTAGCCGCCCTGCGCGAGTGGGAGCCGAAGATACGCAAAGCGCTGGCCGCTCTGCCGCAGCTGGCGGACGTGAACTCCGACAGCCAGAACAACGGCGCGGAGATGGCGCTCACCTACGATCGTGAAACCATGTCGCGACTGGGCATCGATGTTGAAGCGGCCAATAGCCTGCTTAACAACGCCTTCGGCCAGCGTGAAGTCTCCACAATTTATCAGCCGATGAACCAGTACAAGGTGGTGATGGAGGTTGATCCGCGCTACACCCAGGACATCAGCGCGCTGGACAAGATGTTTGTGATCAATAATGACGGCAAGGCGATCCCGCTGTCGTACTTCGCCAGCTGGCAGCCGGCGAACGCGCCGCTGTCGGTGAACCACCAGGGACTTTCCGCCGCCTCGACCGTGTCGTTTAACCTGCCAACCGGCTCGTCGCTGTCTGAGGCCAGCGACGCCATCAACCGTGCCATGACCCAGCTCGGAGTACCCTCCTCCGTGCGCGGCAGCTTTGCCGGTACGGCGCAGGTGTTCCAGGACACCATGAACTCACAGGTCATTTTAATTCTGGCGGCCATTGCCACGGTCTATATCGTGCTGGGCGTGTTGTATGAAAGCTACGTGCACCCGTTGACCATTCTTTCCACGCTGCCTTCTGCGGGCGTGGGGGCGCTGCTGGCGCTGGAGCTGTTTGGTGCCCCATTCAGCCTCATCGCGCTCATCGGGATCATGCTGTTAATAGGCATTGTGAAGAAAAACGCGATTATGATGGTCGACTTCGCGCTGGACGCCCAGCGTAACGGCAACCTGACGCCGGACGAGGCGATATTCCAGGCCTGTCTGCTGCGTTTTCGCCCGATCATGATGACCACGCTGGCCGCACTCTTTGGCGCGCTGCCGCTGGTCATGTCCGGCGGTGACGGCTCAGAGCTGCGCCAGCCTCTGGGGATCACGATTGTCGGCGGTCTGGTGATGAGCCAGCTGCTGACCCTTTACACCACGCCGGTAGTCTATCTGTTCTTTGACCGACTGCGGCTGCGTTTTTCGCGTAAAAAGAGAACCACGGTGACCGAGTAAATGACCGACCTACCCAGTAACGTTCGCTGGCAATTGTGGATCGTCGCGTTCGGCTTCTTTATGCAGTCGCTGGACACGACCATCGTGAACACCGCCCTCCCCTCGATGGCGAAAAGCCTGGGGGAGAGCCCGCTGCACATGCATATGGTGATTGTCGCCTACGTGCTGACGGTCGCCGTGATGCTGCCTGCCAGCGGCTGGCTGGCGGATAAAGTCGGCGTGCGAAACATCTTCTTCACCGCCATTGTGCTGTTTACCTCCGGGTCGCTGTTTTGCGCCCAAGCCAATACCCTCGATCAGCTGGTGATGGCGCGCGTGCTACAGGGCGTCGGCGGCGCGATGATGGTGCCCGTCGGGCGGTTAACGGTGATGAAAATTGTTCCGCGCGCGCAGTATATGGCGGCGATGACCTTCGTCACCCTGCCCGGTCAGATCGGCCCGCTGCTTGGCCCGGCGCTGGGCGGTATTCTGGTGGAGTATGCCTCCTGGCACTGGATCTTCTTAATTAACCTGCCGGTCGGCATTATCGGCGCGATCGCCACTCTGACGCTGATGCCAAACTATAAAATGCAGACCCGGCGCTTTGATTTCGTTGGCTTCATCCTGCTGGCGACCGGCATGGCGACGCTCACCCTGGCGCTCGACGGGCAAAAAGGGCTGGGGATCGCCTCCCTGTCGCTCGCCCTGCTGGTGGCGCTGGGGATCATTGCGATTCTCTGGTATCTGTGGCATGCCAGAGGCAACGCTAGCGCGCTGTTCAGCCTGAATCTGTTCAGGAATCCCACCTACCGTCTTGGTCTGTTCGGCAGCTTTGCCGGACGCATCGGTAGCGGCATGTTGCCGTTTATGACGCCGGTATTTTTACAGATTGGGATGGGCTTCTCACCGTTCCACGCGGGGTTAATGATGATCCCGATGGTGCTCGGCAGCATGGGGATGAAGCGTATTGTGGTGCAGGTAGTGAACCGCTTTGGCTATCGCCGGGTGCTGGTGGCCGCTACGTTCGGGCTGGCGCTGGTCTGCCTGCTGTTTATGGCCGTGGCGCTGCTGGGCTGGTACTACATCCTGCCGCTGGCGCTGTTCTGCCAGGGGGTCATCAACTCCGTGCGCTTCTCGTCGATGAACACCCTGACGCTGAAAGATCTGCCGGACGAGCTGGCAAGCAGTGGTAACAGCCTGCTGTCGATGATCATGCAGCTCTCCATGAGCGTGGGGGTCACGGTGGCCGGATTGCTGCTCGGCATGTACGGTCAGCACCATCTCAGCGCCGACACCCCCGTCGCGCATCAGGTCTTTTTATACACTTACCTCAGCATGGCGGTCATTATCGCCCTGCCCGCTTTTATCTTTGCCAGAGTGCCGAATGATACGACCAAAAACGTCGTGCTCCGACGCGGCAAAAGGAGTGCACCATGAAATTCTGGCGTCCGGGGATCACCGGTAAGCTTTTTGTGGCGATTTTCGCCACCTGTATCGTCCTGCTCATTACCATGCACTGGGCGGTGCGGGTCAGTTTTGAGCGCGGCTTTATTGATTACATCAAGCACGGTAACGAACAGCGATTACAGGGATTAAGCGACGCGCTGGGGGAGCAGTACAGCCTGCACGGTAACTGGCGTTTTCTGCGCAATAATGACCGCTTTGTGTTTCAAATTCTGCGCTCGCTGGAGCACGATAATGATGACGATCGCCCGGGGCCGGGCATGCCGCCGCACGGCTGGCGCACCCAGTTCTGGGTGATTGACCAGGAGATGCGCGTGCTCGTAGGCCCGCGCTCACCGGTACCGCCGGATGGCACGAAGCGCGCCATTACCTCGAACGGCGCTACGGTAGGCTGGGTTATCGCCTCGCCGGTCGAGCGGCTGACGCGCAACACCGACATTAACTTCGACCGCCAGCAGCGTCAGACCAGCTGGCTGATTGTCGCGCTTTCCACCCTGCTGGCGGCGCTCGCCACCTTCCCGCTGGCGCGCGGCCTGCTGGCACCGGTTAAGCGCCTGGTGGAAGGCACCCACAAGCTGGCGGCGGGTGATTTCTCGACCCGCGTGGACACCCGCAGTCAGGATGAACTGGGCAAGCTGGCGCAGGACTTCAACCAGCTCGCCAGCACGCTGGAGAAAAACCAGCAGATGCGCCGCGACTTTATGGCCGACATTTCGCACGAGCTGCGCACCCCGCTGGCGGTACTGCGCGGCGAGCTGGAGGCGATTCAGGACGGCGTGCGGCAGTTCACCCCCGAGTCCGTGGCCTCGCTACAGGCGGAAGTCGGTACGCTGACCAAGCTGGTGGACGATCTGCATCAGCTTTCCATGTCCGACGAAGGCGCTCTTGCCTACCAGAAAGCCCCGATCGACGCGATCAATATCCTCGAAGTCGTGACCGGCGCGTTCCGCGAGCGTTTCGCCAGCCGTGACCTGAAAATCAATCTCTCGCTGCCGGACAGCGCGGTGGTATTTGGCGACAGAGATCGCCTGATGCAGCTATTTAATAATCTGCTGGAGAACAGCCTTCGCTATACCGACGGCGGCGGCGCGCTGCATATCTCCGGCAGGCAGGAAAACGGGCGCTTTGCTCTGACCTTTGCGGACTCCGCCCCTGGCGTGAAGGATGCGCAGCTGGAAAAACTGTTCGAGCGTTTCTATCGCACCGAAGGATCGCGCAACCGCGCCAGCGGCGGTTCCGGCCTTGGGCTGGCGATTTGCGTTAACATTGTGGAAGCCCACGGCGGCACCATCCGCGCCGCCCATTCGCCTTTTGGCGGGGTAAGCATTACAGTAGAGTTACCTCTGGAACGGGATTTATCGAGAGAAGCATGACCGAGTTACCGATTGACGACAACACACCGCGCATTTTGATCGTGGAAGACGAGCCTAAACTGGGGCAACTGCTGATCGACTATTTGCGCGCCGCGAGCTATGCGCCAACGCTTATCAGCCACGGCGACCCGGTGCTGCCCTACGTGCGCCAGACGCCGCCGGATCTGATCCTGCTGGATCTGATGCTGCCGGGTACCGACGGCCTGACGTTGTGCCGTGAAATTCGTCGTTTCTCCGATGTGCCCATCGTGATGGTGACGGCCAAAATCGAAGAGATCGACCGTCTGCTGGGGCTCGAAATTGGCGCCGACGATTACATCTGTAAGCCTTACAGCCCGCGGGAGGTGGTCGCGCGCGTGAAAACCATACTCCGCCGCTGTAAGCCGCAGCGCGAGCTTCAGGTGCTGGACGCCGAAAGCCCGCTGATTGTCGACGAAAGCCGCTTCCAGGCGAGCTGGCGCAGCAAAATGCTGGATCTTACCCCTGCGGAGTTCCGCCTGTTGAAAACGCTCTCCCACGAGCCGGGGAAAGTGTTTTCCCGCGAACAGCTGCTCAACCACCTGTATGACGATTACCGCGTGGTGACCGACCGCACCATCGACAGCCACATCAAAAACCTGCGCCGCAAGCTGGAGGCGCTGGACGCCGATCAGTCGTTTATTCGTGCAGTGTACGGCGTGGGGTATCGCTGGGAAGCGGATGCGTGCAGGATTGCCTAAATATCCCCCCCTCCCCCAGCCCTCTCCCCAAAGGGGAGAGGGTGAGGGGCAAAGCTTTACCTCTCTTCCCCGCAGCGCTACAATGCCCGCCCTTAAAGTGGGGGATCTCCCCTTACCGCTGCACCAGGTGCACGCGGATCTGACCTGTCATCAGAACGAGAACAAACATGTTTAAACCGGAACTTCTTTCCCCGGCGGGAACGCTGCAAAATATGCGTTACGCTTTCGCCTATGGTGCCGACGCCGTCTACGCGGGCCAGCCGCGCTACTCGCTGCGCGTGCGTAATAACGAATTCAACCACGAGAATCTTCAGCTTGGCATCAACGAAGCGCATGCCCTGGGCAAAAAATTCTACGTGGTGGTGAATATCGCGCCGCACAACGCCAAGCTGAAAACGTTCATTCGCGACCTGAAGCCGGTGGTGGATATGGGGCCGGACGCGCTGATCATGTCGGACCCGGGTTTAATCATGCTGGTTCGGGAGAACTTCCCGGAGATGGACATTCACCTCTCGGTGCAGGCTAACGCCGTTAACTGGGCAACGGTCAAATTCTGGAAACAGATGGGGCTAACCCGCGTCATCCTTTCGCGCGAGCTGTCCCTCGAAGAGATCGAAGAGATCCGCACCCAGGCGCCGGATATGGAGATCGAAATCTTCGTTCACGGCGCGCTGTGCATGGCCTACTCCGGCCGCTGCCTGCTCTCTGGCTACATCAACAAGCGTGACCCGAACCAGGGCACCTGCACCAACGCCTGCCGCTGGGAATATAACGTTCAGGAAGGCAAAGAGGATGACATCGGGAATATTGTGCACAAACACGAGCCGATCCCGGTCACCAACGTTGAGCCAACGCTGGGTATCGGCGCGCCTACCGACAGCGTGTTTATGATCGAAGAAGCCAAACGTCCAGGTGAGTACATGACCGCCTTCGAAGACGAGCATGGTACCTACATCATGAACTCAAAAGATCTGCGCGCCGTGGCGCACGTTGAGCGTCTGACCCAGATGGGCGTGCATTCCCTGAAGATAGAAGGCCGCACCAAGTCTTACTACTACTGCGCCCGTACCGCACAGGTGTATCGCAAAGCCATCGACGATGCCGCCGCCGGTAAACCGTTCGACACCAGCCTGCTGGAAACGCTGGAAGGTCTGGCGCATCGCGGCTATACCGAAGGCTTCCTGCGTCGTCACACCCACGACGACTACCAGAACTACGAGCATGGCTACTCGATTTCCGAACGCCAGCAGTTTGTCGGTGACTTCACCGGCGAACGTAAAGGTCCGCTGGCCGCCGTCGCCGTAAAAAACAAATTCACTAAGGGTGACAGCCTGGAGCTGATGACGCCGCAGGGCAACATGAACTTCCGCCTGGAGCACCTTGAAAATAAAAAAGGGGAAGCGATTGAGGTCGCACCTGGCGACGGCCATGTGGTCTGGCTGCCGGTTCCTGAAGAGGTGGAGCTGGAGTTTGCACTGCTGATGCGTAATTTTGAAGGTGAAACTACCCGAAATCCACACGGCAAATAGTCAATCTACGGGATTTTTTCACGCTGGGATAATTCTTAGAATCGGATCACATACCGCTTCGTTCAATACGGGTATTATCCCCCCGCTGAAAAACATAACCCATAAATGCTAGCTGTACCAGGAACCACCTCCTTAGCCTGCGTAATCTCCCTTACGCGGGCTTATTTTTTGCCTTTCATCCTGTTCTTACCCGCTTTTTCCTTCTCTGGGATACACTCTTTCTATAGTTAAAAAAGGGAGCAACCCGGATGGCATCCTATCCAGACAGTTTATTAATTCTCAATGGCAAAAGTGCAGGCAACGATCTGTTACGCCAGGCGATCGCCGAATTGCGTGAAGATGGCGCGCGCATTCATGTGCGGGTGACCTTTGAAAAAGGCGATGCGGCACGCTATATCGACGAAGGCATCAGGTTAGGCGCTGAGACCATCATTTCCGGCGGCGGCGACGGAACAATCAACGAGATCGCTGGCGCGCTGATTGACCTCAGCACAGCACATCGCCCGGTGATGGGCATTTTACCGCTCGGTACCGCCAATGATTTTGCCACCAGCGCCGGTATACCCGAGGATTTAGGAAAAGCACTGCAACTGGCTATCCTCGGTAAAGCGACCGCCGTCGACATTGCGCAGGTGAATGAAAAAACCTGCTTTATCAACATGGCAACGGGGGGTTTCGGCACGCGGATCACCAGCGAAACGCCGGAGAAGCTGAAAGCCGCGCTGGGCGGCGTCTCGTACCTCATTCACGGCCTGATGCGCATGGACACCCTCAAGCCCGACAGCTGTGAAATTCACGGTGAGAACTTCCACTGGCAGGGCGACGCGCTGGTGATTGGTATCGGCAACGGGCGTCAGGCAGGCGGCGGACAGCAGCTCTGCCCCGAAGCCTTGATTAATGACGGTCAGCTACAGCTGCGCATTTTTACCGGCGACGGGCTGCTGCCTGCGCTATTTACGACGCTGACGCAGCCAGAGGAGAGCCCCAATATCATCGACGGTAAATCCGCGTGGTTTGAAGTGATCGCCCCACACGGTATGACCTTTAACCTTGATGGCGAACCGCTGAGCGGAGAGAAATTCCGCATCGAAGTTGTTCCGGGCGCTTTGCAGTGCCGATTACCGCCGGATTGTCAGCTCTTGCGCTGATGGTTTGCCGGGTGGCGGCTACGCCTTACCCGGCTAAAACCCGCATAACCCTGATACGCCGCCACCTCCCGCGTCATCTCGCGGGAATACTGCTGTGAAGCGTTGACCAGCATCCGCGTATAGTCGGTCGTCGCTTTCCCGGCCACCAGTTCGTCTACCGTCAGGCCTTCAAGAATTTCTCCAGACTGCATTATCGCCACCTTCTGACACAAACGGGCAATCACGCCCAGAATGTGGGCGACCATCAGGTAGGTCAGGTTCGACTCACGCTGAAGTTACGCCAGCAGATTGAGGATTTCCGCCTGCACGCAGACGTCCAGCGCCGAGGTCGGTTCATCCAGCAGCGGTACCTGCGGCTCCAGAATGAGTGCTCTGGCAATTGCCACGCGCTGGCGCTGCCCGCCGGAAAGCTGGTGCGGATAGCGAGCGCGAAACGCCCCGTTCAGCCCAACCTTATCCGGCAGGGCGTGAACGCGCCGTACCGATCCTGAAAAACCATCTGCACCCGGCGGCAGCGCTCCTGGCTGATACGTTTTTCCAGCCGCTTGCCGTTAATCGCCAGATCGCCCTCCCAATGGGTAAACAGCCCGGCAAGGCATTTCAGCACCGTGGTTTTGCCGGAACCAGACTCCCCCACCGGGCCGTAAATCTCCCCATCCGCCACGCGAATATTCACATCGTCCAGCACCGGATTACGCTTCCCGCCCTCGCCAAATGTCAGGCTGAGGTGTTTTACCCCGATCGCACGGCGTAGAGGGCCGCGTCATTATTACAGGATAGGCGTCACGTTTGCAGGAATTGCACGATGTCCGGGCAATATCATATGGCCTGAAGACATTACGAAATTCCGACCGTTTCACCTTTACAGGCTTCCTGACGAACAAACCCAGGCTGTTCAACCCGAATAAATGGACACAAAATGAAGGCCACGACATACAGCACCGTATAGGCGATGACCACGCCGAGCGTGCTGAACCAGGGCAGCAGCACCACGGCAATCGCCGGCGCAAGGAAGTTAGACAGACCGGCTGACAGG
>NZ_JAALCJ010000020.1 GCF_011078175.1 Enterobacter cloacae
GTCACGCTGAAAATGCCGGCCTTTGAATGGGTTCATGTGCAGCTCCATCAGCAAAAGGGGATGATAAGTTTATCACCACCGACTATTTGCAACAGTGCCGTCCTGCGAATATGTGAGTTTTGACCTAATGAGCCACAAAAACTCATTTTCGCCCACGATAATTTTTCTACTTCCTTTCTTTGGAATGCTCATTTCAATATTCACATAACGTCGCTATCAATCGCGGAAAAGGCGTAGTGCGCGAAGCGAACGAAGCTTTTTGCCGTCGATTGCATAGCTTTGTTAACCCTTTTTCCAAATTTGATAGCAATAGTTAATGTTTGAAGTAAAGTGTTGCTCAAAAACAACTTCGAAGGTATTTGGAATACTCGGGAAGAAAACATCCCCCTCTGGCTCGATGTCGATCGTCGATAAGTGGAGCGTAGAGGCCATGGGTAATGTTTCTCGGTAAATTTCTCCGCCACCAGACACTATAACGTGACCGGTGAATTCAGCTAGCCTGTCCATGGCCTCTTCGATTGACTGAAATACAACTACATTGTCATCATTTGATGTCCAACCTGAGCGGGTAACGACCGCGTATTTCCTATTGGGGAGTGCGCCCATAGATTCAAACGTCTTGCGACCCACCAGAAGCCACTGATTGTAGGTCAATGCTTTAAAAAGTAGCTGCTCCCCTTTCGCGGACCAGGGTATGTCTGGACCGCAACCAATCACGCCGTTTTTCGCTTTCGCAGCCATCAATGATACTTTCAAGGTTCTCATCCTGGGTTAACGCTTGAGTTAAGCCGCGCCGCGAAGCGGCGTCGGCTTGAACGAATTGTTAGACATTATTTGCCGACTACCTTGGTGATCTCGCCTTTCACGTAGTGAACAAATTCTTCCAACTGATCTGCGCGCGAGGCCAAGCGATCTTCTTCTTGTCCAAGATAAGCCTGTCTAGCTTCAAGTATGACGGGCTGATACTGGGCCGGCAGGCGCTCCATTGCCCAGTCGGCAGCGACATCCTTCGGCGCGATTTTGCCGGTTACTGCGCTGTACCAAATGCGGGACAACGTAAGCACTACATTTCGCTCATCGCCAGCCCAGTCGGGCGGCGAGTTCCATAGCGTTAAGGTTTCATTTAGCGCCTCAAATAGATCCTGTTCAGGAACCGGATCAAAGAGTTCCTCCGCCGCTGGACCTACCAAGGCAACGCTATGTTCTCTTGCTTTTGTCAGCAAGATAGCCAGATCAATGTCGATCGTGGCTGGCTCGAAGATACCTGCAAGAATGTCATTGCGCTGCCATTCTCCAAATTGCAGTTCGCGCTTAGCTGGATAACGCCACGGAATGATGTCGTCGTGCACAACAATGGTGACTTCTACAGCGCGGAGAATCTCGCTCTCTCCAGGGGAAGCCGAAGTTTCCAAAAGGTCGTTGATCAAAGCTCGCCGCGTTGTTTCATCAAGCCTTACGGTCACCGTAACCAGCAAATCAATATCACTGTGTGGCTTCAGGCCGCCATCCACTGCGGAGCCGTACAAATGTACGGCCAGCAACGTCGGTTCGAGATGGCGCTCGATGACGCCAACTACCTCTGATAGTTGAGTCGATACTTCGGCGATCACCACTTCCCTCATGATGTTTAACTTTGTTTTAGCCACCAATGATGCCCTCACTTTCCATGATTTTGGTGGGAATGGATTTTCTTAGCGGCAACTTACTTTCGTTGTCTATATCCATGTTAAAGGCGAAAAAGTAAACCTCTGTCTCCTTCTCAACCCACCCAACCCACCATGCGACACCAGGATTTGACTCAGTTCCCACACCAGAAAAACCAGTTTTTGAATGCACTAGATATTCAGGTGCCGCCTCCGTTACCAAAGCCTCTTTTACTATTAGCTGGTTTTCTTTAGATGCTGACAATTTATTTAAATATAGAGACTCTAGAAACTCCACTTGATTAACTGCGGAAATTCTAAGCTGGCCTTCCAACCAGAATTTGTCAATGCCACCACTGATATTCTGGTTGCCATAGGAAAATTTTTTAAGGTATTTCTGCATTCTTACTTCGCCAACTTCTCTGGCGATTTGTTGAAATACGGGAACAGCTGAAACTTGTATTGCCCCTCTTAAGGTCAAGTCTCTTTCCCATTGCTTCATGGCTCTTGGCTTTCCGTCCCATTTGAAAACCTGATGCTCATTCTTTATGACACCAGTTTCTAGGCCGATAATTGCGTTGGGGATCTTAAATGTTGATGCTGGAAGATATTCCTTTGATGCACGAGCTAAGTCATTGGTAGCGCAGGATTTACTGCTACTTTTACAAAGCACGAAGACACCATTGACGGCTTCGGCAGAGAACTCTTTGTTCCAAGACGTATTTTCTGTAATTGAACCAGCTAATGCCGTACTCGAAAGACACGCGATAATTACATATGCGGCAAATGTTTTCATGGCACCTTCTTGGTGGCTAACGTTAATTCGACCTCAGAGGCGTTTAAGTCAAAATACCTCTGACGTCTAACATGATTAATCAAAGTCTGATTTTTTAACAAAATCAGAAAGATAGACGCGAAACTTTAAAACAAAGGCGTCAACACTTCAAGTAGCGATCTTTCGCTTCGGCGAGGCCTAACGCCTGAGCTCAGCCGACCGAAACCGCGTAGCGGTTTTGGGTCGGCTGCAGCGATTTGTTGGGCGATAGCTTGCCACATTCTCTCAACGATTGGGATTTGATGTACTTTCCGCACTTTGTAGCGCGACCACATCATGCTCCCCCTGGCCGCGAGAGCCCTTCACTCGGGAAACACAAGACAGACCGAGCACGACTGTTGCAAGGGTCAAACAGTACACGACAACCGGCCAAGCCGTGTTGCGCGGCAACAGCGAAATGATCAACGTTCCGATGCTTCCTAGCAGTACACCGCCCAAGCAGAAGTAGACTGCCGTGACCGTTCCAGCAACATGGTCGAATCCTCGAAGAGCGCCATTGGGCGACACAGATACCGCTGTGGCGACACCAATACCCACTAGCCACATTGGAGCAATAAAGCCTAACACGGACTGCGAAGCCCATATTTCGGTGATGGCAAGCAATACTGCTCCAGCTATCAGGCATCCCATTCCCATTCGCAAGACACTTGGGCTGCCCCACTTGGGTATCACACGCCCCATAAAACGAGCCGTAAACACCATGGCAATTGCCACTGTGGCGAACAGCAGGCTGAAGCCAAGCTGAGACACACCTTGCCTGCCCATCATTAGTCCGGGCGCAATGGAGAAAAAGACGAAGAAGCTACCCATTCCAGCGGCGTAACACAACGTGTACAACCAGAAGTTCAGGCACTTAACGGGGAGTAGCAGCTGCGACCATTGCAAGCCCGCAACTCGTTGCACCCGGGTTTCAGGCCAGAATCGCCACGCTGCTGCAGATGCAGCGATCATGCCCAAACCTAGAAACGCAAAGATAGCCCGCCACCCAAGCCACATGTCGACGAGCGCTCCGAGCAATGGGCCTACCGCCGGGACCATGGCCAGCATGGATCCGAGTATGCCGTAAATGACATTACTTTCCTCGCGACCTGCGTAAATGTCACGTACTGTTGCAAATGTGGAAACAAGGCACGCCGAGGCACCACAAGCCTGAAGAATCCGAAGCCCCAGAAAGACTTCAGCCGATGACGTAAGAGCGAGGCCCATTGACGCCACAACGTAGGCGAGGCCACCTCCCAGTAGAACGGGGCGGCGCCCCAGTCGGTCCGATAGCGGTCCAAACAAGAGCTGACCGGCACCAATCATGACCAAGTACGTTGTCAGCGTAAGCTGAATTGTGCTCGCTGTCGTACCAAGCGCGTTTGGCATAAACGGCACTGCTGGCAAGTACATGTCCATGCCGAGTGATGCCAATAAATCGAACGGTGATAACAACAACACCGTGGCGGCAAGGGAGTACCGCCAACTAAAGTTTTTTGAGCGCACGAAACCATCTCCTTGAACAAAGGATTTGGCGGCGCTCCCGTAGAGCAAAAGGATTCATGAGAACGCCGCAACAACCGAAAAATGAAGGTTGCTGCGGCTTACTTGTCTGCGTTCTTGGAAGTGCTCATCTGCTGACTATCTCATGATTGAATTTGAATCGTAACAACTTTCAAGCAACTCTGCGAGGAGCCTTATTGTGCGCCCAACGCCGCCATAAACGGCGACAGGGTGGCGCGCCTATTGCGCATAAAATGGCGAAGCCATGCGCAACAGGCGCGGAATCTCTGGCGTCCGGTTTGATGGCTTTGTTATGCAAAGGACTAGTCTTCAATGACGTGTAAACCACGGCGCTTTAAGTCCTCTAACGAATCCAACATTCCCCTTATTAATTCAACAGGATGCCCCTCCCAGTCTTCAACAACGCCAACAATTCTCAAGGGTTCGCAGGTTCTATAGGACTGTGTTGGATTACCGGGAAATTTTTTGTTCGTAAGATTCGGATCGTCTTCGAACGGTCCTGTTGGCTCAACTATGTATATGTAGCCGCGACCCTCGAGGCCAGACAGTGACATAGCAAGTTCAGCTCCCCAAACTGCTGGCTCCATCAAGGCTGAAAAGTAGATGTGCTTAAGAATACGACCGTCCTCGAAATGAGAGATGAACCCTGTGGTTAGCAAGTCACCAATCGCCAAATTGGCTTTGGTTCCATGATAGAACGGTCCTTGCACCTGCTTGTAATTATCATGAGAGATGGGAATCCAATCTTTTACCATTTTAAGACCCTTAATTGTTGGGATTTGGCTGCATAACTTTGTTTTAGGGCGACTGCCCTGCTGCGTAACATCGTTGCTGCTCCATAACATCAAACATCGACCCACGGCGTAACGCGCTTGCTGCTTGGATGCCCGAGGCATAGACTGTACAAAAAAACAGTCATAACAAGCCATGAAAACCGCCACTGCGCCGTTACCACCGCTGCGTTCGGTCAAGGTTCTGGACCAGTTGCGTGAGCGCATACGCTACTTGCATTACAGCTTACGAACCGAACAGGCTTATGTCCACTGGGTTCGTGCCTTCATCCGTTTCCACGGTGTGCGTCACCCGGCAACCTTGGGCAGCAGCGAAGTCGAGGCATTTCTGTCCTGGCTGGCGAACGAGCGCAAGGTTTCGGTCTCCACGCATCGTCAGGCATTGGCGGCCTTGCTGTTCTTCTACGGCAAGGTGCTGTGCACGGATCTGCCCTGGCTTCAGGAGATCGGAAGACCTCGGCCGTCGCGGCGCTTGCCGGTGGTGCTGACCCCGGATGAAGTGGTTCGCATCCTCGGTTTTCTGGAAGGCGAGCATCGTTTGTTCGCCCAGCTTCTGTATGGAACGGGCATGCGGATCAGTGAGGGTTTGCAACTGCGGGTCAAGGATCTGGATTTCGATCACGGCACGATCATCGTGCGGGAGGGCAAGGGCTCCAAGGATCGGGCCTTGATGTTACCCGAGAGCTTGGCACCCAGCCTGCGCGAGCAGCTGTCGCGTGCACGGGCATGGTGGCTGAAGGACCAGGCCGAGGGCCGCAGCGGCGTTGCGCTTCCCGACGCCCTTGAGCGGAAGTATCCGCGCGCCGGGCATTCCTGGCCGTGGTTCTGGGTTTTTGCGCAGCACACGCATTCGACCGATCCACGGAGCGGTGTCGTGCGTCGCCATCACATGTATGACCAGACCTTTCAGCGCGCCTTCAAACGTGCCGTAGAACAAGCAGGCATCACGAAGCCCGCCACACCGCACACCCTCCGCCACTCGTTCGCGACGGCCTTGCTCCGCAGCGGTTACGACATTCGAACCGTGCAGGATCTGCTCGGCCATTCCGACGTCTCTACGACGATGATTTACACGCATGTGCTGAAAGTTGGCGGTGCCGGAGTGCGCTCACCGCTTGATGCGCTGCCGCCCCTCACTAGTGGGCACTGTTGCAAAGTTAGCGATGAGGCAGCCTTTTGTCTTATTCAAAGGCCTTACATTTCAAAAACTCTGCTTACCAGGCGCATTTCGCCCAGGGGAT
>NZ_JAALCJ010000021.1 GCF_011078175.1 Enterobacter cloacae
CCCGGAACTGAGTGTCAGGCGTGGAATGAGATAAACGCGGCCATAACAGCGGAGTGACACCGGTAAACCGAAAGGCAGGAACAGGAGAGCGCACGAGGGAGCCACCAGGGGGAAACGCCTGGTATCTTTATAGTCCTGTCGGGTTTCGCCACCACTGATTTGAGCGTCAGATTTCGTGATGCTTGTCAGGGGGGCGGAGCCTATGGAAAAACGGCTTTGTCGTGGCCTTCTCGCTTCCCTGTTAAGCTTCTTCCTGGCATCCTCCAGGAAATTTCCGCCCCGTTCGTAAGCCATTTCCGCTCGCCGCAGCCGAACGACCGAGCGCAGCGAGTCAGTGAGCGAGGAAGCGGAATATATCCTGTATCACATATTCTGCTGACGCACCGGTGCCGCCTTTTTTCTCCTGCCACATGAAGCACTTCACTGACACCCTCATCCGTGCCAACATAGTAAGCCAGTATACACTCCGCTAGCGCTACGTGACTGGTTCAGGGCTGCGCCCCGAAACCCGCCAAAAGCCTGACGCGCCTGCGGCTTGTCCAACCCCGCGCCGACCGGGAAAGGCTTTCCCGCCCGTCCCGGCGTTATCAGGAGGCCGGTTTGTCAGAGAAACGGAGCAAGATGCTCACCATGTGGGTGACGGAGGACGAGCACCGGCGGCTGCTCGAGCGCTGTGACGGCAGGCAGCTGGCGGCGTGGATGCGGCAGATCTGCCTGGACGAAAAGCCGGCACGTTCCGGAAAGCTCCCCTCACTCTCGCCGGCGCTGCTGCGCCAGCTTGCCGGCATGGGCAATAACCTGAACCAGATAGCCCGCCGTGTTAACGCCGGCGGCGGCACCGGCCATGACAGGGTACAGATTGTGGCGGCGCTGATGACCATCGATGCCGGCCTTGAGCGGCTGCGGCACGCCGTTCTTGAGAAAGGAACGGACGATGATCGTTAAATTTCATCCGCGCGGCCGCGGCGGTGGCGCCGGGCCGGTGGACTATCTGCTGGGTAAAGACCGGCAGCGTGAAGGCGCCACCGTCCTGCAGGGGAAGCCGGAAGAAGTCCGGGAGCTGATTGACGCGTCGCCTTACGTTAAGAAATACACCTCCGGCGTTCTGTCGTTTGCGGAGGCCGATCTGCCTCCCGGCCAGCGGGAAGAACTGATGGCCAGCTTCGAGCGGGTTCTGATGCCCGGACTCGATAAAGATCAGTACAGCATTCTGTGGGTGGAGCACGCGGACAAGGGGCGTCTGGAGCTGAACTTTCTGATCCCCAATACCGAGCTGCTGACCGGCAGGCGGCTCCAGCCTTACTACGACCGCGCCGACCGGCCGCGCATCGATGCCTGGCAGACTATCGTGAACGGCAGACTGGGGCTGCACGACCCGAACGCGCCGGAAAACCGCCGGGCTCTGGTCACGCCGTCCGGGCTGCCGAAAACGAAGCAGGAGGCCGCAGAAGCCATTACCCGGGGACTGCTGACCCTTGCTTCGTCCGGGGAGCTGAAAAGCCGTCAGGATGTCACTGACACTCTTGAAGGTGCAGGTTTTGAGGTGGTGCGCACCACGAAAAGCAGTATCAGCATTGCCGACCCGGACGGGGGGCGAAACATCCGACTGAAGGGAGCCATCTATGAGCAGTCTTTTAACGCTGGCGAAGGACTTAGAGCAGCAATCGAAAGCGCAGCAGCAGAGTACCGGCGAGATGCTGAAAGCCGCATTCAGCGAGCACGAGCAGTCTGTCAGAGCGGAACTGAGCGCAAGCGCGAGGAGAATCAGCGACGCCATCCTCGCCCACGAGCAGAGTATGAGCGAGGCGATGGAGAAAAACCGGCGGAGCGTACTGCGGACTGCCGGGCGGACATGGCTCACCATCCTGATGGTGTCAGCGCTGCTGATCGGCACGAGCGGGAGCATTCTGTGGTGGCAGGGGCAGCAGATAACCGACAATTACACGCATCTTCGTCAGCAGGAAGATACCCTGGCGAAAATGACCGCCCGGACGTGGGGAGTGCGCTATCAGGAGAGCAGCGACGGCCGGAGGTTTCTTATCCTGCCGCCGGGGATACAAACCGAAGCCATCCCTTACGACGGGACGACATGGATCCGCCTGAAACAGGAGTAGCTGAAAATGACAGAGCTGGAAAAGCAGTTGCTGAGCGCATTAGAGCAGCTACAGCAGGACTACTCGCAAAGGCTGGACGAATGGGAGAGCGCCTTCGCGGAATGGCGGAGCATGTGTGGGCTTATGCAACGGGAGAACGCGGTGCTGAACGAGCGCGTGTCGGACTTGAGCACGCAGGTGCTGAGTTTAAGCGAGCAGCTGCGCCGCTTGTCCGGGAACTGAATGCCATCGAGCTCCGGCAGAGGGAGAATGAGTATCAGAAAACACTGGAGCTGGAGCGCCAGCCGCAGAAAACCTACCGCGGGCCGACACTTTAAACCATCCAGGCAGCTGACAACCCGCACGAAGAGGGGCTCTTATTTCTCCCGCTAAATAGGTTCGTGATCAAAAAGGTCACGACTTATTCAGGAGCGGGAAATGAAGCTGTTAAATCTTATTGAATCATTGCTTAACTGCCTGTATCTGGCGGCGGAGCTGTGGGACTGGCTGGAGAAGCATTTGTCGGTTTTTAAGGCATTGGCGCGGATTTTAGTGTGACTTTAACATCCATGCATCTGGCTGCATGACTATGCACCAGTGTAATATTCAGCGGCTGCGTTTCTGGTGTTTTTTCGTTATGTCTGTCGCCACTTTCTCGCGTCTGGCACCGGAAACGCAGCCAACCCCGTTTCAGCGGTGCGCCCAACGGATGTTATGGTAAATAAGAGCGACCGTCCCGGTCGCTCTTGAAAGAGAATTCGGCCTTAGGTCAGTTTTCGCAGATACAATCATGTGGACTGCGGAGACATTCTTCGCACTCCTCACATATGCACTCATCCAGTTTTTCACCGCACTCGTCGCAACGTGAGCAGCTACAGTGCTCATCTAAATTTCCACAATCGCTGCAGCGCTCACAGACGCAGTCTGCCAGCTTCTCGTTGCAGTCATCGCAGAAGCCACAGGTACAGGCGCTGGCAGGGAGGGCACAAACATCGCAAATCTTATCCATTGGATCCATTTTATCTCACTTTTATTTTATCAGTGGCTGTGTGCGGGCGATTTCCCCAGCGCGATAGATGTGGATTTAAGTGCCATTTTTCAATGATTAAGGCAGCTAAAAAAGTGGTTTTTTAGGGCTTTTCAACGTGATCAGCACTGACGGGGATAAATACAGGTAAGCAATAATGCTCAGTCATGAAAAGGAGAATCCGATGGAGCAACATACCCCTGAATACTTACGACGTACCTTAGCTCATAACCGTGCCCTAATGGACGATATCATTAGCAGTGGCATGTCCAGGTACTACAACACGGAGATTGTGGATGCCGCATGTGAGGCGATAGAAGCTGAATTGCGACGACGAGGAATTTTGTAAGAGACAAAGCCCGCTTATGCGGGCTTTGTCGTTACTGGCGCTTCTGTTACTCAGTGTTGTCTGGGGTTCGGTAGATCTGTAGCCAGTACCTGCCAGGTGCGCTCGTTGGTGGTGCGAACTCATTATCGCGAATGGTGCAGTATCGTCCATATTTGCGGGTAACAGTATGAGTGTTTGTGTTGATGTCACATTCTTGGAATGAGCCACCATCACGACCTATTTTGCCATGTGGTCCTACATAAATTGCCATTTTGTTCTCCTTTTTAGAGCCTTGTATGGGCATCTTATTGGTGTTCAAACAACAATCATTTCAAGATCTAAGAACTGAACTAAAAATCAAACTAAAGGTAGGTATGCGGGGGTTTTACGGCAAAAAGCCCGCACGAGCGGGCTTTTACTTATGGAAACATCGGATGAAGGTGTTCTAGCGTCTCGGATAAAGTTTTACGACTTTTCGAGAGGCTGTACTGAGCCTGCATATTAACCCACGACTCTGCAGAGCGGCCTATAACTTTAGATAGTCGAAGAGCCATCTCATAACTAAGATCAGTTTTTCCATTGAGCAATCTACTTAATGCAGATTGTGATACTTCAAGCTTATCAGCTAACTCTGCGGCAGGTATTTCGAACGGTTCCATGAACATTTCCCTGATGAATTCACCGGGGTGTACAGGATCGTAAAGATTTATCATGCCTTCCTCTATTGGTTTTGTATTTGATTACACAAAACATTTTGTTTCTTTCGCGTTGCGCATTGCACAATACGCAAGTGTCTGTTATTGACAAAAAAAGCAGTAAGCTTTAGGATGCTCGGTGGAGCAGAAAGCTACCGCTGATATGGTGTCTTTACCGACTTTTTCAAGGCGCCATATTGTACGGTTAGCGCTCTTGGAAGTCAAACGAGGTAATCGACCTCAGAGACAAAGTTACGTCAATTATTTTAATAATGCAAGGGGTTCAAATGGACGCTGTCAAATTGTTTTCTGTTTATAGAGATAGATATCGACGAAAATTTTATGGAGATGATTGATGATAAAAAACATAAAGCATAAAGGGCTTCGGAGTTTTGCTGAAAACGGTAACACCGCCGGAATTCAGCCTCACTTAGCGAAAAAACTTCGCATGATATTGACTACGCTAAGCACCGCAACATGTCTTCAAGATATTGTGGATGTAAGGGCGCTGGGGTGTCACCCCCTAAAAGGTGAACGTAAAGGTGAGTTTTCCGTAGAGGTTAACGGAAACTGGAGGGTGGTTTTCAAGGTGGAAGAACCAAACGTCTTAGACGTTGATCTTGAAGATTACCATTAGTAATCAATAAGTAAGTTACTAATCCATCCTAGTGGCAATATGGATGGATTAGGGACTTTATTCAAAAATAAGTACCTCTGGAGGATTTATGAGAGCCTTTATGATTTTGTTGTTCCCTTTGCTTTGTGTAGTCATTGCTGGGGTTCTTGCTGTTCGTGGCCTAGATGGGTGGGGATGGTTCCTGTTTGCAGCTGTTTTGTGTACTGGTGTTGATACGGTGCAGAAACATGTCTCTAACAAGAATAATTCTGTAAGCGATTGAGGCTTTCAGGGTTCTTCCTTGACTGATTAAATCGACAAAGCGTATCTTATGTTCGAAACGAAAAAACCGCCTGGGGAGGCGGTTTTTTCGAGGGTTCAGTAAGTTGGGGAACTTCTGAACCGTGGTAACAGGGTGTACAAGACCGCTGAAACCAAATTCTGTCCTTCCAGTTTAGCCTCAGTATGGCTCTGACTTCAAGAACTCTGCATCAGTAATCTCTTGTACACCCTCTTACCAATGGCCGCAGCCAGTGGCGTTTTGTTGTGTCTTTCCGGGTTGGACTCAAGTCGATAGTTACCGGATAAGACGCTGCGGTCGGACTGAACGGGGGGTTCGTGCATACAGTCCAGCTTGGAGCGAACTGCCTTCCCGGAACTGAGTGTCAGGCGTGGAATGAGATAAACGCGGCCATAACAGCGGAGTGACACCGGTAAACCGAAAGGCAGGAACAGGAGAGCGCACGAGGG
>NZ_JAALCJ010000022.1 GCF_011078175.1 Enterobacter cloacae
GCTCCCTCGTGCGCTCTCCTGTTCCTGCCTTTCGGTTTACCGGTGTCATTCCGCTGTTATGGCCGCGTTTGTCTCATTCCACGCCTGACACTCAGTTCCGGGTAGGCAGTTCGCTCCAAGCTGGACTGTATGCACGAACCCCCCGTTCAGTCCGACTGCTGCGCCTCCTCCGGTAACTTTCAACTTGATTCCAACCCGGAAAGGCACGACAAAGCGCCACTGGCAGCAGCCATTGGTAACTGGGAATTAGTGGATTTAGATATCGAGAGTCTTGAAGTGGTGGCCTGACTACGGCTACACTGAAAGGACAGTATTTGGTATCTGCGCTCCACTAAAGCCAGTTACCTTCGGAAGAAAGTGTTGGTAGCTCTTAATTCCGGCAAACGAACCACCGTTGGTAGCGGTGGTTTTTTTGTTTACAGGGCATGAGCTTACGACGACATCGAAGGGATAACAAGAGGATCCGCTTCTTGAACCCTTTTCCCCACAAAAAAACGCCACACTAGCGCGTAAAGCGTCATCAAAAAAACTCAAATAGCGCTATATACAATCACTTTATTACGCCCCTCTCCCTTGGCTTGATAAAGAGCATCATCAGCATTTTTCAGCAAAAAATCGATCCCACCAAGAGGATCCTCTTGTGTTGCCACACCAGCAGAGACGGTGACCCGCAAGTTATTAGGGAAAACAGTACTTTCAATAACACTCCTAATACGCTCCGCAACACACTCCGCTGTTACCACAGATGTATTCGGCAGAAAAACAACAAACTCTTCTCCACCAAACCGACAAACAATATCTTCACTACGGCAGCAAGAATTAATAACCTGAGCCAAAGTAACAAGAACCTCATCTCCGACCCCATGCCCGAAGTTATCATTTATTTTTTTAAAAAAATCAACATCAATAGCAATAACTGAACCCCCTGAACTCTGCTTGTGATTTTGTATTTTATTTGAAAACCCCAGTCTGTTGTTCACGCCGGTTAGGGGATCTTTAAGCGCCACCTCATTTAGAGAATCAACTCTTTCTATCATTATCTTAATATGCGTAAAAAGTGCCTTTTTTAGTCGGTCGGCTTCGACATACCAAGCATTGATACCTTTAATATAAACTAGCGAATCCCCTATATCTTTAGCATTGGTAGATATAGCAAGCTTTTCTAAAGGAATTGAAATACGGGAAGCAATGAAATATGAAAAAAGTGAAAATGTAATAACTATTACAATTAGCAGAACAAGTACACTCTTAGCATAAGTAATAAGAATAGTAGTCACGCTGTCAGCGTGACTATAAACCAACACACTCCAAGCAGTATTTTTCATATGAGCATAACCAAGAAGATATTTATTCTCCGAAGAAAAAAAGATACCCTCACCTCTCTCAGACGAAGTTAACTTCGATTTCAAATTTTCATCCATAACCATTGGTCGACCAACAGCACTGTTATCGTTATTAAAGATCACATTTCCATCTTCACTAACAATGCTAATTTCAGTGTCGCTTTTGAAAAAATGCCTGCTCAAAACGTCGCTAAATAAACTCTGTTTCTTTAGATATATAGACCCGCCGACATACCCTATATAATTACCATTCTTATCATAAATAGGATGTGACAACAAAATAATCAAATTCCCAGAAGCTGATTTGTAAGGTGCCGATATAAATGGTTTTTTAGCCTCAATCGCCAACTTACTGGCACTTGAATTCAAGTGAACTCCAACTAAACCAAGTGATTCTGGCGAAGTCGCCAGAACAACAGCACCATCACTAACAACAAGAACTGAATTAAACATACCAGACTGCAATCTTAACCTATCCGCCTCATTTTTAAGTGAGTCAATATCATTAGTTGACTCTATTTTTTTTGCGCCATACGCCAATTCACGTTGAGCCATTTCAATATAATTACTCATTACATCTGACATTTTCATAGCGTACGATGAATTAGCATCAAGCAAGTCTTTTTCTATATTTTCGCGTTTAAAAACCATAATAACGACAATCAGAAAAATAGAAGTCAACAAAATACCACCAACGGACAAGGTTATGACTATCGGACGAAGGTGAGGCTTTTTAATTCTCATAAAAATACACTCCATATAATTAAAAAATTCCACATTTACCATAACATCCCTTGCGTGCACCCCCTGAGAGGCCCTCAGCGCGTTTCTGCGCCCTCAGCCACAAAAGAGCACGTCTGACCCCCGGAAAACCGCCCGGAATCGCTCTGGTGAGTTTTACGGGGGTGAATGACTATGCACCGTAGTGAATACCACGCTGTTTCGCCCTGAACTCCCCACGAAACCGACGAAAGTGGCAATCAGCGACGCGGCGCCCGCGGACGCGACCAGGTAAATTCCGCCTGCTGCCGCTCCTCCTCACGCGCAGATCGCTGCCGTTCTGCCTGGCGCTGCGATTCGATCTGTGCACGAGCCCTGTTAAGGACAATGTGCCTGTTGGGCTGATTCAGCTTCTTGCCTGACGCTCTCTCAGCGGCGGCAACAGCATCGTCGAGGAATCTTTTCTCGGCGGGCGTCAGGTTTATCAGTCGTTTCATGGCGCTCTCCGGTCAGAATAACTCTGCACAGTCTGCCAGACACGGCGAACCTCATGAAGAACCTGCAGCCGGGAACAGCCTTGAGAAACGGTGAACGGGAACGGATTTTAATCCGGTGCCGTGAAGCGTTGGCGGGGTATCGGGGCGCAGCCCTGAGATATCGTTTTGGTGCCGGCATCATGATGGCGGTACTCCAAAAACACATCTTGTCCCGCTTTCAGTTTCTGAATTTGCGGGTTCCGGGCGCAGCGCCGGACCAGTCACGTAGCGCTAGCGGAGTGTATACTGGCTTAAAATGTAACATCGCAGAAACATCAAGCATAGCTGCCACATAAAGCAGGTGAAAAATGAGATTAGTATGCGTCAGCAGAAGATGCACTGCCGGAGAAATGCCGCTTCCTCGCTCACTGACTCGCTCCGCTCGGTCGTTCGGCTGCGGCGAGCGGTACCGGCTTACGGGCGGGGCGGAAATTTCCTGGAAGATGCCAGGAAGAAACTTAACAGGGAAGCGATAAGGCCACGGCAGAGCCGTTTTTCCATAGGCTCCGCCCCCCTGACAAGCATCACAGAATCTGACGCTCAAATCAGTGGTGGCGAAACCCGACAGGACTATAAAGATCCCAGGCGTTTCCCCCTGGTAGCTCCCTCGTGCGCTCTCCTGTTCCTGCCTTTCGGTTTACCGGTGTCATTCCGCTGTTATGGCCGCGTTTGTCTCATTCCACGCCTGACACTCAGTTCC
>NZ_JAALCJ010000023.1 GCF_011078175.1 Enterobacter cloacae
CTCTCACATGGGGAGACCCCACACTACCATCGGCGCTACGGCGTTTCACTTCTGAGTTCGGCATGGGGTCAGGTGGGACCACCGCGCTAAAGCCGCCAGGCAAATTCTGTTCATCTGTATCAGGCTGAAAATCTTCTCTCTTCGCCAAAACATCTTCGGCGTTGTAAGGTTAAGCCTCACGGTTCATTAGTATCGGTTAGCTCAACGCATCGCTGCGCTTACACACCCGACCTATCAACGTCGTCGTCTTCAACGTTCCTTCAGGAGACTTAAAGTCTCAGGGAGAACTCATCTCGGGGCAAGTTTCGTGCTTAGATGCTTTCAGCACTTATCTCTTCCGCATTTAGCTACCGGGCAGTGCCATTGGCATGACAACCCGAACACCAGTGATGCGTCCACTCCGGTCCTCTCGTACTAGGAGCAGCCCCCCTCAATTCTCCAGCGCCCACGGCAGATAGGGACCGAACTGTCTCACGACGTTCTAAACCCAGCTCGCGTACCACTTTAAATGGCGAACAGCCATACCCTTGGGACCTACTTCAGCCCCAGGATGTGATGAGCCGACATCGAGGTGCCAAACACCGCCGTCGATATGAACTCTTGGGCGGTATCAGCCTGTTATCCCCGGAGTACCTTTTATCCGTTGAGCGATGGCCCTTCCATTCAGAACCACCGGATCACTATGACCTGCTTTCGCACCTGCTCGCGCCGTCACGCTCGCAGTCAAGCTGGCTTATGCCATTGCACTAACCTCCTGATGTCCGACCAGGATTAGCCAACCTTCGTGCTCCTCCGTTACTCTTTGGGAGGAGACCGCCCCAGTCAAACTACCCACCAGACACTGTCCGCAACCCGGATTACGGGTCTACGTTAGAACACCAGCCATTAAAGGGTGGTATTTCAAGGTTGGCTCCACGCAGACTGGCGTCCACGCTTCAAAGCCTCCCACCTATCCTACACATCAAGGACCAGTGTTCAGTGTCAAGCTATAGTAAAGGTTCACGGGGTCTTTCCGTCTTGCCGCGGGTACACTGCATCTTCACAGCGAGTTCAATTTCACTGAGTCTCGGGTGGAGACAGCCTGGCCATCATTACGCCATTCGTGCAGGTCGGAACTTACCCGACAAGGAATTTCGCTACCTTAGGACCGTTATAGTTACGGCCGCCGTTTACCGGGGCTTCGATCAAGAGCTTCGCGTTGCCGCTAACCCCATCAATTAACCTTCCGGCACCGGGCAGGCGTCACACCGTATACGTCCACTTTCGTGTTTGCACAGTGCTGTGTTTTTAATAAACAGTTGCAGCCAGCTGGTATCTTCGACTGATTTCAGCTCCGCCCGCAGGGGCTTCACCTACATATCAGCGTGCCTTCTCCCGAAGTTACGGCACCATTTTGCCTAGTTCCTTCACCCGAGTTCTCTCAAGCGCCTTGGTATTCTCTACCTGACCACCTGTGTCGGTTTGGGGTACGATTTCGTGTTACCTGATGCTTAGAGGCTTTTCCTGGAAGCAGGGCATTTATCACTTCAGCACCGTAGTGCCTCGTCATCACACCTCAGCGTTAATAAACGACCGGATTTACCTAATCGTTCCGCCTACATGCTTAAACCGGGACAACCGTCGCCCGGCTGACATAGCCTTCTCCGTCCCCCCTTCGCAGTAACACCAAGTACAGGAATATTAACCTGTTTCCCATCGACTACGCCTTTCGGCCTCGCCTTAGGGGTCGACTCACCCTGCCCCGATTAACGTTGGACAGGAACCCTTGGTCTTCCGGCGAGCGGGCTTTTCACCCGCTTTATCGTTACTTATGTCAGCATTCGCACTTCTGATACCTCCAGCAGCCCTCACAGGCCACCTTCAACGGCTTACAGAACGCTCCCCTACCCAACAACACATAGTGTCGCTGCCGCAGCTTCGGTGCATGGTTTAGCCCCGTTACATCTTCCGCGCAGGCCGACTCGACCAGTGAGCTATTACGCTTTCTTTAAATGATGGCTGCTTCTAAGCCAACATCCTGGCTGTCTGTGCCTTCCCACATCGTTTCCCACTTAACCATGACTTTGGGACCTTAGCTGGCGGTCTGGGTTGTTTCCCTCTTCACGACGGACGTTAGCACCCGCCGTGTGTCTCCCGTGATAACATTCTTCGGTATTCGTAGTTTGCATCGGGTTGGTAAGCCGGGATGGCCCCCTAGCCGAAACAGTGCTCTACCCCCGAAGATGAGTTCACGAGGCGCTACCTAAATAGCTTTCGGGGAGAACCAGCTATCTCCCGGTTTGATTGGCCTTTCACCCCCAGCCACAGGTCATCCGCTAATTTTTCAACATTAGTCGGTTCGGTCCTCCAGTTAGTGTTACCCAACCTTCAACCTGCCCATGGCTAGATCACCGGGTTTCGGGTCTATACCCTGCAACTTAACGCCCAGTTAAGACTCGGTTTCCCTTCGGCTCCCCTATACGGTTAACCTTGCTACAGAATATAAGTCGCTGACCCATTATACAAAAGGTACGCAGTCACCTAACAAGTAGGCTCCCACTGCTTGTACGTACACGGTTTCAGGTTCTTTTTCACTCCCCTCGCCGGGGTTCTTTTCGCCTTTCCCTCACGGTACTGGTTCACTATCGGTCAGTCAGGAGTATTTAGCCTTGGAGGATGGTCCCCCCATATTCAGACAGGATACCACGTGTCCCGCCCTACTCTTCGAGTTCACAGCATGTGTGCTTTCGTGTACGGGACTATCACCCTGTACCGTCGGACTTTCCAGACCGTTCCACTAACACACAAGCTGATTCAGACTCCGGGCTGCTCCCCGTTCGCTCGCCGCTACTGGGGGAATCTCGGTTGATTTCTTTTCCTCGGGGTACTTAGATGTTTCAGTTCCCCCGGTTCGCCTCGTTAACCTATGTATTCAGTTAACGATAGTGCAACGGATTGCACTGGGTTTCCCCATTCGGACATCGCCGGGTCAAAGGTTCATATCACCTCGCCGGCGCTTTTCGCAGATTAGCACGTCCTTCATCGCCTCTGACTGCCAGGGCATCCACCGTGTACGCTTAGTCGCTTAACCTCACAACCCGAAGATGTTTCTTTCGATTCA
>NZ_JAALCJ010000024.1 GCF_011078175.1 Enterobacter cloacae
CACGGCCACGCAATAAATTGCGTCCCCGTTCACCGTTTTCGGATGGGAAGAACGCCGGAAACAGGACTTCCCCTGGCTGAATGGTGTGAATTTCCGCGCTATGCACTTGCGCGCATACTCATGCATGCCGTAAAAACAGAGCCTGCGCGTTTCTGGCGGGTTTTCGGGTGGTTTGTTGCCTGTTTTACCGGTTTCCCGTCAGAAACGCCCTCAGAGCCTCTCAGGCGGTGCACGCAAGGGATGTTATGGTAAATGTTGAACTTAGTTTTCTGAAGCTTTCCCACCGGTGCATTGGTACTCGATTGAAACGTTGGTCATCTCACAACCATAAGCCCCGACCTGTGCGCAGGTGGATGTTTGGCCGCCAAATGCCTCAGCCCCAGTGTATCCCCATGTTTTACATTTTTGTCCAGCCAGATCTTTAGCTGAGTTCAGATCAACAACGGGTTTTTCAAACATCCCAAAGGTGTAACCCATTTTCACTGTACCATCAGCTTTACTCCCCCCCATCGGGGTCATTTGTTTTTGCGTTGCGCAGCCTGAAAGAATTAAAACGCCTAAACCGATCGCTACTAGTTTTTTCATTTTTTATTTCCCGGATGATTGTTCGGAATTATCTTAACGGGGAGTTTACACAAGGCAACACCCTCTGTAATCCTCTGATTATTTGAGGTATCCCATAAAAAAATCAAAGAAAGCCTAATGCCCCCGTGGTGGGTATATAAAAATACGGGGAGCGGAGCGACCTTCGTCTAGCTCTTGTTTTGTTTTTCTTGCCGCGCAACTGGCTTGATTGTGTGGGTGTTGTGTCCGACGTCTCTCACATCACCGCGTACTGCTGCCTTTTTCGCTCATTTTATCAGGTGCAAGTTATCGTACTGCGAGACGGGGTAGAGCCTAACTCTTTCGCGGTTAAGTTACGTTTCCACCAATTGCCTGTTTATCCTGCCGGAGTCCGGGGCGTAGACCTGAGCGTCTTAGGTGCAGATGTGGATTTAATGTCGTTGAATGGTATTAAGCTGGTAGTGACAAGGCTAGCCAGCCCTGCTAGGATTTGATTTCTGACGTCTATTCCTGGCAGGCATCTGCGAAGAATTAGAGTACCGAAGCCCTGTGATTCTGTCACGGGGCTTTTGTACATTTAGCGCCCGAGAATCAAAAACATCCCTTCAGAACTTATGTAACGCCCGCCGCAGTCTCACGGCAGGAGCGCAGCGACCGAGTGAGCGAGGAGGCGACATTTCATCCTTACCTGCATGTTGCACTTACGCCCCGCAGCTACATTTTTCCCCTGCCACATGAAGCACTTCCCTGAATTCCCACTTCGCTTTACCATATTAAGCCAGTATACACTCCGCTAGCGCTACGTGACTGGTTCAGGGCTGCGCCCCGAAACCCGCTAACAACCTCTCTGCTACTGGATATCACCCCATGCCATCTGAATATGATGAACAACGGGGTTCGACTGATACGCAGCTTCCCGGCGAATATGACCTTTTTGATTTAATGGCGAAGGTTACTGAAGAGATCCTGCATGCCCCTGTGGATTCTGGGCCGCCTGCCGGCCGGGAAGCGTTATAGCTTTTTCGCTTGCCCGCGTACGTGGTAATACGCCGGTATTACCTTTTATTTCTTTATTTTCATGTAATTACAGTGGGTTTTTAATACCTGGGTATTACTCGTGAAAACGAAACATTACTTTTTTTTCTTTTAATTCATGCAGTTGCGATGAAAATCGCGGCTGCGTTAGGTGTATGACCATTTTGAGGTTGAAAAATAATCAACCATGGCGGGTGATTTACGCAGGTTAAGGGGAGATCGTGACAAAAAAAAGCGTTCCTCACTGTATCGTTCATGCCTGCATGAACGGGTTATTCTTCCTGACTACAGAATTACATCGCTCCTTCAGTTCATACATCACTTTTACAACACTTTTGCATCACTTTTACATCATTTATACATCACTTTTACATCATTCCTTCAGCTCATACGTCACTTTCATCCTCTGTGCCATTTGTACATCACCCCCTTCCTGAACGTGCTGACAGCGGGTTTTCCGGCTGCGCCGGCAACGCTTCACGGCCACGCAATAAATTGCGTCCCCGTTCACCGTTTTCGGATGGGAAGAACGCCGGAAACAGGACTTCCCCTGGCTGAATGGTGTGAATTTCCGCGC
>NZ_JAALCJ010000025.1 GCF_011078175.1 Enterobacter cloacae
ATCCCCTGGGCGAAATGCGCCTGGTAAGCAGAGTTTTTGAAATGTAAGGCCTTTGAATAAGACAAAAGGCTGCCTCATCGCTAACTTTGCAACAGTGCCAGCTGCGGGCCGCTCCCGCCGCGAAGGACGTGCTCGACGCCATCGAGGTGCTGCGCGGCATGAACAGCGACAACGCCCGCAAGGTGCCCGCCGACGCGCCGACCGAGTTCATCAAGCCGCGCTGGCAGAAGCTGGTCATGACCGACACCGGCATCGACCGGCGCTACTACGAACTGTGCGCGCTGTCGGAGATGAAGAACGCGTTGCGTTCCGGCGACATCTGGGTGCAGGGGTCGCGCCAGTTCAAGGACTTCGAGGACTACCTGGTGCCGCCCGCGAAATTCGCCAGCCTCAAGCAGGCCAGCGAATTGCCGCTGGCCGTGGCCACCGACTGCAACCGGTACCTGAACGACCGGCTGACGCTGCTGGAAACACAGCTTGCCACCGTCAACCGTATGGCGACGGCCAACGAGCTGCCGGACGCCATCATCACCGAGTCAGGCTTGAAGATCACGCCGCTCGACGCGGCGGTACCCGACACCGCCCAAGCGCTGATCGACCAGACGGCAATGATCCTGCCGCACGTCAAGATCACCGAACTGCTGCTGGAGGTGGACGAATGGACGGGCTTCACTCGGCATTTCGCGCATCTGAAATCGGGCGACCCGGCCAAAGACAAGAACCTGTTGCTGACCACGATCCTCGCCGACGCGATCAACCTGGGCCTGACCAAGATGGCGGAGTCTTGCCCCGGCACGACCTACGCCAAGCTGGCTTGGCTGCAAGCCTGGCACATCCGCGACGAAACCTACGGGGCGGCGCTGGCCGATCTGGTCAACGCACAGTTCCGCCATCCCTTCGCCGAGCACTGGGGCGACGGCACCACCTCATCGTCGGACGGCCAGAACTTCCGCACCGGCAGCAAGGCCGAGAGCACCGGCCACATCAACCCGAAATACGGGAGCAGCCCAGGGCGGACGTTCTACACCCACATTTCTGACCAGTACGCGCCATTTCACACCAAGGTCGTGAACGTCGGCGTGCGCGATTCGACCTACGTGCTCGACGGCCTGCTGTACCACGAGTCCGACTTGCGGATCGAGGAGCATTACACCGACACGGCGGGCTTCACCGATCACGTCTTCGCCCTGATGCACCTCCTGGGCTTCCGCTTCGCGCCGCGCATCCGCGACCTGGGCGACACCAAGCTCTACATCCCGAAGGGCGACGCCGCCTATGACGCGCTGAAACCCATGATCGGCGGCACGCTCAACATCAAGCACGTCCGCGCCCATTGGGACGAAATCCTGCGGCTGGCCACCTCGATCAAGCAGGGCACGGTGACGGCCTCCCTGATGCTCCGAAAGCTCGGCAGCTACCCACGCCAGAACGGCCTGGCCGTGGCGCTCCGCGAGCTGGGCCGCATCGAGCGCACGCTGTTCATCCTGGACTGGCTGCAAAGCGTGGAACTGCGCCGCCGCGTGCATGCCGGCCTGAACAAGGGCGAGGCGCGCAATGCGCTGGCCAGGGCAGTGTTTTTCAACCGCCTGGGTGAAATCCGCGACCGCAGTTTCGAGCAGCAGCGCTACCGGGCTAGCGGCCTCAATCTGGTAACGGCTGCCGTCGTGTTGTGGAACACGGTCTATCTGGAACGGGCTGCGCACGCGCTGCGTGGCAACGGCCATGCCGTTGATGACGCGCTGTTGCAGTACCTGTCGCCGCTCGGTTGGGAGCACATCAACCTCACCGGCGATTACCTCTGGCGCAGCAGCGCCAAGATCGGCGCGGGCAAGTTCAGGCCGCTACGACCGCTGCAACCGGCTTAGCGTGCTTTATTTAATGAGATGGTCACTCCCTCCTTCCCAGTACTATGCTGAGGACAGGCTTTCATTCGGAGAACCATCATGGAAAACATTGCGCTTATTGGTATCG
>NZ_JAALCJ010000027.1 GCF_011078175.1 Enterobacter cloacae
AACGGAATCTATGGTCACTCCCGTTTTTGCAACACCGATTTTGACGACAAGTTGGCTTGCTTGAATCTATCCGGCGTCTGAATGGGATTTTATTCCCGCGCCTCGATGAGTTCCGCGCCTGATGAACCTCCAGAAAATATACGGCTTCAATGAGCCTTTCCGTTTTACAGGTTCCTCAACAGGCCGGTGGGCCGTTAGTATCATCAATATCAGTATTCGCAAAACCAGATGAATGATTGTTTAAACTGGTGTATTTCTGCCTTTATGCTTCGTAAGTTTGCTGTCGCGCCGTCAGTGCCCAGGCTATTCTGGCCAGCTTGTTTGCCAGAGCACAGGTGACGACAAAGTTGCTTTTCCGACACAACAACTCCCTGACCCAGTCGGCCAACTTGCCAGACTGGTGTTCCAGTTTTTGTATGAATACCCTGGCACACTGAACCAACAAAGTTCGGATCTTTTTGTTGCCCCGCTTGCTAATCCCTAACAATGTCGTCCGACCTCCCGTGCTGTACTGTCGGGGTACCAGCCCTGTTGCCGCCGCAAAGTCACGGCTGCTGGCGTACTGCTTCCCGTCGCCAATCTCAGTTGAAATAGTACTGGCAGTCAGCGTTCCAACGCAGGGAATACTCAGCAAGCGCTGTCCAACCTCATCTTCGTCCAACTTTCGTTTCAACTGAGATTCCAGATCTTTAATCTGCTCAACAAGATAGTGATAATGCTGTTGTAATTTCAGCAGTAACTGGCTGAGATAAAGAGGCAAACTACTGTCCTCAAGAAGGGTACTCAGTCGACTAATAACGGCAGCACCTCGCGGAACGCTGATACCAAATTCCAGCAGAAAAGCATGCATCTGATTAGTTGTTTTCACCTTATCCTGAACCAGGGATTCACGGACACGATGCAGAGCTCGCATTGCCTGCTGAGATTCGGTTCTGGGCTGCACGAAACGCATAGATGGACGTGATGCTGCTTCACAGATAGCTTCAGCATCAACGAAGTCATTTTTGTTGCTTTTAACGAATGGGCGGACAAATTGCGGTGATATCAGCTTTGGAAAATGCCCTAACTCTTCCAGCTTGCGTGCCATAAAGTGAGAACCGCCACAGGCTTCCATCGCGATGGTTGTTGCCGGGCATGTCGCCAGAAATTCGATTAGCTTTGGTCGGGTGAATTTTTTACGGTAAACGGCCTTCCCACGATGATCCTGACAATGAATATGGAAAGAGTTCTTACCCAGATCGATACCAATAAGCGCAATGTTTTCCATGATGGTTCTCCGAATGAAAGCCTGTCCTCAGCATAGTACTGGGAAGGAGGGAGTGACCATCTCATTAAATA
>NZ_JAALCJ010000028.1 GCF_011078175.1 Enterobacter cloacae
TCTCACGTTGAGTATGACACCCCGACTCGCCACTACGCACACGTAGACTGCCCGGGCCACGCCGACTATGTTAAAAACATGATCACCGGTGCTGCGCAGATGGACGGCGCGATCCTGGTTGTTGCTGCGACTGACGGCCCTATGCCTCAGACCCGTGAGCACATCCTGCTGGGTCGTCAGGTAGGCGTTCCTTACATCATCGTGTTCCTGAACAAATGCGACATGGTTGATGACGAAGAGCTGCTGGAACTGGTAGAGATGGAAGTTCGTGAACTGCTGTCTCAGTACGATTTCCCAGGCGACGACACTCCAATCGTTCGTGGTTCCGCGCTGAAAGCGCTGGAAGGCGAAGCAGAGTGGGAAGAGAAAATCATCGAACTGGCTGGTTACCTGGATTCCTACATCCCAGAACCAGAGCGTGCGATTGACAAGCCATTCCTGCTGCCAATCGAAGACGTATTCTCCATCTCCGGTCGTGGTACCGTTGTTACCGGTCGTGTAGAGCGCGGTATCATCAAAGTTGGTGAAGAAGTTGAAATCGTTGGTATCAAAGAGACTGCGAAGTCTACCTGTACTGGCGTTGAAATGTTCCGCAAACTGCTGGACGAAGGCCGTGCTGGTGAGAACGTTGGTGTTCTGCTGCGTGGTATCAAACGTGAAGAAATCGAACGTGGTCAGGTTCTGGCGAAGCCAGGCTCAATCAAGCCACACACCAAGTTCGAATCTGAAGTGTACATTCTGTCCAAAGACGAAGGCGGCCGTCATACTCCGTTCTTCAAAGGCTACCGTCCACAGTTCTACTTCCGTACAACTGACGTGACCGGTACCATCGAACTGCCAGAAGGCGTAGAGATGGTAATGCCAGGCGACAACATCAAGATGGTTGTGAC
>NZ_JAALCJ010000029.1 GCF_011078175.1 Enterobacter cloacae
GGCACTGTTGCAAATAGTCGGTGGTGATAAACTTATCATCCCCTTTTGCTGATGGAGCTGCACATGAACCCATTCAAAGGCCGGCATTTTCAGCGTGACATCATTCTGTGGGCCGTACGCTGGTACTGCAAATACGGCATCAGTTACCGTGAGCTGCAGGAGATGCTGGCTGAACGCGGAGTGAATGTCGATCACTCCACGATTTACCGCTGGGTTCAGCGTTATGCGCCTGAAATGGAAAAACGGCTGCGCTGGTACTGGCGTAACCCTTCCGATCTTTGCCCGTGGCACATGGATGAAACCTACGTGAAGGTCAATGGCCGCTGGGCGTATCTGTACCGGGCCGTCGACAGCCGGGGCCGCACTGTCGATTTTTATCTCTCCTCCCGTCGTAACAGCAAAGCTGCATACCGGTTTCTGGGTAAAATCCTCAACAACGTGAAGAAGTGGCAGATCCCGCGATTCATCAACACGGATAAAGCGCCCGCCTATGGTCGCGCGCTTGCTCTGCTCAAACGCGAAGGCCGGTGCCCGTCTGACGTTGAACACCGACAGATTAAGTACCGGAACAACGTGATTGAATGCGATCATGGCAAACTGAAACGGATAATCGGCGCCACGCTGGGATTTAAATCCATGAAGACGGCTTACGCCACCATCAAAGGTATTGAGGTGATGCGTGCACTACGCAAAGGCCAGGCCTCAGCATTTTATTATGGTGATCCCCTGGGCGAAATGCGCCTGGTAAGCAGAGTTTTTGAAATGTAAGGCCTTTGAATAAGACAAAAGGCTGCCTCATCGCTAACTTTGCAACAGTGCC
>NZ_JAALCJ010000002.1 GCF_011078175.1 Enterobacter cloacae
TCTTTGTAATCCTTGCAGGCCAGCTCGCAGGTTTTGCACCCGGTGCAGCGGCTGGAATCAATAAAAAATCCATACTGGGTTGTCATCGGTTACTCCTTACGCCTTTTCAACCTGAACGAGGTTTGTGTGGGATGGGTTGCCCTTCGCCAGCGGCGACGGACGCTGCGTAGTGAGAACGTTGATGCAGCCCGCCTGATCGATACGGTTCGCATCCGGGTTATACCAGGCCCCTTCCCCCAGCGCGACAACGCCAGGCATCATGCGCGGCGTCACTTTAGCTTCGATATGGACTTCGCCACGCCCGTTAAAGATACGTACGCGATCGCCATTGCTGATGCCGCGCGCTTTCGCATCCATCGGGTTGATCCACATCTCCTGTCGGCAGGCCGCTTTCAGTACGTCAACGTTGCCGTAGGTAGAGTGAACACGCGCTTTGTAGTGGAAACCGGTCAACTGAAGCGGGAATTTCTTCGTCAGCGGATCGTTGTAGTTTTCGAATCCAGGCGTATAAATCGGCAGTGGATCGATAACATCCCCTTCCGGCAATTCCCAGGTTGCGGCAATTTTTGCCAGCTCTTCGGAGTAGATCTCGATTTTGCCCGACGGCGTGGTCAGCGGATTGGCCTGCGGATCCTCTCGGAAGGCTTTATACGCCACATGATGCCCTTCCGGATCGCGCTGCTTATACATGCCCTGCTTGCGGAAGGTGTCGAAGTCCGGCAGGTCAGGAATGGTCTTGCGGGAGAGCTCGTACAGATGGCGCATCCACCCTTCCTGAGTACGTCCTTCGGTGAACTGCTGCTCAACACCAAGACGTTTTGCCAGCTCGGAAGTCATCTCATAGATGGTTTTGCACTCGAAGCGCGGTTTGATGGCCCGATCAGTGAAGATCACGTAGGACATGTTGCCGCAGGAGGCGTCCAGCGCGAAATCCATTTGCTCAGATGCGGTGCAGTCTGGCAGTAGAATATCGGCATACTTCGCCGACGAGGTCATGTGACAGTCGATCACCACAATCATTTCGCACTTCTTATCATCCTGCAAAATTTCATGAGTGCGGTTGATTTCAGAGTGCTGGTTGATCAGACAGTTACCGGCATAGTTCCAGATCATTTTGATCGGCACGTCCAGCTTATCTTTGCCCCGGACACCGTCACGTAGCGCGGTCATTTCCGGGCCGCGCTCGATCGCGTCGGTCCACATAAACATGGAGATGCTGGTCTGAACCGGGTTATCCAGCGTTGGCATACGTTCAAACGGTACTTCATATGAACCTTCACGCGCGCCGGTGTTGCCGCCGTGAATACCGACGTTGCCGGTCAGAATCGAGAGCATAGAAATAGCGCGGGTGGCAATTTCGCCGTTTGCGTGACGTTGTGGTCCCCAGCCCTGGCTTATATAAGCCGGTTTTGCTGAACCAATTTCACGCGCCAGCTGAACAATGCGCTCAACCGGAATACCGGTGATAGTGGACGCCCACTCAGGCGTTTTCGCTATGCCGTCGCTGCCCTGACCAAGAATATAGGCTTTGTAATGCCCGTTCGCCGGTGCGCTGGCTGGCAGGGTCTTCTCGTCGTAACCCACGCAGTATTTATCCAGGAACGGCTGATCGACGAGATTTTCCGTAATCATCACATACGCCAGCGCGTTCACCAGTGCTGCATCCGTGCCCGGACGGATGGGGATCCACTCGTCTTCACGTCCTGCCCCGGTATCGGTATAGCGCGGATCGACGATAATCATGCGGGCATTGGATTTGGCGCGCGCCTGCTCAAGATAGTAGGTTACCCCGCCGCCGCTCATACGCGTTTCGCCCGGGTTATTACCGAACAGCACCACCAGTTTACTGTTTTCGATATCGGACGGGCTGTTACCGTCTGCCCAGCCGCCGTAGGTGTAGTTCAGACCAGCAGCAATCTGGGCGGAAGAGTAGTCACCGTAGTGATTAAGATAACCGCCGCAGCAGTTCATCAGTCGGGCGACAAGCGTTTTACCGGGTGGCCAGGAACGGGTCAGGGTACCGCCAAGCGTCCCGGTGCCGTAGTTCAGGTAGATGGATTCGTTGCCGTACTCTTTGATCAGACGCTGCATGTTGGTCGCGATGATATCGTAGGCTTCGTCCCAGCTAATACGCTCGAACTTCCCTTCCCCGCGCTTACCGACACGCTTCATCGGATATTTCAGACGATCCGGGTTATAGACGCGACGGCGCATCGAGCGTCCTCGCAGACAGGCACGAACCTGATGTAACCCTTCGTAGTTATCATCCCCGGTATTATCGGTTTCGACATATTTGATTTCACCGTCCACTACATGCATACGCAGGGGACACCGGCTACCACAGTTAACGGTACAGGCACTCCACACCACTTTTTCCGGGGCTGAAGCGGGAGACAGAGCCTCCGCCGCCGACGCCAGTCGGGTAAAAGGGAGCGTAAAGGCGCTGCTGGCTACCGCCAGACCGCCTATTGCCGTGGTTTTCATCAATCCACGGCGAGTGACCTCGGCAGCCATAAACGCTTCAGGCGCTTTGATTTTCATAAAGACTCACTTTGGTTGCTCACAAAGAAAAGAGAGGCGGTGTAAACCGCTATACATTTTTATATATAACGAATTGCTAGGTTATTGGTGTTTTATGCTTACTTTCATTCGGAGAAGTATTACTACTTTAGAGTGAGGAGGTATTGCGTCGTATCAATTCAGAGGAATAAAAAAAGCGCCCGAAGGCGCTTTTATGCGTAAGTGCAAAATCATTAACCGATGTACTGCTGACCTTTCATGTATGGACGCAGCACTTCAGGGATCTCAATACGGCCGTCAGCCTGCTGGTAGTTTTCCAGCACAGCAACCAGCGTACGGCCTACAGCCAGACCAGAACCGTTCAGGGTATGAACCAGACGGGTTTTCTTGTCAGATTTGCTGCGGCAACGCGCCTGCATACGTCGTGCCTGGAAATCCCAGACGTTAGAGCAGGAGGAGATTTCACGGTAGGTGTTCTGAGCAGGCACCCATACTTCGAGGTCGAAGGTTTTGCAGGCGCCGAAGCCCATGTCACCGGTGCACAGCGCCATACGGCGATATGGCAGGCCCAGCAACTCCAGCACTTTTTCTGCGTGGCCGGTCATCTCTTCCAGTGCGTCCATAGACTCTTCCGGACGAACGATCTGCACCATTTCAACCTTATCGAACTGGTGCATACGGATCAGGCCGCGAGTATCGCGACCGTAGGAGCCCGCTTCAGAACGGAAGCACGGAGAGTGCGCGGTCAGTTTGATTGGCAGATCGTCTTCGTCGATGATTTCATCACGCACGAGGTTGGTCAGCGGCACTTCTGCGGTAGGGATCAGCGCGTAGTTGCTGCTGTCTGCTTCTTCGTCCAGCGGACGGGTGTGGAACAGATCGCCGGCAAATTTCGGCAGCTGGCCGGTACCGTACAGCGTATCGTGGTTAACCAGGTAAGGAACGTAGGTTTCGCTGTAGCCGTGCTGCTCGGTATGCAGATCCAGCATAAACTGCGCCAGCGCACGGTGCAGATGGGCAATCTGGCCTTTCATGACGACGAAACGAGAGCCGGTCAGCTTAACCGCAGCCGCAAAGTCCAGGCCCGCGTGCATTTCGCCCAGCGTCACGTGATCGCGCACCTCGAAGTCAAACTCGCGAGGCGTACCCCAGCGTTTCACTTCGACATTGTCGTTTTCGTCTTTGCCGACAGGCACGCTGTCATCAGGAATATTCGGGATCGCCAGGGCGATATCACGAATTTCAGCCTGAAGAACGTCCAGTTCAGCTTTCGCCTGATCCAGCTCTTCACCCAGTTTGTTCACTTCCAGGCGTAATGGCTCAATATCTTCCCCGCGCGCTTTCGCCTGGCCAATGGATTTCGATCGAGAATTACGCTCTGCCTGCAGATTTTCAGTTTGTACCTGCAAAACTTTACGACGCTCTTCAAGAGCGCGCAGCTTATCTACATCCAGCTTAAAGCCCCGGCGTGCCAGTTTTTCAGCGACTGCGTCTGGCTCATTACGCAGCAGATTGGGATCGAGCATGCTTATCCTGTGCTTATCGAATTAAAAGAGGAAAAAGTGACCACAGCCTGCGGCCACAGAGATATATTGCCAACATTACCGCAACGATTGAACTAACGGTAGCGTTTTATAGGGCTATTTTGATCCTGTCCGGCAAGCCAGGCGAGCTTTTCGCCAATCTTACCCTCAAGACCTCTGTTTGTGGGGTGATAATAGCGGGTTTGTGCCATCTCCTGCGGGAAATACTCTTCGCCGGCGGCGTAGGCGTTGGGTTCGTCATGGGCGTAGCGATACTCCTGTCCATAACCCATCTCTTTCATCAGTTTGGTTGGCGCATTGCGCAGATGAACCGGCACATCGTAGTCCGGGCGCTCGCGCGCGTCCGACATTGCCGCTTTGAAAGCAGTATAAACTGCATTGCTTTTCGGCGCGCAGGCCAGATAGACAATCGCCTGTGCAATCGCACGCTCACCCTCCGCAGGCCCGACGCGGGTAAAGCAGTCCCAGGCGGAAATAGCAACCTGCATGGCGCGCGGATCGGCATTACCGACATCTTCTGACGCAATGGCCAGACAGCGACGCGCGACATATAACGGATCGCCACCGGCGGTAATGATACGCGCGTACCAGTAGAGCGCCGCATCCGGGGCGCTGCCGCGCACGGACTTATGTAATGCAGAGATCAGGTCATAAAAACGATCTCCTTTATTATCGAAGCGCGCGCTGCGTTCACCGGCTATTTCGGTCAGCAGTTCAGGTTTCAGTACGCGCTTGCCGGCATCGTCCACTTCGGCCATATCGGCCATCATTTCCAGCGTGTTCAGCGCGCGACGCGCATCGCCGTTGACCAGTTCAGCGATGGCACGTCGTGTGTCGTCCGGCAGAACGATATCCTGTCCGCCGTAACCCCGCGCGTTGTCCTCCATCGCCTGGGTCAGAACCTTTTCGATATCCTCTGTGGTCAGGGATTTAAGCAGGTAAACGCGGGCGCGGGAAAGCAGCGCGGAGTTGAGTTCAAACGACGGATTTTCAGTGGTGGCGCCGATGAAAAAGATCGTGCCGTCTTCAATGTGCGGCAGGAACGCATCCTGCTGGCTCTTGTTGAAGCGGTGGACTTCATCGACAAACAAAATGGTGCGACGCCCGGCATTGCGGTTTTGCCGCGCCCGCTCGATCGCCTCGCGTATCTCTTTAACACCCGACGTTACCGCAGAAATGCGCTCAACGTCTGCACTGGCGTAACGGGCGATCACTTCAGCAAGGGTGGTTTTGCCGGTGCCGGGTGGCCCCCAGAGGATCATCGAGTGCAGATGCCCCGCCTCAATAGCGCGCGGCAAGGGTTTTCCCGCAGCCAGCAGATGCTGCTGGCCGATATACTGCGCTAAGTTTTCTGGCCGCATGCGGGCGGCCAGAGGTTGAAACGCATTATCTGAAAAATCGAGCGACAGGTTGCTCACTCATGCCTCTTACTTATTACGTTGGTCGTCCACCGTTACGCCCTGCGGCGGGGTAAAGGTGAATTTAGAAGCATCTACAGCGCCGTTTTGCTGAGACTTAAGCTGATAGCTACTGCGCTGATCGTCCTGCTCAACCGCACCGAACTGATTAATGGTTCCGTTGCTGCTCACGTTAATAGTGAACTGCTTCAGGTTACCGTTGCTGCCTTTTGGCGTCAGGACGAACTCATCACCGTTTTGTTTAATGTTGTACTGCTGCCAGTCGCTGGACTGGTTACGGGCAATGAGCATAAACGGCGTATTGCTGGTCGCGTCTTTCAGCCAGGTAGCGGTCGCCTGCTCGACAAACGGGTTGTAGAACCACAAGGTTTTCCCGTCGGACACCAGAACGCTTTCATCCGGCTGGGTCATGTGCCAGTTGAAGAGATTCGGGCGCTTCACCCACAAATCCCCCTGACCTTCCTGCACCGCGTTGCCGCTGCCGTCAGTCACTTTTTGCGTGAAGCTGGCGTGGAAGCTACTCACTTTATCCAGTCGGCTTTTAAGGTCGCTGGCTGCATCAGCCCAGACGCTGCTGGCAACAAAACTGGAGAGTAATGCACAGGCGATGGCGATTTTTTTCATTGTTATTCCTTAAAATACGTCTTCCCGATATGGGGGTTCCGTTTCCATTCTGGACCTGCCCGAAGGCAGGCGACAGAAGAATATGCTTAATTTTTGCTGATTTACCCTTCTTTGCAATCGTTGAAGGTTAATCAAACGGCGGTGGCGCCAGCACCTCACGGTTACCGTTATGTCCCTGTTCGCTCACGATGCCCTGCGCTTCCATCTGCTCGATAATACGCGCCGCGCGATTGTAGCCGATGCGGAACTGACGCTGCACACCGGAGATGGAAGCCTTACGTTTTTCGGTGACGAAATTAACCGCCTGGTCAAATAACGGATCCAGCTCTTCGCCGCCGTCAAAACCACCGCCCCCACCTTCGCTTTCGCTGTCGGAGGTAATGCCGTCAACGTATTGCGGACGTCCGCGCGCTTTCCAGTCCTGCACCACCGCGTGTACTTCCTGGTCGCGTACAAACGCACCGTGAACGCGCACCGGCGAGGTAGAGTTCGGGCCGGAATAGAGCATATCACCCATCCCCAGCAGAGACTCGGCACCACCCTGGTCAAGGATAGTACGCGAGTCAATTTTACTCGACACGGTAAACGCGATACGGGTCGGGATGTTTGCCTTAATAAGACCGGTGATAACGTCTACGGACGGACGCTGCGTTGCCAGCACCAGGTGGATGCCCGCCGCACGCGCTTTCTGTGCCAGGCGCGCAATCAGCTCCTCCACCTTCTTGCCAACGGTCATCATCAGGTCGGCGAATTCATCCACCAGCACCACGATGTAAGGCAGTTTTTCCAGCACCGGATGCTGGGCATCCATGCTGTCACCCGGTTTCCAGTATGGGTCCGGAATCGGACGGCCCATGCGCGCCGCCTCGGCGATTTTCTCGTTATAACCGGCCAGGTTACGCACGCCCAGCGCAGACATCAGCTTGTAGCGACGCTCCATTTCATTGACGCTCCAGCGCAATGCGTTGGCAGCGTCCTTCATGTCCGTTACCACTTCCGTTAACAGGTGCGGAATGCCTTCGTAGACGGACAGTTCGAGCATTTTCGGGTCGATCATGATGAAACGCACATCTTCAGGCTGCGCTTTGTAGAGCATGCTGAGGATCATGGCGTTCACACCGACCGATTTGCCGGAACCGGTGGTACCCGCAACCAGCAGGTGCGGCATCTTCGCGAGATCGGCCACCACCGGATCGCCGGCGATATCTTTACCCAACACCACGGTCAGCGGCGACGGGTTGTCGCGGAATTTGGTGTTATCCAGAACTTCACGCAGATAAACGGTCTGGCGCTTTTTGTTTGGCAGCTCAAGGCCCACGTAAGGCTTGCCTGGGATCACTTCCACCACACGTACCGCCACGGTCGACAGTGAACGCGCCAGGTCACGCGACAGATTAGAAATACGCGCCGCTTTTACACCCGGCGCCAGGTTCAGTTCGAAACGGGTGATCACCGGACCCGGTGAGTAGTTCACTACGTCCGCTTTAATACGGAAGTCAGCCAGACGTGCTTCTACCAGACGGGCCATTTGCTCGAGGGCAAAGGTATCAACCGGCTCCACTTCTGCTGGCGGCGGCGTTAACAGATCCAACGATGGCAGCGGCGTGCTTGGGCGTTGCAGCGGACGGCTGTCTCCGTTACGCATCAGCAGCGGGTGAATCAGGCTTTCCTGCGCCTGTGGTGCGGGCTGCTGGAACTGCGGCTGCGGCGGTTGTGCCGGTGGGGTATGCGGCTGCGCATAAGCCTGCGGCGCTGGCTGTTGTGGCTGCGCATTAACCTGTGGCGCTGGCGCCTGACGTACCGGTTCCGCTTCCGGCATCACGCTCGGCGTAAACAGCGGTTCGCTCGGACCGTCATCCACCAGATCTTTCATCGGTGAAAATTCAAAATCCGAGAGCGAGAACGGGTTTGCTCCTGAAGGCTGCTCACCGGAATAACGTTGCTGCTGCGTGGCCGCAAACTGACGCGCTAATTCCGCTTCGGCAGCATCATCCTCATCCTGCTGAGAATGAACATCGTGTTGGTACTCATTCCCGTAGCGCTGCGTCTGCTGGGCGGCAAACTGACGCGCCAGCTCATCCTGATGCAGTTCGTCGGCATCATCTTCGTAGTCGGATTCACGGGCTTTCTCTTCCGCCATACGCTGGGAAGGCAGTTTAATGCCATAAGAGGCAAGCTCACGGCGCGTCGGTACGCGCACGCGGTTAGGGCGTGGCAACTGTGGACCAATGCCCTCTTTCACCTGCGGACGCGGCGCACCATCGCTTGCCGGGCTGAATAGCGGAGTGGATGCGGCAGCGGCTGCCGTCGCCTGCTTCACGGTTTCCGCTCCCGACGCTACGGCTGGCGCTGGGTCTACAGGTGCAACGCTCGCAGAAGGCGCTTTTACAACAGGCTCCTGCACCGGCTCAGGCACGGGCTGATACCAGGCGGCAAGCTGCTCGCGCTCGCGGGCACGGCGCTCCTCCACTTCTTCAAAATAGTACAATGGCGGACGGGATGGCTTCGCTTCCTCCACCGCTTCGGGTTCAGGCGCCGGCGCAACGTATGGCTGTTCAGGTACAGCGGGTTCGGGTGTATAAGCCTGATACGGCTGTTGCGGCTCGCTGGCAGGCTCAGGCGGCTGATAAGGTTGCTGCCACTGTTCCTGCTGCACAGGAATATAGCTTTCTGGCTCAGGCGCAATGGTCGGTTCAGGCGTATGAACGCCCGGTGCAGTCTGCCAGTCTACCTGCGGTTGCTGGATCGCGGACTCGGGTGCAGGAACAGGCGAGGACGGCATCACGGCTTCGACAGGCGCAACATGAACCTGCGCGGCCGTCGTAGCGGCAGCAGCAGCGGCTACCGGTTCAGTCACGGAATGGCCATGCAACAGCGGATCGTATTCGTCATACTCACCCGGCGTGGCTCGATGACCAGAGAACAGCACGTCATCAGGATCAACGGCCGCACCGCGATACTCGATCTGTTCGTCTTCATCCATACGTTTGCCGGAGAAAAGCGCAGCATCCGTCTTACGGCCTAACGGGTTAGCAAATTTTTCAGCCACGCGCTGGCGGCGCGCCAGGGCACCGCGCAGAATACGGGCACGGCGGGATTCACGACGCTGCACAGGGGCCTCGTCTTCCTCTTCGTACTCATCTTCGTATTCGTATTCGTCTTCATCGACCCACGTATCGTCGCGACGGGTGCGATTGCTGGCAAACGTCAGCAGGGTCAGAATAAAGCTGCCAATCTTCTCCGCTATGCTCACCCAGGACCAGCCGGTAAACAGCGTCAATCCCGCCGCCCAGATACAGAGCAGCGCCAGCGTGCCGCCGCTGCTGTGAAGCATTGGTTGCAGCGCGGAACTTAGCAGGCTGCCAATCACCCCGCCAGAGGCGAAATACCAGATATCATCGGCATTGATCGCCGCCAGCCCACAGGAAGTGAGGATTAACGCCAGGGCGCCAATCAGACGCAGCGAAACGGCAAAATAATCGATGTAATCGTCGTTTTGTCGATGACGCCAGGCAAACCAGCATCCGCCAATAATAATGACAGGAAGGGTATAGGCCATCACACCGAAAATGAAGAAAAGCGTGTCCGCAAGCCAGGCGCCGGGTACACCACCTAAGTTATGGATAGGCTCATGCCATGCGGTTTGCGACCAGCTGGGATCTGAGGGGTTGAAACTGAGTAAGGCAGCCATCAGCCAGACGGCAAAAAGGGCAATAACAATCAGTAACGCCTCAAGGAGACGACGTCCGCTGCTTAGCTTAGATAACGTGACTTCTTTGTCTTCAGTGTATTCCTGGCTCAAGAAAGGCTCTCCAGGTATCAGGCATGTCCTGCCTGTGTGCTAAAACGGACAACAGTGCCGGGTATCCCCGGCACTGTTGCTGTATGGATTAACAGGAGTGTAATCAAACTACGCTGATTTTGCACCTGTTCCGTGTTAGCGCGTCTTAATAACCAGACGATTGCTCTGTTTGACCTCTTCCATCACCACGTAAGTACGGGTGTCGTTCACGCCCGGCAGACGCAGCAGGGTCTCACCCAACAGCTTACGATAGGCGGACATATCAGGCACACGGGTTTTCAACAGGTAGTCAAAATCACCGGAAACCAGATGACACTCTTGAATTTCTTCAAGTTTTTGTACAGCGGCGTTAAATTGCTCAAACACATCCGGCGCACCACGATTCAGAGTAATCTCAACAAATACCAGAAGTGAGGCATCCAGATAATGCGGGTTAAGCAGAGCCGTATAGCCCTGAATAAAACCCTGTCTTTCCAGTCGACGCACACGCTCAAGGCACGGCGTCGGGGAAAGTCCCACACGTTTTGAAAGCTCGACGTTGGAAATACGCCCATCCTTTTGCAATTCATTAAGAATGTTACGATCGATACGGTCGAGATCTTTGCCAGGGCGCTTCTTGCTATCTACCATTATTATTGTCTCTCTGTATTCCTTCCCTACTCCTGCCTGGACCCTGTGCACATCACTGTTCAGAGCCTGTACCCGTTATTCATCACATCGCCTGGTTATGTATTAGACGCGATGTGGATTCGGGTTCTGCGGTAAGAAGACCGTTGCCCGAAAGCAGTCACAGACATCACGTATGGCGTCTGTCCACACCATGCGTAGATTTCACTGACCCGGTAAAAATGGCATTTCCGTGCATGTCTATGCGGCAAGCACTTCGTGCGTCTTTTTCTCTTCCTTGAATGTTTTCGCAAAAGCGCAGGGGATTGTCAAAGCAAAACATCGATTTTTAGTACAAGATGCCGGATATTCATTACGGAGGGGGATTAATCCTCATTTTATTGCCTTATAAACGCGCGGTTTTCAGTAGCAGACGTGATGTGACCGCACCTGACCCATAGGGTGCACCTATTGCATATATCGGAAGCAAAACGGTCGCGCTCTTTTTTTACGGCAACAAATTCCCTACAATCCAGCCCATTGCCTGCCAACAACAATGGGGATCTCATGGGCACGACCAAACACAGTAAGCTGCTAATCCTTGGTTCTGGACCTGCGGGATATACCGCAGCGGTCTATGCTGCACGCGCTAACCTGCAACCGGTATTGATCACCGGGATGGAAAAAGGCGGTCAGCTGACCACCACCACGGAAGTGGAAAACTGGCCGGGCGACCCGAACGACCTGACCGGGCCGCTACTGATGGAGCGCATGCACGAGCATGCCACCAAATTCGACACTGAAATCCTGTTCGACCACATTAATAAAGTGGATTTGCAGAATCGTCCGTTCCGCCTGACGGGGGACAGCGGCGAGTACACCTGCGATGCGCTGATCATCGCCACCGGCGCCTCTGCCCGCTATCTCGGCCTGCCGTCTGAAGAAGCGTTCAAAGGACGCGGCGTATCTGCCTGCGCCACCTGCGACGGTTTCTTCTATCGCAATCAGAAAGTTGCGGTTATCGGTGGCGGCAACACCGCTGTGGAAGAAGCGCTGTATCTGGCAAACATTGCCTCTGAAGTACACCTGATCCACCGTCGCGAGACCTTTCGCGCGGAGAAGATCCTGATCAAGCGCCTGATGGACAAAGTGGCGAGCGGCAACATTGTGCTGCACACCAACCGTACGCTGGAAGAAGTGACCGGCGATCAGATGGGTGTGGCGGGACTGCGTATCCGTGATACCGAGAACACCGATAACGTCGAAACGCTGGAAGTGGCGGGCCTGTTTGTGGCAATTGGTCACAGCCCGAACACGGCTATCTTCGAAGGCCAGCTGGAGCTGGAGAACGGCTACATCAAAGTGCAGTCTGGCATTCACGGCAACGCCACTCAGACCAGCGTTCCGGGTGTCTTCGCGGCTGGCGACGTGATGGACCATATTTATCGTCAGGCGATCACCTCTGCGGGCACCGGCTGTATGGCCGCGCTGGACGCAGAACGCTACCTGGACGGACTGGCTGAACAAGGTAAATAATCTTTACAAGTCAGTAACAAACGTAAATAAAGGCGGCCACTGGTCGCCTTTATTTTTGCTCACGTGTAACATGCAGATGTCTAATTTCTTATAACGTCACCTGCAAAGTACGCAATGGAAAAAACCCGTCAACAAGAGTTAACCCGCTGGCTGAAACAGCAAAGCGTTCTGTCCCGCCGCTGGCTTATGATTTCCCGCGTTCTGGGATTTATCAGCGGTCTGTTGATTGTTGCCCAGGCATGGCTGCTGGCCCGCATTCTCAACCATATGATCATGGAGAACATCCCGCGCGAAGCGCTGCTGTTGCCGTTTATCGTTCTGGTGCTGATTTTCGTTCTGCGTGCGTGGGTGGTCTGGCTACGCGAGCGGGTTGGGTTCCATGCCGGGCAGCACATCCGCTATGAGATCCGCCGCAAGGTGCTCGATCGGCTTTCGGAAGCCGGTCCCGCGTGGATCCAGGGTAAGCCAGCCGGCAGCTGGGCGACGCTGATCCTTGAGCAAATCGACGATATGCACGATTACTATGCGCGGTATCTTCCCCAGATGGCGCTGGCGGTATTTGTGCCCCTGCTGATTGTTATCGCCATCTTCCCGGTTAACTGGGTGGCGGCGTTGATCCTGCTGGGTACCGCCCCGCTCATCCCGCTTTTTATGGCGATGGTCGGCATGGGTGCGGCAGATGCTAACCGCCGCAACTTCCTGGCGCTGGGCCGGTTAAGCGGTCATTTCCTGGACCGTCTGCGCGGAATGGAAACCTTGCGGATCTTTGGTCGTGGTGAAGCGGAAACCGAAAACATTCGTCTTGCCTCGCAGGATTTTCGTCAGCGCACGATGGAAGTGTTGCGCATGGCCTTCCTCTCGTCCGGCGTGCTTGAGTTCTTCACCTCCCTGTCGATTGCGCTGGTGGCGGTTTATTTTGGTTTCTCCTACCTCGGCGCGCTGGACTTTGGTCACTACGGTACGGCGGTCACGCTTTCCGCCGGGTTCCTGGCGCTGATCCTGGCCCCGGAATTTTTCCAGCCGCTGCGCGATCTCGGCACCTTTTACCATGCCAAAGCGCAGGCGGTGGGTGCTGCCGACAGCCTGAAAACCTTTATGGAAACACCGCTGGCGCATCCTGAGCGCGGTGAAGTGACGCTGAATACGAACGATCCGGTGACCATTGAAGCACAGGATTTTTCTGTTCTGTCGCCTGAAGGCAAAGTGCTGGCAGGTCCGCTGAACTTTACCCTGCCCGCCGGGCAACGTGTGGTGCTAGTGGGCACCAGCGGTTCAGGTAAAAGCTCATTGCTGAATGCGCTATCAGGCTTTATGGCCTACACCGGATCGCTGCGTATCAACCAAACGGAGCTGCGCGAGCTCGATCCTGATGCCTGGCGTAAACAGCTAAGCTGGGTGGGGCAAAACCCGCAGTTGCCTGCCCCGACGCTCCGCGAGAATGTGCTGCTGGCACGGCCGGATGCGCGTGACGATGAGCTGCAATCGGTTCTCGACCGCGCATGGGTGAGCGAATTCCTGCCGCTGCTTGCGCAGGGTGTGGATACCGTCATTGGCGATCAGTCTGCCGGGCTGTCGGTCGGCCAGGCACAGCGCGTCGCGGTTGCCCGTGCGCTGCTAAACCCCTGTTCGCTAATGCTGCTGGACGAACCCGCGGCCAGCCTGGACGCTCACAGCGAGCAGCGCGTGATGGATGCGCTTAACGCCGCCTCGCGCCAGCAAACCACCCTGATGGTGACCCACCAGCTGGAAGGTATTGCCGACTGGGATCGGATCTGGGTGATGGAAAACGGACACATTGTTGAGCAAGGCGATTACGCCGCGCTTGTTGCCGCGCAGGGGCCGTTTGCGACCCTGCTGGCGAACCGTCATGAGGATATCTGATGCGCGCCCTGCTTCCCTATCTTGCACTGTATAAACGCCACAAATGGATGCTGACGCTCGGGATCGTGCTGGCAATCGTCACTCTGCTGGCCAGCATCGGCCTGCTTACGCTTTCCGGCTGGTTCCTCTCCGCGTCTGCGGCCGCAGGCTTTGCCGGGCTGTACAGCTTTAACTACATGCTGCCTGCCGCCGGGGTGCGCGGCACGGCGATTACGCGAACTGCCGGGCGCTACTTCGAGCGTCTGGTCAGCCACGACGCGACCTTCCGCGTGCTGCAACACCTGCGTATTTATACGTTCAGCAAACTGCTGCCCCTCTCCCCTGCCGGGCTGGCACGTTTTCGCCAGGGCGAATTACTCAACCGCGTGGTCGCGGATGTGGATACGCTGGATCACCTCTACCTGCGCGTCATTTCCCCTATGGTAGGCGCGTTTGTGGTGATTGTCGTGGTCACGCTGGGGTTGAGTTTCCTGGATGTTTCCATCGCACTGACGCTCGGCGGCATCATGCTGATGACGCTGATTATTCTGCCGCCCCTGTTTTATCGTGCAGGTAAAACCACCGGGGAAAACCTGACGCGCCTGCGTGGAGAATACCGCCAGCAGCTCACCGCCTGGTTACAGGGACAGGCCGAGCTCACCCTTTTTGGCGCCAGCAAACGCTACCGCGCCCGTATGGAAAATACGGAGCTGAACTGGCATGAAGCCCAGCGTCGCCAGTCCGAGCTGACTGCATTCTCCCAGGCACTAATGATGTTAATCGGCGGTATTGCCGTTATCGCCATGCTCTGGATGGCCTCCGGTGGCGTGGGCGGTAACGCGCAGCCCGGTCCGCTCATTGCGCTGTTTGTTTTCTGTGCCCTGGCAGCCTTCGAAGCCTTAGCCCCGGTCACGGGCGCGTTTCAACATCTCGGCCAGGTCATTGCCTCTGCGCTGCGCATTACGGACATTGCCGAGCAGGAGCCGGAAGTGACGTTCAGCGCCGGTCAAACCGCCGTGCCGGAGCAGGTCTCGCTGACGCTCAGCAACGTCACCTTCGCCTACGACAAGCAGGCGCAAAATGCACTGGAAGACGTCAGCCTGTCTGTTGATGCCGGGCAACGCATTGCGATCCTTGGCCGTACGGGATGTGGCAAATCGACCCTTCTGCAACTCCTCACGCGCGCCTGGGACCCGCAGCAGGGCGAGATACGGCTTAACGATATTCCGCTGTCTGGTTTTAGCGAAGCGGCCTTGCGTAAAACGGTCAGCGTCGTGCCCCAGCGGGTGCATCTGTTCAGCGCTACGCTACGCGATAATCTTCTTCTGGCGGCACCAGACGCCTCCGACGATACGCTGCGGACGATGCTGGAACAGGTTGGGCTGCACAAGCTGCTTGAGGACGACGGGTTAAACAGCTGGCTGGGTGAAGGGGGTCGACAGCTTTCCGGCGGCGAACTGCGTCGTCTGGCCATTGCGCGTGCGCTGCTGCACGATGCGCCGCTGATGTTGCTGGATGAACCAACAGAAGGTCTGGATGCGACAACAGAGAGTCAAATTCTTGATTTACTGGCAAATGTGATGAAAGGCAAAACCGTGCTGATGGTCACTCACCGCCTGCGCGGACTGGTGAATTTCGATCGGATAATTGTGATGGACAACGGACACATAATTGAGCAAGGTAGTCACGCAGAGCTGCTGGCAAAACAGGGTCGCTACTACCAGTTTAAACAGCGCCTGTAGACTATATTTGTAGCGTCCTCTCTCGCGTACTGGAGTTCTGTTGTCATGCGCCTGGTGCAGCTTTCTCGCCATAATATTGCGTTCCCTTCACCGGAGGGGGCGCTGCGTGAACCTAACGGGTTGCTGGCTCTGGGCGGCGATCTCAGCCCGGCACGACTCTTAATGGCTTACCAGCGCGGCATCTTCCCGTGGTTTTCCCCCGGCGACCCGATTTTATGGTGGTCTCCCGACCCGCGAGCCGTGCTGTGGCCCGGGCAGTTTCACCTGAGCCGCAGCATGAAGCGTTTTCACGCAAAATCGCCCTATCGCGTTACGCTCAACCACGCCTTCGGGCAGGTCATTGAAGGCTGCGCTGAAGATCGTCACGAAGGCACCTGGATAACCCGCGACATCATTATCGCCTACCACCAGCTTCATGAGCTGGGCTACGCGCATTCCATCGAAGTATGGAAAGAGGATGACCTCGTTGGCGGAATGTACGGCGTGGCGCAGGGCACGCTGTTCTGCGGCGAGTCGATGTTCTCCCGCGCCACGAATGCGTCGAAAACCGCGCTGCTGGTTTTTAGCCAGGAATTTGCCCGACGTGGCGGGCAGCTGATGGATTGTCAGGTGCTGAATGAGCACACCGCCTCGCTCGGTGCCGTAGAAATCTCTCGCCGACACTATATCGAACAGCTTGAACAATGCCGAAAAGAGACTCTTCCGCGCGATTTTTGGGTTCCCCGAACGCTCTTTATGCCCAATGCCTAAATGTTTTCCGCATATTTTTTATGAGGGTGTTATAATTACGCCGCAGAGTAGCTTCTGCCTGTTGCCCCGCCGCCGTTTGGGACCCTCGCTTCAGATAACGTCCTTACGTTTATCCTGTCGTCTCCCCTTTACGAATGCGCTTTCCGTTCGGTTGTACCGTGACGCTTGGGCAATACGCTGAGACTGTTTTGCTGCGTTTTAAACGCGCAATTCTTTACTTAATTGAGGAATTTCGGCATTATCTTGCCGGTTCAAAACTTGGTAGTGATACCCCAGAGGATTAGATGGCCAAAGAAGACAATATTGAAATGCAGGGTACCGTACTTGATACGTTGCCTAATACCATGTTTCGCGTAGAACTGGAAAACGGTCACGTGGTAACTGCGCACATCTCCGGTAAAATGCGCAAAAACTATATCCGCATTTTGACGGGCGACAAAGTGACTGTTGAACTGACCCCGTACGACCTGAGCAAAGGCCGCATTGTCTTCCGTAGTCGCTAATTGTTTTCGCCTGTAATGGCAGATGAATATTAAATAAGGCCGGGATTTTCCCGGCCTTATTTTTTTGTAGTGCAGTCGATTATTTGAACAATAAATTGGCGATTCGTTTCAGCTTCAGAGCTACCTGCTCGACAGTGCAGAAAGTAAGGAGGCGGGAGACCTTATTTTCTATTTTGCTAAGCTGCGTGTACGGCAGTGCACAAAAAAGAGCGTGAATCACTGACTAAGGCCGTTTCTAAGCTGCCTGTACGGCAGTGAACTGGAAGAAAACAGCGCTATCTTATTGTTATTAAGGCAACTAAGCAACGTTAACAGGCTAAACCCTTTTTTCTGCAATGAAAAAGTCAACATTATAAATCAATAAGTTATAATGCATCTCAAAAAAAGGGTTTCTCCGTTGTCGCCAGGGGACAGCCCCTGGCGGTTCGCACTCCACTCAAGAAATAACAAAAATTCCCGTTCCAGCATCAGGAGGTAATATCACATCTACCGCCATTGAATGCGTGATGTCATGCAGCAGTCCCGTCAGGTACGGCAACATATCGCGTTCAAAATGCGAAACCAGCAGCACGTGGTTTAACGCCCGGCAGTAGTCACATTTCGTTTCGGTATCTTCCAGCAACCACTCTTTTTGTCGCGGTTGTTCCGACTCGTTCTCAAATTCCACCACCTGAAAGTCACGCATTGATTGTGTAAGGCCGGTTTTCATTTCTTCCATGTAGGCTCCAAGGCAACGGCAAACGGGCTGCGTTTGTGGGAGCGAATGACAGTCGAGCAGGATTTCAGTGAGCAGGTTGCAGCGTTCGGCAAGAGTTGGGAGATCGGGGTTAAGGGAGAGTTCGCTGTAAAGCTGAGAAAGATTGTTATTTTCCATTTGATTATGACTCCGTGTGAAATGATGAGATCTCCACCCGAACGCCAACTCAGGTGGCAGACTGAACCGGTTTGGCGTACCGACCCACACGGGAAAATCGGCGCTTCAAAAGAAGCCCCGGTTCAGCCCACCATAATTGAGTCTGCGGATTATATCGCTAGCTTTCAAAAGTGTGAACGAACCTGATGATAGTTGAACGTATCAACATCATTTCTCGTGTGTAATCAGGACGCCAATCCCGACACCTGATTTTGCAGGTGCGCCGCCATTTTATGCCTGTGAATTTATCCAGCAATAAACCTCGAAAGAAACTGGAAAGCGTCTCGCAAAATTCCTCTGCGACCTGTTGCCCTCACCCCAGCCCTCTCCCACGGGGAGAGGGAGAAAAACGGGCATAAAAAAAGCCGGGTTAAAAACCCGGCTTTTAAACTTACAAAACTTAGTGAGCCGCTTCCGGCTTGTGCTTCGCCGCACTCTGGAAATCGTACGTCAGTTCGTTCTTCGCCTGATCCAGCCCCACCGTCACCTGACCGCCGTCTACCAGCGAGCCAAACAGCAGCTCGTTCGCCAGCGGTTTCTTCAGGTTGTCCTGAATCACACGCGCCATCGGACGCGCACCCATCGCACGGTCGTAGCCTTTTTCAGCCAGCCAGTTACGGGCCTCCTGACTCACTTCCAGCGACACGCCTTTCTGATCCAGCTGAACCTGCAACTCGACGATGAACTTGTCCACAACCTGATGGATCACTTCGGTAGACAGGTGATCGAACCAAATTATGTTGTCCAGACGGTTACGGAACTCCGGCGTGAAGATCTTCTTGATCTCTTCCATCGCATCGGTGCTGTTATCCTGGTGGATCAGGCCGATGGATTTACGCTCGGTTTCACGTACCCCGGCGTTGGTGGTCATCACCAGCACCACGTTGCGGAAGTCCGCCTTGCGCCCGTTGTTATCGGTCAGCGTCCCGTTGTCCATCACCTGTAGCAGGATGTTGAACACGTCCGGGTGCGCTTTCTCGATTTCATCGAGCAGCAGTACCGCATGCGGATGCTTGATCACCGCGTCGGTGAGCAGGCCCCCCTGGTCAAAGCCCACGTAACCCGGAGGCGCACCAATCAGACGGCTGACGGTGTGGCGCTCCATATACTCGGACATATCAAAGCGCAGCAGTTCAATGCCGAGCGCTTTGGAGAGCTGAACCGTCACCTCGGTTTTCCCGACGCCGGTTGGGCCAGCGAACAGGAAGGAACCGACAGGCTTGTGGTCATGCCCCAGCCCGGCGCGCGCCATCTTGATCGCTTCGGTTAAGGCCTCAATGGCTTTATCCTGACCAAAGACCAGCATTTTGAGGCGATTGCCGAGCGTGCGCAGCGTGTCGCGGTCGCTCTGAGAAACACTCTTCTCAGGGATACGCGCGATGCGGGCCACCACGGACTCAATATCCGCCACGTTAACGGTTTTCTTGCGCTTGCTGGCCGGCATCAGGCGCGCACGCGCTCCCGCTTCGTCAATCACGTCAATCGCTTTATCCGGCAGATGACGATCGTTAATGTATTTCACCGCCAGCTCCACCGCCGCACGCACCGCTTTCGCGGTGTAACGCACGTCGTGGTGCGCTTCGTACTTGGTTTTCAGACCGTTGATGATCTGCACCGTTTCGTCAACCGACGGCTCGGTAACGTCGATTTTCTGGAAACGACGCGCCAGCGCACGATCCTTCTCAAAGATGTTGCTGAACTCCTGGTACGTTGTGGAGCCCATTACGCGGATCTTGCCGCTGGAGAGCAGCGGTTTGATCAGATTTGCCGCATCCACCTGGCCACCGGACGCCGCACCTGCGCCGATGATGGTGTGGATCTCATCGATAAACAGAATGCTGTTAGTGTCCTGCTCCAGCTGTTTTAACAGCGCCTTGAAGCGTTTTTCAAAATCGCCGCGGTATTTGGTGCCCGCCAGCAGTGAGCCAATATCCAGCGAGTAGATGGTGCAGTCGGCAATCACTTCCGGCACATCGCCCTGCACAATGCGCCAGGCCAGACCTTCGGCAATCGCGGTTTTACCTACGCCAGATTCCCCCACCAGCAGCGGGTTGTTTTTGCGGCGACGACACAGCACCTGGATCGCACGTTCCAGCTCTTTATCGCGACCAATCAGCGGGTCGATTCCGCCAACGCGAGCAAGCTGGTTAAGGTTGGTGGTGAAGTTTTCCATACGATCCTCCCCGCCTGCTTGCTCTTCATTGCTGTTGATCTGTCCGCTGGGATCCGATGCCTGGTTAGGCTCGTCTTTGCGCGTTCCGTGAGAGATGAAGTTAACCACGTCGAGCCGGCTGACTTCGTGTTTGCGCAGCAGGTAAGCCGCCTGGGACTCCTGCTCGCTGAAGATGGCAACCAGGACATTAGCGCCAGTGACTTCGCTACGTCCGGAAGACTGGACGTGGAAAACCGCGCGCTGCAACACGCGCTGGAAGCTAAGCGTCGGCTGCGTGTCGCGCTCTTCTTCACTGGCTGGCAGCACCGGTGTGGTTTGTTCGATGAAGGCTTCGAGTTCCTGACGTAGCGCCACCAGATCCACGGAGCAGGCTTCCAGCGCTTCGCGGGCAGATGGGTTGCTAAGCAGTGCGAGCAGCAAGTGCTCGACGGTCATAAACTCATGTCGGTGCTCACGCGCTCTGGCGAAAGCCATGTTTAAACTGAGTTCCAGTTCTTGATTGAGCATAGGCACCTCCCCCAATTTTATGCCTTATCAGGCCTTTTCCAGCGTACACAGCAACGGATGCTCGTTCTCCCTTGCATAGTCGTTCACCATCGCTACTTTGGTTTCCGCGACTTCGGCTGTAAAGATGCCGCAGATCGCTTTGCCACGATAATGAACGGTAAGCATCAGTTGCGTTGCACGTTCAACATCATAAGAAAAGAACTTTTGTAGCACGTCAATAACAAATTCCATCGGCGTGTAATCATCGTTCATTAACATAACTTTATACATAGATGGCGGTTTTAGCGCGTCGCGCACTTTATCTTCCGCCAGCTGATCAAAATCCAGCCAATCGTTGGTCTTACCCATTATGCATAACCACTTTGAATCTACCTCAGATGTTAGATAACAATCATCTATTACTGTCATCCGCGATGTCTGTCACAAACTGTTGCAATAGCGTTAACTGCCTCAAATTTTGATTGATTATTGTCCCAACTCCAGCGCCAAACGCTTGACGGCTTCTTCCGTTTCTCTAAATTGTACAAGCGTGAGATGGCGAGGTTTTGAACAGCCCCCACTCCACCACCGGTTCATTCCATCTTAATTTATAAGATTTACGAAGGATGTCGAAGCATGGAAATGGGTACTGTTAAGTGGTTCAACAACGCCAAGGGGTTTGGCTTCATTTGCCCCGAAGGCGGCGGCGAGGATATCTTCGCTCACTATTCCACCATTCAGATGGATGGTTACAGGACGCTCAAAGCCGGGCAGTCCGTCCGGTTTGATGTACACCAGGGGCCAAAAGGCAATCACGCCAGTCTTATCGTGCCCGTTGAAGCAGAAACGGTTGCATAGCCTCTGATTCATTGTGTACACCACGCAGGCAAAATGCCAGCCCGATCGGCTGGCATTTTTATTTTCAGGTTATTCCCGAGCCAGCGCATCCACCGGATCCAGCCGCGCCGCGTTTCGCGCCGGCAGCCAGCCAAACAAAATACCGGTAAACGTTGAACACAAAAACGCGGTGAGGATCGCCATCGGTGAGAAGCCAATCTCCCACCCCGGTAAAAAGAGCTGGAGCGCGAAGGCGATCATCATCGAGAGCGCAATCCCCATCGCGCCTCCCACCAGACACACCAGCACCGCTTCAATCAAAAATTGCTGGAGCACGTCGCTGGCTCTGGCCCCGACCGCCATGCGGATGCCGATCTCCCGCGTACGTTCGGTCACCGACACCAGCATAATGTTCATCACCCCTATCCCGCCGACGACCAGCGAAATCACCGCCACCAGCGTCAGGAACAGCTGAAGAGTACGTGTGGTCTTTTCCGCCGTTTTCAAGAGGCCGTCCATGTTCCAGGTGAAGAAATCCTTTTTCCCGTGGCGCAGAGTGAGCAGCCGCTCAAGCTGCTGTTCGGCCAGCGCGCTGTCATAACCCTCCTTCACGCGCACGGTAATGGAGTTGAGCCACGACTGCCCCATGATGCGCCCGGAAATGGTGCTGTACGGCAGCCAGACGCGCAAAATTTTGCTGCTGCCAAACATCGACTGTTTCTCCTCCGCTACACCAATCACCGTAGCGGGCATGTTACCCACCAGGATTACTTCCCCCACCACACGGGTTTTATTGGGGAAAAGCTGCCTGCGCGAGTTAGCGTCCAGCACCACCACCTGCGCCCTGCCCGCCAGCTGTTCTGCGTTAAAGGTCGCCCCTTCGCTAAAGGTCATGCCGTAGACGTTGAAGTAATCTCCGCTGACGCCGTTAGCGCTGGCCGCCACGTCGATGTTGCCGTAGCGCAGACGCAGGTTTTGCGAGACGGCAGGCGTGGCGGAATTGACCCACGGCTGCTTCTGAATAGCCGCCAGATCGTCATATTTCAGCGCCTGCTGATACTGCGGCTCGTCGTCGCCGAAATCTTTGCCGGGGTAAACGTCGATGGTGTTAGTCCCGATGGCGCGAATATCCGCCAGCACCAGCTGTTTCGCCGCATCGCCCACCACCACAATCGACACCACCGAGGCAATACCGATAATGATGCCAAGCATGGTCAGCAGAGTGCGCATTTTGTTGGCCGCCATCGCCAGCCAGGCCATGGTCAGCGCCTCGCGGAAACCGCTGGAAAACTGTCCCCAGCCGGTGGACGCTGGCAAGGCTTCTTTCGGTGCCGCCGCTCTGGACTGACGCGGCGGCGGGTTGCTGATTAACTCACCGTCGCGGATCTCAATGATGCGTTCGGCCTGCGCCGCCACCTGCGGATCGTGGGTGACGATAATCACCGTGTGCCCCTGATCGCGAAGCTGATGCAGGATCGCCATCACCTCTTCGCCGGAATGGCTGTCGAGCGCGCCGGTGGGCTCATCGGCGAGGATCACCTGTCCGCCGTTCATCAGCGCGCGGGCAATACTTACCCGCTGCTGCTGGCCACCGGAAAGCTGCGAAGGCTGATAATCAACACGTTCTGCCAGCCCAAGACGCGTTAACAGCGCCTTCGCGCGTTCGAGGCGTTTTTTGCGCTCGACGCCTGCATACACTGCCGGCACTTCCACGTTCTGCGCCGCGCTCAGATGGGAAAGCAGATGGTAACGCTGGAAGATGAAGCCAAAATGCTCGCGGCGGAGCCTCGCCAGCGCGTCGCCGTCCAGAGTGGAAACATCCGTCCCGGCTACGCGATAGGTGCCGCTGGTGGGCTTATCCAGACAGCCGAGGATATTCATCAGCGTCGATTTACCCGAGCCGGACGCGCCGACAATCGCCACCATTTCGCCCGCTTCAACGCGCAGGGAGATGCCTTTCAGCACCTCCACCGGCCCGTCGCCGGACGGGTAGCTGCGACGAATGTCATTCAGCTCAAGCAGCGCCGTCATTGCGGGGCTCCGGGCAGGCTTTCGCTGGTGACCACTTCTTCACCCTCTTCCAGCCCTTTCACTACCACCACGTCAGTGTCATTACGCGCGCCAATCACCACTTCCCGTTCGCGGGTTTCGCCGTTGCGCAACACTTTCACCTTATAGCGATTGTCCCCGGCAGATTCCCCCAGCGCCGAGAGCGGAACCGTCAGCACATTCTTCACGCCCGTCAGCTGGATATGGACCTGGGCAGTCATATCAAGACGCAGCACCCCCTGCGGATTTGGCACCTCAAAACGGGCGTAGTAGAAAATAGCGTCGTTGACCTTTTCCGGCGTCGGCAGAATGTCCTTCAGCACGCCTTCATAGCGCGTCTGCGGGTCGCCCAGCACCGTAAACCAGGCTTTCTGCCCCGGCTTAAGATGAATGACGTCCGCTTCAGATACCTGGGCTTTCACCAGCATGGTGCTCATATCCGCCAGGGTCAGAATGTTCGGCGCCTGCTGCGCGGCGATCACCGTCTGGCCTTGCAGGGTGGTTATCTGCGTCACTTCCCCGGCCATTGGCGCAACGATTTGCGTGTAATCGAGGTTGGTTTTCGCCGTATCCAGCGAGGCCTGATTCCGCTTGATCTGCGCGTCGATGGTGCCAATCTGCGCCTGCTTCACCGCCAGCTCCGTGGCGGCAGTGTCCAGATCCTGCTTCGAAATGGCCTGCGTTTTGGCCAGCGCCTGCTGGCGCGTCAGGGTGACCTGGGCAAGATTACGCTCCGCCTGAGCCTGAGCGCGCTGGGCGCGTAGCTCCATCAGCGTCGCTTCCACTTCGCGGATCTGGTTTTGCGCCTGCTCAGGATCGATCACGCCCAGCAGCTGGCCTTTTTTAACCTTATCGCCAATTTCAACCGACAGGGTTTTTAACTGGCCGCTGACCTGCGCGCCCACGTCAACCTTACGCAGGGCATCCAGTTTCCCGGTCGCCAGCACGTTTTGTTGTAGTTCGCCCGGGCGAACAATCAGCGTTTGATACTGCGGTACCGGCGCGTTCAGCACCTTCCATAACCAGAATCCGCCCGCTAACACCACTACCGCCAGCAGCAGAAACAGCTTTCTGCGTTTTCCCTTCAGGTTCATAAATATTCCAAATAATTGTTCTGGCTATTATCACCGTTGATTTTATCTAAACCACTCCTCAACGAAACCCCCGATCCCCGTAATTCGTCGGGAATTGTTTACCCGATGTTGATAAAGCGCCTGCTGAAATAGCGATATTCCACCAGAAGCAGGATCTAACATGTCTTCCATCGTCGATACACCCTATTCAACGCTGCCCCAGCCTAAATCGGGCTGGCAATTGTTCAAAAGTCTGGCATCGGGTTCCCTCACGCCGGGGCTGGCATGGAAAAATCCGGCCTATCGACGTAAGTTTATGTTGCGCTCGCTGGCAACGCCGTTCACCACCGCGCGCCTGCTCGGAAACCTTGCTAAACAGCCCCGTCTGATGCAGATCCTGCGCGTACAGCCCGGCCTGCCGTGCCGGCTGCACCGCCCATGGCTGACCGTCAATATGGGCCGCCAGAATACGCTGGACGCATTGAACGATCACTATCAAATGATGAGCCGCCATCTTCCGGCGTCGCTGCTGAACGGTTACCTTTCCAGCCAGGGCACCACGCTGGTGACGTTAACGGGCAAAGAGGAGCAGCAGTTTAGCGTTCGCCTGAGCGCGGATGCGTTTCTGGACAAAGAAGGGGAAGCGACCCTCACGTTTTGCGATCACCAGAATACGGTGCTGGCTGAGCTGACGTTTACGCTGTGCCAATATCAGGGCAAGTCAACGCTCTTCATCGGCGGAATGCAGGGGGCAAAAGCGCATGTCGCGCACGAGCACATTCAGCTGGCGACCAAAGCCTGTCACGGACTGTTCCCAAAACGTCTGCTGGTTGAAGCGGTCATGACGCTGGCAGGCGCCTTCCCCGTCGAGCAGATCCTCGCGGTAAGTAACGCCACCCACATCTACCGCAGCTGGCGCTATCGCAAGAAAAAAGAGGGAAAATTGCTGGCAGACTATGACAGCTTCTGGCGCTCCCTTGGCGGACAGCAGCAGGATAACGGCAACTTTTCCCTGCCGCTAACCATGCCACGCAAACCCATGGAAGAGATTGCGAGTAAAAAACGGTCCGAATACCGCCGCCGCTATGCCCTGCTTGATAGCCTGATCCAACAGGTTTCGCAGGCGACTGCCCGTTAGTCGGCCCTCCCGCGCGCCAGCCAGAGGACGCGGGAGAACATTTTACGCAGCAGCGTGGGCACCGACTCCACGCCTCGCCTGCCCGCTTCCGTCGCGACTTCAATGGCCAAATCCGGTTTTGACGACCGGTGGATCGCTTTGGCAATCACCCGACGCATATTCATGGGCACATCCACCGGGATCATCGCCACGCGGTGAAAGACGTCGTCAAAGCCCTGGCGGTACATAAAGTGCTCCATGTCCATCGCAGGCAGCGCGGTCAGATGTTCACGCTCCGCCTCTCGATCGTTATTGAGCAGGCTGCGCACGGTCGCCGCATATTTTTTACCCGCCTCATCGCCATCCACCAGCACGTGCCACTCGATCCCCATCCGGCGCGCAAATTTGATCAGCGGCTTTAGGCCCGACTGAGCAAATTCGATCACTTTGATCCCTTCGGCGTCAAAGTGGTGCCCGCACTGGCGAGCCAGCTCGTTTATTACCCAGGTTTCCGTTTCCCCTTCCACCAGCAACCAGCAGCGGGCAAACAGGGAAGAGGCACGGTTAAAACGGATATGAAACGCAATGCGTCGGCCATCTTCGGCATTTAACCCGCCGGGCCCGAGCCGGTAGGCGGTGACGCGCGACGATTCACGCACCAGGCGGCAGACATACTCCACCGGGGTCAGGGAGAGCAGCTCGCCAGAATTCGTGGTGGTGACTCGCTGCAACGGCAGCAGATTCAGAAGATGCCAGGCTACGGAAAGCATAATTGGGTGCAGCCGCGTTTCCGGATCTTCCACCAGCAGTAGCGGGCGCGCGTCCCGATCCAGGCGCACCGTCCCTTTCGCCTGTAAAAGCGTGGAGAACAATCCCAGCAGGATCACCCGATGCGTGCGCCCGCCGGGGCGGTCGATCATGCGGTTGATGATATCGAGATAGCGCCAGCTTCGTTGTTCATCGTGCGAGCGGCGACGCATCAGGCGGTGGCGCGCCTGCCCCGTACCCTGCTCGGAGAAGTAGTGCTCCAGCAGTTGGACCATGGCAGACAGTCCCTGACGGATCTGGCCGTCGGTGAGGTTCTGCGGCCGTGAGACCAGTTCACGGGCGAGGAAATCCAGTTCGCGGGCGGTCACTTCCACCTCGGGCATATTCGGCACGGTGCCGTTGCGGATCCGCCGCATAAAGCGCGCGTCTCGTAAGCGCAACACGGGGGAGAGGCGGATAAGATGGCGGGCAAGCTCGTCAATATTATCGAGCGGGATCGTATTCCCCTTCTCATCAAGGAATTCACGCAGGGTTAACACCCCGTCTTTTTGCGCCATTTCGCCCTCAAGGCGATAGAAAATACGATGGAAACCATCTTCACAAGGCACCCAGCAGGGCGACATTGGGCGAAAACGACGCACGCGATGGCGACCAGGCTCAGATTCGCGGAAGGTCAGTATGATATGCAGATGTTTCTCGCGTCCGTTGACATCCCCCGGCGGAAACCAGAAGTCATCATGAACGAAATGGTACAGCTTCTCTTCGGGCGAAAGCAGCAGCGTCAGGGCATCCAGCAGACTGGATTTACCCCAGGCATTTTCGCCTATCAGGACGTTGTTCTGTTCCAGTTGCAGTGACAGGCGGTTAATCCCGCGAAACCCGACAATCTCCACACGTTCGAGTAGCATACATCCCCCGCATTTCGGCCACTTTTTCCTTCAAATTATCAGCAGTATAGCGGCAGGCTGTGGGTCACGACAGCAGAATATACGCCCCTTTAATTACTGGACTATTCTCTAATTACCTGCGATCTGAACAAGGATTGACATCACATTGCCTTAAATCAAATTTAGTGAATTTATTTGAGTGGCGAAGGGATGTTGATGGTTTCAAAATACTGGCTCTTTGAGTCGTCATCCCTTTATGGCGATATAACCCGTGCGCAGGAATGGGCGCGGACGTTTATTATTGAGGTGGTTATGTTCAGAAAATTAGCGGCAGAATGCTTTGGTACATTCTGGCTGGTGTTTGGTGGCTGCGGTAGCGCAGTACTGGCAGCCGCATTTCCGGAATTAGGTATTGGCTTTGTCGGCGTCGCGCTGGCATTCGGTTTAACCGTATTAACGATGGCATTCGCTGTGGGCCATATTTCCGGCGGTCATTTCAATCCGGCGGTCACGTTAGGTTTATGGGCGGGCGGACGTTTCCCGGCGAAAGAGATTATTGGCTATATTATTGCCCAGGTTATTGGCGGTATTATTGCCGCGGCGGTGCTGTACGTGATTGCCAGCGGAAAAACCGGGTTTGACGCCGCGGCCAGCGGTTTTGCGTCGAACGGCTTCGGCGAACACTCTCCAGGCGGCTACTCAATGTTGTCTGCTATCGTGATTGAAATTGTGCTCACCGCAGGTTTCCTGTTGGTGATCCACGGCGCAACGGACAAATACGCGCCTGCGGGCTTTGCTCCCATCGCTATTGGTCTGGCGCTGACGCTGATTCACCTGATCTCCATTCCGGTGACCAACACCTCCGTTAACCCGGCGCGCAGCACCGCGGTGGCTATTTTCCAGGGCGGCTGGGCGCTTGATCAGCTGTGGCTGTTCTGGGTGATGCCAATTATCGGCGGTATTCTGGGCGGCGTGTTGTATCGTACCCTGCTGGAAAAACGCGATTAATGGTTTTCTCCCTCTCCCCGTGGGAGAGGGGCGGGGTGAAGGCTAGAGGCCGCACAACCTCATATATACAAGCCGGGTAAGGCGTAGCCGCCACCCGGCTTTTTTTGTAGCTTTACCTTACAGTCTTTATTGGGTAGTGTCTTTGGCGCTTAACTGATACTCAAAAGGACCGGCTGTTCATGTTCTCAGGACTCCTCATCATTCTTCTGCCCCTGATTGTGGGCTACCTTATTCCGCTGCGTCATGAATCGGCCTTAAAGCTTATTAATCGTTTACTCAGCTGGATCGTTTACGTCATTCTGTTCTTTATGGGGATCAGCCTGGCCTTCCTGGATAATCTGGCGACGAACCTGCTTTCCATCCTGCATTATTCTGCGGTTACGGTAGTGGTTATTCTGCTGTGCAATATTGCCGCACTGTTCTGGCTGGAACGCGCTATTCCCTGGAAAAATCACCACCATCAGGAAAAGCTCCCCTCCCGTATTGCGATGGCGCTGGAATCATTAAAGCTGTGCGGCGTGGTGGTACTCGGTTTTTTACTGGGGCTGACCGGCTGGGCATTTTTACAGCACGCAACGGAGGCCAGCGAATATACGCTTATTTTCCTGCTCTTCCTGATTGGTATTCAGCTGCGAAATAATGGCATGACGCTGAAGCAGATTGTCCTTAACCGCCGGGGCATGATGGTTGCCGTTATCGTTGTGGCCAGCTCACTGGCGGGGGGCGTGATTAACGCCTTTATTCTCGACCTGCCGCTAAAAACCAGCCTGGCGATGGCATCCGGTTTTGGCTGGTATTCGCTATCCGGTATTCTGCTGACCGAATCGTTTGGCCCGGTGATCGGCAGCGCCGCCTTCTTTAACGATCTGGCGCGCGAGCTGATAGCCATCATGCTGATCCCCGGTCTGGTACGCCGCAGCCGCTCTACCGCGCTGGGCCTGTGCGGGGCCACCTCAATGGACTTTACCCTGCCGGTGTTGCAGCGCTCGGGGGGGCTGGAAATGGTTCCAGCCGCCATCGTACACGGCTTTATTCTGAGCCTGCTGGTCCCCATTCTGATGGCGTTCTTCTCAGCCTGATACTGCTTTGGCGGTAGTGAACCTGCCGCCAAAATTGCGCTAAATCAATAACCCTCCACTTAGTCTAAGAAAGCACTTTTCTCCGTTGTGGCACAGGCATAACCTTAAACATGTATATCAAATATAACTTTAACAGGTGTGATTATGTTTTGTGTGCAATGTGAACAAACCATCCGTACCCCAGCAGGCAACGGCTGCTCTTACGCGCAGGGTATGTGCGGCAAAACCGCAGAAACGTCCGATCTCCAGGATCTGCTGATTGCTGCGCTGCAAGGCTTGTCCGCCTGGGCCTTCAAAGCCCGTGAATATGGCATTGTCGATCACTATGTCGACAGCTTTGCGCCGCGCGCATTTTTCTCCACGCTGACCAACGTTAACTTCGATTCTCCACGCATTGTGGGCTATGCACGCGAAGCAATTGCCCTGCGTGAAGCCCTTAAAGCGCAATGCCTGAATGCCGATGCCAGCGCCCGCGTGGACAATCCGATGGCAGAACTACAGCTGGTGAGCGACGACCTGGGCGAGCTACAGCGTCAGGCCGCAGAATTCACTCCAAATAAAGACAAAGCGGCAATTGGCGAGAACATCCTCGGCCTGCGTCTGCTGTGCCTGTACGGCCTGAAAGGCGCTGCGGCCTATATGGAACACGCGCACGTTCTCGGCCAGTACGACAACGATATTTACGCTCAGTACCACAAAATCATGGCGTGGCTGGGCACCTGGCCTTCCGATATGAATGCTCTGCTTGAGTGCTCAATGGAAATCGGTCAGATGAACTTCCGCGTGATGAGCATTCTGGATGCCGGGGAAACCAGCACTTACGGGCACCCGACACCAACGCAGGTCAACGTTAAGGCGACCGAGGGCAAATGCATCCTCATCTCCGGCCACGACCTGAAAGATCTCTACAACCTGCTGAAGCAGACCGAAGGCACCGGCGTTAACGTTTATACCCACGGCGAAATGCTGCCTGCTCACGGCTACCCGGAGCTGCGTAAATTTAAACATCTGATCGGTAACTACGGCAGCGGCTGGCAGAACCAGCAGGTTGAATTTGCCCGCTTCCCTGGCCCTATCGTAATGACCTCTAACTGCATCATCGACCCGACGGTGGGCGCATATGACGACCGCATCTGGACCCGCAGCATCGTCGGCTGGCCGGGCGTGAGCCACCTCGAAGGCGACGATTTCGGTCCGGTTATCGCCCAGGCGCAGCAGATGGCAGGCTTCCCGTACAGCGAAATTCCGCACCTGATCACCGTCGGTTTTGGCCGTGAAACCTTACTGGGTGCGGCAGATTCCCTGATTGACCTCGTCAGCCGTGAAAAACTGCGCCACATCTTCCTGATCGGCGGCTGTGACGGCGCGCGCGGGGAACGTAACTACTTCACCGATTTTGCCACCCGCGTGCCGGAAGACTGCCTGATCCTGACCCTGGCCTGCGGTAAGTACCGTTTCAACAAGCTGGACTTCGGCAACATCGAAGGTCTTCCGCGCCTGGTGGATGCCGGTCAATGTAACGATGCGTATTCAGCCATCATTCTGGCGGTCACGCTGGCAGAGAAACTGGGCTGCGGCGTGAACGATCTGCCGCTGTCGCTGGTGCTCTCGTGGTTCGAGCAAAAAGCGATCGTGATCCTGCTGACCCTGCTCTCTCTCGGGGTGACCAACATCGTCACCGGGCCAACCGCGCCGGGCTTCCTGACGCCGGATCTGCTGGCCGTGCTGAACGAGAAATTTGGTCTGCGTTCCGTGACCAACGTTGAAGACGATATGAAGCAGCTGCTGAGCGCGTAAGGAGTAATTCATGACCATGCCAACCTCACAATGTCCGTGGCGGATGCAGGTTCATCACATCCACCAGGAGACGCCTGATGTGTGGACGCTCTCACTGATTTGCCACGATTACTATCCGTACCGTGCAGGTCAGTATGCGCTGGTCAGTGTGCGCAATTCGGCGGACACTCTGCGCGCCTACACGATTTCCTCAACGCCGGGCGTGAGCGAATACATCACGCTTACCATTCGCCGCATTGATGACGGTGCCGGCTCGCAATGGCTGACCCGTGACGTGAAGCGCGGAGACTATATCTGGCTGTCTGACGCCCAGGGCGATTTCACCTGCGACGATAAAGCGGAGGATAAATTCCTGCTGCTGGCGGCGGGCTGTGGCGTGACGCCAATTATGTCGATGCGTCGCTGGCTGGCGAAGAACCGCCCGCAGGCCGACGTGCAGGTCATCTTCAGCGTGCGTTCTCCGGAAGATGTGATTTTTGCCGACGAGTGGCGCAACTACCCGGTGACGCTGGTCGCGGAAAATAACGCCACGCACGGTTTCGTGGCGGGCCGGCTAAGCCGCGAGCTGCTGCAAAGCGTGCCGGACATTGCGGATCGTACCGTGATGACCTGTGGCCCGGCACCGTACATGGAGATCGTGGAGAAAGAAGTGAAAGCGCTCGGCGTGACCCGCTTCTTCAAAGAGCAGTTCTTCACACCCGTGGCGGAAGCGGCAACCAGCGGGATGAAGTTCACGAAGCTGCAACCGGCGCAGACCTTCTTTGGCCGCGTGGGCACTACGCTGCTTGAAGCGCTGGAAAGCAACAACGTGCCGGTAGCGGCAGCCTGCCGCGCTGGGGTGTGCGGATGCTGCAAGACCAAAGTGATTTCCGGTGAGTACACCGTCACCAGCACCATGACGCTGACCGACGCGGAAATTGCAGACGGTTACGTGCTGGCATGTTCGTGCCATCCGCAGGGTGATTTGGTGCTCGCATAATCTGTCGCGGTTCACCTCAAGCCCGGTAAGCGTCAACGCCACCGGGCTTTTTTATGCGTGCAGGCCAGCGCATTTGCCTTCGTAACTCCTGTAGGCCCGGTAAGCGTCAGCGCCACCGGGCTTTTTGCCGGGTGGCACTACGTTTACCCGGCCTACGTTGTGCCTACTGCCTGTACGGCAGCCCGTTATTTGTTTGACTTTGCCAGGCGCGACGCGCAGAAAAAACCACCTGTACATTAAGAATACTGAACAGGCAATACAGTCACTTTCTTCTAAGCTTGTAAGCGATATCACAAAAAGGAGACGGACAACCATGAAACAAACCGTGGCTGCATACATAGCGAAAACCCTTGAGCAGGCTGGCGTAAAGCGTATCTGGGGCGTCACCGGCGACTCTCTGAACGGACTCAGCGATAGCCTTAACAAGATGAAGACCATTGAGTGGATGCCCACCCGCCATGAAGAGGTCGCCGCCTTTGCTGCCGGTGCCGAAGCGCAGCTTACGGGTGAACTCGCTGTCTGTGCGGGTTCCTGCGGACCGGGAAACCTGCACCTCATCAACGGTCTGTTCGACTGTCACCGCAATCATGTTCCGGTGCTGGCGATTGCGGCTCACATTCCGTCATCTGAAATCGGTAGCGGCTATTTTCAGGAGACGCATCCGCAGGAGCTGTTCCGTGAATGCAGCCACTATTGCGAGCTGGTCTCATCACCGGAGCAGATCCCGCAGGTGCTGGCGATAGCCATGCGTAAGGCGGTGCTGAATCGCGGAGTTTCGGTGGTTGTGCTGCCGGGGGACGTGGCGCTGAAGGCCGCCCCTGAAACCGCCACCACTCACTGGTACTCTGCGCCACAGCCAACCATTACCCCTGCGGATGAAGAGCTGAAAAAGCTGGCGCAACTGCTGCGATACTCCAGCAATATTGCCCTGATGTGCGGCAGCGGCTGCGCCGGCGCGCATAAAGAACTGGTGGAATTTGCCGGCAAGCTCAAGGCGCCAGTTGTGCACGCCCTGCGCGGGAAAGAGCACGTTGAATACGATAACCCGTACGATGTCGGCATGACCGGGCTGATCGGTTTTTCCAGCGGCTTCCACACCATGATGAACGCCGACACGCTGATCCTGCTCGGCACCCAGTTCCCGTACCGCGCGTTCTACCCGACGGACGCCAAAATTATCCAGATCGACATTAATCCCGGCAGCATCGGCGCGCACAGCAAGGTCGATATGGCGCTTATCGGCGATATCAAATCTACCCTCGCCGCCCTGCTGCCGCTGCTGGAAGAAAAAACGGACCGTAAATTCCTTGATAAAGCCCTGAGCGACTATCGCGATGCGCGCAAGGGGCTGGACGATCTCGCCAAACCGAGCGATAAAGCCATCCACCCGCAGTATCTGGCGCAGCAGATCAGCCACTTCGCCGACGACGATGCCATCTTCACTTGCGACGTAGGCACCCCCACCGTGTGGGCTGCACGCTATCTGAAAATGAACGGCAAACGTCGCCTGCTGGGTTCGTTCAACCATGGCTCAATGGCCAACGCCATGCCGCAGGCGCTGGGCGCAAAAGCGACGGCACCGGAACGTCAGGTGGTGGCGATGTGCGGCGACGGCGGGTTCAGTATGCTGATGGGAGATTTCCTGTCGGTGGCGCAGATGAAGCTGCCGCTGAAAATCGTGGTCTTTAATAACAGCGTGCTGGGCTTCGTGGCGATGGAGATGAAGGCCGGAGGTTACCTCACGGACGGCACCGAGCTGCACGACACTAACTTTGCCCGCATCGCCGAAGCCTGCGGCATCACCGGTATCCGGGTAGAAAAAGCCTCCGAGGTGGACGGCGCCCTGCAACGCGCCTTCTCCATCGACGGCCCGGTGCTGGTGGATGTGGTGGTGGCCAAAGAAGAGCTGGCGATCCCGCCGCAAATCAAGCTGGAACAGGCCAAAGGTTTTAGCCTCTACATGCTGCGCGCTATCATCAGCGGGCGCGGTGACGAAGTGATCGAACTGGCAAAAACCAACTGGCTCAGGTAAAACATTTCACAAGACCTCTTAAAATAAAGGGATGTGAAATGATTGATTTACGTAGTGATACCGTTACCCGTCCGGGCCGCGCCATGCTCGAAGAGATGATGGCCGCTCCGGTCGGGGACGACGTCTACGGCGATGACCCGACGGTCAACGAACTCCAGCGCTATGCAGCAGAGCTGAGCGGTAAAGAGGCCGCCCTGTTCCTGCCCACCGGCACGCAGGCTAATCTGGTGGCGCTGCTCAGCCACTGCGAGCGCGGCGAAGAGTATATCGTCGGCCAGGGGGCGCATAACTATTTGTACGAAGCCGGCGGTGCGGCGGTGCTTGGCAGCATCCAGCCGCAGCCGATTGACGCCGCGCCGGACGGATCCCTGCCGCTGGATAACGTTGCGGCAAAAATTAAAGCCGACGATATTCACTTCGCCCGCACGAAACTGCTCAGTCTCGAAAATACCCATAACGGTAAAGTCCTGCCGCGCGAATACCTTAAAGCCGCATGGGACTTTACCCGCGAGCGTAAGCTCGGCCTGCACGTTGACGGCGCGCGTATATTTAACGCCGTGGTGGCCTACGGCTGCGAGTTGAAAGAGATCGCCCAATATTGCGACTCGTTCACCATTTGCCTCTCAAAAGGGCTGGGTACGCCAGTGGGTTCTCTGCTGGTCGGCAATGCCGATTACATCAAACGCGCCAACCGCTGGCGTAAAATGACCGGTGGTGGCATGCGCCAGGCGGGGATTCTGGCGGCGGCTGGCCTTTATGCTCTGAAAAACAACGTGGCGCGCCTGAAGGACGATCACGATAACGCCGCGTGGATGGCCACGCAGCTGCGCGAGATTGGCGCCGACGTGATGCGTCACGACACTAACATGCTGTTTGTGCGCGTGGGTGACGAGCAAGCTACCGCGCTGGGCGAATTTATGAAAGCGCGCGGCGTACTGATCAACGCCTCTCCTGTAGTGCGTTTGGTGATGCATCTTGACGTTAACCGCGAGCAGCTGGCCGAGGTGGTGAAACACTGGCAGGCGTTTTTACAGCGTTAAGGAGCATAGCGTGCCGCAACGTATTCTGGTGCTCGGCGCCAGCGGGTATATCGGTCAGCATCTGACCACGGCGTTAAGCCAGCAGGGGCACCAGGTGCTGGCAGCGGCACGCAACACCGAGCGTCTGCAAAAGCTACATTTGACTGGCGTGACGTGTCATAACGTCGACCTTAGCTGGCCGAAGGCGCTTCCTGGGCTGCTGGAAGGGGTCGATACGCTTTACTATCTTGTTCACAGCATGGGCGAAGGCGGCGATTTTATCGCCCACGAGCGTCAGGTGGCGATGAACGTCCGCGATGCGCTGCTGCAAACCCCGGTAAAGCAGGTGATTTTTTTAAGCTCGCTCCAGGCGCCAGAGAACGAGCAGTCCGACCATCTGCGCGCCCGCCAGCTGACGGCAGACACGTTGCGCAGCGCCGATATTCCCGTTACCGAACTGCGGGCAGGGATCATCGTCGGCGCGGGTTCCGCCGCTTTCGAGGTGATGCGCGATATGGTTTACAACCTGCCAGTACTGACGCCGCCGCGCTGGGTACGCTCACGCACCACGCCCATTGCGCTGGAGAATTTACTGCATTATCTGGTGGCTCTGCTCGATCACCCGGCGGAGCACCATCGCGTGCTGGAGGCGGCAGGCCCGGAAGTGCTGAGCTATCAGGAGCAGTTCGAACATTTCATGCGCGTCAGCGGACGCCACCGCTGGCTGATCCCCATCCCCTTCCCGACCCGCTGGATCTCAGTCTGGTTTTTAAATGTGATCACCTCCGTCCCGCCGACCACCGCCAAAGCGCTGATCCAGGGGCTGAAGCACGATCTCCTGGCGGACGATCGCGCGCTGCGTGCGCTGATCCCTCAGGAACTGATCCGCTTCGATGACGCGGTACGCAATACGCTCAAAGAGGAAGAGAAGCTGGTCAACTCCAGCGACTGGGGCTATGACGCGCAGGCCTTTGCCCGCTGGCGGCCCGAGTACGGCTATTATCCGAAACAGGCGGGCTATACGGTAAAAACCACGGCCAGCCTGGGAGCGCTGTGGGAAGTTGTGAACCAGATCGGCGGCAAAGAGCGCTATTTCTTCGGCAATATTCTGTGGCAAACGCGCGGCGCGCTGGATCTGCTGGTCGGTCACCGGCTGGCAAAAGGCCGCCCTGCCCATCCCTGGCTGAAGGTGGGCGATACCGTCGACAGCTGGAAGGTGATTATTGTTGAGCCCGATAAACAGCTGGCACTGCTGTTTGGCATGAAGGCGCCGGGGCTGGGGCGGCTCTGCTTCACCCTGAAGGATCACGGCGACCATCGTGAACTGGACGTCAGGGCATGGTGGCATCCGCACGGCATGCCGGGTCTGTTTTACTGGTTGATGATGATCCCGGCACACCTGTTTATCTTTCGCGGAATGGCGAAACGGATTGCGCAACTGGCAGAAGAAAAGCGGGAAAATAACTAAATAAAACTCTTAATCTTTCACCTTTCCCATTGCAACACATCGTAATTCACGAAAGAATGCGCACGAAATTCTTTTCAACACAGTGGATTGTTATGAAGGTACTGGTTACCGGGGCGACCAGCGGCTTAGGCCGAAATGCGGTCGAGTTTCTGCGCAACAAGGGCATCAGCGTGAGGGCCACCGGTCGCAATGAGGCGATGGGTAAACTCCTGCAAAAAATGGGCGCTGAATTTGTCCATGCCGATCTGACGGAGCTGGTCTCCTCGCAGGCGAAGGTGATGCTCGCCGGTATTGACACGCTGTGGCACTGCTCCAGTTTTACCTCCCCGTGGGGCACTCAGGAAGCCTTCGATCTTGCCAACGTGCGCGCTACGCGTCGTCTGGGCGAATGGGCCGTCGCCTGGGGCGTGCGTAACTTTATTCATATCTCCTCCCCGTCGCTCTATTTCGACTATCACCACCATCGTGATATTCAGGAAGATTTTCGCCCCGCGCGCTTTGCCTGTGAGTTTGCCCGCAGTAAAGCGGCTGGCGAAGAGGTGATCGACCTGCTGGCCCAGTCAAACCCGCACACCCGGTTTACGGTGCTGCGTCCGCAGAGCCTGTTCGGGCCACACGACAAGGTGTTTATTCCGCGGCTTGCGCAGATGATGCACCACTACGGCAGTGTGCTCTTACCCCGCGGCGGCGATGCGCTGGTGGACATGACCTATTACGAAAATGCCGTTCACGCCATGTGGCTGGCGAGCCAGCCAGACTGCGATAAGCTGGTATCGGGGCGCGCGTATAACATTACCAACGGCGAACCCTGTACCCTGCGCAGCATTGTGCAAAGATTGATTGATGAGTTAAAGATCGACTGTCGGATCCGTTCCGTTCCCTACCCGATGCTGGATATGATCGCCCGCAGCATGGAGCGTTTTGGCAGTAAATCGGCGAAAGAGCCTGCGCTGACGCATTACGGCGTCTCGAAGCTCAACTTTGATTTCACGCTGGATATTTCGCGCGCAGAGAACGAGCTGGGGTATAAACCGATTGTATCGCTGGATGAAGGGATAATGCGTACGGCGGCATGGTTACGGGATCACGGGAAACTTCATCGATAATCAATCGGGCCTTCTCCCACTGGGAAAAGGAGCAAACAGTAAAACGGCAACCTTTCGGTTGCCGTTTACTTTTACAGAGCGGTCCAGGCATCGGCCCATGCCAGGCCTGCGCCTGGTTCATAGTATGCCGGGGCGTTGTTACACCAGCCGCTGTACGGGAACGGCTTGCACTGGAACAGTTTACCGTGGTTGTTCACGATATCACCTGCGTTGTACTTGCTGTTCGCGCTCCAGGCTGCATAAGCACCGTCATCCTGAGAAGGGGTTGATGCTTTTGCTTTCACGTTCAGCAGATAGGAGGTGGTGCTGCTCAGTTCGCCATCGCTGACGGTCAGGCTCACTTCATACTGCTGCGCCGTTGCGGACTCTGGTGCCGTAAAGGTCACCACCGCTTTATCCTGTCCGGTCACGGTCTGACCATCCTGAGAACGCCAGGTGTAAGTCAGCTTGTTGCCATCTGCATCGGTAGAACCTTCCGCGCTCAGGGAAACCTGCGCACCCGCCTCAACGGCACCGATTGGACCAGCGATATGCGCCACCGGCGCGTGGTTCACAGCAGCAGGTTCAGCCGGGGTTTCATCCGGTACTGGCGCTGGCGCTGGTGCTGGCGTTTCGTCTTCTGACGGCGTTGGTGTCGGTGTCGGTGTTACCGGAGTTTCATCCGGCGTAACGGCAGAGCCATCGTCGTTCACGATGTTAACGTTAAAGAACTTCTGCACGCACTTGCTATAATCGCCCTCTTTGAACGCGCTGAACGGCGTCTGGTAGCCAACGAGCTGGCAAGAGTAGGTTGCGCCGCTTGGCGTATCCGCGCTCCATCCCCAGTCCTGCTCCCAGTAGATCTTAAGCGCACCAGCACCGCCTTCGTCGAACTGTTTCATGTTGGCACAGCCCAGCACTTCGTTCGCCGGAACAGGCACTTTCAGGTAGTTCGCGAACTCTTTGTAGTACTTGATACGGTTCTGAGACTGCGCGATTTCGGTCGGGCCGCCGCACTCAACGCCACCGTTGATGATCTGGGTGGTCACGCCAAAGCCCGGGACCAGCCCGTTGGCTTTATCGTGATCGTTCGGCTGCCACGTGCCGTCGATCACCTGCAACATGCTTGGTTTTGGCGGCTGTGGATAGGCGAAGAAGAAGATCGCACTCGCCAGGTTCAGCCAGGTATCCGCCACCAGTTCAGGTTTGTCGAGCAGGGTACGTACGTCACCGTACATCGCTTCCGAGAATGGACCGTAGTTATAGTTGTAAGACAGCTGCTTCGCACCGCGACCAAAGTAGCTCAGGAAGTCACCGTCTTTATCTTTACCGCAAGGCCAGGTCTGACCCTGCCAGACGTCCGGGTTACATTCGCCGTTATAGCCGCCCTTCTGCCCTTCGCTCCAGCCCATTTCACGCACGTGTACCAGCGCCTGACGCCATTCGGCTTCCGGACGCCAGCTTTCGTGGCCGCCGGTTTCCTGAGCAAAGTGAGCAAACATGGTTGCCAGCTCTTTACGGCAGATGGCATCACTGTCGCGACCATCGTTGTAGTTCTTACACAGCGCCGGGAATTTACCGACCGCTTTCAGGAAGTTGCTGTAGGTGTACGCCTGCGCGCGCAGCGGGAACAGGTACTCCCAGTCGCTGGCTTTCACGATCCCTTCCACGCGTTTCACGTTATCCGGGTTCGCCGCACGGCCTGGCTCGATCAGCTCAACCTGAGCGTTATCCAGCGTCTTAATGGTTTCCTTTACGGCTTCCATCAGAGGGAAGCTGGTCAGCTCTTTCTCTTTCTTCGCCAGATCGCTGGCTTTCATGGTGTAAGGTTCACTGGTAGTTGCTTGCAGCGAGGCGGCCTGTGCCATAAATGGTGCCACACAGGCGCCAGCCACGAGTACACTCAGTAACGTCCTTTTGTTCATTTCACTTTTCCTGTTGAGTAACGTTAAATATTAAAATCCAGGCTTATGTATTATTCCGTTAATAAATAAACCCCAGACAGCTGTTTTCACTTTTCGAAGAACACCCTGAGGAATTCTTCAAAAATAAAAAACTTAATCACGCATTGCGCTTTTCAGTTGCTGATATTTCCTCCAGACCTTTTTGGCATATATCATGCGCTGAGGGTAATTCTCTTTTTTTAACCCGGCGTTATAAGCTCCCACCGCCTCCCAGTTATAGCCATACACTTTAATCATGCCGGAAAGAATAGATGCGCCAACCATAATCGAGGTACAGGGCTCAGTCATCAGCCGATATTCATCAATACCTCGGCTCTCCAGTTCGGTGAAATGTGAGCTATTAATTTGCATCAGCCCGACATCCCGCGTGCCGTCATGATTTTCCCCTACGGCATATGGATTCATTCCGGATTCCACATTCGCTATCGCGTACAGCAAATAAGGGTCGACATGATAATAATGCGCCGCTTTATCCCAACAGTTTGCCAGTGCGCTTTGGCTTATTATCAATAACATCAAAATCAACTTTTTCATTTTTACCTGCTGACAGTTTCGTTTATTTCTCCTTAGCAACATCCTGTAAAATGAATTTTGAATGACTCCCCCTTTAAAAGGGGGAGTCATCAATGGGTTAGATTATTTGCAATCTGTTGATGCGCCTTCTTTCACCCATACGTCGCTGTTAGCTGGGTTATCACCACGGGTCCACCATTTGGCACGGTAAACGTTACCCTGGTAAGTGGTGGTTTCGCCGCCGTTGTACACGAGGTCAGAACGCCAGTTCATCTGCACGTTACTCACCAGTTCCCAGGCGTCCACACCGAAGCCAGGCTGATTGCCCTGCGTCCAGTACTTCGCTTTCCACACCAGATGGTCGAAGCTTACGGTATCGCCATTGTTGTAGATTTTGCTGGCATCCCACGCCGCGTATTTGCTGGCGTTAGCATCGACAGGCGTGTCGCAGCTGCCGGTTGCCTGGCCTTCATCCGATGGCGGGGTCACGTCATCAGACGGAGGAGTAACGTCGTCAGAGGGTGGGGTCACGTCATCAGCAGGTGGCGTTACGTCAGCCGGTTTCGGATTCACGGTAACCTGCACGTTAGACTGCACGCTGGTTTTACCATCGCCGACCACTACGCTCAGGGTGTAGGTGGACGTAGAGGCAACGTCTGGCGCAGTAATGCTTACGTTTGCGGTATCAGTACCGGTAGCATGCATGTCTGCTGGTACGCTCCAGGCGTAGGTCAGCGTATCACCGTCTGGATCCGCAGCTTGCGCATGCAGAGAATAGGTTTCACCCGCCTGAAGCGTGACTGCTTCCATCTGGTTTATCACGGGTGCCTGGTTCGCTTTCGGCGCTTTGTTTACCACCTGCACATCAATCGCGTTGCTCAGCCCTTTTGCATCCGTTACCGTCAGACGGAACGTCATGGTCTGGTCGGCAGTTGCGGCTGCCACGTTGAAGGTCGCTTTCGCTTTGGTGCTGTTGTTGATGGTGACAGACGGACCAGAGATCTGAGTCCATTTGTAGGTAATCGCATCGCCATCAGGATCGCTGGAAGCAGAACCATCGAGCGTAACGGTTACCGGGCCAGAAACGTTCTGATCCGCGGATGAGGCGATTGGCGCATGGTTGGTCACCACCGGATCAACCGGAGCAGAACCGCCCAGCAGGCTTTCGTTCATCGCGTTCAGGATGTCGCCAGTATCAGAATCAATAGACCATGCGAACAGGCCGCCCAGTTTATTCGCCAGAACATACTTACCTTTCGCCGTGGTTGAACGCGCATCTTCATACGTGATCAGGTCGCCGGTAGTTTTGTTGAAGACGTAAGGGGCTTCCGCGTCAGCGTCGTAGCCATATTCCCAGCCTGGTTTACCTTTGTATTCATTAACGATCTGACGATAGTCAACCACGCCCGGTTCCCAGGTCCCTTTCACCATACCCGTAGCAGTGCCGGTGAATGGATTGTTACCGGTGTAGCCATGCACGCCGGTCCAGCCGCGGCCATACATGCCCGCACCCACCACGATCTTGCCTGGCTGTACACCCTGAGAAAGCAGCGCGTTCACGCCATTTTCAGTGGTGTAGTCGGTGTCCGGACGCCATGCTGGCGCACGCAGCGCAGCCTGGTAGCCGAGAACGGTGTTGCTCCAGCCGCCGTAGAAGTCATAGCTCATCAGGAAGATGTGGTCGAGGTACTGCTGAGCGGCAGTGTAATCCACGTCTTCGATCTTATCGCGGCCTGCACCGATGGCGCTGGTCAGTTCATAGGTACGGCCCGTCTGTGCAGACAGCTCGTTCAGCATGGTACGCAGGTCGTGCATCAGCGCGGTATAGGTCGCTTTATCCTGCTGCGGGTTGCCTTTAGTTTCCGTCACGCCGCCGCCGCCAGGGAATTCCCAGTCGATATCCACGCCGTCAAAGAATTTCCAGGTCTGGAGGAACTCTTTTACAGAGGAGACAAAGCGTGCACGGATAGCCGGGTCGCCCATGTGGAAGAACGGATCGGAAAGCGTCCAGCCGCCGATGGATGGCAGCACTTTCAGGTCAGGATGGGCTTTTTTCAACGCCATCAGCTGGCCAAAGTTACCTTTGTACGGGTCGTCCCAGTTGGAAACGCCAGCCTGCGGTTTTTGCAGGGCTGCCCATGGATCGTGGATCGCCACGGTAAAGTCAGGGCGACCCTCGCAGTCGCGTTGCAGCACGGAGAAGCTGTTGCCACCTTCAACGGTTTTCAGGCCATCGTTAATGCCGTCACCGCCACAGATTGGAATGAAGCCGTACAGAATGTGGTTGAGGTTTGCCGCAGGAATTTTATCAACCGGGAAATTACGATCGTAAACGCCCCATTCCGGGAAATAGGCTGCAACCACTTTATCGGTGTGCTTCGCGAAAGCCTTGTTGTTTTCCTGCATGGCGGCGTTCAGCGGCAGCAGGTGGCTACCGTCGGTGTCAGCCACGATAACCAGCTTGCTGGCGCTTTTCGCACAGCCGCTGGCGTTACAGACTTCAACCTGCTCCTGATAACGCCCACCTTTTTTCACTTTGAACGTTGCCGAGCCCGTTGCGCCGCCAGCGCCGGTCCAGACGGTCTGTCCGTCCAGCAGCACTTTTGCTGAGGTAGGCGCATCGCCACTCCAGACGTTCCACTCGACTTTTACATCCACGCCATCGTTATGCACTTTGACAAGATTGTTATAATCCTGAGCAGCCTGATCCACTTCCACCAGGGCAAATTTGTCATTGCCATAGCCGATCGTCGGTGCACCTGGCGCCGCTGCAAATGCAGAGCTGGTTGCCGCCGCAATAAAGAGCGCCAGATATTTTGGCTTCATAAATTTCATTTTTTTTCCTGATAAATTTATTCGTAACGTAATAACCCATGTCTCTTCGTGAGATCATGGATGCATTTCGCGTAGTGCGTATTTAACCAACCTGAGTGCCGTGAACAAAAATAGTTTTTTGCTGCGTTGTATTCCTCCAATAAAAGATACAAGCCCAAATTCCGTGTAGCTTATATCCCTTACGATACACTGAGCGCAAAGAGACGTCCTTCTCTTCCACCATCAAAAAAATTTATAAAAAATCTTGACCTGTATATTTAAAATGTGAAAGCAAACTGCTGACTAATAAACACCACTATTCCAGCAAAGGCGAGGTAGGGTCCGAAAGAAATAGAGAGATTATTTTTATTTAAATTATTTACGGCGAAATATCCGACAATACCGCTTAACGCTGCCGCAAGTTCAATAGAGGGTAATGCCTGCCAGCCGCACCAGGCACCCAATGCGGCCAGCAGCTTAAAATCACCGTACCCCAGACCTTCACGCCCGGCGATCAGCCGAAATGCCCAGTAGAGCAGCCAGAGCGACAGATAGCCCGCCACCGCGCCGAACAAGGCATCCCGTAGCGGCAGGGTATGGTCAAACGCATGGAGCACTAGCCCCGCCCACAGCAGCGGCTGGGTCAGACAGTCCGGAAGCAGCTGGTGCTGCCAGTCGATCATGGCCAGCGGCAGTAAAAACGCCGCCAGCAGCCATAAGGAAAACAGCGACTGGACGTCTGGCATAGCCCAGGCGGTGATGCCGCAAAACAGCGCGGAGAATAATTCGACCAAAAATATCCGCAGAGGGATAGCGGTACCGCATTGATGGCAGCGGCCACGCAATAAAAGCCAGCTGATAAGCGGGATATTTTCCCACGCCGCAAGCGTGTGCTTACACGCGGGGCAGTGCGAGGCAGGAAAAAGCAGATTGCCGCTCCTCTCCTCTTCCATCACCATCCCCGGGACACGCTCGACCACGACGCCAAGAAAACTGCCCACAATTCCCCCCAGGATCGCACTCATTATCGGGAAGCCCAGCGGACAGGTTTCCCACATCAGCACGACGGTATTCATGCGGACCTGGACCAGGTAAGCACCACCTGCGCTTTTACATCGCTAAGATGATCCACCGGCGTAAGATTCATTTTCTGTATTCTGACGCCGGAAGCCTGATTAATTTCGCGCAGCCAGCCTTTTAATTCATAAACGTTTACGCGATTCACGACAAAGGATAATGTTTGTCCCTCCTGGCGTACATCCGTCAGCGAGAGATTAATTTCATGGGCACTGTTCTCCACCACCGTGCGTGGATTATCCGTTTTGACTAACTGAACCTGAAGATGATTTTTATCAATTTCACTTCGCATCCAGTTTAGCGTCTCTTTTTGTCTTTTTAGCGTTGATTGACTATTTTGAATCATATTATCCAAGGGAATGACTCCTGCGTAATACACCGCAGCCGCGAAAACGGCGGCGGCGCATAGTTTTAAAATGACTTTCTCCCGGGCGCTATAGTTCTGGTAGCGCGATGTCAACTGTGCGATTCGCTCTTTCATTTATGTTTCCCTGCGATCATGGCGGTATAAGGTTCGGTTGTTGAAACAGGCTGTAAGGAAAAATCAAAATTCTCACTGGTCTGATCAACAAACGCCTGTAGCGCGGGCTGGTTTTGCGCACTGACGCTCAGGGTTAGCCGGTTTTGACCTGCATCGTATTCCAGCAGATCTATTTCCATCGCCGGAACGGCCTGCCTGGCGCTCTCCAGCTCTTCCATCTGAAGAAAAATCCCTTTGCTCTGCTTCTTCAGGTTTTGACCAAAGTGATATTTGATATTGGTCTGCTGACGCATGCTGGGGAAATGGTGCTGATACACCTGGACGATCTCCTCCTGCAAAAGGTTTTCCTGCTGTACCAGCATCCAGGCCAGGGCAATACGCGGCCCCAGAAGCAGGCCGACTGACAGCAGGCCCGCCGCGGCTATCGCCACCTTCATGCTTTTCGCGGCCCGGCCATTACTGGCCTTAGGGCTGAACTCACTGTGCAACATATTGACGCGACAGCTTTGCCACTGCGGCTGGATCAGCACCAGCGGGTGTTGCCAGACGTACTGGACATCAACGTTAACGCCTGCGGGCGCGTCGCCGTAGCAACAAACTTCCCCGGTTTTCTGCATGAGCCGCGGCAGCAGGCTCGCCTCCATTTCACCGGCCACGTGGGGCGAAAAGCGCAGCCAGTAGCTCCCTTCCTGCGCCACCAGCGTACTGCCACCTGCGGTCACGGGCAGCAGCCAGGCATCAGGCAAGACCTGAATCACTTTTAATCCGGCGTCCTGACAGCGGGCCAACGCCGCGCGCAGGCGATCGGCATCCATCGCCACGGCATCGACCTCGGCCCCTTTTTTGTGCAGCACCGTCCAGTGAAGATTATCCACGTCACCGATCAGCGTCTCCTCCGCCATCCACGAGAAGGCCATCGCCTGAGAAGCCACTTTTTTCGGCAGCGTGAAATGCCGGAAGATCATGTCGCTGGCGGGAAGCAGCAAACAGACGCGCGCAGCCAGCGGGTGATCCGCCAGCGCCTCCAGGGTGTCGAGCACCTCAATGCGTTCACTGCCGGACTCACACCACATTATTTTCCCGTCCTCGCGGCTGTCGGGACGAACAAAAAGTACCTGTTTCATAACGTTCTACTTTTCTTATTCAATCATTCGGTAACGACGCTGCCACGTCATGATCTCACCGGCTTCGTTATTGACCTGAAGCTGGCTGACCACGCGAAGCGTTAATTCATCGGTATTGCCGCTGTAATTGACGCGGAAGTACCGGCTGTTTATAGAAAATTGATCGGCCACCTGCGGGAGATCGTCTTTTAACTGCGGGAAGGTCTGCTCCAGCGCTTTGCTGAACGCTTCCATATTTTCCCAGCCCGATTCCGGACGCGAATCCAGCAGGCGAACGGCATCATCCGGCGTGAGTTTTCCCGGGAACATGGCTGCCAGCACGGCAGCCTGTTCCGGTTGCAGGGTGTTGACATCAACCTTGCTGGCGGCGTCCGGCAGGGCGCATAACAACTTGCTCACCTTCGGATAGGCCGTTACGGGGAACGCAGGCAGCAGTTTGATCTCCGCGATGTTGCGCATCATCTGGTTTGCTGGCTGCCGTGCGGGCACGACGCCGGCCCACGCATCGCTCTCGGCCCCCTCTTTCGCCGTTGTGTTGTCACCGTCGAGATAATCCACCAGCTGGAAATAGACCTCCTCCGCCGCGCCCTGGCTGAGGCCGCTCTCCGTCAACAGTTGCTCGATAATCTGCGCTTTACGCGGTTTTTCTGACACGGCGGGGGCGTTTTGCCCCTGAGGTACGGCGTCGACGGTCAACAGGTTATTGACGTTGAAGCAGTCCTGCGCGTCTTCCACCTGGCTCACGACCGTGTAGTCTTCCCCCCGCGTCTCCAGCGGCTGATGCCAGTCCCCATCCAGAGATAGCGGCTTACTCTCGCCGCTGGCGTCGGTCTGTAACCGATCTTTCACCACTTTCTCCTGGGCCAGCATCGCCCAGCGCAGCTGCTGCTGGCTGACCTGATAATGGGTTTTCTGCAAATTACGGCAGAACTGCTGGCTGATTTTCGCGGCCAGCGCTGACATCATCACCAGCAAAATCAGCACCACCAGCAGGGCGACACCTTTTTGTTTATGGATCCGGCTCATGGTTTGGCCTCCGGCGCTGGAGCGGCTTCCGGGGTCGTCGCTGGCGCGTCAGCCGCCTTCTCAGGCGCAGCGGCACTGGCCATCTCCGGCATGTCTCCCGGCGTGGTAAACACCCAGCGCCAGGTATCACCGTTTTCCATTGTCAGCGTCACCTCCACGCCGTCCGGCACATGAGCAGCGTCGCTCCAGCTTTTCAGCCAGCTCTGACGATAAAAACGCCATTGCAGGGATTTCACCTCGCTGATAATCGGCACGTCGTCGGGCTTAGCGTCTGCCGGGCCGTCAATTACCGGCCAGACGTCGCGATACAGACGCCCCTCTTCCAGCCGCCAGCGCACGCGCTCCAGCTGGACCGTTCCGCTCACCCCGCTCAGAGTGGTCAGTTCCAGGGCATCCCCCTCCTGACGAAACAGCTCCGGCTCGTTACGCGGTGCACGCGCCTGTAGCTGGAAAAAATCGCGCTCCATCAGGCTCCAGGCCCGCTGAAGCTGGTTGAGCTTTGCGGCACTGGCATCGGTAGCCGTGCTGGTACGCATCGCGCCGTCCAGAATTTGCCAGGCCAGGGTGCTGATCACCGCGAATATGGTCAGGGCAATCATGATCTCCAGCAGGGTAAATCCGCGCTGGCGTCGCGTATTTTTCACTTGCTCTCTCCCGGAGGAATGATGTGCAACGAAATAACCGGCTGGCTGTCGTCGCCTTCCGCATAGACGCGGATTGCGTTTGCCCAGCCGTTGTCGGCGGTTTTCACCCGCTGCTTGCGCCAGTTCCAGCTGCGCCCGCCCATGATTTCCGTTCCCTGCTGCTCAGCATCCGGGAAGTCGGTTTTCGTGAGCTGCGCTTCCGCCAGCTGGTTTTCCGCCACCCAACTGGCCTGCAACGTATCGGCCAGACCATGGGTAAACCGCACGTTCAGGGAAACCGAATTCATCAGCGCCAGCGCGGCAGTGGAGAAGATCACCAGGGCGACCATTACCTCCAGCAGCGTCATTCCCGTTTGCTTTTTGTTTCCGTTAGCCATCGTTTTCTACCGATACCGGCGCCGCGCCTTGCGACACCACGCGGAAATGGTGCTGCTTGTCGTAACTTTGCAGCGTCAGCGTGAAGCGGCTGATTTCACCGTCCGGTAGAAAGATCACCTGCGGCTCAGACGCTACCGTGGCGGCCAGACGCTGCGGCGAGAGCGAAACGTGCATCTCTTCCGGGAAATTACCTTTGGTGGTAATACGTCCCGCGGATAACGGCACCCAGTGACGTTCGCCGTTTTTATCGTCGAGCGTTACCAGCTGATAGTTATCGGTGGCGATCACCAGTCCGACGATATTTCCGTCCATCACCGCGCGGTCTGAACCATAATCAACGAGAGCTTTCAATTGCTGGCCAAATATATCCGCACCGCTGCGCGAAGGTATTGTTGACACCACCATCATGGCGCAACTGGCAAATATCACCAGCGCCAGAATAATTTCCAGCAACGTAAAGCCGCGTTGAGTTTTCATTATTTCTCTTTCTTATCCAGAGACCAGTTTGTAATATCATCGGCGGTATTTGCTTCACCGTCCGGACCGGCTGAGAAAATGTCTACCGCGCCGTGTTCGCCCGGGCTCACCAGAATATAATCCCCGCCCCACGGATCCTGAGGCAGACGACGGATATAGCCGTCTGCACGGTAGCCGTTCGGGATAGGCGCGATTTCAGGCTTGGTCACCAGCGCCTGCATCCCCTGTTCTGTCGTCGGATAGCGATGATTGTCCAGCTTATACATGTCCAGTGAACCTTCGAGCGCGACAATATCGCTGGTTGCTTTTTGCTCGTCCGCTTTCTCTTTATTTCCCATTAAGTTTGGTACGACCATACTTGCCAGGATGCCGAGAATAACAATAACCACCATTAATTCGAGCAAGGTGAAGCCCGCCTGGCGAGCTAGGTTTTTACGTTTTAAAGCCATGATTTAACCTACCATATTATTAAGTTGCAGAAGCGGTTGTAATATTGACAGTACGATGAATAAAACAATCGTTGCCATGGATACCACCAGCGCCGGTTCAAAGACCGACAGCGTTAATGTAATTCGATGCTGTAATGCCGATTCCTGGTTTTCCGCCGCGCGGTCCATTAAATTACCTAATTCCCCACTCTCTTCGCCGGAGGCAATCATATACAGCATGGTCGGCGGGAATAATTTCGCCTGTTCAAGCGCCGCATACAGCGATGCGCCCTGGCGCACGGTGTCGGCGGCTTGCTCCAGCACCTGCCGGGCATAGAGGTTTTCGATACCGTCCATCGCGATATACATCCCTTCAAGCAGAGGGACGCTACTGGCCTGCAAAATGCTCAGGGTACGGATATAGCGGGCGCTGTTAATGGCGCAGACCAGCTTTTTAATCGGCGAGCCGTTCACCAGCCAGCTGTGCCAGCGGAAACGGTTTTTGGCATTCCTCAGCCAGGTTTTGAAGCCGATGAAGCCGCCCCCCAGAATGCCCACAATATAAATGCCCCAGGCTTGCAGGAAATCACTCACCGCAATCAGCGTCCGGGTGGTGATCGGCAGTTGCTGCTTCATATGGGTAAACTGCTCGATCACCTGCGGCACTACCGCCACGAGCAGGATACTGATGACCGCGATGGCGACAACGGTGAGGGTTATCGGGTAGACCATCGCCTGCGTCAGCTTGCTTTTCATCTTCTGGCGCTGCTCGTTGTATTCCGCCAGCTTCTCCAGCACATCGCCCAAATGACCGGTCTTTTCACCCGCCATCACCAGCGTACAGTAGAGCTTGTCGAAGGTGCGCGGGAACTGGCTAAACGCATCGAACAGCGTATGCCCCTCAACCACCTTCTCGCGGATTTCCACCACCATCGCCGCCAGCTTTTTGTCTTCCGTCTGCTTCGAGATCGCCTTCAGCGCGCTCTCCAGCGGCAGCGCGGCATTCACAAGCGTGGAGAGCTGACGGGTAAACATCGACAGCACCGGCGTGGAGAGCTTTGCGCCGGTTTTCGCTTTTCCTGCCGCCGCCGTCTCGCGGGTTTCGTTGATGCTGACGGGCATCAGCTTTTGCTCGCGCAACATCTGGCGAACCTGCTTCTGCCCCTCGGCCTGTAGCGTCCCGCGCTGGGTTTTTCCCGCGGCGTCCGTTGCCGTCCAGGCGTAGAAGGCCATTACGCATCTCCTCCACGCTCGGCGGTAACGCGCATCACCTCTTCCAGCGAGGTCACGCCGCTAATCACCTTCAGCAGCCCATTTTCACGCAGGCTGTAGGCCTGCTTAAAGAGCTGCGTTTCGATGGACATTTCGTCTTTATCTTCATGAATGGCGCGGCGCATGGTGCTGTCCACCACCAGGAATTCATGAATACCCGCACGGCCCTGGTAGCCGCTCTGGCGGCAATGCTCGCAACCCACGGCGCGGTAAATTGCTTTTGGCGGCGCGTCCATAAAGCTGAACAGCGCTTTTTCATTGGCGTCCAGCGGACTGGTGGTCCGGCAGTGCGTACACAGCCGACGCACCAGACGCTGGGCAATGACACCGAGCAACGATGAACCGATTAAAAAGGATTCCAGCCCCATATCCCGCAAACGGGTGATCGCCCCTGCGGCACTGTTGGTGTGCAGCGTAGACATGACCAGGTGACCGGTGAGCGACGCCTGCACCGCGATCTGCGCGGTTTCACCGTCACGAATTTCCCCGATCATCACCACGTCCGGGTCCTGGCGCAGAATGGCGCGCAGCCCGCGGGCAAAGGTCATGTCCACGCGCGGGTTAACCTGCGTCTGCCCCACCCCTTCCAGCTCGTATTCAATCGGGTCCTCAACGGTCAGAATGTTGCGTTCGTGGCCGTTCAGCGCCGAAAGAATGGCGTACAAAGTGGTACTTTTACCGGAACCTGTCGGCCCGGTGACCAGGATAATGCCGTGCGGGCGGTCAATCAGCCCTTTTAACTTCTCCAGCTCTTCATCGATTAGCCCCAGCTTGTTGATGTCGGGCTTCAGGTTACTTTTATCGAGCAGACGCATCACCACGCGCTCGCCGTACTGCGAGGGAATGGTCGATACGCGCACATCGATGGCCTTGCGGCCAATGCGCAGGGAGATACGGCCATCCTGCGGCAGACGCTTCTCGGCGATGTCCAGCTTCGACATAACCTTAATACGCGACACCAGCAGCGGCGCGAGCTTACGCGCCGGTTGCAGCACCGGACGCAGCACGCCGTCAACGCGAAAGCGAATGCTCAGCGTACGTTCAAAGGTTTCAATATGAATATCCGACGCGCCGTCTTTCACCGCTTCGCCAAGAATGGCGTTGATCAGGCGGATCACCGGCGAGTTTTCATCGTTATCGAGCAAATCTTCGTTATCCGGGATCTCCTCGGTTAACGCCATCAGATCGATATCCGCATCCATATCATCCACCAGCTGCTGCGACACGCCGCTGCTCTGCTGCCAGATTTTGGCCAGCATCTCGTCAAAGGCTTCCGCCGTCAGGGTGACCGGGACGAACGCGCGTCCCAGCACCCGGCGCACTTCCAGCAGTGCCAGTGCCGGGGTGTCATCACGGATATAGACGTCATTGTTATAAAATAAAACGCCGTTATCTTTTGCGTAGCTGCTGCTACACAGTGTTTTACTCAGCTCGTCCACGTTGCCCCTCCGCCTTATTCTTTAAACGGATTGCGCGTCGCGCTGGTTTTCACCGGTGCGGCGTGGGCGCTGGCTGACGGAGACGGAAACGCAGGCAGAACGGCGTTACCCGCCGGTTCAACAATGCCAAGCTTCTTCTCTTCCACGCGCTGCTGCTGGCGGGCGCGGATCTGGTCATATTTCTCTTTCGATGCCGCACTGTAATTATCGTCGTCACGCAGAACGGTGGTATGGATAAACACCATCAGGTTACGTTTAGAGGTATCCTGCGAGGTGTAGCGGAACAACTGCCCCACCAGCGGAATATCCCCCAGCAGCGGCACTTTAGATACCGACTGTTTGGTGACGTTTTCCATCAGACCGCCGAGCACTACCGTCTGGCCGCTGTGCACCATCACTTCGTTATTGATCGTGCGGGTGTTAAAGGTTGGACCGAGGCTGGCGTCTTCCGTCGCGCTGTTGTCAACGCTGGAGACTTCCTGCTCAATCTTCATGTGGATCATGTCGCCGTCGTTAATCTGCGGCACAATTTTCAGCTTGGTACCCACGGTCTTACGCTCAACGGAGTTAAAGACGTTGTCGCCGCTGGTGGTCTGCGACCCGGACAGCACCGGCACATCCTGACCGACGTTGAACGACGCTTCTTTGTTATCCAGCGTGACCACGCTTGGCGTGGAGAGAATGTCGTTTTTGCCGTCGGTAGAAAGCGCGCTCAACAGGGCACCGAAATCACCGTTAAAGAAGCCTGTCGCCAGGCCGGTGAAGCTCGCGCCTTTCATGGTGCCATTTTTGATCTGGCTGATCGGCAGCCCGGTAGAGCCGAACTGCACGCCACCGTGCTTGCTGGTCCACTGCACGCCCAGATCCAGGCCACTGCCGTCCTGTACTTCCGCAATGATCGCTTCCACCAGCACCTGCGGACGGCGAATATCCAGCTTGTCGATCACCTTCTCAAGGGAGTTCATCACGTTAGGCTGCGCGGTGATCACCAGTGAGTTGGTTGACTCGTCGGCGGTAATATTCAGATCCGTTGAGGCGCTCGCCGTTTTCGCTTTTGCGGTACCCGGTTTGTCTTTCAGCTGTTCGCCAATTCCGGTGAGGACCGGAACCACCTTCGTGGCGCTGGCATACTTAAGATAGAAGACGCGGGTATTCCCCTCGTTATTCTGCTCGCGATCCAGCTGATGAATCAGTGAACGGGTGCGCATACGCGCATCTTCCGGGCCGCTGATCACCAGGCTGTTGGTTTCGTCATCCGCCACGACTTTGGTGGCCAACTGCGGTGCGTTCTGCCCTTTCTGCTCTTCATTGCTGAGGTTGTTCAGCATTTCTGAAAGCTCTTTGGCTGAGGCAAAGCGCAGCGGCACAATTTCGCGTCGCTGGATACCGTTGTTATCAACGCGCTGCACCAGATCCACCAGACGGTTGACCACCGAGGCTTTACCCGTTAACAGCAGCACGTTCGACGGCTCAAAGTGGACCACGTTACCAATGCCAGTCGCATCGTTAAGCTGACGCAGCAGCGGGGCGAGCTCGCGCACGGGGACATTTTCCATGCGCACCACGCGGGTGATGATCTCGTCACCTTTGCCCGGGTTTTTGCTGTCTGCCAACGGCGCACCCGCGGTGCGGGCGACGCTTGAGCGCACCACTTTCACCATACCGTTGTCCATCGGGATGACCGACAGACCGTACAGATCCAGCACGCTCAGGAAGAACTGGTAATATTCGTCTTCCGTCAGCACGTTGTAGGTTCTGACCGAGACGGTTCCCTGAACGGACGGATCGACCAGAATGGTTTTGTTGAGATTGCGACCTACCGTATCGATAAACTCGCGTATATCGGTATTTTTAAAACTCGCGCTAAAGTTAGCTGCAAGCAGCGAACCTGAATATAACGACAATGCGGTCAGCGCCACGCACGCCCAAGGAAATTTCTTCATGTCTGTACACTTGTTAATTGTTTAGAACATTAACCCGAATATTTTCAAGGTGAGCGTGACGTCGGACGACGACCTCCGCTTCTTTCATTTTCGACCAGTTAGCAATAATACTTTTTGCTTTTGCTTCATCCGTCATATCGACAGAATTAACTTTTACCGCAACGTCTCCTTTTTCCAGACCAGACTGGCTGTAAAAGGCCGAAGCATTCCTTGGGTTTATCCTGTAGCCTTCCAGATGGCCCTTTTCGAGTATTGGTTTTAACACCAGATAATCATCAAGATGCACGCTGTCAGCGCCTGCATCTTTTGACGATTTCGTTACCGGGCCGCTATCCACGCCGCCTTTAAAATAGTCTGGCTGCTTTAATGCCAGTACCTGCGTAGCACCTTCATAATTAACCACCACATTATCTTTATTAATTTCCTGAATAAATGCGTCGTTAAAACCGGTAAGCGGTTCACCTTCACGATAGCTTCTCTGGCCGCCAGGCGTTTTAATGACGGCGAAGGAGAGCCAGGAATCATCGCTTCTGACAATGCCTTCGATTTCCGCCGCCAGCGGTGCTTTCACCGCTGCCGGTAAATTGTCCTGACGAACGGCAGCCGTAAAGAGCGCAAAGGTTTTTTTATTACGCGACGCTTTCAGCTGCTGTTCATCAGAATCAGCCCGCTTATTCGTAACTTTTTTATAATCTTTTAAGGTGAGATATCCCTGCTGGCCGCAAAAGATGAGCAGCACAAACATAAAGCAAGGCATTATCCACCGTGACAGAAATGAGAACCTCATTTTTAATCCGGCCTATAGCAAAGCAAAAATAAGCAGCGTCATACTGCGCCAATATGGAGGAAAATAGTAATTAACAGGTGCAAAGGCGACCACTGACTTCGCCACTAACTTTCATAAAGAAAAATATTGACCGTATAAAATCCAGATGTTAGACACGGCCTGCTGGATATTTTTACCCTGACTGCAAATTGACCGTTCAGGGTCATTACCTTACCTTCTGCTGCTGTTGCTATTCCAATCAGAGACGGTAAGTCGTTATGTATCAGAGCCACTTTAATTTTAAAAATCCGCCATTCAGAACAATCACCCGTTTATCCGGTGATTTTCTGGTGCCTTATCATCAGGACGTGTTCAACCTGCTGAAAGAGAAAACCCAGCTGGCGGGAATTATCGGGCTGTTTTGCGACGACGCTCCCCTTCTGGGCCAGTTCAGCGATGCGCTGAAAGCCAATGACAATACCGTCCTTGCCATCAATGCGTTTCCCAAACTGAGTGCCAGTAGCCTGCTGTACAAACTCAACCCGGGAACGAAAGCGATTAAAAATCGCATTCAGGCGGTGGATACCGTCCTGCGCCAGTGGCAGGAGGGGAAAGAAAAATCCAGAGTGCTGACAATCGCCCATTCCGAAGCTATGAAAGAGAGCTGCCGTGAGGTATTAGGTACGCTTCTCACGCGCGCCCAGGAGCTGAACTTCCGATTCTCCGTGGTACTCACGGGCAGTGCAGATCAGGAAATCCTGCTAAAGCAACCGGAACTGCGCGAATATACGCACACGCATCATGTCCTGCGCCCTCTGACCTGCCGCGAATACCTGAGTTACGTTCAGGCGCAGTGCGAAGAACACGGCTGTGAGAACTCGCCGTTACCACCGGCCCGCGTGCGCAAAATGCACACCCTGACCAAAGGCAACATCAGCAAACTGAACGCGCTGGCACATTTGTCAATGCTCGCCGCCTGGACGGAACGCGCGGCGCAGGTCAGCCCACGACATTTACGTCTGGCGGCGGGAGAGATCCTGCCCGCGAAAAAACACGGTAAGCGCCTGGCGACCGTGGGGCTGTTTGCGTCCGTGCTGTTTGCCGCCTGCGGCTGGTATTTAACCTCGTCGATCAGCGTGCGCCTTCCGATCCAGCTGCCGGTGCCGGTCAGCTGGAAACAGCAGGTGCCAAAAGCCGAAGCGCCCGTGGTGCCGGTAATCGACAACGAAATGGTGAATCAGCCGGATGCGATGCACCAGCTTTATCTCATGTGGGGATATGACGCCTCGATCGAAGATGCGCTTTGTGAGAACGCCGCGAAAGTGAACCTGATGTGTAAACAGGGGAACACATCGCCGGATACGCTGGCGAAAGAAGGTTACCCGTGGGTGAGTGAGCTAAAAACAGGCGGTCATCTTAACTATGCGGTGGTCGCCCGAGTGGGCGACCACTCGATTGACCTGTTAATGAATAACCGCACCTGGCAGGTGAGCCGCAGCTGGTTTAACCGGCATGCCACTGGCAACTTCACCCAGTTACACCGTCTGACACCGGAAGGTAAGGACGCGATCGGCGCGGCCAGCGACAGTAAAGACATGGCCTGGCTGGATCGGCAATTAAGCCTGGCGCTGGGCAAGCCTGAAACGCATGCCCGAACCTGGACCGCGGAGATGATGAAACGCACCCGCGAGTTCCAGCAAAAAATAAATCTACCCGTGGATGGCATTCCTGGAGAAGATACGCTGATGCAGTTAATGCGCGTAACCAACAGTACGCCAGGCGTATTGATCCAGGCCAACCAGACTAAAACGGACGCGAACACGCAGGAGAAGAAAGCCTAATGTCTACCATCTGTCTTGCGGCCCAGCGCAGCTACACAACCGGGGAAGCGGTCTGGTTTTCGTACCGCCTTCCCAGCCTGAAAACCGTGTTCGGCAACAGCCTGTTATGGATGGTCGGGCTTTGCGCCATGCTGGTTACCGGCCTGTATGCGCATATCTACTGGAACTTGCGCCATCCGGCGCCTGAACCGGTAAAAGCCAGCGTTGCGAAACCGGAAACGCAGCTTTCCGATATGCATTATGTGTATGTGAGTAAACCGTTCCCACATCCACATCCCGCGCCCGCGCCGATGCATGTGGATGTTCCACCGATGCAGGATCTGCCTATTAACAGCGAAGATGCCGACTGGCAGCAAGCGCCCGACGGCGCAGTGCCGCATGACACCTCGCGGGATACCTTACCGGGAACCGAGGCGAACGAGCAGGAAATGCCTTCCGCCAGCGCTGACCAGGATGACACGTCATTAAAGGAGTTATTTAAGCAGGCGTTAAAAGAACAGGAACGAGATTATTCGCAAGGCAAAATACCCGAGCCGCCGGTTGACGAAACGCAGGATAATCCTCAGACCAGCTTAAAAAATAATGAACATAGCCGTTCCTCCTTAAATATTAAAGAAGAACAGCTGGAGCAGGATTAGTATTTTTCTGGAAGCGTGGTGAGGTTGAGCAGTCGCCCTTTTTCAACCACAATATACTGACCTTTTTTAAGGTCGGACAGGATTTTAATAATGGTACTACGCGCCAGGTTAGTGTATTCCTGAATGTAATCGTAAACGTTAATATCACGTTGATGATGAACAATCAGATCATTAATCTCGTATAAAAATTCGCGAACTACGGAATATGCACTGCGGGCAACCAGAACATCATCACGCTTGCTTAGCATGCAAATATACCAGGACAGGACTTTGGTCAGTTCTGGCCATAAGTTTTTTTCGGTCATCAGTCTGGCGAATTCCTCCTTTCTGACTGAGCGAACAATGGTATTCGCCCTGACAAGGCCATACATATGGGTGGCGTTGTAATACATAGATGAGAGGCCAAAGATGCAATGCCCGGTGACGGTAAACATGCACAGTTCGTCAGATTCACGTCGAAATTCCACTTCGCCGCTGACAATAATATGAATATACCCGGTATCAGCAGTGGAAATTTTTTGCCATTTCTTTAATGTTTTTTCTTCAAAGACTGAAGTTGCTGAAATGATTTTTTCCATTTCATGTTGCGGACGTAATTTTTTTGCATAGATGCTTAACATTGTTATACCCGATTTAAGATATGATTATAAAAAAAGATGGCCACGGCATGTGCGCAGAACCATAAAGTCCTTCCTGGTGGAAAAATCAAAAATAAAAACAAAAAAGTGAAGCTATTAATTTATTTGCCAGAATGATTAGCAAGCTATGTGTCTATCTTAAATCCGGATAATTTTAAGTCAATTTACTAAAAGTTAATTGATTTTGTACTTAAGATTAATCTCATAGGAAATCAGAGAAAAATACTCCCTATGAGGTATTAAAATGGATTAATTCTGCCCGTATTTTTCTAAAAGTGCTTCGGCAATCGCCATCGTTTCTACATCTGCTATGCCGTTCCATAATTGGGGACGAAAATGCATCTGGAAGACCATGATGATACGTTGCTGCTGCGCTGGCGTAGCATCCTCGGGAACGTCATAGCCGTAGCGCGACAGCAGGTCGAGCAACACCGCCGTATCGACCTGCCGATAACGCGGCCGTCCGTTGATATAGAAGTTTACGCGTGCCGCATCGGGCCACGCGCCGATACCCTGTTGCGCCAGTTCATGCCACGGGAACAGCGGGCCAGGATCGTCTTTACGCTGCGGGGCGATATCCGAATGCGCCACCACGTTCTGCGGCTTGATGTCGTAGCGGGCGATGATGTCTCTGGCGAGCGGGATCAGCGCCGCAATTTGCGTCGGTTCAAAGGGGGCGAAGGTTTTCACGCCATGCATTTTCCGCCAGCCGCGATTTTCCAGCTCAATGCCAACGGACGTGTCATTTATACGGTTAGTACCACGCCAGAAGCTGATGCCCGCATGCCAGGCCAGCTCGCTCTCCGGCACCAGCTGCCAGATACGCGGTTTGCCGTCGGGTGCGGGTGGATGGGCGGGGATAAGATAATGCGAACTGACATTTTTATCGGTTAACGTCGCAAGCGAAGTATCGAAATCGTCAGCGGTGTAGTGGATCACCAGCACCTTTATACGCGGATAGGCCGCCTGCGCCTGATGGCGCGTATCCAGCTCGTACGCGCCTTTATCAACAATGCCTTTTTCCTGGGCGCATCCTGCCAGCAGTAATGCCAGCAGGAGGGGTGAAAGCGAACGCTTCATCGGCGGGTTTTCACCGCCGTGCCGCTTACGCTCACCATCAGCATGCTGGCATCTTTCCCGACCGTTTCGTAGTCAATATCTATGCCCACCACCGCATCCGCACCCAGCGCTTTGGCCTGCTCGCCCAGCTCTTTAAACGCAATTTCGCGGGCCTTACGCAGCTCTTTTTCGTACGCGCCGGAACGTCCGCCGACGATGTCCCGAATCCCGGCAAAGAAGTCGCGGAAGATATTGGCGCCCAGAATCGCTTCGCCGGTCACCACGCCGCAGTACTCGGTAATAGGTTGTCCTTCCAGGGTTGGCGTTGTTGAAAACTGCATACTTTCTCTCCTTCTTTAGCGTTCAATGCGTTAGCAACAGCATTATCGGTTCGTTACGCTATGATTGAAAGGATAGTTAATAAATAAGGAAATCAACATGCGCTACTCTGCTTTAACGCTTTTAGTGCCATGCGCGCTGGTGCTCAGCGCCTGCACAACGCCGGTCACGCCAGCCTTTAAGGATATCGGAACCCGCAGCGGCCCGTGTATTGAGGGCGGCCCGGACGCCGTGGCGCAACAATTTTATGATTACCGTATTCAGCATCGCGGTAATGACCTGACTGCCCTGCGCCCGTACCTGAGCGATAATCTGGCGAAACTGCTCGCTGACGCTTCGCGCGATCCGCAGCATAACGCGCTGCTGTCATCCGATCCGTTCTCCAGCCGCGCCACGCTGCCGGATAGCGCCGACGTCGCCAGCGCGTCCACCATCCCGAATACCGACGCACGCAACATTCCTCTGCGCGTGAAGCTGACCCAGGGGACGCAAACCTGGCAGGATGAGGTGCTAATGATTCGTGAAGGCCAGTGCTGGGCAGTAGACGATGTGCGCTATATTGGCGGCAGCGTTCATGCCCCTGCGGGTACCCTTCGCCAGTCGATTGAAAACCGCTAACGCATCCGTTAAATAAACGTTAACCCCGTAAAATGTCCGGCATTTCATGCGGAATGCCGACATTTATACTCACCCCACTTTCCCTTCACTATTTTGTGCTATGTTTAAGAGGAAATACGGGTTATATTTAACTTTTAACGCAGAAATATTGCATAACTATTCTGTCAACGGTACTATCTGCGGCCTCAATTGCTATAGATTGCCTGGATGAGTAAAGACTGCCCCGATGAGTATTAAACTAAACGGCATTAACTGCTTCTACGGCGCACACCAGGCGCTGTTCGACATTACGCTGAGTTGCCCGGAGGGCGAAACGCTGGTTTTGCTTGGCCCAAGTGGCGCGGGAAAAAGCTCCCTTCTGCGTGTCCTTAATCTGCTTGAAATGCCCCGTTCGGGGACGCTGGCCATCGCCGGCAACCATTTTGACTTCGCGAAACGCCCCTCTGATAAAGCGATTCGTGAACTGCGTCAAAACGTGGGCATGGTCTTTCAGCAATATAATCTCTGGCCGCATCTGACGGTGGTGCAAAACCTGATTGAAGCGCCGTGCCGCGTGCTTGGTTTAAGCAAAGATCAGGCGATGGCGCGTGCTGAAAAGCTGCTGGAACGTCTGCGTCTGAAGCCGTACAGCGACCGTTATCCTTTACACCTCTCTGGCGGTCAGCAGCAGCGTGTGGCGATTGCCCGTGCGCTGATGATGGAGCCAGCGGTGCTGCTGTTCGATGAGCCAACCGCGGCGCTGGATCCGGAAATTACTGCCCAGATCGTGAGTATCATTCGTGAGCTGGCGGAAACCAACATTACCCAGGTCATCGTGACCCACGAAGTGGAAGTGGCGCGTAAAACCGCCAGCCGCGTGGTCTACATGGAAAACGGGTATATCGTTGAGCAGGGTGATGCGAGCTGCTTCACTAACCCGCAAACCGATGCCTTCAAAAACTACTTATCTCACTGATGTGTTAGGGAAATTATAATGAAAAAAGTATTGATTGCCGCGCTGCTTGCTAGCGTCAGCCTTTCCGCTACCGCAGCCCAGACCATCCGTTTCGCCACTGAAGCGTCCTACCCTCCGTTTGAATCCATTGATGCGAACAACAATATTGTTGGCTTCGACGTGGATCTGGCAAATGCCCTGTGTAAAGAGATCGACGCGACCTGTACCTTCAGTAACCAGGCGTTCGACAGCCTGATCCCAAGCCTGAAGTTCCGCCGTATCGACGCCGTGATGGCCGGTATGGACATTACCCCTGAGCGTGAAAAGCAGGTGCTGTTCACCACCCCTTACTACGACAACTCGGCGCTGTTTATTGGTCAGAAAGGTAAATACGCCTCCGTTGACCTGCTGAAAGGCAAGAAAGTCGGCGTGCAGAACGGCACCACGCACCAGAAGTTCATCATGGATAAGCATCCGGAAATCACCACCGTGCCGTATGACAGCTACCAGAATGCGAAGCTGGACCTGCAAAACGGTCGTATCGATGCGGTGTTCGGGGACACGGCTGTCGTGACTGAATGGCTGAAAGCGAACGACAAGCTGGCCGCCGTGGGTGACAAGGTGACCGATAAAGACTACTTCGGTACAGGTCTGGGTATTGCCGTACGTCAGGGCAACACCGAGTTGCAGCAGAAATTCAACGCTGCGCTGGAAAAAGTGAAGAAAGACGGCACCTACGAAACCATCTATAAAAAATGGTTCCAGAAGTAATTCCTGATGAATGAAATTTTTCCTTTAGCAAGCGCCGCCGGGATGACCGTCGGCCTTGCCGTTTGTGCACTGATTATCGGCCTGGTACTGGCGATGTTCTTTGCGGTATGGGAGTCCGTTAAGTGGCGCCCTGTCGCATGGCTCGGTTCAGCGCTGGTGACTGTGCTGCGTGGGCTGCCGGAAATTCTGGTGGTCCTGTTTATCTATTTCGGCTCCTCACAGCTGCTGTTAACGCTGTCGGACGGCTTCACGATTAATCTCGGCTTTGCGCAGATCCCGGTGCAGATGCAGATTGAGAACTTCGACGTCAGCCCGTTCCTGTGCGGCGTGATTGCGCTCTCCCTGCTCTATTCGGCCTATGCGTCACAAACGCTGCGCGGCGCGCTGAAAGCGGTGCCGCAGGGTCAATGGGAATCCGGCCAGGCGCTGGGCCTGTCGAAAGCGGCGATCTTCTTCCGCCTCGTGATGCCGCAGATGTGGCGTCATGCCCTGCCAGGGTTGGGTAACCAGTGGCTGGTACTGCTGAAAGATACCGCGCTGGTGAGCCTGATCAGCGTGAACGATTTGATGCTGCAAACCAAAAGTATCGCCACCCGTACGCAGGAGCCGTTTACCTGGTACATCGTCGCGGCGGCTATCTACCTGGTGATCACGTTGCTGAGCCAGTACGTTCTGAAGCGTATTGATCTGCGCGCAACGCGTTTTGAACGGAGACCAGGCTGATGCTGGACTATTTACCCGAACTGATGAAAGGGCTGCACACCAGCCTGACGCTGACCGTCGCGTCTATCATCGTGGCGCTGATCCTGGCGCTGATCTTCACCATCGTCCTGACGCTGAAAACGCCGGTGCTGGTGTGGATTGTACGTGGCTACATTACGCTCTTTACCGGTACGCCGCTGCTGGTGCAGATCTTCCTGATTTACTACGGCCCGGGGCAGTTCCCGTCGTTACAGGACTATCCGGTTATCTGGCACCTGCTCTCTGAGCCCTGGCTCTGCGCCCTGATTGCCCTCTCCCTGAACAGCGCGGCCTATACCACGCAGCTGTTTTACGGTGCGATCCGCGCGATCCCGGAAGGCCAGTGGCAGTCCTGCGGTGCGCTGGGCATGAGCAAGAAGGATACGCTGGCGATCCTGCTGCCCTACGCGTTTAAGCGCGCGCTGTCCTCGTATTCGAACGAGGTCGTCCTGGTATTCAAAAGCACCTCTCTGGCCTACACCATCACTCTTATGGAAGTAATGGGCCACGGGCAGCTGCTGTACGGACGCACCTACGACGTGATGGTGTTTGGTGCGGCGGGTCTGGTCTATCTTGTGGTTAACGGCCTGCTGACGCTGATGATGCGTCTTATCGAGCGTAAAGCGCTGGCGTTTGAGCGCAGAAATTAATCGACTTAATGCATAAATCTATTTTTGTAGTGCGGGTAACCTGATGGGTTATCCGCATTTTTTTATGCTTTAAATAATATTTAATCATATTTATTGCATATAAATTCATTAAGTGGCATTGTACATCCATGCCGCAGACACGGCGCATAACGACAAGATAGACAGACGGGAGCATTACAATGAAAAAGTTAGTTCTGGCCGCATTACTCGCAACCTTCGCCGCTGGCGCATCCGCCGCAGATAAAATCAATTTCGGCGTTTCTGCCACCTATCCGCCGTTTGAATCGCTGGATGCCAGCAACCAGATCGTCGGCTTCGACATCGACCTGGCGAAAGCGCTGTGCAAGCAGATGCAGGCCGACTGCACCTTTACTAACCACGCATTTGACAGTCTGATCCCGTCCCTGAAATTTAAAAAGTACGACGCGGTGATCTCCGGCATGGACATCACGCCAGAGCGCAGCAAGCAGGTCGCGTTCACCGACCCGTACTACGCGAACTCTGCGGTGGTGATTGCGAAGAAAGGAGCTTATAAATCTTTCGACGAGCTGAAAGGCAAGCGCATCGGCATGGAAAATGGCACCACGCACCAGAAATACCTCCAGGACAAGCATCCTGAAGTGAAAACCGTGGCCTACGACAGCTATCAGAACGCAATTATCGACCTGAAAAATGGCCGTATCGACGGCGTATTTGGCGACACCGCGGTCGTGAATGAGTGGCTGAAAACCAACCCGCAGCTGGGTACAGCGACGGATAAAGTGACCGATCCGCAGTACTTCGGCACCGGCCTGGGCATTGCCGTGCGTCCGGATAACAAGGCCCTGCTGGAAAAATTGAACGGCGCGCTGAAAGCGATCAAAGCTGACGGCACATACCAGAAAATCAGCGAGCAGTGGTTCCCGCAGTAATCTCTTTTTGTCGGGTGGTCTGGCCTGCGGGGGGTGGTCTGTAGGCCGGATAAGCGCAGCGCCGCCCGACAATTTCTCATAACGGCACAAAGAACCTGAACCGCGCCCCGCTCACGGACTCCATCAGCCTGATCCCCCCGCCGTGCAGCTCCAGCATTCTTTTCACGATTAACAGCCCTAACCCACCCCGGTGCTCGCGCGAGGCCTGCGGACTTAACGCTGACGGTCGCTGGAACAGATCGTCCCGTAGCGCGCCATCAACGCCCGTTCCGCTGTCAGCCACTTCAACCTGCAACCGGTCGTTCTCCTGCCATACCGCCAGACGAATGTCTCCGCCTGCTGGCGTATGGCGTATCGCGTTATCCAGCAGATTCGTCACCACCCGTTCAATCATGGAAACATCAGCATTCACCAGCGGAAGCGGACCCGGCACGTCAATGTGCAGGTTTAATTCGCGCGTGCGGGCGGTAAGTTCAAACTTCTGCGCCACGTCGGAAATCAGTTCAGCCATGGCAAATCGCTCGCGCTGGGGTTTGATGCCGCCGTGCTCAAGGCGCGCCAGCTCGAACAGCTGCTGCGACAGATGGCGCACCTTTTGCCCCTGACGCAGCGCGGTAGCGAGGTACTGCTGATGCTCCTGCGGCGACAGCGTGGCGGATTTCAGCGAAAGCGTTTCCAGATAACCCAGCAGCGACGTCAGCGGAGTGCGTAAGTCGTGCGAAATGTTGGCGATAAACTCCCGGCGCTGGCGGTCGCTGTCGGCCAGCCGATCCCACTGCGAGGTGATTTTGCGCGCCAGTTCGATAAACGTGTTGCGCAGGATCGCCACTTCATCCTTGCCGGCAGGCTCGAGCGACTGGGCCGCCAGCTGCTTAATTGCGCTGATGCTGTCCTGCTCCAGCCCGGCCACGTCCAGCGTGAGTTGTTTCACCGGGCGCGTCACCCAGTACCAGAGCAGTAACCCCGCCAGCAGACCAAACAGCGCCACCAGCAGCATCGACCACAGCGCCGTGCTCCAGAGCGCCTTGTGCCAGGCCATCTCCGCCAGCGCGTTGGACTCCTCCCCCTGCAAAATAATGTACAAATATCCCTTCAGCTCACCATCCTGCCGCAGCGGGGTGGCGCTGAAGACTTTTTTATTCTGACTTCGGGGGTCATCGCCAAACACCGGCATCACCGTCCCGCTGAGGAAATTCTGTATCGGCGCGAGGTCAATTTTTTGCCGCTGAATGTGCCCCGGCGGGGCGGCATCGGCCAGGATATCGCCATCTGGGGAGACAACATACAGCTCGACGCTCGGATTAAAGGTCATCAGCCGGTCGAACAGCGGTTTTAAGGCGCTGCGATCCACCCTGCCCTGCGCATCCAGAATCGCTTCCCGCTGCACAATCTGCTGCGCCAGCCCGCCGGAGAGCCGCTGCACCATCGCGTTACCATACTGCATGCTGCTGTAGAGCTGCACCGCACAGGCGACGGTGGCGCAGAGCAGCAGTAACACCGTAAACAGCAGCGTGAGGCGCTGGCTCAGGCTAAAGCGACGCATCATGATTCTGCTCCGCAAATTTGTAGCCTTTGCCCCAGACGGTGCGAACGATCTCAGGCTCGGCGGCATCTTTCTCTATTTTAATGCGCAGTCGGTTAATGTGGGTGTTGACGGTGTGTTCGTAGCCTTCGTGCTGATACCCCCACACCTGCTCAAGCAGTGCCAGCCGCGAAAAAACCTCACCGGGATGGCGGGCAAAGAAATAGAGCAGTTCAAATTCACGCGGGGTGAGATCGACGTGTTGACCGTTAAGACGCACGGTGCGCGCCAGCGGGTCGATAGTCAGACCGTGCGCCTGAATAATGCCGTCCGTCTGCGCCTGGCCCATCGCCTGCTGACGGCGAAACAGCGCCTTAATGCGGGCGATCAGCTCCTGCACCGAGAAAGGTTTGGCCAGATAATCATCCGCCCCGGTTTCCAGGCCGGTAATACGGTCAGTTTCACTGCTGCGGGCGCTAATGATGATAATGGGCAGGTAGCGGGTCATCTGGCGGATACGGCGGCAAATCTCCAGACCATCAACGTTCGGCAGCATCAGATCGAGGATCACTGCATCCCACGTCTGTGTATCAAGACGCTGTAAGGCAGTGTCCCCGTCGGATTCGTGGGTGATGGCGTAGCCTTCGTCTTCTAAATTGAGTCGCAGAAGCGCCGCGATATCGTGGTCATCTTCTACCAGCAGGATCTGCTTCATGGGTAAGCCTTTATTGGTTTCTCATGGCTTAAGCTTACCCGATTTCACAGGGTCAAAGAGTTCACATTTTGTTGAACATTATGCAGGGTTCATGCCGGGTGGCGGCTTCACCTTACCCGGCCTGCGCTTTGGTTAACAACGTCAGCACTTCATAATGGGCAGTATGCGGGAACATATCGAAAAGCTGAACGCGCGCAATGCGGTAGCCAGGCAGGCTGGCGATATCCTTCGCCATGGTCTGCGCGTTACAGCTGGAGTAGACGATGAACTCTGGCGCCATCCGGCTCAGGTAGTCGCACAGGGCTTTGCCAATTCCCCGGCGCGGCGGATTGACCAGCACCAGCGCCGGCACGTTGCCCTGCCCGGTGGCGAACTGCGTGGAATCCAGCGCCTGGAAGTGCAGATTCGTCAGCCCCAGCTCCGCGGCGGACTGTTTCGCGCAGGCGATAGCCTCGGCAGAAATCTCAATGCCGGTGAGCTGCATGTCTGGCGTGGCACAGTGCAGGCCGAATCCGCCGACGCCGCAGAACAGATCCCACATGTGATGAACCTGTAACGCACGCACCCAGTCGCGCGCGGCGGCGTACAGCGCGCTGGCGACGGTGGGGTTAGTCTGGAAGAAGCTTTGCGGACGGATCCACAGCGGCACGCCGTTAAAACGCTCCGCCAGCGCATGCTGGTTGGTGAAGAAAATCTCTTTCTCTCCTTCCATGATCGCCATATGCACCGGCTGAATATTTGCAGTAATAACCTTGAGCTGCGGAAGCTGTTCCTGTAACCCCGGCAGCGCCGCGCGCAGCTGCTCCAGCTTGGTTTCCGAACGCAGCACAAAGCGCAGCATCATGCCGCCGTCGATCTGGCTTTCGGTCAGCAGTAGGTACTTCAGCTCGCCGCGCCTGCGGGCAACGTTATAGGGCGTTAACCCCGCGCGGGCAATAAACGGTTTCAGTGCCGCGAAGACTGGCTCAAACGCGGCGGGATACAGCGGACAGCCGGTGAGATCTTCTGGCGTGCCGTCGCGGTGCAGCATCCCCAACAGCGGCTTTTCGACGCTGCCGCTGACCACCATTTTGGCTTTATTGCGAAAGCCCTGCTCCGGGCCGCTGACGGGTGCACACCACTCGCCCACCGCGTGTGCTGCCAGCAGCTGTTGCAGGTCGACCATTTTGGCGGTGAGTTGTTGAGGGACCGGCTGTTCTATCCACTGACAGGAGCGGCAGCGTCCGGCGTCATAGAGTGCGCACTGCATATGAAAACCTTAAGAATAACGAGGGCTGCGATTATACACATTATTGCAGACGGAAGAACCGCCGGCTCGAGGCGGGTGCAAATAGCAGGAACAGGACCAGCACATCCGGCAGTTTTTGCATAACCAGTGAATGGAAAATCTCACGTCGTGACTCACCGGGTATGCTGAACAGCTCCGGATAGCCATAGCCCAGCGAGGCGGCCCACAAATAGCTGGCGGCGGTGATTTGCGTCAGCAGATACACCCATCGCGCCCAGTTACGCCCTTTCACCAGCGAGAACGCGCAGTAGATCTCAATAAACACCAGCATCAGGCTACTGAGAAACACCAGCGTCAGATTCCACGTTTGCGCGCTGCGGTGAATAAATTCCCCCATACCACGCGGCCCCAGCGTGTTCATTATCATCAGCACATCCAGGCAGCGGATCATAATAATGGCGAGCGCCGCCACCTGCACCAACGCTGGGACGTTCGGACGAGCGTGCGAATGACGTGTTTTTTGTAAGAATCCCACTGTTTTTACTTCCCTGAAAAACAGTGCCGCGTCATACGCGGCACATCACTGGAAATAGTAATTCCTTCAGCCGCGTCTTGCACGCTGGATATCGCGCACACGCTGTTTTTCCGCGCGCGCCATCAAATACCAGGCGATAAATCCGACAATTCCGACCACGCCAAGAATAATGGACGCCAGGGCGTTGATCTCCGGATTCACCCCCATCCGCACGCTGGAGAAGACCAGCATCGGCAGCGTAGTGGCGCCCGGCCCCGACACAAAGCTAGCGATGACCAGATCGTCGAGCGAGAGCGTGAACGCCAGCAGCCAGCCGGATATCACCGCCGGCATAATCATCGGCAGCGTGATGATGAAAAAGACCTTCAGCGGCGTTGCGCCGAGATCCATCGCCGCCTCTTCAATGGAGCGATCCAGCTCGCGCAGCCGCGAGGAGATCACCACCGCCACGTACGCGGTACAAAAGGTCACGTGCGCCAGCCAGATGGTGAGCATCCCGCGATCCGCCGGCCAGCCGATGGCGTGCGCCAGCGCGACAAACAGCAGCAGCAGCGACAGGCCGGTGATCACGTCCGGCATGACCAGCGGGGCGGTGATCATAAACGCGAATCCATTCGCGCCGCGGAAACGGCCAAAGCGCACCATCACCAGCGCGGCAATCGTGCCCAGCACGCAGGCCATCGTCGCCGCCAGCGCCGCAATGGTCAGGCTCAAGCCCACCGCACTCATCATCGCATCATCGTGGAACAGCTCGCTGTACCAGCGCGTCGACCAGCCCGCCCAGACGGTCACCAGCTTAGAGCTGTTGAACGAGTAGATCACCAGCATCAGCATTGGCGCATACAGGAAGGTAAAGCCAATAATGAGGATCGCAATTCGCCACGGGGAGCGGACTACCGGTAAGTTGTTCATCCATGCTCTCCCATCTGTTTTTGCTGATGTTTGTGGAACCACATGATCGGCACGATCAGCAGGAGTAACATGACGATCGCCACCGCCGAGGCCACAGGCCAGTCGCGGTTATTGAAGAACTCCTGCCACAGCACGCGGCCAATCATGATACTGTCCGGGCCGCCGAGCAGTTCCGGGATCACAAACTCCCCGACCGCCGGAATAAACACCAGCATCGACCCGGCAATGATCCCGCCTTTGGTGAGCGGCACTATGACGCTGAAGAAAGTCTTCAGCGGACGCGCGCCGAGATCCAGCGAAGCTTCCACCAGCGAGTAATCGATCCGCGTCAGCGCCGTATAGATCGGCAGTACCATAAACGGCAGATAGGCATAGACAATCCCGATATACACCGCAAGGTTAGTGTGAAGGATGGTTAGCGGCTGGTCGATCACCCCAAGCCACAGCAGGAAGTTATTCAGTATGCCGTTGTTTTTCAGGATCCCCATCCACGCGTACACGCGGATCAGGAACGACGTCCACGACGGTAGAATGACCAACAGCAGTAAAATATTTCGCGTCGACGGCTTGCTGTGCGCCACCGCCCACGCCAGCGGGTAGCCCATCAACAAACAGCAGATCGTTGAAATAGCCGCAACCTGTAGTGACTGCAAATAGGCTTCGAAATAGAGCGGATCGTCGGTCAGTTGCAGAAAGTTACCGAGATTTAAGGTCAGCGTCAGCTGGCCATCGGCCCACTCCCACAGATCGGTATACGGTGGGATCGCCCGCGCCATCTCCGCCAGGCTGATCTTAAAGACGATCAGGAACGGCAGCAGAAATAGCAGGATCAGCCAGATATAGGGCATGGCGATGACCAGCTTGCGGCCATGCGCCATCTGCATGCGCGCCAGCCAGAGCGCGAAGCCGCCCGGTTTTTTGACGCGGGCTGGAGGTTCAAGTGTACTCATGACCGCTCCTTATACCGTCAGGACTACGCAACTGTCCGCATCCCAGCAGAGGCTTACTTCGTCGCCCCAGGTTGGCTGTCCCTTGCGATACCGATGTTCGTTCTGCAACTGGGCGCTGAGCATCTGCCCACTTTTCAGGCGCACATGGTAAATCGACAGATCGCCGAGATAGGCAATGTGTACCACTTCGCCCACGGCAAAGTTATAGCCATCGGCGGGCGGCTCATCGCAAAGCATGATTTTTTCCGGGCGCAGGGCAACGTAAACCGGCACGTTGTCCACCACGGAGTTATCAGAGTCAACCTTCAGCGGGTGCACCAGCCCCGGCGATTCAATCACCAGCCCGTCGTCCTGGCGTTCCTTCAGCAGCCCTTCGAAGACGTTCACCGAGCCGATGAACTCCGCGCTGTAGCGGGTTGTCGGGTGTTCGTAAATCTCTTCCGGCTCGCCAATCTGCACGAACTTACCGCGATTCATGATCGCAATGCGTCCGGCCATGGTCATCGCCTCTTCCTGGTCATGGGTCACCATTACGCAGGTCACCCCCACGCGCTCAAGGATATCCACCACTTCCAGCTGCATCCGGTCGCGCAGCTTTTTGTCCAGTGCGCCCATCGGCTCGTCGAGCAGTAATAATTTTGGACGCTTGGCCAGACTTCTTGCCAGCGCCACGCGCTGACGCTGGCCGCCGGAAAGCTGATGCGGCTTACGCTTCGCAAACTCCTGCATATGCACCAGGCCCAGCATCTCCGCCACGCGCGCGGCGATTTCGGCTTTCGGCAGCTTGTCCTGCTTGAGACCAAAGGCGATGTTCTGCTCGACGGTCATGTGTGGGAACAGAGCATAGGACTGGAACATCATATTAATGGGCCGCTGGTACGGCGGCACGCTGGAGAGGTCAACGCCATCCAGCACGATTTGCCCGGCGGTGGGCTGCTCAAACCCGGCCAGCATGCGCAGCAGGGTCGATTTACCGCAGCCGGATGCGCCGAGCAGGGCGAAAATTTCACCTTTATAGATCGTCAGGCTGACGTCGTCCACGGCATGCTGGCCGTCGAAGGATTTGGTAAGGTTACGAATTTCAAGAAGCGGGGTCAGCGCTTTACGGACTTTCGCCTGCGGGCGGGGGATCGCGTCATTCACGGGGTACTCTCCGGCATAGATCAACACTGGTGCAAACGCACCGTCAGGGTGCGCATCGCCGGGCAGCGCGAACGCTTGCCCGGCCTACGGGATTTGTCGGCCCGGTAAGCGACAGCGCCACCGGGCAACGATATCAAACGCCGTTACTTACCGCTTTTCACCTTCGTCCACGCGCGGGTACGCACACGGTCAATTTTTGGTTCCTGCACTTTCAGGGTGAAGAGCTTGGCAAACACATCGGCTGGCGGATAGATTGCCGGATTATTGCGGATCTCTTCGCTCACCAGCGGCACGGAGGCCTTGTTACCGTTGGCGTAGTAGACATGGTCGCTGATGTGGGCAATCACGTCCGGACGCATCAGGTAGTTGAGGAACTGATACGCTTCCTCTTTGTTTTTCGCATCAGCCGGCATCGCGAAGACGTCGAAGAACGCCAGCGCCCCCTCCTTCGGAATGAAGTAGGAAACATTCACGCCGTTTTTTGCCTCTTTCGCACGGTTTGCCGCCTGCCAGACGTCGCCCGCCCAGCCGATGGCCACGCAGATATCCCCGTTAGCCAGGTCATTGATGTACTGAGAGGAGTGGAAGTAGCGAATATTCGGACGCAGCTTCAATAGCAGGTCGGTCGCCGGGCCGGTGTAGTCGTCGGCCTTGCTGCTGTTTGGATCTTTGCCGAGGTAGTTAAGCACGGTGGCGAAAATCTCTTCCGGTGCATCGAGGAAAGAGACGCCGCAGCTTTTGAGCTTCTCGAGGTTTTCCGGCTTCAGCACCACGTCCCAGCTGTCCAGCTTGACGTCCGGGCCCAGCGCCGCTTTGACTTTATCCACGTTATAGCCAATACCGGTGGTCGCCCACAGGTAAGGCATCGCGTATTTATTCTCCGGATCGTGCTTCGCCACCAGCTTCAGCACTTCCGGGTCAAGATTTTTCCAGTTCGGTAACTTGCTCTTGTCCAGCGGCTGGAAGACGCCGGCGGTCAGCTGACGCTCCAGGAAGCTTGCGGAAGGCACGACCAGGTCAAAACCGGTGCTGCCCGCCATCAGCTTTCCTTCCAGCACTTCGTTGGAATCAAATACGTCGTAGACAACCTTAATGCCGGTCTCTTTTTCAAAACTGGCGACGGTGTCCGGCGCAATATAGTCCGACCAGTTATAGACGTGGAGTGTTTTTTGTTCCGCAGCGAGCGTGCCGGCAGAGACGGCCATCAGCGCACCCGCAACCAGACCCGATAACCATTTTTTATTCAAGGCGATCATAGTGTTATTCCTTCTGAAAGTCCGTTAACAAACGAACCAAAACTGTGCAGCCTGAAGATATGCAATAATCATGCATAGTTTGTCGATCTGCCCGAAATAAAATACCCCCTCTTCCCGGCAGGCTCCGCTCGCTTTTTTAAGCACCGCAAGAATAACTGTAGCCCGTGTCTCCGGCTATAGCCCAGACGAAAAAACGCCTTTTATCAATTTTTTATGCAGATTATGTCTACGTGATAAGCCGAAACGGCCGGAGAGGAGGTGAAAAACTCTTTAAAGAAAGGTTAAAAGCAGCAGAAAAAACGGTGTTATGCAGCCGCTCTGGCAGCGACTGCGCAAAAGTCAGACAGGCTTAGTGGAGAAAATGGGGAGATGCATCATTATTCTCCGCATCGTCTTCCGCGCTATACAGCAGGTGATGCGCGTTGGCTTCCATCATTACCATGGAAATTTGCTCTTCGCTCAGGCGCATAAACCAGGCGAACTGCTTGAAGGAGAGCCCCGCGCCGGAGAATAAAGACTGGCAAACCACCAGCTTCGGCAGATTATCATCCTGTATGTCGAGAAACGCTTTCACCGTCAAAGAACTGGCGTTGATCGCTGACAGATCGGACGCCAGCGCCAGCAGCGCAGAAGGTTTTACTTCAGCCAGCGCCGAGAACAGGATCACGTCGTTAATCAGATCGATTTTGGCATCGAAAATGCCATCGAAATTTTGCATATGAGGCAGATGCAGCGCCTGGCAGGAGTCGCATTCGAAGAAAGTGATACCGGCATCATCAAGCCATTGACGTAACGTATCCAGTGTAGGGACGACCTGTAAATCCATCGCTGTGCAGCCTCTTAAATAAAAACGTTGTCCAGATTACGCAAAAAGTACGCGCGGATCCATTTAACCGCCCGTTTTCAGGCAAAATCCCGGCGTCGCATGGCGTTCAATCCATGCGATCATTTTACCGGCAATATCGACGCCTGTGGTTTTTTCCACCCCTTCCAGCCCCGGCGAGGCGTTGACTTCCATCACCAGCGGCCCGCGCCCGGCACGCAGCAGATCGACCCCCGCCACGTCCAGGCCCAGCGTCTGCGCCGCTTTCACCGCAATCTCGCGCTCGCGTTCGCTGATAAGGGCTACCCGGGCGATACCGCCGCGGTGCAGGTTAGAGCGGAAGTCGCCCTCTTTCGCCTGCCGTTCGATGGCGGCCACCACCTCATCGCCCACCACAAAGCAGCGGATGTCGCACCCGTTGGCCTCTTTAATATACTCCTGCACCAGAATATGGGCATTCAGACCGCGAAATGCGTCAATCACGCTTTCAGCAGCCTGACGCGTCTCCGCCAGTACCACTCCGATACCCTGCGTGCCTTCCACCAGCTTAATGACCAGCGGCGCACCGCCTACCATGTCGATCAAATCGCTGGTGTCGTCGGGCGAGTGGGCAATTCCGGTGACGGGCAGGTCGATCCCCTGGCGCGCCAGCAGTTGCAGCGAGCGCAGCTTATCGCGGGCGCGGGAGATCGCCACGGACTCGTTGAGCGGATAGCTTCCCAGCATTTCAAACTGGCGCAGCGCGGCCGTGCCGTAATAGGTGATCTGGGAGCCAATGCGGGGAATGACCGCATCAAAATGCGGGAGCTTGCGGCCTTTATAATGAATCGACGACGCCGCAGGGTCGATGTTCATATAGCAGGACATCGGATCGAGGATCTCAACCTGATGTCCGCGTTTCGCCGCCGCTTCTCGCAGGCGTTTACATGAATAGAGCGTTCCATCCCGGGACAATATGGCAATTTTCACCCTGCACCTCTCTAAAGACATGGGAAAAACCTGCCTATCATACACGAGGCGCAGGAGGAATGGACTAACGCGTTGCCCAGCCCTGTTTGTGCAGATATTCAAGAATGAACGGACGGTTCTCCTTAATGATGGTGCGACGAATATGGTCGCTCCAGGTGTCGCGGCGGTTGTTGCTGTCGCGCGTCAGATAGTAGTTCGCCAGCTCTTCATCGTATTGATGCAGAACGTCCTGGTCGACCGGCTGGTAGTGGTTTTCATGCACCAGCATCGCAGCAGGAATGCGCGGCTTCAGATCCGGGTTATCCGCCGGCCAGCCGAGGCACAGGCCAAACAGCGGCAGCACGTGTTTCGGCAGCTTCAGCAGTTCCGTTACGCTTTCGATGTTGTTACGCAGCCCGCCGATATAAACGCCGCCAAGCCCCAGCGATTCCGCCGCCGTGAGCGCGTTTTGCGCCATCAGTGCCGTATCCACCACGCCCAGCAGCAGCTGTTCCGCCAGCCCCAGCTCGGCCTCGGGGCAGATTTGCAGGTGACGGTTAAAATCGGCGCAGAACACCCAGAACTCAGCCGCCTGGGCAACGTGCTTTTGTCCGCCCGTCAGCGTTACCAGCTGCTCACGCATCGCCGGATCGGTAATGCGGATAATGGAGCTGCACTGCAAAAAGCTGGAGCTGGAGGTGCCTCTTGCGCTGTCAACGATCGCCTCCCGCTGCGCCTGGGTAATTGGCTCATCGGTGAAATGACGAATGGAGCGGTGGGAACGAAGCAGGTCAATGGTTGGCGTCATGTTGTCTCTCTTTGTGTTGCATAAAACGTATGGCAGCCAGTATAGGCAATGATCCACATGATGTAATTGGCGAAACATAGCCTGACTGTATCAAAGTGACAGGTGAAACCTTCTTTCCATGACGGCAGGTTATCGTGCACTATAGGGATTATTCGCCGTCAGGCTTGTTTTTTGAGGAGAGAGAAATGTTTGCAGTAATTTTTGGTCGTCCAGGATGCCCTTACTGTGTGCGCGCGAAAGAGCTGGCTGAGAAGCTGACTGAAGAACGTGATGATTTTAACTTCCGTTATGTGGATATTCACGCGGAAGGCATCACTAAAGCCGATCTGGAAAAAACCGTGGGTAAACCGGTTGAAACCGTGCCGCAGATCTTCCTGGACCAGAAACACATCGGCGGCTGCACCGATTTTGAAGCCTACGCCAAAGAACACCTGGGCCTGTTTGCGGCTCAGTAATGCAAAGACGCCCTCACCCTGAGGGCGCCTTTATTTACGGTGCTTCCGCTGTTGCAGCAGGCTGCGCGTAAATAAGAAACACAACGCCCCCAGCGCACACCAGAAAACGCCGCTCAACAGCCACGCCACTTCCTGCCAGACGCTTCTCGACGAGATGAACAGCAGGCGCATCAGGAGTAAGCAGAGGGGAGCCGCAAGCATGGCCCCAATAAGCGGCATCACCACCTCACCTTTGCGCGAGAGAAAACTGGCCACTGCCCCCGGCAGGATGAAAAACAGCAAACCCAGCTCGGGATGTCCGGACGCTCTGAAGGCGCCCTTCACGTTAAAAGCGAGCGACATGCAAACGACCGTAAACAGCAAAAAACAGCTGATTACGCCAGCCCAGTTTCGTTTAAAGTTCAAACTATCCTCCTGACTTATCTCTATCAAATACAAAAATCGTCCGGTGGACGCCCAGTCAGATAAAGCAATGCGGCAATCCTTGCCAAAGCACGCACAGAAGTCGTGCGATAATAGGTGGCTGTCGGTAGCTATTACGATTAAACTAACCGACTGCTAGTGTTTAGGGTATTTATCAGGAAGCAGGGAGATGCGAAGTGATTCCCTGACTCTGAAAACAGTAGCCCAAATAGTCCTTTCATTCAACAACTTACTGGTAAACAAGAAGTTAGCCTCCGTGAATATAAACGTCGCAGACTTGTTAAATGGGAATTACATCCTGTTATTATTTGTGGTACTGGCGCTGGGCCTTTGTCTGGGTAAATTACGCCTGGGTTCAGTTCAACTTGGTAATTCCATTGGCGTTTTAGTCGTCTCCCTGTTATTAGGTCAACAACATTTCAGTATTAACACGGACGCGCTTAACTTAGGTTTCATGCTGTTTATTTTTTGCGTTGGCGTGGAAGCCGGTCCGAACTTTTTTTCCATTTTCTTCCGGGACGGCAAAAATTACCTGATGCTGGCGCTGGTCATGGTCGGCAGCGCCCTGCTGATTGCGTTAGGGCTGGGCAAACTGTTTGGCTGGGACATCGGCTTAACGGCCGGTATGCTGGCAGGCTCAATGACCTCCACGCCGGTGCTTGTTGGCGCGGGGGATACGCTTCGTCATTCTGGCATGGCAGGCACGCCGCTTTCCTCCGCGCTGGATAACCTGAGCCTGGGCTATGCCCTGACCTATCTGATTGGTCTGGTGAGCCTGATTGTTGGCGCGCGCTATCTGCCAAAACTTCAGCATCAGGATCTCCAGACCAGCGCCCAGACCATCGCCCGCGAGCGCGGCCTGGACACGGACTCCAAACGTAAAGTTTACCTGCCGGTGATCCGCGCCTACCGCGTCGGGCCGGAGCTGGTTGCCTGGACCGACGGGAAAAACCTGCGCGAGCTGGGGATCTACCGTCAGACCGGCTGCTACATCGAACGTATCCGTCGTAACGGCATTCTGGCGAACCCGGACGGGGACGCGGTGCTCCAGATGGGCGATGACATCGCCCTTGTTGGCTACCCGGACGCCCACGCGCGTCTCGATCCGAGCTTCCGCAACGGGAAAGAGGTGTTTGACCGCGACCTGCTGGACATGCGTATCGTCACCGAAGAGATTGTGGTGAAAAACCACAACGCCGTGGGCCGCCGTCTGGCACAGCTGAAGCTGACCGACCACGGTTGTTTCCTCAACCGCGTGATCCGCAGCCAGATTGAAATGCCTATCGACGATAACGTGGTGCTCAATAAAGGCGATGTGTTGCAGGTCAGCGGCGATGCCCGACGTGTTAAAACCGTTGCCGACCGTATCGGCTTTATCTCGATCCACAGCCAGGTGACGGACCTGTTAGCCTTCTGCGCCTTCTTCATTGTCGGCCTGATGATCGGGATGATCACCTTCCAGTTCAGCAACTTTAGCTTCGGCATTGGTAACGCTGCCGGTCTGCTGTTCGCCGGGATCATGCTGGGCTTCCTGCGAGCGAACCATCCCACCTTCGGCTATATCCCTCAGGGGGCGCTGAACATGGTGAAAGAGTTCGGTCTGATGGTCTTTATGGCGGGTGTCGGCTTAAGCGCCGGGAGCGGCATTGGCAACGGCCTGGGCGCGGTCGGCTGGCAAATGTTGGTTTCCGGACTTATCGTCAGCCTGGTACCGGTGGTGATCTGCTTCCTGTTCGGCGCCTACGTGCTGCGCATGAACCGCGCCCTGCTCTTCGGCGCGATGATGGGCGCGCGCACCTGCGCACCGGCGATGGAGATCATCAGCGACACCGCGCGCAGCAATATCCCGGCGCTGGGCTATGCAGGCACGTACGCAATCGCCAACGTGCTGCTGACGCTGGCGGGTACGCTGATCGTCATTATCTGGCCAGGACTCGGATAAATCTCAAGTTTGCGTGTGGCTGAAAAAAATTTTCGTTACGCGCAGAACTTTTTACGCAGGGTGCAGTCATAACTAGTGCCACTGCTTTTCTTTGATGTCCCCAATTTGTGGAGCCCATCAACCCCGCCGTTTTGGTTCAAGGTTGATGGGTTTTTTGTTGCCTGAAGAAATAACCTTTTAAATTCAAAATTTTACATGCATTACGTTTGGTCATTGGCGACATTATGGCGACAGATTTTTTGCATGTCAGGTTTGATTCCACAAAACCGAGCTTTACAGCTCACCCGCCTCTAACTTTTGCGGCTCCGTATGAAAGTACATAGCCAACTATCAGCGCTCCAAAACACCCGGCGAATTTCATCCATGTACTTTCAAACCAGAAGAATGACCCCATAGCAAAAATCACAGCCAGAAAGGTGATGGTTCCCTCAATTGCGTGGGACATTAACGATTTTACAAATTTCATTCTGTATTCCTTTGCAAACAATAGGGTGTCCTTCAATGAACACCAGGTAAGGCTCTAACTGCTGTTCAACGAGAAAATAGACCATATCCAGATTCTCTTTTGACACCCTGGCGTATGTAGAGGGATATTTGGCTTTCATCCGTCTTGACGCTCTGGCTGATTCTTCAATGATTCCCTGAAACATCACAACGTTTAACGCTGCTGAAGCGCTGAACCGAATAAAATGCTTGTACGCCTGATCAATGGCCAGACGGTTCAACATCAGACTTGCGGTTGTCTGTGCCAGAGCTATTTGCCCTGCTGTTCGCCCACCAGCGCTCCCGGCTCCGTAACCCAATTTATTGTTTACGGCCTCTTTACCATCATCATTGAGTTTCTGATAGAACGACGTGAAAACGATAGTTATCAATCTGCGTAGTGGTGACTCAGCGTTACCCAGGCTCTTGAGCATATAAAAAAAACGCTCCGTCTCAGCCTGATTTCTTTGCTTAGCGCTATCCCCGGCAAGCCCGCTTCCCTCCCAGCTTCTTACAACACCCATGTAAGCTGTGTTTGGTATGGAGGAGATCCCATCGAGTATCCCTAATGCGACCTGTTTAGCATCCATATCTCATCCGTATTGTTCTGAACCCGAACAAAGAATAACCAAAGCTCACGGGCGCTTCCAGACGTAATTTTTCAGTTTTCCAGAAATCCTTAGTTTCCCCCTTTACCGCGCCAGCTCTGCCCTGTCGCCCGATTGCGCCGTTAAGACAAGAAACCAAAACGATCCTTCAAATCTCACATAAATTTATTTTTTCTCTTATTTATCTGTTGGTTACGAATTTCCTTAGTTCCTCCACAGATCCATAAAAGTGAAAAACACTGAAATTCTTTTCTAGCTTTTCAGTTCCGGTTTTCCGCAAAGCCGCCAGCACTGGCGTGGTCTGGCGGTCTGGTTTGTAGAAAAAAAAACTGAAAAATTTTTATGATCCAAAAACCGCAGGTGGGTGCGGTGTAGTGCGATTTTGGTCTGCGAAAGATTTTTTGGCCATGCTGTGACGCGCCAGCGCCCTGCTGGGGGCTCGATCTGCTTTAAGGGTGGCGCTAACTGCCTGAAAGGCTGGAACACGCCAGAGCGCTACTAGTTGCGCGTGGCAAAGTCTGTATGTGATGATATTTCTGTTGGATTTTGGAACGAGTCACTCAATGTTGAACTTATCTATTCGCACTAAAAGCTCGCCGATAAATCGCATATTGGTTAAAAAACATCAAGTCATTATCCTAAAAATACCCTGCTTTTCATAAACATGCTCTGCTTTGAACTTCCATATTAGTTACAGATATACGCTGGAGCGGATAGAAACACTATGGAGGGGACAGGAATGCAGTTTTCAAGTTCAGTAATAGCAATGCCGGTCTTCGGGGATGCAGCAAAAAATCGCTCAATTGAGCTGAAGTGCGAGGTCAGTAAGCATGTACCATTCTGAAGAGATCATCCGCCAGCTTCAGAGCCAAAAGATACTGGCAATGAAGCTGGACCGGGCGGTACGTGATGTAGGTGAAGAGGTAAAGAGCCACCTGAATAATATAGGTGCCGGTGCCCAACGCCTGCTGTACTACACCTCCTGCTTTACTGATGAATATTACGATGTATGCACCCGACAAAACCTGGAGGACGCTCGATTCCGAAAGGGCATATTCCATCTCGTTTCTCGCTGGAACATCGTCTTTGACCTAATCAACACGTACGTAGAGGAGCTGGTTAAGGATTATTCCCCGGCAGAATTATCAGCGATACAGCATGCATTAATGCGCGCTAACGTTTATATATCCACCAGCACGCTAACCTCGTATTCATTCTCTGCAGGCGTCGCATCGACTGTTTGCCTCTATGTGACCCTTCCACCTTCAGGGTTAAAGGTCGTTTCAGGATTAACGGGCGCGGCTATTGGAGGGCTGGGGATATACGGGGTTGTGCAAAAAGCTGCTGACAGCGCTCATCGCCTGCAAGTGATGCATCCCGCCTACTATCAAGCGTTATACCTGCGAGAACTGGAGATGATGTATTTCCTGGTGGAGCCTGCTTTTATGCGCGCGGGCGTGCTAACCCAGCAATGGACTGACAGTCAAAGCCCTTATGATGCTGCTGACACGATCCTGAAGCTAATGGGTAGACACTGATGGGCTTTTTAAGACGCTGGTTCAAATCTCAGGCTCAGTTTTTCTTCTGGACCTATGTCCCGATCATCCTCACGTTCATTTTTGGCTATGTCCTTGACGTTTACTTCCCTGAGGTTAGCCAGGGATTCATCCTCCTGTTTTACCTGGTAACACTGGGACTGGCTTACTGGATATGGCATTGAGGAACATCAATGCGTTACGCTTACTAATAAGGAAATTACATGTCTACACCCGCACACCTATGGCTAGAAGACGAGAACGGTTCGCCGATTATCGGTAGCTGCATGATGCCCACGCGTCTTGGTTCCATAGAGCTAAAATCGTTCTCCCACGGTGTAACCATTCCGGTTGATCCAAGCTGGGGTAAACTCACCGGCACGCGCGTCCATCGCCCTATTACGATAGTTAAAGAATTTGATCAGACTACCCCGCTTCTTTACCGCGCCGTGTGCGAAGGGAGAGTTATGAAGAAGGGGATCATTAAGATGTACCGCATTCTGGAGTCCGGGATCGAGGCCGAATATTTCAATATCGTGATGGAAAACGTTAAGTTCACGACAGTGGCACCCTTCATGACCCCTAACGGGATGAGCAGCACCCATCTTGAAACGCTCGAATTGCGTTACGAAGCAATCTCATGGAAGTACACGGAGGGGAATATCATTTACCGTGACACCTGGAACGATCGCTGCTGCGCCTGGGCACAGAAGAGCGTTGAAAGTGAGCAGATATAAAGAAACCGTCCCCCTGGGGCGGTTTCTTTCCCATGACTATCAGGAGTAGTCCGGACAAGCCATAAAGACTATTTTGACCTTAGCGAGTCCTCCAGTCGCTTTTTTATCCTTCCTGCTATCTCCTTCTTCTCTCCTTTACTACAATCACATATGATTTAATGCATATGACACAAAACATTCAGGATGACAGAATGCTCCACCCGCTCCAGCTCTTCAAAACCCTTTCCGACGAAACGCGGCTCGCCATCGTCATGCTTCTGCGTGAAGCGGGCGAGCTGTGCGTCTGCGATCTCTGCGCCGCTACCCACGAGCCGCAGCCGAAGGTCTCCCGCCACATGGCCTTACTGCGCGAGGCCGGGCTGGTCTTTGACCGTCGCGAGGGTAAATGGGTTTATTACCGTCTCTCTCTCAACATGCCTGCATGGGCGGCAGCCGTTATCGACACCAGCTGGAACTGCCTGCGGGAAGAGACGCGTATGAAGCTGAAAAACCGACTTCCGGGCTCGTGTTGACCAATACATATTCACAATAACAGATATAACGGAGTAAAAGATGTTTCTGGCAGGGGCTATTTTTCTGTTTACGCTGGTACTGGTTATCTGGCAGCCCAAAGGGCTCAGTATCGGCTGGAGCGCCACCATTGGCGCCGTGCTGGCGCTGATGAGCGGCGTGATCCACATTAACGATATCCCTGTGGTATGGAATATCGTCTGGAATGCGACGGCAACGTTCATCGCCGTCATCATTATCAGCCTGCTGCTGGATGAGTCCGGCTTTTTCGAGTGGGCCGCGCTGCACGTTGCTCGCTGGGGGAACGGTCGCGGGCGATTGCTGTTTACCTGGATCGTGCTGCTGGGCGCAGCCGTGGCGGCGCTGTTTGCCAATGACGGCGCGGCGCTGATCCTCACCCCTATCGTCATCGCTATGCTGCTGGCGCTGGGGTTCAGCAAGCAGGCTACGCTGGCGTTCGTGATGGCAGCGGGATTTATCGCCGATACCGCCAGCCTGCCGCTGATTGTCTCCAACCTGGTCAACATTGTGTCGGCGGATTTCTTTAAGCTGGGCTTTAGCGAATATGCCTCGGTGATGATCCCGGTTGATATCGCCGCAATTGCCGCGACGCTGGTGATGCTGCATCTGTTCTTCCGAAAAGAAATTCCCCCGGAATATGACCTGGCAAAACTCCGTGAGCCTGCTTTGGCCATTCACGACCTGCCAACGTTCAGAACGGGCTGGATCGTGCTGCTGCTACTGCTCGTCGGTTTCTTTGTGCTTGAACCTCTGGGTATCCCGGTCAGCGCTATCGCAACAGCTGGCGCGCTGATTTTGTTTGCCGTTGCAAAACGCGGGCACGCCATTAACACCGGAAAAGTGCTGCGCGGCGCACCGTGGCAGATCGTTATCTTCTCGCTGGGGATGTATCTGGTGGTGTATGGCCTGCGCAACGCCGGGCTGACGGAGTCTCTTTCAGGCGTTCTTGATCACTTAGCCGGATACGGACTCTGGGTTACCACGCTGGGAACCGGATTTATCACCGCCTTCCTGTCATCCATAATGAACAATATGCCAACGGTGCTGATTGGCGCGCTCTCCATTGAGGGTAGTGCTGCAACAGGGTTGATTAAAGAGGCGATGATTTACGCTAACGTGATTGGCTGCGATTTGGGGCCGAAAATCACCCCCATCGGGAGTCTGGCTACCCTGCTCTGGCTTCATGTGCTGGCACAGAAAAACATGACTATAACCTGGGGCTACTATTTCAGGACGGGCATCATAATGACGCTGCCGGTTCTCTTTGTGACGCTCGCCGCGCTGGCGCTACGTCTCTCCTTCACACTGTAACGAGTAACGCATATGAGCCATATCACCATCTACCACAACCCGGCCTGCGGCACGTCGCGCAATACGCTGGAGATGATCCGCAACAGCGGTACGGAACCAGAGATTATACTCTATCTGGAAAACCCGCCGTCGCGCGATGAACTCACCAGGCTGATTGCAGACATGGGGATTCCCGTGTGCGATCTGCTGCGCAAAAACGTCGAGCCCTATGAGCAACTGGGCCTTGCCGGGGGAGATTTCACCGATGACTAGCTTATCGATTTCATGCTGCAATACCCCATCCTGATTAACCGTCCGATTGTGGTGACGCCGCTGGGCACCCGTCTGTGCCGCCCTTCTGAAGTCGTTCTTGACATCCTTCCGGACGCGCAAAAAGGGGCATTTACGAAGGAAGATGGCGAAGTCGTCATTGACGCCTGCGGGAAAAAAATCTCCCGACAGTAGGCGTAACCGGGGCGAGGAGCTATCAGGCGGTATCCTCGCCTGCAATCCGCCCCACCATCACCCGGATCGCCTCCCGGGTTAACGGCGCCCGATCGGTCACAAAATGCAGCGTCATCCCCTCGATAAACGCATCCAGCGCGCGGGCGGTAGCCGGGTCAAACCACTGCTCCAGCGTAGTCTGGCTCATCTTCATCCAGTCCTGCATGACCGTTTTCAGCGCGGCGCGGCGGTGCATAAAGGCATACAGCTGATACATCAGCGCCATATTGTGTGGCGTGGTCACGGCAGAACTGTGGATCAGCGAGGTAATGGCCTCGCACGCCCTCGCCCGTCCGTTAACCCCCGCGAAGAAATCCCGGTACTGCTGAGACATCTGCTGCGTAAACCACATGAATGCCTCCTCCAGAAGCGGCTCCATCCCGTCGAAATAGTAGGTCATCGACCCCAGCGGCACGCCTGCGCAGGTGGCAATCTTGCGGTGCGTGACGGCATGAATACCGTACTCAGCAATGGTGTCCAGCGTAGCCCGGAGTATCTTTTCGCGGCGGTTAGGGTCGTTCGGTGGTCTGCTCATAAAATCCTCACCCGGTTTATGTACAAATGTACACAAAGTTGCTAGTGTTGTCGCTATTGTTGTACTTCTGGTGCAGACCCCAATGACCCTAACTTCTCCTCGCAAAGCCCTGCATCTGCGGATGTGGGCGCTGTTTATGTTCTTCTTCATCCCCGGGCTGCTGATGGCTTCCTGGGCGACGCGCACCCCGGCAATCCGCGATACGCTCTCCGTCTCGACGGCGGAGATGGGGATCGTGCTGTTTGGCCTGTCGATTGGCTCGATGAGCGGCATCCTCTGCTCGGCCTGGCTGGTGAAGCGCTTTGGCACGCGCGCGGTGATTCGCACCACCATGTGCTGCGCAGTGGCAGGTATGCTCGGTCTGAGCGTGGCGCTGTGGTTCGCCTCGCCGCTGATGTTTGCCCTGGGGCTGATGGTCTTTGGCGGCAGCTTTGGCGCGGCAGAAGTGGCCATTAACGTCGAGGGGGCCGCCGTCGAACAGGCGATGAACAAAACGGTGCTGCCGATGATGCATGGCTTTTACAGCCTCGGCACGCTGGCGGGCGCGGGCGTGGGGATGGCGCTTACGGGGCTGGGCATTGCGGCCCACGTGCACATTTTACTGGCGGCGCTGGTCTGCATTATCCCGATCCTCACCGGCATCCGGGCTATTCCCGCCGGTACGGGACAAAATGCCTCGGACGAACAGGCGTCTGCGGCAAAAGGGTTGCCCTTCTATCGCGATTTCCAGCTGATGCTGATTGGCGTGGTGGTGCTGGCGATGGCGTTTGCTGAAGGCTCGGCCAACGACTGGCTACCGTTACTGATGGTGGACGGGCACGGTTTTAGCCCCACCTCCGGCTCGCTGATTTACGCCGGGTTTACGCTCGGCATGACCGTCGGGCGTTTCACCGGCGGCTGGTTTATAGACCGCTACAGCCGTGTGGCGGTCGTCCGTGCCAGCGCCCTGCTGGGCGCGCTGGGCATCGCGATGATTATCTTTGTGGATGTGGACTGGATTGCCGGCGTGTCGGTGATCCTGTGGGGACTGGGCGCCTCCCTTGGCTTCCCGCTGACCATTTCCGCTGCCAGCGATACCGGCCCTGATGCGCCGACGCGCGTCAGCGTCGTGGCGACCACCGGCTACCTCGCTTTCCTGGTGGGCCCGCCGCTGCTTGGATTCCTCGGTGAGCACTACGGGTTACGCAGCGCGATGCTGGTGGTATTAGGGTTAGTCATTATTGCCGCCCTGGTGGCGCGAGCGGTGGCAAAACCGGAAGCAGAAACAACGTCAATGGAGAAGGGATATGAGCGTTAAACTGATTGCAGTCGACATGGATGGCTCCTTCCTGAGCGATGCGAAAACCTATAACCGCGCGCGTTTTCTGGCGCAGTACGCGCGCATGAAAGCGCAAGGCATCCGTTTTGTGGTCGCCAGTGGAAACCAGTACTACCAGCTGATCTCATTCTTCCCCGAGATCGCCCATGAAATCGCGTTCGTGGCCGAAAACGGCGGTTGGGTAGTGGATGCCGGCGAAGATGTGTTTAACGGCGAGCTGTCGAAAGAGCACTTCATGACCGTCGCCACCCTGTTAAACGACGTGCCCGGCATTGAGATAATTGCCTGCGGAAAAAACAGCGCCTACACGCTGAAAACGTATAACGACCTCTTTAAAGAAATTGCTGCACAATACTATCACCGCCTTGAAAGCGTCAGCAGCTTTGACAACCTCAACGATATTTTCTTCAAATTCGGGCTCAACGTCTCTGACGACGAAATTCCGCGCATTCAGGCGCTGCTGCATGAGAAGCTTGGCGACATCATGGTGCCGGTAACCACGGGACACGGCAGTATCGACCTGATAATCCCCGGCGTACACAAAGCTAACGGCCTGCGGATCCTGCAAGCGCGCTGGGGCATTGAGGACAGCGAGGTGGTGGCCTTTGGCGACAGCGGTAACGACGTGGAGATGCTGCGACAGGCCGGGTATGGCTTCGCGATGGCCAATGCCAGACCGCACATTAAAGCGGTGGCCCGCTATGAAGCGCCGAACAATAATGACGAAGGGGTGCTGGACGTGATTGATAGGGTGCTGGATGGGAGGGCGCCGTTTAATTGATTCCGTGCGATCTGGTGCCCTCACCCTAACCCTCTCCCACAGGGAGAGGGAATAAGGATTACGGTTGCAGGGAATTTCCGACGCGTTTGTCCTTCAGAAACACCACTATCAACCCTACCCACAGCATACCATTTGCGAGGTTGAACAGGCTGAACAGCCCGTTACCGCCGAAAGCATAGGCATGTTTGCTCACCTCAATACCGACGGTGAAAATCAGCATTTGCAGCATCCCCATCGCAGCGGACACCGTACCTTTACTCATTTCACTGGCGAACAGCGTCAGGCGCACCAGACCAGCATTTGCCACGCCAATACCAAACGCGTAAACGCTCAGCCCCGCCGTCATCCACAGGTACGCGTGAGACGAGACTATGGTCGCCACCGCCGCGATAATCAGCCCTGCCGCAATGGGCCAGCCGCCCATAATAATCAGCGAACGCACGGTACGGCGCGACGTAAGACGTGCCAGCACCAGGTTACCGATAATCAGCGCACCAAAAATCGGCACCTGTAACAGGCCATATTCATAGCTGCTAAGCTGCTCGCCGCTGATGATAATCACCGGCGACTGGGCAATCCACGCCAGCAGCGGCAGGCTGACAAAGCCCGTCGCAAGCGCACCCGCAACAAAACGACCGTTTTTCAGCACCGCCTTATAATCACGCCCCAGCTCTTTAAGAGAGAGCTTTTCGCCCAGGCGGGTGGCGGTTTCCGGCATCGCACGGTGAAGTCCGAAGAAAGAGATAGCCGCGAGCGCGGCAAAGAGGATGAACATCCCTTCCCACGGCGCAACGTGGACCCATGCGGCTCCCACCAGCGGCCCCAGAAGCGGCGCAATCAGCGCAACGTTTGCCATCAGCGCGGTAATTTTGATACACACCGCCTCCTCAAACGACTCCTGAATAGCGGCATAGCCCACGGCGCCGATAAAACACAGACTTACGCCCTGAAGGAAGCGCAGCAGCGTGAACTGCTCAATGTTCTGCGCCAGAAGGGTGGCCAGACAGGTGACGATAAACCACACCACGCCCGTCAGCATCACCGGACGGCGGCCAATACGATCCGACAGCGGCCCTAACAGCCACTGTAAAAACATGCCGCCCGCAAGATAGGCGGTCATGGATGTTGGCACCCATTCAATACCTGCGTTGTACTGCTCAACCACAGCCAGCATGCCTGGCTGGATCATGTCGTTGCCGATGTAGGTAGAGAATTCGTAAAGCACCAGACACAGAGGAAAAAGTAACGCCTGACGACCCAGACGATTACCGGAAGAAGAACGGTTTATCATGCAATCTCTTTAGTATGAAAAAATCGCGATGAGTGTAATGAATTGCCGCTGTTTGAGACAGCACAATAATGTGAAAACACGGAAATAAGGCACTTATCGTTATTGTTTAAGGTTTCCTTAAGTTGCCCTCCTTATGATAGTGCTATTTCACGTTATTGACCGAAACTATGACACACGCCGTCAGCCCTTCAGAATTATCTAAGTTACCGACAAACAAGACAAAACATCTTTACCGTTTGCCCGTCCGCTTTTATGGTTATCAGCTTTTCGGGCTGATCGTTCTTGCGCTGCTTTTTACCTGGCTTTCGCGCGATGAATCATTTGACCGATGGATAACCGGCTTCTGGTATGACGCGGCGAGGCATCATTTCCCGCTACAGCAAAACCCGCTGCTGGATCTGCTCAACCATCGGCTGGCGAAATATATGGCCATCGCGCTGGCTGCCGCATCGCTGATTTACGGCGCTTACAAACGCAATGCCCGGCTGGTAACGGCCGCGCTTCTGATGGGGCTGGGTGCGCTGGTGGTAGGGGTACTAAAAAGCATAAGCCACCACAGCTGTCCGTGGGATCTGGTTGAGTATGGCGGCAAAGCCGTCTCGTATCCCCTGTTCAGCGCCGTTCCGGCAGACAGCGGACCGGGACGCTGCTTTCCCGGCGGCCACGCCTCAAGCGGGTTTATGGTCATGGGGCTATTTTTTGCCTTCTGGCGTGAACGTCCGCGTCTGGCCTGGACCTTTGTCGCGCTGGGTGCTGTGATGGGCCTTTTAATGGGCTTCGGACAGGTCATGCGCGGCGCGCATTTTTTCTCTCACAACCTGTGGGCCGGGTGGTGGGTGTGGTTTTCCCAGGTGCTGGTTTACGGGCTGGTTTCCACCTGGTTTGCTAAAGAGTAACGAGATTATGTTAGAAAACCTGAACTACGAACTGTTTTATCTGCTCAACGCCACGCCGTCGTCACCGGAATGGATGATTGATCTCGCCACCTTCATTGCGAAAGATGTTATCAGCATTGTACCGGCTCTGGCGGTGATCCTCTGGCTATGGGGACCGCGCAAGCAGGTCACTGCCCAGCGCCATCTGGTGATCAAAATGGCGATGGCGATCGGCGTCAGCGTGCTGGCAAGTTACGTGCTGGGCCACGCCTTCCCGCACGATCGTCCGTTTGTCGATGGCGTCGGCTACAACTTCCTGCACCATGCGCCGGATGACTCGTTCCCAAGCGATCATGGCACGGTGATCTTCACTTTCGCGCTGGCCTTCCTGTTCTGGCATCGCCTGTGGTCCGGCGTGGTGCTGATGGGTGTAGCGGTCGCCATCGCCTGGTCCCGCGTTTACCTGGGCGTACACTGGCCGCTGGATATGGTCGGCGGTTTCCTGGTAGGGCTGATGGGCTGCGTCAGCGCAGCCATCCTGTGGAGCCTTTTTGGTCCGGCGCTTTATCGTGGATTATCACAGGCCTATCGCGTTCTGTTTGCCCTCCCGATCCGCAAAGGCTGGATACGTGACTAACCCCGGTCCGTCAGGTTACACTTGAGCCCCCGCCCTGCGGGGGCTCACTTTTTTAGCCCGAGGATCTATGGAAACACGTCGCGATGACCGCATTGCTCAGCTGCTTCAGGCGCTGAAGCGCAGCGATAAGCTGCATCTTAAGGAAGCCGCTACCCTGCTTGGCGTGTCTGAAATGACCATTCGTCGCGATCTGAACAGCGACAGCGCCCCCGTTGTCCTGCTTGGCGGGTATATTGTTCTGGAGCCCCGTAGCGCCAGCCATTATCTGTTAAGCGATCAAAAAACGCGCCTGGTGGAAGAGAAGCGCAAAGCCGCGCGGCTCGCCGCCTCGCTGGTGCAGCCGCATCAAACGCTGTTTTTTGACTGCGGTACGACCACCCCGTGGATCATCGAGGCCATTGACAGCACCGTTCCCTTTACCGCCGTCTGTTATTCGCTAAACACCTTCCTGGCCTTACAGGAGAAACCCGCGTGCCGGGTGATTTTGTGTGGCGGCGAATTTCATGCCAGCAACGCCATTTTCAAGCCGCTGAATATTCAGGACACGCTGAGCAATGTATGCCCGGATATCGCCTTTTACTCTGCGGCGGGCGTGAATGTGAAACAGGGGGCAACCTGTTTTAATCTTGAAGAGTTACCGGTGAAACAGTGGGCGCTCAACGCCGCGCAGCAGCATGTGCTGGTGGTTGATCACAGTAAATTTGGCAAGGTCCGTCCGGCAAGGATGGGAGAACTGTCGCGCTTTGACGCCATCGTCAGCGATTGCCGCCCGGATGACGAGCTGGTGGCATACGCGAAAGCGCAGCAGGTGAAGTTGATGTATTAAGAGGGGTGCGGCCTGATGCCCTCACCCCAACCCTCTCCCTGTGGGAGAGGGAGAAAACCCTTAAGGTTTAGCTGAACCAGCTGCCAAACCAGCCGTGGAACTTCATTAACACAAAGTCCCATATCCGGCTGAAGAAGCCGCCCTCTTCCACCGCTTCCATCACCACCAGCGGACGCTGCTCAATGGATTTGCCGTTAAGCTGGAAATCTATCGTCCCGACCACCTGGCCTTTTTTCAACGGCGCGGTCAGCTGTGGCTCGGTCAGGGTATAGCTGGCCTTCAGGTTTTTCAGCTGACCGCGTGGTATGGTGACGGAACCGGCTTCCCCCGCTCCCAGGTTTACTTCACTTTTATCACCAAACCAGACGCGCTGGCTCACGAAGGTAGCATCCGGCTTAATCGGCGTGACGGTTTCAAAGAAGCGGAAACCCCAGGTCAGCAGTTTTTCTGACTCGTTAAAACGAATGCGGTCGGTTTTCGTGCCCAGCACCACCGAGATCAGGCGCATATCGCCCTGCGTCGCAGAAGCCACCAGGTTATATCCGGCCCCGGCAGTTGTACCGGTTTTCATGCCGTCCACGTTAACGTTACTGCTCCAGAGCAGACGGTTACGGTTAGGCTGGCGGATATTGTTGAAGGTAAACTCTTTCTCTTTATGGATGGCGTACTCATCCGGTACGTCATGGATCAGCGCTTTGCCCAGCAGCGCCATGTCGCGCGCGGTACTGAACTGACCCGGCGCATCCAGGCCGTGAACGGTTTTGAAGGTGGTGTTGGTCAGGCCCAGTTTTTGCGCGTAGCCATTCATCAGCCCAATAAATGAGTCCTGACTGCCCGCGACGTAATCGGCCAGCGCAATACAGGCATCATTTCCCGACTGAATAATGACCCCTTTGTTCAGATCGGAAACGGAGACCTGGTCGCCAGGCTTCAGGAACATCACGGACGAGCCGCGCAGGGCCGGGTTACCGGTCGCCCAGGCATCTTTCCCGACGGTGACCATGTCATTCAGCTTGATCTTGCCCGCTTTCAACGCCTGGCCGACCACATAGCTGGTCATAATTTTCGTCAGGCTCGCCGGGTCAAGTTTTTCGTCGGCGTTACCTTCCGCCAGCACTTTCCCGCTGGCGTAATCCATCAGGATCCAGGCGCGCGCATCGACAGGCGGCGCTTCTGGCGCTGTCTGTTCCGCCGCATGGAGCGTTGGGGCAAAAAGGAAAAGCAGCGCCGAGCCTGCCGCCAGGCTGCGCAGAGAAAAAGTTTTTTGCGTCATAAATGCCACCCGAGTGTCCATTCTAAAAATCACGTCACAATCACCGTGTCGCAAGAAGCGATGAGTAATAGCGCACTACAGCGTTCAATGAAACCTGTTCCAGGTAAAGTTTTTAAAGTTTATGCAATAACATTCAGATACGCTTTGAATGCGGCGTTTTTTTTAGCATCTGTTGCGTAATTGTTAGGTTTATCTCACCATGGCAAAAAGCTGACTCGGATTCACATCTCATCGGGAGTAAATATGATTACGCTGTGGGGCAGGAACAATTCGACCAACGTGAAAAAAGTGCTCTGGACGCTGGAAGAGCTGGATTTACCGTTCAATCAAATTATGGCTGGAATGACGTTCGGGGTGAATAAAGAGGCTGACTATCTGGCGATGAACCCCAACGGGCTGGTGCCGTTGCTGCGCGATGACGAAACCGACGCCACGCTTTGGGAGTCGAACACCATCGTGCGTTACCTCGCCGCTCAGTACGGCCAGGGTCGGCTGTGGGTTGAAAATCCGGCCCAGCGCGCCCAGGGCGAAAAGTGGATGGACTGGGCAAACCAGACGCTTTCCCCCACGCACCGCGTGATCCTGATGGGGCTAATCCGCACGCCGGAAGCCGATCGTGATTATTCCGCCATTCATGCCGCCCAGGACGCCTGCGAATCGCTGTTTGCAATGATGGACGATGAACTGGCGAAGCACGCCTGGTTCTCCGGCGAGACGTTCGGCGTGGGCGATATCGCTGTCGCCCCCTTCGTCTGGAACCTCACCAACATGGGGCTCAACTGGGCTCCGCGCCCTCACCTTGCGCGTTGGCTCCAGCAGCTCAGCGAGCGCCCGGCGTATCGCAACGTGGTGATGATCCCGGTGAGCTGATTATGTCCCGGACGGGCTGACTTTCAACAGCTGCCCGTCCGTCTCGTCGGTCAGTACGTACAGATAGCCATCCGGCCCGACGCGCACATCGCGTATACGCTGATCTTTATCCCCCAGAATGCGTCCGTCCTCCGTCACGGTATTGTCCTTCACGCTCAGCACGATGACGTCTTTCTCCTTAAGCGCGCCGATAAACAGCTTGTTTTTCCACTGCGGGAAGGCGTCGCTGTTGTAGAATGCCATGCCGCTGACGGCGGGCGACATTTTCCAGACAAAAAGCGGTTTTTCGGTGCCCTCAACGTGCTCGCCTTTTGCTTCCGGGATTTTCAGGCCGCTGTAGTTGATCCCATGCGTCGCCAGGGGCCAGCCGTAGTTTTTGCCCTTCTCAGGAATGTTAATCTCATCCCCGCCGCGCGGCCCGTGTTCGTTGAGCCACAGCGTGTCGCTCCACGGATTCATCGCCATCCCCTGGGGGTTGCGAATACCATAAGACCAGATTTCAGGGCGCGCGCCGGCGGTGTTGACAAACGGGTTATCCGGCGGCACTTTTCCGTCCTCCGTCAGGCGCACCACCTTGCCCTGAAGCTTATCCAGATCCTGCGCCGTCGGGCGCTGGTTATTTTCACCCAGGCCAATAAAGAAATGGCCTTTGCCGTCAAACACCAGCCGTCCGCCAAAGTGATTGCCGGTAGAGAGTTTCGGCATCTGTCGGAACACCACCTGGAAGCCCTCAATGCGCGACAGGTCATCGCTCAACCGCCCGTAGCCCGCCGCGGTACCCGCTTTGCCATCATGACCTGCCTCGGCGAAGCTGAGCCAGACCCGCCGTGACTGTGCAAAATCCGGGGCCAGCACGACGTCCAGCAGTCCGCCCTGTCCGCTTGCCCACACTTTCGGCACGCCAACAATCGGATCGGAGAGCCCTTTCCCTGCCTGCCAGTGCTTAAGCTGTCCGTCTTTTAGCGTGATCAGCAGCCCCTTATTATCAGGCAGAAACGCCAGCGACCAGGGGTGATCCAGTTTTGTCTGTAAAACCTCCACTTTTACCGGCTCTGTCGCGGCAAGCAGCGAAACGGGAAAGACCAATGCAGGCAGGAAAATCAGCGAAGATCGAGGCATAACACGCTCCTTTGTCGGCTTATGGCTTAAAGATTAGCCACTTCGCCCGGGCGCGTTACCACTTTTACAAAAGCTTAATCAGAAGGGGGAGTTGCCTCCCCCGGGTTCAGTGCCGGGCAAGCGTTTCAGGCTTATTGAGGCACATGATGCAAAGCGCGAGCGTCGTCAGGCAGTTTTCAAGCTTCTCCGCGTTAACGGCAATAAAGTTCGGGCAGTCGTGACGTCCGTTCATCAAACAGACCCCGGCGATGGAGAGCACCTCGGCGGCACGGCGCAGCGCCATTAATTCGCTTTCAGCGCAGTGCGCTTTCAGGATGGGTGCTTTTTCACGCATGAAATTGCAAAGTTCAAAGAAGTTATCACGCAGATTTTCGCTTTCGCTGACTGACATATACCCTTTCGCCTTACGGAGTTGCAGATAGGCGGCCAGGTCGATTCGGGCATTGATCAGCTTGTTAAGCAGATCGCGTTTCAGTCCGTCAACGGTCATGCTATTTCCTCCTCTGTCAGCAATGTCACCTTATAAATAATAAGGTCATTTTTTGTACAATGTTATGCCTGAGATCAATAAACGATAACTGATTAACATTCTTTACAATGTTACAACGATTGCCCGGCTCAACTGAGCCACTAAGAGTGTATAAATCCCCCGCGATACGCTGTAAAATCCGGCCCTGATAACTCCATTATTGATGAATTTTTAACCTATGAGCAATGTTACGCACCCGCCGAAAATCGGCTTTGTCTCCCTGGGCTGCCCGAAGAACCTGGTGGATTCCGAACGCATCCTGACTGAACTTCGCACTGAAGGCTATGACGTGGTGCCAAGCTACGACAACGCCGACATGGTGATCGTCAACACCTGCGGGTTCATCGACAGCGCGGTCCAGGAGTCACTGGAAGCCATTGGGGAAGCCCTGACGGAAAACGGCAAAGTGATTGTCACCGGCTGCCTGGGCGCGAAGGTGGATCAGATCCGCGAAGTGCACCCGAAAGTGCTGGAGATCACCGGGCCGCACAGCTACGAGCAAGTGCTGGAACATGTTCATCACTACGTACCAAAACCAAAGCACAACCCGTTCCTGAGCCTGGTGCCGGAACAGGGCGTGAAGCTGACACCGCGCCACTACGCGTACCTGAAAATTTCCGAAGGCTGCAACCACCGCTGCACCTTCTGCATCATCCCGTCGATGCGTGGCGATCTGGTGAGCCGTCCGATTGGCGAGGTACTGGCAGAAGCCAAACGCCTGGCCGATGCGGGCGTTAAGGAGCTGTTGGTCATCTCTCAGGACACCTCCGCCTACGGCGTGGACGTCAAACACCGCTCCGGTTTCCACAACGGCGAGCCGGTGAAAACCAGTATGGTCGGCCTGTGCGAGCAGCTGGCTAAGCTCGGGATCTGGACGCGCCTGCACTACGTCTACCCTTATCCACACGTTGATGACGTGATCCCGCTGATGGCGGAAGGCAAAATCCTGCCGTATCTGGATATCCCGCTACAGCACGCCAGCCCGCGCATTCTAAAGCTGATGAAACGTCCTGGCTCCGTTGATCGCCAGCTGGCGCGCATCAAGCAGTGGCGCGAGATCTGCCCGGATCTGACCCTGCGTTCCACCTTTATTGTCGGCTTCCCGGGCGAAACCGAAGAAGATTTCCAGATGCTGCTCGACTTCCTGAAAGAAGCGCGTCTGGATCGCGTGGGCTGCTTCAAGTACAGCCCGGTTGAAGGCGCAACGGCCAACGAGCTGGCGGACCAGGTACCGGAAGAGATAAAAGAGGAGCGCTGGAACCGCTTTATGCAGCTACAACAGCAGATCTCTGCCGAACGCTTGCAGGAGAAAGTGGGCCGCGAAATTCTGGTCATTATCGACGAAGTGGACGAAGAAGGGGCGATTGGCCGCAGCATGGCGGATGCGCCTGAAATCGACGGCGCGGTGTATCTGAACGGTGAAACCAACGTCAAGCCGGGCGACATCATTCGCGTGAAGGTCGAAAACGCCGACGAGTATGATTTGTGGGGCAGCCGGGTTTAATCTCCCCACGCCTCTGTTGTAGGCCGGGTAAGGCGTCGCCGCCACCCGGCACATTCCACAGCACTACCCCTTTATCCGCGGATCCAGCGCATCGCGCAGCCCATCCCCCAGCAGGTTAAACGCCAGCACGGTCAGGAAAATCGCCAGGCTCGGGAAAATCGCCACGTGCGGAGCAATCACCATATCCGCCCGCGCCTCATTCAGCATCGCGCCCCACTCCGGCGTCGGTGGCTGAGCCCCTAACCCCAGGAATGACAGGCTCGCCGCCGAGATAATCGACACGCCTATGCGCATGGTGAAGTAGACTACGATAGATGACACCGTTCCCGGCAGAATATGGCTGAACAGGAGGGTGGCATCGCTGGCCCCCATGCTGCGCGCCGACTCAATAAAGGTCTGCTGCTTCAGCACCAGCGTGTTGCCACGTACCAGGCGCGCGAAAGCGGGAATCGAGAATACCGCCACGGCGATAATGACGTTCGCCATGCCGCTGCCCATCACCGCCACCACGGCAATCGCCAGCAGAATACCGGGAAAGGCAAACAGCACGTCACAGATGCGCATGATGATGCGGTCCCACCAGCCTTCGTAGTACCCGGCCACCAGCCCCAGCACAGTGCCGATCGCTGCGCCCATCAGCACCGCAAAGACCCCGGCCGCCAGCGAGATCTGCGCCCCTACCAGCACGCGGCTGAAAATATCGCGCCCGAGCGAGTCCACGCCAAACCAGTGCATCATCGACGGACCATCGTTCAGCCGGTCGTAGTCGAAGTAGTTTTCCGCATCAAACGGGGCTATCCAGGGGGCGATAATCGCCACCAGGATCAGCAGTAACACAAACAGCCCGGCGACCATAGCGACGGGCTGACGACGGAATCGACGCCAGAACTCAACCCACGGAGTGCGAATATGGTCCGGCCTGATCCCCGGCATAGCGTTTAAAATGGCCTGGCGACGCCAGTTCAGTAATCGCATCTTACTTATACCTGATGGCCGGGTTAATGGCGGCGTACAGCACATCCACCACTAAGTTGATAAGAATAAACTCCAGCGAGAAAAGCAGGACTTCAGCCTGAATAACCGGATAGTCACGCATATCGACCGAGTCGACCAGCAGGCGCCCCAGCCCCGGCCAGTTAAAGACCTTCTCCACCACGATAGAGCCACCCAGCAGAAAGCCGAACTGTAGCCCCATCATCGTGACCACCGGGATCATCGCGTTACGAAAACCATGCTTCAGAATGACCCATTTCTCACTCACCCCTTTTGCCCGCGCGGTGCGAATGTAATCTTCGCTCAGCACGTCGACAAACGAGGCGCGGGTAAACCGGGCCATAACCGCCGCAACGGCCGCGCCAAGCGTCATGGAGGGCAGAATGTAGTGCTTCCAGGTGTCGGCCCCGACGGTCGGCAGCCAGCCCAGCTCGACGGAGAAAATCTGCATCAGCAGCATACCCAGCGCAAAGGCCGGGAAAGAGATGCCGGTGACCGCCAGCGCCATACCGAGCTTATCCGGCCAGCGGTTGCGCCAGACGGCGGCGACAATCCCCGCGCCCAGGCCAAACACAACCGCCCAGCTCATACTGGCAATCGTTAACCAGAAGGTGGGCATAAAGCGGCTGGCAATCTCCTCCGACACCGGACGACGCGACACCATTGAGATGCCGAAATCGCCCTGAAGGACGTTGCCAATGTAACGCAGAAATTGCCTGTACAGCGGCTGGTCAAGACCGAGCTGTTTACGCACCAGTTCGATAACCGTCGCATCCGCTTCCGGTCCGGCAATCAAACGCGCCGGATCGCCGGGCAGCATGTGGACAAACAAAAACACCAGCACGGCCACAATCAGCAGCGTCGGGATAAGCCCCAGCAGGCGTTTACAAACATAATTCAGCATGAGTTTTAATTTAAATCCGCGTCATCAAAACTAAAGCCCGTATCCGGCATGATGTAAAAACCGGTCAGCGCTTTGTTGTGGGCTGAGACCAGTTTTTCCACCACCAGCGGCGCCCACGGCGACTCTTTCCAGATAATGTCCTGTGCCTCTTTGTACAGGCGCGCTTTCTCTTCCGGTTTGGTGGTTTTCAGGGCATCCGCCAGATCCTTATCCACCTGCGGATTACTGTAGAACGCGGTATTGAACAGCGTTGGCGGCCAGTTCTGGGAAGCAAACAGCGGCGACAGGGACCAGTCAGCTTCACCGGTTGAAGCCGTCCAGCCGGTGTAGAACATCCGCACGCCGCTCTCTTTCTGTCCTTTGCCTTCCACTTCCGCCGCTCGCTGTCCGGCATCCATCGCCGTGACCCTGGCCTTAATGCCGACCTGCGCCAGCTGCTGCTGTGTAAATTGCAGCACCTTCTGTGCGGTACTGTGGTTATGCGATGACCACAGCGTGGTGCTAAAGCCGTTCGGATAGCCTGCCTCTTTCAGCAGTTCCCGCGCTTTCGCCGGATCGTACGCCCATGGCTGATAGCTTTGCGCGTATTCGATGGCTGGCGGCATCACGCCCGTCGCGGGAGTGGCGTAACCGGCAAAGGCCACCTTCACCAGCGCCTGGCGGTTAATGGCGTAGTTGATGGCTTCGCGCACCTTCGGGTTATCGAACGGTTTCTGCGTGACGTTCATGCTGATGTAGCGCTGCATAATCGACGGGCTGGCCACCAGCTCCAGCTTGCTGTTTTTAGCCAGCAGCGCCGCCTGTTCGTAAGGGATCGGGAAGGCAAACTGCGCTTCGCCGGTTTGCAGCATCGCAGCGCGGGTATTGTTGTCCACTACCGGTCGCCAGGTGATGGTATCCAGCTTCGGCAGCCCCTGCTGCCAGTATCCGGCGAATTTTTTCACCTTCACAAAATCGGTCTGGTTCCAGGTGAGCAGTTCGTACGGCCCGGTTCCCACCGGGTGGAAGCCAATCTCTTTGCCGTATTTTTTCAGGGCGGCGGGCGAAATCATCGCCGTCGCGGGATGAGCAAGGATATTGATAAACGCCGAGAACGGCTCTTTCAGGGTGATCTTCACCGTCGCCGGGTCAATCACCTCGGTGCTGGCGATATTTTTATACAGGTTGTAGCGCTTAAGGCCGTTCTCCGGATTGCTGGCACGGTCCAGGTTGATCTTAACCGCCTCGGCGTTGAAGTCGGTGCCGTCCTGGAACTTCACGCCGGTACGGAGCTTAACGGTATAGACCAGCCCATCGTCCGACACGGTATACCCTTCCGCCAGCACGTTTTTCAGCTTCATCTCCCGGTCCAGGCCGAACAGCCCCTGGTAGAAGGATTTTGCCACCGCCTGGGAAAGGGTGTCGTTAGCGTCATACGGATCCAGCGTCGTGAAGTTTGACCCCACCGCCACCACCACATCTTTCCCCGCGAATGCGGGGGCGGCGGCCAGCGCGGCCGTCACGCTCGCGGCCAGCAGCCATTTACGAGCAACAAAAGGAACCATTGTGTTCTCCTGCCTGGTGTAAGTTATAACCGCGAGAATGCATTGCCCTGACGCGGTGGTGCGACAAAATGACCGGGCCCCACCTCACGCAGCGCCACGCGCTCCAGGGTTTCGCCCCGTTTACGGATATTGCTCGGCATGTCGTCCTGCAACAGCACGCGCTGGGCGTGGCGATGCTCAGGATCGGCAACCGGTACGGCAGCCATCAGCTTGCGGGTGTACGGGTGCTGCGGGTTTTCGAATACCGCGCGACGGGGGCCGATTTCAACAATCTGTCCCATATACATCACCGCCACGCGGTGGCTAATCCGCTCCACAACCGCCATATCGTGGGAGATAAACAGAAACGCAATCCCCAAATCCCGCTGTAAATCGAGCAGGAGATTGATGATTTGCGCACGGATGGAGACATCCAGCGCGGAAACGGACTCATCCGCAATCACCACTTTCGGATTCAGGGCCAATGCCCGCGCAATACAAATGCGCTGTCGCTGGCCGCCAGAAAATTCGTGCGGATAACGCCAGGCATGCTCCGGCTTCAGGCCCACGCGCTCCAGCAGCCACGCGACGCGACGCTGCGCGGCTTCACCGTCGAGCAGGTTATGCACGCGCAGCGGCTCCATAATCGAGTAACCCACCGTATGGCGCGGATCGAGCGACGCATAAGGATCCTGGAATATAAACTGAATATCCCGGCGCACCGCCTGCAATTTACTGTCAGGAAGCGTGTCGATGCGCTGCCCATTGAAGGTGATGCTTCCCTCCTGCGACGCCACCAGCCTGAGCAGCGCCCGCCCGGTGGTGGATTTACCGCAGCCAGACTCCCCCACCAGCGCCAGCGTTTCGCCCGGCCAGAGATCGAAACTGACGTTCTCAACCGCATGCACTTCGCGCTTCACGCGATTGAGGATCCCGCTACGCAGCGGGAAACGGGTCACCAGGTCCCGCACTTCGAGGATTGGCCTGCCGGGAACCACCGTATTCTGCTCGGTTTCGTCTTCCTGCTGGCCCTGTTCAGTCCGGGAGATCAGCGGAAAACGACGCGGAAAATCGCTGCCATTCATGGCGCCGAGACGCGGAACCGCCGCCAGCAGCGCTTTGGTATAAGGCTGCACCGGCGCATGGAAGACCTGCTCCACCGTGCCGGTTTCTACGGCATTGCCCTGATGCATGACCAGTACCCGGTCGGCAATGTCCGCCACTACCCCCATATCGTGGGTGATGAAAATCACCCCCATCTCCATCTCCTGCTGCAACACTTTGATCAATTGCAGGATCTGGGCCTGAATGGTGACATCCAGCGCCGTGGTGGGTTCATCCGCAATGAGCACCGCCGGGCGGCACGACAGCGCCATCGCAATCATCACCCGCTGGCGCATGCCGCCGGAAAGCTGATGCGGGTAGCGGGACAAAATCGCGTGCGCCTCAGGGATACGTACCAGCTCCAGCATCCGTTTCGCTTCGTTGAGCGCCTCATCTCCGTTCAGCCCCTGATGCAGACGGATAGATTCGGCAATCTGCTCACCTACCGGGAAGACCGGATTCAGGGAGGTCATCGGCTCCTGAAAAATCATCGCAATATCAGCCCCGCGCACCCCCTGCATCTGAGACGCGCTCAGCTCATTGAGATCGATAACCTGATGGTTGCGACGGCGCAACAGCATCCGCTCGCTGGTGACCTGCCCGCCCGTCTGCTCAAGCAGACGCATCAGCGCCAGCGCGGTAACGGATTTACCGGATCCGGACTCGCCTACAATCGCCAGCGTTTCGCCCCGATTGAGCGAGAACGAGAGGTGCTGAACTGCCGGGATGAATCGCCGCTCTTCCTGAAAGGCAATATTCAGTTGTTGAACAACCAATACTTCCCGGTTGTCCAGCTCTTCACTGTGCGGCACGCAATGCCCCCTTATTCACGATAAATTCCTGTGCTGGGCGCATCGCCGGCATATCCCCACGCCCGGTACATCCCTTCACTGTTGAACGGCAGAGCCACGTTTCCCTCCCGATCTACCGCAATCAAGCCTCCCACGCCGCCCAGCGCGGGGAGTTTCTCCATCACTACCCGTTCGCAGGCCTCATTCAGGCTTAATCCGCCATAATCCATCAGCGCGGTAATGTCGTAGGCCGCCAACGCGCGGATAAACACTTCGCCGGTGCCGGTGCATGACACCGCCGCCGTGGCGTTATTGGCATAACATCCCGCGCCGGGCAGCGGGCTGTCACCGACGCGACCAGGAAGCTTGTTGGTCATGCCGCCTGTCGACGTTGCGGCGGCGAGGTTACCGGCTTTATCCAGCGCCACCGCGCCTACCGTGCCCATTTTGCTGCGTTCATCGAGCGGCGCGGCATGGTCCAGCTGCGTCATCCCCGCTGTACGCGCCTCCAGCAGTTGCCGGTAACGCTCCTCGGTGGAAAAAAGATCGGGTGAGACCGTGTCCATCCCGTGCTCGACGGCAAATTTCTCCGCCCCCGCTCCGGTCAGCAGTACATGCGGGCTTTGATCCATTACCAGACGCGCGGCCAGCACCGGATTACGCAGACGGCTAACGCTCGCTACCGCGCCCGCTTTCAGGGTGACGCCGTCCATCACACAGGCGTCCAGCTCGTGTGTTTCATCTCGCGTAAAGACCGAGCCAATGCCTGCATTAAACAGCGGACACTCCTCCAGCAGACGCACCACTTCGGTCACCACGTCCAGCGCGCTGTCGCCCGCCTCCAGCATGCGCTGGCCTGTTTCCACAATGGCGTTTAGCGCGTCAATATAACGCTTCTCCTGCTCGGGACTAAGCTGTGCACGGGTGATTGCCCCGGCACCGCCATGAATTGCGATAACCGCTTTACTCATTTCGCATCACCCATCAGCCTGGCTGGCTGCTTTTTCTATAAATATCATTATCGTCGACGAATCTTCAGATGATTTTTGAATATAGAAAGACGCAACTGTGATGTAAAGCGTACACCCATCGGGTCATACAGTTAGCCGCACTTTTCTGCCATAATGAGCGCTTTCGTTGTTACTCCGCAGGAGCCCACCATGGATTTTACCGCCGGACTGATGCCGCTTGAGACGGCACTCTCGCAGATGCTTGACCGCATTACTCCCCTGCACGACGTTGAGACGCTGCCGCTTGTGCGCTGTTTTGGCCGTATTGCCGCGCGCGATATCGTTTCGCCGCTGAACGTGCCGGGGTTCGATAACGCGGCGATGGACGGCTATGCCGTACGTCTGGCGGATCTGCAAACGGGTCAGCCGCTGCCGGTGGCGGGTAAAGCGTTTGCCGGGCAGCCGTTCAACGGTGAGTGGCCAGCGGGCACCTGCGTGCGCATTATGACCGGCGCGCCGGTGCCGAAGGGCTGTGAAGCCGTGGTGATGCAGGAAGAGACCGAACAAACGGACGACGGCGTGCGTTTTACCGCCAGCGTCAAAGCGGGCCAGAACATCCGCCGTACCGGCGAGGACATTACCCTCGGCGCAACGGTCTTTGCCGCCGGTCAAAAACTGACGGTCGCCGAACTGCCGGTGCTGGCATCGCTTGGCATCGCGGAGATTGACGTGGTCCGCAAAGTACGCGTGGCGGTGTTCTCCACGGGAGACGAGCTACAGCTTCCGGGTCAGCCGCTGAACGAGGGGCAGATTTACGACACCAACCGTCTGGCGGTGCACCTGATGCTGGAGCAGCTGGGCTGCGAGGTGATTAACCTCGGTATCATTCCTGACGATCCGCAAAAACTGCGCGCGGCGTTTATCGAGGCCGATGCGTCTGCCGACGTGGTGATCAGTTCGGGCGGCGTATCGGTTGGCGAAGCGGATTACACCAAAACCCTGCTTGAGGAGCTGGGTGAAATCGCTTTCTGGAAGCTGGCGATTAAACCGGGTAAACCGTTCGCGTTTGGCAAGCTTCCGCACAGCTGGTTCTGTGGTCTGCCGGGTAATCCGGTCTCCGCCGCGCTGACCTTCTACCAGCTGGTGATCCCGCTGCTGGCGAAGCTTTCAGGCAACAATGCCAGCCCGCTGCCGGAACGTGTGCGCGTGCGGGCGGCAACGCGCCTCAAAAAATCACCGGGCCGTCTCGATTTCCAGCGCGGTATTCTGGCGCGCAACGCCGACGGCGAGCTGAAGGTAAGCACCACCGGGCATCAGGGCTCGCACATCTTTAGCTCCTTTAGTCAGGGTAATTGCTTTATCGTGCTGGAGCGCGATCGCGGCCACGTTGAGGCGGGCGAATGGGTTGAAGTGGAACGCTTTAACCACCTGTTCGGAGGCTGACATGACGGTGGAACTGAGCGACCAGGAGATGATGCGCTACAACCGCCAGATCGTGCTGCGCGGGTTTGATTTCGAGGGTCAGGAGGCGCTCAAGGCGGCCAGCGTGCTGGTTGTTGGTCTTGGCGGGCTGGGCTGCGCGGCAGCGCAATACCTGGCTGCGGCAGGCGTCGGCGGCATGACGCTGCTGGATTTCGACACCGTGTCGGTGTCCAACCTGCAACGCCAGACGCTGCACAGTGACGCGACGGTCGGCCAGCCTAAAGTGGAATCAGCCCGCACGGCGCTGGTGCGCATTAACCCCAACGTTCAGCTCACCCTGATTGACGCGATGCTGGATGACGACGCGCTTTTTGCGCAGATTGCACGGCATGACCTGGTGCTGGACTGCACCGATAACGTCGCCATTCGCAACCAGCTCAATGCGGGCTGCTTTGCCCATAAAACGCCGCTGATTTCAGGCGCGGCCATCCGCATGGAGGGGCAAATCAGCGTCTTCACCTACGCTGAAGGAGAGCCCTGCTACCGCTGCCTGAGCCGTCTGTTTGGCGAGAATGCGCTGACCTGCGTCGAGGCGGGCGTGATGGCGCCACTGGTTGGCGTTATCGGTTCCTTGCAGGCGATGGAGGCGATTAAGGTACTGGCGCACTACGGCACGCCCGCAGCGGCTAAAATCGTGATGTATGACGCAATGACCTGCCAGTTCCGCGAGATGAAACTGATGCGTAACCCGGGATGTGAGGTGTGTAGCCAGTAAAAAGTCGGGTGGCGGCTTCGCCTTACCCGACATACGATTTTATCCCTCACCTTATGGGAGAGGGTTGGGGTGAGGGCATCAGCCAGCACAAAGTAAAAGCAAAACGGCAACCAAAGTTGCCGTTTTTAATGTTTTCACCCTCTCCCTGTGGGAGAGGGCCGGGGTGAGGGCATCAGCCCGCTCAGGGTAAAAGCAAAACGGCAACGAAAGTTGCCGTTTTTAATGTTTTCTCCCTCTCCCTGTGGGAGAGGGCCGGGGTGAGGGCATCAGCCCGCTCATATCAAATCGACGACCGCCCAAACGCCCCCTGCCAGTCCTGCTCAAACTTCACAATCGCCGCATCCACTGCCGGAGAGGTAATAAACTGCTGCGCCACGTCCAGCGGCAGCGTAATGGACTCGCACCCTGCCAGCAGGCAGTCCAGCGCCTGGCGCGGGGTTTTAAAGCTCGCCGCCAGCACTTTTGACTGCGGGGCATGCAGGGTCAGCAGCTGTTGCAGCTCGACCACCGTCTGGATCCCGTCCCCGCCCTGCGCGTCCACGCGATTTACGTAAGGGGCCACATACTCAGCCCCGGCCAGTGCGGAGAGCATCCCCTGTGCTGCGCCGTACACCGCCGTACCCAGCGTCGGGATCCCTTCTGCTTTCAGCATTTTGATCGCCGCCAGCCCTTCAGCGGTCACGGGTACTTTCACCACCAGGTCATTGATTATCGCGCGCAGCTTACGTGCGTCTTCCACCATCCCCTCGGCGGTCTTCGCCATCACCTGGGCGAACAGCCGGCCCTTTCCGCCCAGCGCGTCGTGCAGCGCGGGTAGCAGCTCTTCCAGCGGCGTTTTACCCGCCGCCACAATGCTTGGGTTAGTGGTCACGCCCGCCAGCGGGAAGATACGCGCCAGCTTTTTGACTGCCGCAACGTCAGAAGTGTCGAGATAAAGTTCCATGATGTTACCCTCAAAATTAGCCTGCAATTACCCTATCACAGCAAAACCTGCTCATGAATTGACCCATATCAAGATAACTTTCATTCGAAAGTAATTTAATCTTCATATGTAATTCGAGGGCAAAGAAATGATCTTCAATATACAGCGTTACTCCACCCACGACGGCCCCGGTATTCGAACCGTGGTATTCCTGAAAGGCTGCTCGCTGGGCTGTCGCTGGTGTCAGAACCCTGAAAGCCGTTCCCGCACGCGGGACGTCCTCTTTGACGCCCGTCTGTGCCTCGACGGCTGCGATCTGTGCCAGCAGGCGGCACCGGGCTGTGTTGAACGCACGCTGAACGGGCTGGTTATTCACCGCGAAAAGCTGAGTGAAGAGACGCTCAATGCCCTCAGCGACTGCTGCCCGACGCAGGCGCTGACCGTCTGCGGTAAAGAACAGCAGGTGGATGAGATTATGGCAACCGTGCTGCGTGATAAACCTTTTTACGACCGCAGCGGCGGCGGCATCACCCTTTCTGGCGGCGAGCCGTTTATGAACCCGGAACTGGCGCACGCGCTGCTTAAGGCCAGTCACGAGCAGGGGATCCACACCGCCGTTGAAACGTGTCTTCACGTGCCGTGGCACTATATCGAGCCTTCATTACCGTACGTCGATCTGTTCCTTGCCGACCTGAAACACGTCGATCCTGAGGTGTTCAAACTGTGGACGGACGGCTCAGCCAAACGGATCCTGGATAACCTGAAGCGCCTCGCCGCTGCCGGGAAAAAAATCACTATCCGCGTGCCGCTAATCCAGGGCTTTAACGCCGATGAAGCGTCTGTAACCGCTATTACCAATTTCGCCGCCGACGAACTCGGCATCGAGGAAATTCATTTTCTGCCATATCACACGCTGGGCATGAACAAATACACCCTGCTCGGCCAACCCTACTCTGCCCCTGACAAACCGCTGGATAACCCTGCTCTCCTGGACTTCGCACAGCAGTATGCCTGCCAGAAAGGATTAACCGCGACCTTACGAGGATAAACTTATGACCACCCTGAATCTCAATACCCTCAGCGAGCGCATCAAGGCGCACAAAACCGCTCTGGTGCATATCGTTAAGCCGCCGGTCTGTACCGAACGCGCGCAGCATTACACCGAAATGTATCAGCAGCATATGGACAAGCCGATCCCGGTGCGTCGCGCCCTGGCGCTGGCGCATCACCTGGCAAAACGCACCATCTGGATCAAGCACGACGAGCTGATAATCGGCAACCAGGCAAGCGAAGTGCGTGCCGCGCCGATCTTCCCGGAATACACCGTCTCCTGGATTGAAAAAGAGATTGACGATCTGGCTGACCGTCCGGGTGCGGGCTTCGCGGTGAGCGAAGAGAATAAGCGCGTTCTGCATGAGATCTGCCCGTGGTGGCGCGGCCAGACGGTACAGGATCGCTGCTACGGTATGTTTACCGACGAGCAGAAAGGCCTGCTGGAAACCGGCATTATCAAAGCGGAAGGCAACATGACCTCCGGCGACGCGCACCTGGCGGTGAATTTCCCGCTGGTGCTGGAAAAAGGGCTCGACGGCCTGCGCGCGAAAGTGGCCGAGCGCCGCTCGCGCATCAACCTGACGGTACTGGAAGATCTGCACGGCGATCAGTTCCTGAAAGCCATTGATATCGTGCTGGAAGCCGTCAGCCTGCATATCAAGCGCTTCGCCGAACTGGCGCGTGAGATGGCCGCCAGCGAAACCCGCGACAGCCGCCGCGACGAGCTGCTGGCGATGGCGGAAAACTGCGACGTCATCGCCAACGAACCGCCAAAAACCTTCTGGCAGGCGCTCCAGCTGTGCTACTTCATTCAGCTGATCCTGCAAATTGAGTCTAACGGTCACTCCGTTTCCTTCGCCCGTATGGACCAGTACCTTTACCCGTACTACCGCCGCGACGTGGAGCTGGACCAGAGCCTGGACCGCGAGCACGCCATCGAATTGCTGCACAGCTGCTGGCTGAAGCTGCTGGAGGTGAACAAAATCCGCTCCGGCTCGCACTCTAAAGCCTCTGCCGGCAGCCCGCTGTACCAGAACGTGACCATCGGCGGCCAGAAGCTGGTCAACGGTGAGCCGATGGACGCGGTGAACCCGCTCTCCTACGCAATTCTGGAATCCTGTGGTCGCCTGCGCTCCACCCAGCCGAACCTGAGCGTGCGCTACCACGCGGGCATGAGCAACGACTTCCTCGACGCCTGCGTGCAGGTGATCCGCTGCGGCTTCGGGATGCCGGCGTTTAACAACGATGAAATCGTTATCCCGGAATTCATCAAACTCGGCGTTGAACGTGATGACGCCTATGACTACGCGGCGATTGGCTGCATCGAAACCGCCGTGGGCGGCAAATGGGGCTACCGCTGCACCGGCATGAGCTTTATCAACTTCGCCCGCGTAATGCTGGCGGCGCTGGAAGGCGGTCGCGACGCCACCAGCGGCCAGGTATTCCTGCCGCAGGAGAAAGCGCTTTCTGCCGGTAACTTTGACAATTTCAACGAGGTGATGGCGGCGTGGGATAACCAGATCCGCTACTACACCCGCAAATCCATTGAGATCGAGTACGTGGTGGACACCATGCTGGAAGAGAATGTCCACGATATTCTCTGCTCGGCGCTGGTGGATGACTGCATCGAACGCGCGAAAAGCATCAAGCAGGGCGGCGCGAAGTATGACTGGGTCTCCGGGCTACAGGTGGGGATCGCCAACCTCGGCAACAGCCTGGCAGCGGTGAAGAAGCTGGTGTTTGAGCAGGGCGTTATCGGTCAGCAACAGCTGGCGGCGGCGCTGGCGGATGACTTCGAGGGGCTGACCCACGAGCAGCTGCGTCAGCGTCTTATAAACGGCGCGCCGAAGTACGGTAACGACGACGACAGCGTGGACATGCTGCTGACGCGTGCTTACCAGACCTACATTGAAGAGCTGAAGCAGTATCACAACCCGCGCTATGGCCGTGGTCCGATTGGCGGTAACTACTACGCGGGTACCTCCTCTATTTCCGCAAACGTGCCGTTTGGCGCGGCAACGATGGCGACCCCGGACGGACGTAAGGCGCACACCCCGCTGGCGGAAGGGGCCAGCCCGGCTTCCGGTACAGACCACCTCGGCCCGACGGCAGTCATCGGCTCGGTGGGTAAACTGCCGACGGAGGCGATTCTCGGTGGCGTGCTGCTAAACCAGAAGCTGAACCCGTCGACGCTGGAAAACGACAGCGATCGCCAGAAGCTAATGGTGCTGCTGCGCACCTTCTTCGAGGTGCATAAAGGCTGGCATATTCAGTACAACATCGTGTCGCGCGAAACGCTGCTGGAAGCGAAGAAGCACCCTGATCAGTACCGCGATTTAGTGGTACGCGTGGCGGGCTACTCGGCGTTCTTCACCGCCCTGTCGCCGGACGCGCAGGACGATATTATTGCCCGTACTGAGCATACGCTGTAAAAAAACGCCCGGTGGCGCTACGCTTACCGGGCCTACATTATCTCCCCGTAGGCCGGGTAAGGCGAAGCCGCCACCCGGCTTTCTGACTTTCATTCGAAATTAAATTTGTGCTCCCCGTCACCTTGTTATTAGAATGTTTCAAAACGCAGTGACCCAGGAGCACAGTATGACCGTAAAAGTTATCGTCACCGATATGGACGGAACTTTCCTTGATGATGCCAAGCAGTACGATCGTGACCGCTTCCAGGCACAGTTTGAGCAGCTTAACGCCCGCGGCATTGAATTCGTTGTCGCCAGCGGCAACCAGTATTATCAGCTCATCTCCTTCTTCCCGGAGCTAAAAGATCGGATCTCCTTCGTGGCGGAAAATGGCGCGCTGGTGTTCGATCACGGGGAGCAGATTTTTCACGGCGAGCTGACGCGCCATGAGTCGCAGATCGTCATTGGCGAGCTGCTGAAAGACAAAGCGCTGAACTTCGTGGCCTGCGGGCTGGAGAGCGCCTACGTCAGCGATAAAGCCCCGGACGAATTTGTGGCGCTGATGTCTAAGCACTACCATCGCTTAAAGCGCGTCAGCGATTATCACGAGATTGACGATGTGCTGTTCAAGTTCTCCCTGAACCTGCCCGACAGCGATATCCCGAATCTGATCGACGCGCTGCATGTCTCTCTCGACGGCATTATGAAACCGGTCACCAGCGGCTTCGGTTTTGTCGATTTGATTATCCCCGGCCTGCATAAAGCCAACGGCATCAGCCGCTTGCTCAAGCGCTGGGAACACTCCCCGCAGCAGTGCGTGGCAATTGGCGACAGCGGCAATGACGCGGAGATGCTGAAGCTGGTGAAATACTCTTTTGCGATGGGTAACGCAGCGGAAAGCATTAAAGAGATCAGCCGTTACACTACCGACGATAATAACCACCAGGGCGCGTTGAACGTGATTCAGGCCGTGCTCGACGCACATTCCCCGTTCGACATTTAACGCCTTCCTCGCCGGAGCCTCGCTCCGGCCTCTCACTCTTTTTCTGTCCTGTGGCTTACGTCAAGCTTTTAAACTTGCATTAACTTTTTTTTAACTTAAAGTATCGCTTGTAGACACTTTTACTTTCGAATGAAAGATGCGAGGCAGTTATGACCTTTACCAGTGAAACCTTGCCAGCGGATCATAAAGCGGCAATCCGCCAGTTAAAACGTGAGTTACGCGCCCAGATCGGTGACGTGCAGTCGGTGTTCAACAAGCTCAGCGATAAAATCGCCACCCGCGTGGCCGAGATCAACGCCCTTAAGAATAAAGGCCAATCCGTCTGGCCGGCGATCCCGTTCGCCGATGTGAAAAACGGCACAATCACCGCTGAACAGCGCGAGGCGGTTAAGCGTCGTGGCTGCGCGGTGATAAAAGGTCACTTCCCGCGCGAACAGGCGCTGGCCTGGGATCAGTCGATGCTTGACTATCTCGATCTCAATAAGTTTGACGAGGTGTATAAAGGGCCGGGCGATAACTTCTTCGGCACCTTAACGGCCTCTCGTCCGGAGATTTATCCGATCTACTGGTCGCAGGCGCAAATGCAGGCGCGCCAGAGTGAAGAGATGGCGCAGGTCCAGTCGTTCCTGAACCGTTTATGGACATTCGAGAGCAACGGCAAGCAGTGGTTCGACCCGGACGTAAGCGTGATTTACCCGGACCGTATTCGCCGCCGCCCGCCGGGCACCACCTCTAAAGGGCTGGGGGCTCATACCGACTCCGGCGCGCTGGAGCGCTGGCTGCTGCCTGCCTATCAGCAGGTGTTTGCCCGCGTGTTTGACGGCAACGTTGAGAAGTACGATCCGTGGAACGCCGCGCACCGTACCGAAGTGGAAGAGTATACCGTGGATAACACCACTAAATGCTCGGTGTTCCGCACCTTCCAGGGCTGGACGGCACTGTCGGACATGATCCCCGGCCAGGGGCTGCTGCACGTAGTGCCCATCCCGGAAGCGATGGCCTACATTCTGCTGCGTCCGCTGCTGGACGACGTGCCGGAGGACGAGCTGTGCGGCGTGGCGCCGGGGCGCGTGCTGCCGGTTTCCGAGAAGTGGCACCCGCTGCTTATCGAGGCGCTGACCAGCATTCCGGCACTCGAAGCGGGCGATTCCGTGTGGTGGCATTGCGATGTGATCCACTCCGTCGCACCGGTGGACAATCAGCAGGGCTGGGGCAACGTGATGTACATTCCTGCCGCGCCGATGTGCGAGAAAAACCTCGCCTACGCGAAAAAGGTGAAGGAAGCGCTGGAAACCGGCGCGTCGCCAGGAGACTTCCCGCGCGAGGATTACGAAAAAACCTGGCAGGACCGCTTTACCGTGAACGATCTCAACATCCACGGCAAGCGTGCGCTGGGCATAGATTAATCGTCGTACAACCCTTCCCGCTCGACGGCGGTGCGTCGCTTGCCCTGACGTATCCGCCGTACCGACTCCCTTACCGTCAGCGTACCGTTGAGCAATAGCGTGCCGACCGCGGCGTCCGGGCGCATCAACCGCTGCTGAAGCATGTGCACCGCCTCCACGCCCAGCTCATCGCGCGGGACGTGGACCGCGGTTAACGGCACGTCCTGAATCGCCGCCAGATTAAAGCCGTCGATGCTCATCACCGAGACATCCTGCGGAACCCGCAGCCCATGACTTTGCAGCGCACTGATGGCGCCCGCCGCCATAAAATCGCCGCCCACCAGAAACGCCGTGGGCAACTCTTTTCCCTGCCGCTGCCCGAGCCATTCGCTGACCGCGCGCGCGCTCTCTTTGGCACTGAAACTTTGTACCTCCAGCAGATCGCGTTTGTCATCGAAGCTGAGATTATGCGTGCGCCACGCATCACGGATCCCCGACAGACGCAGCTCCATGGTATAGCGCCGCAGACAGAGCACGGTCATCACTTCACGATGCCCCATCTCGAACAGGTACTCCGCCGCTCTTTCGCCAATCGCTCGGTGATCCGGCGCGACGGCAGGCAGACGCATATGCCGGTCACGGCAGTTGATAAGCATGCACGGCTTAGCCACGTCGACCGCCAGATCGTGAATGTGCGGATCGTCGATACCCAGCAGGATCGCCGCCTGGGTGTCCGGCTCGTTCATGCGCGTCAGAAATAACTGGGCGTCGCCGTCGTTTTCTTCCAGCGCGCAGTAGCGCAGACGCACCTCGTGCGAAGACAGCCCTTTGCTGATGCTCTGGATCACGCGGTAGTAAAAGATATCGGACCGCTCGTCGAACGCTCGCTGGGGGGCAAAAATCACCAGACTATTCAGTAGCAGGCGGCCCGCTGCCAGACCGTCCATCACGCCCAGCTCGCGCGCGCAGGCGAGCACTTTCGCCCGTGCACGTTCGCTGGTGTTGGCTTTGCCCGCCAGCACGCGCGAAACGGTGCTGATCGACAGCTGCGTGCGTTCAGCAATTTGAGTGATTTTTAGCCTTTTGTCCATTTTGTGATCTGGCTCCGATTATGTAATGAAAAATTTTTCATATCGTCGCCAATGCTCAATGACTTAGCTTCACAGGCCACGAACGATCAATCACAAATAACTATGAAAAGTTTTGCATAAAATCCCCTGTTGTCCAGCCGCTTTCTCCCCTACTGTCTAGTTATCACACAAAACCCACTAAATTGGTATAACAGGTTTAATACATAAAACCGTTACCATTCAGCAAAATATAAAAATGTGTGTGACAACTTACTTTCTCTAACCTGCCGTCCGTCTTGTGGAGATCAAAATGAGTCAGGACATCAATACACCCCTTGCGGCAAGCAAAAGCCGCCGCGTAATAAAGAACCTGCGCTGGTACGTTCTGGTCCTGTTTTTACTGGGCGTGACCGTTAACTACATCACCCGAAATTCATTAGGGATCCTCGCCCCCGAACTGAAAGAAAGCCTCGGGATCACCACCGAGCAATACTCCTGGATCGTCGGGGCATTCCAGATTGCCTACACCCTTTTTCAGCCCCTGTGCGGCTGGCTGATTGACGTTGTCGGCCTGAAGATTGGCTTTATGGTGTGCGCCGGGATCTGGGCGCTGATGTGTATCTTCCACGCTGGGGCCGGAAGCTGGCTGCACCTCGCTATCCTGCGCTTCTTTATGGGTGCCTCTGAGGCCGCCGCAACCCCCGCGAACGCCAAAACCATCGGCGAATGGTTTCCGAAATCAGAGCGTCCTGTTGCCGCCGGCTGGGCGGGCGTCGGCTTCTCGGTCGGCGCAATGCTGGCCCCGCCTATCATCTACTTTGCTCACGCCTCGTTCGGCTGGCAAGGCGCGTTTATGTTTACCGGCGTGCTGGCGCTGCTGTGGGTGATCCTGTGGTGGGCCTTTTATTACAACCCGGAACAGCATCCGAACCTGAGCCGCGATGAGCTGACGTTTATCAAGCAGGATAACGAACCGCCTGCGGTCAAACTGCCCTTTCTGACCGCGCTGAAAACCGTCTCGAAAAACAAACGTTTCTACGGTATCGCCATCCCGGCCTTTATGGCGGAGCCGGCCTGGGCGGTGCTGAGCTTCTGGGTGCCGCTCTACCTCGCCAAAGAGCACGGCATGGATCTGAAGCAGATCGCGATGTTTGCCTGGCTGCCGTTCCTCGCCGCCGACCTCGGCAGCGTGGCGAGCGGTTATCTGACACGGCTGTACACCCGCCTGTTCGGCTGTTCCCGCGTTAACTCGGTCGTAGCAAGCTCCGTCACCGGCGCATTCCTGATGATTTCTCTGGCCATCGTAGCCGTGACCCGCGACCCGTATATCACCATCGTGCTGATCTCCATCGGCGGCTTTGGGCACCAGATCATCTCCTGCATGCTCAGCGCGCTGGTCGTGGAGTCGTTCGACAAAGGCCAGATGGCAACCGTCAACGGCATGCGCGGCTCGGCAGCGTGGATCGCCAGCTTCCTGTTCTCGCTGTTAATCGGGGTGACCGCCGACAAAATCGGCTTTAACCCGCTTTTTATCGCCATGGGCTTCTTTGACCTGCTTGGCGCTGTTTTCCTTGTGGCATTTATTGCTGAACGTCGCGCCAGGCGCGCCTGATAGTGGATGTATTACATATGAAAACCCTGAAAAACTGGACCGTTGATACGCAGTCGGCAAACCATCTGGAACTGCTGGTGGATAACCAGCACCGCCTGTGCCTGTATGTGCTGGAAGAGAACCTTTTCCGCGTGCTGATCAAACGCAAAGGCGAGCTGGCCCTGGACCGTACCTGGAGCATCGCCCCGGAACAAGACGTGCCGTGGGAAGGTCGCCGTCGTGACGATGTCAGCGGCTTCTCCTGCCCCGCATGGACGCTCACGCAACAGGGCGACACGTTAACCGTCGCGACTGAACAGTTGCGAGTGACCGTCCACCAGCCGCTGTGGCTGGAGTGGCACTATCGCAGTGAGTCAGGCGAGTGGCAGCCGCTGGTCAATGACCGCCCGACCAGCGCCTACCTGCTGAACGCGCACGGTGACGGCGTGGCGCACTATCTCAGCCGCCGTAAGGACGAGCGTTTTTACGGTCTGGGTGAGAAAGCGGGCGAATTACAGCGCAACGGCAAACGCTATGAGATGCGTAACCTGGACGCGATGGGCTACAACGCCGCCAGCACCGATCCGCTGTACAAGCACATCCCGTTCACCCTCACCCGCCGCGATGACGTGAGCTACGGCCTGTTCTACGACAACCTGAGCAGCTGCTGGCTGGATCTGGGTAACGAGATCGACAATTATCACACCGCCTATCGCCGCTGGCAGGCGGAAGCGGGCAACATCGACTACTACATCTTTACCGGCAAGCGCGCGCTGGACGTCACCAAAGCCTTCGTTCGCCTGACGGGAAAAACGCTGTTCGGGCCGAAATGGAGCCTGGGCTACAGCGGCTCGACCATGCACTACACCGACGCGCCGGACGCCCAGAACCAGCTGATGAACTTCATCCGCCTGTGCGACGAGCATGCCATTCCGTGCGACTCGTTCCAGCTCTCCTCCGGCTATACCTCGATTAACGGCAAGCGCTACGTCTTCAACTGGAACTACGATAAGGTGCCGCAGCCGAAGGTGATGAGCCAGGCATTCCACGATGCGGGGCTGAAGCTTGCGGCTAACATCAAGCCGTGCCTGTTGCAGGATCATCCCCGCTACAGCGAAGTGGCGGAACGCGGCCTGTTCATTCGTGATTCAGAAACCGATGCGCCTGAACGTTCAAGCTTCTGGGATGATGAAGGCTCGCACCTCGACTTCACCAACCCGCAGACGGTGCAGTGGTGGCAGAACGGCGTCACCACGCAGCTGCTGGAGATGGGCATCGACTCCACCTGGAACGACAACAACGAGTACGAAGTGTGGGACGGGGAAGCGCGCTGCTATGGTTTCGGCAAGGAGATCGCCATCAAGCACATTCGCCCGGTTATGCCGCTGCTGATGATGCGCGCCTCGCTGGAAGCGCAGCAGCGCTTTGCCCCCGAGAAGCGTCCGTATCTGATCTCCCGCTCCGGCTGTGCCGGGATGCAGCGCTACGTTCAGACCTGGAGCGGCGATAACCGCACTAACTGGGATACCCTGCGCTATAACATCCGCATGGGGCTGGGCATGAGCCTCTCCGGGCTATTCAACGTCGGCCACGACGTCGGCGGTTTCTCCGGGGATAAACCCGACGCCGAGCTGTTTGTGCGCTGGGTACAAAACGGCGTGATGCATCCGCGCTTTACTATTCACTCGTGGAACGATGACCACACGGTTAACGAGCCATGGATGTACCCGGGCGTCACCCCCGCTATCCGCGGTGCGATTGAGCTGCGCTACCGTCTGCTGCCGTATCTCTACACCCTGCTCTGGCAGGCGCATGCCGACGACGAGCCGATGCTGCGCCCAACCTTCCTCGATCACGAGCACGATGTTCAGACGTTTGAAGAGTGCGACGACTTTCTGCTGGGCCGCGACCTGCTGGTGGCAAGCGTCGTCGAAGCCGGGCAGCGAGAACGCCGCGTCTGGCTCCCGGACAACGAAACCGGCTGGTACGATTTTTACACCCACGCATGGTATGCGGGAGGCCAGTCGATCGTCCTCGACGCGCCGCTGGAAAAGCTGCCGCTGCTGGTGCGCGCCGGGGCGGGTTTGCCGCTCAGCGAGCGCATCCGTCACGTGAGCGCCGATAAAGACGATACCCGCGAGCTGAAGCTGTTCCCGGTGAAAGGCGTCGGCACCACCTCCGGACTGCTGTTTGAGGACGACGGTGAAAGCTGGGGCTACCTGAACGGCAACGCGCTGTGGGTAGAATGGGAAATAGTTTGTGATGGATCAACCATCAACCTGAAGGTGAATGCGCGCGGTGACTATCGTCCGGCGTGGAAGGCGCTGAAGGTGTCGTTACCGGCTGGAGAAAAACGTACGTTGCGGGTGAACGGCGTTGAAAGATCTGAATGGGTAATCTAGTCCGTTAAACCGGTTTTCTTTCAGCAGAAAGAAAACCGGAGCCGCTTTAATCTACGGATACGCCAGCCAGCTTCCACTGTTCATTTTCTTTGTACATGGTGACGGTGATAACCCCCGGCGCCCCATTTTTGAACGTGACTTTACCCGACAGGGTGCCTACCCCGTTCGTTACGTTAATACTGTTGAACGAGTAGTCTTCAATTTCAGGGAAGTTAACGGACTTCGTCGCCTCAATAAATTCCTCTTGCGTCATTTCCCTTTGAATAGCATAAGAGCTTGCCCGCCAGGCTTCCGCATATTGCCCATTGCGCAGCAGATCTACTTCCGCGCGGGCCGCATCTTTTACCCCGCCCATTGAAACGAAGAGGACTGAACCGATGCCCACTACGGCGATTAATATCGCACCAATTACGCCCGCGATAACAAACTTTCTTTTTTTCTTGTCTGCCAGAATGCCCTTTACCTGCCAACCGGCATTGCGGACAATATCAAAGATGGGATCGATTATTTCTGTAGAGACAAATTTATAGCCATAAATTTTGTCAATACTGCCATCTTCTTTGACGCCCAAGGCGCCGCCCGCTGAGAATTCAAGTTTCTTACCTACGTGTACAGATTTGCTGAATTTGAAAGCGCCGAGGCTGGCATCCCATTCCACATCTGTTGACTTCTCGCGATAGCGAACCTGTTTTTTGCTTTCATCAAAGAACAGTCGTAGTTCGTACTGTTTCTTCAACCCCGCTTTGCCAAAAATTGCCTTCCACTTCGCATCAACGATATTCCACGACGCGACGATATCACTACCCTCTTCCCGCAGAATAAAAGGATATTCATTGTTGGCATTCAGGTTTAATAACCGGGCTTTAAGATTAGCTAAAGAGATGGTTCCTGTCTGAATCATACTTCCCTGTCCATGTTAAATTAAACAGAGCGCATCGTAGCCGATGTTACGGTTACAGTTCACCTATAAAGCGAATATTTCAGATTAAAACAATATGAGTGGTTCACGTTACGGTAGCAGCCAGCATATCCGTAACGTGAAAGAAGGCGGGAAACTATCCGTCGATACCTTTGCTGCGCAGGTAATCTTCGTAGTTACCGGTGAAGTCCACCACGCGCTCTGGCGTAATTTCGATCACGCGGGTCGCCAGCGAGCTGACGAACTCACGGTCGTGAGAGACAAAAATCAGGGTGCCCTGATACATCTCCAGCGCCATGTTCAACGATTCAATCGATTCCATATCCAGGTGGTTGGTCGGTTCGTCCATCACCAGAATATTCGGTTTTTCCATCATCAGCTTGCCGAAGAGCATGCGGCCCTTCTCACCACCGGAAAGCACTTTTGCAGGCTTTTTGATGTCGTCCTGGCTGAACAGCAGACGCCCCAGAATGCTGCGTACCGCCTGCTCGTCGTCACCTTCCTGCTTCCACTGGCTCATCCAGTCGAAGACGGTCAGGTCGTTTTCGAACTCATATTCATGGTCCTGCGCGTAGTAACCAATCTGCGCGTTTTCAGACCACTTCACGGTGCCGTTATCCGGTTGCAGTTCGCCTACCAGGGTTTTCAGCAGAGTAGATTTACCCACGCCGTTGGCGCCCAGGATGGCAATCTTCTCGCCCACTTCCAGCAGCAGGTTGAAGTTTTTGAACAACGGACCTTCATCGAAGCCTTTGGTAAGGGCTTCCACTTCCAGCGCGTTACGGAACAGCTTCTTGTCCTGCTCGAAGCGGATGAACGGGTTCTGACGGCTGGAGGCTTTGACTTCTTCCAGCTTGATTTTGTCGATCTGACGGGCACGGGACGTCGCCTGACGGGACTTAGAAGCGTTGGCGCTGAAGCGGCTGACGAAGGATTGCAGGTCCGCAATCTGCGCTTTCTTCTTGGCGTTGTCGGCAAGCAGACGTTCACGCGCCTGGGTGGCCGCCGTCATGTACTCGTCGTAGTTACCCGGATACACGCGCAGCTCGCCGTAGTCCAGATCCGCCATGTGGGTACATACCATGTTCAGGAAGTGACGATCGTGCGAGATAATGATCATGGTGCTGTCGCGGTCGTTCAGCGTCTGCTCCAGCCAGCGGATGGTGTCGATGTCCAGGTTGTTGGTGGGTTCGTCGAGCAGCAGGATGTCCGGGTTAGAGAACAGCGCCTGTGCCAGCAGCACACGCAGCTTCCAGCCTGGCGCGACTTCACTCATCGGGCCGTAATGCTGTTCAACCGGAATACCGACGCCCAGCAGCAGTTCGCCCGCACGCGCTTCCGCAGAGTAGCCGTCCATTTCGCCGTATTGCGTTTCCAGGTCGGCCACTTTGTAACCGTCTTCTTCGCTCATTTCAGCGAGACCGTAGATACGATCGCGCTCCTGCTTCACTTCCCACAGTTCCGCGTGCCCCATGATCACGGTGTCGAGAACGGTAAACTCCTCGAAGGCAAACTGGTCCTGGCGCAGCTTACCGATGCGCTCGTTCGGATCGAGCGACACGTTGCCGAGCGTTGGCTCCAGGTCACCGCCGAGGATCTTCATGAAGGTGGATTTTCCGCTACCGTTGGCACCAATCAGGCCGTAACGGTTGCCGCCGCCAAATTTGACGGAAATGTTTTCGAACAGCGGCTTACTGCCAAACTGCATAGTGACGTTGCTGGTAACTAACACGGAGAGATTCCTGCGAAAAGTGTGATAAACACGGCATTATGCCACAATTCCGAATTCAGATCCCGTGTTGCGGTAATCCGCTAAACTTTAACAAAATCGAAAAAAATGTGATTTCGTACACATCTGAATTCCCAGTTAACGGGAATGCACATATAATGCGCTCCCATTACAGATTCAGACTTCTCAACTCATCGCCAGAATGGCTTAGATACCTCGCATAACATGAACATGAAATTAACAACGCTTTTTGCGGCGGCGTTAGCCGTAGTAGGTTTTTGTAAGACCGCGTCTGCGGTGACGTATCCCCTGCCGACAGACGGAAGCCGTCTGGTGGGTGAAAACCAGGTGGTGACGGTGCCGGAAGGTAACACTCAGCCACTGGAATACTTCGCTGCGCAATATCAGCTCGGCCTGTCTAACATGCTGGAAGCGAACCCGGGCGTTGACCCGTATCTGCCAAAAGCGGGTACCGTACTCAACATTCCACAGCAGCTGATCCTGCCGGATACGGTGCACGAAGGCATCGTGATTAACAGCGCCGAAATGCGTCTGTATTACTACCCGAAAGGCACCAACACGGTGATCGTGCTGCCTATCGGTATCGGTCAGCTGGGTAAAGACACCCCGCTGAACTGGACCACTAAAGTGGAGCGTAAGAAAGCGGGTCCAACCTGGACGCCGACCGCCAAAATGCACGCGGAGTACATTGCTGCTGGCGAGCCGCTGCCGGCCGTTGTGCCTGCCGGCCCGGATAACCCGATGGGTCTTTACGCGCTGTACATTGGTCGTCTGTATGCGATCCACGGTACTAACGCCAACTTCGGTATCGGCCTGCGCGTCAGCCACGGCTGTGTACGTCTGCGTAATGAAGACATCAAATTCCTGTTCGATAACGTGCCGGTCGGTACGCGCGTTCAATTCATTAACGAACCGGTGAAAGCAACCTCAGAGCCGGACGGCAGCCGTTACATTGAAGTGCACAACCCGCTTTCCACCAGCGAAGACCAGATCAACAACAACGAAATCGTACCGATTACGCTGACCAGCGCGGTGCAGTCCGTTACCTCTCAGGCAGATGTTGAGACGGCCATCGTTGACCAGGCAATTCAGAACCGTTCCGGTATGCCGGTGCGTTTGAACTAACAACGAGCATTAAAAAAGCGGGCTTCGATGCCCGCTTTTTTTTACCCGTTATTCACGATCACAATCCCGCCGTGATCGTAGCGATAGTGGCAGTGGGCATACTCCAGCGGTGTGCCATCCTCCAGATAAATCACTTGCTCCACTTCCAGCACGGGATCGGTCTGCTCACAGACAAGATGTTCCCTGTCCAGCGCGTTGGGTTTTAGCGCCCGCACCACCCGGTACGACCCCATAATTTTCAGCCCCAGCGTCTCCTGAACATACTGAAACACCGAACCGTCAAGATGGCTTTTGGTCAGGCCGGGCACCAGGTTCATCGGCATGACCGTTGAATCCAGCGACATCGGTTCACCGTTTAATAAACGCAGGCGAATAAAGTCATAGATCGGCGCATCGGCGTTAATCATCAGCGATGCCTGCTCTTTCTCGTTCGGGAAACGCAGTTCGAAATGCACCACCTGGCTCGTCACCGTGCCTAAATGTTCCCAGGTTTTGGTTGCCCCGAAGTAGTCGCTGCCGGAAAGATCCCACTGCGAAAGCTGAAGGAAGTTTTTGCGGATAAAGGTGCCCTGCCCCTGACGGGTATAGACCAGACCTTCGACAATCAGCTGGCGCATCGCCTGCTGGATGGTCATCCGGCTGGTGCTAAACTCCGCCGCCAGCGCAAACTGGTCCGGCAGCGGTTCATTGGCGGCGTACTGCTGGCTGATAATGCGTTTCTTAATTTCCCGCGCTATGGTGATGTACTTCGCCGCCATCCTGCTTCCTTAAATTAGTTTTCTCTCTCGCTGTTTTTCAAGGCCACTCGCTCGGCAACTTTGAGGAAAGGCAGGTAGAAGAATACACCAAATACGATGATTGCCAACTGCACTACCACCGCCCGCCAGTCTCCCGCCGTTGCCAGCCAGGCGCTCAGGATTGGCGGCGTGGTCCACGGGATCATTACCACGCAGCGCGACATTAACCCCAGCGTGGTGCAGAGCCAGGCAAAGTAAATGCCAATCGCCGGCAGCAGCACAAAGGGGATCATCAGCGGCAGGTTAAACACGATCGGCAGGCCAAAAATGACCGGCTCGTTGATGTTGAATAAACCGGGCGCCAGCGACAGACGCGCCACCTGCTTCGCCGACTTTTGTCGGGAGAAGATAAAAATGGCGATCAGCAGCGAAATGGTGCTGCCCGTGCCGCCCACCATACCAAACGTCGGCACGAAGATGTTATTGATGATATGCGGGATTGGCTGGCCGTTGGCGAAGGCCAGCATGTTCTCGTTGGTGTTGATCAGCAGAAACGGCTCCAGCACCACGCTATTGACCACAGACTGATGAATACCGAGGGTGAAGAGGAAGTTACCGAAGCTGTAGATGAAGATCGTCCCCGGCAGGCTGGTGTTGATCAGCCGTAGCGGCTGCTGGATAAAGGTGGTAATGAGGTGGATCAGATCCGTGTGCAGCACGTTTGCCAGTATGGCCGCCAGCACGGCGAACAGGGAGAGCGTGAGTATCGTCGGGATCAGCGCGGTAAAAGATTTGCTCACCGCTGGCGGTACGTTTTCCCCGAGCGAAATGTGCAGCACCTTGAGTCGCGAAATGGCGATAAACAGCTCGGTTGAAAGCAGCCCAATCAGCACCCCGGCGAAAATTCCGGTTGAGCCGATATTCGCGAACGTCAGCACCTGAGTGACGCTCACCGCGGAGTCGCTGCCGACGGGCGTAATTTGTAAGCGCATCGGCATCATGATGATGAAACTGCTGACGGCGATAACCAATGCCGAGACCGGATTGTCGAAATCTTTGTTGCGCGCCAGCGCCCAGGCGATCATCGGCGCCAGCAGCAGCGCGGCGATGTTCAGCGTGCCGTTGATGATCGCCTCGCCCCATACCTTAAACTGCACAAGCGTGTCGCCTTCCAGCACCCATGGAAACACAACGTTATTCACCAGCACCGCCAGACCGGCGAGGATGAAAATCGGCATCACCGTGGCGAAGGCATCGCGCAGAGAGCGAAGATGCACCTGGTTTGCCAGGCGCGCTGAAAACTCAACAAATCTGTCGACAAAAGACTGCATATGCGGTGTTATTTTTGTTTCAGACATAGCGGATAGATCCCATCAATCAGTCACAAAAACGGCCCGGCAGCGTACGGCTTACATCTCGCGTCCGTTAGTATGGATAACCTGTTTTAACCACGCGTAGCTCTTCTTCGGCACGCGCTTGAGGTCTTTGAGGTCGTGGTTTTCACGGTTGACGTAGACCACGCCGTAGCGCTTACGCATGTCGCCCTGCGAGCTGAGAATGTCGATTAACCCCCAGCCAAGGTAGCCGAGCACCTGCGCCCCGTCCTCGAACATCGCGTCCTTCATGGCTTCGATATGCGCCCGGTGGTAATCGATGCGGTAAGTGTCCTCGATCGGATTCACGCCGTCCCAGGACTCAATCACGCCTATGCCGTTTTCAATCGGGAAGACCGGCATCCGCCAGTCGTTGGCATAGCGGGTGATAATGGTGCGAAAGCCCAGCGGATCGATCTGCCAGTTCCACTCCGTGGCCTTCAGGTACGGGTTGTTTTTTTCGCCATGCAGCAGGTAATAGTTGACCGGCGTACCTTCCGGGATGGCATCGCTGTCCAGCGTTTTGCTGGCGTAGTAGCTGAAGGCCATATAGTCGTTCTTTGTACGGGCAAACAGCGCCAGGTCCTCAGCGCGGTAAATATCGCCAAAGCCTTCCTGCTCCACCACCGCCATCACCGCCGGGCTATAGCCCTGGCCTGCAAAGACGCGCAGCAGGTTTTGGTTGAGGAATTCGTCGTACTGCTGGGCACAGAAGATATCGCGCGGTTTACAGGTAGCTGGATAAATCAGCTGATGCGCCAGCATGCCGCCCATCAGTTTGCCCGGTTTGGTCTGGTGCAGATACTCGGTCAGCGACATATGCGCCACCATCGTATGGTGCTGAAGCTCATAGAGCTCGCGAAGGGTTTGCTCCCCTTTCATATAACCGGAAATACGGAAGGCTTCCGGCATATGGAAAATGTTCTGCTCGTTGAAGGTCAGCCAGTACTTCACCCGGTCGCCAAAGCAGTCGATCATCTTCTTCCCGTAGCGGATAAAGGCCTCCATCACGCGGCGGTCATTGAAGCCGTTATACTCCTGCGCCAGCGCCAGCGGCATATCGAAGTGATAAAGGCAGATCATCGGCTCAATGCCGCGCGCGATAAGATCGTCAATAAAGCGGTCGTAAAAGGCGATACCCTCGTCGTTGAACGCGCCATTGCCCTGCGGGCAAACGCGGCTCCATGAGATCTGAAAGCGGTAGCAGTTCATGCCCAGATCCTGCATCAGGTCGAAATCTTCCCTGTAGCGGTGATAGGAGTCGGTGGCCACTTTCCAGTCGGAGATATTTTCACCGGCTTCACGAATGTCGTAGACCGACATGCCCTTCCCACCCTCGTTCCATGCCCCTTCCGTCTGCATGCTCGAGACCGAGTTGCCCCATAAAAAATTGGCTGGCAGCGATGTATTCATGCTCTCTCCCTCTATGACTAGTCATTTAATATTTCATGACTAGTCATATAGCTAAAGATGAAAAAGCAGGCAAAGAGAAGGATCGTTTTTTGTGAAGCGGATAGGGAAAAAACGCGCGAACATCGCCCCGGTGAGCGAAGCGTCACCGGGGAAGGAAGGTTACTGCTGCACTAACTGGTTGCGACGATATTCCCCCTGCCGCTCCAGCATCCAGCCCGGATATTCACGCGGCAGCGCGCTGACGGCGTCCAGCTGTTTAAGCTCGTCTTCGCTTAAGCGGATCCCGGTCGCGGCGATATTGTCGTCCAGCTGTTCAACGCGTTTCGCGCCAATAATGACGCTGGTCACCGCTTTCTGGTGCAGCAGCCACGCCAGCGCGATTTGCGCCACGGAAACGCCTTTACTTTCGGCGATGGTACGCATCACGTCCACGCAGTCGAAGGCGCGATCTTTATTCACCGGCGGGAAGTCGAACGCCAGGCGACGACTACCGGCCGCGCTCTGCCCGTCGCGATCGTATTTTCCGCTCAGCAGACCCCCCGCCAGCGGGCTCCATACCATCAACCCGACGCCTTCGCTCTGCATCATCGGCACCAGTTCGCGCTCAAGGTCGCGCCCGGCGATGGTGTAGTAGGCCTGCAATGAGGCAAAACGCGCCAGCCCCAGACGCTCAGAGATGCCGAGCGCTTTGGCAATCTGCCATGCCGCCCAGTTCGAGACGCCGATATAGCGCACGTGACCGTGCTGCACAAGGTTATCCAGCGCGTAAAGCGTCTCCTCGATGGGGGTCGCGGGGTCGAAACCGTGCAGCTGATAGAGATCGATATGATCCAGCTGCAAGCGACGAAGGCTCTCCTTCACGCCGCTAATGATGTGATAGCGCGAACTGCCGCGCGAGTTCACCCCCGCAGTGCCGGTTTCACCGAACACCTTGGTGGCAACGACCACGTTTTCGCGCGGAATTTTCAGGTTCTTCAGCGCCTGCCCGGTGATCTCCTCCGAACGCCCTTCCGAGTAGACGTCGGCGGTGTCGATAAAGTTGATCCCGGCATCCAGCGCGCGGCCAACCAACTGCTCGGCCTCGTTTTGCTGAAGCTGACCAATTTTGCCCCACATGCCGTCTTCACCGCCGAAGGTCATGGTGCCGAGGCAGAGTTCAGAAACAAACAGTCCGGTATTGCCCAGTTTTTGATAACGCATAACGCTTTCCTCGCATGTCGATTGGGTGTTTGTTAGTTATACCCGCCCCCCAGCCATCGCGAATGTGGCGTTCCTGTCCGTTTCTTGCCCAATCCTCTGAATCTATCCGCGCGGGGCGTCGCCAAAGACGCTGTAGTCTGGCAACTGTACCTGCTGATATGGCTCCCAACCGCCACCGAGGGCTTTGTAGAGCGCCACCAGGTCAAGGGCGCTCTGCACCTGCGCCTGCGCCCGCTGCTGTTCGGCCTGAGCGAGCTGACGCTGGGCGTCGAGCACGTCGATAAAGCTGGCGATCCCCTGCCGATAGCTATCGCTGGCTAAATCAAAGGCGTTTTGCAGCGCGTCGATGGTTTTCGCCAGGCCCGCCTCACGCTGTTGGTCGGTGCGGTAGCTCACCAGCGCGTTTTCAACGTCGCCGAGCGCGGTAAGCACCGTCTGGCGATACTCCAGCACCGCCGCCCCCTGCTGCGCGCGCGCCACCTTGACGCTGGAGACCAGCCGACCGCCCTGGAAAATCGGGATAGAGACCTGCGGACCGAAGCTGTAGAAATGGCTGCTCCAGTCGGTCAGCCAGTTGGATTCGCTGTTGCGCAGGCCAAACTGTCCGGAGAGGGTGAAGCTCGGAAACAGCTCCGCCACCGAGACGCCGATTTGCGCCGTGGCGGCATGGAGATTCGCCTCCGCTTCGCGCACGTCCGGACGGCGGCGGGCCAGAGTCGACGGAATGCCGGTCTGCACGATATCCGGCAGCGCGGGCATCGGCTGCGCCGATTGCAGCTCGGCGTCCAGCGCCCCCGGCGGTTTGCCGAGCAGGATCGCCAGCCCGTTCATCGCCTGGCGTTCCTGCGCCAGATACTGCGGCAGCTGGGCTTCAAGATTGCCCAGCTGCGCCCGGGCATTTTCCACGTCCATCTGCGGTGACAGCCCGCCCCGCTGGCGGCTTTCGGTCAGATCCAGCGTCTGCTGCGCGCTTTCAATCTGGGTATTAAGCGTGGCAATGATGCTCTGTGCCCCGCGCAGCTGTAGCCACGCCCGCGCCACTTCGGCTTCCAGCGAGACCAGCGCATCGTTACGCTGCTCGATCGCCGCCCGCTGCTGCGCCTCGGCCGCTTCTACCTGACGGCGCACCTTGCCCCAAAGATCGATTTCCCATTGGGCGTCAAAGCTGCCCTGATAGAGGTTAATCGGCTGCGTCAGCGGGCCTAACGCGCCCCGCAATTCAGGATCGACATTATTCAACTGGTCATACACGCCGTGGGATTTCAGCTCCCCTTCCAGCCCAAGCTGCTGGCGCGTCGCCTGCACATTGCCATTCACCGACGGGAAAAACGCCCCGCCGGCCTGGTTAATCTGTTCGCGCGCGCCAGCAATGCGTAATACCGTCTGCTGTAGCGTGAGATTCCCGGCGATGGCGCGTTCAATCAGGCTGTCAAGCTGCGGCGAGCCGAAGGTTTTCCACCAGCGCGGGTTAGTGGCGGCGGCAGAAGTTTGCGATTTCACCGCGCTGTCGCCCTTATCGTTCCAGTGCGTGGTGGCAGGCGGTGCAGGCTGTTGGTAGTCTGGCCCGACGGCACAGCCCACCAGCAGCATCATTATCATCAGGGGGTGTAAACGTCTGTGTATCATCAGTGTGCTCCTGCACTCCCCTCGCTCTTAACCGGCGAGAGCAACAAACAAAACGGAATCAGTAATAGGGCCACCGCGCTCAGAATGGTGAAGACGTCGATGTAGGCCAGAAAGCGCGACTGCTCGATCATCGTCTGGTACATCCGCCCGGTGGCAATACCGGTCGGATCGCCTACCTGAGTGGTGAAGTTCTGAATAGCCTGGGCGCTTTCGCGTATCGCCAGCTGGAACTGCTCGTTAAACGGCGAAGCGTGATAAGCCAGATGCGCGCTATGCGCCTGCGAGCGTTCGGTAATGGCCGCCGTCGAGAGGGAAATGCCAATCGAGCCCGCCACGTTGCGGAACATGGTAAACAGCGCCGCCGCATCCGCGTTGAGCCGCCTCGGGATCGAGATAAAGGCGATGGTGGTGAGCGGCACAAACAGGAACCCCAGCCCAATCGACTGGGCGCTGCGGAACAGCACCAGCGTTTCGAAGTCGATATCCGGCGTCAGCGTGCGGGACCAGAAGAACGACACCGCCAGGCAGGTAAAGCCAAAGGCGATGATCCAGCGCGTCTGCACCACCGGCATCAGCTTCAGCACCAGCGGGATAGTCACCACAATCAGCACCGCCCCGGGCGAGAGCACCAGGCCGGACCAGGTGGCGGTATAGCCTAAATCCTGCTGCGCCAGCTGCGGAATAACTACCGAACTGCCGTACAGGATCATGGCCATCCCCGCCATCAGCAGGCTGGAGATCGCAAAGTTCCGATCCTTCATGCAGTGCAGATCCACCACCGGCTTTCTGGCATACATCAGCCAGTAGATCGCGCCGATAATGCCGACCAGCGTCAGTACCGCGAAGGTGCGGATAAAGTTCGAATAGAACCAGTCATCATCTTCCCCCCGGTCGAGCATCACCTGCAAACAGCCAAGGCCGAGGGCGATCAGGCCGATCCCCGTCCAGTCGACGGTGAGTTTCTCTTCTGACTTTTTCTCCCACGGCGGATCTTCCAGCAGCTGATAGATGGCCAGTACCGTCACAATCCCTACCGGAATATTGATAAAGAACACCCAGCGCCAGGAGTAGTTATCGGTGATCCAGCCGCCCAGCGTGGGGCCGAGTACCGGTGCGACGATAATGGCAATGGACGAAAGGCCAAAGGCTTTGCCCCTGTCCTCCGGCTTGAAGTAGTCAAGTAGCACCGACTGCTGGGTAGGCTGCAAGCCGCCGCCAAAGAAGCCCTGCATCACCCGGAACAGGATGATTTGCCATAGCTCGGTAGCGATGCCGCACAGGAACGAACAGATGGTGAACATCACAATGCAGATCAGGAAAAACTGCTTGCGGCCAAACAGGCGGCTCAGAAAGGCCGAAATCGGCAGCACGATGCCGTTTGCGACAAGGTAACTGGTAAGCACCCAGGTGGATTCGTCATAGCTGGCCGAGAGCGAGCCCGCGACGTGCGGCAGCGCCACGTTGACGATGGTGGTGTCCAGAATTTCCATAAACACCGCCAGGGTGACCACAATCGCCACCGCCCACGGGTTACTGGCGGGCTTCCAGTTATCGTGGCTGTGATCCGTCATTCCACGGTGACCTTAGGTTCAACCGAGAGCCCCAGCGGCAGCGGCTTGTTCGGATCCAGCCCTTTATCAATGACGATTTTCACCGGCACGCGCTGAACGATCTTCACAAAGTTACCGGTAGCGTTTTCCGACGGGAAGGCGGAGAAGCGCGAGCCGCTTCCCTGCTGGATACTGTCGATATGCCCTTCAAGCTCCATATCCGGCCAGGCATCGACGGACACGGTCACTTTGTCGCCCGGCTTCATGCGCTCAAGCTGTGACTCCTTGAAGTTCGCCACCACCCATACGTTCGGGGAAACCAGCGAGAACAGGGCCGTACCTGCCTGCACCAGCGTACCGGGCTGTACGTTGCGTTTGGTGACAAAACCGTCGAACGGGGCGCGGACTTCAGTATACGAGAGGTTCAGGTTGGCGGTTTCCAGCTGCGCTCTGGCCTGGTCGACCTGGCGTTCTCGGGCTTCAACGTTGGTCTCCTGCTGGCGAATTTGCAGCTGAACCTGCTCCGCCACTTCCAGCTGCGCCTGCGCGCTGGCCTGACCCGCCTGGGCGCTCCGCAGTTGGGCGTTCGCGGCATCGATACTTTGTTGCGTGGTCGCGCGCGGGTCAACGCCGCGCTGACGGCGGTACTCCGCCTGCGCGTTGGCCATATCCGCCTGGGCTTTCAGTACCTGGGCTTTGGCTTCATCACGCTGGGCGGGATATTGCACCTTCGAGAGCGCCAGCTGCGCCTGCGCCTGATGCAACTGCGCAACTGCCAGCCCAAGCTGGGCCTGGGCCTGATCGCGCTGGGCGGTGGTATCGCGAGGGTCAATCACCACCAGCACATCCCCTTTTTTCACGCGCTGGTTATCCCGCACGCGAAGTTCGGTAACGTAACCTGCCGTTTTTGGGGCAATTGTCACCACGTCGCCGTCGGTAAAGGCGTCGTCGGTGGTCTCTTCGTTACGGGTTAAAAACCACCAGACCAGCGCCACGATCACCATCACGATGACCACAATGCCCAGAATAATTAACGGTTTTTTGCCCGGGCGCTTGCGCTCGTTATTGTTTTTATCCTGCTCGTCAGCAGGTGGGTTTTGATCTTCTGCCATAGTTCAGCAACGGTCCTGTCAGTGAGCGGCATCACACTATGCCGTTCACTAAAGCTAGGACGTTGCTATACATTTGCCAGGAAAAACTGACAAATTGCGCACTATATGAGAAGGAATAGTCCGAAACCGACCGCCGCAGACCAGAGCAGCATCGGGATTGACCATACATGGAAGCGCCACCAGATGCGGCGATCGTTGGCCATGCGCAGGGCGATAAGGTTTGCCAGCGAGCCGGGCAGCAGCCCAAATCCGCCGACGTTGACCGCCCACGCCAGCAGTACCGTAGGGGGAACATAGTTCAGCAGTAAAATGGTGGACGGTACGTTACTGATCGCCTGCGAGAGTCCAATTGCCGTCAGCCATAACCCTGGCTGCGACAGACCGCTGACGCTATGGAGAACGTTCTGCAATACCGGGAGCTGGATCAGCAGATGGACGTCAATAAACATCGCCATAAACACCAGCAGCAGCGTCCAGTCAACGCTCACCAGCACCCGCCGGGCAAGGAACAGGAAGCCGCACGCCACCAGCAGCGCGCCCGCCAGCGCCTGGTTTAATTCCAGCGCGGTAAGGAAAACGATATACAGCCCCAGGCAGCTCCAGACGAGACGCGGCTGCCACTGGGGGCCGGTTGTACCGCTGTGGTACTGTAACGATTTATCCGGGAAAGCAAACCAGCCCACCACCAGAAGCGTCGCCACGATCGCCAGCGCCAGCGGCGCCATCTGCCCGGTAAATGCGGTAAACGACAGGCCGGAGCGTCCCCACAGCAGAATGTTCTGCGGGTTACCGATCGGCGTGAGCAGAGAGCCCGCATTGACGGCCAGCGCTTCAAAGATAATCAGACGGGTAACCGGTATTTCGCACAGCTTACGCAGCGTGAGCGTAAGCGGCACCACGATAAAAAGCGCCACGTCATTAGTGAGAAACGTCGACAACAGCGCCGCTGAAAAAACCATGAACAGGGCCAGCTTGCGCTCGGTGGCGAATCGGCGCACCATTTTGCGCCCCAGCACGTCAAAATAGCCGCTCAGCTCCACGCCTTTGGTGAGCATCATCAAACCGCTCAGGGTAATGATGGTGCGCCAGTCTATTGCCGCAGGCCAGGCGTGCGGCGTGAAGGGCACAAAGACGCTGAGCCCAACGCCAGTGATCAGTAAAAGATGGAAAAAGCGATCGCGTTTCAGGGCCTGCAAGCCGGGGATGTTCATTCAGCGGAAGGACCATATTGGAGCGTAAATTCGCGGAACTTCGCCAGCGTCTCTTCGCTGACGTGGTGTTCCATCCCTTCGGCATCCCGACGGGCAATTTCCGGGCTGACGCCCAGCACCAGTAAAAAATTCTCGACGATCTGATGGCGCTCGCGGCTCTCCTGCGCCAGCTTTTCACCCTCAGCGGTGAGAAACACCCCGCGCCAGGGGATCATCTCGATCAGCCCGACCGACGCCAGACGTTTTAACATTTTGGCAACGGTTGGCTGCGACACCCCCAGGCGTGCGGCCATATCAACCTGGCGCGCTTCTCCAACCTCACGAATCAGATCGGAGATCAGTTCGACATAATCATCAATCAGCTCCCGGCGGTGCGCCTCGCGTACCTGGCGGAAGCCTTCCACATGCTCTTCAACGTTCACCAGTTGCGTCGTTTTTTTTGTAGTTGGCTTACCTGCGCGACGGTTCATTGTGCTTCCTCAATGGGGTTGACGCTTCCAGCGCCCTGTAACGGAGCGCACATTGTAAACCATAGCTCTACAAGCACAAAAAATTAACGAATTAGCCATAGCTATACAATATAGCCTGTGCTATATCTGTATGTAATGCAGTCACCCTTCACGGATCGAAGGGATCATGAATCAGGAGGTCTTATGAATGAATTCAAGAGGTGTATGAACGTGTTTACCCACTCTCCTTTTAAAGTGCGCCTGATGCTGTTGAACATGCTGTGCGATATGTTTAACGGCAAACCACAGCAGGACGACAACTCTTCCCACTAAGCGGCGTCGCGGTACGCCGCTTCATTTTCCCGTCACACTTCCGTTGTAAACTGGCCTGTTCCCGATTATTTTTGCGGATTTGCAGCCCTCTTCGCAAAACATCTGTTTAGCAACTGTTGACCTTAATTCACGCTCGCACTATCTTCTTGCAGCCCTGCACAATTTGCGGCTCGCTGAAGCGGACCTCTCATTCCCTTTCCACGCACTGTCCGGCAGGCTTTGACCCTTGACGCCAGGGTGAGCACATGGCGTTTTCGTGATAGTGATCTATGAACGTAACCCTGATTGATACACTTGTTACCCGCAGCCGGGCCTTAAGCCCGTGGACGGGATTCTATTTTTTGCAATCGCTGTTGATTAACTTTGCTCTTGGCTACCCCTTTAGCCTGCTTTATGCCGTCGGGTTCACCTGTATACTTCACCTGCTGTGGCGAAGCGCACCGCGCGTACAGAAAGTGCTTATCGGGATCTGTTCTCTGGTTGCTGCCGCCTATTTCCCGTTTGGCCAGGCCTATGGCGCGCCGAACTTTAATACCCTGCTGGCGCTCCATTCCACCAATATGGAAGAGTCCACGGAGATCCTGACGATCTTCCCGTGGTACAACTACGTGGTTGGCCTTTTCATTTTTGCCCTCGGCGTGATTGCGGTTCGCCGTAAGCAGGTCGGGAAAAAAGCATGGGGTAAAATTGAAAGCCTGTGCCTGGCCTTTAGCGTGGTGACGTTTTTTGTTGCGCCGGTACAAAATCTGGCCTGGGGCGGCGTGTTTAAGCTTAAAGATACCGGTTATCCGGTATTTCGCTTCGTCAAAGACGTGGTGGTGAATAACGAGGAAGTACTCGACGAGCAGGCGCGTATGGCCGAGCTTTCCACCATGAAAGACACCTGGAACGTGCTGGCGGTGAAACCGAAGTATCACACCTACGTGGTGGTGATCGGTGAAAGCGCGCGTCGCGATGCCCTCGGCGCGTTTGGCGGTCACTGGGATAACACGCCGTTTGCCAGCACCGTCAACGGTACGCTGTTTACCGACTACGTGGCGGCCAGCGGCTCGACGCAGAAATCACTCGGTCTGACGCTCAACCGCGTGGTGGATGGAAAACCGCAGTTTCAGGATAACGTTGTCACCCTGGCCAACCGGGCAGGTTTTCAGACATGGTGGTTCTCCAACCAGGGACAGATCGGCGAGTATGATACCGCCATTGCCAGCATCGCGAAGCGTGCCGACGAGGTGCAGTTCCTGAAAAGCGGTGACTTTGAAGCGGACAAAAATACGCAGGATGAAGCGCTGTTAAAAATGACCGCGCAGGTTTTCGCCACCCAGCGCACCCAGCCGCAGCTGATTGTCCTGCACCTGATGGGGTCACACCCGCAGGCATGCGATCGTACCGGGGGAAAATATGCGGAGTTTGTGCAATCCAAAGAGACCTCGTGTTATCTCTACACCATGACGCAAACCGACGATCTGCTCAGCAAGCTGTACGCACAGCTGCGCAACAGCGGCGACAGCTTCTCGATGGTCTATTTCTCTGACCACGGTCTGGCATTTAAGGAGCGCGGTAAACAGGTGCAGTATCTGGCACACGATGACAAGTTCCAGCAAAACTTCCAGGTACCGTTTATGGTGCTGTCGAGTGATGACAAAACGCATCGCATTATAAAAGCGCGCCGTTCCGCGAACGATTTCCTGAAATTCTTCTCACAGTGGACGGGGATTAAGGCGAAAGAGATAAAAAATGATTACCCGTTTATCTCCGGGAAGAAGGGCCCGCCAGTTTACATTACCAACTTTAAGTTACAGAAAGTCGATTATAACCATCTTGGGACCGATATTTTCGATATTAAGAGTAAGTAATTTCTGCCGTTTCGTGCGGGCTGATGCCCTCACCCTGGCCCTCTCCCACGGGGAGAGGGAGAAAACCTGACAATTCCCTCTCCCTGTAGGAGAGGGTTAGTGCGCTAAAAACGGCAACCTCTGGTTGCCGTTTTGCTTTTACCTTCCATAAAAAAAATCCGCCACAATGGGCGGATTTTTTACTGGCTCACCGAAGTGATTAGAAGCGGTAACCTACGCCCGCGATCCAGGTGCCAACGTCAACGTTGCGGATACGGCTCTGCTCATAGGAGAAGTCCAGTGCAACGTTTTCGATTGGGTTGAACTGCATACCCGCGCCATAGGAGAAGCCGTAGTCGCTGTTGCTTGCAGTGCGGTTCAGACCTTCGTTTTCGGTCTGCTGGAATTTACCGTAGCCAACACCTACAACACCGTAGATGCTTGCCCAGTCATTCAGGCGGTAAGCAGGACCCGCGGTGATGCCGTAGTACTGACCTTTATTGTAAGAGCCATTTTCAGTACGATCTTTCTCGGTGTAAGTGAAAGAACCGATCACACCCAGCGGGTTGTTGTCTTGCTCGTAACGGTACTTCAGGTTGAAACCGTTGGTTTTGTTCATCACGCCCTGCATATCGCTCTGAGCGTAACCACCGGTTACAGTAGAAGTTGCCGCTACAGCGGTACCTGCGGAAACAGCCAGAACAGCTGCCAGTGCTGAAAGACATGCAATTTTTTTCATAACCACCTCAAATGTGCTTCAAGTAAGTCCGTAAGTTTTAAATATATCAAAAAATTCTGTGAAACTCTTTGTCATTCACGATGTCTAATGAGACCTTTCCTGTAACAGAACGTTTCCAACACCAGCTATCTCGTTAAAATAACACCAGATTTTCACTGCTAAACGCTAATAGTGCGCGTCATCACCTTTTAGTTCATCCAGATTATTCCTAATCTTTCAGGCGATAAAATCATCAACGTTTTCACATTTTACGGATTTTCCCTGGTTTTTTTTCAACAGTAGCTCAACCGTTGCAGCTTATTTCCATTACACTGCGACTTTTACCTCTTTTGACATTAATTGACAGGAGAAAGGATGCCTGGTGTATCTCGTAAATCGTCGGTCTGGATGCCGGTGGCAGTCATACTTATCGCGATGATGTCCATTCAAAGCGGCGCATCGCTGGCAAAATCGCTTTTTCCGCTGGTTGGTGCGCCCGGCGTCACGGCGCTGCGTATCGCACTAGGCACCCTAATCCTGGTGGTTATCTTTAAACCCTGGCGGCTACGTTTTAAAAAGGCGCAGCGACTGCCCCTGCTCTTTTATGGGCTGGCGCTGGGAGGGATGAACTACCTGTTCTATCTCTCTATTCAGACCATCCCGCTGGGGATCGCGGTTGCGCTTGAATTTACCGGCCCGCTGGCGGTTGCCCTCTTTTCTTCGCGTCGTCCGGTGGACTTTATCTGGGTCATACTGGCCGTCCTGGGGCTATGGTTCCTGCTGCCGCTAGGTCAAAGTGTTTCACAAATCGATCTGACAGGGGCCGCTCTGGCGCTGGGGGCGGGGGCGTGCTGGGCGGTTTACATTCTCACAGGCCAGCGTGCGGGTGAAGAACACGGTCCCGCGACGGTCGCCTTAGGCTCGCTGATTGCCGCCATCATCTTTGTCCCGATCGGAATGGCACAAGCCGCGGACTCTATATGGCAGTGGTCCATCCTGCCGGTTGGGCTGGCGGTCGCCATTCTCTCTACGGCGCTTCCCTACTCTCTGGAGATGATCGCTCTGACGCGTCTGCCCACTCGCATATTTGGTACGCTCATGAGCATGGAGCCCGCGCTGGCTGCCATCTCAGGAATGATTTTCCTCGGGGAAACCCTGACCCTGGTGCAAACGCTGGCACTCTGTTCCATTATCGCGGCGTCTATGGGCTCCACGTTGACCATGCGCCCGGACCCAAAAGTTCATAAAATTGACCTTAACTAAGCTTTTAATTCTGCATGGCTCACCCGCCATGCAGAATATAGGCCACGTCAGTGGCTCAAATAATTTCTTACAAAATCTCTCATATTGCCAAAATATTTCACCTGACCTCTTTCCTGGAGAGTGAATTAAGATTGATCTGTATCAACTTAAATAAAACACCTATATTTCAGAAACTTAATAATACAACCTTCCTTTCGCTATTAAACCAATAGGCAGCACCAAACCGCAGACAATAAATCCGGTGCTATACTTAGTTCCGTAATTACCTGGGACACAAACATCAAGAGGATATGAGATTATGAGTACCGCTAAACTGGTGAAAACGAAAGCGTCTAATCTGCTTTATACCCGTAACGATGTATCGGATAGCGATAAAAAAGCGACCATTGAGCTGCTGAATCGCCAGGTTGTCCAGTTCATCGATCTTTCGCTGATCACCAAACAGGCTCACTGGAATATGCGCGGTGCAAACTTTATTGCCGTTCATGAAATGCTGGATGGCTTCCGCACAGCACTGGTGACTCATCTGGATACCATGGCCGAGCGCGCCGTACAGCTGGGCGGTGTGGCACTGGGTACCACACAGGTGATCAACAGCAAAACGCCACTGAAAAGCTATCCGCTGGATATCCACACCGTTCAGGATCACCTGAAAGAGCTGGCTGACCGTTACGCGATTGTGGCGAACGATGTGCGTAAAGCAATTAGCGAAGCCAAAGATGAAGACACCGCCGATATCTTCACTGCCGCGTCACGTGACCTGGATCAGTTCCTGTGGTTCATTGAGTCCAACATCGAATAATCCCTGCGGATTTTCCGAAATGCCCTCGCCCCTGGCGGGGGTTTTGCACATTTATGGTGCGCACTTTTGTCCGCAACGGCCGCAAAAGTAAATAAAATGTAATAATCACCTCACACAACCGTTAATGGAAGATTGTTTTTTCGTCAGATTCTGCGCTAAATATCCCCCTGTCAGAAGACCTTAACGAAACGCACCAAAACGGTGCTCCATTCTGGTGCAACCTGACAGAGTTGCCACGCTTTTTGTGCAATGCGTGACATCGTCCCCTTTGCAAAACAACAACTTGTAAAACTGGCATGATTTTTTCATTGTGCCAGAGGTTCTCGCAGGGGATTGCCCCGTGGATATAAAAGGAAATGCTATGAAGTCTGTATTAAAAGTTTCACTGGCTGCACTTACCCTGGCGTTTGCGGTGTCCTCGCAGGCTGCCGACAAACTGGTTGTGGCGACCGACACGGCGTTCGTACCGTTTGAATTCAAACAGGGTGATAAATACGTTGGTTTTGACGTTGATCTGTGGGCCGCTGTCGCAAAAGAACTCAAACTGGATTACACCCTGAAGCCAATGGATTTCAGCGGCATTATCCCGGCACTGCAAACCAAAAACGTTGACCTGGCGCTGGCAGGCATCACCATTACCGAAGAGCGTAAAAAAGCCATCGATTTCTCTGACGGCTACTACAAAAGCGGCCTGCTGGTGATGGTGAAAGCGGATAACAACGACGTGAAAAGCGTGAAAGATCTCGACGGTAAAGTGGTCGCCGTGAAGAGCGGAACCGGCTCCGTTGATTACGCGAAAGCCAACATCAAAACCAAAGACCTGCGTCAGTTCCCGAACATCGACAACGCGTACATGGAACTGGGCACCAACCGCGCTGACGCGGTGCTGCACGACACGCCTAACATCCTTTACTTCATCAAAACTGCCGGTAACGGCAAGTTCAAAGCGGTAGGCGACTCTCTGGAAGCGCAGCAGTACGGTATTGCGTTCCCGAAAGGCAGCGACGACCTGCGGAACAAAGTGAACGGCGCGCTGAAAACCCTGAAAGAGAACGGCACCTATAACGAAATCTATAAAAAATGGTTCGGTACCGAGCCTAAATAATTTCACCTGACGTCAGGTTTGTAACGCCCGGTGGCGCTTACGCTTACCGGGCCTACGTTTTTGGTTTTCACCACGGTATACAGGAATACATCATGCAGTTTGACTGGAGCGCCATCTGGCCTGCCATTCCTCTGTTGCTTGAAGGCGCTAAAATGACCCTGTGGATTTCGGTCCTCGGTCTGGTTGGCGGGTTGATTATCGGTCTGGTGGCCGGTTTCGCCCGCACCTACGGCGGCTGGATTGCAAACCACATCGCGCTGGTTTTCATCGAAGTGATCCGCGGCACCCCCATTGTGGTGCAGGTCATGTTCATCTACTTTGCCCTGCCAATGGCCTTCACGGACCTGCGCATTGACCCGTTCAGCGCCGCCGTTGTCACCATCATGATCAACTCCGGTGCCTACATTGCGGAAATCACCCGCGGTGCGGTGCTGTCGATTCATAAAGGCTTCAGCGAAGCCGGTCTGGCGTTGGGCCTTTCACGCCGCGAAACGATCCGCCACGTTATTCTCCCGCTGGCGCTGCGCCGCATGCTGCCACCGCTGGGTAACCAGTGGATCATCAGCATTAAAGATACGTCGCTGTTCATTGTTATCGGCGTGGCTGAACTGACCCGCCAGGGACAGGAAATTATTGCGGGCAACTTCCGCGCGCTGGAAATCTGGAGTGCGGTAGCCGTTGTCTACCTGATCATTACTCTGGTTCTGAGCTTCGTTCTGCGTCGTCTTGAAAGAAGGATGAAAATCCTGTGATTGAATTTAAAAACGTTTCCAAGCACTTTGGTCCAACCCAGGTGCTGCACAATATTGATTTGAACATTAAGCAGGGTGAAGTGGTGGTCATTATTGGGCCGTCAGGTTCCGGTAAATCTACCCTGCTGCGCTGTATCAACAAGCTGGAGGAGATAACCAGCGGCGACCTGATTGTCGATGGCCTGAAGGTTAACGATCCGAAAGTGGACGAGCGCCTGATCCGCCAGGAAGCGGGTATGGTGTTCCAGCAGTTCTACCTGTTCCCGCACCTGACGGCGCTGGAAAACGTGATGTTCGGTCCTCTGCGCGTGCGCGGGGCCAGCAAAGCGGCAGCGGAAGCGCTGGCAAAAGATCTGCTGGCGAAGGTTGGGCTGGCGGAGCGTGCCCACCACTATCCCTCTGAGCTGTCCGGTGGCCAGCAGCAGCGCGTGGCAATTGCTCGCGCGCTGGCGGTGAAGCCAAAGATGATGCTGTTTGATGAGCCGACGTCCGCACTCGACCCGGAGCTGCGTCACGAAGTGCTGAAAGTTATGCAGGATCTTGCGGAAGAAGGGATGACGATGGTGATCGTGACCCACGAAATCGGCTTTGCCGAAAAAGTGGCGTCCCGTCTGATCTTTATTGATAAGGGCCGTATCGCGGAAGACGGTGATCCGCAGGCGCTGATTGCGAACCCACCAAGCCAGCGCCTCCAGGAGTTCCTGCAACACGTCTCCTGATAGCCACACAGAGCCGGGCATGCCCGGCTTTTTTACGCCGGATTGTTCTCAAAACCTCCCCTCCGCTCCCCGCGCTCTATACTTATCATTTTGCACGATATTTTTGTCGGAGGACGCCGTGCCGTGGATCCTGTTGCTACTGTTTAGCCTGTTTAGCGCGCCATCACTTGCTGTAACCCTTCCCGGCGTCACCAGCGGGGCCACCGCCACCCAGCAAAATGCGCCGCCAGAACCAGACGCTGAACAGAAAAAAGCCGCCTACGGCGCGCTTGCCGACGTGCTTGAGAACGACACGTCCCGGCAGGAGTTAATCGATCGGCTAAGGAAGGTTGCCGCCACGCCGCCTCAGGATCCGGTTCCCGCTATTGCGCCACCGGAAGCAGAAGAAGAAAAAACGGTGCTGGAAAACGTCACCGACATCAGTCGCCGCTACGGTGAAGCCCTGTCGTCGCGTTTTGCCCAGCTCTATCGTAACCTGGTTGGCACCTCGCATAAGCCTTTTAATCCCTACACCTTTTCCGCAGCCGCCACGCAGTTTGCTATTCTGGCCGGCGCCGTATTCATTTTTTACTGGCTGTTACGCCTGTCTGTCTGGCCGCTTTACCGGAAGATGGGCCAGTGGGGACGCAAAAAGAATCAGCATAAAAGTAGCTGGCTGCATCTTCCGGCAATGATTACCGGAGCCTTCATCATCGATCTGCTGCTGCTGGCTCTGACACTGTTTGTCGGCCAGATGCTGGCCGACCGTCTTAATACCGGAAACAAAACCATCGCGTTTCAGCAGGGACTGTTCCTCAATGCGTTTGCCCTGATTGAGTTCTTTAAAGCTCTCCTGCGGTTGATCTTCTGCCCGCGCGTGCCGGACCTTCGCCCCTTCGCCATTTCGGATCGGAGCGCCAAATACTGGGCGGTGCGGCTCAGCGTGCTGAGCGGGTTGATCGGTTATGGCCTGCTGGTTGCCGTTCCCATTATTTCCAACCAGGTTAACGTGCAGTTCGGCGCGCTGGCGAACGTGCTGATCATGCTCTGCATTACCGTCTGGGCGCTGTACCTCATTTTCCACAATAAAAAAGCGATCACCGACAGCCTGCTGCACCTGGCCGATCGCTCCCTCTCCTTTTTCAGCCTCTTTATTCGCGCCTTTGCGCTGGTGTGGCACTGGCTGGCCAGCGCCTATTTTATTGTGCTCTGTTTCTTCTCCCTGTTCGACCCGGGCAACAGCCTGAAATTTATGATGGGGGCAACGTTCAAAAGCCTGGCGATTATCGGCATAGCGGCCTTTGTCTCAGGCCTGCTCTCCCGCTGGCTGTCGAAAACAATCACCCTGTCGCCGCAGGTGCAGCGTAATTACCCTGAACTGCAAAAGCGGGTGAACGGCTGGATGACCGTATCCCTGAAGGTGGCGCGTATTCTGACGGTCTGCGTGGCAATTATGCTGCTGCTGAACGCGTGGGGTCTGTTTGATTTCTGGAACTGGCTGCATAACGGCGCGGGGGAAAAGACCGTTGATATTCTTATTCGTATCGCGCTGATCCTGTTCTTCTCCGCCGTCGGCTGGACGCTGCTGGCAAGCCTTATCGAAAACCGTCTGGTGTCGGATGTCCACGGCAGGCCGCTGCCAAGCGCCCGCGCCCGCACGCTGCTGACCCTGTGCCGCAACGCGCTGGCGGTGATCATCAGTACCATCACCATCATGATTGTGCTGTCGGAAATCGGCGTGAACATCGCCCCGCTGCTGGCGGGCGCTGGCGCCCTGGGTCTGGCGATCTCCTTTGGTTCGCAGACGCTGGTGAAGGACATTATCACCGGCATTTTTATCCAGTTTGAGAACGGGATGAACACCGGGGATCTGGTGACCATCGGACCGCTCACCGGCACAGTGGAACGCATGTCCATTCGCTCCGTCGGCGTACGTCAGGATACCGGCGCGTACCACATAATTCCGTGGTCATCGATCACCACCTTTGCCAATTTTGTGCGCGGCATTGGTTCGGTGGTGGCGAATTACGATGTGGATCGTCACGAGGACGCCGATAAGGCGAAACAGGCGCTGCGAGATGCGGTGAGTGAACTGATGGAGATGGAGGATATTCGCGGGCTGGTAATTGGTGAACCGTCTTTCGCGGGCATCGTAGGGCTGACGAACACGGCCTTTACCCTGCGCGTGTCGTTCACCACCCAGCCGCTTAAGCAGTGGACGGTGCGCTTCGCCCTCGACAGCATGGTGAAAAAACACTTCGATCTGGCGGACGTGAGAGCGCCGGTGCAGACGTACCAGGTATTGTCGCCGCCCGCTTCGCCGCTCCCTCCGCAGGAGCCGACGCTGTAACCGAGCCGGGTGGCGGCTTCGCCTTACCCGGCCTGCGAAGGGGTGCTATTTGCGGCGTTTGTTATCGTCCATAAAGGTCCAGGCGATAAAGCGGCTCTGCTTCTGGCCCTGCGCCATCTCTTTTTTGACCACTTTAACCGCACCGGCTTCGGTCAGGGCGCGGTAAAGCGGCGGCAGGTTATCGCCGCGGGAGACCAGCGTGGTAAACCATTTCACCTGACGACCGAAGCCCTTACTCTCGGCAATCATGCGCAGTATAAATGCCACTTCCCCGCCCTCGCACCACAGCTCCTGCTGCTGGCCACCAAAGTTCAGCGCGCCATCTTCAGACTGCCCAAGGTTACGCCGCTTGCGTTCACTCCCCGCGCGTGCGGAGGCGGCAGAGTCGTGGAACGGCGGGTTGCACAGGGTGGCATCATAGTGTTCATTCTTATGAATAATGCCGTTGAATATAGCCGCGGCATCCTTCTGACGACGCAGACGAACGGCCCGGCTTAACCCCGGGTTGGCGTTGATAATGGCCTGCGCGCTGGCGAAGGCCTCGACACCGATCTCGCTGCCGGTAAACCGCCACTGGTACTCATGCGCGCCAATCAGGGGGTAGATCAGGTTCGCGCCCGTACCGATATCAAGCACGGTGGCCTGTTTCGGCACTACGCCGCCATTGTCATCCGCCAGCAGATCGGCAAGATGATGGACATAATCCGCACGGCCTGGCACCGGCGGGCAGAGAAAGCCATCCGGGATGTCCCAGTGCGTAACGCCATAAAAATGGGCCAGCAGCGCTTTGTTCAGCGTTTTAACCGCCAGCGGATCGGCAAAGTTTACCGACGGTTCACCGGCCGGGGTCTGAACGATAAAATCCTGCAATTCCGGGCAGCTCAGGCACAGGGCTTTCATGTCGTAGCGGCTACGGTGGCGGTTACGCGGGTGCAACCCCGGCTTTTGGGAAGTCATGGCATTCTCCTTTAAACAGCCGCGTAAGATACCCTGTGACGGCGCGGGGGTAAATATCTGTCTGCGCTGCACAAAAAATCGACGAAAATCAGCAACCTGTATGTCTATGATCTGTCAGCAAAATGTCAGAATTTATCGTTCAAAAAATAAGCAGATCATCATCAAATTTTTGCGCTAAATCACCCTCGTCAGGCTTCTAAACTTAAGAGGAATCACCTGTTGTTTCCCCTGAGGATGTGATTATGAAAAAGTATCTGACCTTTATTATTGCGGGTGCGCTGGCAGGCGCATCGTTCTCAGCCTGGTCCGTTCAACCCCTGACCGACAGCAACGACACCAGCCAGCTACGTGCGGCGGGGACGGTTTCTGTCAGCCGGGCAAGCAACCTGGATGACCTTCAGGACAAGCTGGCCGAAAAAGCGCGTCAGGAAGGGGCTAAAGGCTTTGTAGTGAACGCCGCCGGTGGCGATAACCATATGTACGGCACCGCAACTATCTATAAATAACGCCCCCTTTTCCCACACTGCATCTGCCAGGCGGATGCAGTTCTCATTTCCTTCCTTCGCCTTGACTGTGCGTTTTTTAACCCCATATTAAGATAAATGGCTTAAACAGATCAGGAGAACATGATGGCTTCCGGCTGGGCAAATGACGACGCCGTAAACGAACAGATCAACAGTACCATTGAAGATGCGGTTGCCCGTGCGCGCGGTGAAATTCCGCGCGGCGAAAGTTTAATGGAATGCGAAGAGTGCGGAGATCCGATTCCTGAGGCACGGCGTAAAGCCATTCCCGGCGTACGGCTATGTATCGCCTGCCAGCAGGAGAAAGATTCAAAAAATTCTTCACATTCAGGATATAATCGCAGAGGATCGAAAGACAGCCAGTTACGTTGACTTTCCTTTACCGAAGTTAACCGCGTCAGCAGTTTACTTTACGCTCACGACTTTTAGCGAAACGCGTAGCAAATCGTGCCCTTCCGATGGCTTCTGTAAAGCGCATCCACAAGAAGTGTCAATTCCGTTTCTGAACTTATTAATAATCAATAAGTTATTTGTCATTCAATTTTTTTGAGCAACCACGTCAATTCTCTTCGATTTTATCTTCCGCTAAAAACCGTGATACTTATCACATCGACGGAACATCGTCCCCTTAACAGAATAACCTGCGAGAATTTACCTATGAAAACCATCAAATATGCTGTTGCCGCTGTTGCCCTGTCCGCTCTGTCTTTCGGCGCTTTCGCCGTAGAGCCAGTCTCCTCTACCCAGGCGCAGGATCTGAACAAAATCGGGGTGGTGAGTGCTGAAGGCGCGACTACGCTGGACGGTCTGGAAGCAAAACTGGCTGAAAAAGCTGCCGCTGCCGGCGCAAGTGGATACACCATCACGTCTACTAACGGTAATAACAAGCTGAGCGGTACTGCGGTTATCTACAAGTAATCGAACGAATTATGCTCCACCCTCGCCATACCCTCTGGTGAGATGCTCCAACCCTCATTGACCCTGTTGTTGTTACCCTTGTTTGCCCGTCCGCCACTGGACGGGCTTTTTTTTGCTTAAAACAACTGCGCCACGCGCTGCAATCCGGCTTCAACGGATGCCGCTTCTCCTGCCGCCAGCAGACAGCAGGCCATTTGCAGCTTAATTGACTGCGGGACCGGCACCTTTCCGGCCAGACACTGCACTATCCAGTGCGCGGTGACCTGCGGATCTTTCGACTCAGGCAGGATCGCATCGCTGTTCTCTTCCCCACGTTCCAGCACGACCCGCGTCCCGGCAGGCTCAATCAGCATCATCTGTGGACAACGCTGCGGGTTGGCGTACACCTCCCCTTCCGTCCCGTGCATCAGCAGCGCCCGCCCGCCAATTTCGGCAAAAAATTGTCCGACTCGCGTCACGTATTCCGGATGGGAGACGCTGGAAAGACGCAGCGCGGCGTCTTCGGCAAACGGCGTCGCCAGCTTCGCCAGGGTATGAGCACTGTTACGTACACCCATGCGCCAGCGCATATCCAGTTGCTTTTCCAGTGGCGGGCAGAGCGCGCGCACGGGAATATAGACCGGCTGGTTCCCCTCCAGTTTTGCCTGCGCCTGGCCGGCATGGAGAGTGGGTTCGATGCCTAATAATTCCAGAATGGTTTCTGTCAGCACGCGCGTCGGATCTTCGCTCACGCCATGCACCACCACCGGGAAACCAAGTTTCTGCAACAAAATAGCCAGCAGCGGCGTGAGGTTTGCCTGCTTACGCGCGCCATTGTAGGTCGGGATCACAATCGGCATCGGCTTCGTGACGGGCGGGGTTAAACGCATCGTCTGCGACTGCATGGCCTCATAAAAACCGCGCATCTCCGCCTCACCTTCGCCTTTGATGCGCAGCGCAATGAGAATGCCGCCCATTTCCAGCTCTGGCACGTCGCCATTCAGCATATGCGTGTACAACGCACGGGCCGTTTCCTGGTCCAGATCCCGGGCGTGGTTTTTTCCACGCCCTACCTCTTTGATAATTTTGCGGTAATCCACGACATTTCTCCTGACAGCATCATCTTGTTAACAATATAGCCCGATGACCACGCCCCCGATAGTGTTTTGTGATCATTATCAACCTGCTGTTTTCAGTTAAAAAAATTTAACTCAAGCACTTTTTACATTATTTGTGATTGGGACAAAAGATTCGTGATTGCCCTTTTTTTGATTAAATAAACACCTGAAAGTCATTAAAGGCCAACGGTGAAAACGTCCAGGCAACGTTTTTGCCAGAAACAAATCAGGATTTAGTATGAACAAGGTTGCATTAGGGTTATTTATTGCTGCAACGGTGGGATGTTCTGCATCCGCATTTGCAGCAACCAACGGTGAAGGCCAGATCAATTTTACCGGCGAAATTATCGATTCTGCCTGTCAGGTCGTGAATGGATTAAGTAATCCATTAAATGTTGAGTTGGGTAAAGTGTCAAAAACGGTTTTCACGGGTGCAGGTTCGACCAGCACATTAAGGACGTTTGATATTAAGTTATCGAATTGCCCGGAAACGGTGACCTCCGCAGCGATTAACTTCGGCGGTACGCCGGATGTTAATAACAACGGCGCACTGGCAATCACGCCAGATACAGACGCCGCGACAGGCGTGGCAATTCAACTGGTTGACGCTTCCGGACAGCCGGTCAGCCTGTATACGCCTTCGAAGCAATATCCGTTAGCCTCCGGCACGGCAGTTAACGATCTGGAATTCGGTGCGCGTTATATTCAGACCCAGGCAGCAATTACCGCAGGTCCTGCCAACTCGGTATCGACCTTCACCGTTATTTATAACTGATCTTATCAATCCTGAGATATTAATGCTCTTGCGGGCATTAATATCTCTTCTATTTATTGAGAAATCTTTATGCGCCACGGTTATTTACTGAGCACGCTTTTACTGATAGCAGCCTCGGCACATGCGGGTGTCATTATTAATGGTACTCGTCTGGTCTATCAGGGAGATAAAACGGAATCATCTCTTGGTCTTTCAAACCCAGATACGACGGATTATCTGGTACAGTCCTGGGTCGATTCTGGCAGTAAAAACCAGGCCAAAGCCCCATTCCTGATCACCCCGCCGCTTTTTCGTCTGGATGCGAAAGAGGATAACGTCCTGCGCGTGGTCCGTACGGGCGGGAATTTACCGGAAGACAGGGAATCCCTGTACTGGCTGAATATTAAAGCGATACCGTCCTCAAAGCATGTAGACGGCGAAAATACGCTGCAAATTGCCATTAATACCCGCATTAAATTGCTGTACCGCCCGTCTGCGGTAAAAGGCAGACCAGACGATGTGGCCGATAAACTAGAATGGCGTCGTGAAGGTAATGATTTAGTGGTGAATAACCCCACGCCCTTCTATATGAACTTCCAGACCGTCACGCTGAATGGTCAGAAAGTCACAAAAGCGACCTGGGCCGTACCGAAAACCGAAACGCATTTTGCTTTACCGGGCAACGTCGCAGGCTCGACCGTCGTGTATTCCATTATTACTGATTACGGCAGCATCAGCCATACCTGGTCGAAGTCCGTTCATTAATAATATATCGCTGAATTAAGATGATCATGTACAGCCATAAAAAGCCGTTCACCTGCCGGATTTCGTCATTACTGGTCATTCTTTGTGGCCTGGCAATGGCGATCTTTGCGCAGCAGGTTTTGGCCGATGATTATTTTAACCCTGCTCTGCTGGATATTGATAATCCGCAGCAGGGTATGACCGACCTGTCCGTCTATGAAAAAGGACCGGGCCAGGCACCGGGTAAATATCAGGTCGCGGTGTTTATCAATAACGCGAAAATTGATACCCGCGACGTAACCTTTACATTAATGAAGGATGCTCAGGGTAACAGCACGCTTCAGCCCTGCTTTAGCCTGGATGATTTAAAAAGCCTTGGAATCAAAACCCAGAAATACCCGCAGCTGATGGCAAAAGGTCAGTGTGCCGATTTAAACGCTATTCCTGCGGCATCTGCGACCTTTCGCGTTCGCAATCAGCAGTTGCAGCTGAGTATTCCCCAGTCGGCGCTGGGCCAGGTGCCTCGCGGTTACATCGACCCCAAAGAATTTGACGAAGGGATCAACGCGGGTCTGCTTAACTACAGCGCAAATGCCAGCCAAAGCCATGCGCGCCAGCAGGGAGAGCAGGATAACAGCAGCCAGTATGTCAACCTGCGTCCCGGTTTGAACATCGGTGCCTGGCGGGTACGTAATTATTCCACCTGGAATCGCAGCACCACGGGTAACGAAGAGGAGCAAAAATTCACCTCCGTTTATACCTATGCGCAACGGGATATTGTGGCGATGAAAAGCGACCTCACCGTTGGCCAAAGCTCCTCGCCTTCCGACGTTTTTGACAGCGTGCCCTACACCGGCGTAGAGCTGAAATCCGACAACGATATGCTGCCAGACAGCGAAAAAGGCTATGCCCCCATTATTCGCGGCACCGCCCACAGCAACGCGCTGGTGATGGTCCGCCAGAACGGTTACGTCATTTATCAGAACACGGTCGCACCGGGGGCGTTCGAAATTAACGACCTCTACCCTACCGGCAGCAACGGCGATCTCCAGGTCACGGTGAAAGAAACCGACGGCAGCGAAAGCCATTTCGTCGTGCCCTATGCCTCCGTGCCGGTGTTGCAGCGTGAGAAAAATCTGCGTTACAGCGTCACCGCCGGGCGTTATCGCTCTTATGACAACGATGTTGAAAAGACGCCGTTTGCCCAGGGAAGTGCCATCTACGGTTTACCCGACGGCTTCACCGCGTATGGTGGCCTTCAGCAGAGCAGCCATTACCAGTCGCAGGCAATAGGCGCCGGGAAAAACATGGGCGATCTGGGTGCGTTCTCCATCGACGTTACCCGCGCCAGAGCCCTGCTGAAAAAACAGCAGTCCAGCAAAGGCCAGTCATGGCGCGTACGCTACAGCAAAGATTTCGCCGGTTCGGGCACCAACTTTACGCTTGCAGGCTATCGCTATAACAGCAAGGGGTTTTACACGCTGGACGACACCCTGGAGTCGTATACCCGATCCGACGACTGGTCTGCTCCCCAGCAGCGCCGCGCCCGCGCCGAAGCAACTATTGACCAGACGCTGCCGGAAGGCTGGGGGGCGGTCACGCTGAGCATGGTGAAGGAAACCTACTGGAGCCAGAGCCAGGACATGACATCCATGAGCGTCAGCTACAACAACAGCTGGCACGGCGTAAGCTACAGCCTTAGCTACAGCATGAACAAAAACACCCACGATAGCGATGAAGACGGTAATGAGGTAACGAACGACAACCAGTTCTCGCTGAGCGTTTCAGTTCCGCTGGATCGCTGGATGCATAACACCTGGGCCACGTACAACCTGAATAATACCAAAGACGGCACCACGCAGAACATCGGTCTGAACGGTACGGCCCTGAAAGAAGACAACCTCAACTGGAATATCCAGGAGGGACTGAGCAGTACCGGTAGCGGTAATTCCACCAGCATCAACGCCGACTACAAAGCGACCTATGGCGAAGTGAGCGCAGGGGTTAGTCAGGATAAGTATCAACACACCCTGAACGTAGGTTTGCAGGGCGGGGTAATTGCCCATGCCAACGGCATCACGCTGAGTCAGCCGCTCGGAGAGACGGTCGCACTGGTGAAAGCTCCGGGAACGCACGGCACCCATATTACCAACCAGACGGGCGTGGAGACTGACTTCCGCGGCTATACCGTCGTGCCGTTCGTGACCGCCTATCGGCACAACACCATTGCGCTGGATACCGAAACGCTGCCGGACGATGCTGACGTCACCCACGCCGCGCAGATCGTGACCCCTACCCGCGGCGCCGTGGTACGCGCCAGCTTTAATACCCGCGTGGGCAATCGCGTACTGATGACGCTCACGCAAAACGGAAAACCGCTGCCCTTCGGCGCAACGGTTACTACGGACGACAAGGACAGCGAATTTATTGTCGGAAATGACGGTCAGACCTACCTCTCGGGTCTGCCACAGCAAGGGCATCTCAGCGTTTCCTGGGGGCAGGAGGCGAGCGAGCACTGCGTCGCTGACTATGCCCTCACGGATGAGAAAGCGAAATCCAGCATCATTAACGCTGCCGCGCAGTGTCACTGATTACCGAGCAGGCAAAACATTATGCAGATGATTAAACAGTGTTTTTTCTTACTGATCCTGGGGACCGCGGCGCTATTTATGCCGCATGCGAAGGCGAGCTGCACGACGCCGGATCTCCCCAAAATGATTAACGTGGCATCCATTTCTGTCCCAACGACGCTGGCCGTTGGCGCAACGATCCCAGGGACAGAACAGAGCGTTCATGTCGCAGGGCATTGCGATCAGAGCGTCGACAGCGGTCTGGAAATTGTTTCCTGCTACTACGGTACCGGCGCGGAAATTCCCGGGCTCAAGGGCGTATACGATTCCGGCGTACCGGGGATTGGGGTCGCGCTGATGAACGTTCAGGGTCAGCGAATCAGCGGCGCTGGGGGCATACAGTGCGATTCGCGCGGCACCCCCGTTGGCTACGTCTCAACCGATGGTACCCAGTCTTTTAATTTTGAGGTCACGCTTGAACTGGTGAAAACAAGTGACACCGTGACATCAGGCACGCTGGTGCAATCTCAGACCGTGTTCGGTATTGGCGTTTTTGGCCATGAAGGGATTGGTAACCCTAACCACATTGCCTATGCCGGTAACGTCATTCTGCATCAAGTTACCTGCTCCGTTTCGCCGAACAATCTCACCGTTAATTTAGGCGATTTTCCCGTCAGTGATTTTATCAGTGTTGGTTATCTCGCTAACCCCGCACAAAATTTTAACATCACCGTAAACTGCGATACAACCGTACAGCCTGAGCTAAAAATCACCAGCGCTAACGGATATGAAACCGCATTTGAGGGAGTGCTTAAACTCACGAAGCAGACAAACATGGCAACCGGCGTCGGGGTGAGAATGCTGTTTGATGACCACATTGCCACCTTTGACACGTACGTGAGTACCCAACGACAGGCCGTTGCCAATGAAACGCTGGACATCCCCTTTCAGGTTCGATACGAGCAGACCGCTGATGTCGTGACGCCCGGCCCCGCCAACACCGTTGCAACCATCACTCTCGCCTATAAGTGACCGACATGAAAAAGACAATCGCATTGCTGGCGCTGGGCTTAATGACCCAGGCCTATGCAGAAGACATTCAGATCCAGATGACGGGAAACATTTACGCCAATACCTGCGTCATCGATACCGCCAGCAGGAATTTGACGGTGGATTTGGGTCAGGCACTATCGGGCAGTTTTAAAGACGTGGGCGATACCGGCGAGTGGAAAGATTTCTCGCTGTCCGTATCACATTGTCCGTCGACGCTCGCGCTCGCCACCGCTTTTTTCTATGGTCAGCCAGACAGCACTCACCCGACGAAATTTGCCAACACAGGCACCGCAAAGGGGCTGGCGCTGGAGCTGGCAGACCGACAGGACAAAATACTGATTGCCCCGCAGGCCGCCTTTAACGCCGCCATCAATCCGAGCGACCACACGGCAACCTTTCCTCTGTCCGCACGTTACTACGCCACCTCAATGCCCGTCACTGCCGGGACCTTCAGCAGCGTGATTCAGGTGACATTCACTTACCAGTAGGACCGCGCCCCTTAGCATGGATGCTTTTTCGACGCCCGGCAGACCGTTTAGCCGGGCGTTTTTTTATCTCCGGCACGTCCGGCCGCTCAATCGGGAACACCGGCAGCGCATTGAGCAGCCGTTGACCATAGTTTTTGGTGAGCAGACGTTTATCGTAAATCACCACCTCGCCCCAGCAGCCGTGGCTACGAATCAGTCGTCCCACTTGCTGAATGAGGTTAAACGACGCCGCAGGCAGGCTTTGCACCTCGAAGGGATAGCGGTTAAGGCTTTTCAGCCACTCGCCTTCGGTGATCACCACCGGGCTGTCGATGGGCGGGAAGGCGATTTTATGGATGTGCACCTGCGTCAGGTAGTCTCCCTTCAGATCCAATCCTTCCGCAAAAGACTGTAACCCTACCAGCACGCTGCGTTCGCCGTTATCAATGCGCTTACGGTGTGTTTCCACCAGGCGATAGCGCGGCTGATCGCCCTGCACCAGCAGGAGCAGCCGCAGATCGGTCACGTGTTCAAGAAAGCGCTGCATCGCTCGCCCGCTGGCAAACAGTACCAACATGCCGGGGTATTTTTTGCTCTCGACCTGTTCGCGGAAGTAGGCCGCCATTTCCGCAATATGCTGCTCTTCGTTGTCGATAAGCGGTTCATAGTGCATACGCGGAATGACCAGCTTGCCCTGTTCGCAGTGGTTAAACGGCGAGTCCAGGGCCACAAAACGATCCCCCGCTTTCTCTTTCAGGCCGCTCATCTCCTGCAATCTTGAGAAGCTATTCAGGGAACGCAGGGTCGCCGACGTCACTACCACGTGCGGCACACTGCGCCAGATTAGCTTTTCAAGCTGATCCGCTACGCGGATGCCTACGCAGTGGAAGAACAGATGTACCTGCCCGTCCCGCACTTCGCGGGTCGCCCATTTCGTCACCGGTGCACCTGACGCCTGCGCCATCGAGGCCAGCCGCCAGAGCTTGCTCTGCGCCTCAAACATGCCCAGCGCACGGTTCATTTGTAGCAGAATACGGTGTAAACGCACCACGTCATGGGTACCGGTTTTCTCGCTGAGATCGTTTAAGAACATCTCCGCCAGCCCGCGCAGCTTTTCGAGGTGCTTCGCCAGCTGCTGGCAAATCTCCATCACTTCATCCGGCAGCTCCCCCATTGCGAAACGGTGTTCGGCCTCCTGGGCCGCAGGAAGATAGAGGTTCAGAATGTTGTTCAGGGACGAGATAAGGCTGTAAACCTCTTCACAGTGCTCGCTTAACCGCTCCGGAACCGCCAGCGGCGGCGTGGTTTTCGGGCGAAACTGCTCCATGCAGGTTGCCACCAGCTTGCAGAACAGGTCCAGTTGCAGGCGAAACCACGGGGCAGTAATTTCCGCACTCATCTCCAGTGCATCCCGCGCCACGTCCGGCAGATGGTGGCCTTCGTCGAGCACCAGCAGCAGATTTTTGGGTTCTGGCAGCACCGCTTCACTCTCCAGCGCGGCCATCACCAGCGCGTGGTTGGCCACCACCACTTCCGCTTCCTGAATTTCACGCCGGGCGACAAAGAACGGGCATTCGCGGTAGTAGTGACAGTTCCGGTTCAGGCAGCTCGCTTTATCGGTGCTAAGCCTGCGCCACAGGTCGTCGCCGATCGCCTGGCTGGTGTGATCCCGCAGGCCGTCCCACTTATAGCCGTCGAGATCGGCCTTCAGCTTTGCGCACTGCTCCTGCTCCGCCTTGTTGTTTGGCGTCAGCTCGTCATCAAGAAACGCGAGCAGATCCTGCTGGGAGGGGTCACTGCTGGCCAGCGCCGCCAGATTGCGCGGGCAGACGTAGCGCCCGCGACCAAAGGCGGCGGTAAACCGCAGGTCGGGAATAATTTTGCGTAAAAGGGGTAAATCTTTGCTGAAGATCTGATCCTGCAAGGCGACGTTCGCGGTGCTGACCACCAGCGTTTTGTCTTCCTCCCGCGCAATCGCGATGCCCGGAATGAGGTACGACAGGGTTTTCCCAACGCCGGTCGGGGCTTCAATCGCCAGATGTCGCCCGTCGTCCCCGGCGAGCGTTTTGGCCACGTCGGCGATCATCTGCCGCTGCGGCGCTCGGGGGATAAAATCGGGGATCTGCTGTTGTAGCGCCTTATACCAGGCGCCTATCTGCGCTTTCAGCGCCGCGGTTAAAGCCATTGGAAAACCTGAAATACTGTATAAACAGCCACTATTGTGGCACTTTCTCTTCGCTGCCGCAAAAAGAAAAGCCCGGCCTTACGACCGGGCTTCCAGATTACTGCGGGTTAGCAGGCTTGCGCGGGCGGCGTCGACGCTGCCCCTCGCCTGCCGGTTTCCCTTCGCCGCTACGCCACGGGTTTTCACCGGCTGGTTTGCTGTCGTTATGACGACGCGGCGGTTTGCCTGATGACTTCGGCGAGCCGCCTTCGGCACGACGCGGCTGCTGGCCGCGACCCCCGCCGCCCTGACCGCGACCGCCGCCCTGACGACCGTTCTGAATCGGCTCGGCTTTGATCGACGGATCGACTTCATAACCCGGGGTTTCAATGCGCGGGATCTCTTTCTTCAGCAGGCGTTCGATGTCGCGCAGCAGCTTGTGCTCGTCCACGCAAACCAGAGAGAGCGCTTCGCCGGTGGCCGCCGCACGGCCGGTACGGCCGATACGGTGAACATAGTCTTCCGGCACGTTTGGCAGCTCGTAGTTCACCACGTGCGGAAGCTCTTCAATATCCAGACCACGGGCAGCGATGTCGGTCGCCACCAGCACGCGGATGTCGCCGGATTTGAAGTCCGCCAGCGCACGGGTACGCGCGCCCTGACTCTTGTTACCGTGAATGGCGGCGCTGCGAATGCCGTCTTTGTTTAGCTGTTCGGCCAGATGGTTAGCACCGTGCTTGGTGCGGGTAAAGACCAACACCTGCTGCCAGTTACCCTGGCCGATCATCTGGGAGAGCAGTTCCCGCTTGCGCTTCTTATCAACGAAGTGAACGTGCTGCGTCACCTGTTCGGAAGCGGTGTTGCGGCGCGCGACTTCCACTTCCAGCGGGTTATGCAGCAGCTTTTCCGCCAGCGCCTTGATCTCGTCGGAGAAGGTCGCGGAGAAGAGCAGGTTCTGACGACGCGCAGGCAGCTTGGCCAGCACGCGGCGAATGTCGTGAATAAAGCCCATGTCCAGCATGCGGTCGGCTTCGTCCAGCACCAGAATTTCGATGCTATCCAGCTTCACCGCGTTCTGGTGTTCGAGATCAAGCAGACGGCCCGGCGTTGCCACCAGCACGTCCACGCCGCCGCGCAGCTTCATCATCTGCGGGTTAATGCTCACCCCGCCGAACACCACCAGCGAGCGAATGTTGAGGTAGCGGCTGTACTCACGCACGTTCTCACCAATCTGCGCGGCCAGCTCACGAGTAGGCGTCAGGATCAGGGCACGAACCGGACGACGGCCTTTGGCGTGCGGCTGGTTTTTTACCAGCAGCTCCAGCAGCGGCAGGGTAAAGCCCGCGGTCTTACCGGTACCGGTCTGCGCGCTTGCCATCAGGTCACGGCCCTGCAAAACGGCAGGAATGGCCTGCTGTTGGATAGGGGTTGGCTCAACGTAGCCCTGCTCTGCGATGGCGCGCAGAATTTCCGGGTTCAGACCAAGGGAATCAAAAGACATAAAAACTCCGAACCGCCCCGACCATCACAGGTGTAGTTTTCAGGGAGATATAGCGAATAGAAGGACAAAAACCACAATGTCGCGAAGGGGCGGAGTGTAGCAGCTTTTGTGACGTGGCGCATAAAATATCCCCGGGGAAGCCTCGACGTATGTGCGAATCAGGCATAATCTTAATCAATCGATTGATTAATTTTTAATGCCGCCATGAATACGACACCCACAACAACCAAAGGTGAACAGGCCAAAAGCCAGCTTATCGCCGCCGCGCTGGCGCAGTTTGGCGAGTATGGTCTGCATGCCACCACGCGGGATATCGCCGCTCAGGCCGGACAAAATATTGCGGCCATTACCTACTATTTTGGCTCAAAAGAGGATTTATACCTCGCCTGTGCCCAGTGGATCGCGGATTTTATCGGCACGCAGTTTCACCCGCACGTCGAGGAGGCCACCGCGCTGCTCGGCCAGCCAAAGCCGGACCGGGCCGCAATCCGCCAGCTGATCCTTAACGCCTGTCACAACATGATCCGCCTGCTGACGCACGACGATACGCTGAACCTGAGCAAGTTTATCTCCCGCGAGCAGCTCTCCCCCACTGCCGCTTATCAGCTGGTGCACGATCAGGTGATCGCCCCGATGCATAGCCATCTGACCCGGCTGATCGCCGCCTATACCGGACGGGATGCCGGCGATACCGACACCATTTTGCATACCCACGCCCTGCTGGGCGAAGTGCTCGCCTTCCGTCTGGGGCGTGAGACCATCCTGTTACGTACCGGCTGGACACAATTCGATGAGGATAAAGCCGCGCAAATTAGCCAGGTCATTACCTGTCACGTTGATCTGATCCTGCAAGGCTTAACGCAAAGGAGCCAGAAGTCATGAAAAAACCTGTCGCCATCATTCTGGTGGTTGTTGTCTTGCTTGCTGCGGGAATGGGCGGCTGGCTGTGGTATCAGAGCCAGCAGGATCGTGGCCTGACGCTGTACGGCAACGTGGATATCCGCACCGTGAATATGAGCTTCCGCGTCGGCGGGCGGCTGGCCTCGCTGAGCGTTGACGAAGGCGATGCCATCGAAGCCGGGCAGACGCTGGGGAGGCTGGACAAAGCCCCGTTTGAGAACGCGCTGATGCAGGCAAAAGCAGGCGTCTCCGTCGCGCAGGCGCAGTATGACCTGATGCTGGCGGGCTATCGTGATGAAGAAATTTCCCAGGCCGCCGCTGCCGTTAAGCAGGCAAAAGCCGCCTATGACTATGCGCAGAACTTCTATAACCGCCAGCAAGGCCTGTGGAAAAGCCGCACTATTTCCGCCAACGATCTGGAAAACGCGCGTTCATCCCGCGACCAGGCGCAGGCTACGCTGAAATCTGCACAGGATAAATTAAGCCAGTACCGCACCGGTAACCGCGCGCAGGATATCGCCCAGGCGAAAGCCAGCCTCGAGCAGGCCCAGGCACAGTTAGCCCAGGCGGAGCTGGACCTGCGCGATACCACACTCATTGCGCCGTCTGACGGTACGCTGATGACCCGCGCCGTGGAGCCGGGCAGCATGCTCAACGCGGGCAGCACCGTGTTAACGCTCTCCCTAACCCGTCCGGTGTGGGTGCGCGCCTACATTGATGAGCCGAATCTTGGTCAGATGCAGCCGGGCCGCGAACTGCTGCTCTATACCGACGGACGCCCGGACAAGCCGTATCACGGCAAAGTGGGCTTTGTCTCCCCAACGGCCGAATTCACGCCAAAAACCGTTGAAACCCCGGACCTGCGCACCGACCTGGTGTATCGCCTGCGCATCATCGTCACCGATGCGGACGACGCGCTGCGTCAGGGCATGCCTGTTACCGTGACCTTAAACGACGGGGAACGACATGAATGATGCGGTTATCCAGCTCAACAATCTGGTCAAACGCTTCCCGGGAATGGCTAAACCGGCGGTCGCGCCGCTGAACTGTACGGTTCAGAAAGGCTATGTGACCGGGCTGGTGGGGCCGGACGGCGCGGGAAAAACCACGCTGATGCGGATGCTGGCGGGGCTGCTGAAGCCGGATGAAGGCAGTGCCAGCGTGCTTGGCCTCGATCCGATCAAAGACGACGCGGCGCTCCACGGCATGCTCGGCTATATGCCGCAGAAGTTTGGTCTGTACGAAGATCTGACCGTGATGGAAAACCTCAATCTGTATGCCGATCTGCGCAGCGTGACCGGCGAAACCCGGCAAAAAACCTTTGAGCGTCTGCTGGCGTTTACCTCCCTCGGCCCGTTTACCGACCGGCTGGCGGGCAAACTTTCCGGCGGGATGAAGCAGAAGCTGGGGCTGGCCTGCACGCTGGTGGGCGAACCGAAGGTGCTCTTGCTGGATGAACCCGGCGTGGGCGTGGACCCGATTTCCCGCCGCGAGCTGTGGCAGATGGTGCACGAGCTGGCGGGTGACGGCATGCTGATCCTCTGGAGTACCTCTTACCTTGATGAAGCAGAACAGTGCCGCGACGTGCTGCTGATGAATGAAGGCGAACTGCTCTATCAGGGCGAACCCACCGAGCTGACGCAAACCATGGCCGGGCGCAGTTTTCTGCTGCACAGCCCACAGGAATCCAACCGCAAGCTGCTGCAACGGGTGCTGAAGCTGCCCCAGGTGAGCGACGGGATGATTCAGGGCCGTTCGGTGCGCGTGATCCTCAAAAAAGAGGCCACCGCCGAAGATATCCGGCGTGCACAGGGTATGCCTGAACTTGTCATGGCTGAGACCACGCCGCGCTTTGAAGATGCGTTCATCGATCTGCTGGGCGGGGCGGGAACCTCGGAGTCGCCGCTTGGCGCCATCCTGCACACGGTGGAAGGTACGCCGGGCGAGACGGTGATTGAAGCGAAATCCCTGACCAAAAAGTTCGGCGACTTTGCCGCCACCGACAACGTCAATTTTGCCGTAAAGCGCGGCGAGATTTTTGGCCTGCTCGGGCCGAACGGCGCGGGGAAATCCACCACCTTTAAAATGATGTGTGGCCTGCTGGTGCCGACGTCCGGCAAGGCGCTGGTGCTGGATATGGATCTCAAAGTCAGCTCCGGAAAGGCGCGCCAGCACCTGGGCTATATGGCGCAGAAGTTTTCTCTCTACGGCAATCTGACGGTTGAGCAAAATCTACGATTTTTCTCCGGCGTCTACGGCCTGCGGGGACGGGCGCAGAACGAGAAGATACGTCGCATGTGCGACGCCTTTGGCCTGACCGGTATCGCCTCACACGCGACCGACGCGCTGCCGCTTGGCTTCAAACAGCGGCTGGCGCTGGCCTGCTCGCTGATGCACGAGCCTGATATCCTGTTTCTTGATGAACCCACATCCGGCGTAGATCCCCTCACCCGCCGCGAATTCTGGCTGCATATTAACAGCATGGTGGAAAAAGGCGTGACCGTGATGGTGACCACCCACTTCATGGATGAGGCGGAGTACTGCGACCGGATCGGGCTGGTCTATCGCGGCAAGCTGATCGCTCACGGCACGCCGGATGACCTGAAAGCGCAGGCCGCCGACGACGCACAGCCGGACCCGACCATGGAGCAGGCGTTTATCTCCCTCATCCACAACTGGGATAAGGAGAATGCCCATGCGCAGTAACGCCCTTTCCTGGCGCCGTGTACGTGCCCTGTGCGTCAAAGAGACGCGGCAGATCGTGCGTGACCCCAGCAGCTGGCTGATTGCGGTGGTGATCCCTCTGCTGCTGCTGTTTATTTTTGGCTACGGCATTAACCTCGACTCCAGCAAGCTGCGGGTCGGGATCCTGCTGGAGCAGCAGAGCGAAGAGGCGCTGGACTTCACCCACGCCATGACCGGTTCGCCCTACATCGATGCCACCATCAGCGACAGCCGGCAGGAACTGATCCAGAAAATGCAGGCCGGAAAAATTCGCGGTCTGATCGTCATCCCGGTGGATTTCGCCGCCAACATGGCGCGCCCGGGCGCCGATGCGCCCATTCAGGTGATTACCGACGGCAGCGAACCGAACACCGCGAACTTCGTGCAGGGCTACGCGGAGGGGATCTGGCAGCTGTGGCAGATGCAGCGCGCCGAAGACCGGGGTGAGACGTTTGAACCGCTGATTGACGTGCAGACCCGCTACTGGTTTAACCCCGCCGCCATCAGCCAGCATTTTATTATTCCGGGGGCGGTCACAATCATCATGACGGTGATTGGCGCAATCCTCACCTCGCTGGTCATTGCCCGCGAATGGGAGCGCGGCACCATGGAGGCGCTGCTCTCCACCGAAGTGACGCGCGTCGAGCTCCTGCTCTGCAAGCTGATCCCCTACTACTTCCTCGGCATGCTGGCGATGCTGCTGTGTATGCTGGTCTCGGTGTTTATCCTCGGCGTGCCGTACCGCGGCTCGCTGGTGGTGCTGTTCTTTATTACCAGCCTGTTTTTACTCAGCACGCTGGGAATGGGACTGTTAATTTCCACCATCACCCGTAACCAGTTTAACGCCGCACAGGTGGCGCTTAACGCCGCCTTCCTGCCGTCGATTATGCTCTCCGGCTTTATCTTCCAGATAGACAGTATGCCGGCGGTGATCCGCGCAGTGACCTACATCATTCCGGCGCGCTACTTTGTGAGCACCCTGCAAAGCCTGTTCCTGGCGGGCAATATCCCGGTGGTGCTAATTATCAATACCCTGTTTTTGCTGGCGTCGGCGGTGATGTTTATCGGGCTGACGTGGATGAAAACCAAACGGCGTCTGGATTAAGGAGCGAACATGTTTCACCGATTATGGACGTTGATCCGCAAAGAGTTGCAATCCCTGCTACGCGAACCGCAGACCCGCGCCATTCTGGTGTTGCCGGTGCTGATCCAGGTTTTGCTGTTCCCCTTTGCCGCGACGCTTGAGGTGACCAACGCCACCATCGCCATTTATAACGAAGACAACGGCAAGCATTCCGTCGAGCTGACGCAGCGCTTTGCCCGTGCAAAAGCGTTTACCCATGTCCTGCTGCTGCAAAGTCCGCAGGCGATCCAGCCGACCATCGATACGCAAAAAGCCCTGCTGCTGGTGCGCTTCCCGGCCGATTTCTCCCGTAACCTGGACACCTTTCAGACCGCACCGATGCAGCTGATCCTCGACGGACGTAACTCCAACAGCGCCCAGATAGCGGCTAACTATCTGCAACAGGTGGTGAAGGATTACCAGCAGGAGTTGATGACAGGCAAACCTAAACCCAACAACAGCGAGCTGGTGGTGCGTAACTGGTACAACCCGAATCTGGACTATAAGTGGTTTGTGGTGCCATCGCTAATCGCTATGATCACTACCATTGGTGTGATGATCGTCACCTCGCTGTCCGTGGCGCGCGAACGAGAACAGGGTACGCTGGATCAGCTGCTGGTTTCCCCGCTCGCCACATGGCAGATATTTGTCGGCAAGGCGGTGCCGGCGCTGATCGTCGCCACCTTCCAGGCCACCATCGTGTTGGGCGTCGGGATTTGGGCGTACCAGATCCCGTTTGCCGGATCGCTGGCGCTATTTTACTTCACAATGGTGATTTACGGCCTGTCGCTGGTCGGGTTTGGATTGCTGATATCCGCGCTCTGCTCAACGCAGCAGCAGGCGTTTATCGGAGTGTTTGTCTTTATGATGCCGGCGATTTTGCTTTCAGGGTACGTTTCGCCAGTGGAGAACATGCCGGTGTGGTTACAGGATTTGACGTGGATAAACCCGATTCGTCACTTCACGGATATCACCAAGCAAATCTATCTTAAGGATGCGAGTCTGGATATTGTGTGGGGAAGTTTGTGGCCGCTACTGGTCATCGCGGCCACAACGGGCTCAGTGGCCTATGCGATGTTTAGACGAAACATCGCGTAGCTTTTTCTCTTTGGTGAGTAACGACACCACCGCGGGTCCTGCAAGGATAGCCAGACCCGCGAGGGCCAGCAGCAGGTTGTTTTGCAGCACGCGTGACAATAGCCACAGGACGATCATTGACGCACCAAAATACCAGGTGGTGGTGAGCTCTTCGAGCACATCACCCACTTCACGCCAGCGCGCGTCGTGGTGACGCTGTAAAAACAGCATCGACAGCACGGTCACGCCGTAAAGCACGCATAACCCTAAGCCAACACGCACCAGCGTGCCGCTCATCCAGCCCATCACCAGTACGGCCACGACCAGTAAATGCAACATTATCTGCCAGCAACTCAAACCGGTTGCGACACGAACGCGTTGTTGCCACTTCATGGCTTCTCTCCTGAAGGATTTTTCTCTGCTAGTTCAGACTACCGCACTTTACGGAAAATTCCGTAACGCCGCATCTTTTTGTGACGCCTACTACACTTTATTTTCATCGGGATAGTCACCCAGGAAGGTGTTTATGAGCAAAAAAACGCAGCATTTCTCGCTTAAGGTGCTGACGATAAACATTCATAAGGGCTTCACAGCATTTAACCGCCGCTTCATTTTACCGGAGCTGCGCGACGCGGTACGCACCGTCAGCGCTGATATTGTCTGCCTTCAGGAGGTCATGGGCGCGCACGAGGTGCACCCGATGCATTTTGAAAACTGGCCCGACACGCCCCATTACGAGTTTCTGGCGGATACCATGTGGAGCGATTACGCTTATGGGCGCAATGCGGTCTACCCGGAGGGGCATCACGGTAACGCGGTACTTTCGCGTTTTCCTATTGAGCATTATGAGAACCGGGACGTCTCGGTTGGCGAAAGCGAAAAACGCGGGCTGTTATACTGCCGCATCACGCCCCCGGAGCTCGATTTTCCCATTCATGTAGGCTGTGTTCATCTTGGCCTTCGTGAAGCCCACCGTCAGGCCCAGCTACAGATGCTGGCAGACTGGACCAATGCGCTGCCGGAGGGCGAGCCCGTTGTGGTGGCCGGTGATTTCAACGACTGGCGACAGCGTGCCAACCATCCGCTGAAGGTCCATGCGGGGCTGGAGGAGATTTTCACCCGCGCCCGCGGCCGTCCCGCGCGAACGTTTCCGGTGCGCTTCCCCCTGCTGCGTCTTGACCGCATCTACGTAAAAAATGCCCACGCCAGCAGCCCGACGGCGTTGGCTTTACTCAACTGGCGACATCTCTCCGACCACGCCCCACTCAGCGCGGAGATACACTTATGAAATGCACATGGCAGGAAGGTAACCGTATTACGCTGCTGGAAAATGGTGATAACTATTACCCGGCAGTTTTTGAGGCGATTAGCCACGCACAGCAGAAAGTATTTCTGGAAACGTTTATCTGGTTTGAAGACGACGTGGGCAGGCGGTTGCACAGCGCACTGCTGCATGCCGCCCGTCGCGGTATAACAATCGAGGTTCTGCTCGACGGGTATGGCTCGCCGGATCTCAGCGACGAATTTGTAAACGAACTCACCGCCGCGGGGGTGGTGTTCCGCTATTACGATCCCGGCCCGCGTCTGTTCGGCATGCGCACCAACCTGTTCCGTCGAATGCACCGCAAAATTGTGGTGGTGGATGAAACGGTGGCCTTCGTTGGCGGTATCAACTACTCCGCCGAGCATATGTCGGATTACGGTCCTGAAGCTAAACAGGACTACGCGATCCGCATTGAAGGGCCGGTGGTTCAGGATATCCAGCTGTTTGTCCTGGAAAATTTACCCGGCAAAGAGGCCGCTCGCCGCTGGTGGCGACGCCGTCATCGTCCTGAGGAGAACCGCAAGCCCGGCGAGGCGCAGGCGCTGTTTGTCTGGCGGGATAATGAGGAGCACCGGGACGATATTGAGCGTCATTACCTGAAGATGCTGGCGAACGCGAAGCGCGAGGTAATCATCGCTAACGCTTATTTCTTCCCCGGTTACCGAATTTTGCACGCCATGCGTAACGCAGCCCGACGCGGCGTGAGCGTGAAGCTGATTGTGCAGGGTGAACCCGATATGCCGATTGTGAAGGTCGGCGCGCGTCTGCTTTATCGCTATCTGGTCAAAAGCGGCGTGCAGATCTATGAATATCGCCGCCGTCCGCTGCACGGCAAAGTGGCCGTGATGGATGACCACTGGGCGACCGTCGGCTCCAGTAACCTCGATCCGCTGAGCTTATCGCTCAACCTCGAAGCAAACCTGATCATTCACGATCGCCAGTTTAATCAGACCCTGCGTGATAACCTTCAGGGTCTGATCAGGCGAGACTGCGTCCGGGTGGATGAATCCATGGTACCGAAACGCAGCTGGTGGAACGTGGGCATCGGCGTGGTGGTGTTCCACTTCCTGCGCCACTTCCCGGCCATGGTGGGCTGGCTACCCGCGCATACGCCGAAACTGGCGCTGGTGGATCCGCCTGTGCAGCCCGAAATGGAAACCCAGGACCGCGTAGAGGCGGAAGATGGAGGGAAAACCTGATGTCGAAATCTCATCCTCGCTGGCGGCTGGCGAAAAAAATCCTGACCTGGCTGTTCTTCATCGCCGTCGCGGTCCTGCTGGTGGTGTATGCCCAAAAGGTGGACTGGGAAGAGGTGTGGAAAGTTATCCGCAACTACAACCGGACAGTCCTGCTGGGAGCCGTTGGGCTGGTGATTGTGAGCTATCTGATGTATGGCTGCTATGACCTGCTGGGGCGCGCCTATTGCGGGCATAAGCTTGCCAAACGGCAGGTTATGCTGGTCTCATTCATCTGCTACGCCTTTAACCTGACGCTGAGCACCTGGGTGGGCGGGATTGGCATGCGCTATCGCCTGTACTCCCGCCTGGGCCTACCGGGCGGAACCATTACGCGCATTTTCTCGCTGAGTATCACCACCAACTGGCTTGGGTATATCCTGCTCGGCGGGGTGATTTTCACCATTGGCGTGGTACAGCTGCCTGCGCACTGGTATATCGATGAGGCCACCCTGCGCATTTTGGGCATCGTACTGCTGCTGATTATCGCCGCCTACCTGTGGGCCTGCGCTTTTGCCAAACGACGTCATATGACCATCAAAGGGCAGAAGCTGGTACTGCCGTCGTGGAAGTTTGCCGTCCTGCAAATGGTGGTTTCCAGCGCCAACTGGATGGCGATGGGGGCCATTATCTGGCTGTTAATTGGCGAAGATGTGAATTATTTCTTCGTGCTGGGCGTGCTCCTGGTGAGCAGCATTGCCGGGGTGATTGTGCATATTCCGGCGGGGATTGGCGTACTGGAAGCGGTGTTTATTGCGCTGCTTGCGGGGGAGCATGTGTCTCACGGTACGATTATCGCCGCCCTGCTCGCGTACCGCATGATCTATTACTTCCTGCCGCTGGCGCTGGCGACGGTCTGTTATCTGGTGCTTGAGAGTCGGGCGAAAAAGCTGCGCGCGAAGAACGAGAGGATGTTGGCGAAGTGAGTTGTGTCGGGTAGCGCTGCGGTCTGATGCCCTCACCCCGGCCCTCTCCCACGGGGAGAGGGAGAAAAGCCCGCACCGTGCAATACCCTCTCCCTGAGGGAGAGGGTTAGGGTGAGGGGGAAATAACTAGCGACGGTTGCCGAAAATACGCAGCAGCATCAGGAACAGGTTGATGAAGTCCAGATAGAGCGTCAGTGCGCCCAGAATCGAGTATTTGCGCAGGTTCGAACTGTCGCGAACGTCAATTTGTTCACCGATGTTTTTCAGCTTCTGGGTGTCATAGGCGGTTAAACCAACGAAGATCACCACCCCGATATAGGTCACTGCCCACATCAGCGCTTCACTCTTCAGCCACAGGTTTACCAGCGACGCCAGCACAATCCCGATCAGCCCCATAAACAGCATGCTGCCGAAACCGCTCAGGTCGCGCTTGGTGGTGTAACCGTACAGGCTCATCACACCGAACATCCCACCGGTTACAACAAAGGTACTGGCAATGGAAGAGTAGGTGTAGACGATGAAAATACTGGAGAGCGTCAGCCCGGTCAGCGCTGAATAGAGCATAAACAGCGTGGTCGCCATGCCTGCGCTGAGCTTGTGCACCAGCCCGGAGAGCACGAACACCAGCGCCAGTTGCGCAATAATCAGCCCAAAGAAGGTAATTTTGCTGGAGAAGATGAACATCATCAATTCAGGCGTGTTTGCCGCATACCATGCGATAAACGCGGTAAGCAGCAGGCCGACCGTCATCCAGCCATATACCTGAGCCATGTAGGTTTGCAGGCCACTACGGGTCTGCTGAACTATCGAATCGGAACGCGGAAATCGGTCCATGATTCACTCCTGATTAAGTAAACACACATATTAAGACTAACACATCCACGTAAAGCTGTTACCAGCGGCTGGCAGCCTGTTTGTCACTGTCCCGTGATTCCACCCAGCGCTCGCCTTCCGGCGTCGCTTCACGCTTCCAGAACGGCGCTTTGGTTTTGAGGTAATCCATGATGAACTCCCCCGCCGCAAAAGCACTGCCGCGATGGGCGCTGGTGACGCCGACAAACACAATCTCTTCGCCGGGCCACATTTCGCCGATGCGATGAATAACCGTAACGCGCCCCAGCGGCCAGCGGCCTCGCGCCTCTTCGACAATGGCCGCCAGCGATTTCTCGGTCATCCCCGGATAGTGCTCCAGCGTCAGCGCTTTTACGCTGTCGCCGAGGTTGTGGTTACGCACTTTTCCGGTGAAAGTCACGACCGCACCGTCTTCATCGCGCTCTGCCAGCCAGCTGTATTCGGTACCGACGCTAAAGCGTTCAGGGCCGACCAGAATTCGGGTTTCCGTCATCTTAACCCCCTGTGACCGGCGGGAAGAACGCCACTTCATCGCCGTCAGCCAGCGGGTGCGTAAATTCAACCAGCGTCTGATTCACGGCGGCCAGCAGTTTTTCCTCATCCAGCGCCAGCGCCCAGCGGTCGCCTTGCGCCGCCAGATGCGCACGCAGGGCGGCGACGTTTTCAAAAGAGCCGTCCAGCGTCAGGCTGTCGGTATTGACCAGCTCGCGAACCTGGGCAAAAAAGAGCACCTTAATCATGGCTATCCACCTTAAAATCACCGGATTTGCCGCCGCTTTTTGCCAGCAAACGCACCGGGCCAATCACCATATCTTTCTGCACCGCTTTACACATATCGTAGATGGTCAGCGCCGCCACGGAGGCCGCCGTCAACGCTTCCATCTCCACGCCGGTTTTCCCGGTTAAGCGACACAGGGACTCAATACGCACGCGGTTATGGTCCGGCTGCGCATGCAGGTTCACCTCCACTTTGCTGAGCATCAGCGGATGGCAGAGAGGGATGAGGTCCCAGGTACGTTTGGCGGCCTGAATGCCGGCGATGCGTGCGGTGGCAAAAACATCACCCTTGTGATGGCTGCCGTCAACGATCATCGCCAGCGTCTCTGGAAGCATGGTGACGAACGCTTCCGCGCGCGCCTCGCGCACCGTTTCAGCCTTGGCGGAGACATCCACCATATGCGCTTCGCCAGCGGCGTTAATGTGGGTCAGTTGTGACATAGCTTATTTCTTTAAATGGGGATGGAAATTACACGGACGGGTTCGGGCATCCAGCTGGGGGGCAATAATGTTTTCCCACGCGGTGCGGCAGGCTTTGGTCGACCCCGGCATGGCGAAAATCAACGTCTTGTTCGCCATCCCCGCGACGGCACGTGACTGAAGCGTAGAGGTGCCAATCTCTTCAAACGAGAGCATGCGAAACACTTCGCCGAAGCCTTCCACTTCGCGATCGAACAGCGGGATCAGTGCTTCTGGCGCCTGGTCGCCTGCGGTAAAGCCGGTGCCGCCAGCGATCAGCACCACCTGGACGTCATCGCTCGCAATCCACTGTGAGACCTGTGCGCGAATGGCGTAACGGTTTTCTTTAACGATCGCTTTATCAACGATCTGGTGTCCGGCTTCGTGTGCCGCCTCGCGCAGCCAGTGACCGGAGGTATCATCCTCTTCACCACGACGTTCGGAAACGGTAAGAATAGCAATGCGTGTTGGGATAAATTCCGCGCTTACCTGACTCATCTTCTGGTTCCTTCTAAAGCCTGATTACCCGCCGATATAGGACAGGTTCTGAGTAATACCGGTGTTGCCCTGATGCAGGAAATGGGTCTGCTTTTTGTGCGTCAGCGCCTCGGAAATGCGCGCTTCAAGCGCGTCCTGTTGGACGTCATCTTCCAGCAAATCGCGCAGATCGACGCCGCCATCCCCGAACAGGCAAAGATGGAGCTTGCCGACGGAGGAGACGCGCAGGCGGTTGCAGCTGGCACAGAAGTCTTTTTCGTAAGGCATGATTAGGCCGATTTCGCCTTCATAATCCGGATGACAAAAGACCTGCGCCGGGCCATCGCTGCGCTGGCGGATCTGGTGGATCCAGCCGCGTTTCAGCAGTTCGTCGCGCAGGACCATGCCGGAGATATGATGGCGACGGAACAGCTCGCTGCCCTCCCCGGTCTCCATCAGTTCAATAAAACGCAGTTGAATGCGGCGCGGTTTTATCCACGCCAGGAAGGTGTCCAGCTGATGGTGGTTCACATCACGCATCAACACGGTATTGACTTTGACCTTGTCGAAACCGGCGGTGAATGCGGCATCGATGCCGTCCATCACCTGGCGGAACTTGTCCTGGCCGGTAATGGCGTGGAACTGACGGGCGTCAAGGCTATCAACGCTGACGTTAATCGCCGTCAGCCCCGCATCGCGCCAGTTCGCCACGTCACGCGCCATGCGGTAACCGTTGGTGGTCACCGCAATCTGGCGGATACGCTCGTTTTCACGCACGGCGGCGATGATGTCAGGGAAATCACGACGCAGGGAAGGCTCTCCCCCGGTCAGACGCACTTTTTCCGTGCCGAGTTCAGAGAACGCGCGCGTGACGCGGCGTACTTCATCCACGGAGAGAAAGCCGTTGTTGGTGACGCTGCCGGGCTTGTAGCCGTCGGGCAGGCAGTAGGTGCAACGGAAGTTGCACACGTCGGTAATCGACAGACGTAAGTAGAAAAACTTACGCGCGAAAGCATCAGTAAGTTGTGAAGCCATGTACACCTTTCCAGATCGGGAGGCACAGTCATTTCTTTCTGTACCCTGGTGGCACATCCGCCACGGCCAGGGCGCCATATCTCTCGACACAGGCGCCAGGGCTAGAGTGTATGTTTTCAGTTTTGAAAACGTGGTTATGGCGATAGTAGCGTGGAAATCGTCACTTCGCCATTATCGGTTTTCGCTATATAAATTTATACATAACGATGTTATCGTGCATTTTCACTACAGAATACGCAAAAACAGCGCTTTCGCATTGATATACATCATTATGGATGGTGAGAGGCATCGTCTTTTAGGAGTAGTTGCGTTACTGTGACGCAAGCTTAACAGGATAAGGAATAGGTATGCGCAATCGCACTTTTGCGGATCTGGACCGCGTGGTCGCTCTTGGCGGGGGTCACGGTCTGGGACGGGTCATGTCGTCGTTATCGTCACTGGGCTCGCGCCTGACGGGCATCGTGACAACAACGGACAACGGCGGCTCAACCGGGCGGATCCGACGCGCTGAAGGCGGGATTGCCTGGGGTGACATGCGCAATTGCCTCAACCAGCTCATCACGGAGCCCAGCGTAGCTTCAGCGATGTTTGAGTACCGTTTTGGCGGGAATGGCGAACTTTCAGGCCATAACCTTGGAAATTTGATGTTAAAGGCGCTGGATCACCTGAGCGTGCGCCCTCTGGAAGCGATTAATTTAATTCGTAACCTGCTAAAGGTGGATGCTTTCCTGATCCCGATGTCCGAACAGCCGGTGGATTTGATGGCGATCGATGCCGACGATCACGAAGTGTATGGTGAAGTGAATATCGACCAGCTCCTCCTGCCGCCAAAAGAGCTGATGACCTACCCCAGCGTACCCGCAACGCGCGAAGCGGTAGAAGCGATTGGCGAGGCCGATTTGATCCTGATTGGGCCGGGGAGTTTTTATACCAGCCTGATGCCGCTCCTGCTGGTCAAAGAGCTGGCGCAGGCGCTGCGCAGAACGCCTGCGCCCATGGTCTATATCGGTAATTTAGGCCGCGAACTTAGCCCGGCGGCGGCAAGCCTGTCGCTGGCGGACAAGCTGAACCTGATGGAACAGTACGTCGGTAAAAAAATTATCGACGGCGTCGTGGTTGGGCCGAAAGTGGATGTGACGGGGATTGGCGATCGCGTGGTGGTGCAGGAGCCGCTGGAAGCCAGCGATATTAAATATCGCCACGATCGCCACCTGCTGCGCGAGGCGCTGGAGAAGGCGATTCAGGCATTAGGTTAGGTTCGTTTTGTGCGGCCTGATGCCCTCACTCCGGCCCTCTCCCACGGGGCTGAGGGTTCCCCACAAAATAATGCCTGCACAGACGGCCCCCTCTCCCTTGAGGGAGAGGGCTGGGGTGAGGGGGAACATACGGCTCTGGTGGTCATTCCCTTCACCTTATGTTCCCTGCTACTCTGTCACGACATGAGCGGTGAACGTGCCAGGGTGGCTCAGTCGCCACCATCCTGGCGACCCGGGCTCCCGGCAGATAATCGCCGCTTCGCGGTTCCCTCGGCTTATTCCTTCCGGCTTATCGGCGACGGGCGGAGGTAATATCCCTGTAAAGCCCGCCCTCTCGGTGCATCCCTGCGCCTCGCCCCGGCCGGAAGGCAAACGCCTCAGCGATTTACAGCCGGACCAGGACATCGCTGAAAGCTCTCCGTTATTCTGAGGCAACGTTATCGCTTTTGCTTTCAAATTACTGGGGAACCCTCTCCCACAGGGAGAGGGAGAAAACGCCACCGGGCAAAAAACTACGATGCCGCAATAAACAAATCCCGCAGCTGATGCAGCTGATCGCGGATTTGCGCGGCCTCTTCGAACTCCAGGTTCTGCGCGTGCTGCATCATCTGCCCTTCCAGCTCGTGGATCTTCTGCTGCAACGCTTTCGGCGTCAGCGCGACGGTATCCTCTTCCACCACTGAACGGGCCTTGCCGCGGCCTTTCGTTTTGGTCTTCGCAATATTCTGACCCAGTGCCAGAATATCCACCACCTTCTTGTTCAGCCCCTGCGGGGTGATGCCGTGCTCTTCGTTGTAGCGCTGCTGTTTCTCGCGACGGCGCTCCGTTTCGCCTATCGCTTTGGCCATCGACGGGGTAATTTTATCCCCGTACAGAATTGCCTTGCCGTTGACGTTACGCGCGGCGCGGCCAATGGTCTGGATCAGCGAGCGCTCGGAACGCAGGAAGCCTTCTTTGTCCGCGTCCAGAATCGCCACCAGCGACACCTCAGGCATATCCAGACCTTCTCGCAGAAGGTTAATACCCACCAGCACGTCGAACTCGCCCAGACGCAGATCGCGGATGATCTCCATACGCTCCACGGTATCGATATCCGAGTGCAGATACCGCACCTTCTCGCCGTGTTCTTCCAGATATTCGGTCAAATCTTCCGCCATACGCTTGGTGAGCGTAGTAACCAGCACACGTTCATTGATGGCGGAACGGGCACGTATTTCCGAGAGCAGGTCGTCCACCTGCGTCGCCACCGGACGCACCTCGATAATCGGATCAAGCAGCCCGGTTGGACGCACCACCTGGTCCACCACGTCATCACCGGATTTTTCCAGCTCGTAGTTGCCCGGCGTCGCCGAGACGTAGATGGTCTGCGGAGCGAGCGCCTCAAATTCTTCAAACTTCATCGGACGGTTGTCCAGCGCTGACGGCAGCCGGAACCCGTACTCCACCAGCGTCTCTTTACGCGCGCGGTCACCGCGGTACATCCCGCCGATCTGCGGGATCGTAACGTGGGATTCGTCGATTACCAGCAGGCCGTCCGCCGGAAGGTAGTCAAACAGCGTCGGCGGCGCTTCGCCCGGCCCGCGCCCGGAGAGGTAGCGCGAGTAGTTTTCGATGCCGGAGCAGTAGCCCAGCTCGTTCATCATCTCCAGATCGAACTGGGTGCGCTGGCTCAGACGTTGCTCTTCCAGCAGCTTATTGTTCGCCAGCAGCACCTTGCGGCGGTCCGCCAGCTCGGTTTTGATCTCTTCCATCGCCTGCACGATACGCTCGCGCGGCGTTACGTAGTGCGTTTTCGGGTAGATGGTGAAGCGCTGGATGACAGACTCAACGTGACCGGTCAACGGATCGAACAGCGACAGCCGTTCAACCTCTTCGTCGAACAGCTCAACGCGCAGCGCCATGTCGTCCGATTCCGCCGGGAAGATATCAATCACCTCGCCGCGCACACGGAAGGTTCCGCGCTGGAATGCCTGATCGTTACGGGTGTACTGCAACTCCGCCAGACGGCGCAAAATCGCACGCTGATCGATGATCATCCCCTGCGTCAGGTGCAGCATCATTTTGAGATAGAGATCCGGATCGCCCAAACCGTAGATCGCCGACACCGAGGCCACCACCACCACATCACGGCGCTCCAGCAGCGCCTTGGTCGCCGACAAACGCATCTGCTCGATGTGTTCGTTTACCGAGGCATCTTTCTCGATAAACGTGTCGGAGCTGGGAACGTAGGCTTCCGGCTGGTAGTAGTCGTAGTAGGAGACAAAATACTCCACCGCGTTTTCCGGAAAGAACTCTTTCATCTCACCATACAGCTGCGCCGCCAGCGTTTTGTTTGGCGCGAGGACCATGGTCGGACGCTGGAGATCGGCAATGACGTTGGCAATGGTGAACGTTTTGCCCGAACCGGTAACCCCCAGCAGGGTCTGGTGCGCCAGTCCGTCTTCCAGCCCCTCTTCCAGGCGACGAATAGCCTCGGGCTGATCCCCGGAAGGACGGAAAGCAGAATTCAGTTTAAACGGTTTACTCATGGGCGACGACCTGATGACAGAATAAGCGGCAGGTGAGTAATTTTACTCGTTGTGGCCAGGATTGCCAGTAAAAAACACTGGATGAAAAACCAGTAGCGTGTCAGGATATTTAGCGTAGCGCAGGGATCATGAGTGCGTTCGCGAGCCAAATTTCGACTGTGACAAAATAAAACACCAGCCTCAGGGGGTTATCCCCAGAACTATTACTTTTTTAACATTTGTCAAGGGCGGTTATGAAAGTTTTATGGCAACAGGTGTCGCTGGCGTTAAGGGAATTGCTTTTATCTAATTCGTTAAAAAATAAAGACTAATTTCTTAAGCCGCGTTTCGCATCAATTTGGTCGTAACCCGCGTATTCTCTCGCTTATCGCGGGTTTTCTAACTCTAATGCACAAGGTTATCCACAGGAATAGTGGATAACTGCTTCCAGCCCGTACGGCATGCACTCCAGCAAATTCCCGGTTTTTCCCACGAAGCGGCAGGAAAAAATTTTTATCGCTCTCTTTTGCCTGGAAAACGTTCATTTTTTCATAAGCGACTGGCGAGATCTTAATCACAATTCTGCCATTTGCCCTGCACCACGAGTCGACACGCCTGGCACCGGAAATGTGCAATTCGTATAAACGATCGGCTTTTGCGAGTGAGTTATTCCTAAAAATGGCCTTTTTTTAAACATGCTGGGGCTCCTGGCAGGCGATTTGCAGACATCACTCTGTGCATCACCCCACACATTTTTAAGGAGAGACAGATGTTGAGTCTGCGTGCTGTAAACCAGTTTTACGGAAGCCAACATACGCTGTGGAACGTGAATATCGATTTCCCGCAGGGCATCTGTACGGGCATTGTTGGCCTGCCTGGCATGGGTAAATCCACGCTCATGAATTGTATTACCGGAAAGGTGCCCGTCGAGAGCGGCACCATCATCTGGCATGAGGCTGGCGCGCCGCCGCGTAATTTGCTCAGCCCTGCGTCAGCACGTCTTGCCCCGCCGACGATAGGCTACGTCCCGCAGGATCGGCGGATATTTTCCCAACTGACCGTCGATGAAAATCTGCATATCGCCATACAGGCGACGGGGAAACCCGACCCAACATCAAAAAATGATGTGTACGCCCTGTTTCCGGAGCTTTATCCGCTGCGGCAGAGCCGTGCCTCTGGGCTGTCCCCTGACGACCAGTATCAGCTGGCCCTTGCCAGTGCGCTGGTTAATCGTCCGCGCGTGTTGATTCTGGATGAGCCCATGCATGGCGCGGGGCAAGGTTTCGCCCACAGGCTGGGACAACTGCTGGTGCGGTTGAATCGGGAGCTGGGTATGACGGTGCTGTTAGCGGAGCAACAGCTGTCGTTTATCCGCCGGGTAGCGGATCGTTTCTGCATGCTCTATCGCGGGCGTAACGTGGCACAGGGCCACGTTAACGAGCTGGATGACGACCTTATTGCGCACTGGATGGCGCGGGACATAAGGCGCTAAGGTCAAGATAGCGTCCGGTTTCCGCCTGCTCTGCGCCCTCGGCAAGCCACGGGATCTCGCCGAGGCACGGCGCAGGCAGCACCCGCTTCAGCGTCGCCAGATACTCAGCATGACGTTTACCCGGCGCAACCACGTCATTGGCAATCCACCCTGCCAGACGCAACCCGGCCTGCTGCACGGCCTGAGCGGTCAGCATGGCGTGATTGATACAGCCAAGCTTCACGCCGACCACCAGAATGACCGGAAGCTGCTCGGCCTGCACCCAGTCAGCAAATGACTGCTCGTCGGACAGCGGGGTAAACCAGCCGCCAGCCCCCTCCACCAGCACCCAGTCGGCCTGCGCTTCCAGGTCGCGTAACCCGGAGGAGAGCACCGAAAAATCAATCGGACGATCTTCATCGGCGCTGACGATGTGCGGCGAGGTGGGTTCAGCAAAGGTATAGGGGTTCACCGCAGAATAGGCCAGCGCAAGGCCGCTGTTACGCTGTAGCGCCAGCGCATCGGTATTGCGTAAGCCTTCCGGCGTCATCTCGCTGCCGGAGGCGACGGGCTTATACCCGGCCGTTGTTTTCCCCAGCTGACGCGCCGCCTGCAACAGCGCGGCGCTGGCAACCGTTTTACCGACTTCAGTGTCCGTGCCGGTAACAAAATAACGTTCAGTCACGTTCAATAATCCCATGAAAAAGATGATAAGAGAGCGGGAAACGGCCCCGTTCCTGCGGCCAGGCCAGCTCGAGACGCTGGAGTTGTCCGCGGGTAAGAGGTTTCTTCTCCCGTCCGGCGTGCAGGTGCGTCGCGCCTATGCCCTTAAGAGAACGCATGGCGCTTAACGCATCGCTAAATTCGAGGGTGACGGTCTGGACTACGCTGCGATAGCGCCAGCCAGCCAGCGCCTGTATGACCTGCTCGTGCGAGAGAAACCGGTTGGCGTGCGGCTGCGCATCCACCGCCCTCCACGCCTGATTCAGCTCTGGCAACGAACTTTCCAGCAAGGTGGTAAAGGCCACCGCTCCGCCGGGCCGCGCCACGCGGTATAGCTCGCGTAGGGCCTGCGGCAGGCTGGCGCACCACTGAACCGCCAGATGGCTCCAGACGAGGTCAAATAGCGCATCCTCCAGCGGGATGGCCTCGATATCGGCCACCAGATAACGGTCTGCTGACTGCTGCTGGCGAGCTTCATCCAGCATCTGCGCGGATAAATCCAGCGCCGTGACGTGGCTACCCGTTGCGCGCCAGTAGCGGCTATTGCCGCCTGGCCCGCAGCCAGCGTCGAGCACCTGCGCAAAACGCCCCTCACCGAGCGCGGCCAGCAGCCCGCGGGCGCTCAGGCGTTGCAGCTCATCGTGCTGTGAATAGCTTTGCGCTGCACGGCCAAACGCGGCGGCAACGGCCTGTTTATTGACGGGAGACATACAGTGCCTCCAGAAGCGCATCGATATCCTGCGGCTCGTGCGCTGCCGTGAGCGTCAGACGCAGGCGCGCGGTGCCTGGCGGCACGGTGGGTGGGCGGATCGCCGTGACCCACTGCCCGCGTTCTCGTAGCGTCTGTGCCAGCATCAGCGCCCGATGGTTTTCACCCACAATCACGGGCTGAATGGCGCTGTGCGAGTCGGTAAGCCGGTAAGGCAGTTCGCTTATCCCCCGGCGAAAACGCTGAATATGGTCGGCCAGGCGCGCCCGGCGTTCAGCGCCGACTTCGCCGCGGATCGCCGCAAGCGACGCAGAGAGCGCCACGGCCTGCGCCGGGGGCATGCTGGTGCTGTAGATCAGGTGCCGGGCGAACTGCACCAGGTAATCGGCCACCGGCTCGCTGCACAACACCGCGGCGCCGCTGACGCCGAAGCCCTTGCCGAAAGTGATCACCAGCAGTTCCGGCCTGACACGTTGCTGGTGTGCGCTTCCGCGCCCCTCCTCGCCGGTGACGCCAATGCCGTGGGCATCGTCGACCAGCAGCCAGGCGTTCTGCTGTTTTGCGACGTCATGCAAGGTGGCAAGGGGCGCGCTGTCGCCATCCATGCTGAATACCCCTTCCGTCACCGCCAGCTGAAGCCCTGAACAGGGTTTACCCAGCAGAACGTTCAGCTGAGAGGCATCGTTATGGGCATAACGCCGCAGCTGCGCCGGGCTGAGACTGGCCGCTTCAAGCAGGGACGCATGGCTCAGGCGGTCCGCGATGATGCGGTCATCTTTGCCCATCAGGGCGGCAATCACCGCCTGATTCGCGGCAAAACCGGAGATAAACAGCAGCGCCCGCGGGTAACCCAGCCAGTCGGCCAGCTCTTCCTCCAGCGCCTGATGCGCCGTGGTATAGCCGCTGACGTGCCCGGAGCCACCGCTGCCCACGCCGTAACGATCCGCGCCCTGCTGCCAGGCACGAACGATCTGCGGGTGCTGGCTCAGGCCCAGATAATCGTTGCTGGAGAAATTACAGAACCGCTTTCCTTCCCGGGTGAGAAAACGGCCTGCACCGTTTTCCACTACCCTGCGAACCCGAAACGCATCCGCCGTCCGCCGCTCGTCGAGCGCGGTCCTGATACGTGTCTGCCAGGTCATACGGCTGCCGCGTTGTAGAACTGGTCAGTGTCGGCGTTGAAAATCTGCTGCTCCAGCTGCTGCTGTTGCTCGTTATCCCCCGCCTGTACCCCGGTCTGGTGTGGGTTCAGCCCCAGCTTGCGGAACAGCTGAACGTCTTTGTCCTCTTCCGGGTTTGGCGTGGTCAGCAGCTTGCAGCCGTAGAAGATGGAGTTGGCCCCGGCCATGAAGCACATCGCCTGGGTCTGCTCGCTCATCTGCTCGCGACCGGCAGAGAGACGAACGTATGAGGTCGGCATCATGATGCGCGCCACCGCGATGGTGCGGATGAAATCGAAGGCATCTACGTCCTCGTTATCCGCCAGCGGCGTGCCTTTTACCTTCACCAGCATGTTGATGGGCACGCTTTCCGGCGGGGTCGGCAGGTTCGCCAGCTGTAACAGCAGGCCAGCCCGATCTTTTTCCGTCTCGCCCAGTCCCACGATCCCGCCGGAACAGACCTTGATCCCCGCATCACGCACTTTATCCAGCGTGTCCAGACGCTCCTGATAGGTGCGCGTGGTGATGATGTTGCCGTAGAACTCCGGCGAGGTATCGAGGTTGTGGTTGTAATAATCCAGCCCCGCCGCCGAGAGGCGCTGCGCCTGCTCCTCGTTCAGCGTGCCGAGCGTCATACAGGCTTCGAGGCCCATCTCCTTGACACCCTTCACCATTTGCTCCAGATAGGGCATGTCGCGGTCATGCGGGTTTTTCCACGCCGCGCCCATGCAGAAGCGGGTCGAGCCAGCGTTTTTGGCCTTGCGCGCGGAGTCGAGCACCTGCTCGACTTCCATCAGGCGCTCGGATTCGAGACCCGTTTTATAGCGCGCGCTTTGCGGGCAATATTTGCAGTCTTCCGGGCAAGCCCCGGTTTTGATCGACAGCAGCGTGCTGACCTGAACATGACGCGGATCGAAGTGCTGGCGGTGCACCTGTTGCGCCTCAAACATCAGCTCCAGGAAAGGTTTGTTGAATAATTCAGTGACTTGCGACATCGTCCAGCGTGCGTGGTGAGCCATCGGGCTTCTCCAAAGGGTTTTGTTAATTGTCGGTTCGGTTTATACTTGTAAACCTAAAACTTTTCAAAATGGTTTACAAGTCGATTATGACCCAGGACGATCTCGCCTTCGACAAGCAGCACATCTGGCACCCTTACACCTCCACGACCCGCCCCCTTCCCGTTTATCCGGTAGCCTCTGCCCACGGCTGCGAGCTGCATCTCGCCAGCGGCGAGCGGCTGGTTGACGGGATGTCCTCCTGGTGGGCGGCGATCCATGGCTACAACCACCCGCGTCTGAACGCGGCGATGAAAGGGCAGATTGACCAGATGTCACACGTGATGTTTGGCGGGATCACGCATCAGCCCGCGGTGGATTTATGCCGTCGCCTGGTAGCGATGACGCCTGAATCGCTGGAGTGTGTTTTCCTGGCAGACTCCGGCTCGGTGGCCGTAGAAGTGGCGATGAAAATGGCGTTGCAGTACTGGCATGCGAAGGGCGAAACGCGCCAGCGGTTCCTCACCTTCCGCAACGGCTATCATGGCGACACCTTCGGCGCGATGTCGGTATGCGATCCGGACAACTCCATGCACAGCCTGTGGAAAGGCTATTTGCCGGAAAACCTGTTTGCGCCAGCCCCGCAAAGCCGCTTCGACGGCGAATGGGACGAGATGGACATGGTGGGCTTCGCGCGGCTGATGGCGGCCCATCGCCACGAGATTGCCGCCGTAATTCTCGAACCGATTGTGCAGGGCGCGGGCGGAATGCGGATGTACCATCCCGAGTGGCTGAAGCGCATTCGGAACATGTGCGACCGCGAAGGGATCCTGCTGATTGCCGATGAGATCGCCACCGGCTTTGGCCGCACCGGGAAGCTGTTCGCCTGCGAGCATGCGGGGATCGCGCCGGATATTCTGTGCCTGGGGAAAGCGCTCACCGGCGGCACCATGACGCTCTCCGCCACGCTGACCACCCGCCAGGTTGCCGACACCATCAGCGACGGCGACGCGGGCTGCTTTATGCACGGCCCGACGTTTATGGGCAACCCGCTGGCCTGCGCCGTGGCAAGCGAAAGCCTCGCCATTCTGGAGAGCGGCGAGTGGCAGACGCAGGTGGCGGCGATTGAGTCGCAGCTGAAGCAGCAGCTGAGCGCGGCGGCGGAGGCGGAATACGTCGCGGACGTCCGCGTACTGGGCGCCATCGGGGTAATTGAGACAACGCATCCGGTGAACATGGCCGCGTTGCAGCGCTTCTTCGTTGACCAGGGCGTGTGGGTGCGACCTTTCGGTAAGCTGATTTACCTCATGCCACCGTACAGCATCTCTCCGGATCAGCTCCGCAAGCTGACCGGGGCAGTAGTTAAAGCCGTTAACACTTCAGCGCATTTCACGATTTAACCCCATGCGTTACACTTTCTGAATGGTGAGTAACGAGGGAAATCGGATGAAAATCATCAGTAAAGATTTACGCGACGGCGAAAAGCTGCCGGAACGTCACGTGTTTAACGGGATGGGCTATCAGGGGGATAATATTTCTCCCCATCTGGCGTGGGACGATGTGCCAGCGGGAACCAAAAGTTTTGTCGTAACCTGCTACGATCCGGATGCGCCAACCGGCTCGGGCTGGTGGCACTGGATCGTGGCAAACTTGCCCGCCGACACGCGCGTGCTGCCGCAGGGTTCCGGTTCCGATCTGGTTGCTCTGCCTGAAGGTGCGATTCAGACGCGCACTGACTTTGGCAAAGCGGGCTACGGCGGCGCGGCGCCGCCAAAAGGGGAAACCCACCGCTATATCTTCACGGTACACGCGCTGGATGTGGACATGATTGAGGTCGACGAAGGGGCGAGCGGCGCGATGGTAGGCTTTAATGTGCATTTCCATTCGCTGGGCAGCGCGTCGATTACGGCGATGTATTCGTAATCGTGCGGGCTGATGCCCTCACCCCGGCCCTCTCCCACAGGGAGAGGGAGAAAACCTAACAATTCCCTCTCCCTGTGGAAGAGGGTAAAAATCACAGCACCGAAGGCAATAACCCCACCAGCCGCCCTTCTTCCAGAAGCTGCATCGCCTTATCAATATCCGGCGCAAAGAAGCGGTCGTCATCGTAGTGGGTAACATGCTCGCGAAGTTCCTGGCGCGCCTGCTCCAGCAGCGGGCTAGATGTTAGCCCTTCGCGCAAATCAATACCCTGACATGCCGCCAGCCATTCCACCGCCAGCACGCCGCGGGTGTTGGAAGCCATCTCCCACAGTCGACGTCCGGCAGCCGGGGCCATCGAGACGTGATCTTCCTGGTTTGCGGAGGTTGGCAGGCTGTCCACGCTGTGCGGATGCGATAGCGCCTTGTTCTCGCTTGCCAGTGCCGCGGCGGTGACCTGGGCGATCATAAAGCCCGAGTTTACGCCGCCGTTACGCACCAGGAACGGTGGCAGCTGGGACATGTGCTTATCCATCATCAGCGCGATACGACGCTCAGACAGCGCCCCGATTTCGGCAATCGCCAGAGCAAGATTATCTGCGGCCATCGCCACCGGCTCGGCGTGGAAGTTGCCGCCGGAGACCACCTCGTTTTCCTGAGCAAACACCAGCGGGTTATCGGACACCGCATTGGCCTCCACCAGCAGCACTTCTGCCGCCTGGCGCAGCTGCGTCAGGCATGCGCCCATCACCTGCGGCTGACAGCGCAGGGAATACGGATCCTGCACCTTCTCGCAGTTGTGATGCGAATCGGCAATGTCGCTGGTATCGGTAAGAACGTGGCGGTACATGGCAGCGGCATCAATCTGACCGCGCTGGCCGCGCACCTCGTGAATACGCGCGTCGAACGGACGACGCGAGCCGAGCACCGCCTCGGTGGTCAGCGCACCGCACACCACCGCCGAGGCGAACAGATCTTCCGCTTCAAACAGGCCGCGCAGCGCAAAGGCCGTCGACGCCTGCGTGCCGTTGAGCAGCGCCAGCCCCTCTTTTGCCGCGAGGGTGATCGGCGTTAAGCCAGCTTTTTTCAGCGCCTCTTTCGCAGGCAGCCACTCTCCTTGCCAGCGCGCCTGGCCTTCACCCAGCAGAAGCAGCGACATATGCGCCAGCGGTGCGAGGTCACCGGATGCACCTACGGAACCTTTTGCCGGGATCCACGGATAAACTTCCGCATTGACCAGCGCCATCAGCGCCTGGATCACGCTCAGACGAATGCCGGAAAACCCACGCGCCAGGCTGTTGATTTTCAACACCATCATCAGACGGACGATCTCATCGTCCAGCGGCTGGCCAACCCCCGCCGCGTGCGACAGCACCAGCGAACGCTGTAAATTCTCCAGATCGTGCGTGGCAATGCGGGTCTGCGCCAGCAGGCCAAACCCGGTATTGATGCCGTAGGCGGTGCGCCCCTCCGCCACAATCGCCTCCACGCAGGCCACGCTGTCGTTAATGGCACGATGGGCGCTTTCATCAAGGGTCAGTGTCACCGGCTGACGCCAGACGTGACGCAGCTGTTTGAGCGTCAGCGAGCCGGGAGTAAGTGTTAACGCGTTCATGCAGGCTTTCCTTGTGTGGCAGGGATCATCGGCAGGTTCAGCCCCTGCTCTGTGGCACAGTCAATGGCAATCTCGTAACCCGCATCCGCGTGACGCATTACGCCGGTTGCCGGGTCGTTGTGCAGCACGCGAGCGATACGCGCGGCCGCTTCATCAGTTCCGTCACAGACGATGACCATCCCGGAGTGCTGGGAGAAGCCCATCCCGACGCCGCCGCCGTGGTGCAGCGACACCCAGGTCGCGCCGCTGGCGGTGTTGAGCAGGGCATTCAGCAGCGGCCAGTCGGAGACCGCATCCGAACCGTCGCGCATGGCTTCGGTTTCACGGTTCGGACTGGCGACAGAGCCGGAGTCCAGATGGTCGCGGCCAATGACGATCGGCGCGGAGACTTCGCCGCTGCGCACCATTTCGTTAAAGGCGAGGCCGAGTTTTTGCCGCCACTCCAGCCCGACCCAGCAGATACGCGCCGGCAGGCCCTGGAAATTAATGCGCTCGCGCGCCATATCCAGCCAGCGGTGCAGGTGCTCGTCGTCGGCGACAATTTCCTTTAGTCTGGCGTCGGTTTTGTAGATATCCTCCGGGTCGCCGGACAGGGCAACCCAGCGGAACGGCCCGATGCCGCGGCAGAACAGTGGACGGATGTACGCGGGCACGAAGCCGGGGAAGTCAAAGGCGTTATTCACACCCATCTCTTTCGCCATCTGGCGGATGTTATTCCCGTAATCAAAGGTCGGAATACCCATCTTACTGAAGGCCAGCATCGCGGAGACGTGTTCCGCCATGGCGCGTTTAGCCGCCAGTACCGTGCCCTCAGGATCGGTTTCCGCTTTTTGCTGGTAGTCTTCCCACGTCCAGCCTTTTGGCAGATAACCGTGAAGCGGATCGTGAGCGCTGGTCTGGTCGGTGACCAGATCCGGACGCACGCCGCGCGCCACCAGTTCCGGCAGAATATCCGCCGCGTTGCCGCACAGGGCAACCGACACGGCTTTGCCTTCAGCGGTGTACTTTTTGATGCGCGACAGCGCGTCATCGAGGTTGTCGGCCTGTTCATCAACATAGCGGGTACGCAGACGGAAATCGATGCGGCTCTGCTGGCACTCAATGTTCAGGGAGCACGCACCCGCCAGCGTCGCGGCCAGCGGCTGCGCGCCGCCCATGCCGCCCAGTCCGGCGGTGAGCACCCAGCGGCCTTTCAGTGAGCCGTTATAGTGCTGACGGCCCGCTTCCACGAAGGTTTCATAGGTGCCCTGCACAATCCCCTGGCTGCCGATGTAGATCCAGCTCCCCGCGGTCATCTGGCCGTACATGGCCAGCCCTTTTGCGTCCAGCTCGTTGAAGTGCTCCCACGTCGCCCAGTGTGGCACCAGGTTGGAGTTGGCAATCAGCACGCGGGGCGCATTTTTATGGGTTTTGAATACGCCAACCGGTTTGCCGGATTGCACCAGCAGCGTTTCGTCGTTTTCGAGATTCGTCAAAGACTCGACAATCGCGTCATAGCACGCCCAGTTGCGCGCGGCGCGGCCAATGCCGCCGTAGACCACCAGCTCGTGGGGATTTTCTGCTACCTCAGGATCAAGGTTGTTCATCAACATGCGCAGCGGCGCTTCCGTGAGCCAGCTTTTTGCGGTGAGCGTGGTGCCGCGCGCGGCGCGGACATCCTGCTTACGGTATTTATCTGACGACATTGTGTGTTCCTCATAAGGGACAGGTGATGCATTTAGATATACTTGTATAGACAAGCACACACAAGGTCGGATTTAACAAAAAAGATACAATTTTGCTATATTGCGTTAGCGATCACGCTTATAAAACTTATGACATAAAGTGGCCCTGCAACCGGTAGCGATTCCCTGGAAACAGCAGCTTTGCATGCGACACAATCTGCGAGGATGACCAGGTACGACGGCGGATCAGCAGGCAGGGATCGTGCTCTCTAATGCGCAACAGCTCGCACTCCGGCGGCGTGGCGCGCACGGCTTCCACGATATGCTCCCCTTCCGTCAGCGGGGCGACGAGCGAGAGATACGCATGCGGTGTGGTTTGGGTGTAATCCTGGCTCAGGTAGTCCGGTATCCGCTCCGCGTTGACGCAGCGATCTTCAATCTGGACCGGAATGTCGTTCTCGTAATGCACCATCACCGAATGGAAAATCCGGGTGCCCTCATTAACGTTCAGCTCAATGGCCTGTTCGGCGCTGGCCTGCGTCTCTTCAAGCACCAGCACCTCGCAGTGGTGCTGATGGTTGCGGGCGGCAATTTCATCGGCAATGCTGCGGATTTCAAACAGCGCCGACTGTCCTTTTGGCTCGGCGACAAAGGTTCCGACACCCTGCAAACGCACCAGCAGCCCTTCATCGGTCAGTTCACGCAGTGCGCGGTTGATGGTCATTCGGCTAAAGCCAAACTGCGCGACCAGTTCGGCTTCGGAGGGAATACGGTCGTGCGGACGCCAGACCCCGGCAGCAATTTTTTCGCTGATCGCCTTTTTCACCTTCTCATAAAAAGGTGCGGGTGGGCTGGAGGGTTGCTGCGGTGAGCGTGAAAACATGCTGACTCCTGTAATGTGGTTATGCCCACCAGTGAGCAATTTGCCAGGCCAGTCGGGCGGCAAGCTTCGCCCCCTGACCGTCCCGATCGTAGTGCGGATTAAATTCCACCAGATCCGCCGCCTGTAGTTTACCGCTTCGGCAGATACGCTCAATCACCGGGAACAGATCCAGCGCCGGGACCCCCAGCGCAGCAGGGGCGGACACGGCGGGCATTTCTGCGGCAGGCAGCACATCGAGGTCAACGGTGAGATAAACCCGGTCAGCCTGCGCAAGCACGCCATCCAGCGCGGATAGCGCATCCCGACGAAAATCGAGATCTTCAACCAGCGTAACGTTCAACCGCTCAGCTTCCTCCCACAGCGCCTGAGTATTCGCCGCACGGCTTACCCCCAGGCAGGCGTAGTGAAACGCCCGCGACTGAGACGCGCAGTAGTGCGCCAGCTGGCGGAACGGCGTGCCGGACGTAGCCCGTGCAGCCTGGCGTAAATCGAGGTGCGCATCCAGGTTGATCACCGCAATGCGATCGTTCGGAAAGGCGTCAAGCACGCCGCGCCCGTGTGCCCAGGCGGTTTCATGTCCACCGCCGAAAACCAGAGTACACATCCCGGATTGCTGGCACGATGTTATGGCCTCGCTCAGCGCCTGCTGTGCCGCCTCCAGCGCGTGGCCTTCAACATAAATAGAGCCCATATCCACGAGGCGCGCATGCCCCTGATGGCTCGCCATATTCGCCAGCGCGCCGCGCAGCACATCGGGCGCCAGTGCAGCACCGGGTCTGCCCTGGTTACGCTTTACCCCTTCATCACATTCAAATCCCATGAGAGCAATGCCTGACGACACGGGTGCAAAGTATTCGCGCTGCTGTATGGTCTGGAAAAGACGTTTCGCGTTGCTGGACTCGGCGCTGTCGTCACGCCCCTGCCAGATCTGCGGGGAAACGGGATGCCACAATTTCATGCTACCTGCCCCCGAAACACGCGTTGATATAAAGGATTTCGCCCCGGCTCGTAAACCATCTCAACCGGATGATTGGCCTCCCAGACGACAAAATCGGCCACATAACCTGGCTTTAACTGTCCATGCGTGGCGCCACGTCCTAGCGCCTGCGCCGCATGCCGCGTCACGCCAGCCCAGGCCTCTTCCGGCGTGAGGCCAAACTGGACGCAGGCCATGTTCATCGCCAGATGCAGGCTGGCAAACGGGCTTGTACCCGGGTTGTAGTCGGTGGCAACCGCCATCGGCACGCCCTGCTCTCTGAGCTTCGCCACCGGTGGACGCTGGCGCTCCTGAAGAAAATAGAACGCGCCGGGGAGCAATACCGCCACCGTGCCGCTTTGCGCCATGGCCTTAATACCCGCATCATCAAGATACTCGGTATGATCGGCCGACAGCCCTTTATACTGGCTGACCAGCGCCGCGCCGCCGAGATTTGACAGTTGCTCTACATGCCCTTTTACCGGTATCCCGAGCGCGGCGGCGGCCCGGAACAGGCGTTCGGTTTGCGCCGGGGTAAAGCCGACGTTTTCACAAAACACGTCTACCGCTTCAAATAACTCTTGTTGCCACAGCGTGGGCATGATCTGCTCACAGACCAGCGTAAGATAAGCCTCCGGATCCTGTCGGTACTCGGCAGGAATAGCGTGTGCGGCCAGCAGCGTCGGGCTGATATCAATCAAATTGTTCAGGCTGAGCTGGCGGGCAACCAGCAGCATTTTTTCTTCGGCTTCGGCATTCAGTCCGTATCCCGATTTGATTTCAATGGTCGTTACGCCTTCATTCATCAGCCGCTGGAGTCGCCGCTGCGCCAGAGCCAGTAACATTTCCGGGGAACTGTTGCGGGTGGCCGTAACCGTGGCGTTAATTCCGCCTCCCTGCGCGCTAATGGTCTGATACGACACACCGTTAAGCCGTTGCTCCCATTCCGCTGCGCGATCGCCACCGAACACCAGATGGGTGTGGCAATCGATCAGGCCGGGGGTAACCAGACGCCCGTCGAGATCGACACACTGGCGATGCCCGGAAGGTATCTCTGATTCAGGAATAACGGCCAGAATCGTCTGCCCGCGCACGACGAGGGCATGTTGTTCTTTCAGGCCATAGGGTTCCGGCTGACCTGTCGCCAGGGTTGCCAGTCGCGCATTTCGCCATATCACATCATCGGGGTGAAACTGCTGCATATGCCTTCCACTTGTCATGGGTTGTATAGACATTTATTTTCATCTGTCGCCTGCTGTCAACCGCGCTGTGGAAAAATGTTATTTATTTGTGATAACTTTCCCGTCACCTCCGGACAAAAATGCAACTTTTCCCCTTTTTATCTTCCCGTTTCGCTCAACTTAGTATAAAAAAGCAGGCTATTTCGTCTATCCAGATAAGACTTGCATACCCAGGAGCATTACCTTGAATATTTCCAGGATTTCCCGTCTGGCGTTGGCACTCGCCTTTGGCGTGACTTTATCCGCATGCAGTTCAACACCACCGGATCAACAACCTTCTGAGCAGGTTGCGCCGGGCACCGCTTCTCGTCCGATCCTGTCAGCGGAGGAAGCGAAGAACTTCACCCGTGCGCACTACTTCTCGGCGATGGATCCAAATGCAGCCCCGTGGACGCCTTCTTCTATTAACCTGCCGAAACAGCCAGACTTCGTTGTCGGCCCGGCTGGGGCGCAGGGCGTCACGCATACCTCTATTCAGGCAGCCGTTGATGCCGCAATCACCAAACACAGCGCATCTCGTCAGTACATCGCCATCCTGCCGGGCGAATACGAAGGAACCGTTTATGTTCCGGCTGCGCCGGGAAGCATTACGCTTTATGGCCTGGGCGAAAAAGCGATCGACGTGAAAATTGGTCTGGCGATTGATTCAGAGATCGACAGCACCGCCTGGCGTCATCTGGTGAACCCGGCCGGTAAATACATGCCGGGAAAACCGGCGTGGTATATGTTTGATAACTGCCAGCGCAAGCGTGCCGCCACCATTGGCGTGATGTGCTCGGCGGTATTCTGGTCGCAGAACAACGGTCTGCAATTGCAGAACCTGACCATTCAGAACACCCTGGGCGACAGCGTTGACGCAGGTAATCACCAGGCCGTGGCGCTGCGTAGCGATGGCGACAAGGTACAGATTAACAACGTCAATATCCTGGGCCGCCAGAACACCTTCTTCGTGACCAACAGCGGCGTGCAGAACACCCTTCAGAACAACCGTCTGACGCGTACTCTGGTCACCAACAGCTACGTTGAAGGCGACGTGGATATGGTCTCCGGCCGCGGTGCGGTGGTGTTTGAGAACACCGACTTCCGCGTGGTGAATTCACGTACGCAGCAGGAAGGTTACGTCTTTGCACCGGCCACGCAGTCCAACCTGTTCTATGGCTTCCTCGCCGTGAATAGCCGCTTTACTGCTGCTGGCGATGGCGTGGCGCAGCTTGGTCGCTCTCTGGACGTGGACTCCGCCACTAACGGCCAGGTCGTGATCCGCGACAGCGTGATTAACGAAGGCTTTAACATGGCGAAACCGTGGGCGGATGCGGCGATCTCGAAACGTCCTTTCTCCGGCAACACCGGCACGGTGGATGATAAAGACAACGTGCAGCGTAACCTGAACGACGCTAGCTTCAACCGCATGTGGGAATACAACAACCGCGGTCTGGGTAGCAAAGTGGTTGCTGAACCGACGCGGTAACGCGCATGTTGCCGGGTGGAGGCTGCGCCTTACCCGGCCTACCCCATGCATTAACCGCGCATAAAAAACCTCGCATTTGCGAGGTTTTTTGTTCTCTGCGGATCAGTGCGCGTTAATTACTACCCACATCGGCCCTTGTCCGACCGCATAACGTCCTTTCTCTTCGAGTAGACCCTGCACGCCCTGGATTTCATAGAGCGCGATATGGTGGGATTTCTGCCCCACCGCAATCAGGTATTTGCCGCTGTGGTCGACATTAAAGCCGCGCGGCTGGGTTTCTGTCGGCTGGAAGCCTTCAACTGCCAGAACGCTGCCGTCTTCAGAGACGCTGAAGACGGTGATGAGGCTGGAGGTACGGTCACAGGCATACAGGTGACGGCCATCCGGCGTAATGTGAATATCTGCCGCCCAGCGAGTGTCGGAGAAATCAGCTGGCATCATGTCCAGCGTCTGTACGCACTCGATCTGTCCGTTAGGATCGTTCAGCTCCCACACGTCTACCGAGCTGTTCAGCTCGTTAACGACATAGGCATACTGCTGATTCGGGTGGAAGACCATGTGGCGCGGGCCTGCGCCTTCCACGGTGGTGACTTCCGCCGGGCTTTGCGCGACCAGATGACCGTCATCGCTCAGGGTAAACAGACAGATGCGATCCTGCTTCAGCGCGGGCACCCACAGCGTACGGTTATCCGGCGAGATGTTGGCGGAGTGGCATCCTTCGAGCCCTTCGACCACGTCGACGGTTTCAACAGGAATACCGTCTTCCAGGCGAGTAACGCTTACGCAGCCTGCATTGTAGGAGCCGCTGAAGATGAAGTTGCCTTTGTGGTCGGTAGAAATATGGGTCGGGCTGCCCGGCAGCGAGGCTTCTGCGGTATAGGTCAGCGCGCCGTCATCCGGGGAAATGCGGTAGGCCAGCACGCGGAATTCCGGGCGTACGCCGACATAAAGAAAACGTTTATCCGGGCTGACGACCATCGGCTGTACCTGGCCTGGCACATCAACAACCTGAACCAGCGTAAGCGAACCTTCTGTATTCAAACGCCAGACATGGATCTGCTGACTTTCAGGACTGGCGGTATAAACGGTTTGTTTCATGAATACTCCTGATTATTTTTAACGGTGAATGCTGAATTGTAGTTCGGGATTTTGCAGGGATCCGCTCTCGGTGTACCATCCCGACAGACCTTAAATTCAACATTAACCCGGAAGAAAAAATGACCTCGCGAGTGATTGCCCTGGATTTAGACGGAACACTGCTTACCCCTCAGAAAACCCTGCTTCCCTCTTCTCTTGAGGCCCTCAAACGAGCCCAGGAAGTGGGGTATCAACTCCTCATCGTAACGGGTCGACATCACGTAGCCATTCATCCTTTTTATCAGGCACTGGGCTTAGATACACCTGCAATTTGCTGTAATGGTACCTATTTGTATGATTATCAGGCAAAAAAGGTTTTAACCTCCGATCCACTTCCCGTTACGCAGGCGCTGCAATTGATTGATTTACTGGATGAGCATGCGATTCACGGCCTGATGTATGTGGATAACGCCATGGTGTATGAGCGTCCTACCGGCCATGTGATCCGCACCAGCAACTGGGCTTTGTCATTGCCGGAAGCGCAGCGTCCGGTGTTCACTCAGGTTTCCTCCCTGCGCCAGGCGGCGGAAGACGTCGAGGCCATCTGGAAATTTGCCCTGACCGATGAAGACAGCACGAAACTCAATACCTTCGCAAAGCATGTTGAGCATACGCTGGGGCTGGAATGTGAATGGTCCTGGCACGATCAGGTGGATATCGCCCGCAAAGGCAACAGCAAAGGCAAACGCCTGACCCAGTTCGTTGAATCGCAGGGCGGATCAATGCAGGATGTGATTGCCTTCGGCGATAACTATAACGACATCAGCATGCTGGAAGCGGCCGGAACGGGCGTGGCGATGGGCAATGCCGATGACGCGGTGAAAGCGCGCGCTGACGTGGTGATTGGCGATAACACCACCGACAGCATCGCGCAGTATATTTATACCCACCTGCTGTAATCAGGCGGTGATGGAGACGCTCTTGATTTGCGCGTAAAGCCACAGGCCAGGCTTGATACCTAACTCATCCCTGGCCCACGGGCTGATGCGCGCCCACAGCGTTCTGCTGCCGACTTCCAGCTGCACTTCCACCTGGCCGTTATCATCAAAACACTGCGCCACTTTTGCGCGCAAAACATTGCGGATACTGGTTTGCAGCGGCGGTTGCAGGACCAGGGAGACATCCGACGCCTGAATGCGGATCCGTAACGTGGACTGAATCGGCGTATCGATTTTATTCACCCACAAATGCTGATCGCCCAGCGCCAGTGCGGTCATCGCGTAGTGCGGGTGGTGCTCCAGCACGCTCACCTTCAGAATGCTGCTCTGCTGCTCCTTTGGCAGCCATGGATGCATAACGCTACTGCCCCATACCTCCTCCAGATTGCCGAATGCCTTCACCCTGCCCGCTTCCAGCACCAGCACTTTGTCGGCCAGATGTAAAATCTCATCCAGCGAATGGCTGACGTAGAGCATGGGCACGTTGATTTCCCGCGCCAGACGTTGCAGATACGGCAGCAGCTCGCGCTTGCGCGGAATATCCAGCGAGGCCAGCGGCTCATCCAGCAGCAGCAGTTCCGGCGCGGTTAACAGGGCGCGGCCAATCGCCACGCGCTGTTTTTCACCACCCGACAGCGACGACGGCAGACGATCCAGCAGCGGTTCGATGCCCAGCAGCGCCACCAGCTTATCGAACTGTCCGGCCAGGCTTTTTGCCATGCCGTAGCGCAGGTTCCCGCGTACGCTGTAGTGCGGAAACAGGCGCGCATCCTGAAACACATAGCCGATACGGCGTTTATCCGGTGACAGGCAGACCTTCTTCTCCGCGTCATTTAAGACGCGGTTATTCAACACGATACGGCCAGACTGGGGACGCGTCAGGCCGCTAATCGCATTAATCAGCGACGTTTTCCCCGCCCCGGATACGCCAAAAATGGCGGTGATACCGCTGGCAGGCAGCGTTTCGTTCAGCGTCAGGGTGTGGCTGCCCAGGGTTTGCGTAAAGTTGAGTTCCAGCATCACGATTTCCCCATCCGTTCACGGCTGAGACGCGCCAGCCACTCAGACACCAGCAGCGAGACCAGAGCGAGCACTATCGAAATAATACACAGCCGGGCCGCTGCACCTTCGCCGCCCGGGGTCTGAATCAGGGTATACATAGCCGACGGAATGGTCCGCGTCTCGCCGGGAATGTTCGACACAAAGGTAATAGTCGCACCAAACTCGCCCAACGAGCGGGCGAAGGCTAACACCGTACCGACGATAATGCCCGGTAACGTGAGTGGAAGCGTAATGGTCAGGAATACCCGCCAGCGGCCTGCGCCCAGCGTGCGGGCGGCCTGTTCTAACCGGATATCCACCCCTTCCAGCGCCAGGCGAATAGCGCGCACCATCAGCGGGAAGGACATTACCGCCGCGGCCAGCACCGCACCGCGCCAGCTGAAGGCAAAGGTCAGGCCGAACCAGTCGTACAACCACTCGCCGATGAAACCGCGCCGCCCCATGGCGATCAGCAGCAGATATCCAACCACCACAGGCGGTAAGACGAGCGGAAGATGGAGAACACTGTCGAGCAGGGCTTTGCCTGGAAACTTCACGCGAACCAGTAACCAGGCAAAGAACACCCCAAAGGGCAAACTCAGCGCAACCGCCAGGGAAGAGACTTTCAGGCTCAGCAGCACGGCCTGCCATTCAGGTTCGGTCAATATCATTCGTGAGTCGTAAATCCGTAACGTTTAAAGATCGCGGACGCTTCCGGCCCCTTCAGGTAGTCAACGAAGGCCGTCACGCTCGCATTTTTATGTCCATCAACTATCGCAACAGGATATTCTACTTTCTTATGCGAGTCTTCCGGGAAGGTGCCCACCACCTTCACACCTTTACTGGCGACGGCATCGGAGCCGTAAACGATCCCGAGTGGCGCTTCGTTACGCTCCACCAGCGCCAGCGCGCCACGCACATCTTCTGCGGGAGCCAGCTTCGGCGATAAGGTCTCCCATGCGCCCAGTTTTTGCAGCGCTTCTTTCGCATATATCCCGGCAGGAACATGCTCCGGATCGCCTACCGCCAGACGGCCACCGTTGAGCAGACGGGTCCAGTCCGTCTGTTTGTTAATGGCGATGTCGCCCTGCTTGCTGTTTGCGGGCGTGACCACCACCAGGCTATTTCCCAGCAGCGTTTCGCGGGTAGCCGTATCAACAGATTTTTTTTCCACCGCGTAATCCATCCATTTCTGATCGGCAGAGATGAACAGATCCGCCGGTGCCCCCGCTTCAATCTGGCGGGCCAGCGTGGACGAAGAGGCAAACGACGAAACGACTTCGACGTTTTTCTCTTTTTTGTATACCGCAGCAATATCCTGCATCGCGTTAGTCAGCGACGCCGCCGCAAAGACCGTGATTTTTCCTTCATCCGCCAGCGCGTGGCCGGTGAGTGAGAGAGTCAGCGTGGCCCCTGCGAAAAGGCGTACCCATGAACGTGCCATTTGAAGCTCCTGTGCGTATCGTTATATAAAAATAAATATAACGACATATCGCAGGCGTTCCTAGCGCTAAATCGTACCCATTAATGCGTAAACTCAAGGAACGTTGTAAAAGATATCGGCGGGAGAGAGATAAACTTGAGAGCAAAACGCCCGGGCTGGCCGGGCGTTTTGGAGGAAATCATTGCTGCTTTTTAGGCTGGTCACGACGATGACCAATGTTCGAAAAGACGTTGAACACTTCACCCAGGCCGTAGATGGCACCGAGGATGATAGCCATCACTACTGGCACCATGATTACCGCGAATACCAGACTTTTCAACAACTCTAACATGGTTTTCTCCAGATCTTGTGAACGGCTTATTCTACCCTGAAAAGGAAGAAAAACATCCCCTTTTGTGCGGTGCGCTTTCCGCCCCCGGGCATTTGGGTCACAATAGCCTTTTTGCCAGGACATTGTTATGCAGGCCGAAATTCTCCTCACCTTACGACTTCAGCAGAAGCTTTTCGCCGATCCGCGACGTATCGCCCTGTTAAAACAAATAGAACAAACAGGCTCGATTAGCCAGGGAGCCAAAAACGCCGGCATCAGCTATAAAAGCGCCTGGGATGCGATCAACGACATGAACACCCTGAGCGAACACACGCTGGTTGAGCGCGCCACCGGCGGTAAAGGCGGCGGCGGCGCCGTATTGACGCGTTACGGGCAACGTCTGATCCAGCTCTACGATTTACTGGCGCAGATCCAGCAAAAAGCATTTGATGTACTGAGCGACGACGACAACCTGCCGCTGGACAGCCTGTTGGGCGCCATCTCCCGTTTCTCTTTACAGACCAGCGCCCGCAACCAGTGGTTTGGTACGGTGACGGGGCGCGATTATTCGCTGGTGCAGGAGCATATTGAGATCCTGCTCGCGGACGGCACGACGCGCATGAAGGCCGCCATCACTGCGCAAAGTGGTCAGCGCCTTGGGCTGAACGAAGGCCAGGAGGTGTTGGTATTACTCAAGGCCCCCTGGATCCGCATCACGCTCAACCCTGAGCAGGCCGCCGAGGCCGATAACCAGCTAAGCGGGACTATCAGCCACATCGAGCGTGGCGCAGAACAATGTGAAGTGCTGATGACCCTGCCGGATGGACAGTCGCTCTGCGCCACCGTTCCGGCGAACGACGCGGCCGAATTAGACGAAGGTGCTGTAGCGACCGCATATTTCAATGCAGACCGGGTAATTATCGCCACATTGTGCTAAGCGCATTGACAACCCTGCTAACACTGAGTATCCCTGACATCTGTTGCTGCAAAAAATGGGATAACACATGTCATCATTGCATATTTCGCAAGGCACGTTTCGTCTTAGCGATACCCGTACCTTATCGCTGCCAGAGTTAACCCTTCGCGCCGGAGAAAGCTGGGCGTTTGTGGGCGCTAATGGCAGCGGAAAATCCGCGCTGGCCCGCGCTCTGGCAGGCGAATTAACCCAACTGAAGGGTGAACGTCGGTGCACCTTTACCCGGCTGACGCGCCTTTCCTTCGAACAGCTGCAAAAGCTGGTCAGCGATGAATGGCAGCGTAACAATACCGATTTGCTCAGCCCCGGCGAAGAAGATACCGGCCGCACGACGGCGGAAATTATCCAGGATGAGATAAACGATCCTGCCCGCTGTCAGCAGCTGGCGGAGCAATTTGGCATTACCGCCCTGCTTAACCGCCGCTTTAAATATCTCTCTACCGGCGAGACGCGCAAAACGCTGCTGTGTCAGGCGCTGATGAGCGAGCCGGAACTCCTGATTCTGGATGAACCGTTTGACGGGCTGGATGTGCAGTCCCGCGCGCAGCTGGCAGCGTTGCTGGCGTCACTTAACCAGCAGGGATACACCCTTGTGCTGGTCCTGAACCGCTTTGATGAGATCCCGGACTTCATACATTACGCGGGCGTGCTGGCTGACTGTAGCCTGACCGAAACCGGCGAGAAAGCCGTACTGCTCCGGCAGGCGCTGATTGCGCAGCTGGCGCATAGCGAAAAACTGGACGGTATCACCCTGCCGGAGCCGGATGCGCCTTCAGCACGCCACGGGCTGGATCCCGCTCAGCCGCGCATTGTGCTGCGCGACGGGGTGGTTTCTTATGACGATCGCCCTATTCTTAATCACCTCAGCTGGACGGTTAATGCCGGTGAGCACTGGCAGATCGTCGGTCCCAACGGGGCGGGGAAATCTACGCTGCTGAGCCTGATCACCGGCGATCACCCGCAGGGATACAGCAACGATCTGACCCTCTTTGGCCGTCGGCGCGGCAGCGGGGAAACCATCTGGGATATCAAAAAGCACATCGGCTATGTTAGCAGCAGCCTGCATCTGGACTACCGGGTGAGCACCACGGTGCGAAACGTGATTATCTCTGGCTTCTTTGACTCTATCGGTATTTATCAGGCGGTATCCGACAAGCAGCACAAGCTGGCGCAGCAGTGGCTGGATATTCTGGGTATGGACAACCGGGTAGCCGATGCGCCATTCCACAGCCTGTCGTGGGGGCAGCAGCGGCTGGCATTAATCGTCCGCGCGCTGGTCAAACACCCTACGCTACTGATTCTGGATGAACCGTTACAGGGGCTGGATCCGCTCAACCGTCAGCTGATCCGCCGCTTTGTGGATGTCCTGATTAGCGAAGGTGAAACCCAGCTGCTGTTTGTGTCCCACCATGCTGAGGATGCGCCGTCCTGCATCACCCATCGGCTGGAGTTTGTCCCTGACGGCGAGCATTACCGCTACCTGCTGAGCAAAATCGATTAATCTCTGGAGGGCATTGCCCTCCGCTTTTCAGACAAGCCGCAATAATATAACTCTATCTCTTTGATCTACAATGCACTTAGTCTGAGTAAAAGCGCGTGTGAAAACCAGTGTAAACGATACCACTATTTTATCCCATGTCACACTTTTCGCGTCTCTGATATGCTAAGGTTAATTCATACCATAAGCCTAATGGAGCGAAAAATGCGAGTTCTGGTAACAGGTGGTAGCGGTTACATAGGAAGTCATACCTGTGTGCAACTGCTGCAAAGCGGCCACGATGTCGTCATTCTTGATAACCTGTGCAACAGCAAGCGCAGCGTGCTGCCGGTCATTGAACGCCTTTCAGGTAAACAGCCGACTTTCGTGGAAGGCGACATCCGTAATGAAGCGTTGATGACTGAAATCCTTCACGATCACGCGATCGAAACCGTTATCCACTTCGCAGGCCTGAAAGCGGTTGGCGAATCGGTGGCAAAACCGCTTGAGTACTATGATAACAACGTCAATGGTACCCTGCGCCTGATCGCCGCCATGCGTGCGGCGAACGTTAAAAACTTTATCTTCAGCTCCTCCGCGACCGTTTACGGCGATCAGCCAAAAATTCCCTACGTTGAAAGCTTCCCAACCGGTACGCCGCAAAGCCCGTATGGCAAAAGCAAGCTGATGGTAGAGCAGATCCTGACCGACCTGCAAAAAGCCCAGCCAGAGTGGAGCATCGCGTTGCTGCGCTACTTCAACCCGGTCGGCGCGCATCCGTCAGGTGATATGGGCGAAGATCCGCAGGGCATTCCAAATAACCTGATGCCGTATATCGCACAGGTTGCCGTAGGGCGTCGCGACTCCCTGGCGATTTTTGGTAATGATTATCCTACCGAAGACGGCACCGGCGTGCGCGATTACATTCACGTAATGGATCTGGCCGACGGCCACGTGGCGGCGATGCAGCAGCTGGCGGATAAACCGGGCGTGCATATTTACAACCTCGGCGCCGGCGTCGGCAGCAGCGTGCTGGATGTGGTGAATGCCTTCAGCAAAGCCTGCGGCAAGCCGGTGAACTACCACTTCGCGCCGCGCCGCGATGGCGATCTTCCGGCTTACTGGGCCGATGCCTCCAAAGCGGATAAAGAGCTTAACTGGCGTGTCACCCGCACGCTCGATGAAATGGCACAGGATACCTGGCGCTGGCAGTCACGCCATCCGCAGGGCTATCCGGACTAAGGATTTGTCATGACGCAATTTAATCCCGTCGATCACCCGCATCGTCGTTTTAACCCGCTCAGCGGGCAATGGATTTTAGTTTCACCGCATCGCGCCAAGCGCCCCTGGCAGGGAGCGCAAGAGACGCCTGCTAAACAGACGCTGCCTCAGCACGATCCGGACTGTTTCCTCTGTCCAGGCAATACGCGCGTGACGGGCGATAAAAACCCCGATTACAAAGGCACCTACGTTTTCACTAACGATTTCGCGGCGCTGATGACCGATACGCCGGACGCGCCGGAAAGCCATGACCCGCTGATGCGCTGTGAAAGCGCCCGCGGCACCAGCCGCGTGATCTGCTTTTCTCCCGATCACAGCAAAACGCTGCCGGAGCTGAGCGTAGAGGCGCTGAAGGAAGTTGTCAGCACCTGGCAGGCACAAACGGCGGAGCTGGGTCAGACCTATCCGTGGGTGCAGGTGTTTGAGAATAAAGGCGCGGCGATGGGCTGCTCTAACCCGCACCCGCACGGCCAGATCTGGGCGAACAGCTTCCTGCCGAACGAAGCCGAACGTGAAGACCGGCTGCAAAAAGCCTATTTCTCCCAAAACGGTTCGCCAATGCTGGTGGATTACACCCAGCGTGAGCTGGCGGACGGCAGCCGCACCGTGGTGGAAACCGAGCACTGGCTTGCCGTGGTGCCGTACTGGGCGGCATGGCCGTTTGAAACGCTGCTGCTGCCAAAAGCCCACGTCCAGCGCATTACCGACCTCAGCGACGCGCAAAAAGACGACCTTGCGCTGGCGCTGAAAAAACTGACCAGCCGCTACGACAACCTGTTCCAGTGCTCCTTCCCCTACTCCATGGGCTGGCACGGCGCGCCGTTTAACGGCGAAGAGAATCAACACTGGCAGTTACATGCACACTTCTACCCGCCGCTGCTACGTTCTGCGACGGTACGTAAATTCATGGTGGGCTATGAAATGCTGGCGGAAACCCAGCGCGACCTGACGGCGGAACAGGCGGCAGAACGTCTGCGTGCCGTTAGCGACGTCCATTACCGCGAATCAGGAGTCTAAAAAATGAGTCTGAAAGATAAAACACAATCCCTGTTTGCTGAAAAATTTGGCTACCCTGCCACCCATGTTATCCAGGCACCCGGCCGCGTTAATCTGATCGGCGAACACACCGACTATAACGACGGATTTGTTCTGCCCTGTGCCATTGACTACCAGACGGTGATCGGCTGCGCGAAACGCGACGATCGTCACGTGCGGGTGATCGCTGCGGATTACGACAACGAAATTGATGAATTTTCACTCGACGCCCCGATCGTGACCCACGACAGCCAGCAGTGGTCGAACTATGTTCGCGGCGTGGTGAAGCACCTGCAAAAGCGTAACAAGAATTTCGGCGGAGCCGATCTCGTGATCAGCGGCAACGTGCCTCAGGGGGCGGGATTAAGCTCGTCTGCATCACTGGAAGTGGCGGTCGGCACCGTGTTCCAGCAGCTTTATCATCTGCCGCTGGACGGGGCGCAGATCGCTCTCAACGGTCAGGAAGCAGAAAACCAGTTCGTGGGCTGCAACTGCGGCATTATGGATCAGCTGATTTCCGCGCTGGGCAAGAAAGAACATGCTTTGCTGATTGACTGCCGCTCCCTCGGGACCAAAGCGGTTCCGCTGCCAAACGGTGCGGCGGTCGTGATCATCAACAGTAACTTTAAACGCACCCTGGTGGGCAGCGAGTACAACACCCGCCGCGAACAGTGCGAAACCGGCGCGCGCTTCTTCCAGCAGCCAGCCCTGCGTGATGTTTCACTTGATGAATTTAACAAGGTTGCCCACGAGCTGGATCCGGTTGTCACGAAGCGCGTACGTCATATACTGACGGAAAATGCCCGTACCGTAGAAGCCGCCTCCGCGCTGGCGAAAGGCGATCTGAAACGGATGGGCCAGCTGATGGCCGAATCGCATGCCTCCATGCGCGACGATTTCGAAATCACCGTGCCGCAAATCGACACCCTGGTTGATATTGTGAAAGCCACAATTGGCGACAAAGGCGGGGTGCGTATGACCGGCGGCGGATTTGGCGGGTGCGTCGTCGCCCTCGTACCGGAAGAGCTGGTCCCTGCCATTCAGGACGCGGTAGCTAAACAGTACGAAGCCAAAACGGGCATCAAAGAAACTTTCTATGTCTGCAAAGCATCACAAGGAGCCGGACAGTGCTAAACGAAACACCAACACTCGCACCGGATGGTCTGCCGTATCGCCTGTTAACCCTGCGCAACAGCGCCGGGATGGTGGTTACGCTGATGGACTGGGGCGCAACGCTACTCTCTGCCCGCGTACCGATGCCTGACGGCAGCGTGCGCGAAACCCTGCTCGGCTGCGCATCGCCGGAGCAGTATATCGAGCAGACCGCTTTTCTGGGCGCGTCCATCGGCCGTTACGCTAACCGCATCGCCAGAAGCCGGTTTACGCTGGACGGCACAGAGTATTCCCTGCTATCAAGCCAGGGGGAAAATCAGCTGCACGGCGGCCCGGAAGGGTTTGATAAACGTCGCTGGAAGATTGTGCAGCAAAATGACGGTGAGGTCTGGTTCTCTCTGGACTCTCTGGATGGCGATCAGGGCTTCCCGGGCAATCTCACCGCAACCGCACGCTTCACCCTGACCGAAGATAATCGCATCGCCATTGAGTACCGCGCAACGGTCGATAAGCCGTGCCCGGTCAACCTGACGAACCATGCCTATTTCAACCTTGACGGTAATCAGACCGATGTCCGCAGCCACAAACTCCAGATCCTGGCGGACGAGTATCTGCCGGTCGATGAGATGGGTATCCCTTATCAGGGGCTGAAACCGGTAAGCGGAAATAGCTTTGATTTCCGTCAGCCGAAAACCATTGCCCAGGATTTCCTGAGTGATGACGATCAGCGCAAGGTGAAAGGCTACGACCACGCGTTCCTGTTGCAGGCGAAAGGCGATCTTTCTCAACCTGCCGCCCAGGTCTGGTCTGCTGATGAGAAGTTACAGATGACGGTCTACACCACCGCCCCTGCCCTACAGTTCTACTCCGGTAACTATCTGGAGGGTACCACGGCGCGCGAACATGACGCCTACGGCGCCTGGCAAGGACTGGCGCTGGAGAGCGAGTTCCTGCCGGACACGCCTAACCATCCTGAATGGCCGCAGCCGGACTGTGTGCTACGTCCGGGTGAAGAGTACGTAAGCGTCACCGAATATCATTTCATTCCGCGCGCTTAATGACCGGCGGCGCTACGCATGCACGGGCCTACTGATGTAGGTCGGATAAGCGAAGCGCCATCCGGTGAAAAAGCCAGGCCCTCATCCCGAGGGCTTTTTTATCTCCGCCTTGCTGAAAATAGCGGCGATCGCAGACAAAATCATAACCCTGGATTCACATGCATCTTACACTCTCGAACTATTTTCGCTATGGTTAGGGTTAAGCGTTGCTGCTGGCACAGTCACGGCAATATAATGAGAATTGTTATCATTCAAAATGCTTGAGGAGTAAGAAATGGCTAATACTAAGCTTGTCCTGGTGCGCCACGGCGAAAGCCAGTGGAACAACGAAAACCGCTTCACCGGTTGGTATGACGTTGATCTGTCCGAGAAAGGCGTGAGCGAAGCAAAAGCGGCAGGTAAGCTGCTGAAAGACGAAGGCTTCACCTTTGACTTTGCTTACACCTCTGTGCTGAAACGTGCCATCCATACCCTGTGGAATGTTCTGGACGAGCTGGATCAGGCCTGGCTGCCGGTTGAGAAATCCTGGAAACTGAACGAGCGTCATTACGGTGCGCTGCAAGGTCTGAACAAAGCGGAAACCGCAGAAAAATACGGTGACGAGCAGGTTAAGCAGTGGCGTCGTGGTTTTGCGGTCACGCCTCCAGAGCTGAGCAAAGATGACGAGCGCTACCCGGGTCACGATCCGCGTTACGCGAAGCTGACTGAAGCTGAACTGCCTCAGACCGAAAGCCTGGCGCTGACCATCGACCGCGTTGTGCCTTACTGGAACGAAACCATTCTGCCACGCCTGAAAAGCGGCGAGCGCGTCATTATCGCTGCTCACGGTAACTCCCTGCGTGCGCTGGTGAAATACCTGGACAACATGGGTGAAGATGAGATCCTCGAGCTGAATATCCCTACCGGCGTACCGCTGGTGTACGAGTTCGACGAAAACTTCAAACCGGTTAAACATTACTATCTGGGTAACGCCGATGAAATCGCTGCAAAAGCGGCGGCCGTGGCAAACCAGGGTAAAGCGAAGTAATTTTCGCCGGACATAAAAAAAGCGTGGAGCAATCCACGCTTTTTTATTGCCCGGGACAAATTTAGCCGCGACGCGCTTTAACCGCATCCGCCAGCTGACGCAGGATCGTATCGGTATCGTCCCAGCCAATGCAGGCATCCGTCACGCTCTTACCGTAGACCAGCGGCTCGCTGCCCTCCAGGTTCTGGTTGCCTTCCACCAGATGGCTCTCAATCATCACCCCAATCACTGCGCGTTCACCGCTGGCGATCTGCTGACAAACATCTGCGCCGACTTCCATCTGCTTTTTAAACTGTTTGCTGGAGTTGGCATGGCTGAAATCGATCATCACCTGCGGTGGCAGACCCGCTTTCTCCAGCCCTGCTTTTACCTCTGCCACGTGTTTAGCGCTGTAGTTAGGCTCTTTACCGCCGCGCAGAATGATATGGCAATCGCCATTACCGCTGGTATTCACGATAGCCGAGTGGCCCCACTTGGTCACCGACAGGAAGCAGTGCGGCGCGCCAGCCGCATTGATAGCATCGATGGCGACCTTAATGGTGCCGTCAGTACCGTTTTTAAAACCCACCGGACATGACAGGCCAGACGCCAGCTCGCGGTGCACCTGAGATTCAGTCGTACGCGCGCCAATGGCTCCCCAGCTCATCAGGTCAGCCAGATACTGCGGGGTGATCATATCGAGGAATTCTCCGGCAGCAGGCAGCCCGCTGTCGTTAATTTCCAGCAGCAGCTTACGCGCAATGCGCAGGCCATCGTTGATCTGGAAGCTGTTGTCCATGTGCGGATCGTTAATCAGCCCTTTCCAGCCCACGGTGGTACGCGGTTTTTCGAAATAGACGCGCATTACGATTTCCAGTTCGTCCTTCAGCTCTTCACGCAGGGTGAGGAGTCGTGACGCATACTCTTTGGCCGCAGCAGGATCGTGAATGGAGCACGGCCCGATCACCACCAGAAGCCGATCGTCGCTTCCTTTGAGGATCTTGTGGATCGCCTTGCGGGCATGAGACACCGTGTTGGCGGCATTTTCGGTAGCGGGGAATTTTTCAAGGAGCGCTACGGGAGGTAATAACTCGTTGATCTCTTTGATACGTAAATCGTCGTTCTGATAATTCATCTTCTTTCCGGCTCTGCCATATCTTTAGTAATGAAAGCAATGCTTTCAATCTAACTTGTCGGCCCCGAAGTGTAAACGGGCTTTTACACTTCACGCAGATAATTCCTGGAATTCGCCTAAAATTCACCACAAAATAGCGAAAAATGAGATCTGGCCTAAACTTTTTACTTGTAACAGCTGAATTGAAATATTTATACGCGATTCCATTCTGCCCTCACGCAGAAATCCGGGATCTTTCGCCACTGAACAAGATGCACTGTTGGAGAATGTTATCCAGCGTAACGATAAGAACAGGAGCACCATGATGAAAATGACGAAACTGACTACGCTTTTCCTGACGGCAACCCTTACCCTGGCAAGCGGCAGCGTGCTGGCAGCCGATACCGGCTCATCCGGCAGCAACGGTGACGCGAACGCTGCCGCCGAAGCAGGCCAGGTTGCGCCGGATGCAAAACAGAATATCGCGCCAAATAATGTTGATAACAGCAACATCAACACGGGCAATACTAACACCGGCGGTACGAATACCGGCACCATGAACCACGACGGCATGACCAGCGATGAGGTTCATAAAAACTCGATGTGTAAAGACGGGAAATGTCCGGACCCCAATGAGAAAGTGGGTAGCGATGCCGATACCAAAACGGACGGTACTACTCAGTAACCTTTTGTAAGGTAAAAACAGGGGGAGCGAATGCTCTCCTTTTTTATTTAACCTTTTAAAAACGCTACACTAAAAATAATAATAAACCAGGAACGATTCCATGGCGCACTCCCACTCCCATACTCCCTCTACTGGCGATGAAAATGCCAAACGGCTGCTGCTGGCTTTCGGCGTCACCGCCACCTTTATGATCATTGAGGTAATCGGCGGGCTGATATCCGGTTCGCTGGCGCTGCTGGCCGACGCCGGGCATATGCTGACTGACGCTGCCGCGCTTCTGTTTGCCCTGCTGGCCGTGCAGTTTGCCCGTCGTCCACCCAATGCCCGACACACCTTTGGCTGGCTCAGGCTGACCACGCTGGCCGCCTTTGTGAATGCTATTGCATTGGTAGTCATTACTATTCTTATCGTCTGGGAGGCTTTTCAGCGCTTTCGGCATCCCCAACCGGTAGCCGGGACAACGATGATGGTGATTGCCATTGCCGGCCTGGTTGCCAATATTCTGGCGTTCTGGATCTTGCACCGCGGCAGCAGCGAAAAAAATCTGAACGTGCGGGCCGCGGCGCTGCACGTGCTCGGTGATTTGCTGGGTTCTGTTGGTGCGATTGTGGCCGCGCTGATTATTATGGGTACGGGCTGGACCCCTATCGACCCGATTCTTTCCGTGCTGGTATCGTGCCTGGTATTGCGCAGCGCCTGGCGGCTATTGAAGGAGAGCGTTAATGAGCTGCTGGAAGGCGCGCCCACGTCACTGGATATTGGCGAACTGAAGCGCAACCTGAGTCGCTCCATTCCTGAGGTTCGTAACGTCCATCACGTTCACGTCTGGCTGGTTGGGGAAAAACCGCTTATGACGCTGCACGTTCAGGTTGTTCCGCCCCACGATCACGACGCGCTGCTTGAACGTATTCAGCACTTCCTTGAGCATCACTACGAGATTGCGCACTCCACTATCCAGATGGAGTACCAGCCTTGCAGCGGGCCAGACTGCCACCTTAACGAGGCGCAGTCCGGCCACTCACACGCACATCACCATTAACGGGAAAGCGCGCGAGAGCCACGCTCGCGCGCGCTGTTAATCCACATGCGGCTGCCGTTGAGAGCAATGACGGTCAGCAGCATGTACTCCAGCGACATGGCATAAACGCCCTGACGGGCAAAAATCACCACGCTAATCACGTTAATCACTACCCATAACAGCCAGTTCTCAACGTATTTACGCGTCATCAGGATCATCGCCGCAATCGACAACACCATCATGCAGGAATCCCAGAACGGGAAGGCATCCGGCTGAAGCTCTGGCAGGGTAACGTTCAACCCCAGCCCCGACATCACCGAGACCGCCACGCGCGTCAGGAAGGCAAATACCGGATCGATAAAGACGGTCATCAGGCCGATAGCCACCACGCAGGCCGCGAGCCAGGCGATCGCTTTTGGCAACGGCAGCCAGCGGATTTGCAGCTCCGCCTCCTGCTGGCTGTTTTGCCGCGACCAGGCATACCAGCCGTAGATGTTGGCCGCGAAGAAGAACAGCTGTAGAAGCAGGCTGGCGTAGAGCTGGATCTGGAAGAAGATGATCGCAAACAGCGTAACGTTAATCAGCCCGAACGCATAGTTGCCGATCTTCTCCAGGCTGGCCAGCCAGATACAGAGTAAACCGGCCAGCGTACCTACCGCTTCAATCCAGGACAGGTCATAGCCGCCCGCACCAATCGGGATGTGAACCAGGATGTTCTGTGTACTAAAAAAATCCATTTTTTCTCCGGGGCGTAATGAGTTAAGTACGTAGTGTAGCCGCAAAATCCAGCATACGGTTAAGCGGAATTAACGCGCCTTCACGCAGGGCGGCATCCACGTGGATCTCATGCGCTACACCACCGTTCTCCAGCCCCTCCGCAATCGCTTTGAGCCCATTCATCGCCATCCACGGACAATGCGCGCAGCTTCGGCAGGTCGCCCCTTCTCCGGCGGTCGGCGCTTCGAGCAACGTTTTTTCCGGCACGGCCTGCTGCATTTTGTAGAAGATACCGCGATCGGTCGCCACAATGAGCTGCTTGTGCGGCAGGGTTTTCGCAGCATGAATAAGCTGGCTGGTTGACCCGACGGCATCCGCCATGTCGACGATGGACTGCGGGGATTCCGGGTGCACCAGAATCGCGGCGTCCGGGTATAACCCTCTCATGCGCGTCAGGGCCTGGGTCTTAAACTCGTCGTGAACGATACAGGCACCCTGCCAGCACAGCACATCCGCACCGGTCTGTTTTTGCACGTAGTGACCCAGATGACGATCGGGCGCCCAGAGGATTTTTTCCCCCAGGCTGTCCAGATGCTCAATCAGCTCAACGGCGATACTGGACGTCACCACCCAGTCTGCCCGGGCTTTCACGGCAGCGGAGGTGTTGGCGTAGACTACGACGGTACGGTCAGGGTGAGCATCACAGAAGGCGGTGAATTCATCAATCGGGCAACCGAGGTCGAGAGAGCATTCGGCATTCAGCGTTGGCATCAGAACCATTTTTTCCGGACTGAGGATTTTTGCCGTTTCCCCCATAAAACGCACCCCAGCGACAAGGAGCGTGGAAGCAGAATGTTTTGCACCGAAGCGTGCCATCTCCAGTGAATCAGAAATACAGCCCCCCGTCTCCTCCGCCAGCTGCTGGATTTCCGGGTCGGTGTAGTAATGTGCCACCATCACCGCATCTCGCTCTTTCAGAAGACGTCTGATCTTCTCGCGGTAGAACTGCTTTTCAGCCTGGCTTAGCGGAACAGGCTTTGGCGGAAACGGATAGATGGCGGCTTCGGGATCAAACATCACACTCATTATGGCTTCTCGTTTTACTGGCTTAACAATATTGCCTTTGTTTTGCATGAGATAACAAAAATGAGGCAATGGTGTTTTATATACTAAACAAGATAGCGAATTTGAGGGGGAATGTCATCGGGAATTGATGCCGGTAGCATTTGTCGGGTGGCGGCTTCGCCTTACCCGACCTACAGGGTAAGTTTCTGAACTTCAGATAGCAAAAAAGCGCCTTTAGGGCGCTTTTTTACATTGGTGGGTCGTGCAGGATGACTCGGCTTCGCCTCGCCCTTCGGGCCGTTGCTGAAGCAACGTTATCCTTCACGTTTAATATCTGAGTAAAACATTAAAAATTGGTGGGTCGTGCAGGATTCGAACCTGCGACCAATTGATTAAAAGTCAACTGCTCTACCAACTGAGCTAACGACCCCTTGCGGGATGTACTTCAACTTTATTCAGGCTGGTGGGTCGTGCAGGATTCGAACCTGCGACCAATTGATTAAAAGTCAACTGCTCTACCAACTGAGCTAACGACCCATTTGGGTGTTGCCTGAATTATCACTCGGAACCAATAAAATTGGTGGGTCGTGCAGGATTCGAACCTGCGACCAATTGATTAAAAGTCAACTGCTCTACCAACTGAGCTAACGACCCGAGTGGTGGGTGATGACGGGCTCGAACCGCCGACCCCCTCCGTGTAAAGGAGATGCTCTACCAACTGAGCTAATCACCCACTCTGAACTGCCGGTACTGCTTTAAGTGGTGGGTCGTGCAGGATGACTCGGCTTCGCCTCGTCCTACGGGCCGTTGCTGACGCAACGTTATCCTTCACGTTAAACTATCGCTATCCACCTAACGATTGGTGGGTCGTGCAGGATTCGAACCTGCGACCAATTGATTAAAAGTCAACTGCTCTACCAACTGAGCTAACGACCCAATTTTGCGCTGCTTTCACGTTGTTTGATATCCCGTGGCAACGGCGGCATATATTACTGATTTAAGAATTCTGCGCAACAAAAATTTCGATGAAGATCACTTAACTGCTTAGGAATCATGCTGCATGACCAGAAATAACACGATTTCTGGTCATGCGATAATCATCCCATCGAACTCAAACGTTTTTGCGCTTGCTTAGCGCCGTCGGTACCCGGGAATTTCGCAACCACCTGCTGATAAACCGCTTTGGCTTTAGCCGTGTCGCCTTTGTCCTGCATGATCACGCCGACTTTATACATCGCATCAGGCGCTTTCGGTGATTTCGGGTAATTTTTCACCACAGAGGCAAAATAAAACGCCGCATCATCCTTTTTACCCTTGTTGTAATTCAACTGACCCAGCCAGTAATTCGCATTTGGCTGGTAAGTGGAATCAGGGTACTTCTTCACGAAGTTCTGAAACGCAACGATAGCATCGTCCTGGCGCGATTTGTTCTGCACCAGGGCAATGGCCGCGTTATAGTCCGTATTCGCGTCACCGCTCTGTACAGGCGCACCAGAGGAAGAAGAGGCATCTGTCGCAGGTGCAGGCGTCGCCGCACCGCTTTGATCGCCCGCCGCTGGCTGAGCTGCTGCTCCGCCGCTGTTCAGGCTATCCATCTGCAACAAAATTTGCTTCTGGCGCTCCACGACCTGATTAAGCTGATACTGACTCTCCTGGATCTGACCACGGAGGGAATCAATATCATTCTGGTTATCAGAAAGCTGCTGCTGGAGTTGAGTTAAAAGCTGGCTGTGAGCGTTAGAAATACGCTCGAGTTGAGTAACCCGGTCTTCTACCGAGCCTGAGCCGACACTACTGATTGGTGCCTGAGCAAAAGCGGCCCAGGGGGCCGCTATTCCAACCAGTAACGACAGACTCATCAGATGATGTCTGAAGTTACTGCTCATGCAATTCTCTTAGTAAACGAGTACGGCACGACGGTTTTTGGAGTAAGCCGCTTCGTCGTGACCCAGTACTGCTGGTTTTTCTTTACCGTAAGAAACGATGGAGATCTGGTCAGCAGAAACGCCTTTACCCTGAAGGTACATTTTAACAGCGTTTGCACGACGTTCGCCCAGGGAGATGTTGTACTCTGGGGTACCACGTTCGTCCGCATGACCTTCTACGGTGACTTTGTAAGACGGGTTGCTACGCAGGAAGTTTGCGTGCGCATCCAGCATTGCAGCGAAGTCAGAACGGATGTCGTATTTGTCCAGATCGAAGTAAACGATGTTGTTCTGCTGTAACTGCTGCATCTGAAGACGCGCTTGCTCTTCAGAAGACATATTGCCATTGCCGTTAGCGTCCATACCGGTGCCGGCACCCATCATGCCTTCGCCGCTCTGGTCATTGCTTGCGTTCTTGTTAGAAGAACACGCTGCGATTGCCATAACAGGCAGAGCGATCATCAGCCCCTTCAGCACTTTGTTCAGTTGCATTTCTAAGATTCCTTTAGTAATCAATTAATTATTATTACAGATACGGCGACCAGGCAGGTGATTTTACCTGTCCATCAGTTGCCGGAAGACGCGCTTTGAAACGCCCATCTGTAGAAACCAGATTCAGCACGGATCCCATCCCCTGAGAAGAGCTGTAGATTACCATGGTGCCGTTAGGTGCCAGACTTGGCGTTTCATCCAGGAACGTTGACGACAGTACTTGTACGCCCCCCGTTACCAGATCTTGTTTGGCAATGTGCTGCTGACCACCCGCAGTACTGACCATTACCATTGTTTTACCATCGGCACTGACGTCAGCATCCTGGTTCTGAGAACCTTCCCAGGTAATACGCTGCGCTGCTCCGCCGTTGATATTCACTTTATAAACTTGTGGACGACCCGCCTGGTCAGACGTAAAGGCCAGATTCTGGCTGTCCGGGAACCAGGTTGGCTCAGTGTTGTTGCTACGACCATCCGTGACCTGACGGATCTGACCAGAACCAATATCCATCACGTACAGGTTCAGACTACCGGTTTTAGACAGGGCAAACGCCAGTTTGGTGCCGTCCGGAGAGAACGCAGGCGCACCGTTGTGACGCGGGAATGACGCAACCTGACGCACAGCACCGTTAGAGAGCGTCTGGATAACCAGCGCGGAACGGCCGCTTTCAAAGGTCACGTACGCCAGCTTAGAGCCGTCCGGAGACCATGCTGGAGACATCAGCGGCTGCGGTGAACGGTGTACGGTGAACTGGTTGTAACCATCGTAGTCAGAGACGCGCAGCTCATAAGGGAACTGGCCGCCGTTGGTCTGTACTACGTACGCGATACGGGTACGGAACGCACCTTTAATACCGGTCAGCTTCTCAAACACTTCGTCACTGGCCGTGTGGCCTGCGTAACGCAGCCACTGCTTGTTCACTTTATAGGTGTTTTGAGCCAGAACGGTACCCGGCGCACCGCCGGTATCCACCAGTTGATACGCAACGTTATAGCCGCCGTCTGGCGCAGGGGTAACCTGTCCAACAACCACCGCATCAATTCCCAGTGCAGACCATGCAGCAGGTTGAACTTCCTGCGCAGTACCCGGCTGCTGCGGCAGACGAGAACGATCTAAGGGGTTGAATTTACCGCTGTTACGCAGGTCAGCTGCAACAATGCCGCCAATATCTTCAGGCGCAGCGCCCGGGCCTGCCCACTGGAACGGAACGACACCGATTGGACGCGCTGAGTCGTTCCAGTCGGTAATGTCGATGCTTACCGTGGCATGCACTGCTGACGTCAACAGTACTAAAAAACCAAAAGCTAATCGTAATGCCTGCTTCATCATATCTCCCTTATCCGAACAATAAGTCCTGGATAATTTAGCAGAAGGTTAACAAACTCAAATACACAAAACTATCAGAACCCGATAACCGCAGCTCTGCTTATGGCTTAAAGTTTAGCGAAGCGTCTTTGAACACTTCATAGACAGCCTGTGATGGAGGTTTTGGCAGTTTTGCCTGATTCACTGCCACAAGTGCAGCCTGGCATAACGCTTCATCTCCCCCTTCTGACTCAACGCTCAGCACCATACCATCCGTAGCCAGTTTAATATGCAGTCGGCACGTTTTCCCGGTATAAAGCGATTTATCATTAAGTCTGCTGGCAATAGCCGCGGCAATCTGATTCTTATAGTCGTTGATCTCAGCGCCAGAAGCACCGTTGTTCTTAGTGTTACCACTTCCTGCCGGTGCTGCGTTACTTCCTTTCGCCCCACCGCCCGTTTTCGGTGCATTCTTACCGGAGCTCAGGTCGCCCAGCAGATCGTCAACCCCTGCGGCAGCGGCTTTTTCCGCAGCAGCAGCCTTCTTAGCTGCGGCTTTTTCAGCAGCAGCTTTCTTATCGGCAGCGGCTTTCTCAGCTGCCGCTTTTTTATCAGCAGCGGCTTTTTCCGCAGCGGCGGCTTTTTCTGCCGCAGCTTTCTCGGCGGCGGCCGCTTTTTTCGCAGCATCAGCAGCCGCTTTCTTCTCGGCTTCCTGTGCAGCTTTTTTGGCGGCTTCCGCTTCGGCTTTCTTCTGTGCGTCAGCGGCAGCTTTTTTTGCCGCTTCGGCTTCTGCTTTCTTCTTCGCATCAGCAGCGGCTTTCTTCGCCGCTTCGGCTTCCGCTTTCTTCTGCGCATCAGCAGCCGCTTTCTTCGCCGCTTCTGCGGCTAACTTAGCCTGAGCATCTGCCTGCGCCTTCGCGTCTGCTGCGGCTTTGGCTGCCGCCTCTTCCGCCTGCTTCTGCTGTTCCTGAGCTTTCTTCGCTGCGGCTTCAGCCTGTTTCTGCTGCTCCGCCTGCTCTTTAGCGGCTTCCTGCGCCTGCAAACGCTCTTTCTCAAGCTGCTTCAGACGTTCCTGCTCGGCGGCCTGCTTTTCACGCAGCTCTTCCGCCTGCTGTTGCGCCTGTTTTTCACGCTGTTCTTCCGCGCGCTTTGCGCTCGCCTGCTGCTGTTGCTGGCGATTATAGTTCTGCACTACCGCACCGGGATCCACCATGACGGCGTCGATGGACGAGCCCCCACCGCCGCCTGATGCATCAAGGTGCTCATCGAACGAACTCCAGATCAGCGCTGCAAAAAGAATCACATGCAGCACTGCGGAGACGATTATCGCTCGCTTAAGCTTGTCGTTCTGTTCGGTTGCCTTTGACACTATCGGTTCCCAAAAACTACGCAGATGATCAAATAGGCTGAGTCATTAAGCCAACTGACTTAACGCCCGCGCTATGTAGCAAGTTCAGCGCTTTGATAATTTCATCATATGGTACGTCTTTCGCACCACCGATTAAGAAGACCGTCTTCGGATTTGACTCCAGGCGTCGTTGCGCTTCAGCAATAACCTGCTCAGGGGGAAGCTGATCCATACGATCTTTTTCCACCACTACGCTGTACTGCCCTACGCCGGAAACCTCAATGATGACCGGAGGATCGTCATTGGTGCTTACCGCCTGTGATTCTGTCGCATCCGGCAGATCAACTTCCACGCTCTGGGTGATGATGGGCGCTGTCGCCATAAAGATCAGCAGCAGCACCAGCAGCACGTCCAGTAACGGAACGATATTGATTTCGGACTTGAGCTCGCGACGACCTCGTCCACGCGATCTGGCCATGGTTTACCCCTTGTTGCTCTCGGTGCTGGTAAACGCCTGACGGTGCAGAATCGCGGTGAACTCTTCCATAAAGTTGTCGTAGTTCAGCTCCAGTTTGTTCACGCGCTGGTTCAGACGGTTGTACGCCATTACCGCCGGAATTGCGGCGAACAGACCGATTGCGGTCGCGATCAGTGCTTCTGCGATACCCGGTGCAACCATCTGCAACGTTGCCTGCTTCACCGCCCCCAGGGCGATAAAGGCGTGCATGATCCCCCATACCGTACCAAACAGGCCGATATACGGGCTGATGGAGCCAACGGTCCCGAGGAACGGAATATGCGTTTCAAGATTTTCCAGCTCGCGGTTCATGGAGATGCGCATCGCACGCGACGCTCCTTCTACCACGGCTTCCGGCGCATGGCTGTTAGCGCGGTGTAAACGAGCGAACTCTTTGAAACCGCTGTAGAAAATTTGTTCGGAGCCTGATAGGTTATCACGGCGTCCCTGGCTTTCCTGGTACAGACGAGAAAGCTCAATACCCGACCAGAACTTATCTTCAAACGCTTCGGCTTCGCGGCCAGCGGCATTGAGGATACGCGTTCTCTGGATGATGATGGCCCAGGATGCGATTGAAAAACCAATCAAAATCAACATGATAAGTTTAACCAGAAGGCTTGCCTTCAGGAACAAATCAAGGATATTCATGTCAGTCACTGCTTAAACTCCGCGACAATAGACTTAGGAAGCGCACGAGGCTTCATTATGGTTGGATCAACACAGACAATCAGGACTTCAGCTGAGTTCAGTACCGTGTTCTCTGCATTGACTATCCGCTGCGTGAAAACCAGTGAAGTTCCGCGCATTGATGTAATTTCTGTTTGGACTTCGAGCATATCGTCGAGTCTGGCAGGCGCAAAATATTCAAGCGTCATCTTGCGTACCACGAAGGCAACTCGCTCAGCCAACAGCACCTGTTGACTAAAGTGATGATGGCGCAGCATCTCTGTGCGTGCCCGTTCATAAAAAGCAACGTAGCTGGCATGGTAGACCACACCACCGGCATCGGTATCTTCGTAATAGACACGTACCGGCCATCGAAACAGCGTTGTATTCACTTTACATCCCGGTAATACAAGAAAAGTTGGAGCTTTCAAACTTCGCTACTATACGCGCGGGAATGATGGTTTGGAATGGGGGAAAGTAAACGGAGAGTAAATTTTTATGGGCTCGGGTAAGCCCATATCGTTAACGGACATTTCTTATTCAGAAGAAGAAGAAAATCAAACCGGCGAGGAGAACCAGATCGGCAATCAGTGGGCAGAAGATGCCTTGCCAGTGAAGTGCTTTCGGACGAAAGCCGACACCGTGAATCACCCCTGCGCACACCGCCCACATAATCAGGAATCCGTGCCAGATCTCAAGCTCGCTGGTTTTTGCCGCGAAGCGCGACGGGTCCCAGAAGATACAGCCTGCCAGCAGTAATGCCATCACTAAAGAAAGCGCCCGCAAGGGGCGCTTATCCATTACCGCATACAGCGTTGCGATAATATTCATCAGTGTTTTTCTTCACCCGCTTTGGACGCTTCTACATGCTCAAGCGCCAGGGCAGTGATGACACCAAATGCACAGGCAAGAAGCGTCCCTAAAATCCATGCGAAATACCACATATTCAGCTCCTTACTTAGTACATAGAGTGGGTGTTGCTTTCGATATGTTCTTTAGTAATACGACCGAACATTTTCCAGTAACACCAGGCGGTGTAGAGCAGGATAATCGGTACGAATACACAAGCAACATACGTCATCAGGTTCAGCGTTAGCTGGCTGGACGTTGCATCCCACATAGTCAGACTAGCGTTCATCATGGTGCTGGACGGCATCACGAATGGGAACATGGCAATACCTGCCGTCAGGATGATGCACGCCAGCGTCAGGGAGGAGAACACAAACGCCAGAGCGCCTTTCTCCAGACGAGACGTCAGCACGGTCAGTAGAGGCAGCAGCACACCCAGAGCCGGGATAGCCCACAGCGCAGGCGTATTGTTGAAGTTCACCAACCAGGCACCAGCCTGACGCGCCACTTCTTTGGTCAGCGGGTTAGACGGCGCAGTATGGTTGATTGCGGAAGTCACCACGTATCCATCAATACCGTACACCACCCACACGCCTGCCAGCGCGAAGCAGACCAGCGTCACCAGCGCCGCCACCTGAGCGGTAGCGCGGGAACGCAGGTGCAGTTCACCCACGGTACGCATCTGAAGATACGTTGCACCTTGCGTGATGATCATCGCCACGCTCACCACGCCCGCCAGCAGACCAAACGGATTCAGCAGCTGGAAGAAGTTACCGGTGTAGAACAGACGCATGTATTCGTCGACGTGGAACGGTACACCCTGCAACAGGTTACCGAACGCCACACCAATGACCAGCGGCGGAACGAAGCTACCGATGAAGATGCCCCAGTCCCACATATTACGCCAGCGGGTGTCTTCAATCTTGGAACGGTAGTCAAAACCCACCGGACGGAAGAATAAAGAGGCCAGCACCAGAATCATCGCCACATAGAAGCCGGAAAACGCAGCCGCGTAGACCATCGGCCAGGCAGCAAACAGCGCGCCGCCTGCGGTGATCAGCCACACCTGGTTACCGTCCCAGTGCGGGGCGATGGAGTTGATCATAATTCGACGCTCGGTGTCATTACGACCGAGGAAACGGGTGAGCATGCCCACGCCCATGTCGAAACCATCGGTGACCGCAAAACCAATCAGCAGAACACCGATCAGCAACCACCAGACAAAACGCAATACTTCATAATCGATCATTTGATGACTCCTGTCTTAGCGTGCCGGCTGAGTAGTCGCAGCAGACTGCTCATAGTGATAGCGACCGGTTTTCAGGCTGCTTGGGCCAAGGCGCGCGAACTTGAACATCAGGAACAGTTCAGCCACCAGGAACAGGGTGTACAGACCGCAAATGAGCAGCATGGAGAAGATCAGGTCGCCTGCGGTCAGGGAGGAGTTCGCTACCGCTGTTGGCAGCACCTCACCGATCGCCCACGGCTGACGGCCATATTCCGCAACAAACCAGCCGGACTCGATCGCAATCCATGGCAGTGGGATACCATACAGCGCCGTGCGCAGCAGCCATTTTTTCTCACCGATACGGTTACGAATGACTGACCAGAACGAGGCCGCGATGATCAGCAGCATGATAATGCCGCAACCCACCATGATGCGGAACGCGAAGTACAGCGGCGCAACGCGTGGAATAGAGTCTTTGGTTGCCATCTGAATTTGCGCTTCCGTCGCGTCGGAGACGTTCGGGGTATAGCGTTTCAGCAGCAGACCGTAACCGAGGTCTTTCTTCACGTCGTTAAATTGATCGCGAACGGCCTGGTCGGTAGAGCCGGCGCGCAGCTGTTCCAGCAGCGAGTAGGCTTTCATCCCGTTACGGATACGCTCTTCATGCTGCACCATCAGATCTTTCAGGCCAGTCACCTGTTTGTCGACGGAGCGCGTGGCGATAATACCCAGAGCGTAAGGAATTTGAATGGCGAAGCGGTTTTCCTGTGCTTCCTGGTCAGGCACACCGAACAGGGTAAACGCTGCCGGCGCCGGCTGGGTTTCCCATTCAGCTTCAATTGCGGCGAGTTTGGTTTTCTGCACGTCGCCCATTTCGTAACCGGATTCATCACCCAGAACAATAACGGACAGAATCGCGGCCATACCGAAGCTTGCTGCGATAGCGAAAGAACGCTTGGCGAACGCGAAATCACGGCCGCGCAACATATAATAGGAGCTAATGCCCAGCACGAACATCGCGCCGCAGACGTAGCCAGACGCCACGGTGTGGACGAATTTCACCTGAGCAACCGGGTTCAGGACCAGCTCAGCGAAGCTGACCATCTCCATACGCATGGTTTCGAAGTTGAAATCAGATGCGATTGGGTTTTGCATCCAGCCGTTCGCCACCAGGATCCACAGTGCGGACAAGTTGGAGCCTAATGCCACCAGCCAGGTTACCGCCATATGCTGGACTTTACCCAGACGGTCCCAACCGAAGAAGAACAGACCTACAAAGGTGGATTCGAGGAAGAAGGCCATCAGACCTTCAATGGCCAGCGGCGCACCGAAAATATCCCCTACATAGTGGGAATAGTAAGACCAGTTTGTCCCGAACTGGAACTCCATGGTCAGACCGGTTGCCACGCCCAGCGCAAAGTTGATACCAAACAACTTGCCCCAGAACTTGGTCATATCTTTATAAATCTGTTTGCCGGAGAGGACGTAAACCGTTTCCATGATGGCCAGCAGGAACGCCATACCGAGCGTCAGCGGCACAAACAGGAAGTGGTACATCGCGGTCAAGGCAAACTGTAAGCGCGACAGTTCGACTACGTCTAACATTATGACTCCTTGCTCATCGCATGAAGACTCCGAGAGTGAACCCCGTTAGATAAGGATCCACACGCATGCCCCAATACAAAGTTATCTGCGTCCCTTCTTCGTTGCTTATTCTCTACACGAGGAAAAAGCAATGATGAAAGGTTACAAATACGTTAAGAAAAAACCAAATTGATCCCGTAAATATAATACGCTGCAAAACCCTTACAATAAACAGGTTTTTATTCGAACAGATTTACGTTTTTCGACGGCGATCAATTTATAGCAAAATTACCACTTTTCGGCCATTTTGATCGGGAACAATTTAACGCCTTTTGGAGCCTTTTTCCAAGGATTCAACATTGATTTAAATCAAAAAACGCCAGCGCCTGTTAATGATGTTTATTTGTAGTATGCATAGTAAAGACCTTGTTAATGATATGTGCATTTTTAGGCGCACTGCGTTATAAAAGGCATAAAGCAATATAACCAGCTGTCATTTTTATTAACGCGACAGGAAAATCGTATTTCGTTGACGGCGAAACATATTCTGTTATCCGCCTCACAGTATTTTTTATTACTTCGCAATCAGAATAAATGATTACATTTCATTCACCTTAAACAGCATTAAAATTAACACTCCTGTATGACTTTTTAATGAAAAAAAAGGCCGCACCCCCTGCGACCTTTTGTTAAGCCAGGTATTACCTCTCTATCCTGACGCTGAAGGTTCGGGACTGACACGGACGGAATGGACCAGAAATGCCCGCGCTCTCCTCCCCTGTCGCCTCGGGTATCTCATTCATGTCCGTTTCGTAACAGGCCAGCACCACGTGGTTCACTGACAGCGCCACGTCGCAGGATTGCGTCTCGGACGGGTTGTAGAGACGCACTATCATCTCGTCGCGATCTTCTGCTTTCTTCAGCGCGCTGAGTACGCATCCGTTTGGCGAAAGCGTTAACAGACTGTAGCTTCCGGGCGTAGTGAAGCCCGTGCGGTTGAGCTTCATCGCGTCCCAGGGGATTTTGTTGTAGCAGTGCACCGGCGTTAGCCACGACTTCGCCTGCTGTGCAACGCCAGCACTCACGGGCGTGCCGGTAAACGTGAACAGGCTGAAGCGGCAGCTTAGCTGGCCCCGCACCTGTGAATCCGGCACCGGCATTTTGATCCCGGACGGCCTGCCCGGACGTAGAAGTAAATCCTCTTTCCCAAGCAGCCCCACGCCGCGAAGCAACGTCAGGGCGAATGTTTTTTGACGCTCACCGGTCACCTCAAATTCGCGTAACCCTTCGGTGAACAGCGCCAGCCCGTTACGCCCTTCCTGGAGCACAGCGTAATTGAGCAGATTCCACACCGGCAGCGGCGCTTCCTTCCAGCCCTCCTCCTGCCAGTTCGCCATCGCTTCATCCTGCACGGGGCGCGTCAGCGAACCGAACTGGGTATCGGCTAATACCGCGTCTGTGGTGAACGGCGTCGGGATCAGCACCCGCACGCGATGGTCATCCGCGTGATTGCCAAGACGCGCCTCAACGTCGATACGCCGGCTGTTATGGCTGAGCGTAACCGTCAGTTCTGCCTCAAGCATCCCCGTCCGCTGACGCGCAGAACGTTCGGGGAGATTCGCCGGCACCGCCATACGATGCCGAATCACCGCCCTGCTCTGCCATGCCTCGTGGATCACCTCAACGTCGTGCTCGCCCTGCGCGGAAGTGAGCCGCCACTCTTCCCGAGAGGGCGAGTAGTCGTACTCGTCGCCATCATCCGAGCTCTCTTCTATTTCCAGCGCGCGGTCATAAACCAGCCCGGACTCTTTGTCGCGCAGGCGCAGCGACCCGTCATCATTTAACGTTATTTCCCAGAACGCATTCTCCAGCAGCGTCGCCGAGGCATTTTCTGGCGCCAGCAGCTTGCCGGCCACGTGCGGCTCGATAAACAGCGTGCGGTAGCCCATTGAAGGCAGGATCTGGTTGAGCTGGATGTCGAACTCCATAAAGGGCTCATAGTTGCCGTAATGCACGATCTGCCGGTCAATCAAGCCGGGGTCGATCTCACGCGCGCTACGGAGGTAATAAGGAATGTCATTCCCCTTATCGTCCAGCAGGCGGAACTGGCTGGCACGTAAACGCAGCGTGGTGTTAATCACTTCCTCGCGCGGCCACGGCATCAGGTTAAACATCACCAGTTTGTCTTCATCGCTTTGCGGCATGTTGTCGACAATCTTGCGCATATAGAAGCACGTCAGGTTATCGGCCATGTCTTCCGCCAGCTCGAAGCGGGACATCACCTCGCGATGCACTTTGTCACTACAGCAGCAGCCGATACTGTCGTGGGCGTGATTCTTGAGGATCTCTTTCCACATTTTTTCCAACAGGCCGTGGTGATACTCAAAGCCCAGCGTCCAGGCGAGCGTGGCCAGCGGCTCAAGAACGTTGACGATTTTGTTTTCTATCCGGGCGTGGGCGATTTTGATGTCCATCCGCGTGGAGCCTATCGTCCGGTGTACCCGCATGTATTTACCGTCGATAAACTCCCCTTTGAGGGTTGCCAGTTCGTCGCGGTGCGCGTCGATGTGGTCAAATACCTCTTCGAAGCGGCTCATCACAAATTGACGCTGCGGATAGATTTCGCGGAGCTTATCCATCACCGTAAAAATGTTCTGCTGGAGCGGCATCTGGTCATGGCCGTTAGGCAGCAAAATTTCTTTTGTCACGGAGGCTTTTTCAAGCACCTCGAGCCAGGTATCGAGCCGTTTCCGCAGCCCGGCTTCATCCTCCGGTAAGTACTTACCAATCGCGTAGCCCAGCGGCAGCACCTGTGCTGTCACTTCGCTGCCGTCCTGACTCTGCCAGAGAAACTCCGTTTTATCGGTACCGTGCCGCTCGGAACAGCCGCGCCAGAACATGGCGCGCGTGATGCCGAAACCGTTATAAATGTGCGGCAGCTGGGAAGACATCCCAAAAGAGTCCGGCAGATAGCCAATTTTCATCGGCTCGCCCAAGGCCAGACAGTCGCGAATGCCGTACATCAGATTTCGAACAATCGACTCGCCGGAGACGAGGGTGGTATCCGTCTGGGTATACCACGGTCCGATTATCAGCTTCCCGGCCTCCACCAGCGCTTTCACGCGTGGTCTGTTTTCCGGTTTTACGGCAAAATAATCCTCCAGCAGCGCCGTCTGGCCATCGAGAACGTAGTATTTATACTCTGCGTCCTGCTCAAGACGGGTAAGGATCTCCTCCATATTATTGACCAGAAGAATACGTGACGCTTCGGTGGTGAAGTACCACTCACGGTCCCAGTGCATATGTGGCGTGATATGAACGCGAGATACAGCTTTCATCTTCGTTTCCTGTCTGTGCGTGTTTATGATGGTATGTCTTCAGTCACGTAGGTGCCGCCCTTCACGGCCTGACGCCGCCAGAGCAGTAAAATGAGCGTAGAGATTGCAGTGCCAAGCAGCGCGGCGCCAAACCAGCCCACAGCGGCCATCACCCCGCCCAGCCCGGCATCATGCAGTAAGAAGAGAGAGAAAATGCCCGCGCCCGGGGTGGATAACCCAATACCCATCGCCCCGACAATCGCGCCTGTCACCATTGACCCCAGAACAAATGAGCCAATAACCCGGAACGGATCCTCGATAGCCATCGGAATTGCCCCTTCGGTGATGCCCGCCAGCCCCAGCAGCCAGGTGGATTTGCCGGTCTCAATTTCGAACTGTTTAAACAGGTTCGGAGCCAGCATCGTTGAAGCCGTCACGGTAAAGGCCGATACCATTTTAACGGAGGCAAAAATGGCATAAGGCCCGTAGACGCCATTGGCCATCGCCCCCAGACAGAACGCGTAAGAGGCTTTGTTGACCGGACCGCCCAGATCGAACGAGCACATAAAGCCCAGGATCGCCCCCAGCAGCAGCGCGTTCGCGCCGGACAGACCGTTAAGCCAGGCGGTCAGGGCGTTATTGATCCAGGCCACCGGTTCGCCGATCACAAACAGCATCAGGCTACCCGCGCTCAGCACACCGATCACTGGATAGAGATAAAAGGTCAGGAAACCGTTGAAACGGCTGCTCAGACGGACGTGGTTTTTCACCCAGCGCATCATGTAACCCGCAATCAGCCCGCCGACGATAGCGCCCAGAAAACCAGAGCCGATCATATTGGCGGCAAGACCGGCTGCAAAGCCCGGCGTCAGTGCGGGTTTATCTGCCAGCGAATAAGCGGTATACGCCGCCAGAACAGGCACCATTAGAATACCGAGCATCCCGCCGCCCAGTTTGCGGTACATCCACAGCCACGAGTTTTCCTGTTCGAACAGATGCTGCAAGCCGAATATTTGCGCCAGCAGCACCGACACGGCCAGCACCGTGCCGCCAGCGACAATCAGCGGCACCGCAAAGGAGATACCGCTGAGAAGCGCCTGCTTGAGTTCGGTTTTAATGCACTTTTTCGCGTCAGGGTCGACATGCGCAGGACGGGCATAGGAGACAGGCTTTAGCGCCAGCGCGCGCTCTATAAGCGCTTCCGCATGGCGCAAGGGTTCCGCGACGGGCACGGTAATAGCGGGGATCCCCTGAAAACGCTCACGCTCTTTGATCGCCACTTCCGCCGCGAAGATACACGCTTTTGCCTCCTGCAACTGCCGGGCGGTGATGCGCCCCTCAATGCCGTTCGCCCCCTGCTTTTCGACCACTACATTGACGCCGAGCTTTCGTCCCGCTTTTTCGAGATATTCCGCTGCCATGTAGGTATGGGCGATCCCGGCTGGACAGGCGGTAACGCAGACGATCGTCGTGGCATTCTCCGCAATAGCGGTTTCTTGCGCGTCAGGCGCCGTTTCCAGCGCCGCAAGCACCGTTTCCGCGCTGGTCGCCGTCATCACGCGCGCCCTGAGATCGTCATCCGCCAGGCGAGACGTCAGTTCTGTCAGGACCTGAATATGCGTTGACCCCGCTTGTGAGGGTGGAATGGCGAGCAGAAAAATCAGCTCGACCTCCTCCGGTCCGTCCACACCTTCCCAGGCCAGCGGCTCGCGCAGCGTTGCCACGGCAAAAGCCGCTTCCTTGACTGCCGCTGATTTACCATGGGGTACGGCCAGCCCCTCGCCCAGCGCCGTCGGGCCAAGCGATTCCCGATGGAAAACGTCTGCCAGAAACGTATCGGCGTCGGCTATTTTGCCCAACGCCACCAGCCGCGTCGCAAGCTGACGGATTGCCTCATCACGGCTGGTAAACTGCGTCTGTACGCAGACAGCACGGGGGTCGGTCAGAGTCGTCAGGTTCATAAAGATCCTCCCCTATCCAAAGTTATTGTCTAAGGAGGATTGTGGCAGACCAGATAATACATTTATGTGATCATTTTCACTAACATTGATATTTGTATCTTATTTGTATTATTTACAAATCCGCCACTGAAGGCATAATTCCCTGAAAAGGTATTAAAAAGGCGCGACACAATGGGCAATAAACCGATGTACCGGCAGATCGCCGATGCGTTACGCGAGAAAATTAATGCCGGTGAGTTAAAACCTGGCGACGCGCTGCCGACGGAATCCAGCCTTCAGGAGGCGTTTAGCGTCAGCCGCGTCACCGTGCGGCAGGCGTTGAAGCTGCTCGCCGACGAGCAGATTATCGAAAGTATTCAGGGCAGCGGCTCGTATGTAAAAGAGGAGCGGGTGAATTACGATATTTACCAGCTAACCGGCTTTTACGAAAAGCTGGCGGATCGCAACGTCGATACGCACAGCGACGTCAGCGTCTTCGAAGTGGTGAAAGCCGATGAGCGGCTCGCGGCAAAACTGGCGCTCAATCCGGATGATAAGATCTGGCACGTCAAGCGCGTACGCTTCATCAGGGAAAAGCCGGTGAATCTGGAAGAGACATGGATGCCGCTGGCGATGTTCCCCGACCTCACCTGGGAAATGATGGAACAGTCGAAATACCATTACATTGAGCAGATCAAAAAGATGGTTATCGATCGCAGCGAGCAGGAACTGGTACCAGTCATGCCATCGGACGAGGCGATTGCCGCCCTGGCGCTCGATCCGACAAAACCGATTCTGGAAAAAGTCTCCCGTGGCTTTCTGAAAGACGGCCGGGTATTTGAATACAGTCGCAACGTGTTTAACACCGACGACTATAAATTCACTCTGGTGGCTAAACGCAGACAATAAAAAAAGGCCGCTTTACAGCGGCCAACCATGTCGAAACGGACATTTTTATACTTCAACGCGCCCCGTCCGGGGCGCAGAGAGGACTTACTTAATGATGGATTTCAGTGCTTCGCCAATATCCGCCAGGCTGCGAACGGTTTTCACGCCTGCGGCTTCCAGCGCTGCGAATTTCTCATCAGCCGTACCTTTACCGCCGGCAATAATCGCGCCCGCGTGACCCATACGTTTGCCTTTCGGCGCGGTCACGCCCGCGATGTAACCCACCACCGGCTTGGTCACATGATCTTTGATGTAAGCAGCCGCTTCTTCTTCCGCGCTACCACCGATCTCACCGATCATCACGATCGCTTCGGTCTGTGGATCTTCCTGGAACAGCTTCAGGATGTCGATGAAGTTAGAGCCCGGGATCGGGTCACCGCCGATGCCCACGCAGGTGGACTGGCCGAAACCGTAGTCGGTGGTCTGCTTAACCGCTTCATAGGTCAGGGTACCGGAACGGGACACGATGCCCACTTTGCCCGGCTTATGAATGTGGCCCGGCATGATGCCGATTTTGCATTCGCCTGGGGTGATCACGCCCGGGCAGTTTGGCCCAATCATGCGCACGCCGGCTTCGTCCAGCTTCACCTTCACGGTCAGCATATCCAGCGTCGGGATACCTTCGGTGATGGTGATGATCAGCTTAATGCCTGCGTCGATCGCTTCCAGAATAGAGTCTTTGCAGAACGGCGCCGGAACGTAGATCACGGTCGCGGTTGCGCCCGTCGCTTCTACCGCTTCACGCACGGTGTTGAACACCGGCAGGCCCAGATGCGTGGTGCCGCCTTTACCCGGCGTTACGCCGCCAACCATCTGCGTACCGTAGGCAATCGCCTGTTCGGAGTGGAAAGTCCCCTGGCTACCGGTGAAGCCCTGGCAGATAACCTTGGTATCTTTATTAATTAAAACGGACATTATTTCCCCTCCACTGCGGCAACAACCTGCTGAGCTGCATCCGTCAGACTTTTCGCTGCAATAATATTCAGGCCGCTGTCAGCCAGTTTTTTCGCGCCGAGTTCAGCGTTGTTACCTTCCAGACGGACAACCACCGGAACGTTAACGCCCACTTCTTCTACCGCACCAATGATACCGTCGGCGATCAGGTCGCAACGAACGATGCCGCCGAAGATGTTAACCAGAACGGCCTTCACGTTGTCGTCGGAGAGAATGATTTTGAACGCTTCGGTTACGCGCTCTTTGGTTGCGCCACCGCCCACGTCGAGGAAGTTCGCTGGCTCACCGCCGTGCAGCTTAACGATGTCCATGGTGCCCATTGCCAGGCCCGCACCGTTAACCATACAGCCGATGTTGCCATCCAGCGCCACGTAGTTCAGCTCCCACTGTGCAGCCTGTGCTTCACGCGGATCTTCCTGAGACTGATCGCGCATTTCGCGCAGATCCGGCTGGCGGAACAGCGCGTTGCCGTCAGCGCCCAGCTTGCCGTCGAGGCAGATCAGGTCGCCCTGGGTGGTGATCACCAGCGGGTTGATCTCGATCAGCGCCAGATCGCGTTCCAGGAAGATGGTCGCCAGACCCATGAAGATCTTGGTGAACTGCTGAACCAGCTTGCCTTCCAGACCCAGTTTGAACGCCAGCTCACGACCCTGGTAAGGCATTGGGCCCGCCAGCGGATCGATAGCCACTTTGTGGATCAGGTGCGGGGTCTCTTCCGCTACTTTTTCGATTTCCACGCCGCCTTCGGTAGACGCCATGAACACCACGCGACGGGAGCTACGGTCAACAACCGCGCCCAGGTAAAGCTCTTTTGCGATATCGGTCGCCGCTTCAACCAGGATCTGGTTAACCGGCTGGCCGTTCGCATCTGTCTGATAGGTCACCAGACGCTTGCCGAGCCAATGTTCAGCAAACGCACGAATTTCTTCTTTGCTCTTAACAACCTTCACACCGCCCGCTTTACCACGGCCACCAGCGTGAACCTGACATTTAACTACCCACGGGCCGGAACCGATTTTAGACGCGGCTTCTTCTGCTTCACGCGGGGTAGTACAGGCATAACCCACCGGAGCCGGTAAGCCATACCGGGCAAACAGCTGTTTGGCCTGATATTCATGTAAGTTCATGTGTTCTATCCATCCTTCAGGTAATCGTTAGGTAGTGCTTTTGTAGGCCCGGCAGGCAACGCGCCGCCGGGCAAGACTGCAAAAACTAGACGTCCAGCAGCAGACGCGTTGGATCTTCCAGCAGCTCTTTAATGGCAACCAGGAAGCCTACGGACTCGCGGCCGTCGATCAGGCGGTGATCGTAAGAGAGCGCCAGGTACATCATTGGCAGGATCTCTACTTTACCGTCTACCGCCATCGGACGATCTTTAATGGCGTGCATACCCAGGATCGCGCTCTGCGGCGGGTTGATGATCGGGGTAGACATCAGCGAGCCGAACACGCCGCCGTTGGTAATGGTGAAGTTACCGCCGGTCAGATCTTCAACGGTCAGCTTGCCGTCGCGGCCTTTCACGGCCAGCTCTTTGATTTTCTTCTCGATGTCAGCCATACCCAGGGTGTCCACGTCACGCAGTACCGGGGTAACCAGGCCGCGTGGGGTAGAAACCGCCATGCTGACGTCGAAGTAGTTGTGGTAAACCACGTCATCGCCATCGATAGACGCGTTCACTTCCGGGTAGCGTTTCAGCGCTTCAACTACCGCTTTCACGTAGAAGGACATAAAGCCCAGACGGATACCGTGACGTTTTTCAAACGCGTCACCGTACTGCTTGCGCAGGTCCATGATTGGTTTCATGTTGACTTCGTTGAAGGTGGTCAGCATCGCGGTGGAGTTTTTCGCTTCCAGCAGACGCTCGGCTACGCGCTTACGCAGGCGGGTCATCGGCACGCGTTTTTCGCTACGTGCACCCAGAGCAGGTTGTGCCGCTGGTGCTGCCGCAGGGGCTTTCGCTTCCGCTTTCGCCTCAGAAGGCGCTTTTGCCAGATGTTTGTCGATATCTTCGCGCGTCAGACGGCCACCCACGCCGGTGCCTTTGATGGCTGCCGGATCGAGGCTGTGCTCGGCCAGCAGGCGACGGATCGCCGGGCTGAGCGCGTCGTTGGTCTGATCGGACAGAGACGCCTGCTGGCGCTGGGCCGGTGTAGAGGCTTTCTCTTCAGATTTCGCGCTGGACTCTTTGCCCGCGCTGTTGCCTTCACGCAGGCGACCCAGGATCTGGCGAGAGGTGACGGTCGTACCTTCATCTTCCAGGACTGCATCCAGAATGCCATCCGCTGAAGCCGGTACTTCCAGTACCACTTTGTCAGTTTCGATTTCTACCAGCACTTCGTCACGGGTTACCGCGTCGCCTGGTTTTTTGTGCCAGGTGGCGACGGTTGCATCTGCTACGGACTCAGGCAGGTCGGGAACAAGAATATCTACGCTACTCATTATGTATCCTTTAATTAATCGACGTTCAGCGCGTCATTGACCAGATCTTGTTGCTGCTTCTGGTGAACGGACATATACCCTACCGCCGGTGAGGCGGAGGCCGGGCGACCTGCATAACGCAGAGCAGACCCAAATGGAATCACTTCACGGAAATGATGCTGGCTGCAATACCATGCGCCCTGGTTGAGCGGCTCTTCCTGGCACCAGACAAAATCATGAACGTGAGCGTACTGTTTAAGCACTTCCTGCATCGCCTGATGCGGGAACGGATAAAGCTGTTCGATACGCACGATGGCGACATCTTTCTGATCGTTCTTACGGCGCTGTTCCAGCAGGTCGTAATAAACCTTACCAGAACACATTACGACACGCTTAACGGCCTGCGGATCCAGCTCGTCAATTTCACCGATCGCCGGCAGGAAGGTGCCGTTTGCCAGCTCTTCCAGGCTGGAGACCGCCAGTGGATGGCGCAGCAGGGATTTTGGCGACATCACCACCAGCGGACGGCGCATACCGCGCAGCGCCTGACGACGCAGCATGTGGTAAACCTGAGCCGGGGTAGACGGCACGCAAACCTGCATGTTCTGCTCGGCGCAGAGTTGCAGATAACGCTCCAGACGCGCGGAGGAGTGCTCCGGCCCTTGTCCTTCGTAGCCGTGCGGCAGCAGCATCACCAGGCCGCACATACGGCCCCACTTCTGCTCGCCTGAGGAGATGAACTGGTCGATGACGACCTGCGCACCGTTGGCGAAGTCACCAAACTGCGCTTCCCAGATGGTCAGGGTGCGGGGTTCTGCGGTGGCATAGCCGTATTCGAAGGCCAGAACCGCTTCTTCAGAGAGCACGGAGTCCCAGACCTTAAACTGGCCCTGACCGTTATGCACGTGCTGAAGCGGAGTATACGTTGAACCGTTAGACTGGTTGTGTACAACCGCGTGACGGTGGAAGAAGGTGCCACGGCCCGCATCTTCACCGGACAGACGAACCGGAATACCTTCGTCAACCAGCGTCGCATAGGCCAGCGTTTCCGCCCCGCCCCAGTCGAACAGCTTCTCACCCGCCGCCATTGCCTGGCGGTCGCCATAGATCTTGGCCACGCGGGACTGCATCTCGATTGCTTCCGGTACGGTGCTGATGCGTTTAGCCAGCTCCTGCAAACGCTTCATCTCGACTTTGTTCGGGTAGCTCTCGTCCCACTCATGGTTGAGATAAGGCGACCAGGTAAAGGAGTGCATGTTCATTGGACGCAGCTCTTTCACCACGCATTCACCCGCGTCCAGCGCGTCGCGATAAAGGTTGACCATTTCGGTCGCATCTTCGAGCGTCGCCACTTTTTCGCTTTCCAGCTTGTCAGCGTAGATTTTACGCGGCGTCGGATGTTTTTTGATTTTCTGGTACATCAGCGGCTGGGTTGCACTTGGCTCATCCGCTTCGTTGTGGCCGTGACGGCGGTAGCAGAAGAGGTCAATGAACACGTCGCGCTTGAAGGTGTTACGGAAGTCCAGCGCCAGACGGGTAACGAAAGCAACGGCTTCCGGGTCATCCGCATTAACGTGGAAGATAGGTGCCTGCACCATCTTACCGATATCGGTGCAGTATGGGGTAGAACGCGCATCCAACGGGTTAGAGGTGGTGAAGCCCACCTGGTTGTTGATCACGATGCGAACAGTACCGCCCACTTCATAACCACGCGCTTTTGACATGTTCAGGGTTTCCTGAACTACGCCCTGCCCTGTGACCGCCGCATCGCCGTGAATGGTGATTGGCAGCACTTTATTGCTGCTCGGTTCGTCCAGACGATCCAGACGCGCACGCACGGAACCGATAACCACCGGGCTAACAATTTCCAGATGCGACGGGTTAAACGCCAGCGCCAGGTGAACCTGGCCGCCCTCGGTTTCGATATCCGAAGAGAAGCCCATGTGGTACTTCACGTCACCGGTACCGAGGTGCTCTTTATGTTTACCCGCAAATTCGTCGAACAGGTCCTGCGGTTTTTTACCCAGTACGTTCACCAGCACGTTCAGACGACCACGGTGCGCCATGCCCAGCACCACTTCGCGCGTGCCGCTCTTACCGGCATGACGAATCAGCTCTTTTAGCATCGGGACCAGCGCGTCGCCGCCCTCCAGTGAGAAGCGTTTTGCGCCAGGGAATTTCGCGCCCAGATAGCGCTCAAGGCCTTCCGCTGCGGTCAGTTCGCTAAGGAAACGCTTTTTCTCATCTGCTGAAAAATTCGCGTGGCCCGCCACGGATTCGATACGCTGCTGGATCCAGCGTTTCTCTTCGGTGGAGGTAATGTGCATATATTCCGCGCCGATGGAGCCGCAGTAGGTTTGCTTGAGCGCGTCAATCAGATCGCCCAGCTTCATCGTGTCTTTGCCGATGGCAAAGGAACCTACGTTAAAGCTTTCCTGGAAATCGGCCTCGGTCAGATCGTGATAAGCAGGATCGAGATCCGCCACACGTTCCTGCTGCCACAGTCCCAGCGGATCGAGATTCGCATGCTGGTGACCACGGAAGCGATAAGCGTTGATAAGTTGCAGGACTTTAACCTGCTTCGCATTGGTGTCAGGGTCGGAAATCGCAGAAGAGTAACGTGAGGCATCCTTCGCCAGACGACGGAAATAATCACGTGTTTTTGAATGGAATTGATCCGGTTTGACCCCTGTACCAGGCAACTGCTGGAACATGGAACGCCAGTTTGCGTCCACTGAGTCAGGATCGGTTAAGAAGTCTTCATAGAGCTGTTCTATCCAGCTCTGGTTTGAACCAGAGAGGTAAGAAGAGTCCAGCCAGGCTTTCATTGCGCCGTTCTGCATCGTGATCCCTTAAGCATTTTTATGCTTACTTTCGCCGTAGAAACTACCACGCACACACCGTGTACGTGCCGGGGTTCACCTGCGAGCTCTTTTACTTTGGCCCGCGAAGGAACCTTTAGAAACTGTCTAAATAATCTTCGTCGTTCCGGCTGCGACTGCGTTGCGGCTTTCACTCAGCCCAGTCACATCGTTCACTATGCTCCTGGGGATTCGTTCAACCGCGCCTTGTCTCGCGCTGAACGTCTCGATTATTTACTTATCTGGCAGTTTTTAAAGGTTTCTGCAATCTGTTCCCTCTCCCATTGGGAGAGGGTTAGGGTGAGGGGAACAGCGCTCCCCTCTCACGACTTACGCACTGCGTTGCAACAGCATCGACTTAATATGACCGATAGCGCGCGTCGGGTTCAGCCCCTTAGGACACACACTGACGCAGTTCATGATGCTATGGCAGCGGAATACGCTGAAAGCATCACTTAAACCTTCCAGACGATTCTCGGTTTCGGTATCGCGGCTGTCGATCAGGAAGCGATAGGCAGCCAGCAGACCCGCAGGGCCGATAAATTTATCCGGATTCCACCAGAATGACGGACATGACGTTGAACAGCATGCACAGAGAATACACTCATACAACCCATCGAGTTTTTCACGCTGCTCAGGAGACTGTAAATGTTCGCGAGCGGGTGGATTTTGCCCATTATTCAATAAGTAAGGCTTAATCTTCTCATATTGTGCATAGAATTGTCCCATGTCCACCACCAAATCACGCACGACCGGCAGGCCAGGCAGAGGACGGATCACAATTTTCTGGCCAGGACGCTGTAACGCTGAAATTGGCGTGATGCAGGCCAGACCGTTTTTGCCGTTCATGTTCACACCGTCGGAGCCGCAAACCCCTTCACGACAGGAGCGGCGGAACGACAGCGTAGGATCTTTTTCTTTCAGCTGGATTAAGGCATCCAGCAGCATCATGTCACGACCTTCTTCCGCTTCGAGGGTGTAATCCTGCATACGCGGAGCATCGTCTACATCCGGGTTATAACGATAAACTGAGAATTCGAGTTTCATTATCCTGTCTCCGCATTAGTAAGTACGAATCTTCGGCGGGAACGCCGGACGCAGTTTCGGTTCCATGTTAACGCTACGACGCGTCATGGTTTCCGACTCTGGCAGATACAGGGAATGGCACAGCCAGTTTTCGTCATCACGATCCGGGAAGTCGAAGCGGCTATGGGCGCCACGGCTTTCGGTACGGAAGTTTGCCGACATCGCTGTGGCGAACGCGGTTTCCATCAGGTTATCCAGCTCCAGGCACTCAACGCGCTGGGTGTTGAACTCGCTGGAGGTGTCGTCCAGACGGGCATTCTTCAGACGCTCGCGGATCGCTTTCAGCTGCTCAAGCCCTTTGGCCATCGCGTCACCTTCACGGAACACCGAGAAGTTGTGCTGCATACATTCTTGCAGCGCTTTACGAATTTCTACCGGATCTTCGCCGTTACGGTTGCCGTTCCAGCGGTTGAGGCGCTCAAGAGAGGCATCGATTTCGTCGTCGGTCGCATCACGCAGCGCGCCCTGCTCGGCAATGGATTCCTGGAGATGCAGACCCACCGCACGACCAAATACCACCAGGTCCAGCAGGGAGTTGCCGCCCAGACGGTTTGCGCCGTGAACGGATACGCAGGCAATTTCGCCTACGGCAAACAGGCCAGGAATCACCACGTCTTCGCCCTGCTCGTTCACGGTCAGCGCCTGCCCGGTCACTTTGGTCGGAATACCGCCCATCATGTAGTGGCAGGTTGGAATAACCGGAATCGGCTCTTTCACCGGGTCGACGTGTGCGAAAGTGCGGGACAGCTCCAGAATGCCCGGCAGACGGGATTCCAGCACTTCTTTACCCAGATGGTCGAGTTTCAGCTTCGCGTGTGGGCCCCATGGGCCGTCACAGCCGCGGCCTTCACGGATTTCGATCATGATGGAACGCGCCACCACGTCACGACCCGCCAGGTCTTTCGCATTCGGGGCATAACGCTCCATGAAGCGCTCGCCGTGTTTATTCAGCAGGTAGCCACCTTCACCACGGCAGCCTTCTGTCACCAGTACGCCCGCACCGGCGATACCGGTTGGGTGGAACTGCCACATCTCCATATCCTGCACCGGCACGCCAGCGCGGATCGCCATCCCAACGCCGTCACCGGTGTTGATATGGGCGTTGGTCGTGGACTGATAGATACGGCCTGCACCGCCGGTGGCCAGCACGGTTGCGCGGGCTTTGAAATAGACCACTTCACCGGTTTCGATGCACAGGGCGGTACAACCCACCACGGCGCCATCGGCGTTTTTCACCAGATCCAGCGCATACCACTCGGAGAAGATGGTGGTGTGGTTTTTCAGGTTCTGCTGATACAGGGTGTGCAGCAGCGCGTGGCCGGTACGGTCAGCCGCCGCTGCGGTACGTGCCGCCTGCTCGCCGCCGAAGTTCTTCGACTGGCCGCCAAACGGACGCTGATAGATGGTACCGTTTTCCAGACGGGAGAACGGCAGCCCCATGTGGTCCAGCTCCAGAATCGCTTCCGGACCGGTTTTACACATATATTCGATGGCATCCTGGTCACCGATGTAATCGGAACCTTTTACCGTGTCGTACATGTGCCATTCCCAGTTATCTTCATGGGAGTTACCCAGCGCAACGGTAATACCGCCCTGCGCAGACACAGTGTGGGAACGGGTCGGGAAGACTTTAGAGAGCAGCGCACAGGTCTGGCCGCTCTGGGAAATTTGCAGTGCGGCGCGCATACCTGCGCCACCCGCACCAATCACAACAGCATCAAATTCTCTGACTGGCAGTTTCATTACACACCCCACACCACAACAAATCCATAAATGACGTAAACCAGCAGAGCAACAACAATAATCAGTTGCAGCGGAAGGCGAATCGCCAGCGGTTTAACGTAATCGGTCAACACCTGCCACATGCCGATCCAGGCATGAATAAGGATGGAGAACAGGGCCAGCAGGGTGAACACTTTGGTGAAGGCCGATCCGAAGAAACCACTCCAGGTTTCCCACGTCAGCGTGCCGCTGGTCGCGAAGAAACCGATCATATAGATGATGTAAAGCGTGAGGACGATCGCGGTAGCGCGGACCAGAATGAAGTCATGTACGCCGTTGCGTCCTAATGCGGAGGCGTTGCTTACCATACGAGAACTCCTGCGAGAAGTGAAAGCACGACAGTGATCACAAATGAAATGTTAGCGGTACGTTTACCGGCCTCGAACGTCTCTTCCAGGTAGCCAAAGTCCATCAGCATGTGGCGTATGCCGCCAACCACGTGATAGGCCAGCGCGGTCAGAATGCCCCACATGATAAATTTCACGAAGAAGCTGTTCATGATGGCTGAGGCCTGGAGGAATCCTTCAGGAGATGAGAGGCTGGTTCCCAGTAACCACAGCAAGATACCGACCGCCACAAACGTAATCACACCAGAAACACGGTGCAGAATGGACGCTATTGCTGTTACAGGGAATCGGATCGTTTTCAGATCCAGATTGACAGGTCTTTGTTTTTTCACATTTCTTATCATGAATAACGCCCACATGCTGTTCTTATTGTTTCCTTCCTCCGGACTGCGATGCGGGTCAGACAGCGTTCCTTTTCTATAACTGCGCGTCATGCAAAACATTGCTTCCAAATGCTAAAACGACACGTTACAACGCTGGGTGGCTCGGGATTGCAGGGTGTTCCGGAGACCTGGCGGCAGTATAGGCCGTTCACAAAATCATTACAATTAACCTACATACAGTTTGTTGGGTTTTCTCTGGAACAGTGATCGGGGTCACGATAACAACATCTTTTTAAATTTTAATCATCTGATTTGACAAATGTTAAACAATATTGTTACAAACATCATCAGAAAAGGCATATAATGCGCAAAAGTTATGAGGTCTCTCTTTCACCTGACAAATAGTTATGTAACAGTGTGATGGTATTGACCGAAGTTATCAGGACAGTTATTAGTGATATACAGGTTTGAATAATTCGGACTGCAAAACGCTGATTTGCTGTTGTTTCACTGATATTTCATTCGTTTACCTGCAAGGCGCCATAGCTCTGTACCCTGGTTACTCCTCGTGAGCTGAGCGGTAAGCCAAATAACAATCTGGTAACGGTGATTAACAGCTGAAAGCAAATCCGGTAAAGCGCAGTCTTAAGCATAAGGCGCTAAGGAGACCGTAAATGGCTGATACAAAGGCAAAACTCACCCTAAATGGTGATGATGCTATTGAACTGGATGTGCTAAAAGGCACGCTCGGTCAGGATGTTATTGATATCCGTACGCTGGGTTCTAAAGGGGTATTCACCTTTGACCCTGGATTCACCTCCACCGCATCTTGCGAATCCAAAATCACCTACATTGACGGTGACGAAGGTATCCTGCTCCATCGCGGCTTCCCCATCGATCAGTTAGCCACCGAATCCAACTATCTGGAAGTGTGCTACATCCTGCTGAACGGCGAAAAACCGACGCAGGCACAATACGATGAATTCAAAACCACCGTGACCCGTCACACCATGATCCACGAGCAGATCACCCGTCTGTTCCATGCGTTTCGTCGTGACTCTCATCCGATGGCGGTCATGTGCGGGATTACCGGTGCGCTGGCGGCGTTCTACCACGATTCCCTGGACGTGAATAACCCACGCCACCGTGATATCGCGGCGTTCCGTCTGCTCTCCAAAATGCCGACCATGGCGGCGATGTGCTACAAATACTCTATCGGTCAGCCGTTTGTGTATCCACGCAACGACCTCTCCTACGCGGGTAACTTCCTGCGCATGATGTTCTCCACGCCGTGCGAAGAGTACGAAGTGAATCCGGTGCTGGAACGCGCCATGGACCGTATTCTTATTCTGCACGCTGACCACGAGCAGAACGCCTCAACCTCTACCGTCCGTACCGCAGGCTCTTCCGGCGCGAACCCGTTCGCCTGTATCGCCGCGGGTATTGCCTCCCTGTGGGGACCGGCGCACGGTGGCGCGAACGAAGCGGCACTGAAGATGCTGGAAGAGATCAGCTCCGTTGAGCACATTCCTGAGTTCGTGCGCCGCGCGAAAGACAAGAATGACTCCTTCCGTCTGATGGGCTTTGGTCACCGTGTTTACAAAAACTACGACCCGCGCGCGACCGTTATGCGTGAGACCTGCCACGAAGTGTTGAAAGAGCTGGGCACCAAAGATGATCTGCTGGAAGTGGCGATGGAGCTGGAACACATCGCGCTGAACGACCCGTACTTCATTGAGAAGAAACTCTACCCGAACGTCGATTTCTACTCTGGCATTATTCTGAAAGCGATGGGTATTCCATCTTCCATGTTCACCGTGATCTTCGCCATGGCCCGTACCGTGGGCTGGATTGCGCACTGGAACGAAATGCACAGCGAAGGCATGAAAATCGCGCGTCCTCGTCAGCTGTATACCGGCTACGAGCAGCGTGACTTTAAGTCTGACCTGAAGCGCTAAAAGACGTTGGGTGCGGCCTGATGCCCTCACCCCGGCCCTCTCCCACAGGGAGAGGGGGGAAAACATTAAAAACGGCAACTTTCGTTGCCGTTTTGCTTTTACCTTGTGCGGCCTGATGCCCTCACCCCGGCCCTCTCCCACAGGGAGAGGGGGAAAACATCAAAAACGGCAACTTTCGTTGCCGTTTTGCTTTTACCTCCGCCACCCGGCTTTTTACGTCTGGCAGTGCGGGCACCAGTAAAAAGGTCTCGAAGAGAGCATAATCCTGTCGATAATCCCGCCACATCGCTCGCATTTTTTCCCCGCCCGATGAAACACCTTGAAGCGGAAGAGCGCTCCGTGATGCTTGTTTTCATCCACCACGCCGCGCGTGGTGTACGACAAGCGCGGAATGTCCAGCAGCGCGTGGGACAGCGCCTCCAGCTGTTCATCGCTCAGCTGCGACGCTTTGTGCTGCGGTGCCAGCCCTACTTCCCAAAGGATCTCCACCCGCAGGTAGTTGCCGAGACCAGCCAGAAAGGCCTGATCGAGCAGCAGACCGGAAAACTGCCGGTTACGAAATTTGGGTAATAGCAGACGGGCTTTCACCTCGCTCGCCGTCAGGCGCATGTCCAGCACGTCCGGCCCAATACGCTGTAAGAACGGGTGAGTAAGCAGTTGTTCGGGCGTTAACATTTCGATATCAGAGGCGCTGTAGAGCAGGATCGCCTTGTCCGCCGTTTGTAGCCGCACTCGCAGCACGCGGGTCGTTTGCGGCTGCTCGTCCGCCTCCACCACCCGCCAGACGCCGTAAAGCTGATTATGGCTGTATAACGTCAGGTTATGGGAAAAGTGGGTGAGTAACGCTTTGCCGCGCGTTTCAATGTGGGTCACCGTCTGCCCCACCAGCTGCGATTCAAACGGTTTCAGTTGAGGAAAAGCAAACCAGACGTGTGTCAGAGATTTGCCCTTTATCGCCGCCTCCAGGCTATCCGCCGCGCGGCGGATCTCCGGACCTTCTGGCATGTTATTGTCCTTTCATGATTATTCTGCGCTGACAAGTATGCCCTCGTCCGAAAACGCCGCCCTCAGGCGTCGCGCAAACTGGAGCGCATGCTCGCCGTCGCCGTGTAAGCACACCGTATCAGCCTTAACGATTGCGGATGTTCCATCTACGGCGGTCACCCGCCCGGCGCGCACCATTTCCAGTGTCTGCGACAGCGCTTTACCTTCGTCAGCAATCAGCGCGCCGGCCTGCGTACGCGGCACCAGAGAGCCATCCGGCTGATATCCCCTGTCGGCAAAAACTTCCTGTCGGGTGGTCAGCCCCAGCCGTTCTCCGGCTCGAATAAGCTCGCTACCCGCCAGGCCCACCAGAATCAGACGCGGATTGCAGTCCCGCACCGCGCGGGCAATGGCCTCCGCCAGCGCCGGATCTTTCGCCGCCTGGTTATAAAGCATGCCGTGCGGCTTGACGTGGCGCAGCACGCCCTTCTCGGCGCGCACTATCGCCTCCATGGCGCCGATCTGATAGAGCACCTGAGCGTAGACCGTCTCCGGCGGGAGATCCATCGCCGTGCGGCCAAAGTTCTCCCGGTCGGGAAAGCTGGGGTGAGCGCCAATCGCCACGCCGTTTTTCATGGCATTGCGCACGCTTTCCAGCATGGTCTGCGCATCACCAGCGTGAAAGCCGCAGGCGATGTTGACCGAGGTGACCAGCGTCATCAGCGCCGCATCGGCGCTGCTGCCCTCCCCCAGATCGGCGTTTAAATCAATCTTTACCATCGAGCCTCCACGCCAGCTGTTCAAGATAACGCTGCTGATCCTGCCGGGCTTTCAGCGCTTCCTCGAGCGAACACTGCACAAAATGAATCGGCTGACCCAGAGGAATTTGCGCCAGATGGTAGCGATCCGCTTCGATAATGCAGGCAATACGCGGATATCCCCCCGTGGTTTGTGCGTCGTTCATCAGTACGATGGGCTGTCCGTTGCCCGGCACCTGAATCACCCCCGGCAACAGACCATGGGAAAGCAGCTCCCGGTGAGTCGTGCGGGTCAGCGGCTGGCCCTGAAGCCGGTAACCCATGCGGTTACTCTGCGGGCTGATCTTCCACGGCGAGCGCCAGAAAGACTCTTTTGAGGCTTCATCAAACTCCTGGTATTCCGGCCCCGGTAGGGCGCGGATCACGTTCCCCCACAGCAGCTGCTTTACGCCCTGCGTGGTGGTGAAATGGCGCGCTGAGGGCTTAATCGCCAGACGATCGCCGTCGCGCAGCAGCCGTCCCTCATGGCCGCCCACTCCCGCTTTCTGGTCGGTGCTGGACGATCCCAACACCTCCGGCACGTCAATCCCCCCCGCCACCGCAAGATAGCTGCGCACCCCGTGCAGAGGCCGCTTGAGCGTGAGACGTTGTCCGGCCTTCGCCCGAAGGCGCCAGCCGGTCCACACCGCTTTGCCGTCCAGCGTCGCGTCACAGCCCGCGCCGGTTAAGGCAAACCAGGACTCCTGACCAAACTCAATCACGCACTGACCCAGCGTAATTTCTAACGCTGCCGTACTGCCTGCGTTGCCTACCAGCAGGTTGGCAATCTCCAGCGAAGGTCGATCAAGCGCGCCGCAATAGCTCACGCCCGACTGACGCAGCCCAAAACGCCCGGCATCCTGCACCGAGGTGTAAAGCCCTGCGCGAATAAGCGTTAACATATCCCCTCCTTCTGCGGGATAAAGCGCAGGGTATCCCCCGGACGCAGGAGTATTGGCGCATCCTGGCCTGGTTCAAATAACGGCGTGGACGTGTGGCCGATCAGCTGCCAGCCTCCCGGTGAGGCGAGCGGATAAATTCCCGTTTGCTCGCCACCAATCGCCACGCTGCCCGCCGGTACGCTCAGGCGCGGCTCAGCCCGACGCGGCGTATGCAGCTGGGGCGATAACCCGCCCAGATAGGGGAAACCCGGCTGAAATCCCAAAAACCAGACAACATAGTCGACAGAGCTATGCAGCTCCACAACCTGCTTCTCCGTTAATCCACAGTGTTCGGCCACCACGCCAAGGTCGGGGCCTCCCGTACCGCCATAGACAACCGGGATCTCAATCGCCCGCGATTCCGGCTCCAGCGCCTCGCTCTCCTCCCACCAGCGTTGCAGACGCTCAATGGCATCCAGCGCCCCGGTGTGCGGATCGCGCAGCACCACGGTGATATTATTCATACCCGGAATAGCTTCAACCACGCCGGGTAGCTCGGGCAGTCGCTGAGCCAGGCGCCAGATACGCTTTTGCGTGGCAAGCGTCACCGGTGGCTCAAGCTCCAGAACCACTGCGGTTTCGCCCAGAAGATAACAACGCGCTCGCTGCACTTAACTACCTCTCATCAGGCCGGATTAGGGATATCAATAAACGTCACATCCAGATCGGTATTTTCCGTCAGCCACTCGCTGAGGGCGCGGATGCCGCCACGCTCGGTGGCATGATGGCCTGCCGCGTAAAAATGCAGACCTTGTTCACGCGCGGAATGAATGGTCTGCTCGGAGACTTCGCCGGTAATGAACGCATCGACACCGAAGCGTGCCGCACTGTCAATAAAGCCCTGGCCGCCGCCGGTGCACCATGCCACGCGCTTCACGGTATCCGGCCCGGTGTCGCCGCACCAAAGCGGGCGACGCCCCAGCCGCGCTTCGATCCACGAAGCCAGCTCCAGGCCCGGAACCGGCATCGACAGCTCGCCCCACGGCACCAGAGGTTCAATTTCCCCCATCACGGTAATTCCCAACAGCTGCGCAAGCTGGACGTTGTTCCCCAGTTCAGGATGCGCGTCGAGCGGCAGGTGATACCCGTACAGGTTGATGTCATTCGCCAGCAGCGTTTTGAGCCGGTTGCGCTTCATGCCGCGAATAATCGGTGATTCGTTTTTCCAGAAATAACCGTGGTGGACAATCACCGCATCGGCTTCCTGACGCACCGCCTCATCCAGCAGTGCCTGGCTTGCCGTCACGCCGGTGATGATTTTTTGCACCGTGTCGCGTCCCTCCACCTGCAAGCCATTCGGGCCGTAGTCGCTAAACGAAGCCGTGTTGAGTTTTTCGTTAATCAGGCGTTCCAGTTCACTGTTTTTCATCATCATTCTCTCAAACTTTTCGGGCGGCTTCGTACGCCGCCAGCGTGGCGACGCGCGCCTGTTTATGGTCGACAATGGGACGGGGATAGTTCAGGGTAACACGCTGTTTATCCGCCCATACCCAGGGTTCATGAATGGCTTTGGCGGGGACATCCTTAAGCTCAGGCAGCCAGCGACGGATAAATTCGCCGTCGGCGTCAAATCGTTGTCCCTGCGTGGTCGGATTGAAGATCCGAAAATAGGGAGCCGCATCCGTTCCGGTTGAGGCCGCCCACTGCCAGCCGCCGTTATTCGCCGCCAGATCGCCATCGATCAGCTGAGACATAAAATAACGCTCTCCGGTTCGCCAGTCGATAAGCAGATCCTTCACCAGGAAGCTGGCGGTAATCATACGCAGACGGTTATGCATCCACCCGGTTTCATTGAGCTGCCGCATAGCCGCATCAACAATCGGGAAGCCGGTGAGCCCACGCTGCCATGCCTTAAACAGCGTCTCATTCGACTGCCACTGTACGTGTTCGGTCCAACGAATAAAGGGCCGATGTTTACACAAATCAGGATGATACGTCATCAGATGGCGATAGAACTCACGCCAGATCAGTTCGTTCAACCACACTGCGCCTGCCCCCCCGTCTAACGCCTGAGTCTGTTCCGCCAGCAGGCGATGTAAACACTGGCGCGGAGAGAGCGCGCCCAGCGCCAGACAGCCCGACAGGCGGCTGGTGCCTTCAATCGCCGGGAAATCCCGACGCGCCTCGTACTCCGTCGCCCCCTGCGCGCAGAACTGACGCAACCGGGCGATAGCCGCTTTCTCGCTGGCGGGGAATACGGTTTCATCGAACGACTGCTGGGGGTAATTCAGTGTAATTTCAGGCAGATCCGTTGTCGTTTCCCCTCTCACGGCCGGGGCGGTAACACACTCGGGTAGCCCCTCTTTCAGGCGCTTGATAAACGCATTTTTAAACGGCGTGAAAACTTTATACATTTCGTGACTGCCGGTCATCACGCTGCCCGGTGCGAGCATCACGCTGTCATCAAAGCCTTCACAGACCACGCCCGCAAGGGTTTTCTCCAGCTGACGATCACGCTGCTGCTCGTTGAATTCATACTGATAGTTGTAATAAAGATGCGTGACCGCGTGCTGCTGGCAGATTTCCTGCACCATCTCAAGCTGTGCCGCAAAATCCTTCACCTCTTTATAGATAAGCGGGATGCCTTTTTCGGCCAGTGAATGTTGCAGGTCATTCAGATACGCGCTGAGCAATGCCGCTTGCCGGGGCGCCATGTCGTGCTGCCGCCACTGTTCAGGCGTGGCGATAAACAGGGCCAGCACATTCGCGTCTTTAGCGCGGCAGGCCGCCGCGAGAGCGAAGTTGTCGTGAATGCGTAAATCCGCGCGAAACCAAACCAGATGGGTGGGCATAAAACTCCTGGCAATTGTCCATTATGTCCGTAAGGGCATGCCGTAAAAGGAAAAAGGCACGCATTGAACTACTTTGCCATGAAGTGTAGACGGGATGAAATAAAAAAGGCCGCCCGAGGCGGCCTTAACGCTACTTGTCCTGCGCTATCGGGGTAAAGGCAATAAACACAGCCGGTTTATCACTCTTTACAACCAGTACGCTGGCGATAATGAACGCAATGCATAAATAGCGTTTCACTATGCGGTCCCTGCTGCTAACCGCTCCATCTGTTACCACCGGTGATAAATCGGTGGACATAGGCCAGGGTAGGGGCTGCAAGATTACCCGACGGACTGCGAATCCCGAGGGACAAAAAAACCGCCACATTGCTGTAGGCGGTTTTTTTATGGCTACGATGTCATACCGTATCAGTAGAAATCGCAGGTCGCTTTCTCGGCCTGATCCATCCACACCGGCTTCTCGCTGGTTTTCGCCCAGACGCGGTGCAGGTAGCTGTAAAAACGCGCGCGATCTTTCCAGAACAGCATCACCGGCAGGGCCAGCACGCCAGCCACTACGGCGAAAGTGCGACGCATGAAAATGATATGAGCCGGAAACTCTTTATAAAGATCCATATTTTTCTCCCCTGTAGTTGGCCGGAAACCGTCTCCGGAAAATGTGAAATCTGTGACCTGGTTAAAATAATACCGCTTTGTTTGTAATTTTACTACTCATCCGACCACTTATTTACATCCATTTCGTGAATATTTACATTCACGCCTGTAATTAAGTTACAAAAAAGTTAACAGTTTACTTAACATTAGTTAAATTGTGGTCTTTCCCTTTTTTATACTTTTTTTACACCTGCCCTTCTGATTTTTGCGAAATCTTTGCGCGATAAATCCTACCGTTTGTACAACAACAAAAGTCACCCGGAGGTGAAGTGTGAGTGCAGGTCTGATTGCCGGCATTGTGCTGGTGTTCCTGTTATTGGGTTATCTGATTTATGCCCTGATTAATGCGGAGGCATTCTGATGGCTGCTCAGGCGTTTTTGCTCATTGCCAGCTTTTTACTGGTGCTGTTTGTGCTCGCCAGGCCGCTGGGAACAGCGCTGGCGCGGCTGATTAACAACGTGCCATTGCCGGGCACGAGAAACATTGAAAACGTGCTCTGGCGCATTTCAGGCATAAGCGACCGGGAAATGAACTGGCGCCAATACCTGATGGCGATACTGCTTCTGAATATCGTGGGGCTTATTGCCCTCTTTACGCTGCTCATTCTCCAGGGCAGTCTGCCGTTGAACCCGCAGCAGTTACCGGGGTTATCCTGGCATCTGGCGCTGAACACGGCGGTCAGCTTTGTCACCAACACCAACTGGCAGTCTTACGCCGGTGAAACCACGCTCAGCTACTTCAGCCAGATGGCCGGGTTAACTGTGCAAAACTTTCTTTCTGCGGCCAGCGGTATCGCGGTGATCTTCGCCCTGACGCGCGCGTTTGCCCGTCAGAATGTCAGCACCCTCGGCAACGCCTGGGTTGATGTCACGCGCATCACCCTTTGGATCCTGGTGCCTGTTGCGCTGATGATTGCCCTGTTCTTTATACAGCAAGGCACCCTGCAAAACCTGCTGCCTTATACTCCTTACACCTCGCTTGAAGGGGCCAGGGAACTGCTGCCAATGGGGCCGGTGGCGTCGCAGGAAGCGATTAAGATGCTGGGTACCAACGGCGGCGGCTTCTTCAACGCCAACTCATCGCATCCGTTTGAAAACCCTACGGCATTAACCAATTTTGTACAGATGCTGGCGATCTTCCTGATCCCCGCAGCGCTCTGCTTCGCCTTTGGCAATGTTGTTAACGATCGCCGCCAGGGACGTACGCTGCTGTGGGCAATGTCTCTGATCTTCGTGGTCTGCGTAGCACTGGTGATGTGGGCCGAATGGAGCGGCAACAGTCACTTCATGCAGCTGGGGGCTAACAGCAATATCAACCTGGAAGGCAAAGAGAGCCGCTTCGGCATTCTTGCCAGCAGCCTCTATGCGGTGGTCACCACGGCGGCCTCCTGCGGGGCGGTGAACGCCATGCACGACTCTTTCACCGCGCTCGGCGGCATGATCCCGATGTGGCTGATGCAGATTGGCGAGGTGGTCTTCGGTGGGGTCGGGTCGGGGCTGTACGGCATGCTGTTGTTCGTTCTGCTCGCCGTGTTTATCGCCGGGCTAATGATTGGCCGCACGCCGGAGTATCTCGGCAAAAAAATCGACGTCCGCGAAATGAAATTAACCGCGCTGGCAATTCTGGTCACTCCCACCCTTGTGCTGCTCGGTACCGCGCTGGCGCTGATGACCGATGCCGGGCGCAGCGGCCTCTTTAACCCGGGCATACACGGCTTTAGCGAAGTGCTTTACGCCGTTTCGTCTGCCGCCAACAACAACGGCAGCGCCTTTGCAGGATTAAGCGCTAATTCGCCGTTCTGGAACTGTCTGCTGGCGTTCTGCATGTTCATCGGGCGTTTCGGCGTGATTATTCCCGTCATGGCGATCGCTGGAACACTGGTGAATAAGAAGATCCAGCCGACCACCACCGGTACGCTACCGACTCACGGCGCGCTGTTCGTCGGCCTGCTGATTGGCACCGTTCTGCTGGTAGGTGCCCTGACCTTTATCCCCGCCCTCGCGTTAGGCCCGGTTGCGGAATATCTCTCTTTACGCTGATTTTGCGGAGAATTTGTCATGAGTCGTAAACAACGGGCCCTGCTCGAACCGGCCTTAGTTCGTCAGGCCCTCATGGATGCGGTAAAAAAACTGAGCCCGCGCGTGCAGTGGCACAACCCGGTGATGTTTATTGTCTGGACTGGAAGTTTACTCACCACCGCACTGGCGATTGCCATGGGAACGGGACACCTTGCGGGGAATGCAACCTTTACCGGCGCCATCAGCCTGTGGCTGTGGTTTACCGTGCTGTTCGCCAACTTTGCCGAAGCGCTGGCGGAAGGCCGGAGTAAGGCGCAGGCCAACAGCCTGAAAGGGGTCAAAAAGACCGCCTTTGCGCGCAAATTACGCGAACCTAAATACGGCGCGCAAATGGATCACGTTCCGGCGGATGAACTGCGTAAAGGCGACGTAGTGCTGGTGGAAGCTGGGGACATCATCCCCTGCGACGGGGAAGTCATTGAAGGCGGCGCATCGGTAGACGAAAGCGCCATTACCGGGGAGTCTGCCCCGGTTATCCGTGAGTCCGGCGGGGATTTCGCATCTGTTACCGGCGGGACGCGCATTCTTTCCGACTGGCTGGTGATCCAGTGCAGCGTCAACCCGGGCGAAACCTTCCTCGACCGGATGATTGCCATGGTGGAAGGCGCTCAGCGTCGTAAAACACCGAACGAGATCGCCCTGACCATTCTGCTGGTGGCACTCACCATTGTCTTTCTGCTGGCAACGGCGACCCTGTGGCCGTTCTCCGCCTACGGCGGTACAGCGGTCAGCATCACCGTATTGATCGCCCTGCTGGTCTGTCTGATCCCCACCACTATCGGCGGCCTGCTCTCCGCGATTGGCGTGGCGGGGATGAGCCGTATGCTGGGTGCGAACGTCATCGCCACCAGCGGACGCGCCGTTGAAGCGGCGGGTGACGTAGACGTGCTGCTGCTGGATAAAACCGGGACCATCACCCTGGGCAATCGTCAGGCCTCTGACTTTTTACCTGCTCCTGGCGTGGATGAAAAAACGCTGGCTGACGCGGCGCAGCTTTCCTCGCTGGCTGATGAAACGCCGGAAGGCCGCAGCATCGTGATCCTCGCCAAGCAGCGCTTTAACCTGCGCCAGCGCGACGTTCAGGGCCTGCACGCCACGTTCGTGCCCTTTACGGCGCAAACCCGCATGAGCGGAATTAACATTCAGGACCGGATGATCCGTAAAGGGTCCGTTGATGCCATTCGCCGTCATATTGAAGCCAATAATGGACACTTCCCCCCGGAAGTCGACCACCTGGTGGAAAGCGTGGCGCGTCAGGGGGCAACCCCGCTGGTGGTGGCGGAAGGTGCAAGCGTTCTGGGGGTGATCGCCCTGAAGGATATCGTTAAAGGCGGTATAAAAGAGCGTTTCGCCCAGATGCGTAAGATGGGCATTAAAACGGTGATGATCACCGGAGATAACCGCCTCACCGCGGCCGCCATCGCCGCCGAAGCGGGCGTGGATGATTTCCTTTCCGAAGCGACGCCGGAAGCGAAGCTGGCTTTGATCCGTCAGTATCAGTCGGAAGGCCGTCTGGTGGCGATGACCGGTGACGGCACCAACGACGCCCCGGCGCTGGCGCAGGCCGACGTGGCGGTGGCGATGAACTCCGGTACGCAGGCGGCAAAAGAGGCGGGGAACATGGTGGATCTCGACTCGAACCCGACCAAGCTAATTGAGGTTGTGCACATCGGGAAGCAGATGCTGATGACGCGCGGCTCGCTGACCACGTTCAGTATCGCCAACGACGTGGCGAAGTATTTCGCCATCATCCCGGCGGCTTTTGCCGCGACCTACCCGCAGCTGAATGCCCTGAACGTGATGCACCTGTACTCTCCGGCCTCGGCCATTCTGAGCGCGGTGATCTTCAACGCGCTGATTATTGTCTTTCTTATTCCGCTGGCGCTGAAAGGGGTGAGCTATAAGCCGCTGACGGCCGCCGCCATGCTGCGCCGCAACCTGTGGATTTACGGCCTGGGCGGGCTGGTGGTGCCCTTTATCGGGATCAAGGTTATCGACGTGCTGTTAACGCTGTTCGGGCTGGTTTAAAGGTGAATCGAATGATGATGTTACGTCCCGCTATACTGTTGTTTATTCTGCTGTCTCTGATTACCGGCGGGCTTTACCCGCTGATGACTACCGCGCTGGGCCAGTGGTGGTTTAAGGACCAGGCCAACGGCTCGCTGATTATCCGGAACGGTGAAAACCGCGGCTCGCGCCTGATTGGGCAGAACTTCACGGACGCAGGCTACTTCCAGGGACGCCCTTCCGCCACTGCGGAAAGCCCGTATAATCCAATGGCCTCCGGCGGCAGCAATCTGGCAGGCAGCAATCCCGCGCTGGATAAAGCCATCGCTGAACGCGTTACCGCCCTGCGCGCCGCGAATCCACAGGCCAGCCGTGAGGTGCCGGTTGAGCTGGTCACCGCTTCCGCGAGCGGGCTGGATTACAGCCTGACGCCGGATGCGGTGGCGTGGCAGATCCCACGCGTGGCCGCCGCCCGTCAGCTGACCGTCGATCAGGTGAACCAGCTGGTCGCAGAACATACGCAAAAGCCGCTGGCCAGCTTTATCGGCATGCCGATAGTGAACATTGTTGAGCTGAATCTGGCGCTGGACGCGCTAAGGAAGAACTAAATGACCGACGAGCCCATGCGCCCGGATCCGGACAGGCTGCTTGAACAGACGGCGGAAGCCCACCGTGGCAAGCTGAAAATTTTCTTCGGCGCCTGCGCGGGCGTCGGGAAAACCTTCGCCATGCTGACGGAAGCCCAGCGGCTGCGGGCGCAGGGGCTTGATATTCTCATCGGCGTGGTGGAAACCCACGGTCGCAAAGAGACGGCGGTGCTGCTGACGGGGCTGGCGACGCAGCCGCCCCAGCGTATCAGCCATCGCGGGCGGCTGGTCACGGAGTTTGATCTTGATGCCGCCCTTGCCCGCCGCCCTGCCCTGATCCTGATGGACGAACTGGCGCACAGCAATGCGCCAGGCTCCCGCCATCCGAAGCGCTGGCAGGATGTTGAGGAGCTGCTTGAGGCAGGCATTGACGTCTTCACCACGGTGAACGTTCAGCATCTGGAAAGCCTGAACGACGTGGTGAGCGGCGTAACCGGTATCCAGGTGCGGGAAACCGTCCCCGATCCGTTTTTTGATTCTGCCGATGAAGTGGTACTGGTTGACCTGCCGCCGGACGATCTGCGCCAGCGCCTGCACGAAGGCAAAGTGTATATTGCCGGCCAGGCCGAACGCGCCATCGAACATTTTTTCCGCAAAGGCAACCTGATTGCCCTGCGCGAGCTGGCCCTGCGCCGCACCGCCGATCGCGTTGATGACCAGATGCGAGCCTGGCGGGACCTTCAGGGGCAAGAGCGCGTCTGGCACACGCGGGACGCCATTCTGTTATGCATTGGCCACGGCAGCGGCAACGAAAAGCTGGTCCGCACCGCCGCCCGGCTTGCGGCGAAGTTTGGCAGCGTCTGGCACGCGGTCTACGTCGAAACGCCGCAGCTGCACGCCCTGCCGGAGAATCAGCGCCGCGCCATACTAAGCGCGCTGCGGCTGGCGCAGGAGCTGGGTGCCGAAACAGCAACCCTTTCCGATCCGCAGGAAGATAAAGCCATTCTGCGCTACGCGCGCGAGCACAACCTGGGCAAGATTGTGATTGGACGTCGCCAGCATCGCCGCTGGTTTAGCCGCGAATCTTTTGCCGACAGGCTGGCCCGCCGCGCGCCGGATCTTGATTTAGTCATCGTCGCGCTGGATGACAGGCCCGCCCCTCTGCCCAACCGTACGCCGGACGCTCGCACCTTTGGCGATAAATGGCGGATTCAGATCCGCGGCTGCCTGGTGGCCGTTGTCCTTTGCGCCCTGATTACGGTGATTGCCAGTCAGTGGCTAATCGCTTTCGACGCCGCCAATCTGGTCATGATTTATCTGCTGGGCGTCGTTGTGGTCGCGCTCTTTTACGGCCGCTGGCCGTCGGTGCTGGCAACGGTGATCAACGTCATCAGCTTCGACCTTTTTTTTATCGCTCCGCGCGGAACGCTTGCTGTCTCGGACGTACAGTACATTCTGACCTTTGCCGTGATGCTTACCGTCGGGCTGGTGATCGGGAATCTGACGGCAGGCGTGCGCTACCAGGCACGCATTGCCCGCTATCGCGAGCAGCGCACGCGCCATCTGTATGAAATGTCAAAATCGCTGGCGGTCGGCCGCACGCAGCGGGATATCGTGCAAACCAGCGAGCAGTTTATCCGCTCGACCTTTCAGGCCAGTAATCTGATTTTGCTCCCCGACGAGCAGGGGCGCCTTCGCCCGCTGACCTCCCCTTCGGGGATGACGCCCTGGGATGAAGCGATTGCCCGCTGGAGTTTCGATAAGGGTTTACCTGCCGGCGCCGGCACCGACACTCTGCCCGGCGTGCCTTACCAGATCCTGCCGCTGCGCAGCGCAGATAAAAATCACGGGCTGGTCATCGTCGAGCCGTCTAATCTGCGTCAGCTGATGATCCCAGAGCAGCAGCGCCTGCTGGAAACCTTCACCCTGCTGGTCGCCAGCGCCCTTGAACGGCTGGCGCTCACCGCCAGCGAAGAGCAGGCGCGGCTGGCAAGCGAGCGCGAAAGCATCCGAAACTCGCTGCTGGCAGCGCTGTCTCACGATCTGCGCACCCCGCTTACCGTGCTGTTTGGTCAGTCCGAAATTCTGACGCTGGATCTGGCGGCGGAAGGATCAAAACATGCGATGCAGGCCAGCGAAATTCGCCAGCACGTGCTGAATACCACGCGCCTGGTGAATAACCTGCTGGACATGGCGCGCATTCAGTCCGGCGGGTTTAACCTCAAAAAAGAGTGGCTCACCCTGGAGGAGGTTGTCGGTAGCGCGCTGAAGATGCTGGAGCCGGGTCTCGGCGGGCGCCATATTGAGCTGGACATGCCGGAACCCCTGACGCTCATTCACGTTGATGGCCCGCTGTTTGAGCGCGTGCTGATTAATCTGCTGGAAAATGCCGCTAAATACGCCGGGGCAAAGGCCCGGCTGGGAATTACTGCCAGGGTGGATAATCGTTCGCTGCGGCTCGACGTATGGGATACCGGGCCGGGTATTCCGGCGGGCCAGGAGCGCGCCATTTTCGAAAAATTTGCGCGCGGTAATAAGGAGTCCGCCATTCCGGGCGTTGGGCTGGGGCTGGCGATCTGCCAGGCGATTGTCGACGTGCATGGCGGCACCCTTTCCGCAGAGAACCGCCCGGAAGGTGGGGCACGCTTTTGTGTTACACTTCCTCTTGAAAGCCCACCAGAACTTGATGAATTACCAGAGGATTTGTGATTAACGTTCTGATTGTTGAAGATGAGATCGCTATCAGCCGATTTCTGCGTACCGCGCTGGAAGGCGACGGTTTGCGCGTTCATGAAGCCGGAACGCTTCAACGAGGGTTGATTGAAGCCGCGACCCGCAAGCCAGATCTGGTGATCCTGGATCTGGGACTTCCGGATGGCGACGGCATCGATTTTATTCGAGAGGTGCGTCAGTGGAGCCAGATGCCTGTTCTGGTGCTCTCTGCCCGCACCGAAGAGACGGATAAAATCGCCGCGCTGGATGCCGGAGCAGATGATTATCTGATCAAACCGTTTGGCATTGGCGAGCTACAGGCCCGGCTTCGCGTGGCGCTGCGTCGACACAGTGCCACCACCCCTTCTGATCCGGTGTACGCCTTTGGCGATATCCGCGTCGATCTTGCTGCCCGCCGCATCGTGCGAGGTGAAGAAGAGATCCACCTTACGCCTATTGAGTTTCGTCTGCTGGCCGTGCTGCTCAATAACCATGGCAAAGTGTTAACGCAGCGACAGCTGTTAAGCCAGGTCTGGGGGCCGAATGCTGTCGAGCATAGTCACTATTTACGCATTTATATGGGACACCTTCGCCAGAAACTTGAAGCCGATCCCGCGCGTCCTCGTCATTTATTAACAGAAACCGGTATCGGATATCGGTTTATGATTTGAATAAGTATTCACCTTCATTTTAAATAAAGAACACACCAGCCTCACTATAGCCATGAAATAACGATGAGATTATTTTCATGGCTATATTTACCCTCTCCCGAACACAATTAAAACATCAATTTAACACCAAGCCAACAAAACAGCATTATGATCTGCATTATTCACTCAAAACGACTAATTATTTCTGAAATGATCGGTTATTGGTGATCTGTTTCACAGTTAATCCCTTTTTCATGGATAAAATGACCGTGCTTTCAATTACTGAAAGGAAACTGAACATGGAAAACAACAATCGTTTAATGCCCCATATAAGGCGGACAACACATATCATGATGTTTGCCCACCGAAACTGTTTTGACTTTCATCTCTTTAACGCCCGGTAGTCCTTCGACTTCTGGCGCACCTGTTTACAGGTTATCCTGAAAAACGCTATTTTACAGGCTGTTGCCTGTGAACACCTGCGCTCATTCCTTATGATTCAGATTCTCCGCAACCGGGCGGACTGAATTCTACTCAGCAAAAAAGCAATTAACTGATTTCGCATCAGCGGACACGCTTTGCTTTTTTTTCCGGAAATAATCGATTTCTTTACCGCAAGAAGTCGAGGGCCCCATATTGCCTGAAATAAAGAGATAAAGATGAAAACGTTAAAAATTGCCGTCAGCCGTGCCTGTCCTGAATGTTTTACCACTTCGCGCGACATTGTGGATATCACCGCATCGGATTATATTGATGTGGCAGCCGTGGTTCTGGCCGTCAGCGATATTTTCAATGGCGCCATAGAAGAAATAGAAGCCACGGGATTCGGTATTCCGGTGTTTATTGCCACGCATAAAGAAGAAAGAGTTCCGGCTGAATTTCTGTCGCGTATTCACGGCATTTTTGAGTACTCCGACACCAGCAACGCGTACTACGGACGCCAGCTTGAAGCGGCTGCGCAGAAGTACGAAACCCGGCTCCGTCCGCCGTTCTTCCGCGCGCTGGTCGATTACGTCCAGCAGGGGAACAGCGCGTTTGACTGCCCCGGACATCAGGGAGGCCAGTTCTTCCGCCGCCATCCGGCCGGAAACCAGTTTGTCGATTTCTTTGGCGAAACGCTTTTCCGCGCCGATCTGTGCAATGCCGACGTGGCAATGGGCGATCTGCTGATCCACGAAGGCGCGCCATGCATCGCCCAACAGCATGCGGCAAAAGTCTTTAATGCGGATAAAACCTACTTCGTGCTGAACGGCACCTCCTCCTCCAACAAGGTGGTGCTCAATGCCCTGCTTACGCCAGGCGATCTGGTGCTGTTCGATCGCAATAACCATAAATCTAATCACCACGGGGCGCTGTTACAGGCGGGCGCGACGCCGGTATATCTGGAAACGGCGCGCAACCCGTACGGGTTTATCGGCGGTATTGATGCACACTGTTTCGACGAGAGCTATCTGCGGGAGCTGGTGTCAGAGGTCGCGCCTGGCCGCGCGCGGGATGAACGTCCGTTCCGTCTGGCGGTGATCCAGCTGGGCACCTACGACGGTACCATTTATAACGCCCGTCAGGTGGTGGATAAGATTGGTCACCTGTGCGATTACATTCTGTTTGATTCCGCATGGGTGGGTTACGAGCAGTTTATCCCGATGATGGCCGACTGCTCGCCGCTGCTGCTGGAGCTGAACGAAAACGACCCGGGCATTCTGGTTACCCAGTCGGTGCATAAGCAGCAGGCGGGCTTCTCGCAAACCTCGCAAATCCATAAGAAGGACAGCCATATAAAAGGCCAGCCGCGCTATGTCCCGCATAAGCGCCTCAACAACGCCTTTATGATGCACGCCTCCACCAGCCCGTTCTACCCGCTGTTTGCCGCCCTGGATATCAACGCCCGCATGCACGAGGGGCAAAGTGGGCGCAACATGTGGATGGACTGCGTGGTGACCGGTATCGAAGCGCGGAAACTGATCCTTCAGAACTGTCGGTTTATTCGCCCATTCGTGCCGGAGACGGTGGATGGTCGTCCGTGGGAAAGCTGGGATACGTCGGACATTGCCACCGATCTGCGCTTCTTCCATTTCGTGCCGGGCGAACGCTGGCACGCCTTTGAGGGATATGCCGAGCACCAGTATTTTATCGATCCCTGCAAACTGCTGCTGACCACGCCGGGCATCAATGCCGGTACAGGTGAGTATGAAGAGTTCGGCGTGCCCGCCACCATCCTCGCCAACTTCCTGCGTGAAAACGGCATCGTGCCGGAAAAATGTGACCTCAACTCCATTCTCTTCCTGCTCACCCCGGCGGAGGACATGGGCAAATTGCAGCAGCTCGTCGCCCAGCTGGTGCGCTTCGAAAAAATGCTCCAGAGCGATGTGCCGCTGAAAGAGGTTCTGCCCTCTCTTTATAAGCAACATCCGGAACGATATGCGGAGTATACCCTGCGTCAGATCTGCCAGGAGATGCACGATCTGTATGCCCGCCACAACGTGAAACAGCTGCAAAAAGAGATGTTCCGCAAATCTCACTTCCCGCGCGTCATGATGAACCCGCAGGAGGCGAACTATGCGTATCTGCGCGGTGAGGTCGAACTGGTGTCCCTGCGCGACGCGGAAGGCCGTATCGCCGCGGAAGGCGCGCTGCCTTACCCACCGGGGGTGTTGTGCGTGGTTCCGGGAGAAGTCTGGGGCGGTTCCGTGCTGCGCTATTTTGCCGCGCTGGAAGAGGGGATCAATCTGCTGCCGGGCTTTGCCCCTGAGTTGCAGGGGGTTTACGTCGAGGAGTGTGATGGTCGCAAAGAAGTGCGCTGCTATGTGATCAAACACCCTGCCGCTCAGCCATCGCTGATCAAAGGAGAAAACTTATGAGTAAGGCCAACAAGATGGGCGTGGTGCAACTCACTATTCTCACCATGGTGAATATGATGGGGTCCGGGATCATTATGCTGCCCACCAAACTCGCTGAAGTGGGTACGATTTCGATTATCTCCTGGCTTGTTACCGCGGTGGGTTCGATGGCGCTGGCGTGGGCGTTTGCCAAGTGCGGAATGTTCAGCCGCAAGTCAGGCGGGATGGGTGGCTATGCCGAATATGCGTTTGGTAAGTCCGGTAACTTTATGGCCAACTACACCTACGGCGTGTCACTGCTGATCGCCAACGTGGCGATTGCTATTTCCGCTGTCGGTTACGGCACAGAGCTGTTTGGCGCGACGCTGACCCCGGTGCAGATTGGGCTGGCGACCATCGGCGTGCTGTGGATCTGCACCGTCGCCAACTTTGGCGGCGCGCGCATCACCGGACAGCTCAGCAGCATCACCGTCTGGGGCGTCATCATCCCGGTGGTCGGCCTGTGCATTATCGGCTGGTTCTGGTTTAGCCCGACGCTGTACGCCAACTCCTGGAATCCTCACCACGTACCGTTCTTCACCGCCGTGGGATCGTCCATCGCCATGACGCTGTGGGCTTTCCTCGGTCTGGAGTCGGCCTGCGCGAATGCTGAAGTGGTGGAAAATCCGGAGAAGAACGTGCCGATCGCGGTACTCGGCGGGACGCTGGGAGCCGCGGTGATCTATATCGTCTCGACCAACGTGATTGCGGGGATTGTACCCAATATGGATCTGGCTAACTCCACGGCGCCGTTCGGGCTGGCGTTTGCGCAGATGTTTACGCCGGAGATGGGGAAAGTGATCATGGGACTGATGGTGATGTCCTGCTGCGGCTCGCTGCTGGGCTGGCAGTTCACCATCGCTCAGGTGTTTAAATCTTCCGCTGACGAAGGTTATTTCCCGAAAATCTTCTCCCGCGTCACCAAAGCGGATGCGCCGGTGCAGGGTATGCTGGCGATTGTAATTTTCCAGAGCGGTTTGTCGCTGATGACCATCAGCCCGTCACTGAACAGCCAGTTTAACGTGCTGGTCAACCTGGCGGTGGTGACGAACATCATTCCGTACATTCTGTCGATGGCGGCGCTGGTGATTATACAGAAGGTGGCGAAGGTGGATCCGCGCAAAGCCCGGGCGGCCAATATCGTGGCGCTGATTGGGGCGATTTACAGCTTCTATGCGCTCTACTCGTCCGGTCAGGAGGCGATGCTGTACGGGGCGATGGTGACATTCATGGGCTGGACGCTGTACGGTCTGGTCTCACCACGGTTTGAACTGAAGAATAAACACAGCTAAAAAAGACGCCCGGTGGCGCTGGCGTTTACCGGGCCTGCGAGGTCAATGCAAAACGGCAACCCTGAGGTTGCCGTTTTTTATGTTTTCTCCCTCTCCCACCGGGAGAGGGCCGGGGTGAGGGCATCAGCCCGCACCAGAACACGACTTACGCGTTTTTCAGCACTTCACTGACAATTTCTACCGCTTCTTTCTCAATCTGCTGACGATGCTCAGCGCCGAGGAAGCTTTCGCAATAGATTTTGTACGCATCTTCCGTACCGGATGGACGCGCGGCGAACCAGCCGTTTTCGGTCATCACTTTCAGGCCGCCGATCGATGCGCCGTTACCCGGTGCCGCCGTCAGACGCGCGGTGATCGGGTCACCTGCCAGGGTGCTGGCGCTGACCATCTCCGGAGAGAGTTTTGACAGCGCTGCTTTTTGCGCAGACGTGGCGCCAGCCTGGATACGGTTATAGCTTGGCGCACCAAAACGTTCCGCCAGCTCGTTGTAATGTTCCTGCGGGTTCTTACCGGTGACTGCGGTGATTTCCGCCGCCAGCAGGCACATGATGATGCCGTCTTTATCGGTTGACCATGGTGTGCCGTCGAAGCGCAGGAAGGATGCCCCCGCGCTCTCTTCACCGCCAAAGCCGAAGCTGCCGTCGTGCAGACCATCAACAAACCACTTGAAGCCCACCGGCACTTCCACCAGCTTGCGACCCAGCGCGTCGACCACACGGTCAATCATAGCGGAAGAGACCAGCGTTTTACCCACCGCGACCTCTTTGCCCCACTGCGGACGGTGCTGGAAAAGATAGTTGATTGCAACAGCCAGGTAGTGGTTCGGGTTCATCAGCCCTGCCGGGGTAACGATACCGTGGCGGTCGTAGTCCGGATCGTTGGCAAACGCCAGATCGAACTTGTCGCGCAGCGCCAGCAGGCCTGCCATTGCGCATTCGGAGGAGCAGTCCATACGGATCGCGCCGTCTTTGTCCAGGTGCATAAAGCGGAAGGTCTGATCGACGTGATCGTTCACGATGGTCAGATCCAGCCTGTAATGCTCGGCAATGCGTTTCCAGTATTCAATACCGGAGCCGCCCAGCGGATCCACGCCCAGTTTCAGACCTGCTTTCTGGATAGCGGCCATATCGACGATATCCGCCAGCCCTTCCACGAACGGCTGCACCAGATCCTGCTCTTTCACGTGGCCGGAGGCCATGGCTTCATCCAGCGAGATACGCTTCACGCCGTTCAGACCGTTAGCCAGTAATGCGTTGGCGCGATCTTCTACCACTTTCGTGACGTTGGTATCCGCCGGGCCACCGTTAGGCGGGTTGTATTTGATGCCGCCATCTTCCGGGGGGTTGTGGGACGGGGTGATCACAATACCGTCAGCCTGCGCGCCACCTTTTTTGTTGTGTACCAGAATAGCGTTAGAAACCGCAGGCGTTGGCGTGAAACCGTTGTTCTCCTGAACAATCACGTCTACGCCGTTCGCCGCCAGCACTTCCAGCACGGAGATAAAAGCAGGCTCAGACAGGGCATGGGTATCTTTCCCAACATAGCACGGACCGGTAACGCCATTTTTGGCGCGCTCTTCCGCGATCGCCTGAGCAATGGCCAGAATGTGCGGTTCGTTAAAGCTGTGGCGCGCCGCGCTGCCGCGGTGGCCAGATGTACCAAACTTCACTGCGTGTTCTGCGTTGCCTACCACCGGTTTCAGCACGTAGTACTGCGCGGTCAGTTGAGCGACGTTAATCAAATCGCGTTGTTGTGCAGGTTGGCCTGCACGGCTGTGATTTGCCATTGCCTGGTCCTTCTGATGCAAGGGTTAAATAGTACCGCAAACCTTTTCGATCAATTCCGCCGGGAACTGCATGGACTGCATGATATGTTCGATCATGCTGCACTTGCGGCCCGTATTGGTATTCGTGATCACCCAGTATGGTGTACCGGGAACGTGTTTGGGTTTGGTTTGGTTGCCATTTTGCAGCAAGGTCTGCTCGTCGCCCGCGAAGTAAACGCGCGTACGACCGTGCAGCGACTCTGTCGCTTCTGCAAATGCGTTGTTATCCAGTGAGTAAAGTGTAGACAGCACCAGCATAAAGCGGTTAACCGCCTTTTTCTGCTCTGCATATTCATCGGAAAGCAGCAGCTCGCGCATCGCGCGCACTTTGTCTTTTGCCGGCATGACGGCAGGTTTTGCTTGTGCAACAACGCTCGGCTGAGACACGACATCTTTGGTGACAGGAGTGGGCTGTGAAGCGGCGGAAATTTTAAGCATGCGCCGTAAAATGTCGGACGCGCTCTCCCCAATATGCCGCGTCTGGCTGGCAATATACTGATAGAGTTCGTCATCAACTTCGATTGTTTTCATCTTAATCCAGTGCGATATCTTATCTGAATACAAGTCGTTGAGATTATAAGGTCAAATCTCAACAGCGGATAGCGTCAAACCAGGTTGGCGGCAAAAGTCAGATTAAACTGGATCCTTGCCCCCGGGCGGCAGAATGGTCAACATGATACCCTAACCTGACAAACCTAAAAAAAGAACTTTGCCATGAAACTGAATACCCGAGCGCAAACTGCACAATCGCCGAACAATAATTCTCCCATCGTACTGGTTCACGGCCTGTTTGGTAGTCTTGATAATCTGGGCGTGCTGGCGCGCGATTTAGTGGCCGATCATGAAATCCTCCAGGTTGATATGCGAAATCATGGTCTATCAGGGCGATCCGAGGAGATGACCTACGCAGCCATGGCGCAGGATCTGCGGGACACCCTGGATGCGAATAATATCCAGAAAGCGACGTTGATTGGGCATTCAATGGGCGGCAAAGCGGTGATGGCGCTCACTGCGCTGGCGCCTGAGCGGATCTCCGGGCTGGTGGTCATTGACGTAGCGCCCGTCAACTACGACGTTCGCCGTCACGATGAGATTTTCGCTGCGATCGACGCCGTGACGGAGTCTGGCGTCTCCACACGTCAGCAGGCGGCTGCCGTTATGCGCGAGCATCTTGATGAGGAAGGCGTGGTGCAGTTCCTGCTGAAATCGTTTGTTGACGGGCAATGGCGCTTTAACGTTCCGGTGCTGTGGGATCAGTATTCGCATATTGTGGGTTGGGAAACCGTGCCTGCCTGGCCACACCCTACCCTCTTTATTCGCGGCGGCAACTCCCCTTACGTTACTGACGCGTACCGTGACACGCTGCTGGCGCAATTCCCGCAGGCTCGCGCTCACGTCATTGCTGGTGCCGGGCACTGGGTACATGCGGAAAAACCAGATGCCGTCCTGCGCGCCATTCGCCGCTATCTTACTGACACAGCGAATTGATTAAAAAGCCAGCGACCAGAAGCCGGCGGGCTTCCAGTCGTTGGCGTGTGGATTTGGGTAATGTATGATGGCGCGCTTATCGCCCGGGCATTAGCAGGGCGGCGTGTTTCCCCCGAAGTCTCATAATCATGGCCAAAGAACAAACGGACCGTACGACACTAGATCTGTTCGCGAATGAGCGTCGACCGGGACGACCGAAAACGAATCCGCTTTCACGCGATGAACAGCTGCGTATTAATAAACGCAACCAGCTTAAACGCGATAAAAATCGTGGACTTAAGCGTGTCGAACTGAAGCTGAATGCCGATGCCGTCGATGCGCTTAACGAGTTAGCTGACGCACGCAACATCAGCCGCAGCGAACTGATCGAAGAGATGTTGATCGCCCAGCTTGAGACGTTACGCGGCAAGGCGTGAGTCAGAAAATCCCCAATATTACCTTTTTCATGTAGCACAGAGTGCAGTCCTGCGTGATAGCTGTTTCCGCAGGGTTGCCTGTTCTGCTATTATTGCCCTTATCCGTGGACAATTTGCGCCACCATACCATTAAGTTTCAAGAGGTTATTTTACTCATGGCAATCATCGGCATTTTCTTTGGCAGTGATACCGGCAATACTGAAAATATCGCAAAAAACATTCAAAAACAGCTCGGTAAAGACGTTGCTGATGTGCACGACATCGCCAAGAGCAGTAAAGAAGATCTCGAGGGCTATGACATCCTGCTGCTGGGCATTCCGACCTGGTACTACGGTGAAGCACAGTGTGACTGGGACGATTTCTTCCCGACGCTGGAGGAAGTAGACTTCAACGGTAAGCTGGTTGCCCTGTTTGGCTGTGGCGATCAGGAAGACTACGCTGAGTATTTCTGTGATGCGCTGGGCACTATTCGCGACATCATTGAGCCACGCGGTGCGGCGATCGTCGGTCACTGGCCAACGGCGGGTTACCACTTCGAAGCTTCCAAAGGTTTGGCAGATGACGATCACTTCGTTGGCCTGGCCATTGATGAAGACCGTCAGCCAGAGCTGACCGCTGAGCGTGTTGAAAAATGGGTTAAGCAGATTCGTGAAGAGCTGAACCTGGACGATATCCTTAACGCCTGATATCCCTGCGGCGCAACTCCGGTTGCGCCCGTTTCCAGGTAAAACCGATTAAATTAATTGCTACAAACTTTTAACTTTTTCGTCCAGACCTGTACAATATCCCCCTGGTAAAAAGTGGATGCCATCGAACAAGTTTGTTGGTGATACCCCATTTTTATAAGCATACTTTGCTTGAGACTTGCAGTTTTCATTTAGCCATGGCAGTTCTATAATGAGACGCATTATCCCAAGTGCATTTTCTGTCACTTCTTCTTTTGAAGTGAATCGTTTAGCAACAGGACAGATTCCGCATGACTGACAACAATACCGCATTAAAGAAAGCTGGCCTGAAAGTAACGCTTCCTCGGTTAAAAATCCTTGAAGTGCTTCAGGGGCCAGACAATCACCATGTCAGTGCGGAAGACCTTTATAAGCGTCTTATCGATATGGGTGAAGAGATTGGGCTGGCAACCGTCTATCGTGTGCTGAACCAGTTTGATGACGCGGGCATTGTTACTCGTCATAATTTCGAAGGCGGTAAATCCGTATTCGAACTGACTCAGCAGCACCACCACGATCACCTGATTTGCCTCGACTGTGGCAAGGTCATTGAATTCAGCGATGATTCCATTGAATCACGCCAGCGTGAAATCGCCGCCCGTCATGGCATCCGCCTGACTAACCACAGCCTGTACCTGTACGGTCACTGTGCTGAAGGGGATTGTCGTGAAAATGAACATGCTCACGACGCAAAATAAGCGAGTGTTCATACTCTGAGCCAGCCGTAAGGTTGGCTTTTTTTTGCCTGAAAAAAGCCCGGTAAACGCAACGCTTACCGGGCGTAAAGCAACTTATTTATTGTTATTGCGAATCTCGTCCCAGATCTTATCGCAACGCTTCGTCACTTCCTGATCGTTACCGGTTTTCCGCGCCTGGATACAGGCCTGGTAATCCATCACGCGAACGCTTTCCTGCGTTGCAAACTGCTCATGGACTTTCTCTTTTTTCAGCACATTCAGTACGCTCTGGCAGGCTTCAATCTTCTCTGGCGATCCTTGTGCTGTATTGATGCAGACGCTATACGCCTCCTTCAGACGGGAATCTTCTTTCTGCGCTTGATCCTGCGCACACGCCACCAGCCCCGACGCCAGCAGCGCAACGATTACCATTTTTTTCATCATGTGAAGTCTCCATGCTGGCGGGACTTAGCCGCCAGCGTGTTCATCAGAAGATAGTGAATGGCGCAATGACCATGAACTTCACGTCACGCTCATCCTGGAAGATGTTGCCGTAACCGCCCGCGTAGCTCGGGATATCGGAATGGTTGTCATATTGGGTGAAGTGCAGTTTGAACATCGTGCCTTTCGCACGGCCTTCCTGAAGGGTGTAAATCGCATCCAGGCTGTATGAAGACTCTTTCAGACGGTAGTTCGGATCGTAGTAGGCATCTGGCGTAGCCATATCCGCGGGCTTCGCATCCCAGGCGTACGCGTAGGATGCCCCCACTGCCCAGCCCGGCAGGTTCCAGTTCTTCAGGTCATACATTGCGCCGAAGAAGACGGCCTTTTCGCCGTCGGCGTTGAAGTCAGAGCGGTTATCCCACCAGATATCCAGACGACCGTTAGATGACGCGTAGGTTGGCGTCATACGTTGCAGGAAGTAGCCCTGCTGCCCTTCTGCCTTGACCCATGTTCCCTCCAGACGCAAATCAACCTGACCGACTTTGTAGCCGAAGGTCAGCGCCTGTAACCACGCGGTGCCGTCATAGATATCATTTACGCTGCCATCGCTGACCTTATCGCGCGTACCGTAGAACTGATAGCTGGTGCTCAGCGGGCTACCCGCGATATCAAATTTGTAACTGGCTTTAGCAAAGTACTGATCGATATAACCTTCAGCCTGACCAAAAGCCGCTTCCAGCACCAGATCGTTTTTAAAATCGTACTTCGCCCCCAGCGAGTGGAGATAATCAACTTTGGTTTTTTTATCGTTTTGATAGAACTTGTCCATCTCAATGTGCCACGGCGCTTTGTACTCGTTGGTCCACATATAGGAGAAGCTCAACGCCCCCGCATCGCCGTAGTCAAAATTAGCACCGGCTTCCGCACCCTGATAAGTGCCTGGCATAAAGCTCCAGTGCGGCGCTAACAGCGTCTGGCCGGTTGGCTGGATATAACCACCTCGCGCCCAGACCGGACCATATTTGAATTTTGCAGCCGCTTTATACAGGCTGATACCGCTTTTATCACCGGACCAGTCTTCGTCGTAGGCTTTATTGCTGGAGGAGAACGCAATTTCGTTCGGGTGGCCGCTGTCGCCATTTTCGGCCATTTCAATTGCGGTGAACGCTGCAATATCGATCCCGAACATATCGGCAGCATATCCCGACTGGAAATCCAGGTTGGCGTTCCACGTGGAGTGAGAAAGGTTGGTTTTGTATTTATCTTCCGTAACGTCTTTACGGTCACGCTCACGCTGCCAGTAATAAATACCGCCCGTGAGGGTTGAATCTTCAATGAAACCTGCTGCTTTTGCCTCTGGCGCAACCACCAGGCCCGACATTGCTGTTACGCCGGCGATAGCCAGCGCCAGCGCACTACGTTTGCCACTGAACGTACGCATATGTTTATCCTCTTTGACGTATAAATTGCTGTTACCAAAGGTAAACAGCGAAAAAAAATAAAATGAAAAAGTAGCGTTGAGAAAACCTCGTTGACTACAATGATTAGACTATTTTTCGCGACGCGAATTATCAATCTCTTTCTGTAACGGGAATGTAAGAACATGAGCAACCGCACATATTTCATCGTTTTCTGTTACATTTCATTCATAGATCCAAAAATGCGGGCGTTTGACAAAAAAACCTTTAATTCCATAAATATGGAATCGATTTCATCCCTTAAATATTTGAGATGTTTATTTTTTAATTGAAATCATTTAGGAAAATAATAAATTTTGAATTGTTATTAATTCGCTGCGCAAAGCGGGTTCTCCCTTCCTTTGCAAGTTCCCTTTATGGATTGTGAGCTTGCTCGCTGTTTTAAAATTAACCGTCTGTTTTTACTGGCTCCCTTCTTGACGCTGACGAAAAGCCACATTAATTATGTGGTCAGGTTATACGTATAAGTTGGCGCACATATGTCAAAAAGAATTACGCAACGCGATGTCGCTACACTGGCGGGAGTCTCTCAGGCCGTGGTCTCGGTGGTGTTAGGTATGGGAAAACACGCCTATTCCCAGGACACAGTCGCCAGGGTAGAAAATGCGGCGAAACAACTGGGCTATGTACCAAACCGCTTCGCCCAGGCATTGAAAACCAATAAAACCCTGTCCGTGGCCTGTATTGTTCCGGACATTGCCAACCCGTTTTACGCTTCGATGATACGCGGGGTGCAATCGGTGATGGACGCCCATCGTTACGATGTCATCGTTGCCAGTACCGATGCCGTGCGGGAAAGGGAACTGCATTTTCTGCACTGGTCGGCTCAGGGGCGCGTCGATGCCGTAGTCGGCACTTTTTTTCATGCCGGTGTTAATGATTTTAAACCCTATCTGCTGGCCGGTTTTCCCATCGTCCGGATTGAAGCAGAGTACAAAACCGCCGGGCATTTGCCGTTACACAATATTTATATCGATAACACCGCTGCCGCCCGCCGCGCTGTCGAATATCTGCTGGCTCAGGGGCACAAACACATCTGCATGATCGCGGGCGCTGGTGGCCCGGCTGGTGCCCGCGTGAAAGGCTATCAGCAGGCGATGGTGCAGGCTGGCCTTACGCCACAAATTCTTATGCAACCAGATTTCTCAGAACCAACCAGCTATCAGTGCGCGCTATCGCTTTTCCGTCATGGTCCTCGCCCGGACGCTATCTTTGCCGCCAACGATGTCATGGCTATCGGCGTGATGCGGGCGGCAAGAGAGACGGGAATAACCATTCCCGGGCAGCTTGCCGTGGTCGGTTTTGATGATATCCCCTCGGCCGGACTGGTCACTCCTTCCCTGACCACTGTCGCCCACTTTCCGGAACGCATCGGACAAAAAGCCGGTGAAATCCTGATGAATCACCTGTCCGGGGAACAGGCTGCGCCGGGAAGCACAACCGAAATGCCTTACCGTCTGGCAAAAAGGGACTCCGCCTGAATGGCGATTAATCACAGAGAAAAGGATGAAAGAAATGGAATTACCTTCAGATTATTACCAGCGCGTTTACGCTGGGGTATTAGGAAAGTTGATCGGCGTGTATCTGGGTCGCCCTTTTGAAGGCTGGACCTGGCAAAAAATCATGCAGGAACTCGGGCCAATACGGTATTACGTTAATGAAAAATTCAATCGCCCTCTGGTGATCACCGATGACGACGTAGCCGGAACATTCACATTTATTCGCGCGCTTGAGGATTACGCGTTAACGCCAGACCTGACAGCCGAACAGATGGGGCACTGTTGGCTGAATTACATCATTGATAAGCGCACTATCCTTTGGTGGGGGGGTAATGGTAATTCAACAGAACATACGGCGTGGCTGAATCTTAAAAAGGGTATCCCTGCCCCGCTGAGTGGCGCCATCGCCACTAACGGAAAGACCATCGCAGAGCAAATCGGCGCGCAAATTTTCATTGATAGCTGGGCGCTCGTGGCTCCCGGCCAACCGCAACTGGCGGCGTCTCTGGCAAAAACAGCCGCCAGCGTGAGTCACGATGGGGAATCCGTTTATGCCGCCATGCTTTGGGCGGCAATGGAGTCACAGGCTTTTATCTGCCAGGACATCGAAAAACTGATTGCCACAGGCTTATCCGTTATCCCCCCAGATTCGCAAATTGCCATTCTGGTCGCCGATATCTGCCGCTGGCGCCAGGAGGATAATGACTGGCAGACGACGCGCCAGAAAATCGAAGACCACTACGGCTACCATAAATATCCCAGCAACTGCCATGTGATCCCCAACCACGCGTTGATGATTATGGCGATGCTCTACGCGCCGGACGATTTCCAGCAGTCCCAGTGCATCGTTAATACCTCCGGATGGGATACCGACTGCAATGCGGGCAACGTTGGCTGCCTGTCTGGAATTATGCTCGGTTTACAGGGTATTGACGCCGGCCCGGACTGGCGCGGCCCGCTGGCGGACAGAATGCTAATCTCTTCCGCGGACGGCGGTTTTTCCATCAACAACGCAGTACGCATTACGGATTATCTGGTGGATTTAGGCCATCAGATTGCCGGGCTACCGCGCCCTGAACCGAAGAAAGGTGGGGCTCAATACCATTTCTCCCTGCCGGGAAGCGTACAGGGTTTTCGCTGGCTGAAAGAAGAGAATACCGCTCCGGTTGAGGTGAAAAACGAAGCCTGGCAGGGGCAGCAGATGCTGAGCATTCATTATCATCACCTCGCGCAGGGTCTTCAGGCCAGTGTGACCACGCAAACTTTTACCCCGCCGGAAATCGTGGAAATGCGCAGTTACGATCTCATGGCTACGCCACTGATCTACCCTGGACAACGCTTGCACGCTACGCTTATTGCCCCACCGGACAATATCTCGTCGCTTAACGTGCGGCTGTGCTATCGGGTCTATGACGATAAAAATTGTCTAATCCCTTGCTACGGTGACATGCACCACGTTTCCCCAGGCGAAGAGATAACGCTCTCGCTGGATATCCCTGACTGTAAAGGCCAACCAATAGGTGAAATTGGCGTGACATTGAGTACCGACGCTCGGGTTGCCCATGGTCGACTCCTTGTCGATAGCATGCGCTGGGATGGCGTCCCGAAACTGACCCTGCGCAAACCCGAAGGAGAGAACGACTTCTGGTGGCGCTCATGGGTCAACGGGGTGGATCTCTTTTCCCGTCATTATCCAGCCAGCTTTCGGATCTCAAAAGAATACGATGAGGGTTTAATCATTCACGGAACTCGCCAGTGGAATAACTATCGGGTGCAAAGTGACATCACGCTGCATTTGGGTGACTACGGTGGTCTGGCCTTCCGGGTACAGGGGATGAGACGTTACTACGCGGCGCGCGTCACTCGCGACGGAAAGGTACAGATAATACGCGTACGCGACGCGGTGACCCGCATTCTGGCAGAAACCGTCCTGTCTGACGTTTATGAGCGGCCCCTCGTTTTCGATATCGCTGTTATGGGAAACACCCTTACCGCCACCGTCGATGGAAAAACCCTTTCCGTGGAAGATACCGAACGTGAAGCGTTTGCCGATGGTGGAATCGGATTACTGATATGCGCCGGTGCGCTGTCAACCGACGCTATCCATATCAGCGCCAATGAAACGGTATCACAACAAGGGATGAAAAAATGAAAACAGCAAACAGTCTACGGGTTCTGGCCCTGGTCGTTGCGGCATTACTCTCAGGATGTAAAGAGGATAAACCGCAGCAGGTCACCATTGAATTTATGCACTCCTCCGTAGAGCAAGAGCGCCAGGCCATTATTCGCGGCCTGATCGACCGCTTTCAGAAAGAAAACCCTACTGTTACCGTGAAGCAGGTGCCGGTGGAAGAGGACGCTTTTAATACCAAAATGATTACGCTTGCCCGTTCAGGCGCGTTGCCGGAAGTGATCGAAGTTAGCCATGACTACGCCCGGGTAATGGACAAAGAGCAGCTAATCGATCACAAGGCGGTAAAAGCCCTGATTGAGAAACAAGGGGAAGCATCTTTCTATGACGGCGTGTTGCGTATTGTCCGTACCGAAGACGGGAATGCATACACTGGCGTACCCATCAGCGCCTGGTTACAGGGGATCTGGTACCGAAAATCCGTACTGGCTAAGGCAGGGATTAGTGAGCCCAAAAACTGGGCCCAATTGCTGGATGCGGCGCGCAAGCTGACCAAAATCGGTGATAAAAAATACGGTATCGCTCTGCCGACGGCAGAGAGTGTGATGACCGAGCAAACTTTTTCCCAGTTTGCGCTTTCAAATAATGCAAACGTATTTAATGCTGACGGCAAGGTCACCGTCAACTCACCGGAAATGCTCGCGTCGCTGTATTATTACCGCGATCTTTCCCGATACACGATGCCCGGCTCTAATAATGTTATGGAGATCAAAGACGCCTTTATGAACGAGACTGCACCGATGGCGGTCTATTCGACCTACATCCTGCCAGCTATCGCTCAGGAAGGTTCTTTGGCCGACCTCGGCTTTGTCGTTCCGACTGAAAAAACCTCTGCGGTGTATGGCGTAATCACTTCATTAACCATCACTAATGGGCAGAAAAAAGAAGAGACGGAAGCCGCTGAAAAATTCGTATCTTTTATGACGCAAGCGCAAAATACCGCAGAATGGGTATTAATGTCGCCAGGGGCGATGCTGCCTGTGACAAAAGCCGTTGCTGCACACACCGTTTACAAAGATAACCCGGCTATTAAAGCCTTTGGCGATCTGACGACTCAACTGATTGCTCAGTATCCGCATATGCAGGTCTTTGGTTCCGTCGGTGAGAAGAATTTCACAGGGATGGGGGATGTCACCGGCTCCGCTATTCTCAGTGAGATGGTCAATCAGGTGACAGTAGGAAAACAGGAGACGTCACCCGCGCTTGAACGCAGCCAGCAGCGAATAACTGAACTCTTGCAACGCCATTAACGCTCAAAAAAACGCCGCATTACGCGGCGTTTGTTTCTCATTGACCAGAGCAGCGTTATTATTCGCCGATCTTAGCCCAGGTATCACGCAGACCGACGGTACGGTTAAATACCGGTTTTTCTGCCGTGCTGTAACGGCTGTCCAGGCAGAAGTAGCCTTCACGTTCGAACTGGAACGCTTTGCCGGCTTCAGCGGCTTTCAGGGACGGCTCGGCATAACCCTGCTTGATAATCAGCGACTCAGGGTTGATAACCGCCAGGAAGTCCTCCGCCGCGCCTGGATTAGGCACGCTGAAAAGGCGATCGTAGAGACGGATTTCAACGGGTAGCGCATGCTGCGCGCTCACCCAGTGGATTACGCCTTTCACTTTACGACCATCCGCCGGATCTTTGCTCAGCGTCTCTGCATCGTACGTACAGAAGATGGTCGTGATGTTACCTTCCGCATCTTTCTCTACGCGCTCCGCTTTGATCACATAGGCGTTACGCAGACGCACTTCTTTACCCAGCACCAGACGCTTGTACTGCTTGTTGGCTTCTTCACGGAAGTCAGCGCGATCGATCCAGATTTCACCGCTGAACGGCACGTCGCGCGTACCCATTTCCGGTTTGTTCGGATGATTAGGCATCGAAACCAGTTCACTTCCGCCCTGCGGATAGTTTTCGATAACCAGCTTCACCGGATCGATCACTGCCATCGCACGCGGCGCGTTTTCGTTCAGGTCTTCACGAATGCAGGATTCCAGAGACGCCATTTCGATGGTGTTGTCCTGCTTGGTGACACCAATACGTTTGCAGAATTCACGAATGGACGCAGAGGTATAACCACGACGACGCAGGCCAGAGATGGTCGGCATACGCGGGTCGTCCCAGCCTTCAACGTGCTTGTCGGTGACCAGCAGGTTCAGCTTACGCTTGGACATCACGGTGTATTCCAGGTTCAGACGAGAGAACTCGTACTGACGCGGATGCACAGGAATGGTGATGTTATCCAGCACCCAGTCGTACAGACGACGGTTGTCCTGGAATTCCAGCGTGCACAGAGAGTGCGTAATGCCTTCCAGCGCATCGCTGATGCAGTGGGTGAAGTCGTACATCGGGTAGATGCACCACTTGTTACCGGTCTGGTGATGTTCAGCGAACTTAATGCGGTACAGCACCGGATCGCGCATTACGATGAACGGAGACGCCATATCGATTTTGGCGCGCAGGCACGCTTTGCCTTCTTCGAAGCCACCGGCACGCATTTTTTCAAACAGCGCCAGGTTCTCTTCCACGCTACGATCGCGGAACGGACTGTTTTTGCCTGGCTGAGTCAGCGTACCGCGATACTCACGGATTTCGTCAGCAGACAGTTCGTCGACGTATGCCAGACCTTTGTTGATCAGCTCAACCGCGTAAGCGTACAGCTGGTCAAAATAGTCAGAGGAGTAGCAGATATCGCCAGACCAGTTGAAGCCCAGCCATTGCACGTCGTTTTTAATCGACTCAACGTATTCGATGTCTTCTTTTACTGGGTTGGTGTCATCGAAACGCAGGTTGCACTGCCCCTGGTAATCTTGCGCAATACCAAAGTTCAGGCAGATCGATTTGGCGTGACCAATGTGCAGGTAGCCATTTGGCTCCGGCGGGAAACGCGTGTGGACTGTGGTGTGCTTACCACTGGCCAGATCTTCATCGATGATCTGACGAATAAAGTTACTCGGGCGGGCTTCTGCCTCACTCATCGTGGATTCCTCAAAGCGTAAACAACGTATAACGGCATATGATCTTATAAGCCGGACGTAGTGACAACCCTTAAAACGTCCTGAAAGAAAATAATGGGGCTATTGCTGCAAAAAAAAGCGGCGGAGGATATCCCCCGCCGCTAAAGGCATAACTCTACTCAGGAGCGATTACTTGCCTTTAATCTCATAGAGTGGCGTTTGACCTGCAACTACCGGCCCCTGCGCCTGGATCATCAGACCGCTGAAGTCGTCGATGTTGCTGCACACTACCGGGCTTATCATGGAGCGCGCGTTGGCATTCAGATAATCCAGATCCATTTCCAGAATCGGCTGACCTGCCACCACTTCTGCGCCCTCTTCCACCAGGCGAGTAAAGCCCTGACCGTTCAGCGCAACGGTATCGATACCCATATGGACAACGATCTCCGCGCCTTTTTCCGTTTCCAGGCAGAACGCGTGGTTGGTGTTGAAGATTTTCACGATAGTACCGGCAGCAGGAGAGACCACGGTTTTGTCCGTTGGTTTCACCGCCACGCCGTCTCCGACCGCTTTGCTGGCGAACGCTTCGTCAGGCACCTGCTCAAGCGCAACAACGTCACCCGTCACCGGGGAGACCAGCGCAGCGATTGTCACCGCGTTTGGCACCGCCTGCGGTTTTGCAACCGGCGCGTCAGCCACTGGCGCGTTATCCGTTGAGGCGGCAGCGACCGGCCCACGGGCGACCACTTTTTTCATTTCATCGCCGATAGATTCTGCTTTCGCACCCACGATAACCTGGATGGTTTGTTTGTTAAGTTTCACCACACCAGACGCGCCCAGGCGTTTGCACATTGCATCGCTCACGCGCGCAGAGTCGCCAACGGTCAGGCGCAGACGGGTAATACACGCATCAATCGCTTTCAGGTTGTCGGTGCCACCCACAGCGGCAATGTAGCTGGTTGCCAGCTGGGTTAAACCTTCTTCGGTATTGCTGTTGGCTTCACTGGTCACAACATCATCTTTCGTATCTTCGCGGCCCGGCGTCTTCAGGTTAAACATACGAATAACGGCGCTGAACAGAACGAAGTAGATAACGAAGAAGATCAGGCCCATCACCATCAGCATCCAGACGTTGCTGCTTGCCGCCGGCAGGTTGTACATCAACACATAGTCGATGGCGCCTGCGGAGAAGGAGAAGCCAGCATGGATACCCAGAAGGGTGGCGACGAACAGGCTGATACCGGTCAGGATCGCGTGCATCAGATACAGCAGCGGAGCCAGGAACATGAACAGGAATTCCAGCGGCTCAGTCACGCCGGTCAGGAAGGCGGTAATCGCAACGGACAGCAACATCCCGCCAACCATTGGGCGACGCGCTTTCGGCGCAGCCAGATACATTGCCAGCGCCGCGCCAGGCAGACCAAACATCATGATTGGGAAGAAGCCAGACATAAACATGCCCGCGGTGCCGTCGCCCGCGTAGAAGCGGTTGATATCACCGTGGAATACCGCGCCGGCCGCGTTAGTGAACTCACCAATCTGGAACCAGGCGATGGTGTTCAGTACCTGATGCAGACCGGTTGGGATCAGCAGACGGTTAATGAAACCGAAGATGCCCGCGCCCATTGCGCCCGCAGACACGATCCACTCGCCACCCGCATGGATAGCATGCTGCACCGGTGGCCAAACGTAGCCAAAGATGGCGGCGAGGATCAGACAGAAAAAGCCCGTCGCGATCGGCACAAAACGTTTACCGCCGAAGAAGCTCAGGAAGTCAGGAAGTTTGATACCTGCCCAACGGTTGTAGACTGCACCACCGACCAGACCGGTAATGATACCTGCCAGCACCCCCATATTGATTTCAGGGTTGATGGTTACCATCGCTTTCGTGAGGATGAAGTAACCGACAGCCCCTGCCAGTGCCGCGGCGCCCGCGCTGTCTTTAGACCAGCTTGACGCCACACCGATGGCGAAAATCAGCGCCAGGTTGTCAAAAATTGCGCCGCCTGCCTGGGCAATAAACGGCACGTTAAGAAGATCGGGTTGCCCGAATCGCAGCAGCAATGCTGCAACCGGTAGCACGGCGATAGGGAGCTGCAAAGCCCTACCGAGGCGCTGGAAAAAACCTAAAATATTCATCCTATTCCCCCTACGAGACCCTTTGTTAAGACTCGCGCATAAACTATGTTTTTATTGTGTCACGAACGATAGATACAGTTGATGATTCACTGGCAGTGTGAGTGTGTGAAAAATTAATTCGTATCGCAAATTAAACACCTATTTTTTGTGATTATTGTCACCAAATATCGTATTAAACCCTCCCTTTCACTGGCTAACGACGAAAACTTATTTTATCATTCAAAAAATCAAGACGGATTGATCCGGCCTGAAAGGTTCCAGGTTACGCTTAGTTCAGGTTGCACTAATCATCCGCCCACTTTTACTTAAACTTTAGAGGTGAATAATGAGACTGATTCCCCTGGCAACAGCTGAACAAGTCGGAAAATGGGCTGCTCGTCATATCGTTAACCGCATTAACGCATTCAAACCCACTGCCGACCGTCCTTTTGTTCTCGGTCTTCCAACCGGCGGCACGCCCCTGACCGCGTATAAAGCGCTGGTTGAAATGCACAAAGCGGGCCAGGTTAGCTTTAAGCATGTTGTGACCTTTAACATGGACGAATATGTCGGCCTGCCAAAGGAACATCCGGAAAGTTACCACAGCTTTATGCACCGTAATTTCTTCGACCACGTTGATATTCCGGCTGAAAACATTAACCTGCTGAATGGAAACGCGCCTGATATTGACGCAGAATGCCGTCAGTATGAAGAAAAAATCCGTTCCTACGGTAAAATCCACCTGTTTATGGGCGGCGTAGGCAACGATGGTCACATCGCGTTTAACGAACCGGCATCCTCACTGGCTTCCCGTACCCGTATCAAAACGCTGACCCATGACACGCGCGTGGCTAACTCCCGTTTCTTTGACGGCGACGTCAATCAGGTGCCTAAATACGCCCTGACCGTAGGCGTGGGCACGCTGCTGGATGCCGAAGAAGTGATGATTCTGGTGCTGGGCGCGGTGAAAGCGCAAGCGCTTCAGGCTGCCGTTGAAGGCAATGTGAACCATATGTGGACGATCAGCTGCTTACAGTTGCATCCAAAAGCGGTTGTCGTGTGTGACGAACCGTCCACCATGGAGCTGAAAGTGAAAACGCTGAAATACTTCAACGAGCTGGAAGCTGAGAACATCAAAGGTCTGTAATTGAATAACCGCCTCTTTTATTCGGGGCGGTCGCTTTTTTTAACCGGGGGTCGATATGTACGCTTTAACCCACGGTCGGATTTATACCGGCCATGAAATTCTGGATGACCATGCGATTGTAATCGCCAATGGCCTGATTGAACGTGTTTGCCCGCTGGCGGAACTGCCGCCGGAGATTGAACAGCGTTCCCTCGATGGAGCAGTTATCTCCCCCGGTTTCATCGACGTACAGCTCAACGGCTGCGGCGGTGTACAGTTTAACGATACCGCAGAGGCGGTATCGGTTGAAACGCTGGAAATCATGCAAAAAGCCAATGAGAAATCAGGCTGCACCAGCTATCTGCCAACGCTGATTACCAGCAGTGATGACCTGATGAAACAGGGTATCCGCGTGATGCGCGAATACCTGGCAAAACATCCGAATCAGGCGCTGGGCCTGCACCTGGAAGGGCCATGGCTGAACATGGTCAAGAAAGGCACCCATAACCCGAACTACGTGCGCAAGCCGGATGCCGAGCTGGTGGAGTACATGTGCGCCAATGCCGATGTGATCGCCAAAGTGACGCTGGCGCCAGAAATGACCGGTACGGATGTGATCGGCAAGCTGGCAGCCGCCGGGATCGTGGTGTCCGCGGGTCATTCTAACGCGACGCTGAAAGAGGCGAAAGCCGGCTTCCGCGCTGGTATTACCTTTGCCACGCACCTCTATAACGCAATGCCGTATATTACCGGCCGCGAACCGGGGCTGGTCGGCGCAATCCTGGATGAACCAGACGTCTACTGCGGCATTATCGCCGACGGCTTGCATGTGGATTACACCAACATCCGCAACGCCAAGCGCCTTAAGGGCGACAAGCTCTGCCTGGTCACGGATGCCACCGCTCCAGCAGGGGCGAATATTGACCAGTTCATTTTTGCTGGTAAAACAATATACTACCGGAATGGACTGTGTGTGGATGAGAACGGCACGCTGAGCGGTTCTTCTCTGACAATGATCGAAGGGGTACGTAACCTCGTTGAGCATTGCGGCATTGCGCTTGAAGAAGTGCTGCGAATGGCCACGCTTTATCCGGCGCGCGCCATTGGCGTCGATAAACAGCTCGGCGGTATTGCTCCAGGTATGGTTGCAAACCTGACGGCGTTCACACACGATTATAAAATTATTAAGACCATCGTTAATGGTAACGAGGTCGTCACTGAGTAAGTAAAAGTATGACACCAGGCGGACAAGCTCAAATCGGTAATGTCGATCTCGTTAAACAACTTAACAGCGCGGCAGTTTATCGCCTGATTGACCAGCACGGGCCAATCTCACGCATTCAGATAGCCGAACAAAGCCAGCTTGCTCCCGCCAGCGTGACAAAAATTACACGTCAGCTTATTGAGCGCGGCCTGATCAAAGAAGTCGATCAGCAGGCCTCCACCGGAGGCCGCCGCGCGATTTCCATTGTCACGGAAACCCGCAATTTTCAGGCGATTGGCGTCCGCTTAGGCCGTCATGACACCACGCTTACGCTCTACGATCTGAGCAGCAAGGCCATTGCCGAAGAGCACTACCCCCTTCCTGAGCGCACACAGGAGACGCTTGAACACGCGTTACTGACTACCATTGCGCATTTTATCGAAAGCTGTCAGCGTAAGATCCGTGAACTCATCGCCATCTCGGTGATTTTGCCCGGTCTGGTTGACCCGGAAAGCGGCGTTATTCGCTACATGCCGCACATTAAGGTAGAGAACTGGGGGCTGGTTGAAGCGCTGGAAAAGCGCTTTAAGCTGACCTGCTTTGTTGGTCACGATATCCGCTCGCTGGCGCTGGCGGAGCACTACTTTGGTGCGAGCCAGGATTGTGAAGACTCTATTCTGGTGCGCGTTCACCGTGGTACTGGTGCGGGTATCATCTCAAATGGCCGCATTTTTATTGGTCGCAACGGCAACGTAGGCGAGATTGGCCATATCCAGGTGGAACCGCTTGGCGAACGTTGTCACTGCGGTAACTTTGGCTGTCTTGAAACCGTTGCCGCCAATGCCGCAATAGAACATCGCGTTCGCCATCTGCTGGAGCAGGGTTACCAGAGCCGCGTCACGCTGGACGATTGTAAGATTGGCGCTATCTGCAAAGCGGCAAACAAAGGTGATGCGCTGGCCTGCGAAGTGATCGAACAGGTAGGACGACATCTGGGTAAAACCATCGCCATTGCTATCAACCTGTTTAATCCGCAAAAAGTAGTGATTGCTGGCGAGATCGTTGAAGCCGAAAAAGTGTTACTGCCCGCCATTGAAGGCTGTATCAATACTCAGGCGCTGAAAGCATTTCGCCAGAACTTGCCGGTGGTGCGCTCTACGCTCGATCACCGCTCGGCGATCGGCGCATTCGCCCTTGTAAAACGTGCCATGCTCAACGGGATCCTGCTGCAACATTTGCTGGAATCCTGATCGGACCTTATAGTAACGCCTTCTTTTTTTGATGTCGGATTGTCCATGACCATTAAGAATGTAATTTGTGATATCGACGGCGTGCTGATGCACGACAACGTTGCCGTGCCGGGCGCTGCGGAGTTTCTTTACCGCATCATCGACAAAGGAATGCCACTGGTTCTTCTCACGAACTACCCTTCACAGACTGGTCAGGATCTGGCAAACCGCTTTGCTACCGCGGGGGTTAACGTCCCGGACAGCGTGTTTTATACCTCTGCAATGGCGACCGCGGATTTCCTGAAGCGTCAGGAAGGCAAAAAAGCCTATGTGGTTGGTGAAGGTGCGCTGATCCACGAGTTATATAAAGCGGGCTTCACCATCACCGACGTGAACCCGGACTTTGTCATCGTGGGCGAAACGCGCTCCTTTAACTGGGAGATGATGCATAAGGCAGCCTACTTTGTCGCCAACGGTGCGCGTTTTATCGCCACCAACCCGGACACGCACGGTCGTGGTTTTTATCCCGCCTGCGGTGCGCTGTGCGCCGGTATCGAAAAAATCTCGGGTCGTAAGCCGTTTGTTGTCGGCAAACCGAGCCCGTGGATCATCCGCGCCGCGCTGAATACGATGCAGGCACACTCAGAAGAAACCGTCATAGTTGGCGACAACCTGCGTACCGATATACTGGCCGGCTTCCAGGCGGGGCTGGAAACCATCCTGGTGCTGTCTGGCGTTTCACAGCTTGATGACATTGATACGATGCCGTTCCGGCCAAGCTGGATTTACCCCTCTGTCGACGAAATCGACGTTATTTGATTCTGAACCACGCCTCAGGGCGTGGTTTTTCATTTCTGCTGTCTCAAACATCACTTCATCTAACGAAATAAGCACTTTATTGAGAAATCATCAATAGAATCGCTTAAGACATACTCTTTTTTTAAGATTCAGCAATTGCTATTGCACTTTTTACGTTTTCATCGGTAAAACGCTTGCGCCCCTTCCCCCTTTTGCGGCATTTTCATATGCAAGCAACATCACAACGCAACAGGGTTAACGGAGAAGGTTATGTGTTCTATTTTTGGCGTACTGGATATTAAAACTGACGCGGGCGAACTGCGTAAAAAAGCACTCGAACTGTCCCGCCTGATGCGCCATCGCGGTCCGGACTGGTCAGGCGTTTACGCCAGCGATAAAGCGATTCTGGCTCACGAACGTCTCTCCATTGTTGATGTCAACGCTGGCGCACAGCCGCTGTATAACGAGAAAAAAACGCACGCGCTGGCTGTTAACGGTGAAATTTACAACCATCAGGCGCTGCGCGCTGAGTACGGCGATCGCTACGCGTTTCAGACCGGCTCAGACTGCGAAGTGATCCTGGCGCTGTATCAGGAGAAAGGCCCGGAGTTCCTCGACGATCTGCAAGGTATGTTCGCCTTCGCGCTGTATGACAGCGAAAAAGATGCTTACCTGATCGGCCGCGACCATATTGGTATTATCCCGCTGTATATGGGTCACGATGAACATGGCAACTTTTACGTGGCCTCTGAGATGAAAGCCCTGGTACCGGTATGCCGCACCATCAAAGAGTTCCCGGCAGGCAGCTATCTGTGGAGTAAAGACGGCGAGATCCGTCCGTACTACCAGCGCGACTGGTTTGATTATGAAGCAGTGAAAGACAACGTGACGGACAAAGCCGAACTGCGTCAGGCGCTGGAAGAGTCTGTCAAAAGCCACCTGATGTCAGACGTCCCCTATGGCGTACTGCTCTCCGGCGGTCTGGACTCCTCTGTGATCTCCGCGATCACCAAGAAATTCGCTGCCCGTCGCGTTGAAGATCAGGAGCGCTCTGAAGCCTGGTGGCCACAGCTGCACTCCTTTGCCGTAGGCCTGGAAGGGGCTCCTGATCTGAAAGCCGCCCAGGAAGTGGCGAACCATCTCGGCACGGTGCATCATGAAATACACTTCACCGTGCAGGAAGGTCTGGATGCGATCCGCGATGTGATCTATCACATTGAAACCTATGATGTGACCACGATTCGCGCCTCCACGCCGATGTATTTGATGTCGCGGAAGATCAAAGCGATGGGCATCAAGATGGTGCTCTCCGGCGAGGGTTCTGACGAAGTGTTTGGCGGTTATCTCTATTTCCATAAAGCGCCGAACGCCAAAGAGCTGCATGAAGAGACGGTGCGTAAGCTACAGGCGCTGCACATGTTTGACTGCGCGCGCGCCAACAAAGCAATGTCTGCCTGGGGTGTGGAAGCCCGCGTGCCGTTCCTCGATAAAAAATTCCTCGATGTGGCGATGCGCATCAACCCGCAGGACAAAATGTGCGGCAACGGCAAAATGGAGAAACATATCCTGCGCGAATGTTTTGAATCCTACCTGCCGGCGAGCGTGGCGTGGCGTCAGAAAGAGCAGTTCTCCGATGGCGTGGGTTACAGCTGGATCGATACCCTGAAAGAGGTGGCGGCGAAACAGGTTTCCGATCAACAACTGGAAACGGCAAGCTTCCGTTTCCCGTACAACACGCCAGCCTCGAAAGAAGCGTATTTGTACCGTGAGATCTTTGAGGAGCTGTTCCCGGTTCCAAGCGCAGCAGAGTGCGTACCGGGTGGCCCATCGGTCGCCTGCTCTTCTGCTAAAGCCATTGAATGGGATGAATCTTTCAAAGCGATGAACGATCCGTCAGGACGCGCGGTGGGCGTTCACCAGTCTGCTTATAAATAATGTCCAGACTATAATCAGGCCCTCCGGGGCCTGATTTTTTTGCCTCTCTTTTCCCGGCATAAAATCGATTAATAACCAATAATTGTCGAATATTCGGCCTCGCTGTTCGCAACCTAACCAAACAGTCACATTCCGGCTATTTTCATTGAAAAAGGTGTTGACGCTGCAAGGGTCTATACGCATAATGCGCCCCGCAACGCCGATAAGGTAACGCGAAAAAAAGATGGCTACGTAGCTCAGTTGGTTAGAGCACATCACTCATAATGATGGGGTCACAGGTTCGAATCCCGTCGTAGCCACCATCTTTTTTGCGGGAGTGGCGAAATTGGTAGACGCACCAGATTTAGGTTCTGGCGCCGCAAGGTGTGCGAGTTCAAGTCTCGCCTCCCGCACCATTCCCAGGTAAGCGTTGCACGGATGGGGTATCGCCAAGCGGTAAGGCACCGGTTTTTGATACCGGCATTCCCTGGTTCGAATCCAGGTACCCCAGCCATATTTCTTCGATCATGCGGTTCTCCGCGGTATTGGGGTATCGCCAAGCGGTAAGGCACCGGTTTTTGATACCGGCATTCCCTGGTTCGAATCCAGGTACCCCAGCCATCGAAGATTGCAGTACTGGCTACGTAGCTCAGTTGGTTAGAGCACATCACTCATAATGATGGGGTCACAGGTTCGAATCCCGTCGTAGCCACCATATTTACGTTATCGAATACGATTCGGTAAACTGAACATTGTTGGGGTATCGCCAAGCGGTAAGGCACCGGATTCTGATTCCGGCATTCCGAGGTTCGAATCCTCGTACCCCAGCCACTTTAAAGTCGTTAAGCAGTTTGTTTAACGCAATTGGGGTGTCGCCAAGCGGTAAGGCTCTGGTTTCTGATACCAGCATTCCGGGGTTCGAATCCCTGCACCCCAGCCACTTAAAACAAACAAGCCCGCTCTGCGGGCTTTTTTGTTGTTCAGAATAGTGCGGCCTGATGCCCTCACCCTAACCCTCTCCCACGGGGAGAGGGAATAAAGATCAGAGTCCGAGGGCGTATTTCAGCGCCTGACGCTTCAGACCTCCGGCACGTTCCGCCGCCATCAGTCCAAGATTGCGCAATACACGCACCGGACCAACATCATTGCTGAACCCGGCATAGAACAGGTCCATTCCCGACTGCATGATAAAGTTATCCGCCATACGACGCGTCTGGTAGCGCTTCAGTACCAGATGGCTGGCCCAGGCTTCCGCGTGGGCGCGAGCGCTGGCAAGCACATCCAGTAACGCATCGACGTCACGGTATCCCAGATTCACCCCCTGCCCCGCAAGCGGATGAATGGTGTGTGCCGCGTCCCCCACCAGCGCCAGCCCTTCACGGGCATACTGCAACGCATGACGGCGCATCAGCGGGAATGCGCCGGCGGCAACCGGGGTCACGTTACCCAGACGGCCTGGGAAGTGCTGCCGGATTTCGCGCTGCAACTGCTCCATCGACAGACCCTGCAACTGTCGAATGCGCGCCGGTTTGTCATACCACACCAGAGAAGCCCAGTTATCAAACAACGGTAAGAATGCATGCGGGCCGTTCGGCGTAAAATGCTGCCACGTGCTTTCGCCCGGCGCGTTTTCTGACTGAACGGTGATCAGCATGCAGGACTGCTGGTACTGCCAGGCATGGATCCCAATGCCTGCCATCTGCCTGACCTGCGAGTTCGCGCCATCTGCCCCTACCACCAGCTTCACGGCCAGCTCATCGTCGTTATCCAGCGTCAGGAGATACCCGCCCTCATGACGATGCAGGGCTTTCAGCGAGTCCGGAACGCGCAGCGTCACCTTCGGGTGCGCCTCCAGCGCCTGCCAGAGCGCCAGCTGGAGCACGTTGTTTTCCACCATATAGCCCAGGCGCGGCAGTTTCAGCTCGGCGGCGTCAAACGACACGTGAGCATTTTCCCACTCCCAGGTTTCAAGACGGCTGTAAGGGTGCGCGCGCATTGCCAGCACTGCCTCCCAGACGCCCAGCCCGCGAAGCAGATCAACAGACGCCGCGCTGATGGCGGAAATACGCACGTCCGGTTGGCTGGCAGGATCGAATGCCGGCGGAGCCGCCTGTTCAATAACGGTTACGTCAAATCCCTGCTGCGCCAGCCCCAGCGCCAGTGCGCCGCCGACCATACCGCCGCCAACAACGGCAACTTCGGTGTTCAGGAGTGTCATGGTCACTATTCCTTATTGGAGAATACCTTAAGTTTACCGGATTTTTGCAGCCCTGAGGTTGACAACCTTCATACTGGTCACAACCGCACCAAGGCATTACAATACGCGGCTTGCAATCCTGAGCTGAGCAAGTCGATGACAAAAAAACTCCATATAAAAACCTGGGGCTGTCAGATGAACGAATACGATTCATCCAAGATGGCCGATCTGCTGGATACCACCCACGGATACCAGCTGACTGAAAATGCGAAAGAAGCCGATGTGCTGCTGCTGAACACCTGTTCAATTCGTGAAAAAGCACAGGAAAAAGTCTTTCATGTGTTAGGCCGCTGGAAGCTTCTCAAACGTAAAAATCCGGATCTGATCATTGGCGTGGGCGGCTGCGTCGCATCGCAGGAAGGTAAGCTGATCCGCCAGAGAGCCCCCTATGTGGATATCGTTTTTGGCCCTCAGACCCTGCACCGCCTGCCAGAGATGATTAATCAGGTTCGCGGCAGCCGTAGCCCGGTGGTTGACGTGAGCTTCCCGGAGATCGAGAAATTTGACCGTCTGCCAGAGCCGCGCGCGGATGGCCCGACCGCCTTCGTCTCCATCATGGAAGGCTGCAACAAATACTGTACTTACTGCGTGGTGCCTTATACCCGCGGTGAAGAAGTGAGCCGCCCGGCAGACGATATCCTGTTTGAAATTGCGCAGCTTGCCGCCCAGGGCGTTCGTGAAGTCAACCTGCTGGGTCAGAACGTTAACGCCTGGCGCGGGGAAAACTACGACGGCACCACCGGCAGTTTTGCCGAGCTGCTGCGTCTGGTGGCGGCGATTGACGGTATTGACCGCATTCGCTTTACCACCAGCCATCCGATGGAGTTTACCGACGACATCATTGACGTCTATCGTGATACGCCGGAACTGGTAAGCTTCCTGCACCTGCCGATCCAGTGCGGCTCTGACCGCGTGCTCAACCTGATGGGCCGTCCACATACGGTGCTGGAATACAAATCCACCATCCGCAAGCTGCGTGAAGCGCGTCCGGATATCCAGATTAGCTCCGACTTTATCGTCGGCTTCCCTGGTGAAACCGCTGATGACTTCGAGCGCACCATGAAGCTCATCGGCGAGGTGAATTTCGACGTCAGCTACAGCTTTATCTTCTCTGCTCGCCCGGGCACTCCTGCTGCCGATATGGTTGACGATGTACCGGAAGAAGAAAAAAAACAGCGTCTGTATATTTTGCAGGAGCGCATCAACCAGCAGGCCAACGCGTGGAGTCGTCGTATGCTCGGCACTGTCCAGCGAATTCTGGTGGAAGGCACCTCCCGTAAAAGCATCATGGAACTGTCTGGCAGAACCGAAAATAACCGCGTGGTGAACTTTGAAGGCACCCCGGACATGATCGGTAAATTTGTGGACGTCGAAATTGTAGAAGTGCTCACCAACTCGCTGCGCGGAAAGGTGGTACGCACTGAAGACGAAATGGGCCTGCGTATTGCACAGACGCCTGAATCCGTCATCTCTCGCACCCGCAAAGTCAATGATTCGGGCGTAGGTATTTACCAGCCTTAATCCTTCTGGCCTGCCTGTCCGGCAGGCCTTGTATTTCCTCTCATCACCCCCAATATCTACCGCAACGCTTGCGCCTTTATTCTATGGCGTGAATAATTTCGGTAATGACCGTTTTATTACGCCGTGTGGCCACAGGTCAGTTAACCAATTAAAGAGGAACAGTTTGAACATAGATACGCGTGAAATTAGCCTTGAGCCCGCAGACAACGCTCGCCTGCTGAGCCTGTGCGGGCCGTTTGATGACAACATCAAACAACTGGAGCGACGTCTGGGTATCGAAATCAATCGTCGCGATAACCATTTCAAACTCACCGGACGCCCAATCTGCGTCAACGCCGCGGCAGATATCCTCCGCAGCCTGTATGTTGATACCGCCCCGATGCGCGGAGAGATCCAGGATATTGAACCTGAACAGATCCACCTTGCCATCAAAGAGGCGCGCGTGCTTGAGCAGAGCGCGGAAAGCGTGCCGGACTATGGCAAAGCCATCAACATCAAAACCAAGCGCGGCGTGATTAAGCCTCGTACCCCGAACCAGGCACAATACATCGCCAACATACTCGACCATGACATCACCTTTGGCGTGGGTCCGGCGGGTACGGGTAAAACCTATCTGGCCGTTGCCGCTGCGGTCGATGCCCTGGAGCGTCAGGAGATCCGCCGTATTCTGCTGACCCGACCTGCTGTAGAAGCCGGGGAGAAGCTCGGCTTCCTGCCGGGTGATTTAAGTCAGAAAGTGGACCCTTATCTGCGCCCGTTGTACGACGCGCTGTTCGAAATGCTCGGCTTCGAGAAAGTTGAAAAACTCATTGAGCGTAACGTGATTGAAGTGGCCCCGCTGGCCTATATGCGTGGGCGTACGCTTAACGACGCGTTCATCATTCTGGATGAGAGCCAGAACACCACTATCGAACAGATGAAGATGTTCCTGACGCGTATTGGCTTTAACTCGAAAGCGGTTATCACCGGTGACGTCACCCAGATTGACCTGCCGCGTAACACCAAATCGGGTCTGCGTCACGCCATCGAAGTCCTGGCCGAGGTAGAGGAAATCAGCTTCAACTTCTTCCACAGTGAAGACGTGGTACGCCATCCGGTCGTCGCGCGTATCGTTAACGCTTATGAGGCCTGGGAAGAGGCAGATCAGAAGCGCAGGGCCGAACTGGCCGCAGAACGTAAGCGCGAAGCGCAGGAGCATGAACAGAAATGAGTCAGGTGATCCTCGATTTACAGCTGGCCTGTGAAGATAATTCCGGCATGCCAGAAGAGGCACAGTTTCAGAAATGGCTGGATGCCGTAATTCCCCAGTTTCAGGAAGAATCAGAGGTCACGATTCGCCTGGTGGATGAAGCAGAAAGCCATGAGCTCAACCTGACCTACCGCGGGAAAGATAAGCCGACCAACGTGCTCTCTTTCCCGTTCGAAGCCCCTCCGGGCATTGAGATGCCGCTGCTGGGCGATCTGATCATCTGCCGTCAGGTGGTTGAGCAGGAAGCCAAAGAGCAGCAAAAGCCGCTGGAAGCGCACTGGGCACACATGGTGGTGCACGGTAGCCTGCATCTTCTGGGTTACGACCATATTGAAGATGACGAAGCGGAAGAGATGGAATCCCTCGAGACAGAGATAATGCTTGCTCTGGGCTATGAGGATCCGTACATTGCCGAGAAAGAATAGTCAGTCACTGACTACCATGCCGCCGCGCAGGGACATAGCGCGGCGGTTAACGTTGAACTAACAAGAGAACCCTTAACAAACGCCATGAGCGACGACAATTCACACAGTAGCGACACGACAACCACTAAAAAGGGATTTTTCTCCCTCATTCTGAACCAGCTTTTCCACGGCGAACCGAAAAACCGTGATGAACTGCTGGAGCTGATTCGTGATTCCGGGCAAAACGACCTTATCGACGAAGATACGCGCGAAATGCTCGAAGGGGTGATGGACATCGCCGACCAGCGCGTCCGCGACATCATGATCCCCCGCTCGCAGATGATTACTCTGAAACGCAACCAGACGCTGGACGAGTGCCTCGATGTCATTATCGAATCGGCCCACTCACGTTTCCCGGTCATCAGCGAAGATAAAGATCACATCGAAGGGATCCTGATGGCGAAAGATCTGCTGCCGTTTATGCGCAGCGATGCCGAAGCCTTCAGTATGGAAAAAGTGTTACGCCCGGCTGTCGTTGTGCCGGAAAGTAAACGTGTGGATCGGATGCTGAAGGAGTTTCGCTCCCAGCGTTACCACATGGCGATTGTTATTGATGAATTTGGTGGCGTTTCCGGTCTGGTCACGATCGAAGACATCCTTGAGCTGATCGTCGGCGAAATCGAAGATGAGTATGACGAAGAAGAGGATATCGACTTCCGTCAGCTGAGCCGCCACACCTGGACCGTGCGCGCGCTGGCCTCTATTGAGGACTTCAACGACACCTTTGGCACCAGCTTTAGCGATGAAGAGGTGGACACCATTGGTGGTCTGGTGATGCAGGCCTTCGGCCATCTTCCGGCCCGCGGAGAAACCGTTGACATCGATGGTTACCAGTTTAAGGTCGCCATGGCCGACAGCCGACGTATTATTCAGGTTCACGTCAGAATGCCGGACGACTCACCGGTGCCAAAACTGGAAGATTAATGTAAATGGCATTTGCCCCACTCTTTGAACGCCAGCGCGTCCGTTTGCTGCTGGCGCTGTTACTCGGAGCCAGCGGTACGCTGGCTTTTTCTCCTTACGATATCTGGCCGGCCGCTATTCTCTCCCTGATGGGGCTACAGGGGCTGACCCTCAACCGTCGTCCGGTACAGTCCGCGGCTATTGGCTACTTCTGGGGGCTGGGGCTGTTCGGCTCCGGAATTAACTGGGTCTACGTCAGTATTGCGCAGTTTGGTGGGATGCCGGGGCCGGTTAACGTCTTCCTGGTTGTGCTGCTCGCCGCCTATCTCTCGCTCTACACCGGCCTGTTCGCGGGCATCCTGTCTCGCCTGTGGCCAAAAACAACCTGGCTGCGCGTAGCGATAGCGGCACCCGTTGTCTGGCAAATCACCGAATTTCTGCGCGGTTGGGTACTGACCGGCTTCCCGTGGCTACAGTTCGGCTATAGCCAGGTTGACGGCCCGCTGAAAGGCCTGGCGCCAGTTATGGGCGTGGAAGCCATCAACTTTCTGTTGATGATAATCAGCGGTCTGCTGGTGCTGGCGCTGGTGACACGTAACTGGAAGCCGCTGGTTGCCGCGTTAATCCTGTTTGCCCTGCCCTTCCCGCTGCGTTATATCCAGTGGTTCACGCTGGAGCCCTCGCGCGCCACGCAGGTTTCTCTGGTGCAGGGCGATATCCCGCAGTCACTGAAATGGGATGAGAATCAGCTGCTGAACACGCTGAAAATCTACGCTAACGCCACCGAAGAGGTGATGGGTAAATCACAGCTCATCATCTGGCCTGAGTCTGCGATCCCGGACCTGGAGATCAATCAGCAACCCTTCCTGAAGATGATGGACAATTTGCTGCGCGCACGCGGCAGTACGCTGATCACCGGAATTGTGGACGCGCGTCTCAATCAGCAGAACCGTTATGACACTTACAATTCGATCATCACGCTCGGTAAGGACAGCGAATACAGCTACACCTCCACCAATCGCTACAACAAAAATCACCTTGTCCCGTTTGGCGAGTTTGTTCCGCTGGAGTCGATTCTGCGTCCGCTGGCACCGTTCTTCGATCTGCCGATGTCCTCGTTCAGCCGCGGCTCTTACGTTCAACCGCAGCTACATGCCCACGGTTTTGCCCTGACGGCCGCTATTTGCTACGAGATTATCCTCGGTGAGCAGGTGCGCGATAATTTCCGTCCGGATACCGACTATCTGCTGACCATCTCAAACGATGCATGGTTCGGTAAATCGATTGGCCCGTGGCAGCACTTCCAGATGGCGCGGATGCGTTCTCTTGAGCTGGCGCGTCCGTTGCTGCGCAGCACCAATAACGGCATTACCGCCGTGATTGGTCCGCAGGGTGAAATCCAGGCCATGATCCCGCAGTTTACCCGTGAGGTGCTGACCACTAACGTCACGCCAGCCACCGGGCTCACCCCTTACGCGCGCACCGGGAACTGGCCGCTGTGGATCCTGACTACGCTGTTCGGTTTTGCCGCCGTACTGATGAGTCTGCGTCAGCGCCGTAGATAACCTGGCCTTCTGTTGCCGGGTGGCGGCTACGCCTTACCCGGCCCACTCTCCAGCGCCGCCGCCACCCGACAATTTCCTCCCAAACTCCAATTCTGGCACGCCTGTTGCTTTATTTATTCACGCAAACGCTGTCTGGCTTAACGTGCAACCTTGTCGCACCAGCATGGATCGTTGGTAGCACCGAAACGGTGCAACGAGGGATTATTGCCTCTGAATGGTGCGGCGCGCTTCGCAAAAATAAACAATAACGCAGCAAAATCTTTACATTAAGCCAGACTAAATGTTAACAAGCTTGCATAACACTGCACTCGCATTGCGCGAGATATAACAACATCACAATGGGTATCTATGCGTCACTGGCGCTGATAAGAAAGGAGTTGGGTATGCAATTACGTAAACTGGCCACAGCAATGCTGGTTATGGGAATGTCTGCGGGGGTTGTCCACGCTGAAGACGCTCCGGCAGCAGGAAGCACTCTCGACAAGATTGCCAAAAACGGCGTGATCGTGGTCGGCCACCGTGAATCTTCTGTCCCGTTCTCTTACTACGACAACACGCAAAAAGTCGTGGGTTATTCACAGGATTACTCCAACGCCATCGTTGAAGCCGTGAAGAAAAAGCTGAACAAACCTGACCTGCAAGTGAAGCTGATCCCCATCACTTCACAGAACCGAATTCCTCTGCTGCAAAACGGCACATTTGATTTTGAATGTGGCTCAACCACTAACAACCTTGAACGTCAGAAACAGGCCGCGTTCTCAGACACCATCTTCGTTGTGGGCACCCGCCTGCTGACGAAGAAAGGCGGCGATATCAAAGACTTTGCTGACCTGAAAGGCAAAGCGGTTGTCGTGACCTCTGGTACCACGTCCGAAGTGCTGCTGCACAAGCTGAACGACGAGAAGAAAATGGACATGCGCATCATCAGCGCGAAAGATCATGGCGACTCCTTCCGTACGCTGGAAAGCGGCCGTGCCGTCGCGTTTATGATGGATGACGCCTTGCTGGCAGGCGAGCGCGCGAAAGCGAAGAAACCAGACAACTGGGAAATCGTCGGTACCGCCCAGTCGAAAGAAGCCTACGGCTGTATGCTCCGTAAGGGTGACGAGGACTTCAAGAAACTGATCGATGACACCATCGCTCAGGCGCAAACCTCCGGCGAAGCGGCAAAATGGTTCGACAAATGGTTCAAGAACCCAATTCCACCAAAAAACCTGAACATGAACTTTGAACTGTCTGACGACATGAAAGCGCTGTTCAAATCACCAAACGACAAAGCTCTTAACTAATTAGAACGACAGGGGCGGGATCTCCTGCCCTCTCGATTGTCGGGAAGCATGGACAGACTATACGTTGAGGGGTCGTTCCCCACTCAGCGCAAAAATTGAGCTTCTCACCAATCTTCGAGGGTAGCGCTGCTACCCTTTTTTTTCTGGAGTTTACTATGTCAATTGACTGGAACTGGGGCATCTTTCTGCAACAAGCCCCGTTCGGCAACACCACCTATCTTGGCTGGCTGTGGAGCGGCTTTCAGGTTACCGTTGCGTTATCGATAACGGCGTGGATTATCGCGTTTCTTGTCGGTTCGCTGTTCGGTATTCTGCGTACCGTCCCTAACCGTTTTCTCTCTTCGATTGGCACGCTCTATGTGGAACTGTTCCGTAACGTTCCGCTGATCGTGCAGTTCTTTACCTGGTATCTGGTGATCCCGGAACTGCTGCCGGAAGATCTCGGCATGTGGTTCAAGGCCGAGCTGGATCCTAACGTACAATTTTTTGTCTCCTCCATGCTGTGCCTGGGGCTGTTCACCGCTGCGCGCGTTTGCGAGCAGGTACGTGCCGCCATACAGTCACTGCCGCGCGGGCAAAAGAATGCAGCACTGGCGATGGGCCTGACGCTTCCTCAGGCCTACCGTTACGTACTGCTGCCTAACGCTTACCGCGTGATTGTGCCGCCGATGACCTCCGAGATGATGAACCTGGTGAAAAACTCGGCCATCGCCTCAACCATCGGTCTGGTGGATATGGCAGCGCAGGCGGGCAAACTGCTGGATTACTCCGCTCACGCGTGGGAATCCTTCACGGCGATCACGCTCGCCTATGTTCTGATTAACGCATTCATCATGCTGGTGATGAACCTGGTTGAACGCAAAGTACGCCTGCCGGGCAATCTGGGAGGCAAATAATGTACGAATTTGACTGGAGTTCCATTGTTCCCTCCATGCCCTATCTGCTGGATGGACTGGCGATCACCTTAAAGATCACCGTTATCGCCATTATCGTTGGTATCGTCTGGGGTACCCTGCTGGCAGTAATGCGCCTCTCGAGCTTTAAGCCGCTCGCCTGGTTTGCCACGGCTTACGTTAACGTATTCCGCTCCATACCCCTGGTCATGGTGCTGCTGTGGTTTTATCTGATTGTTCCCGGCTTTTTACAGAACGTACTGGGACTGTCGCCGAAAACCGATATCCGCCTGATCTCTGCCATGGTAGCGTTTTCCATGTTTGAAGCCGCCTATTACTCAGAGATCATCCGCGCAGGTATTCAGAGTATCTCTCGCGGGCAGTCCAGCGCTGCGCTGGCGCTCGGTATGACGCACTGGCAGTCCATGAAGCTCATTATTCTGCCGCAGGCGTTTCGCGCCATGGTTCCGCTGCTGCTGACGCAGGGCATCGTCCTGTTCCAGGATACCTCCCTGGTCTACGTGCTGAGTCTGGCAGACTTCTTCCGTACCGCCTCCACCATTGGCGAACGTGACGGAACGCAGGTTGAGATGATCCTCTTCGCGGGCGGGGTCTATTTCGTGATTAGTTTAAGCGCATCGCTGTTGGTCAGCTGGCTGAAGAAAAGGACGGTATAATGATTTCCCTGAAAAATGTTTCTAAATGGTATGGGCACTTTCAGGTGCTGACCGACTGCTCAACAGAAGTGAAAAAAGGCGATGTGGTGGTGGTATGCGGCCCGTCCGGTTCCGGTAAGTCCACGCTTATCAAAACCGTTAATGGTCTGGAACCTGTCCAGCAGGGCGAGATTGTTGTGAACGGCACTAAAGTGAATGACCGCAAAACCAACCTTGCCCAGCTTCGTTCCCACGTTGGGATGGTGTTCCAGCATTTTGAGCTATTCCCGCACCTGTCCATCATTGAGAACCTGACGCTGGCGCAGGTCAAAGTGCTGAAACGCGACAAAAAAGCGGCGCGCGAAAAGGGACTAAAGTTACTGGAACGCGTCGGGCTGTCTGCGCATGCGGATAAGTTCCCGGCACAGCTTTCCGGCGGCCAGCAGCAGCGCGTGGCAATCGCGCGCGCGCTGTGCATGGATCCGGTGGCGATGCTGTTCGATGAACCTACTTCTGCACTGGATCCTGAAATGATCAACGAGGTGCTGGACGTCATGGTGGAGCTGGCGCACGAAGGGATGACCATGATGGTGGTAACGCACGAAATGGGCTTTGCCCGTAAAGTGGCCAACCGCGTAATCTTCATGGACGAAGGTAAGATCGTTGAAGACTCACCGAAGGAAGAGTTCTTCGCCAATCCAAAATCCGAACGCGCAAAAGACTTCCTCGCCAAAATCCTGCATTAACTTTTTTGTGCGCAATCTGCGGATTGCGCACTGCTTCACGCTTTAGATCTCTTCTTCTGTTCGGCGTCACATCGCAGCGTTAACCTTGTCACAAAATGATGCTAAGAATGGAGAACGCTATGGCACAGCCTATTATTCTCGACTGCGATCCGGGTCATGATGACGCGATCGCGCTCGTCCTCGCACTTGCCTCCCCTGAACTGGACGTTAAAGCCGTCACCTCCTCCGCCGGAAACCAGACGCCGGATAAAACCTTACGCAACGTGTTGCGCATGTTGACGCTGCTGAAACGCACCGATATTCCCGTCGCAGGCGGCGCCCTTAAGCCATTGATGCGCGAGCTGATCGTTGCGGATAACGTTCACGGTGAAAGTGGGCTGGATGGCCCGGCGCTGCCGGAGCCGGATTTCGCACCGCAAAACTGCACTGCCGTCGAGCTCATGGCAAAGGTGCTGCGTGAGAGCGAAGAGCCCGTGACGCTGGTGGCGACCGGCCCGCAGACCAACGTTGCGCTGCTGCTGAACAGCCATCCTGAACTGCACGGTAAAATCGCCCGTATCGTCATCATGGGTGGGGCAATGGGGCTTGGGAACTGGACGCCTTCGGCCGAATTTAACATCTTTGTTGACCCGGAAGCGGCGGAGATCGTCTTCCAGTCGGGCCTGCCAATTGTGATGGCTGGGCTGGACGTGACCCACCGCGCACAAATTATGGCGCAGGACATCGAACGATTCCGTTCTGTCGGCAACCCGGTTGCAACGACCGTGGCCGAGCTGCTCGACTTCTTTATGGAGTATCACAAAGCCGAGAAGTGGGGCTTCCACGGCGCGCCGCTGCACGATCCGTGCACCATTGCCTGGCTGTTAAAACCTGAGATGTTTACCACCATTGACCGCTGGGTTGGTGTTGAAACGCAGGGGAAATATACCCAGGGAATGACGGTGGTGGATTTCTACTCGCTGACGGGGAACAAGCCAAATACCACGGTGATGGTGGATATCGATCGGGAAGCGTTTGTGGAATTGCTGGCGGAGAGGCTGGCTTACTATAGTGCGGCCTGATGCCCTCACCCTAACCCTCTCCCACGGGGAGAGGGAGCAAACACTAAAAACGGCAACGGGGTTGCCGTTTTGCTTTTACCTAGGGCTCAAACGGTCGGCGCTGGAACTGGTCGTGCCCGCATTTCGGACACAGCGACAGCACCTCCGGCGTATAAACGGCGATATGGTGGTGGCACTTCTCACACACCAGATTCCCCAGCCCCACCACTTCACCGCTGTGGTACACACCGTGATGGTTTAAATCCTGGAACACCTCGCGCCACTCGAGCTGCGTTTTATCGGTGATATCCGCCAGTTCCTGCCACAGGCTCTCTTTGATCACCCGCATAAACACGCTGTCTGTAACCTCTTCCTGACTCTCCTCATAGCTTCGCGCAAACTCCTCCAGGTCACGACGTACCGCGCGCGTCACCTCTTCCACCTCGGTTCGCGTTAACTCACCCGTTTGCGTCACGCGGGCACGCGCTTGTTCGACCAGCGCGTCAATATCGCGCTCGCCATTACGCAGCCGTTCCGACAGTGTCGCCACCAGTTCGCGGTAAAATTGAGCAACCTTGTTCATCATTTTGCCTCCCGGGTAAGTAACTAACTCTAATAATAGACCTTATTTCACCGCCGCTTTGTCAGGTGAAGCACAGACCCGGTAAATTCCTGCAAAGGGCTTTTGTGCGAAAGGCTGTTTTGACGCAGGCGTTTGGGCTATGCTATGCGGATCTGAATTACCACATCCATTGGCTACATTTGTAGCTGTATTGAACACAGGACCACTGGCTGCCATGCAAGAGCAATACCGCCCGGAAGAGATAGAATCAAAAGTCCAGCAACACTGGGACGAGAAGCGCACCTTTGAAGTAACCGAAGACGAGAGCAAAGAGAAGTATTACTGCCTGTCGATGCTTCCCTATCCTTCTGGTCGACTACACATGGGCCACGTGCGTAACTACACCATCGGTGATGTGATTGCACGCTACCAGCGTATGCTGGGCAAAAACGTTCTTCAGCCTATCGGCTGGGATGCGTTCGGACTGCCTGCTGAAGGCGCGGCGGTGAAAAACAACACGGCACCGGCTCCGTGGACGTATGACAACATCGCGTACATGAAAAACCAGCTGAAAATGCTGGGCTTTGGCTATGACTGGAGCCGCGAGCTGGCAACCTGTACCCCGGAATACTACCGCTGGGAGCAGAAATTCTTCACCGAGCTGTATAAAAAAGGCCTGGTGTACAAGAAGACCTCTGCCGTTAACTGGTGCCCGAATGACCAGACCGTTCTTGCGAACGAGCAGGTTATCGACGGCTGCTGCTGGCGCTGCGACACCAAAGTAGAGCGTAAAGAGATCCCGCAATGGTTTATCAAAATCACCGCCTACGCTGACGAACTGCTGAACGATCTGGATAATCTGGACCACTGGCCAGATACCGTTAAGACTATGCAGCGCAACTGGATCGGCCGTTCCGAAGGTGTGGAAATTACCTTCAACGTTGAGAATTACGATCAGACCCTGACCGTCTATACCACCCGTCCGGACACCTTTATGGGCGCGACCTACCTGGCCGTGGCCGCAGGTCACCCGCTGGCGCAGAAAGCGGCGGAAAACAATCCGGAACTGGCGACCTTCATCGACGAATGCCGCAATACTAAAGTGGCCGAAGCCGACATGGCGACGATGGAGAAAAAAGGCGTGGATACCGGCTTTAAAGCGATCCACCCGCTGACGGGCGAAGCCATCCCTGTTTGGGCCGCCAACTTCGTACTGATGGAATACGGCACGGGCGCCGTGATGGCCGTGCCGGGTCACGACCAGCGCGACTACGAATTTGCCACCAAATACGGCCTGACCATCAAGCCTGTTATTCTTGCTGCTGACGGCTCTGAGCCCGATCTCTCTGAGCAAGCGCTGACTGAAAAAGGCACCCTGTTTAACTCCGGTGAGTTCAGCGGCCTGAGCTTCGAAGAAGGCTTCAACGCCATCGCCGACAAGCTGGCCTCCCTGGGCGTGGGCGAGCGTAAGGTGAACTACCGTCTGCGCGACTGGGGCGTTTCCCGTCAGCGTTACTGGGGTGCGCCAATCCCAATGGTGACTCTGGAAGATGGCACCGTGATGCCAACGCCGGAAGATCAGCTGCCGGTGATCCTGCCTGAAGACGTGGTCATGGACGGCATCACCAGCCCGATCAAAGCCGATCCTGAGTGGGCGAAAACCACCGTCAACGGTCAGCCCGCGCTGCGTGAAACCGACACCTTCGACACCTTTATGGAATCCTCCTGGTACTATGCGCGCTACACCTGCCCGCAGTACAAAGAAGGCATGCTGGATTCCGATGCAGCAAACTACTGGCTGCCGGTAGACATCTACATCGGTGGCATTGAACACGCCATCATGCACCTGCTCTACTTCCGCTTCTTCCACAAACTGATGCGTGACGCAGGCCTGGTCAACTCCGACGAGCCGGCAAAACAGCTGCTGTGTCAGGGTATGGTGCTGGCAGATGCGTTCTACTACGTTGGCGCGAATGGCGAGCGTAACTGGGTTTCTCCGGTTGATGCGATTGTCGAGCGCGACGAGAAAGGCCGTATCGTGAAGGCGAAAGACGCTGAAGGTCATGAACTGGTCTATACCGGCATGAGCAAGATGTCCAAGTCGAAAAATAACGGTATCGACCCGCAGGTAATGGTTGAGCGTTACGGCGCTGACACCGTGCGTCTGTTCATGATGTTCGCCTCCCCGGCAGATATGACGCTGGAATGGCAGGAGTCCGGTGTGGAAGGGGCAAACCGCTTCCTGAAACGCGTCTGGAAATTGGTGTACGAGCACACCTCTCAGGGTGATGCGCCAGCGCTGAACGCGGCTGCACTGAGCGAAGATCAGCAGGCGCTGCGTCGTGATGTTCATAAAACCATTGCGAAAGTTACCGATGATATTGGTCGTCGTCAGACCTTCAATACCGCAATTGCGGCTATTATGGAACTGATGAACAAGCTGGCGAAAGCCCCGCAGGATGGCGAGCAGGATCGCGCGTTAATGCGTGAAGCGCTGCTGGCGGTTGTTCGCATGCTGAACCCGTTCACGCCGCACGTTAGCTTCACCCTGTGGCAGGAGCTGAAAGGCGAAGGTGATATCGACAACGCGCCGTGGCCAGTGGCGGATGAATCCGCTATGGTGGAAAACACCACGCTGGTTGTGGTGCAGGTTAACGGTAAAGTGCGCGGTAAAATTACCGTCGCGGTCGACGCAACCGAAGAACAGGTTCGCGAGCGCGCAGGCCAGGAGCATCTGGTCGCGAAATACCTTGAGGGCGTTACCGTACGTAAAGTGATCTACGTACCGGGTAAACTGCTGAATCTGGTCGTTGGCTAAGCGCGGGAGGAAACGTGCGACAACTGGCAACAATACTCTTATCTCTGGCGGTGCTGGTCACCGCTGGCTGCGGCTGGCACCTGCGCAACACCACGGCAGTGCCTGCTCAGATGAAAACGATGATCTTCGACTCATCCGATCCGAACGGACCGCTGAGCCGGGCCATTCGTAACCAGCTGCGTTTGAATGATGTTGAGCTGATCGAGAAGGGAACCCTGCGTCAGGATGTTCCTTCGCTTCGCGTCCTGAAATCAACGCTGTCGCAAGATACGGCCTCGATCTTCCAGGATGGGCGGACAGCGGAATATCAAATGGTGCTTACCGTTGATGCGGCCGTCTTGATGCCGGGTAAAGATATTTACCCTATCAATACCAAAGTCTACCGCTCGTTCTTCGATAACCCGCAGACGGCGCTGGCAAAAGATGCCGAACAGCAGATTATCATCAAGGAAATGTACGATAAGGCCGCGGAGCAGCTGATCCGCAGATTGCCTGCCATTGCCGCGTCGACGAAAAAAGGCGCTGACGTCATCGAAACACCGGATGCCAGCACGCCGGATATGCCAACGTCTCTGGGTAACTGATGATCAGGTTGTATCCTGAACAACTCCGCGCGCAGCTCAACGAAGGGCTGCGCGCGGCTTATCTGCTACTCGGCAACGACCCCCTGTTACTTCAGGAAAGCCTTGATGCGGTTCGCCATGCGGCAGCCGCGCAGGGTTTCGATGAGCATCATACATTCCAGATCGATAACAGTACCGACTGGAACGCTATCTTCTCGCTTTGTCAGGCCATGAGCCTGTTTGCCTCGCGCCAGACAATCCAGATCCTGCTGCCGGAGAATGGTCCTAACGCTGCCATCAATGAACAGCTGGACATGCTGGTGAGTTTGTTACACGGCGATCTGCTGCTTATCGTACGCGGCAACAAACTGACAAAAGCGCAGGAAAACGCGGCCTGGTTTACCCGGCTTGCCCCCAGTGCGGTGCTGATCACCTGCCAGACGCCCGAGCAGGCCCATCTGCCAAAATGGGTTGCCACGCGAGCAAAGCAACACAATTTGCAGCTGGATGAGGCCGCCAGTCAGCTCCTGTGCTACTGCTACGAAGGCAACCTTCTGGCACTGGCGCAGGCGCTGGACAGGCTCGCCCTGCTGTGGCCCGATGGCAAGCTGACGCTACCGCGCGTGGAACAGGCGGTAAATGATGCCGCGCACTTTACCCCCTTCCACTGGGTGGATGCGCTGCTGTCGGCAAAAAGTAAGCGTGCTCTGCACATCCTGCAACAGCTGCGCCTGGAAGGGAGTGAGCCGGTCATCCTGCTCCGTACGCTCCAGCGCGAATTACTGCTGCTGAACAACCTTAAACGCCAGTCGACACATACGCCCCTGCGCGCCTTATTCGACAAACATCGCGTCTGGCAAAACCGTCGGGCAATGACCACGGAGGCGATAAACCGCCTGAGCCAGGAGCAGTTGCGTCAGGCAGTGCAACTTCTGATGCGCGCCGAACTGACGTTAAAACAGGATTACGGCCAGTCTGTCTGGGCAGAGCTGGAGAGCCTCTCTTTGCTGCTCTGCCACAAGGCGCTGGCAGACGTTTTTATCGATGGGTGATATGCATTCTTTACAGGCAATGTATGGCGGGACCTTCGACCCGGTACACTACGGGCATCTTAAGCCGGTAGAAATCCTCGCGAATTTGATTGGATTGCAGCGGGTAATCATCATGCCCAATAATGTTCCGCCGCACCGTCCCCAGCCAGAAGCAACCAGCGAGCAGCGTAAAGCGATGCTCACGCTGGCTATCGCCGATAAACCTCTCTTCACGCTGGATGAGCGTGAACTGCGCAGGGATACCCCTTCCTGGACATCGCAAACGCTGCGAGAGTGGCGCGCTGAGGAGGGGCCCGTGAAACCGCTGGCGTTTATCATCGGCCAGGATTCCTTGCTCAACTTTCCCAGCTGGTACCAGTACGAAACCATTCTGGACAACAGTCATCTGCTGGTCTGCCGCCGTCCGGGCTACCCGCTGACCATGCGCGACGCGCAGCATCAGCAGTGGCTTGACGCGCATCTGACGGACAATATAGAAGAGCTGCACAGTCTCCCCGCCGGGAAAATTTACCTCGCTGAAACGCCGTGGTTTGATATTTCCGCCACACTCATCCGCGAGCGTCTCCAGCAGGGTTTAGACTGTCACGAACTCCTGCCCTCACCCGTGCTGGCGTATATCCGCGCACACGGTCTGTATCAGAAAAGTACAGATGCCTGATCATCCCCGGTGAAATTGTCCGTTAATGTTTATCCTGCCTTGACAGGCTAAGCCATACTGATATCCTCCGCTGCCAGACTTTCCCGCCGATCGTTGCTTTACAGAAATTGTTTTACAAAAATGGCGATGCAATCTCAGGCGGAGGGTGGGATGATACCCGCCTTCAAAAGCCGGGCGGTGACATTTGTCCCGCGACTGGCGTCAGTTCAGGTATACTGACTGGCCACGAATTCATAGTTGTACAATCTCATTCACCCAGGGGGAAAACTTGCAGGGTAAAGCACTCCAGGATTTTGTTATCGACAAAATTGATGACCTGAAAGGTCAGGACATCATCGCTATCGACGTTAAGGGTAAATCCAGCATCACCGACTGCATGATCATCTGCACCGGGACCTCAACTCGTCACGTTGTTTCGATTGCTGACCATGTTGTTCAGGAATCGCGCGCGGCAGGGCTGCTTCCGCTGGGCGTTGAAGGTGAAGCGACCGCTGACTGGGTGGTTGTCGATCTCGGCGATGTGATTGTCCACGTCATGCAGGAAGAGAGCCGTCGCCTGTATGAGCTGGAAAAACTCTGGGGTTAATGCGTGAAGTTGCAGCTGGTCGCCGTCGGCACCAAAATGCCGGACTGGGTACAAACCGGTTTTACTGAGTATCTGCGTCGTTTCCCAAAAGATATGCCGTTCGAACTGGTGGAGATCCCAGCAGGAAAGCGCGGCAAGAATGCAGATATCAAACGTATTCTCGATAAAGAGGGAGAGCTGATGCTGGCGGCCGCAGGCAAAAACCGCATCGTGACCCTCGATATCCCGGGCAAGCCCTGGGATACGCCGCAGCTGGCGCATGAACTGGAGCGCTGGAAGCAGGACGGTCGTGACGTCAGTCTGTTGATTGGCGGACCAGAGGGGTTATCTCCCGCCTGCAAAGCGGCAGCAGAACAAAGTTGGTCACTCTCTGCGCTGACGCTGCCCCACCCGCTTGTGCGGGTTCTCGTGGCAGAAAGTTTGTATCGCGCGTGGAGCATCACTACCAACCACCCTTATCACCGCGAGTAATGACTGACCAGGGTAATTTAAGCAGCGGATGAAACTACAGAATTCTTTTCGCGACTATACGGCTGAGTCCGCGCTGTTTGTGCGCCGGGCGCTGGTCGCCTTTACGGGGATTTTGCTGCTTACCGGCGTGCTGATCGCCAACCTTTATAATCTGCAAATTGTCCGCTACACCGATTACCAGACCCGCTCAAACGAAAACCGCATTAAGCTGGTGCCCATCGCGCCCAGCCGCGGCATTATCTACGATCGTAACGGCACCCCGCTGGCGCTAAACCGCACCATCTACCAGATAGAGATGATGCCGGAGAAAGTGGATAACGTGCAGGATACGCTGAATGCGCTGAGAAGCGTTGTCGACCTCAACGACGACGATATCGCCGCGTTCAAAAAAGAGCGCGCACGTTCTCACCGTTTCACCTCTATTCCGGTAAAAACCAACCTGACGGAAGTGCAGGTCGCCCGATTTGCCGTTAACCAGTACCGCTTCCCCGGTGTGGAAGTCAAAGGCTATAAGCGCCGCTACTATCCTTACGGCTCTGCGCTGACGCACGTGATTGGCTACGTCTCCAAGATCAACGATAAAGACGTCGAGCGCCTTGATAAAGATGGCAAGCTGGCTAACTACGCCGCCACCCATGATATTGGCAAGCTGGGGATCGAACGTTATTACGAAGATGTCCTGCACGGTCAGACCGGTTATGAAGAGGTTGAAGTTAACAACCGTGGCCGCGTGATCCGTCAGCTAAAAGAGGTTCCTCCGCAGGCGGGGCATGACGTCTATCTGACGCTCGACCTGAAACTACAGCAGTATATCGAAACGCTGCTGGCGGGTAGCCGTGCTGCGGTTATTGTGACCGACCCGCGTACCGGCGGCATTCTGGCGATGGTATCCATGCCAAGCTACGATCCGAACCTCTTTGTGGACGGTATTTCCAGCAAGGATTACTCCGGCCTGCTCAACGATCCAAACACGCCGCTCGTGAACCGCGCTACTCAGGGGGTTTATCCTCCTGCTTCAACGGTTAAACCGTATGTCGCCGTGTCTGCCCTGAGTGCTGGCGTGATTACCCGTAACACCAGTCTGTTTGACCCGGGCTGGTGGCAGTTGCCTGGTTCTGAAAAACGCTACCGCGACTGGAAAAAATGGGGCCATGGCCATCTGAACGTGACCAAATCACTGGAGGAGTCGGCGGATACATTCTTCTATCAGGTCGCCTACGACATGGGTATTGACCGTCTGTCTGAATGGATGAGCAAATTCGGCTACGGGCATTACACCGGCATAGATTTAGCAGAAGAACGTTCCGGCAACATGCCAACCCGTGAATGGAAGCTGAAACGCTTTAAAAAACCCTGGTATCAGGGTGACACCATTCCGGTGGGGATCGGCCAGGGCTACTGGACGGCAACACCGCTGCAAATGAATAAGGCGATGATGATCCTTATCAACGATGGCATCGTGAAAGTGCCGCATCTGCTGCAAAGCACCGTTGAAGACGGCAAAAAAGTGCCGTGGATACAGCCTCATGAGCCGCCGGTGGGAGACATTCATTCCGGGTACTGGGAAATCGCGAAGGACGGCATGTACGGTGTAGCCAACCGTCCTAACGGGACGGCGCACAAATATTTCGCTGGCGCACCTTATAAGGTTGCCGCTAAGTCAGGTACGGCTCAGGTCTTCGGTCTGAAAGCGAATGAAACCTATAATGCACACAAAATTGCCGAACGTCTGCGTGACCACAAGCTCATGACGGCGTTTGCCCCTTATGATAACCCGCAGGTTGCGGTGGCGATGATCCTTGAGAACGGCGGCGCAGGCCCGGCGGTGGGTACCATCATGCGTCAAATCCTCGACCACATCATGCTGGGTGATAACAACACCGAACTGCCTGCTGAGAACCCGGCAGCCGCTGCGGCGGAGGACCAATAATCATGACGGATAATCCGAATAAAAAATCGCTGTGGGACAAGATCCACATCGACCCTGCCATGCTGCTGATCCTGCTGGCTCTGCTGGTCTATAGCGCCCTCGTTATCTGGAGCGCCAGCGGCCAGGATATCGGCATGATGGAGCGTAAAATCGGCCAGATCGCCATGGGCCTGGTTATTATGGTGGTGATGGCGCAAATACCGCCGCGCGTGTACGAGGGCTGGGCGCCCTATCTCTATATTTTCTGTATCATTTTGTTGGTGGCAGTAGATGCTTTCGGCGCCATCTCGAAGGGGGCGCAACGCTGGCTGGATCTGGGGATTGTCCGCTTCCAGCCGTCGGAAATCGCCAAAATCGCCGTCCCGCTGATGGTGGCGCGCTTTATCAACCGCGACGTCTGCCCGCCATCGTTAAAAAATACCGCTATTGCGCTGGTGCTGATTTTCCTGCCGACGCTACTCGTGGCCGCACAGCCAGACCTCGGCACTTCAATTCTTATCGCTCTCTCCGGCCTGTTCGTCTTGTTCTTGTCGGGTCTTAGCTGGCGTCTGATTGGTATCGCCGTGGTCCTGGTTGCCGCCTTTATCCCTATCCTCTGGTTCTTCCTGATGCATGATTACCAGCGACAGCGCGTCATGATGCTCCTCGATCCGGAAACCGATCCGCTGGGCGCAGGCTATCATATTATTCAGTCGAAGATTGCGATTGGCTCAGGTGGCCTGCGCGGTAAAGGCTGGCTGCACGGGACGCAGTCGCAGCTCGAATTTTTACCGGAACGCCACACCGACTTTATCTTTGCCGTTCTGGCTGAGGAGTTAGGGCTGGTTGGCATCCTGGTTCTGCTGGCTCTCTACGTGCTGCTGATCATGCGTGGGCTCTACATTGCTGCGCGCGCTCAGACCACTTTTGGCCGGGTCATGGCGGGTGGATTAATGTTGATTTTATTCGTTTATGTCTTCGTAAATATTGGTATGGTGAGTGGTATTCTGCCGGTTGTCGGCGTACCGCTGCCGCTGGTGAGTTACGGGGGCTCGGCACTGATCGTGTTGATGGCCGGGTTTGGTATCGTGATGTCGATCCATACCCACAGGAAAATGTTGTCCAAAAGCGTATAAAAATAAGGGGATCGCAATGCGTAAGCAGTGGCTGGGGATCTGCATCGCAGCAAGTTTACTTGCCGCCTGTACAAGTGATGATGGTCAGCAACAGGCAACCGTCGCGCCGCCGCAGCCTGCGGTCTGTAATGGCCCGATAGTTGAAATTAGCGGTGCCGATCCCGTTTATGAACCGCTGAACGCCAGCGTGAATCAGGATTATCAGCGTGACGGTAAAAGCTATAAAATCGTTCAGGATCCCTCCCGTTTCAGCCAGGCTGGCTTTGCTGCCATCTATGACGCTGAGCCAGGCAGTAACCTGACCGCGTCAGGTGAAACCTTCGATCCGATGCAGATCACGGCGGCACACCCGACGCTGCCTGTTCCGAGCTATGCACGCATCACTAACCTGGCGAATGGCCGAATGATCGTGGTGCGTATCAACGATCGCGGTCCTTATAGCAGCGATCGCGTCATCTCCCTGTCTCGCGCGGCGGCCGACCGTCTGAACACCTCAAACAATACTAAAGTGCGTATCGACCCGATTATCGTGGCGCAGGATGGTTCGCTGTCTGGCCCGGGCACGGCCTGTACCACGGTCGCGAAACAGACCTATGCCCTGCCCGCACGCCCGGATCTGAGCGGTGGTATGGGGGGGGCTTCAACGCCGGCAGAGCCCGCGCAGCCGCAGGGTGAAGTGCGCGCCATTAGCAACGATACGCTGCAAAGTGAAGACACGACAGGTGCCCCGGTGAAAAGCAGTGGTTTCCTTGGCGCACCGACGACGTTAGCGTCTGGCGTGATTGAAACGAATGAACCTGCCCCAGCGCCTGCGCCTGTTGTTGCTGCACCCGCTACCCAACCCGCTCCGGTGACCGCGCCTGCCGCGACGCAGACTGCTGCGCCTGCAACAGCGAGCGGCAGCTACGTGGTTCAGGTTGGCGCCGTAAGCGACCGTACCCGTGCAGAGCAGTATCAGCAGCGCTTAAGCCAGCAGTTTGGTGTGCCAGGCCGGGTTGAGCAAAACGGTGCGGTATGGCGTATCCAGATGGGTCCGTTTGCCAGCAAATCACAGGCAGCGTCCCTGCAACAGCGTTTGCAGAGCGAAGCGCAACTCCAGTCGTTTATCGCTGTTGCGAAGTAATTAATCGGTGGTATCCGAAATGTCAGTTTGTGTAAACCACGTTAACACTCTCATGATGAAAGTCGGATGCCTGCCCGTATAGCATTTGCTATAGTAAGGCACTTTTTTAATTCCATCACGGATGTCGTAGTTCTGACCATGAAGACCACTTTTTCTGCTCGTTTTGTGCAGCGCATGGCGCTGACCACGGCCCTTTGCGCTGCTGCATTCTCCGCAGCCCACGCGGATGACCTGAACATCAAGACCATGATCCCTGGCGTTCCGCAGATCGACGCGGAATCCTACATCCTGATTGATTACAACTCCGGCAAAGTTCTGGCAGAACAGAACGCCGATGCCCGCCGCGATCCGGCCAGCCTGACCAAAATGATGACCAGCTATGTTATCGGCCAGGCCATGAAAGCAGGTAAATTCAAAGAAACCGACCTGGTCACTATCGGTAACGATGCGTGGGCAACCGGTAACCCGGTGTTTAAAGGTTCATCGCTGATGTTCCTGAAGCCCGGCATGCAGGTGCCGGTCTCTCAGCTTATCCGTGGCATCAACTTGCAGTCCGGTAACGACGCCTGCGTGGCCATGGCCGATTTTGCAGCGGGTAGCCAGGACGCGTTTGTGGGCCTGATGAACAGCTACGTCTCCGCGCTGGGCCTGAAAAACAGCCACTTCCAGACCGTTCACGGCCTGGACGCCGAGGGTCAGTACAGCTCCGCGCGTGACATGGCGCTGATTGGTCAGGCGCTGATCCGCGATGTGCCAAACGAGTACTCTATCTACAAAGAGAAAGAGTTCACCTTCAACGGCATTCGTCAGACCAACCGTAACGGCCTGCTGTGGGATAACAGCCTGAACGTCGACGGCATCAAAACTGGCCACACCGATAAAGCTGGCTATAACCTGGTAGCTTCCGCTACTGAAGGCCAGATGCGTCTGATCTCTGCCGTGATGGGGGGGCGTACGTTTAAAGGACGCGAAACGGAAAGCAAAAAACTGCTGACCTGGGGCTTCCGCTTCTTCGAAACCGTGAACCCGCTGAAAGCCGGTAAAGAATTTGCCTCTGAACCCGTCTGGTTTGGCGATAACGACCGTGCTTCCCTGGGCGTGGACAAGGATCTCTATCTGACCATCCCACGCGGTCGTATGAAAGATCTGAAAGCCAGCTACGTGCTGAATACCACCGAGCTGCACGCCCCGCTGCAAAAGAATCAGGTTGTGGGTACCATCAACTTCCAGCTGGATGGCAAAACTATCGATCAGCGCCCGCTGGTGGTGCTGGAGGAAATTCCTGAGGGCAATTTCTTCGGCAAAATCATTGATTACATTAAGCTGATGTTCCATCACTGGTTTGGTTAAAAATTGAACACTTGAAAGTGTGATTTTGATCCCCATATACTACGTATCAGTAAAACTCCCGCCCCGTGGCGGGAGTTATTATTTTTTATACACACGCCGGAGCTGACATGAAAACCAAACTTAACGAACTGCTTGAATTCCCTACCCCTTTTACTTACAAAGTAATGGGTCTGGCGAAACCTGAGCTGGTTGATCAGGTGGTTGAAGTGGTACAGCGCCATGCGCCGGGCGACTACTCTCCATCAGTCAAACCGAGCAGCAAAGGTAACTACCACTCGGTCTCAATCACCATTACTGCTACACACATTGAGCAGGTTGAGACGCTGTACGAAGAGCTCGGCAACATCGAAATTGTTCGTATGGTACTGTAGTCCCTCTGCGGTTGCCCGGTTTACCGGGTAACCCACTTCCCCGCTGTGATATACTCCGCGTTACCTATTCTCCCTTGTCTTCGGAGACGTCCTTTTGTACCAGGATAAAATTCTTGTCCGCCATCTTGGGCTACAGCCTTACGAGCCTGTCTCTCAGGCTATGCATGACTTTACCGATGTGCGCGATGACACCACACCTGATGAAATCTGGCTGGTTGAACACCTCCCGGTGTTCACTCAAGGTCAGGCAGGAAAAGCCGAACATTTATTGATGACGGGCGATATCCCGGTGATCCAGAGCGATCGCGGTGGACAGGTGACATACCACGGCCCGGGTCAGCAGGTGATGTATGTCCTGCTTAACCTCAAACGCAGAAAGCTGGGCGTGCGTGAGCTTGTGACCTTACTGGAACAGACCGTGGTGAACACGCTGGCTGAATACGGGATTGATGCTCACCCTCGTGCAGATGCGCCGGGCGTCTACGTGGGAGAGAGGAAGATCTGTTCGCTGGGTCTGCGTATCCGTAAAGGCTGCTCGTTCCATGGGCTGGCGCTGAATATTAATATGGATCTGACGCCATTCCAGCGCATCAACCCATGTGGGTATGCCGGTATGGAAATGACGCAAATGCGCCAGTGGGTCGATACCGCCACGCCTGACAATATCAGGCCCGTGCTTTTGAAGAACTTTTTAGTGCTACTTAACAATCCCCCTTACGAATATATCCCTGCTTAACTTACTTCCCGCAGTGGCTCGATTATTTGACGAGCCATTGCTTAATTGCCGCATTTGCGCTTTACAATAAACCGCATATTCTATATTTTCGAGTCGCCCATATATTAGCGTCCCATATTAATTAGAACCTTAATAGTACCATCGCGGGTATCATGTAACGTGCGTGACAATCACCCAACTGCTTGTTTTCGATAAATAATGGAAACTTACGAAACACTTTACGAATCTCTGCAAGCATAATAAATAAATTCAACTATCATTCATATTGTGAATGGATACGGAGTAAGAGCGTGGAGCCTACTAATTTACCAGCCAAACGCCTGAATGAAACCAGCGGCGAAGATAAGCCGCAAATTTTCCGGACTTTACGTAATATTGATCTCAATTTATTGACTATTTTTGAGGCGGTATATGTCCACAAAGGGATCGTTAATGCTGCGAAAATTCTTAATCTCACGCCCTCTGCAATTAGCCAGTCAATTCAAAAGTTGCGCGCTATATTTCCCGATCCGTTATTTATTCGCAAAGGCCAGGGCGTAACCCCAACCGCGTACGCCACCCATCTGCATGAGTACATCAGCCAGGGTCTGGAATCGATTCTGGGCGCTCTGGATCTCACCGGCAGTTACGATAAGCAACGAACCATCACTATAGGCACCTCTCCCTCTGTGGGCGTACTGGTCATGCCGGCTATCTACCAGGCTGTGAAGCAGCATGCGCCACAGCTGCTGATCCGCAACGTGCCCGTCAACGATCCGGAAACTCAGCTGGCGCAATTCCAGACAGACCTGATCATTGACAGCAGCAGCTTTACGGCCAGAGCATTGGGACATAACGTTCTCTATTCCGACTCTCTGGCGCTCGTGTGCCGTCAGAATCACCCTGCGTTGGGCGCACCTTTGACCCCAGAAAATTTGCGTCATTACGAACATGCAACCTTTATGTCCGAGGGGCAGGGTCCGGATCCGCTGCGACAGCGTATTGACGCGCTTTTCCCGGACCGTCCGATCAGCTTCAGTAGTTACAATATGTTTACCCTCGCGGCCCTGATTGGCAGCAGCGATTTGCTCTGTATCATGCCTGTACGTCTCTTCACTCTGCTTCAAAAGTGCTGGCCGTTGCAGAGCCTACCATTGAGTCAACTTTCTACGGAATCTGTTGAAATCTCACTGCATTACAACAAGCTGAGCCTGCGCGATCCGGTGCTGGATAATGTCATTAACGTGATCCGCCAGGCTTTCTGATCCCGCCTTTCAGCACAAGCCCCTGCCGCATGCGGGGCAAAAGGCACAAAACAACAACTATTTTACAAATTGGCGACCTGGCAGGCTGCTTTCTCGCCCCTTTAAATGATATACTGCCTGTCGTTCGTTCAAAAATAGTTGATAATTACAACATTCCCTTGAAATGAAACGCTTTCCTTCGATATTCGCAACTGGAACACGCACGCTATGAGTAAACCCATTGTGATGGAACGCGGTGTCAAATACCGCGATGCCGATAAAATGGCCCTTATCCCGGTTAAAAACGTGGCTACAGAGCGCGAGGCGCTGTTAAGAAAACCGGAATGGATGAAAATTAAACTTCCGGCCGACTCTTCGCGTATCCAGGGGATCAAAGCGGCGATGCGTAAAAATGGCCTTCACTCTGTCTGTGAAGAGGCCTCCTGCCCTAACCTTGCTGAATGTTTCAATCACGGTACCGCGACATTTATGATTCTGGGTGCCATCTGCACCCGCCGCTGTCCGTTCTGTGACGTTGCCCATGGCCGTCCTGTTGCGCCTGACGCTAACGAACCGCAAAAACTGGCGCAGACGATTGCCGATATGGCGCTGCGTTATGTTGTTATTACCTCCGTTGACCGTGACGATCTGCGCGATGGCGGTGCTCAGCATTTCGCTGACTGTATTACCGCCATCCGCGAAAAAAGCCCGAACATTAAGATTGAGACGCTGGTGCCGGACTTCCGTGGCCGTATGGATCGCGCGCTCGATATCCTGACCGCAACGCCACCAGACGTGTTCAACCACAACCTGGAGAACGTTCCGCGTATCTACCGTCAGGTACGTCCCGGTGCAGACTACAACTGGTCTCTGAAGCTGCTGGAGCGCTTTAAAGAAGCCCATCCGCATATCCCAACCAAGTCTGGCCTGATGGTGGGCCTGGGTGAAACTAACGCTGAGATCATTGAAGTGATGCGCGATCTGCGCCGCCATGGCGTCACCATGCTGACGCTGGGCCAGTACCTACAGCCAAGCCGTCACCACCTGCCTGTACAGCGTTACGTGAGCCCGGATGAATTCGATGAAATGAAAGCTGAAGCGATGGCGATGGGCTTTACCCATGCGGCGTGCGGTCCGTTTGTTCGCTCCTCTTATCACGCCGATATGCAGGCGAAGGGCGAAGAAGTGAAATAAACCTGTAAAATTTATTTACAGTAAAACAAAAAACCGGCCTCGTGAGCCGGTTTTTTTTGCAAGCCTTGCAGCATTGCCATTACTCTTTGTGTGAAAGCTTTTGTGCAGTGATGTCATCTTCGGCACTTTTCTTCACTGCCGCGTCGTCATCGTTCATTGCTTTCTTAAAGCCCTTAATGGCAGCACCCAGGTCTCCCCCCAGCGTGCGTAACTTCTTGGTACCGAACAGCAGGACGACCAGTGCGGCAACCACCAGCAGTTTGGTAATACTAATCTCACCCATAAATACCTTCTTTACATGAAACAGGCTGCATTCCGCCAAAAAACCTGAATGTATTAACGGTCATTTGGCGCGTGCACACAATAGCAATCTGTAACAAGGTGAATCAAGCATTGTTGAAAAAAACATCAGAATAATTGCGGTGGCGCAAACCTGCGGTTGCGCAGAACAGGTAATTGCTGGCGTGCAAGCGCTATTCGCGCTGTAATTATCTCTGTCAGCAGTAACGCAGGTGCCTCCGCCGCCGCCGCAACCGTAACCCCCAGCGGATCGACTACCCTGCTCTGCCCGATATTCCTGTTACCACATTCCCCCGCGGCCACTACATAGCAGGTGGTATCCAGCGCGCGTGCTGCCAGCAGGGTCGCCCAGTGGTGCTCCTTAAGCGGTCCTTTAACCCACGCGGCGGGCAAAACCAGCACCTCTGCCCCCTGCAATGCCAGGTTGAGCGCCAGCTCCGGAAAACGAATATCGTAGCAGGTCATCAGGCCGACTTTAAAACCCTCCACCTCAATCAGCGGCGGAATTACACTCCCCGGATCGACCCGTCGCGACTCCTGAATGCTGAACGCATCATACAGATGAAGTTTGGCGTAACTTGCAATAATCGCGCCTTCACGTATCGCCACTAGCGTGTTTACCGCGCGCCCCGGCGTGGAGGGAACATGAATAGTCAATATGGTGGTGAGCGTGCTACCGACGCTCTCAGCCAGGAGTCGTTTTAAGAACCCCCCTTCCAGCGTTTGCGCTGACTTTACCGACAGGTCTGGATCAGCGTCATCGCGCGCCAGTAACGCTTCAGGAAGCACTAACAGCGCCGCCCCCTTTTGCTTCGCCTGGTGCATCAGGGAGACACATTTTTCCGCGTTTTCACTCCAGTCCGGCGTCACCGCGAACTGCCCTACTGCAACATACATATTTGTCTCCGGGTTAAAAACAGCGTTACACTCGACGTACTTACACAGCAAATAGCAGGTACTGACAGTGTTACAACTACTTATAGCCGTTTTTATTGGTGGAGGCACGGGTAGCGTTGCGCGGTGGCTCTTAAGCATGCGGTTTAACCCGCTGCATCAGGCCATTCCGATGGGAACACTGGCGGCAAATCTGATAGGGGCGTTTATTATTGGGATGGGGCTTGCCTGGTTTAATCGTATGACCCATATCGACCCTATGTGGAAGGTTCTGATTACAACCGGTTTCTGTGGCGGCTTAACGACGTTTTCTACTTTCTCTGCGGAGGTGGTGTTTCTGTTTCAGGAAGGTCGGATGGGCTGGGCGCTGACGAACATTGCCGTTAACATGCTTGGCTCGTTTGCGATGACCGCGATCGCATTCTGGTTATTTTCCTCTGCCAGCGGACAGTAAGCGCGGTAGCCTTAATGTTGGCTTAATTTTTCTCTGTCACTCTTGGTTCAATCTTGAACGGGGGTGATAGCATGAAAGAAAATCTGTTAGGGGCGGGCATGGTATTGCTCAGCGTCGCGATCGTCGCCAGCTTTCTGAAGATCTATCTTATTGGTTGATTCAAAATGAAAAAAACCCGCTCATGGAGCGGGTTTTGAAATTCTTGCTGACGCGTCTGAATTACAGAGCGATTACGTTAGCAGCAGAAGGGCCTTTGGCACCGTTAGTGATTTCGAACTCTACGCGCTGACCTTCAGCCAGAGTTTTGAAACCATTAGACTGGATTGCAGAGAAGTGTACGAACACATCTTTGCTGCCATCTTCAGGAGTAATGAAACCGAATCCTTTGGACTCATTAAACCACTTAACGTTACCTTTAATCTTAGACATCAAAATTACCTTTATATTAAAAAACGACACAAATGCTGTGTCGGGTATCAGTACAACAATTGTGAGGCGTTTTGTCCAGCGGATCTTTGATAAAAAGTGACAAAAGTCGCGTTAATTTTCGCTGTCCGATTTTTATCCTTTACATTTCAATGTCTGTGCATTTTTTTGCCAATTAACCTGCAAAATTCAGTTAAAACTGAAACCGCAACCATGCAAAGTAAACGTTACCGTTGTTATAGGTACCCGGTATGTAGGTCATCTGAAACGTAGCCGGGCCATAACCAACAGAGGCAAGCGGCAACAGCACCGGAACAGGAATGTATTTCCAGTTATCACGCGCTGTAAACCCAGCCGTATACCCCAGCCCCAGACGGAAATTATCATCTGATAACGGACGCCAGGTTTTTTCCCAGCCGTAGCCGCCAATGGGCTCCCATTTGTTGTAGGAGTCCTTAAACGCCATCAGGTACAGGCCATGCCAGTTACCTTTTTCATCCCAGCGAGACTGACCGAAACCGGCCCCCCACGGACGCTCGTTATAACGGTCTGTTTTTTCTTTATCATAGGCAAAACGTGCATGCCACGTAATGGCCGGAATATAGATATCGTAATGCTCGGGTTCGTTCCAGGTTTGCGCGACGTTATCCGTGAAGGTGGTGAACCAGCCTTTATCCGCTGTATTGTCTTCTGCATTAACAACGGATGTGAACGATAACTGCCCAATAATAAACAATAAGATCAGGGAAAATTTAATTCTTTCAATCACAACGCTATTACCATATTAGTATTCGGTGCAGACCTTAACACAGAATACTTGAATGAACGCTTAACAGCATCGGTGTTATTCCTAATTAACAATCGGGTTCTGAGAATAGTCTGAGAAGCCGAAACCGGTATGCCGGAATAAGCACATGCAGAAGACATATTTAACGTTAATGTAACAATTTTTAGCGTGCGGGAATAATTAACATCGACAATAGCGGTGCGGTAACCCTGCCCCCCGCTCAAAGGCAACAGTTCTTCCCTGGCTAAATATATTCAACCCCTCCAATAACCCTACTTTTAACAGGACTTTCTTTAACCGTCTAAAGATAATCTCTTCAAACTGTGCTCATTCCAGGAGAACAGTAAGATGACCACATTTTGTGTCACACGTTTTGCCCATCAATGGCTCAAACACCGAAGCGCTGGTCTTCGGGTAGCCTGTGTCCGCGCGCCTGAACGGTATAAGATGCGGTAGAGCGGGACGCGACAACAGCTGACGCGGGTGAAATGGCAAGCCATGCTCAAAACCTTAACATTTCACCATCAATTTAATGACATTTAATATCTATTCATCAGGTCAATAACGACCTAATATAAATGACGCAGGGTTAGCAAAAATATTGTCACCATTGCCTTTAGTCGTCTCTTTCTTGATTTTAATCAGCAAGAGCAGGCCATTTATTCGGCACATTTCAGGCGTCTTTTTTATTGATTATTTGTGCTCTCGGGCAGCAAGGATACAGGGGAAATCATGCTTACTTTTCTCGAACTCCTCATTGGAGTCGTGGTCATTGTCGGTGTAGCACGCTACATCATTAAAGGTTACTCAGCCACTGGCGTGCTTTTTGTCGGGGGCCTGACGCTGCTGATCATTAGTGCGCTAATGGGTCATCAGGTTTTACCCGCCAGCGAAGCCAGCACCGGGTATACCGCTACCGATATTGTGGAATATATAAAAATTCTGCTGATGAGCCGCGGCGGTGACCTGGGCATGATGATCATGATGCTCTGCGGCTTTGCTGCTTATATGACGCATATCGGCGCGAATGATATGGTGGTGAAGCTGGCCTCTAAGCCGCTGCAATATATCAACTCCCCCTATCTGCTGATGGTCGCGGCCTATTTCCTGGCTTGTCTGATGTCATTAGCCGTTTCCTCAGCGACAGGTCTTGGCGTACTGTTAATGGCCACGCTGTTCCCGGTGATGGTTAACGTCGGGATCAGCCGTGGCGCTGCGGCGGCTATTTGCGCCTCTCCGGCGGCGATTATCCTTTCCCCTACTTCCGGTGACGTGGTACTGGCCGCAAAAGCAGCGGAAATGTCCCTGATTGACTTCGCCTTCAAAACCACACTGCCGATCTCCATCGCCGCTATTCTCGGTATGGGCGTGGCGCATTTCTTCTGGCAGCGCTATCTCGATAAGAAAGAGAACGTCAGCCACGAAATGATGGATATCAGTGAAATTACCACAACCGCCCCGGCGTTTTATTCCATCCTGCCCTTCACCCCAATTATTGGCGTACTTATTTTTGACGGCAAATGGGGTCCGCAGCTGCACATCATCACCATCCTTGTGATCTGTATGCTGCTGGCGGCCATCCTGGAGTTTGTTCGTGGCTTTAATACCCAGAAAGTGTTTACCGGCCTGGAAGTCGCCTTCCGCGGTATGGCGGATGCCTTCGCGGGCGTGGTCATGCTGTTAGTTGCCGCTGGCGTGTTTGCTCAGGGCTTAAGCACAATCGGCTTTATCCAGAGCCTGATCTCAATCGCCACTTCGTTCGGCTCGGCCAGCATTATCCTGATGCTGGTGCTGGTGGTGCTGACCATGCTGGCGGCGATGACCACCGGCTCAGGTAACGCACCGTTCTACGCCTTTGTTGAGATGATCCCGAAACTGGCACACTCCTCCGGCATCAACCCGGCTTACCTGTCCATACCGATGCTTCAGGCCTCCAACCTGGGTCGTACCATCTCGCCGGTATCGGGCGTCGTGGTTGCAGTTGCGGGGATGGCAAAAATCTCTCCGTTTGAAGTGGTTAAACGCACGTCAGTGCCGGTGCTGGTTGGCCTGATCATCATTATTATCGCCACCGAAGTGCTGGTTTCCGGCGCTGCCTAAGCCAAATTTCTGCTTTCCAAAAAGCGCCTGCGGGCGCTTTTTGTGTTTTAATAACCCCCAGAAATTAATCGCGCCCAATCAATCAGGAAAGCAAATGTTCAGAAAGGATATCGTTATCCCGTCTGGCGCAGCAGCGCTTGCACTCTGTGTCTTCTCAATACAGGCAGATCCTCTTAAGGCAACCCAGTATGGTGATTTCGATCGCTACGTTCTGGCTCTCTCATGGCAAACCGGATTTTGCCAGAGCATGGTCGAACGTAATCGCAACGAACCAGAAGAGTGTCGACTGCAAAAAGAGAGCAACAACAAAACCGATTTTCTGACCGTCCACGGTTTATGGCCAGGCCTGCCAAAATCCATTGCCGCACGCGGCGTGGATGAACGTCGCTGGATGCGTTTCGGCTGTGCCACCCGTCCGGTCCCGAACATGCCGGAAGCAAAAGCCAGCCGCAAATGCGACGCCGCCGAGACCGGGCTATCGCTCTCGGGCGCCGCAAAGTTGAACAGCGTGATGCCCGGCGCGGGCGGCAACACCTGCCTCGAACGATATGAATACGCTAAACACGGTGTCTGCTTTGGTTTTGATCCCGACGCTTACTTCGGCACCATGGTGCGCATGAACCAGGAGGTAAAGAGTAGCGAGGCCGGAGAATTCCTGGCGGAAAACTATGGCAAAACCGTCCGACGTAGCGACTTCGATGCAGCCGTGGCAAAAAGCTGGGGGAAACAGAGCGTAAAAGCGTTCAAACTGACCTGCCATGGCAATCCGGCTTATCTGACAGAGATGCAGATCTCGCTGAAATCCAGCGCCATTAACAATCCCCTCTCTGCCGCCTCCTTTGCGCCACAACCGCATCCGGGCAACTGTGGCAAACAGTTTTTCATTGATAAAGCCGGTTACTGACGGCCTTCCGGGCTGATGCCGCAAGGCTTCAGCGTCTTAGCCACTGCGAGCATCCGGGCGTACCAGATCGAACCGATGGCTGTCGCTAATGGCGTAGTAGGCCGTCGGTCCACCCGCACGCAGAATGGGCTGCGCTTTCGCAGTCTGGTAAATCCCCTCGTCCAGCAAACTCTCGGCGATATGGACGCCCACAACTTCGCCGAGCACCAGCCAGGTATCAATCGGCGTCCCCTCCGCGTCGGTAAGCTGGATGCACTGTGACAATCGACACTCGAAATTCACCGGGCTTTCCGCCACGCGCGGCGCGCTCACAAGCTGGCTGGCTACGGGCGTCAGGCCAGCAAAGGTAAATTCATCCTCGCCATGAGGGAGCGTGGCGGAGGTTTCATTCATCGCCTCTGCCAAATCGCGCGTTGCGAGGTTCCAGACAAACTCACCCGTTTCGGTAATATTCTGCACGCTATCCTTCCAGCCATTGCTGGAAAAACCGATGATCGGTGGGCGATAGTTAAAGCAGTTAAAGAAGCTGTACGGGGCCAGGTTCAGTTGACCGGCTTTGTCACAGGATGAGATCCAGCCAATCGGACGCGGACCGATAATGGCATTCAGCGGGTCGTGCGGCAGGCCGTGCCCCTGAGAAGGTTGGTAAAAGTACATATCGCTCTCTCTACGGTGGGGCTGCAACGCGCATTGCCCGAATTCAGTTTTCCCAGCGTAACGAAATTTCCGTTAAGCGTGAATCGGGATGCCGGATTTATTGCCAAAAATTCATATGGCGTATGATTGTGACCTTCATCACTTCAAACTTAGGGTTTCAGACAGTATCATCAGTTAAGTTAAACCCTCGCTGCCAGACGGCGAGGGTTTTCTTTTGGATTGGTTTCTGCGTTACGCGCAGCATTAACGACATGGAGTAAAAATGTCCAGACCTACGATTATCATCAATGAACTCGACGCAGAACGTATTGACCGCCTGTTGGAGAAACCCGAATTCGCCTCGCTGCCGGTAGCCGATGCGCTGAACGAAGAGCTAGACCGGGCGCAGATGTGTACGCCTGAGACCATGCCGCATGATGTGGTCACCATGAACAGCCAGGTGAAGTTCCGCAACCTGACCACCGGGGAGGAGCTCACCCGTACGCTGGTCTATCCGGCGCAGATGACCGACAGCAGCACGCAACTGTCAGTGCTGGCTCCTGTGGGTGCCGCACTGCTGGGGCTGCGCACGGGCGATACTATCCACTGGGAAATCCCGGGTGGCGCCTCAGCCCATCTTGAAGTGCTGGAGCTGCTCTACCAGCCCGAAGCCGCTGGCGATTACCTGCGTTAATCCCTTCTGAACAAGCGACCCCGCTTTGCACAGAGGATGCTCCTGCATCCTCTTTCCGCAAAATCACCCGATTGTGTTATACCAGACAAAAACCGCGTAACCCACGCTTACTCTGTTTTGCTGCCGTGGGGACGGTCATGGGTGAGATACTTGCTATCACACTGTTTTTTCTCATCACCCTGGCGATCCTCGTCGTGGCGGTACTGTACCTTGAGCGCCATCGGTGAGTGAGAGACCTCACACAACCCCGCCGGGGAAGGCATTGACCAATCCCTTCACTTTTTGTTGCGCTGCCTCCGGGGTGTCTGCGCCAGGCACCAGGATCACCTTGCGGCACTCCTCCTCCCGTTTTTCGAAAATCTTATAGGCGCGCTCCGCATCAGCCAGCGGAAGATAATGGGTCACAATATCTTCAGGAGTAAGCAGCCCCTTTTCGATAAGCGGCAGCAGCTCTCCCAGCCAGGCATGGACGTGCGTCTGGCCCATCTTAAAGCTCAGCCCCTTATCGAAGGCATCGCCAAACAGGAAGCCGTGAATAAAACCGGCATACACGCCCGGCACGCTGACCACGCCACCGCGTCGCACTGCCGCAATACACTGACGCAGCGCCTTTCCGCTGCTGCCCTCAATTTTCAGGTTACTGAGGATCGTTTCCGTCGTGCTGCCTTTGGCCTCAAACCCAACCGCATCAATAACCGCATCTACCCCGCGCTGCCCGGCCGTTTGCTCAATGATTTTCTCCGCCGCGTCGTTATCATCATCAAAGTTAATCGGGATCGCGCCGTAGCGCTCCTGGGCAAACCGCAGTCGATAGGGATGATGGTCAACCACAAAAATCTGCTCTGCGCCGAGAAGCCGCGCGCAGGCAATGGTCAGTAACCCCACCGGCCCGGCCCCGAATACGGCGACGCTGGAGCCTTTCTGAATCTGCGCATTTTTCGCCGCCTGCCAGGCGGTAGGCAGAATATCAGACAGGAAAAGCGCTTTGTCGTCAGACAGCAGCTGAGGCACTTTAAACGGTCCCACGTTGCCTTTCGGGACGCGCACATACTCCGCCTGTCCGCCCGGCACGCCGCCGTAAAGATGGCTGTAGCCAAACAGCGCGGCAGGGGCGGGAATTTGCTTTTTGTTCAGCGCCGCGCCCTGCCCGCGGTTCGTGTTTTCGCAGGCCGCGTACTGTTGCATCTGGCAAAAGAAGCAGTCACCGCAGGCAATCACAAACGGGATCACCACCCGGTCGCCCTTCTGCACGTTTTTCACCTCGCTCCCGCACTCCACCACTTCGCCCATAAATTCATGACCAAAGATATCGCCGTGCTGGACCTTAGGAATTTTTCCGCGATAAAGATGTAAATCAGAGCCACAAATCGCCGTGGCGGTTACGCGCAGGATGATATCGTCAGGCTGTTCGATGCCCGGGTCGGGCACATTATCGACCCGAACATGATGTGGACCGTGATAGGTGAGAGCTTTCATGCAACCTCCGAAAGGGTGTGGGTAAGCTTATAAAAGGGTAGCTACCTCTCGGGATCTGCCGCGGAATCCGGCTGTTTTGAGATTTATCCTGGCGAGATAAAAAAGTGCTGTCGGGATTACAGAAACCATTTATATTTTGTGGTTGAATGATTTCAGCGTTTATAAACAAGGAGAAACGGTTATGTATCAAACAATCATTATGCCGGTTGATGTTTTCGAAATGGAACTGAGTGATAAGGCTGTACGTCACGCGGAATTTCTCGCGCAGCAGGACGGAGTTATTCATCTTTTACACGTTTTGCCTGGCTCGGCCAGCCTGAGCCTGCACCGCTTTGCCGCCGACGTGCGTCGTTTTGAAGAGCATTTGCAGCACGAAGCCGAGACCCGCCTGCAAACCATGGTCGGCCATTTCAGCATCGATCCTTCCCGCATCAAAACCCACGTCCGGTTCGGTAGCGTGCGCGACGCCGTAAATGAGCTGGCGGGGGAGTTAAATGCAGACGTGGTCGTGATCGGTTCACGCAATCCTTCCATCACCACTCACCTGCTGGGGTCGAACGCATCCAGCGTGATCCGCCACACCCACATTCCGGTGATGGTCGTCAGATAAAAAAAGAGGCCACCGGTTGGTGGCCTCTTACATTGCAGATGTCGTCTTACTTTCTTTTATTATGCGGTTTTGGTGCGAATCAGATAATCAAATGAACTCAGCGACGCTTTCGCACCTTCGCCCGTGGCGATGATGATCTGCTTGTACGGTACGGTGGTACAGTCGCCCGCTGCAAATACGCCCTTCACGCTGGTTTCGCATTTCGCATCGATGATGATTTCACCCATGCGGTTGCGCTCAATCGCGCCTTCCAGCCAGGTGGTGTTTGGCAGCAGGCCAATCTGCACAAAGATCCCTGAAAGCTGAACGCTGTGGATATCGCCACTCACGCGGTCACGGTATTCAAGACCAGTCACTTTGCTGCCGTCGCCTTTCACTTCTGTCGTCTGGGCATTAAGCACAATGTCGACGTTATTCAGGCTACGCACTTTATCCTGCAACACCTGGTCCGCTTTCATCTCCGGGGCGAACTCCAGCAGGGTAACGTGTTCAACAATCCCCGCCAGATCGATAGCCGCTTCCACGCCGGAGTTACCGCCGCCGATCACCGCCACGCGTTTGCCTTTGAACAGCGGGCCGTCACAGTGCGGGCAATAGGTTACGCCTTTGGTGCGATACTGATCTTCACCCGGAACGTTCATGTTTCGCCATTTCGCACCGGTGGCAATGATCACACTGCGCGCCTTCAGCACCGCGCCGGACGCCGTTTCAATCTGGTGTAAGCCACCTTCCACCGCCGCAGGAACCAGTCTACTGGCGCTCTGGCTGTCAATAACATCCACGTCATAATCGCTGACGTGCGCTTTCAGCGCCCCGGCCAGCTTCTGGCCTTCGGTTTTCGGCACGGAAATGTAGTTTTCAATGTCAACGGTATCCAGAACCTGACCACCGAAACGCTCGCCCATCAGACCGGTACGGATCCCTTTACGTGCGGAGTAGACCGCCGCTGCCGCGCCCGCAGGGCCGGAGCCGACAATCAGCACATCGTACGCATCGCGTTGGTTCAACTCTTCCGCCGCACGTTTTTCTGCGCCGGTATCCACTTTGGCGACGATTTCGGTCAGCGTCATACGGCCCTGGCCAAACTCCTGGCCGTTCAGGTAAACCGCCGGAACGCCCATCACGTTGCGCTCGGTGATTTCGTTCTGGAACGTACCGCCGTCAATCGCCGTGTGCTTAATGCGTGGGTTGAGGACTGACATCAGGTTCAGCGCCTGCACCACGTCCGGGCAGTTGTGGCAGGAGAGTGAATAATAGGTTTCAAACTCAAAATCACCGTCGATATCGCGGATCTGCTCCAGCAGCGCCTGCGCTTCTTTTGACGGATGGCCACCGGTCCACAGCAGCGCCAGCACCAGGGAGGTAAATTCATGCCCCAGCGGAGAGCCCGCGAAGCGCGGCCCCTGGTCAGACCCCGGGTTAGCAATCAGGAAAGAAGGCTTACGGACTGCCAGCGTGTTGTCTTCTTTAAAGGTCACTTTCGGCGACAGCTCAGCAATCTCTGTCAACAGCGCTTTGATTTCTGCCGATTTCGCGCTGTCGTCCAGCGTGGCAATCAGCTCAACAGGTTTGGTCAGTTTCTCAAGGTAGGCCTTGAGCTGGGTTTTCATGTTAGCGTCGAGCATTATTCTTCCCTCTCTTAAAACGTCATCATGCAAGCCGCCTTATACGGGCTGCCTGAATGCAACTTGCATCATGGTGCTGGAATGAAATGGGCGCGGGCGCGCCCATGACTGAAACAATTTCCAAAGTATTTCGCGTCAGAGCAAGGCGGCTAGCCTGAGAATCCCCGGCAGCTTACTAAAGTAAGTGACCGGGGTGAGCAGGCGACGCCAACGCAGCTATGGCGTGAAAGACGACGGAAATTTAGATTTTGCCGACCAGGTCTAAAGATGGAGCCAGCGTCGCTTCGCCTTCTTTCCATTTCGCCGGGCACACTTCGCCTGGGTGAGAAGCAACGTACTGAGCCGCTTTCACTTTGCGCAGCAGGTCAGCTGCATCACGGCCGATACCTTCAGCGGTAACTTCGATAGCCTGGATAATGCCCTGCGGGTCAACAACGAAGGTCGCACGGTCAGCCAGGCCTTCATCTTCACGCATGTTGTCGAAGTTACGGGTCAGGGCGCCAGTCGGGTCGCCGATCATCGCGTATTTGATTTTCGCGATAGTTTCAGAGCTGCTGTGCCACGCTTTGTGGGTGAAGTGGGTATCGGTAGAAACAGAGTAAACATCTACGCCCAGCTTTTGCAGTTCTTCATAGTGGTCTGCCACGTCGCCCAGTTCGGTCGGGCAAACGAAGGTGAAATCAGCCGGATAGAAGAAGAACACGCTCCAGCGGCCTTCGGTATCTTTCTCGGTAACTTCAATGAACTCACCGTTTTTGAACGCCTGGTTTTTGAAAGGTTTAATTTTAGTGTTAATCAAAGACATCTGTACTTCCTCCGTGTTTTCGTTGAGAAGTAAGGTAACCAACTTTGTTCATCGGGGCTAATGCGTATGCTTTATCAAATCAATCAGCCAAACCTTACAACTTCAACAAGACAGCAAGGTGAACCTTTTACAGGGAAGTCTAAAAGTAAAAAGGCCGCCTCAACGGGCGGCCCTGATACCTGAATTCCCCGCGGGTACATTCAGTGCCAGCCGAAACTGGCGTTGCGTTGCGCTCTACTTACCTTGTATCAAGGCTGTAACAGCGCATTGATTACAACACCAGTGAAGATGAAGGGCAATGCGCCCTGACGGCATTCCTGCCTATGGTTGTGATAGGTTTTATCGAATAATGTAAGAATATTATTGCGAATAAATCAACCTGATTTATATATCTCTTATGAAATATAAATGTCAATTGTATATTTCCCTTTATGACGCACTGCTAAAGATAAAATTATCTTAACTTCCTTTGAAGAACTATTTCATTAATCCGACGCCGTGATATATTAAGATGACTTAAAAAACTAATTAAGTCAGTTAGTCACACGGATTGTAAATGACTGGCTTCAATCTATAGTTATCAGTGATACGATAACTTCAGCAAACACGGCATCATCAGGATGAATCATGGCAAATCTCTACGACCTTAAAAAATTTGACCTTAATCTTTTAGTCATATTTGAATGCATTTATCAGCATCTTAGCATCAGTAAAGCGGCTGAGACGCTATATATCACGCCATCCGCCGTAAGTCAGTCGCTGCAACGCCTGCGCGGGCAGCTTAACGATCCCTTGTTCATTCGTTCCGGTAAAGGCATTACACCTACCACCGTGAGCGTCAATCTTCATCATCATCTGGAACAGAATCTCAACCATCTGGAACAGACCATTAACATGATGCATTCAAGTGGGCTTAAGAAAAGTTTTGTGATCTACTGCCCACAATTTATGACGCCCAAAATAATGCTTGGCCCCATGAAACTGTTGATGGACAAGTACAATTATCATATTGAACTGCATGATGTTTTTCTCGCGCCGGATTCAGCTGAAGATCTGTTAGCCTACCGCAAGGCCGATCTTGTTTTCGCCTTCTCGCCGTTGAATAGTCGTTCTACCGCGTGCAGCCTGTTTTATGAGATGCAGCTTATGCTGGTTTGCCACACGGACCATCCGCGTATTGGGCTGAACGCGACGCCTGACGAACTCCTGCGCGAAAATTTCACCGCCTTTTTAAGCGATGAGACAAGCGTCAAAAATTATCAAGAAAATGCGGAGATACTGCTTCCCGAAAGAAATATTGTCTTTCGCAGTGACTCTTATATTTCATTGCTGTCGATGATAAGCTCCAGCGATATTATTGGCCTGGTGCCCGTTCCGGCATTTGAACAATACGGCGCTGCATTAAATTTGCGCAAAATTGAGACTAACCTTACATTCCCGGCCATCAAAATATACATGATCTATAACCGCTCGGCGCTGAGCAGCCCGTCATTTTCAAATTTTATTGATGAAATTGTCCCCCCCCGCAGCTAAAGATGACTGGCTGCTTGAAGAGTAGCCAGAAATTCTTCCGATAACATTCATTAAAATTATATTTAAAAAATCATACAATTTACCTCCCTGAATTTATCTCCGCTGTTGTATCCTTTCTGGTATTGACGCCACCGTCAGGCAATTATTACTCAGGAAGAGAATGATCATGTCGATCTATAAAATACCGTTGCCCCAAAATGTCCTCAACGCAACCGAGGAGCGAATAGCGTGGACGCTTGAGAATATACCCCGGGTTTGCGTTTCCTTTTCAGGCGGTAAAGATTCTACCGTCATGCTGCATCTTACGGCGCTGCGAGCGCGGCAGATGAAAAGAAAAATTGACGTGCTGTTTATAGACTGGGAAGCGCAATTCACCTATACCATCGCCCATATCGCGCATATGCGTTCACTCTACAGCGATGTGATAGACCGATTCTGGTGGGTGGCCCTCCCCCTTACCACTCAAAATTCGCTGTCACAGTTTCAACCAGAGTGGCAATGCTGGGAGCCCGACACGCCGTGGGTGCGACAGCCCCCCATGGATGCCATTACCGACCCTGCCTTTTTCCCGTTTTACCAGCCAGGAATGACCTTCGAAACCTTCGTTCGCAGCTTCTCCGACTGGTTTTCCCTCAATCGACCGGCGGCCATGATGATAGGCATTCGTGCCGATGAATCCTACAACCGCTTCCTGGCTATCGCGTCTGCACGTAAGCAGCGCTTCTCTGACGATAAGCCCTGGACGACCGTCGCACCGGGCGGACACACCTGGTATATCTACCCTCTCTACGACTGGAAAACTGCCGATATCTGGACATGGTTCGCGAAAACAAAATGCTGCTATAACCCGCTATACGATCTGATGTACAAGGCGGGGGTACCGCCGCGTTATATGCGCATCTGTGAACCCTTCGGGCCGGAGCAGCGCCAGGGACTGTGGCTCTATCATGTTATTGAGCCTGAACGCTGGGCGGCCATGTGTGAACGTGCCAGCGGCGTGCGCAGTGGGGGGATTTATGCCGGACACGATAACCATTTTTATGGCCACAGGAAGATCCTGAAACCCGAACACCTCAGCTGGCGCGAATACGCGATGCTATTGCTCGACAGCATGCCGCAAAATACAGCAGAACATTACCGAAATAAAATCGCGATTTATCTTCACTGGTATCACAAGCGAGGCATGGACGATATTCCCGATACGCAGGAGGGTGACATTGGCGCAAAAGATATCCCCTCCTGGCGACGTATTTGTAAGGTTTTACTCAACAATGACTATTGGTGTCGGGCACTCTCGTTTAGCCCAAATAAGCCTAAACACTATCAACGCTACAACGAAAGGGTGAAAGCGAAACGTAAGGAATGGGGAATTTTATGCAACAACGGATAATCAAAGAAATGGAAGCTTATCTTCAGGCACTTTCTGAAGACGAGCAAATTAACGCCATAAATGCTTTTCGTCTGGCATTACATTACATCAGCCCTTTCCGCGATCAGCCAGTAGACTGCGTATTATGGGTAAAGCAGGACGAGATCACGGCCAATGATTACAATCCTAATAACGTTGCGCCACCGGAAAAACGGTTGCTTACCACGTCACTGGAACTGGATGGATTCACGCAGCCTATCGTTGTGACGGAAAACGCGCCGCAGCACTACGAAATTGTGGATGGTTTTCACCGACACGATATTGGCAGCCATCGGGCTGTTCTGAAGCGCCAGCTTAAAGGTTATCTTCCCATCACCTGCCTGCGCACTGAGCGTCAGGCAAAGTTCGACCGCATGGCCGCGACCATTCGCCATAACCGCGCGCGTGGCCGCCACCAGATCAACGCCATGGCGGAGATTGTGCGTGAACTGGCGCTGATGGGCTGGAGCGAGGAGAAAATCGGCAAAGAGTTAGGTATGGACAGTGATGAAGTCCTGCGGCTGAAGCAGATCAACGGCCTGCTGGAGCTCTTCGCAGACCGTCGTTTCTCAGAAGCCTGGACGGTAAAATAGTCAGAGTTTATTTAAGCGCTCTGCCGCTGCCAGCAGCGTCGATTCCTGCTTCGCAAAACACAGTCGGATCAGCTTATGCGGGAAGGGATCGGCGCAGAATACTGACAGCGGAATCGCCGCAACGCCCACCTCTTTCGTCAGCCACTGGCAGAAACTCACATCGTCCAGATCGGTAATCGCGCTGTAGTCGGCCAGCAGGAAATAGGTTCCTTCAGACGGCAAAATTTCCAGCCGGCTTTTGCTCAGCGCCGCCACAAACAGATCCCGACGTTCACGATAGAAGTGCGGCAGCTCGCGGTAATGCCCGGGTTCCGCGCGCAGCATATCCGCCAGCGCCAGCTGAGCGGGTGTGTTCACCGCAAACGTCAGATACTGGTGCACTTTACGCAGTTCAGCACTGATGGCGGCGGGCGCCACGCAGTACCCTACCTTCCAGCCGGTCATATGGTAGGTTTTCCCAAATGATGATACCGCAATTGCGCGCTCGCGAAGCTGCGGATGCGCCAGCACGCTGGCATGCCCCTCTTTTGTGAAGCAGATGTGCTCATACACCTCATCGCTCAGAACATAGATTTCACGGTCGGCGATGGCCTGCCACAGAGCGGTAAAATCGCTCTTCTGCCACACCGTTGCCGATGGGTTGTGCGGCGTATTCAGGATCACCAGCCGGGTTTTATCGCTCAGCAACGCGGAAAACGCCTGCCAGTTCGGTCGAAAATGCGGCGGCTGGAGCGCCACGCGTTTCACCACGCCGCCGGCCAGCACAATCGCCGGGGCGTAGCTATCGTAGCTGGGTTCAAAACAAATAACTTCATCGCCCGTACGCACCAGGGCGGTGATCGCCGCATACAGCGCTTCGGTCGCCCCTGCCGTCACCGTAATGTCGCTGTTCGCATCGGGCTTATGGCCGTACAACTCCGCCGTTTTATCCGCAATGGCTTCACGCAACGCCTGCACGCCGGTCATCGGCGCATACTGGTTGGCTCCCTGTGCCACGTGGTATGCCAGACGCTCCTGCAAATAGCGCGGGCCGTCAAAATCCGGAAATCCTTGGGAGAGATTAATGGCGTTGTGCTGCTGCGCCAGAGCGCTCATCTGGGTAAAAATCGTCGTGCCAAGATTTGGAAGTTTACTCTGCGGGATCAACGGGTTATTGCTCATTGTAGTGTGCCTGCCTGGAATACTTATGTTGCTGACACTATAACACGATGTTAGTCTTTGGCAATCAAGACGCTTAGACGTCTAAACGATATGATTATTCCTGTTCGAGAGGGTAAAAGGTAATGACAGACAACCTGCAACTCGCGCACCTGGTCGAGGCCTGCCGCTGGATTGGCGCTAAAGGCTGGGCGCCCGCTACCGGCGGCAATATGTCCGTGCGTCAGGATGAACACCTGTGCTGGCTCAGCGAATCGGGAAAAGATAAAGGCAGCCTGACTGCCGCCGATTTTTTACAGGTTGAAATCGCCACCAGCCGCGCGCCATCCGGGCGTAAACCGTCGGCAGAGACCGGGCTGCATACCCTCATCTATCGCCTGTTTCCCGAGGCTAACGCCGTCCTGCATGTTCACACCGTCAATGCCACGGTGCTGTCGCGTCTGGTCAACGAAGCCGAGCTGAAGATCACCGGTTTCGAGATGCAAAAATCCCTTACCGGGCAGACCACGCACCGGGATACGGTGGCCATCCCGGTGTTTGATAACGACCAGGACATTGACGCCCTCGCCTCGCGCATCGCCCATTACGCGCAGGAACGCCCGCTTAATTATGGTTTTCTTCTGCGCGGTCATGGCTTAACCTGCTGGGGACGCGACGTGGCCGAAGCCCGCCGTCATCTGGAAGGTTTAGAATTCTTATTTGAATGCGAAATGCGTTTACGACAACTGGAGAGAGTATGATTCGCGCGATTGTGACGGATATTGAAGGGACCACCAGCGATATCCGTTTTGTCCATGACGTTTTGTTCCCCTACGCGCGTGAGCGGCTGGCGGCCTTCGTGACCGCGCAGCAGTACGCCGAGCCGGTCAAATCCATTCTGGACAACCTGCGTGATGAAATCGGTAACCCGCACGCCAGCGTCAGCGAGCTTATCGGCACCCTGTTTGCCTTTATGGATGAGGACCGCAAATCCACGGCGCTCAAAGCCCTTCAGGGAATTATCTGGCATGACGGCTACGTGAACGGTGACTTTACCGGACACCTTTATCCTGACGTACTGCCCGCGCTGGAAAAGTGGAAGGCGCAAGGGATTGATCTCTATGTTTATTCCTCTGGCTCCGTCGCCGCGCAGAAACTGTTATTTGGCTACAGCGACGAAGGTGATATTACTCATCTGTTCAGCGGCTATTTTGATACCCACATTGGCGCCAAGCGCGAGGTGCAGTCTTATCAAAATATTGCGGCGCAAACGGGCATCGCCCCATCGCAAATCCTGTTTCTGTCGGATATTCATCAGGAGCTGGACGCGGCTGAGCAGGCGGGTTTTCGCACCCTGCAACTGATTCGCGGTGAAGATGACGGCGCAAGCCATCATCATCAGATCCACCAGTTTGACGAGATTAATCCGGAGCAGATCCCTTCATGAGCGCATTGACACTTTATTCCGACAAAGACGCCAGTAAGCCTCTGTGGCACAGCACCGACGCCGCCGAGATTGCCCGGCAGCTCAACGCGAAAGGCGTGCGGTTTGAACGCTGGGCTGCGGATCGCGATTTAGGTCAGGATCCTGCCCCTGAGGCGGTGATCGAAGCTTATCAGCATGCGATAGACAAGCTGGTGGCAGAGAAAGGTTACCAGAGCTGGGATGTGATCAGCCTGCGCGCCGACAATCCGCAGAAAGAGGCGCTGCGCGCGAAGTTCCTGAACGAACATACTCACGGCGAAGACGAAGTGCGCTTTTTCGTGGAAGGCGCGGGATTGTTCTGCCTGCACATTGGCGATGAGGTCTATCAGGTACTGTGCGAGAAAAACGATCTGATCTCCGTACCCGCCGGTACACCGCACTGGTTTGATATGGGCTCAGAGCCGAACTTTACGGCGATCCGTATTTTCGATAACCCGGAAGGCTGGGTGGCGCAGTTTACGGGCGATGCGATTGCGGATGCGTATCCACGCCTGGCATGAGCTTTTCTCCCTCTCCCTGTGGGCTCAGGGATCCTCACAAAATAATGTCTGCACGGAACAGTCCCCTCGCCCCTTTGGGGAGAGGGTTAGGGTGAGGGGAACATACGGCTGCGGTGGTCATTCCGTTCACTTTATGTTCCCTGCTACTCTGTAACGACATGACCGGTGAACGTGCCAGGGTGGCTCAGTCGCCACCACCCTGGCGACCCGGGCTCCCGGCGGTAAATCGCCGCTTCGCGGTGCCCTCGGCTTATTCCTTCCGGCTTATCGGGGACGGGCGGAGGTAACATCCCTGTAAAGCCCGCCCTCTCGGCGCATCCCTGCGCCTCGCCCCGGCCGGAAGGCAAACGCCTCAGCGATTTACAGCCGGACCGAGGCATCGCTGAAAGCCCTCAGTTATTCTGAGGCAACGTTATCGCTTTTGCTTTCAAATTACTGGGGATCCCTCAGCCCTTCGGGAGAGGGCTGGGGTGAGGGCACCCGCGCGCACTACACGTTCAGCCCTTTCACATACCCCACCAGCTGATCCAGCACAATCCCCCACCCTTCGTGGAAGCCCATCTGCTCATGCTGCTCGCGGATTTCCTTCGTCGGGTGACGCGCAATCGCCGTGTAGCGGGTTTTGCCCTCCCCAACGTCTTCCAACAGCAGGATCGCCGTCATAAACGGCTTCTCGGCAGGCTTCCAGCCCTCGGTATAACCGTCGGTAAAGACCAGCTTGTTCCCCGGGTCTATTTCAAGAAATACGCCCCGGTTATCCATCCGCTGCCCGTCCACCTCAAACACGGTGTTGAACCTCCCGCCCACGCGCAGGTCGAGGTCGCATTCGGTCACCTTATGGGGAGCTGGAATGAAGAAGTTTTTGATGTGCTCAGGCGTGGTCCAGCAGAGCCACAGCAGGTCGCGCGGTGCATCCACCACGCGCTCCAGCTTTAAGTCAGTTTCGGGATCGAGCGTCACGATGATGTCCTCTAAAGGGAACCCCTTACAAGGATAGCCGGACTCAGGCAAATTTCCCTGCCGCCACCTCTTTCGGCGTGACCACGCCCGTATCCAGCACCCAGCCGCTAATCAGCGAGGCGGGGGTGACGTCAAACGCCGGGTTGTAGACTTGCGCGTTTTCCGGCGCCCACTGCACCGCGCCAAAGCTCCCCGCCACGCCCGTCACTTCACTGGCCGTGCGCTGCTCAATCGGGATTGCGTCACCGTTCGGGCAGTCCGGGTCGAGGGTCGTTTGCGGGGCGGCGACGTAGAACGGAATGCCGTGAAACTTCGCCAGCACCGCCAGGGAATAGGTGCCGATCTTGTTCGCCACGTCACCGTTGGCGGCGATACGATCTGCGCCCACCCACACGGCGTCCACCTGCCCTTTCGCCATCAGGCTGGCGGCCATGGAGTCGGTAATCAGCCGATACGGTACGCCCAGCTCGCCGAGTTCCCACGCGGTCAGCCTGCCGCCCTGCAACAGCGGACGGGTTTCATCCACCCAGACGTTGCTTACCTTGCCTTCCTGATGCGCGCGAGCAATCACCCCCAGCGCAGTACCGACGCCCGCCGTCGCCAGCCCGCCGGTGTTGCAGTGGGTCAGCAAACGGCTGCCGGGCTTCACCAGCGCGCTGCCCGCACTGGCAATGGCGTCACAGAGTCGTTTGTCTTCGTCAATCAGGCGCAGCGCCTCGGCCACCAGCGCAGAAACGAAATCTTCCTGCCAGAGCGCCAGCTTCATGCGGTCGAGGTTGTTCATCAGGTTCACCGCCGTCGGGCGGGATGCGCGCAGGGTTTCCAGCGCCACGGCCAGCTCATCGCGGCTTTTGCCGCTTTCCGCCAGCAGTGCAAGCAGCAGGCTTGCAGAGAGACCAATCAGCGGCGCGCCGCGCACCCGCAGGGAATGAATATGCCCGACCAGCGCCTCGACCGTCGAGGCCTCCAGCCAGCGTTTCTCCTGCGGAAGCGCCTGCTGGTCGAGAATAAAGAGCTGATTATCCGCCACCCGCAGGCTGGTCGTCTGTAATGTCTGCATGTCGTTAATTCCCTGTTGCGTTGTTGTAGCACATTGTGTCAGGATGAAATCCAGATGTATAGACGTCTACATGTCTTAATTAGCAAAACTGAGGAGCAGGCCATGTCGCAATACCGTACCTTTACCGCTCAGGACGCCGTGGAGTATGCCAGGCAGTTTGGCGGACTCGACGATCCTTCCTCGCTGGTAGAGGCGCAGGAAGTGGGCGACGGCAACCTCAACCTGGTCTTCAAAATTTTCGATGCCCAGGGCGCAAGCCGCGTCATCGTCAAGCAGGCGCTGCCCTACGTGCGCTGCGTCGGCGAGTCCTGGCCGCTGACGCTGGACCGCGCCCGTCTGGAGGCACAAACCCTGGTCGAACATTACCAGCACAGCCCGCAGCACACCGTGAAAATCCACCACTTTGACCCGGAACTGGCGGTGATGGTGATGGAAGATCTCTCCAGCCATCGCATCTGGCGCGGCGAGCTGATCAACAACCGTTACTACCCGCAGGCGGCGCGTCAGCTGGGTGAATACCTCGCGCACACCCTGTTCCACACCAGCGATTTCTACCTGCACCCGCACGCGAAAAAAGCGCAGGTGGCGAAATTTATCAACCCGGAGATGTGCGAGATCACCGAAGATCTGTTCTTCAACGATCCGTACCAGATCCACGAGCGCAACAGCTACCCGGCCGAGCTGGAAAATGACGTCGCCGCCCTGCGCGACGACGCTCAGCTAAAAATTGCCGTGGCCACCCTGAAGCACCGCTTCTTTTCACACGCTGAAGCCCTGCTGCACGGGGATATCCACAGCGGCTCCATTTTTGTGGCGGAAGGCAGCCTGAAGGCCATCGACGCCGAGTTTGGCTACTTCGGCCCGATTGGCTTTGACCTGGGCACCGCCATCGGCAACCTGCTGCTCAATTTCTGCGGCCTGCCGGGGCATCTGGGCATTCGCGATGCCGCCGCCGCGCGCGAACAGCGCCTGACCGATATTCAGGAACTGTGGAATACCTTCGCGGAGCGCTTCCAGGCGCTGGCGAACGAAAAAACGCGCGACGCTGCGCTCGGCGCACCGGGATACGCCTCCGCGTTCCTGAAAAAGGTCTGGCATGACGCCATTGGTTTCTGCGGCACCGAACTGATTCGCCGCAGCGTCGGGCTTTCCCACGTTGCGGATATCGACACCATTCGGGATGATGCCATGCGTCACGAGTGCCTGCGCCACGCGATTACGCTCGGTAAAGCGCTGATCGTCATTGCCGAGCGCATCGACAGCGCGGAAGAGCTGGTGGCGCGGGTGCGGCAGTACAGCTGATTTTCCCCTCTCCCCTTTGGGGAGAGGGTTAGGGTGAGGGGCGTCAAACCGCACTCACCCCAAATACTCAATCACCGACAGCCCACCGTTATAATCGGTGCTGTAGATCATCCCCTGCGCATCCACAAACACATCGCACGACTGGATCACCTGCGGGCGATTCGGCCGTGTATCCATCATCCTCTCCGGCGCGGCGGGCACCAGCGCACCGGTCTCCACCGGGCGATACGGGTTGGAAATGTCGTACGCGCGCACACCCGCGTTCTGGTAGGTGGCAAAAATCAGCGTTGAGCTGACAAAGCTCCCCGGCCGGTTCTCGTGCAGGTTGTGCGGCCCGAAGTGCGCCCCTTTCGCCACGTAGTCGGTTTCATCCGGCTGCGGGAAGGTAGAGATACTCACCGGGTTCGACGGCTCGCGGATATCAAACAGCCAGATCAGCTTCTCCCCATCCTCCTGGTTATCCAGTACCGCCTCGTCCAGCACCACCAGAAGCGAGCGGTCCGGCAGCGGCAGCGCGGTATGCGTCCCGCCGCCAAACGGCGGGCTCCAGTTGCGATGGCTAATCAGCGTCGGCTGAGTGCGGTCTTTCACGTCCAGCAGCGTCAGGCCACCGTCGCGCCAGCTCCCATAGGCGGTATCACCGGCGATAATCGCGTGGTGCAGCGCATAGCGTTTGCCCTGCGGCCACGTGGGCTTTTCCCCTGCGGCCTGGTTCATCCCCGGCAGCCACCATCGCCCTGCCACCTCAGGCTTGCGCGGATCCGTCAGGTCGATGGTCAGGAAGATGTAGTCGGTAAAGCCGTCGATCAGCGCCGACACGTACGCCCAGCGCCCGCCAACGTACCAGATGCGGTGAATGCCGATGCCGTTCAGCGACAGAAAGCCGATTTCCCGCGGCCTGTCCGGGGTAGAGATATCAAACACCCGTAGCCCGGCGCTCCAGCCTTTGTCCCGCACGTCGCTGACGGTCTCCCCCACCTGACGGGTGTAGTAGACCTTCTCGTCGGCAAAGCGGGCATCGGCAAACAGATCCCGGGCGTTGATCGCCAGCAGCAGATCGTCATGCACTTGTAGGTGCACGTTCCAGGTGCCGGGCGGCGCGGGAACATAACCTGCCGCCTTCGGATTTTTTGGGTCGCGCACGTCAACAATCGAAAAGCCCTGCGACACCATATGGCCGATATACGCAAAGCCACGATGCACCATCAGCTGCACGCCGTCCGGGCGACCGCCCTGGTCGCTATGGCCAATCAGCCGCATGTTGCGGCTGTATTCGGGAGGGGGTAAATGAGTCACCTTGAGCTCCTTTTGGTTTTCCCCCTCTCCCTTTGGGAGAGGGCCGGGGTGAGGGCATCAGGCCGCACCTGACGCCACCCAGCCTGGTTTTATTTATTTTTTGCTTCCAGCGTCGCAAACCACGGCGCGATAAAATCTTCCGTCTGGCCCCAGCCCGGAATGATTTTCCCCAGCGACGCCACGTTCACCGCACCCGGCTGGGCGGTCAGCAGCGCCTGCGGGATAGCAGCCGCTTTGAAGTCATACGTTGCTGGCGTGGCTTCCCCGGCAATCTTATTAGCGATCAGACGCACGTTGGTCGCACCAATCAGCTTCGGATCTACCGCCACGCTCACCGCCCACGGGCTCCCCGGCTCGCGCATCAGCTGTAAGTCCTGGTTGGAAATGTCGATGCTGTAGAGCTTGATCTCGGTGCGGCCGTTCTCTTTCAGCGCCTTATAGGCCCCCTGGCTGAAGGCGTCCCAGGTGCCCCAGATAGCGTCGATTTTGCCTTTCGGGTATTTCGCCAGGATCGCCCCCACCTTGTTGGCGGTGTCGCCCTGCACGTCAGAAGAGACCGCGCCGATGGACTCCAGCTCTTTGATCTCCGGATACTGTTTTTGCAGTTGCTTGTACGCCGCCTGACGCCGCTCCATCGGCGGGAAACCCGCCACCCACAGCTTGACGATATTGGCCTTGCCGTTGAAATCTTTCGCCAGTTGACCAAAAGAGAGGTTGGTCAGGGAGGCATCGTCCTGCTGCGTGACGGTCACGCCGGGGATCTCGCCATTAACGGCGGTATCAAAGACGGCGACTTTAATCCCGGCATCCACTGCTTTCTTCACCAGCGCGGTGGAGTACGGATCGCGCCCCTGAGACAGGATAATCCCGTCGTACTTCTGACTGATGGCCTGGTTCACGAAGTCCTGGAATCTGGCATCGTCCCCGTTGCTTAAAAAGGTGCTGACCTTAAAGCCAAGCTTCTTCCCTTCCTGAATCGCCCCCGCCACAAACTGCGTGGTGTTGTCGTCGGAGCCAAGATTACGAATCACGGCAATGCGGATCGGGCCCTCGTGGTTCGCAATGGCAGCCGGAACCGGTGCGGGGGTAACCGCGAAGCCTGGCAGCGCAGTGAACAAACTCAGCGCCACCAATGAGCGTGCTATCTTTTTCATTTTTTTATCCCGTTGTGTTGTCAGCGTTTTTGTATGTAGGTCATCGCCAGCGCCACCGCGAGCACCAGCCCTTTTATAATGTCCATGGCGTAATACGGCACGGAGAGCATCACCAGCCCGTTCGACAGCACGCCGAGGATCACCGCCCCAACCAGCGTCCCCAGCGCGTTCGGCTTGCCGGAGCCGGCCAGCGAAAAGCCAATCCACGCCGCCGCCACCGCGTCCATCAGATAACCGCCGCCCGCGTTCACCTGCGACGAACCGATGCGCGAAGCCAGCAAAATGCCGCCCAGCCCCGCCAGCAGCGAGGCAATCACGTAGGCCGCCACCTTGTAGCGCGTGGTGCGAATGCCCGAGAGGCGCGCCGCTTCCGGGTTGCCGCCAATGGCGTACATCCGGCGTCCGTGAGTAGTCAGCGACAGCCCCAGCTGCGCCAGAAGGGTCACCGCCAGCATGATGATGACGATGGTCGGCACCTGTCCCAGCAGGCTAAACGCCGCCGGAATGGTCCCTTCCGCCATGTCGCCGCTCGGCAGCACCATGTTTTCGGTGATCGACCCGCCGTAGCTATAGGTCATCGCCACGCCCTGGATGACAAACAGGCTGGCGAGCGTCGCAAGCATGTCCGGAATACGCAGGATGACGATCAAAAAGGCGTTGAACAGCCCCACTAGCGTGCAGAGTGCGAGGGTAATCAGAATTGACTCGGTGGTGCCAAAGCCATGCCAGACGAAAAGCGAAATCACCAGCGCGTTTGCCAGCGAAGCTGTCGAACCCACGGAGAGATCGAACCCGCCGACGGTCAGCGAAATCGACACGCCAACGGCAATCACCGTCACGATAGCGATCGAGCGCAAAATGTTGATGATGTTGTTCGGATCGAGAAAGCTGTCCGAGGCCAGGCCAAACACCGCCACCAGCGCGACAACGGTCAGCAACATACCCCACCTGTAGAGGAAATCGAAAATCTGCTGGCGGCCAGACGCCGCCGCGTTCACTGAAAGGGCCTTGCTCACGACGCCGTTCCTCCGGTTGAATAATAAAGTAGTGTCTCTTCCCGGGCCTCGGCCCCGGCGATTTCCGCCACGATACGTCCGTCCCACAGCACGCAGATGCGGTCGCACAGCCCGACCAGCTCGGCAAACTCACCTGAGGCATAAATCACCCCCTTGCCCTCGCGCGCCAGGCCGTCGATCAGCTGAAACAGGTCGGTTTTGGCCTTCACGTCCACGCCCTTAGTCGGCTCGTCGAAAATCAGCACGCTGGCGTCATTGCGCAGCCATTTACCGATGGCGACCTTCTGCTGGTTGCCGCCGGACAGACGTCGCAGTACCTGCCCCGGCCCCCTCGCGCGCACGCCGACGCGGGCAATCACCTCTTCTGCCCAGCGCCACGCCTGACGATGACCAAACAGGCTCCAGCGTGAAAAGCTGTTATCGGCGCACACGGCAAGGTTCATGCTCACCGGCTCGTCGATAAAAATGCCCTCTTTGCGCCGCTCCTCCGGCACCAGCGCCAGACCGCGCAGCACCGAGTCTGCCGGATCGCGCGGTTTCCAGGGCTGATGGTTCAGCTCGCCGTTCGCGACGCGGCTTTTGCTGGCGCCAAACAGCGCCTTGCAGAGTTCCGTTTTCCCCGCCCCCGCCAGCCCGGCAATGCCAAGAATTTCACCTTTGCGCAGGTGCAGGGAGATATCTTTCAGCAGCGCGTCGTCGTGCAGGCCTTCCACCCGCAGCAGCGTCTCTTCAAGGTGCGGCGGTCGCGGGGGCGGATAGATATCGCTCAGCTCGTGGCCGAGCATCTTCTCGACGATCTCCTCTCCGCTCAGATCCGCCATCGGGCCGGACTCAATCAGCCTGCCGTCGCGCAGCACCGTCAGGGTGTCGCAGATGGCCTTCAGCTCATGAATACGGTGAGAGATAAACACCACGCCAATGCCCTGCTCTTTTAGACGTCTCACCACCGCAAACAGACGCTCACTCTCGTGCGCGTCCAGCGGCGCGGTGGGTTCATCAAGAATGAGAAAACGGCAGTGGTGCGACAGCGCCCGCGCCAGCAAAATCTGCTGTTTTTCGGCCAGCGTGCAGCTGTCAATGGAACGGCGAACGTCCAGCGAAACATCCAGCTGCGCCAGCGCCTGCCGCGCCTGCTGACGAACCGTGCGCCAGCTGTAGCGGTGCCCCGGATGCGCTAGCTGGTCGAGCATGATGTTTTCGGCAATGCTTAACCCGGGGATGAGCGCCACATCCACCTCCTGCTGCACAAGGTGGATACCCAGCCGTTTGGCGTCCAGCGGCTCGCGGATACTTACCGGCTGGTTGTTAATGCAGATTTCGCCTTCATAACGATCGTGCGTCCCGCACAGCACCGCCATCAGCGTTGATTTCCCCGCGCCGTTGGCGCCGGTCAGCGCATGCACCGACCCGCCGTTCAGAGTGAAATCCACGCGCGACAGGGCCTGAAAGCCGGAAAAGGCCAGGCTGATACCGCGCATCTCAAGGCGACTGGAAACCATCCGCGTAAATCCTTCATTATTCTTCTGAATTAGCGAATTTTTCACAGCTCCGGTTGACTGACAACGACGGAAAAGGCATAAGATAAAGCGAAATATTATTAGCCATCCGGATGTCCAGACATAACATCGGGTTAGCGCTTGCTAAAAAAGGACAACGTCATGAGCAACACCGATATCCGCGTCGTGCCCGGCCCGGCGAACTATTTCTCTCATCCGGGAAGCCTTGCGCGCCTGGATGATTTCTTTACGCCGGTACAGCTTTCACACGCGGTGTGGATCTACGGCGAGCGGGCAATCGAGGGCGCACGCCCTTATCTGCCGGAGAGCTTTAACGCGCCGGGGGCAAAACATCTGCTGTTTACGGGTCATTGCAGCGAGCGTGACGTCACTCATCTGGTGAACGAGTCGGGCAGTGAAGCGAGCGTGGTGATTGGCGTCGGCGGCGGCGCGGTGATGGATACGGTCAAGGCCGTGGCGCGTCGTCTGGGTGTGCCGTTCGTGGGCATTCCTACCATCGCCGCGACCTGCGCTGCGTGGACTCCCCTCTCCGTGTGGTACAACGATGCCGGTCAGGCGCTACAGTTTGAGATTTTTGACGACGCCAATTTTCTGGTGCTGGTAGAGCCGCAGATCATTCTCAATGCCCCGGCAGACTATTTGCTGGCGGGCATCGGCGATACGCTGGCGAAGTGGTATGAAGCGGTGGTGCTCGCCCCTCAGCCTGAGGGCCTGCCGCTGACCGTGCGTCTCGGCCTGAACGGTGCGCTGGCGATCCGCGACGTGCTGCTGGAACGCAGCGAAGAGGCGCTTGCGGATCGGCAGCGCGGCGAACAAACGCAGGCGTTCCGGGACGTGGTGGATGCGATTATTGCCGGTGGCGGTATGGTTGGCGGTCTGGGTGAACGTTATACCCGCGTGGCGGCGGCGCATGCTGTACATAACGGGTTAACCGTGCTGCCGCAGACGGAAAAATACCTGCACGGCACCAAGGTGGCCTACGGCATTCTGGTGCAGAGCGCCCTGCTCGGTCAGGACGACGTGCTGGCGCAGCTGGTGGCGGCGTACCAGCGCTTTAACCTGCCGACCACGCTTCACAAGCTGGGCGTGGATATTAATAACCGCGACGCGCTGGATAAGATTATTGCCCACACCCTGCGCCCGGTGGAGTCGATTCACTATCTGCCGGTGACGTTAACGCCTGAGGTGCTGCGCGCCGCGTTCGAGAAGGTGGAATCCTTCAGCCGTTAATCGCGCCGACGGGCTATACCTAATGATGATTCTCTCCACTCATGCAATGAGGTCATCATGCAGATCGATTTAACAGGTAAAAAGGCGCTGGTTACCGGCGCCAGTCGTGGGCTGGGTCGGGCGATTGCGCTGTCGCTGGCGCGCGCCGGTGCCGATGTGGTTATCACCTATGAAAAATCCGTCGATAAAGCCCAGCAGGTCGTCGATGAGATCAGCGCGCTGGGGCGACACGGCGAGGCGATTCAGGCCGACAGCGCCAGCGCACAGGCGATTCAGGATGCGGTCACCCAGGCGGCGCGCTCCCTCGGCGGGCTGGATATTCTGGTCAATAACGCCGGGATTGCGCGCGGCGGCCCGCTGGAGTCCATGACCCTGGCGGACATCGACGCTCTGATCAACGTCAACATCCGCGGCGTGGTGATCGCCATTCAGGAAGCGCTGGTGCACATGTCTGACGGCGGACGCATCATCAACATCGGTAGCTGTCTGGCGAACCGCGTGGCACAGACGGGGATCGCCGTCTACTCGATGACCAAGTCTGCCCTTAACTCCCTCACCCGAGGTCTGGCCCGCGATTTAGGCCCGCGCGGCATTACCGTCAACCTGGTCCACCCCGGCCCGACCAACAGCGATATGAACCCGGAAGACGGCGAGCAGGCTGACTCTCAGCGTCAGCTTATTGCCCTGGGTCATTACGGCCAGCCGGAGGATATCGCAGCGGCGGTCACCTTCCTCGCCAGCCCGGCTGCGGGGCAAATTTCCGGCACCGGTCTGGACGTCGACGGCGGTCTGAACGCCTGATCGCAAATTTACTGTATGCCTCTGTCGCCCGGCAGAGGCCTGTTCGAGCCGCCTCGACGATTCACATTTTGCCGCTTTTTCCCGTTTTTTCTCCGCTCTACAGTACCCCATAAGAAATTCGGAATTTATCTAATAGTCTTATTATTTCCTTATATTTCGTGTGGGCGTACAGTGGAGGTACGGATGAAGATTGTCTGGTCCAATGGTGCAAAGAAGGCATTTTCCAGAATTGACGAGCGGTATCAGCGCCGCATTGAGGTCAAGCTCTCCGAGCTGGATGACCGCTCAGCTCCCCGGCCTGATATCAAAAAAATATCGACGACAGAAGATCATTTCCGGCTACGCGTTGGCGATTACCGCATCGTCTATACGCTTCGGGACGATCCCGATGACCATTGTTATATTTTGGCCGTCAAGCGTAGAACATCAACAACTTACCTGCACGAGGAGAAAGCCACCTATGGCTGTTCAGCTAATTAAGGACGATAACGGTAAAACGCAGTACGTGGTTATTCCATATCACGAATACTTTCGTATGTGCTTACAGATGGCAGAAATTGACGACGAAACCGACGACGACCTGGAGGATATTGAAGTCGAACACGATAGTCTGGATGACGTGGAATTGCCCGGCGAGGTTTGCAGCATCATGACCTGGCAGAACGTCAGCCTACAGGCCGCCTGGCGCATTTTACGCGGCATGTCACAGCAGGAGGTCGCGGAGAAACTCGGCATCAGCCAGTCCGCCGTGTCACAGCTGGAAGCGCTCGACTCCCGACCGCAAAAACGCACCCGCGAAAAGCTGGCGGCCATTTACGGCTGCAAGCAGGAGCAGATCAGCCTCTATTTACCGAAAGAGGGTTAACAGCACTTCGCGCCGCCCTTGCCGCCGTAGCGCGCCTCCTGGCGTTCGCGGAAAAATTCTTCGTAAGTCATCGGCGTCTGGTCCGGATGGTTGACGCGCATATGCTCGACGTAGTTGTCGTAATCCGGCACGCCAATCATCATTTTAGCGGCCTGGCCCAGGTATTTACCTGCTTTGGAAAGGGTGTCGAACATAATCATTTTCTCGTTTGTTTTCCCCCCACCCTGACCCTCTCCCCGTTGGGGTGAGGGCTGGGATGAGGGGGTTGGTAATGTTAATGCGCCCCTTTCGCCTGGGTGACAATCTCGTCCAGGTTCTCAGGCATTGGCTCATACGGCGTCTCTTTCGCTGTCGGTTTGTCGACTTTCAACGCCGCCAGCGCGGTTTTCAGAGAATACAACGCCAGCACCACGACCACCACCATAAAGAAGATGGTCAGCCCGGCATCCAGACGGTTGTTAAACACCAGCTGCGACAGCTGGGATTCGGTGTACTGCGCCGGGATCTTGCCGCTGTCGATCATCGCCTGGAACTTGTTGGCAATGGCCAGGAAGCCCACTTTATTATCCGGACTGAAGGCTTTCTGCCAGCCGGCCGTCAGGGTGCAAATCAGCAGCCACGCGGTCGGCACCAGCGCCACCCACGCATAGCGCTGACGCTTCATCTTGAACAGCACCACCGCACACAGCATTAACGCCATGCCCGCCAGCATCTGGTTGGCAATACCGAACAGCGGCCAGAGGGTGTTAATTCCGCCCAGCGGATCGACCACGCCCTGATGCAGGAAGTAGCCCCACGCCAGCACGCACAGCGCCGTCGCCAGCAGGTTAGCCGGGAGTGAATCGGTACGTTTCAGGTTCGGCGAGATCACGCCCAGCAGATCCTGCAACATAAAGCGCGCCGCACGCGTACCGGCATCCACCGCCGTCAGGATAAACAGCGCCTCGAACAGAATGGCGAAGTGATACCAGAACGAGACATCCATCAGCCCACCCAGCGCGCCGTGCAGGATGTAGGCCATGCCCACCGCCAGCGTCGGCGCCCCGCCCGCACGGGAGATAATCGACTGCTCCCCCACCTCGTTAGCGATATGCGTCAACGTTTCTGGGGTAATCGCAAAGCCCCAGCCGCTTACCACCTGCGCAGCAGAAGCGACCACGTCAACGGTGCCGGCTGGAGCCAGTACCGCCATCGGGCTGTTCATTGCGAAGTAGACGCCCGGGTCAATAATACAGGCCGAGACCAACGCCATAATCGCCACAAAGGATTCCATCAGCATGCCGCCGTAGCCAATCAGGCAGGCCTGATTTTCATTCGCCAGCATCTTCGGCGTGGTGCCAGAAGCTATCAGCGCGTGGAAGCCGGATACCGCACCGCAGGCGATGGTGATAAACAGGAACGGGAACAGGTTGCCAGTCCAGACCGGGCCGGTGCCGTCAATGAACTTAGTCAGCGCAGGCATGGTCAGGGTCGGGCGCATAATCAAAATGCCGATCGCCAGCCCGACGATAGTGCCGATTTTCAGGAAGGTAGAGAGGTAGTCACGCGGGGCCAGCAGCAGCCACACCGGCAGCACCGCCGCCACAAAGCCGTAGCCCACCAGCATCCAGGTCAGCTGTACGCCGGTAAAGTCGAAGAACGGCGCCCAGGTCGGGCTTTCCGCCACCCAGCCGCCGGAAATAATCGCAAATACCAGGAACACCAGGCCAATGACCGACACTTCACCAATGCGTCCCGGACGCAGATAGCGAATGTAGATCCCCATAAACAGCGCCAGCGGAATGGTAAAGGCGACGGTATACGTCCCCCACGGGCTGTGGGTCAGCGCTTTCACCACAATCATCGCCAGCACCGCGAGGATGATCACCATGATCATAAAGGTCGCCACCAGGGCAATCACCCCGGCGGTCGCCCCCATCTCCTCTTTCACCAGCTCACCCAGCGAACGCCCGTCGCGACGGGTGGAGACGAACAGCACCATAAAGTCCTGCACCGCGCCCGCCAGCACCACGCCCGCGAGGATCCAAATCATCCCCGGCAGGTAGCCCATCTGCGCGGCCAGCACCGGTCCCACCAGCGGGCCTGCCCCGGCAATCGCCGCAAAATGGTGACCGAACAGCACTTTTTTGTCGGTCGGCACGTAGTCAAGACCATCGTTATGACGCACGGCAGGCGTCATGCGCGTACTGTCTACACCCAGTACCGTCTTTGCGATATAGCGGCCATAAAAACGATACGCGATCAGATAAATGCAGACGGAGGCGACAACGATCCAGAGCGCATTGATCTGTTCCCCCCGGTTGAGGGCGATGTAGCCCAGGGCAAAGGCTCCCACCACGGAGAGCACCGCCCACGTAAGGTATTTCCCTGAGTTGTTCATAGCTGTTGTCCGTTGTTGTGAAACAGTGAGATGTTACATTTTGTTTCTAGAACAACGGCAAATATTTAACAACTCTGAAACGCAATAATGCGTGGTCAAACCAGAGATTTACACCACAGTGTTAAGCCGATCACTTTCAGCTGAATGACTTACCCCAGCACCATCGTACTCAACCGACAGGTACAGCACCGCCGCCCCTGCGCGTCGAACACCACGATCTCCCAGCTCTGGCTGGAACGGCCCAGATGCAGCGGCTGACACACGCCGCGTACCTTACCGTATGAGACCGCGCGGTGGTGCGTGGCATTCAGTTCCGTACCCACCACGTTCTGCCCGTCACGGGTCATCAGAAAACCGGCCATCGAGCCCAGCGTTTCCGCCAGCGCCGCCGAGGCGCCGCCGTGCAGCAGGCCAAACGGCTGATGGGTACGCGCATCCACCGGCATTTCGGCTTCCAGCGTATCGTCCCCGAGGCGGGTATAGACGATGCCAAGGTGCTCCACCATCGTGTTCTGGCTGGTGGCGTTCAGCTCGTCGAGCGTTAAATGACGTTTCCAGATCATTACGCCCCCAGCGTGGAGCCGCCGTCCACCACGATATCCTGCAAGGTGATATGGCTGGCGGCATCGGAGGCCAGGAACAGCACGGTCGCAGCAATCTCCTGCGGACGGGCAATTTTACCGAGCGGAATGCCGAGCTTGAACTGCTCGCCAAAGCCGCGAATGCGCCGCTGTTCCGCATCGTCGCTGGTCCACAGGGTGCGCTGCATATCGGTATCCGTTGAACCCGGCGACACCAGGTTACAGCGTACGCCGCTGCCCGCCAGCTCCAGCCCGACGGTCAGCGCCAGGCTTTTCAGCGCCGCTTTCGACGCGCCGTAGGCGCTCATGCCGATACGCGGCGTGTGCGCCGCGTCAGAGGCCACGGTGACGATCGCCCCGCCCTGCTGACGACGGAACTGGCCCATCGTCTGCTGGAACAGGTTGAACGCGCCGCCGACGTTGACCGCAAAGGTCTGCTGCCAGTCCTCCTGCGAGAGCTGGTCCGTCGCGCCCATACGCAGAATGCCCGCCGCGTTAACCAGCACGTCGAGCCGCTCAAGGCTGCTGAGCAAACGCCCGCAGACGTCACTCGCCTGCGCCGCATCCGCCACGTCCAGCGTTTCGGTGGCAAACGGATATTCGCCGTGAGGGAAGGCCAGATCGAACCCGGTCACCTGCGCCCCGGCCTCCACAAATGCCAGCGCGGTCGCATAGCCAATGCCCTTACCCGCGCCCGTCACCCAGACGGTTTTACCGGTAAAATCAAAAGCCATCACTTCACCTCGCGGGAGAGCAGCGCCCACCAGGCATCGAGGGTCGGATTTTTTGCCAGCATCACGAAATCAATATCACCGTGCACTTTGCGCCAGCGGGCGGCCAGCGCCATCATGCGCACCGAATCCAGACCGTAGTCGATCAGGTTTTCATCATCCATCGGCTCGTCGGACTCGTCCAGCAAAGGCAGAATCAGCGCGCGCAGCGCGGTTTTCGTTGCCGGAACGGACGGCAGCAGCTCGTCGGTCATCACCACGCGACCAGAGCGACCTGCCACGTAGTTCAGCGACATCAGGTGCTCGTCGCGGGTGAAATCTGCCAGCGCGTCGGCGATAAAGAACGGTTTGATGTCGCGCATAAAGGCGTCGGTGGCGGTGGTCATGCAGCCGATGTGGGCGTAAACGCCGGCGATCAAAAGCTGATTGCGGCCGGTCTCTTTCAGCATCTGCTCCAGCGGCGAGCGGTGGAACGCGCTGTAGCGCCACTTCACCAGCACCGTGTCCGCTTCGTCCGGGGTCAGCTCAGCCACAATACGCTGCTGCTCCGGCGAGCGGGTCAGGCCCGGCCCCCACATGTCGTTCAGCAGGGCGCGGTCTTCATCGCTCTGCTCTTTCGGCTGCGCGGTGTAGTACACGGGTATGTTGTGTTCTTTGCAGTACGCGCGCAGTCTGGCGATGTTCGCCACCACCTGCTGCATCATGGCGCTATTTTCGCCCCAGAAGTTCAGGAAATACTCCTGCATGTCGTGGATCAGCAGCGCGGCGCGCTCCGGCTCAAACGCCCAGTTCACCTTGTTAGTCGGCAGTTCGGCGGCGGTTGGCAGCGCGTAAGCGGTTAATTTTGGAATAGCCATTCTCTGTTCCTCAGCCCCGGGCGCGTTCAGCAAGCCACAGGCGCAACTGTTTCTTATCAACTTTGCCGACCGGCGTGAGCGGAAGTGCATCCACGCTCTCCACGCGGTCCGGCAGCTTAAATTCGGCAACGCCCTGCTCGCGCAGGAAGCGGCGCACTTCGACCGCGCGCAGCGGCTGTTTCACCACCAGGTACGCGCAGCTTTTTTCGCCCAACAGGCTGTCCTCCATGCTCACCAGCGCGGCGTGGATCACCGCTTCGTGGCGCAGCAGCAGGTTTTCGATCTCCTCGGCGGCAATCTTCTCGCCACCGCGGTTGATCTGATCTTTCTCGCGCCCCTGCACGGTGATGTACCCCTGCTCGTCGATGGTGATGAGATCCCCCGAGCAGTAGAAACCGTTGGCATCGAAGGCGCTGGCGTTATGTTCCGGGCTGTTGAAATAGCCGCGGAAAGTGTAAGGCCCGCGCGTCATCAGACGCCCGACTTCCCCGCGCGGCAGCGGATTACCGTGCTCATCCGCAACCCACACTTCATCGTCCGGGCACATTGGGCGGCCCTGTGTGTTGATAATGCGCTCCGGCGCATCGTCGAGCGCGGTGTAGTTCACCAGCCCTTCCGCCATGCCAAACACCTGTTGCAGCTGGCAGCCAATTTCCGCCGGAATACGCGCCGCAAGCGTGGCGGAAAGGCGCGCACCGCCTACCTGAAGCAGCTTCAGGGAGTTAAGCTGCGCGTTCCCCGCGCCGTCGGCAATCGCCTGTAGCCACAGGCTCACAGCAGGCGGCACCAGCGAGGTGACGTTGATCTGATGCTGCTCAATCAGCGGGAAGCAGAGCGTGGCGCTCGGATCGTTCGCCAGCACCACGCAGCCGCCCGCCGTGAAAACGCCTAACGATCCCGGTGAACTCATGGCGTAGTTGTGCGCCGCGGGCAGCGCGTTTAGATAACGGGTCTTCGCGTTAATACCGCAGATTTCGTTGCTGCGGCGGATACTGTAGTCGTAATCGTTGTGCGTGCGTGGGATAAGCTTCGGCGTGCCGGTGCTGCCGCCGGAGAGCTGGAAGAACGCCACCTCATCGGCGGGCGTCGGGTTCGGGATGAAATGGTCCGACTGGCGCGCAATCGCCGCGTCCAGGGCGTGTTCGCCCTTATCGCCGCGCAGCAGCACGACGCGTACCGAGCGATGCGCATCCACGAAGGTGTTGAGGAAATCATCGTCCGCGAACAGCGCATGGTCGCGATCGGCAATCAGCACGGCGGGTTTGATCTGCATAGCGTAGGCGTTCAGTTCGCTGCGCTGATGGCTAAAGAGCGCGTTGACCGGCGCGACGCCGATATGCAGCAGCGCGAAGAAGGTCATGTAGAACTCGGCCACGTTGCCAAGCTGCACCAGTGCGGTTTCACCGCGATGCAGCCCCTGCGCCTGAAGTGCGGACGCGAGGTTGTTCACCGCCTGATTAAAGCCACGATAGGTGATGCGCCGATCGCCGTCGATAATCGCCACGGCATCGCTGTCCGCATGGTCCGTCAGGATGTGGGTCAGCGGCAGATCCTGCCAGTAGCCTTTTTCTCGGTAGCGGCGGGCAAAATCCTCCGGCCAGCGGGTAAAGGGGATGGTCATGAGTCTTCCTTAGTGCAGGCCAAACACGTTGAGCATGGTGGAAAGCTTCACACCGGTTTCACGCCATTCGCCCACCGGAGAGGAGGCAGGCACAATGCCCGCGCCGGCAAACAGGCGAACGGTATTTTTATGCAGACGCGCGCAGCGGATGGTCACCACCCACTCGCCGTTGCCTTCGCTATCGCACCAGCCGACGATGCCGCCGAACAGTTCACGGTCGAAGGGTTCCAGCGCGGCAATCAGATCTTTTGCCGCCTGATGCGGGAAGCCGCTTAGCGCTGGCGTCGGGTGCAGCAGGCAGGCCAGCGTCAGGGCGTTCTCGTTTTCACGCGCCTCGCCCTCCACCGGCGTTGCCAGGTGCCACAGCGTCGGCGTGGTGATGAGCTGCGGAGAAGACGGCATGCTCAGGTGATGGCTGCGCGGTTCCAGAATGGTTTTCATCGCCTGGGTGACCAGATCGTGCTCATGACGGTCTTTTTCGGAGGCCAGCAGCTTAGTGCCCGCTTCGCGATCTAACACGTCGTCCGGCTGACGGCGCGCAGAGCCTGCCAGCGGCAGCGAGCTAAAGTGCGCGCCCTCTTTGCGCAGCAGCAGTTCCGGGCTGGCACCCAGCAGCACGCCGCCGTCTTCCAGCGGCACGTGAAAGTTGAAGCTCGCCGGGTTCTGGGCGATCAGACGCTCCATCAGCGCGCTGCTATCAATCCGTTTGTCGGTGGCGATATCTATCAGGCGCGACAGCACGACCTTATTCACCTGCGGCGTGGCGGTGAGCGACGCGGCGCGAGCGACCATCTCCTCGAAAATCGGCTGCGGCGGGATCTCGGTGCGCTGTTGCACGTTCAGCGTCTGCGTACCGGAGGCGTAGCGTGCGGACTGCTGACGCGCCGGGCGGGAGAAGGTTTGCCAGCGTTGTGGAATAAATAGCGACGACGGTTTGCGGGTATCGAAGGGGATCGCCCCTACCATCACCGGGTGGGCAATGCCGCTGTTTTTCGCATTCCGGAAAGCCTGGGCTAATTTCTGCTGAAAATGACCCGCCGGATCGTCACCGCCGACGGCAGGTTCAGAAAAACGGGCAAAACAGCCGGACGTGGTAAAGCTGCGGTAAGGCGACATAAAGAAAAAGCTGTCTGATGGCAGCGTAGTCGCGGTGTGCTGAACTTCCTCAGCCAGGGACGTGTCCATATCATCCTCCTTAAAATGATAAAAGAAGCAATAATGATTATCATTTATATTTTCGTCGGCTAACCTAATCCCACATCGCCCCGCTGTCAACCATCGGGCAATTAACTTGCACGACAAACGCTTGCATCCCTTCCCCGCAACCGTGAAAATGAGAAGCATTATCTTCAATAAAAACAGGATGCCGCTCTGTGAAACTCCCTGCCGTGTGCCGCAATGCTCTTCTTCTGACAGGACTTTTTGCTTTAGGACTAACCTCAGCGATCGCCGCCGACTGGCCGCGCCAGGTCACCGACAGCCGCGGCGTTCACACGCTTGAAGCCAGGCCGACGCGCATTGTCTCTACCAGCGTGACCTTAACCGGCTCCCTGCTGGCCATTGATGCGCCGGTCATTGCCAGCGGTGCGACCACGCCGAACAACCGCGTGGCGGATGGGCAGGGTTTCCTGCGCCAGTGGGGGGATATTGCGAAACAGCGTAAGGTTACGCGGCTGTACATCGGCGAGCCGAGCGCCGAAGCCGTCGCGGCCCAGATGCCGGACCTGATATTGATCAGCGCCACCGGCGGGGATTCCGCACTGGCGCTCTACGATCAGCTTTCCGCCATCGCCCCGACGCTTATCATCAACTACGACGACAAAAGCTGGCAGGAATTGCTGACCCAGCTGGGCACGATCGCCGGGCACGAAAAACAGGCCGCTGAACGCATCGCTGCCTTCGATAAACAGCTCGCCCAGGTGAAACAGCAGATGAAACTGCCGCCACAGCCGGTGAACGCCATCGTCTATACCGCCGCGGCGCACTCCGCGAACCTGTGGACCTCGGAATCGGCGCAGGGCAAGCTTCTGCACCAGCTGGGCTTTACGCTGGCGGACCTGCCTGCCGGGCTACATACCTCGAAAAGCCAGGGGCAACGCCACGACATTATTCAGCTGGGCGGTGAAAATCTGGCGACGGGACTGAACGGCGAAGGGCTGTTTGTGTTCGCTGGAGACCAGAAAGACGTGGATGCGATTTACGCCAACCCGCTGCTGGCGCATTTGCCATCGGTGAAAAACAAGCGGGTTTGGGCATTGGGCACGGAGACGTTCCGCCTGGATTATTACAGCGCGATGCTGGTGTTGCAGCGTTTGAACACAATTTTTAAATAAGAAGCACGTTTTGCGTAGGCCCGGTAAGCGCAGCGCCACCGGGCGTTTTGTCGGGTGGCGGCTACGCCTTACCCGACCTACAGGATCTGAACCGGCGCAATTCTGCTAATACCATTAACAAGATCCCACCAATAACGGCTAACACAAACCCGCTGCTGCTCGCCGAGGCCATCGGGGTCATTATCGCCCCCAGCCCGCCGAGGATCGCCGCACCGATCGCATCCCCCGTGACGTTCTGCGCGGTCCACAAACCGTTGATGCGTCCGAGCATTCCCTCCGGCGTCTGGGTCTGGATCAGGGTGTACTGCAAAAGCGAACTGACGGCGCTCAGCCAGCCGAAAATCACCAGACACAACACCCCCAGCGCCCACACCGGCATCAGGCTAAAAAAGCCAATGGCGATAAACGAGGCCAGCGTGGCAAGCAGCATAATCAGCCCCGGACGCGCGCTCTGCGCAAGGTTGCCGCTGGTGAGTGCTCCAAAGGCCGCACCGAGCGGAATAGCGGCGTACAGCACGCCAATTTCCGAGGCGCTCATTTGCCACTCGCCCGCCAGCGCCGGATAGAGCACGCGCACCGCGCTTGCCATCGTCAGCAGGCCGCCGAGCAACGCGATACCACCAATCAGCGGGTTGCTGAACAGAAAACGAATGGCCGCCATCAGGGACTTCAGCGGATGCTCACGCGGCTGCGGCGGAGGTGGCAATAACGGCAGACGCAGCAGCGTCAACGTGGTGATAAAGGTTCCCGCCGCCGCCAGCCCGTAGTTCCATGCCACGTTGCCGGTGGCCAGCAGCAGGCCCCCCACCATCGGCGAAATCACCGAGCCGAGGCGCACGGTGAGCATAGTGATCGCCCCCGCCTGCATCAGATTCTCACGCCCGACAAGCGCAGGCGTCGCCGCCAGCAGCGCCGTCACGCCTAGCGAGGCAAAAAAACCGTCCCACAGCCCCAGGGCGTAAATCGCCATCAGCGACGGCTCTGGCAGCAAAGCGTTAATACACAGCCCGATAAAGCCCACGCCGCAGGTGCCGCGCGCGATCAGGATCAGCTTTTTGCGCTCGTAGCGGTCCGCCAGCACGCCGCCGACCATCAGGCCGATAAACATCGCCCCGCCTGTTAAGGTGACGGATAACCCCACCAGCCAGCTGGAGTGCGTCATGGCCTGGATCTGAACCGGCACCGCCACGCCGAGCAGCCCGAGGGACAAAATAGAGATAAAGCGCGCAATAAAAACGGCGCGATACGCCGGGTGCGTTTTGAGCAGGCTGAGGTTAAGCAGCCAGGATTTTTGATTCATGACAAAGCCTTGAGTCTATTTCTACCCATTCCATGGGCGCACATGCTAACATAGCCAAATAAGATAGATAACGATAATCACTATCATTATCAAATCATGGATGTTGCTATGTCGTTTTCCTCTTCTGCGGTGCGCACCGTTGCCGTGCCCGCTTTACTGCTACTGCTAATCCTTGCGATTGCACTCAGCCTGCTGGTCGGCGCGAAGCCGCTGCCCGCGTCCGTTATTGTCGATGCGCTCTCCGGTAGCTGTCAGAGCGCCGACTGCGTCATCGTGCTCGACGCCCGCCTGCCCCGCACGCTTGCCGGACTGCTGGCCGGCGGCGCGCTCGGCCTTGCCGGTGCGCTGATGCAAACCCTCACCCGCAACCCGCTGGCGGACCCTGGCATTCTCGGCGTTAACTCCGGTGCCAGCTTTGCCATCGTGCTCGGCGCGGCGCTGTTCGGGTTGACGTCGCCCTCTGAACAGCTGGTGATGGCCTTTTGCGGCGCGCTGGCCGCCTCGCTGGTGGTCGCGTTTACCGGCAGCCAGGGCGGTGGACAGCTCAGCCCGGTACGCCTGACGCTGGCGGGCGTGGCGCTCGCGGCGGTGCTGGAAGGCTTATCCAACGGCATCGCCCTGCTCAACCCGGACGTGTATGACCAGCTCCGCTTCTGGCAGGCCGGTTCGCTGGATATCCGTACCCTTGAAACCTTAAACGTGGTGGCAATCCCGGTCATTATCGCCGCAGTCGTGGCGCTGTGTTTAAGCCGGTCGCTGAACAGCCTGAGCCTCGGCAGCGATACCGCAACCGCCCTCGGCAACCGCGTGGCGCGCACACAGCTGACGGGCCTGCTTGCCATCACCGTGCTGTGCGGCAGCGCAACCGCCGTGGTCGGTCCAATCGCCTTTATCGGCCTGATGATGCCGCACATGGCGCGCTGGCTGGTGGGGGCGGATCACCGCTGGTCGCTGCCGGTCACGCTGCTGGCGACCCCTGCCCTGCTGCTGTTTGCCGACGTACTGGGCCGCCTGCTGGTGCCGGGTGAACTGCGCGTCTCGGTGGTCAGCGCCTTTATCGGCGCGCCGGTGCTGATCTTCCTGGTACGACGCAGACGCGGGGGGGGCGCATGATGACCCCGTCCCGTCGTTTACTCACCAGCGTCGCCCTGCTGGTCATCGCCAGTCTGCTGCTGGCGGTGTGGAGCCTGCAAAGCGGTGCCGTAACGCTTAATTTCGCGCAGGTCTTTCACGCTCTCACCGGCAGCGCGCCGCGTAATATCACCATGGTGGTCACCGAATGGCGACTGCCGCGCGTGGCGATGGCGATCCTGGTCGGCGCGGCGCTCGGCGTCAGCGGCGCAATATTCCAGTCGCTGATGCGTAATCCCCTCGGCAGTCCGGACGTGATGGGCCTGAATACCGGCGCGTGGAGCGGCGTGCTGGTGGCGATGGTGCTGTTCGGGCAGCACCTTACGGCCATTACCTTTACGGCGATGGCGGGCGGTATTCTCACCTCCCTGCTTATCTGGGCTCTGGCCTGGCGCAACGGCATCGACACCTTCCGTCTGATCATCATCGGGATCGGCATCCGCGCGATGCTGATGGCGTTCAACACCTGGCTTCTGCTACAGGCGTCGCTGGAAACCGCGCTCTCCGCCGGGCTGTGGTACGCCGGCTCACTTAACGGCCTGACGTGGGGCAAAACCTGGCCCGCCGCGCCGCTGATTTTACTGATGTTTATTGGCGCGCTGCTGCTGGTACGGCGGATGCGGCTGCTGGAGATGGGCGACGACAGCGCCTGCGCGCTGGGCGTGAGCGTAGAGCGCTCGCGCCTGATGCTGATGCTGGTGGCGGTCTTGCTGACCGCAGCGTCTACCGCCATCGCCGGGCCGATTTCGTTTATTGCACTGGTGGCGCCGCACATCGCGCGGCGCCTTAGCGGGACGGCGCGCTGGGGCTTAACCCAGGCGGCGCTGTGCGGCGCTGTATTACTGCTGGCCGCCGACCTCTGCGCCCAGCGGCTGTTTATGCCTTATCAACTGCCGGTGGGCGTGGTGACCGTCAGCCTCGGCGGGATTTACCTCATCGTCTTGCTCGTTCAGGAGTCACGCAAGAAATGACAGACACAACCCCCCGCTTGCGCGGCGAAAACCTTACCCTTGGCTACGGCAAAAAAATCATTGCCCGTGATTTAAGCGTTGCCATTCCGGACGGCCACTTCACCGCAATTATCGGTCCGAACGGCTGCGGCAAATCAACATTGCTGCGCACGCTGAGCCGCCTGATGACCCCGGTTGAGGGCAGCGTGTTTCTCGACGGCGAGCAGATCCAGCGCTTCGCCAGCAAAGAGGTGGCCAGGCGCATCGGGCTGCTGGCGCAAAACGCGACTACGCCGGGCGACATCACGGTGCAGGAGCTGGTCTCGCGCGGGCGCTACCCGCACCAGCCGCTGTTTACCCGCTGGCGCAAAGAGGACGACGAGGCCGTGAAGCGCGCGATGCAGGCAACGGGCATTACCGATCTCGCGCAGCAAAGCGTGGATACCCTTTCCGGCGGACAGCGACAGCGCGCGTGGATCGCGATGGTGCTGGCGCAGGAAACGTCCATTATGCTGCTGGACGAGCCGACGACCTGGCTGGACATCAGCCATCAGATTGACCTGCTGGAGCTGCTGAGCGAGCTGAACCGCGCGCAGGGGTACACCCTGGCGGCGGTGCTGCATGATTTAAATCAGGCCTGCCGCTACGCGACGCATCTGATTGCCTTGCGAGACGGCGAGATTGTGGCGCAGGGCGCGCCGAAGGAGATTGTGACGCCGGATTTGATCGCGCAGATCTACGGCATGCGCTGCATGATTATTGACGATCCGGTGGCGGGAACGCCGCTGGTGGTGCCGCTTGGAAAACGTGCGGTTTGATGCCCTCACCCCAGCCCTCTCCCACAGGGAGAGGGAGCAAACCCAACAAACATCAACCACGGATCCGTAGGCCGGGTAAGGCGTAGCCGCCACCCGGCGCTTTTGACGTTACCCCAATATCCCCTTCAACACCGGCCCAATCTTCTCAAACGCCTGCGGTGAAATGATATCTACGTGGGCGCAATCCTGGCTGTAGACCTCCAGTTCCGCCACCCACGGCGCCCAGGCGACCTGTGGATCTATCGTGCGCGTGCGCTCGGCGACAAACAGCGTTGCTTTGCCGTCAAACCGCGCGCTGTGCGCCGTAGTGAGCAGCCGCACCGCGTCCGCATAGTTGCCTTCAATGGCGTTAAACAGCTCGCTGGAACCCTGTCCCTGCTGCGCGGCGATAAACGCCTGACGTTCCCGCTCAATCTCCGCCAGTACCTCCGGATCGAGGCCGTTGGCCTCTTTCTCCGCCCAGTTCTGGGTTTCCGGCGGCCAGGTATCCAGCAGGCCGAGGAACGCCACCGCTTCACCTTGTTCGCGCAAATGGGCGGCAATGCCCTGCGCCAGCGTACCGCCGAGGGAATAGCCGAACAGATAATACGGCCCCTGCGGCTGCTGCTTACGCAGCGTATTAAGGTGATGATCAATCACCCCATCCAGATCCGCACACTGCTGCATCGGCCCTTCCGGTCGGGGAGACTGAATACCGGTGATAGACCAGCGCGGGCTGAGGTAGCGCGCCAGCACGCTGAACTGCCAGGCAAAACCGGACGCCGGATGGAAGCAGAACAGCATCGGGCCGCTGCTTTCACGCAGCGGCAGAACGGTTTCATATCCCAGCCGCTGCGCCTGCTCGTCGTTCATTTTTAAGTCCAGCAGCGCGCTGAGCTTGCTCACCGTCGAGGCGACCATAACCTGCCCCGGCGTAACCTTGCGGTTGTACTTACGGCTGAGCTGTGCCGCGAGGCGCATCGCCAGCAGCGAGTGGCCGCCGAGGGCAAAGAAGTCGGCTTCGATATCGTTCACCTCGCAACCCAGCAGCGCGGCAAACGCCTGCGCCACGGCGACTTCGGTCTCCGTCTCCGGCGCGCGACCGGCGGTTTTGCTGGTCAGCTCCGGCGGCGGCAGCGCCTTGCGATCCAGCTTGCCGTTGGCGCTTAACGGCAGCGCGCTGATTTGCAGCATCACCACCGGCACCATATGCGGCGGAAGCTGCGCCTTCAGCGAGTCGAGCAGCGCGTCGCGATCCAGCGGCAAGCCGGATTCAGAAACCACATAGCCCACCAGCTGGCGGGCATCGCCGCCCGTGGCTGCGGCCTGGTTGATCACGCAGGCGTGCGCCACGGCCTGAGCCACGTCCGGCAGCGCGAGCATCGCCCGGTCGATTTCGCCCAGCTCAATGCGCTGACCGCGGATTTTGAGCTGGTCATCGCTGCGGCCCAGGTATTCCACCGCCCCGTTGTCCAGCCAGCGGGCGACGTCGCCCGTGCGGTACATCCGCTCGCCGGGGGCAAACGGATCGGCGATAAAGCGGCTGGCGGTGAGGTCGGGGCGTCCCAGATACCCCTGCGCCAGCTGGATGCCGGTGAGATACAGATCCCCCGCCACGCCAAACGGCACCGGGCGCATCATCGCGTCCAGAATGCGCAGCCCCGTATTCCACACCGGGAAGCCGATCGGCACGCTGTTGCCTTCCACCGCTGCCAGCTCGGGGCCGTACGCCGGATACCAGCTGACGTCAACCGCCGCTTCGGTTGGGCCATAGAGATTGTGCAGCGGGGCATGGGTCAACAGTTCCCACTCGCGGCACAGCGCGGTCGGCAACGCCTCGCCGCTACAGAACACCTGCTTCAGCGTCCTGCAACAGTCGACGTTTTCCGGCGTCAGCGAGGCGACAAACGCCGCCAGCATCGAGGGCACGAAGTGGGTGGTAGTTACGCCATATTCTGCGAAGAAGCTCTGCATCGCCTGCGGATCGCGGTGCGCGTCCGGCTCGGCCATCACCAGCTTTGCCCCGGCGATAAATGGCCACCAGAACTCCCACACCGACACGTCAAAGCTGCACGGCGTTTTCTGCGCCACCACGTCATTCACCGTCAGCGGGTAGTGGTTCTGCATCCACTTCAGGCGGTTAACGATGGCGGTATGGCCGACCATCACCCCTTTAGGGCGCCCCGTCGAACCGGAAGTAAAGATGATGTACGCGGTCTGCTCCGGCTTCGCCAGGCGCAGAGGTTCAGTACCCGCAGCAGGTAAAAGCATGTTGTAACTAAACGACGCTATGGGCAGATCGCTAAAGCGTGGAAGCTGCTCGTCGGTGGTAATCAGCAGGGACGGTTTTGCGTCCTCCAGCATCATCCGCAGACGGTCGTCCGGGTAACCGGTGTCCAGCGGAAGCCACGCGGCGCCGGCTTCCACAATGCCGTGCAGCGCCAGGGTCAGGAACACCGAGCGCGGGAGAGCCACCGCCACGCTGTCGCCCGGCTTCACGCCGCGCGCGCGCAGCAGGCTTGCCAGCGCGACCACCTGCTCGCGCATCTGGCGGTAGTTCAGCTCAATGTGCGCATCCGCCAGCGCGGGGGCGTCCGGCGTTTTGCCTGCCTGTTCCGCCACCAGATCCGCCAGCGTGGTGGACGGCAGCGCCAGCCCGGTATCGTTGATGCGCGCAAGCTGCGCGTACTCCTGCTCTGAAACGGTTTCCACGTCGCCACAGCGCAGGTCCGGACTGGCGGCAAACTGCGTCAGCATCGCGTCCAGCCGCGAAACGTGGCGCTTCAGCGTCGCCTCGTCGTAACGCTGCCTGTTGGCAAGGATCTCAATGCTCAGTCCGCCCTGCTCGTCCGGGAACAGCGCCAGCTCCAGATCGTTTACCGGGCCAGTCGCCAGCGTGTGGGTAATAGCCTCCACCCCGTCGAGTTCCAGCTGATAATCGAACACCTTGACGTTCAGCACCGGGCCGAACAGGGCTTCATCGCCTGCGGCCTTCCCGCTGTCACGCACGATCTGCTCGGCGTCGTAACGCTGATGGCGGCGCATCTTTTTCAGCTGGTTAGCCAGGCGCAGCGCCAGCTCCGGCAGGCTCTCCTGCGGGCGAATATCCACCGCCAGCGGCAGGACGTTGAGCACCGGTCCGGTTGCTGTCAGCGCGGCAGACCCCATGCGGCGCATAAAAATAAACCCGGCGGCATAGTCCAGCCGTCCGGTCAGGCGGCCCAGCCACAGCGCCACCAGCGCAAGCGCCAGATCGGTACGCTGCGCCTGGCCCGCCATCTGTGCAAGCTGGCTAAACGCACGGCCGTCCATCGCCATTTTCAGGCGCAGGATGTCGGTGGTGGCGGCGCGTCCCGGCAGCGGCGCGGAAGAGAGCGAGACCGGAGAAGGAAGCTGTTTGCGCTGTTCGGCCCAGAAGGCGCCGTCGCGCTGATACGCCTCGCTGTCGCGATAGCGCTGATACTCCTCCACCACCTCGGCGAACGGGGTAAACGGGGAGGCGGGCGCGGGTTCACCTTTCTGCCACGCAGCGTAAATGGCGGCGATATGGCGGGTAATGGCAGGGAAACTGAAGCCATCCACCACCAGATGATGATATCGCTGATACCAGTACCAGTGGCTTTCTCCCACCTGAATCAGCTGATGAAACGCCAGCGGCTGACCGCTGTCGACGCGCAGGTTCTGGTTGAGATCGGCCTCCATCAGCGCCACGGCGGCGTCGTGGGAGTCAACGTGCACGATGGACGGCTCCGGCAGGATCATGGCCTCATCGATCCACTGCCACACCTCACCCTTATCTTCAGCGAAACGCATCCGCAGGGTGTCGGCCTGCATCATGCCTTCAGCGATGGCTTTGGCCAGCAACGGCGCATCGATAGCGCCTTTCAGCTCGGTGTAGTGCGCCACGCTCCAGGCGTTTGGCAGGGAAGAAAGCTGCTCTGCCATCCAGATCCCCGGCTGGGCGGCGACAAGGGGGAGACGGTTCATGCGCGCTTCCCCGCAAAATAAGACGGCTCAAGCGTCTGCCAGTGTTCCGCCAGCCACTGCTGGCACGCCTCCTGAGATTGCGGTTCGCAGACCACGCGCCAGCCTGCGGGCAGTTCGCACTGCTGCGGCCACAGGCTGTATTGCCCTTGGTCATTTTGCAAAATGGCGAACTGTCCCTGCGGATTATCGAAAGGATTGCTGAATTCCATACAGACTCCGTTAGTGAATAAGCGGCTGCCAGAGGATCATCAGCCCCTGCGTCAGCCCACCGCGCCAGCACAGCGCATCGTGTCCGCCGTCAACCTGACGCCAGAAAACCGGCTGCTGCGTGTGTAGTTCGGCGAGGATCGCCTGGTTTGTGCGCAAGATAAGCGGTTCATTGCGCCCGGCCTCAAGGACGATGCGCAGCCCGCGAGCGGTTTTTTCACCCGCTTTAAGTTGTTCGATGAGCAACCCGTCCTGCTGTGCGCCGCGGTGCGGCCACCAGTAGGATCCGGACTGGCTGAGGATGCAGCCAAAACGCTGCGGCCAGTTAAGACCGGCATAAAGGGAAGAGAGCCCGCCGAAGCTCTGACCCGCCACCACGGTACGGTCGGGGCGATCGCTGAACGGGGCAATGTTTTTTACCTGTGGGAGAAGTTCTTCCTGCACCGCCAGCCAGAAATCGGGATTGCACGGCAGCTCGCGGCTGCGGTGTGCGGTATCGATGACGTCGATCAGCACGTAAACCGCAGGCGGCAGCTTACCGTCGCGCGTGAGCGATGCCAGTGCAGGCCAGACGGGCATACTTTCGGCCCAGAACTGGCCATCAAGCAGCACCGCCAGCGGGCGCTCGGGGCTTTCATCGCCGGTGGTAAAAATCCACACGCGGCGATGGTTCTTCAGACGCGCGCTGTGCCACTCAATGCAAACGGGCTTTTTGTACCGTGCATCGGGCCGGTTCCAGCCCGGTTGCACCGGAGCCTCCGGCATCTCCAGTGCCGAGACGGCGTGACCACGCCCGCCGCGCCAGCTCTGCGGATTCAGTGGATCAGAAATTGCGTGTGGCAACAGTTTGCGCCAGCCTTCACGCAGCGCCATGCGGTCCGGCTGCTCGCCTTCAAACACTGCGCTGGCAAAATCGTTTTCATTATCGGAGGGGATAAAGCAGTAGCTCCCGCGCCATTCGGGGCTGAATTCGCCCTGCCACTGCCAGACGTCGGTATCCGGAATGCGTTCAAGGGACTGCGGACGGGCATTCTGATGGTGATCGGTCACGCCGGTGACGTAGAGCCAGACGCGTTTCACCGTCGAGGTTTTCTGCGTTCCCGCCGGGTCCCGCCACCAGAAGGTGACGCGATAGTTTTCCTGATGACGTTCCCGTTCCGGCCCATTTTTCGCCTGCCACCACGCTTCACTTCCGGTTGTTAACGCCGTCACCCTTATAACCCCATGTTTCACAGTCTTTTTTGTTTCAGAGCAAATTTTATTGATAATATTATTGATAACTATTTGCATTTGCAATAGCGTAATGCCCGCGCTGTGGGAAGCGCGTTGTTCATAAATAACCATAAAAGCGGGACGTACAATGAATAAGAAGATTCACTCTCTGGCCTTGCTGGTCAATTTAGGGATTTATGGTGCCGCGCTGCCCGCCATGGCAGACGACAACACCGCCTCCGCGCAGCACGAAGACACCATGGTGATCACCGCCGCCGAGCAGAATTTACAGGCGCCGGGCGTGTCAACCATCACCGCCGACGAAATCCGCAAAAACCCGCCCGCGCGCGACGTAGCGGAAATTATCCGTACCATGCCGGGCGTTAACCTGACCGGCAACTCTACCAGCGGCCAGCGCGGGAATAACCGTCAGATTGACATTCGCGGTATGGGCCCGGAAAACACCCTGATCCTGATCGACGGTAAGCCAGTCACAAGCCGCAACTCCATCCGTCTGGGCTGGCGCGGCGAGCGTGATACGCGCGGCGACACCGGCTGGGTACCGCCGGAGATGATCGAACGCATCGAAGTGATCCGTGGCCCGGCCGCTGCCCGCTACGGCAACGGCGCGGCAGGCGGCGTGGTGAACATCATCACCAAAAAATTCGACGACCAGTGGCACGGCTCCTGGAGCACTTACCTGAATGCGCCGGAACATAAAGACGAAGGTTCCACGAAGCGCACCAACTTCAGCCTGAGCGGCCCGCTGGGCGGCGACTTCAGCTTCCGTATGTACGGTAATCTGGACAAAACCCAGGCCGACGCGTGGGACATCAACCAGGGTCACCAGTCCGAGCGCACGGGCGCTTACGCCAACACCCTCCCCGCAGGCCGTGAAGGTGTAGAGAACAAAGATATCAACGGCGTGGTGCGCTGGGACTTCGCGCCGATGCAGTCGCTGGAGTTTGAAGCGGGCTACAGCCGCCAGAACAACCTCTACGCGGGCGATACCCAGAACACCAACAATGACAACGCGCTGGTGAAGAAGAACTACGGTAAAGAAACTAACCGAATCTATCGTCAGAACTTCGCGGTAACCTGGAATGGCGGCTGGGATAACGGCATCACCACCAGCAACTGGGCGCAGTACGAGCACACCCGCAACTCCCGTCTGGGCGAAGGGCTTGCGGGCGGTACGGAAGGCCTTTTCAACAGCAATAAATTTACCGATACCGATCTGGCCGACGTAATGCTGCACAGCGAAATCAACCTGCCGATTGATTTCCTCGTCAACCAGAACCTGACGCTCGGCACCGAGTGGAACCAGCAGCGGATGAAAGACTCCATCTCCTTCACGCAAACCCAGCAGGGCGGCACCATCCCGGGCATGAGCGAAGACCGTAGCCCGTACACGTCAGCGGAGATCTTCTCCCTGTTCGCCGAAAACAACATGGAGCTGACCGACAGCACCATGCTGACGCCTGCCCTGCGCTTCGATCACCACACCATCGTCGGCAATAACTGGAGCCCGTCCCTGAACCTGTCGCAAGGTCTGGGGGATGACTTCACCCTGAAGATGGGCATTGCGCGCGCCTATAAAGCGCCGAGCCTGTACCAGACCAACCCGAACTACCTGCTGTACAGTAAAGGCCAGGGCTGCTACGCCAGTTCCGACGGCGTGGGCTGCTACATGATGGGTAACGACGATCTGAAAGCCGAAACCAGCATTAACAAAGAGATTGGCCTGGAGTGGAAACGCGACGGCTGGCTGGCGGGCGTGACCTGGTTCCGCAACGATTACCGCAACAAAATTGAAGCGGGTTACGCGCCGATTGGCCAGACGTCCACCAGCAAAGTCACCACCGATATCTACCAGTGGGAAAACGTGCCGAAGGCAGTGGTGGAAGGTCTGGAAGGCTCCCTGAACGTGCCGGTCAGCGACACGATTAACTGGACGAACAACATCACGTACATGCTGCAAAGCAAGAACAAAGAGACCGGCGATCGTCTGTCGATCATCCCGGAGTATACGCTGAATTCCACCCTGAGCTGGCAGGTACGCCAGGATGTCTCATTGCAGTCGACCTTCACCTGGTACGGCAAGCAGCAGCCGAAAAAGTACAACTACAAAGGTCAGCCGGTGACCGGGTCTGAGAAAGATGAAGTCAGCCCGTACAGCATCGTTGGCCTGAGCGCGACCTGGGACGTGACGAAAAACGTCAGCCTGACCGGCGGCGTGGACAACGTCTTCGACAAGCGTCAGTGGCGCGCCGGTAACGCCCAGACCACGGGTAATACTACGACGGGGGCGTATATGTACGGTGCGGGGGCGTATACGTATAATGAGCCGGGTCGCACCTGGTATATGAGCGTAAATACGAGGTTCTGATACAGGCAATGACTTCCCCCTCTCCCCGTGGGAGAGGGCCGGGGTGAGGGAGGGCATCAGGCCGCACTATTCGTTGAAAAAGGGAGAACCATGCACACAACCCACAGCACGTTCATTCTCGCCGCCCTTACCGTGCACCGCATCACCTTCGACCCAACCACCTTTACCGACGCCGATCTCCTCTGGCTGCCCCATCACGCTGAGCTTTCAAACGCCGGACGCAAACGCAAAGCCGAGCATCTTGCCGGGCGTATCGCCGCCGCATACGCATTAAACGATCGCACGATTCCCGGCATTGGCCCCAGCGGGGAACCGCTCTGGCCACAAGGTATTTCCGGCAGCATCACCCACAGCAACGCGCAGGCGATGGCCGTCGTCACGCAGTACCCTGCGCTTATCGGCATCGATTGTGAAACGATCCTCCCCGAAAACGAAGCCCGGGAAATCAAAGACGGCATTATTGATGCGCAGGAAGAGAGCGTCCTTTCCCACTCGGGTTACCCGTTCGCCCTCGCCCTGACGCTGGTGTTTAGCGCCAAAGAGAGCCTGTTCAAAGCCCTCTTTCCGCAGGTGCAGGCCTGGATGGGATTTGACAGCGCCCGCGTCACGCAACTTGTCGAAAAGACGCTTACGCTGGCATTGACCTGCCAGTGCGCGGGCTATCCCGAAGGCACCGCCTTCACCCTTCACTGGCAGCAGCACGGCGAACAGGCGATCACCCTGCTGTCGCACTCTCCTGCCGACGAGCCTTCACGCTGGTAACCACAAACGTCACGATAAACACCACTGCAAACAGCACCACAATGGTCGGCGCGGGCGCGCTGTCGAGATAAAACGACGCATACACGCCGCTTACCGACACGAGGGCTGAAACGGCTACCGCCACCAGCAGCGCCATGTGGAAGCGCCGGGTAATGAGCACCGCAACCGCGCCGGGGGCAATCAGCAGGGAAATCGAGAGAATGATCCCCACCGCTTTCAGCGTCGCGACGATAGTCAGCGAAACCATGCACAGTAAGCCGTAGTGCAGCCAGCGGGTGCGCAGACCGCTCGCCTGCGCCTGCTGATAATCGAAGCAGAACAGCAGAAAGTCCCGCCACTTCAGGCCAATTACCAGCGCAATCAGCCCCGCCACAACACCGCTTTGCAGAATGTCCATCCCGTTAATACCCAGCATATCGCCGAACAGAATATGGTCGAGGTGCACCTCGGGTTTAACGGCGATGTAAAGGATCAGCCCGGCACCGAACATGCCGGAAAAGACGATCCCCATCACCGTGTCCTGCTTGATGCGGCTGTTATCTTTCAGGTATCCGGTGGCGACCGCGCAGAACAATCCGGCGACGAACGCGCCCAGCGCCAGCGGCAGGCCCATCATCCAGGCCAGCACGACGCCGGGAAACACCGCGTGGCTCATGGCGTCGCCCATCAGCGCCCAGCCTTTCAGCACCAAAAAGACCGACAGCAGCGCGCAGGGCACGGCCACCAGAAGTGAAATCAGCAGCGCGTTGTTCATAAACGCAAACTGGAACGGTTCGAGGAGCAGCGCCATCATGAATGTGCCTCCTGCGCCCGACGGCGGCTGGCGAGCAGCCCGTGCTTCGGGGCAAAGACGAACGCCAGCAGGAACAGCAGCGTCTGGGCAACCACGATAATACCGCCGGTCGCGCCGTCGAGATAATAGCTCGCCCACGCGCCGAGGAAGCTGGTAATGCTGCCAATGGCGACGGCAATCATCAGCAGACGCGGGAAGCGATCGGTGAGCAGCCACGCGGTCGCGCCGGGCGTGACCACAAGGCAGATCACCAGAAACGCGCCGACGGTTTGCAGCGCCGCCACGGTAGAGACCGCCAGCAGCGTAAAGAAGAGAATTTTCAGGCGTTCAGGACGCAGACCGATGGCGCGGGCGTGGTTCTCATCAAAAAAGGTCACCATCAGATCTTTCCATTTGAACAGCAGGATAACCATCGACACCACGCCGATAATCGCCAGCTGGACGATGTCTTCCTGGGCAATGGCGAGAATATTGCCGAGGACGATGGTCTGAATGTTCACCGAGGTCGGGTTGAGCGAGACCATAAACAGCCCCAGACCGAAAAAGGAGGAGAAGATCAGCCCAATGATGGCATCCTCTTTCAGGCGGCTGCGCTGGTTGAGAAACAGCATGCTGCCCGCCGCCAGCCCGCCCGATAAAAATGCCCCCAGCGAAAACGGCAGCCCGAGCATGTAGGCTCCCGCCACCCCCGGCACGATGGAGTGCGAGAGCGCATCGCCAATCAGCGACCAGCCTTTGAGCATCAGATAGCACGAGAGAAACGCGCACAGCCCACCCACCATCGCCGAAACCCACATCGCGTTCAGCATGTACTCGTAGCCGAAGGGTTCGAGAAGCGCGTTCATTTGGCCTCCTGTCGGTGCGTCACGAAGGGGCGTTCGTCGTCGGTAATAATGCGATCTTCTGAACCGCTGAGCACCACGTGGCGCAGCACGCCGCTGAAGGCACGCTCCAGATTTTCGGCGGTAAAGGTGGTTTCCGTCGGGCCGCTTGCCAGCACGGTGCCTTTAACCATCACCGTGTAATCGCAAAACTCCGTGACCGAGCCTAAATTGTGAGTCGAAACCAGCATGGTTTTACCTTCGTCACGCAGCTCGCGTAGCAGGCTGATGATCCTGGCTTCGGTTTTAACGTCCACGCCGGTAAACGGCTCGTCGAGAAGGATCACCTCGCCCTGCTGGGCAATCGCGCGGGCGAGAAACACGCGTTTCTTTTGTCCGCCGGAGAGTTCGCCAATCTGCCGATGGCGCAGCTCAAGCATATCCACCCGTTTCAGGGCGTCGGTGACGATCTGCCGATCCTGCGCTTTTGGCCGACGCAGAAAACCCATGTGCCCGTAGCGGCCCATCATCACCACGTCTTCGACCAGCACCGGGAACGACCAGTCCACTTCTTCCGACTGCGGCACGTAGGCGACCAGGTTCTGACGCAGCGCCCGATGAGGCGGCAGCCCCTGAATGGTGATAGTCCCCCTCGCCGCCCGTACAAAGCCCATCACCGCCTTAAACAGCGTGGATTTACCGGAACCGTTCACACCTACCAGCGCGGCAATCGATCCGCCCGGCACGCTGAACGAGGCATCACGCAATGCGGTATGACCGTTGCGGTAGGTCACGGTCAAATCGGTTACGACAATCCCCTTCTGCATGGTTACTCCTTCATGCCGTCACGGATGCCCTGCACCAGCGTGCGGGTCGTGACGTTCAACAGATCGATGTAGGTCGGCACCGGGCCGTTTTCCGCGCTCAGTGAGTCGACGTACAGCACGCCGCCATAGTGGGCGCCGGTTTCACGCGCCACCTGGCGGGCCGGCTTATCCGAAACCGTGCTTTCGCTGAATACCGCCGGGATACGATGTTTTTTCACCAGATCGATCACCTTGCGCACCTGCTGCGGCGTGCCCTGCCGATCGGCGTTGATCGGCCACAGGTAAAGCTCCTTCAGGTCCAGATCCCGCGCCAGATAGGAGAACGCCCCTTCGCTGGTCACCATCCAGCGCTTATCTTCCGGGATCTCCGCAACCTGCTTGCGCAGCGGTTCGAGGGTGGCGGTGATCTTCCGCTTATAGGCGTCAGCGTTGCGCTGATAGGTCTGCGCATTCGCCGGATCGTACTTCACCAGCGCGTCGCGAATGTTATCGACGTAAATCAGGGCGTTGTCAGGGGACATCCACGCGTGCGGGTTGGGTTTGCCGTTATATGGCCCTTCGCTAATCCCCATCGGCGTAATGCCTTTGGTGACAATCACTTCCGGCACACCGTTCAGATGCTGATAAAAGCGCTGGAACCACAGCTCCAGGTTCATGCCGTTCGCCAGGATCAGCTGCGCCTTTTGCGCACGTTTAATATCGCCCGGCGTGGGCTGGTACTCATGGATTTCAGCACCCGGTTTGGTGATGGAAGTCACGTCTGCGGCGTCCCCCGCCACGTTTTTCGCCATATCGGCGATAACGGTAAATGTCGTGATAACCTGGAATTTTTCAGCCGCCTGCGCGCCCGTGGTGGCCGCGGTCAGTAACAGCGAGCTGAATAACAGACGCTTCAATCCTTGCAGTAGGTGCATCGCAGAAATCTCCCGAGGTGATTAAATTCAAAGCGAAATTAGCCTGTGCTATAAGGTATAGCACAGGCTATATTTAAATGAAAATAATTATCATTAAAGATATGTCAACGAAGAGTGTTAGTTTTTGTAGGACGGGTAAGCGCAGCGCCACCCGGTAAGAGGGCTACCTAATGCCCGGCAAGGGCCTTATAAAATGCAGGGTTCTCCCGAATCACATTCAGTACCTTCGCCGCCAGTCCGGTTGGGTTGCGACGTTTAGACTCCCAGCTTTTTATCGTGTCAACGCTCGTGCCAAGCGCCTTCGCCATTTCGCTTTGGGTGATATTGAGCTGTTCTCTGATTGCGCGAACATCTGCAACTTCATAGCGGGTTACTCTGGAAGCTGCCTTCCTTCCGCTGTGGATCTCAACGGCTTCTTCAAGCGAAGATTTTAATTCATCGAATATACTCATTGTCTGCCTCCTCCTGCCTGAATGGAGTACATAGTACACCTACCTTTTATGGCATAGGAAGCAGTATTTTTCAGAACAGAAGTCAGTTTTTTAAGTTCAGCTTTCTCTGCCTCAGTCAGGCTGTCCCTGGTGCTTTTTAGATAGGCCATGATGAAATAGATCACCTCTTCCGTTGCCAGAAAGTATATCACTCTGGCTCCCCCTCTCTTTCCTTTTGAGCCTGCGGCCATCCTTATTTTACGTAATCCCCCCGTATGCTGAATCAGGTCACCTTTATCAGGCCGGGCAATGAGTTCCTTTTGGAGATCCTTTAATTCATCATCCGTAGCAATGCTTTTGATCTGGCGGGTAAAAAGTGAAGTTTCGATAAATTCTATCGCGTGACTCATCCATGGTTCCTTCCTGAAACACAACAACAGCCTGGCTCATCAGCGCCAGGCTGTCGCTGCAATATTACTCTTCCATGAGCATATTGCGCCAATTAACTGTATTTATATACAGCGCAATGGAGTTTTAAGAATCTGTTTAAACATCCGGGAACATCACGCTATTCCCCGGTGCTTCCCTGTGCAGATGGATAAAGTTCAGGTGCCGCTCGTACTGGTCCAGAATGTCCGTGATCACCTGCTCCTTGCTGTAATCCATCAAATCATTCCCCTGGCTCCCTTCCAGCAGGAAGGTTTCCAGCCGGTAGTAGGTCGACTTCCCGCTGCGCGCGCGGTAGGTGAAACCGGGAACCGAATACTGCTGCGGCCAGATCTGGTAGACGAAGTTTTGCTCGTCGCCCATGTGCACCAGCAGATCCAGGTGCCCCAGGTTTTCGCCTTCATCCGGCGGCAGGTTTTTCAGCTCCACGTACGCGCCACGCAGGCGCAACTCCTGTGCGACTTCCTCCATCGCCGGGAAGCAGACCGTCTCCATCATCTGTTTGGTGTAGCGCGTGCCTGGATAGTTCATCAGACGCGACAGACGTTTCTTCCAGCTCAGCCTGTCCTGCGCCCCCAGCGGACGCGGGGCGGTGTCGCGGCTGGCGCTGACGCGGCGGTAGTCTTCCACTTTGAGCGATTTATACAGCCCGGCCATCACGAAGAAGATCACGAAGCTGAACGGCAGGCCCATGATCACCGTGGTGTTCTGCAACGCCGAAATGCCGTTGGTCATCAGCATGCCGAGCGTCAGCAGGCCAATGGCGACGGACCAGAAGATGCGCAGCCAGTTCGGCGCGTCGCTGTTAATGTCCTTCAGCTTCGAGGTGAAGTTCCCCAGCACCAGCGCGCCGGAATCCGCCGAGGTGACGTAAAACAGCAGCCCGGTAATGGTTGCCACCGAGGCGCTAAAGGTGAACGCCGGATACTGCGCCAGCAGGCTGTAGAAGCCGCGCTCCGGGTGCGCCATTGCTTCCTGCGCGAAGGTCGCATTTCCGTGGATAATCTCATGCAGCGCGCTGTTGCCGAAAATCGACAGCCACAGCAGGGTAAAGGTGAACGGGATAATTAATGTACCCATCACAAACTGACGGATAGTGCGCCCGCGTGAAATACGCGCCAGGAACAGGCCGACAAACGGCGACCACGCCACCCACCACGCCCAGAAGAAGAGCGTCCAGTTGTTCATCCACTCTGTCGGACGGTCAAAGGCGAAGCTGTTCAGCGTCATGCCCATAAAGCGGTTCACGTAGTCTCCCACGTTCAGCACTAACGCATTGAGCAGGAAGGAGGTATCGCCCATAAACAGCACGAACAGAATTAAGCCCAGCGCCAGCGCCACGTTCAGCTCGGAGAGCACGCGGATGCCTTTATCGACGCCAGACGTCACCGAGATGGTGGCGATTATCACCGACAGCGCAATCAGCGCCGCTTTGGCGGCCATCGAATCCGGGATATCAAACAGCACGCTCAGCCCGTAGTTGAGCTGTACTACGCCAATCCCGAGCGTGGTCGCGATACCGAAGATGGTGCCAATCACCGCCGCGATATCTACCGTGTGACCAATCGGCCCGTTAATTTTTTTACCAAAAATCGGATACAGCGCGGAGCGGATGGTGAGGGGCAAATTATAACGATAGCTAAAGTATCCGAGCGCCATGCCCATCAGCGCGTACATCGACCAGCCCGTCAGGCCGTAGTGGAAAAGCGTCCAGACCATCGCCTGGCGCGCGGCTTCCATCGTCTGCCCTGCCCCTTCCGGCGGCTGCATATACTGCGTGACCGGTTCCGCCACGGAGAAGAACATCAGGTCGATGCCGATGCCCGCGGCAAACAGCATCGCGGCCCAGCTCAGCAGGCTGAACTCGGGCTTAGACTGTTCTGGCCCGAGCTTCACTGAACCAAAGCGCGAACAGGCAATGCAGACGACGAAGACGATATACAGCGTCGCCGCCAGCAGGTAGTACCAGCCGAAGGTCTTCGATACCCAGTTCAGGGTGTGCCCAATCCACTCGGCAGAAAAATCACGAAAGAAGATCGTCGTCAGGGAAAACAACAAAATCAGCCCGGCGGAAGTATAAAATACGACCGGGTTGATTTTGTCTTTTTCTCTGTCTTGTGAAAGGTCTGTCATCCAGTATCCCCACTATTTTTGTAACTATTGAAATTCAAAACCGCAACAATTAAGACACATTTTATATTGAACGTCCAATCAAAAAACGCTTTAATAGATTACCAACGCTGATGAATGGAGTGGCAAAAATGCCCAAAGTGGGGATGCAGCCGATCCGGCGAAGGCAGCTTATCGACGCCACGCTGGAAGCAATAAATGAAGTGGGAATGCATGACGCAACCATCGCGCAAATCGCCCGTCGGGCGGGCGTTTCCACGGGGATCATCAGTCACTATTTCAAGGACAAAAACGGTCTGCTGGAAGCGACCATGCGCGACATCACCGGTCAGTTGCGCGATGCGGTATTAAGCCGTTTACGCGCCCTGCCAGACGGTAGCGCAGAGCAGCGTTTGCAGGCGATTGTCGGCGGCAATTTTGATGAAACTCAGATCAGCGGCGCGGCGATGAAGGCCTGGCTGGCCTTCTGGGCAAGCAGCATGCATCAGCCGATGCTCTATCGTTTGCAGCAGGTCAGCAGCCGCCGGTTGCTCTCAAACCTAGTATACGAGTTCCGCCGCGAGCTGCCGCGCGAACAGGCTGAGGAGGCGGGCTACGGTCTCGCCGCTCTGATTGACGGGCTGTGGCTGCGCGCTGCGCTGAGCGGCAATCCGCTGGATAAAACGTTGGCCCAGTCGCTCACCAGCCACTTTATCAGCCAGCATTTACCGACCGACTAACCGAGGAGAATTTATGTCCCGAATGGCAGAACAGCAGCTTTATATTAATGGTGGTTATACATCCGCCACCAGCGGTCACACCTTCGAGACCATCAACCCGGCGAACGGTAAAGTTCTGGCGAGCGTACAGGCCGCCGGACGCGAAGACGTGGACCGCGCGGTTGAAAGCGCAAAACGCGGGCAAAAAATCTGGGCGGCGATGACCGCCATGGAGCGCTCGCGCATTCTGCGTCGCGCCGTCGATATCCTGCGCGAGCGTAACGATGCGCTGGCAATGCTTGAAACCCTCGACACCGGTAAAGCGTTTTCCGAAACGTCAACCGTCGATATCGTCACCGGCGCGGACGTGCTGGAGTACTACGCGGGGCTGATCCCGGCGCTGGAAGGCAGCCAAATCCCGCTGCGCGAGACCTCGTTCGTCTATACCCGCCGCGAGCCGCTGGGCGTGGTGGCGGGTATCGGCGCGTGGAACTACCCGATCCAGATCGCGCTGTGGAAATCGGCCCCGGCGCTGGCGGCAGGCAACGCGATGATCTTCAAGCCGAGCGAAGTCACGCCGCTTACCGCCCTCAAGCTTGCGGAGATCTACACCGAAGCGGGCGTGCCGGACGGCGTGTTTAACGTCCTGCCGGGGGTAGGCGCGGAGACCGGCCAGTACCTGACCGAGCATCCGGACATCGCCAAAGTCTCCTTCACCGGCGGCGTGGCCAGCGGCAAAAAGGTGATGGCCAACTCGGCGGCCTCCTCCCTGAAAGAGGTGACGATGGAGCTGGGCGGCAAATCGCCGCTGATTATTTTCGACGACGCGGATCTCGATCTCGCGGCAGACATCGCCATGATGGCGAACTTCTTCAGTTCCGGCCAGGTCTGCACCAACGGCACCCGCGTGTTCGTGCCCGCGAAATTTAAGGCCGCGTTTGAGCAGAAAATCGTTGAGCGCGTGGGCCGCATCCGCGCGGGCGATCTGTTTGACGAAAGCACCAACTTTGGCCCGATGGTCAGCTTCCCGCACCGCGACAGCGTGCTGCGCTACATTGCCAAAGGCAAAGAAGAAGGCGCGCGCGTGCTGTGCGGCGGCGACGTGCTGAAGGGCGAAGGGTTTGACAACGGCGCGTGGGTGGCCCCGACGGTATTCACCGACTGCACCGATGAGATGACCATCGTGCGCGAAGAGATCTTCGGTCCGGTGATGTCCATTCTGACCTATGAAAGCGATGAAGAAGCGATTCGCCGCGCCAATGACACCGACTACGGTCTGGCAGCGGGCATCGTCACTGCCGACCTGAACCGCGCGCACAGCGCTATTCATCAGCTCGAAGCTGGCATCTGCTGGATCAATACCTGGGGTGAATCCGCCGCGGAGATGCCGGTGGGCGGCTACAAACACTCCGGCATTGGCCGCGAGAACGGCGTCATGACGCTACAGAGTTACACCCAGGTGAAGTCCATCCAGGTTGAGATGGGTAAATTCCAGTCCATATTTTAACCGGGAGGTTTATTTGCAATTTGACTACATCATTATCGGAGCCGGCTCTGCCGGCAACGTCCTGGCAACACGACTGACTGAAGATCCGAACACCACCGTCCTGCTGCTTGAGGCGGGCGGGCCGGACTATCGCTTTGACTTCCGCACCCAGATGCCTGCCGCGCTGGCCTTCCCGTTGCAGGGCAAGCGCTACAACTGGGCGTATGAAACCGAGCCAGAGCCTTTCATGAACAACCGCCGCATGGAGTGCGGACGGGGTAAAGGGCTGGGCGGCTCATCGCTGATCAACGGCATGTGCTACGTGCGCGGCAACGCAATGGATCTGGACAACTGGGCGAAAGAACCGGGTCTGGAGCACTGGAGCTATCTGAACTGCCTGCCGTATTACCGCAAGGCAGAGACCCGCGACGTAGGGCCGAACGACTATCACGGCGGCGACGGTCCGGTGAGCGTCACCACGTCCAAACCGGGCGTAAACCCGCTGTTTGAGGCGATGGTGGAAGCAGGCGTGCAGGCGGGCTATCCGCGCACTGACGATCTTAACGGCTATCAGCAGGAAGGCTTTGGCCCGATGGATCGCACGGTCACGCCGCAGGGCCGACGCGCCAGCACCGCGCGCGGCTATCTGGACCAGGCAAAGCAACGCCCGAACCTGACCATCCGCACCCACGCTATGACCGATCACATTATCTTTGACGGTAAGCGCGCGGTAGGCGTCGAGTGGCTGGAGGGTGAAAGCACGATTCCGTCCAAAGCGACAGCCAATAAAGAAGTCCTGCTATGCGCAGGGGCCATTGCCTCCCCGCAGATCCTCCAGCGCTCCGGCGTGGGCAACGCTGAACTGCTGAAGCAGTTTGATATCCCGCTGGTACATGATTTACCCGGCGTAGGGGAAAACTTGCAGGATCACCTGGAGATGTATCTTCAGTATGAATGTAAGGAGCCGGTATCCCTCTACCCTGCCCTGCAATGGTGGAACCAGCCTAAGATTGGCGCGGAGTGGCTGTTTGGCGGCACCGGCGTGGGCGCGAGCAACCACTTCGAAGCGGGCGGGTTTATCCGCAGCCGCGAGGAGTTCGCGTGGCCAAATATTCAGTATCACTTCCTGCCGGTGGCAATTAACTATAACGGCTCGAACGCCGTGAAAGAGCACGGCTTCCAGTGCCACGTCGGCTCCATGCGCTCGCCGAGCCGCGGGCACGTGCGCATTAAATCCCGCGACCCGCATCAGCATCCGGCGATCCTGTTCAACTATATGTCCCACGAGCAGGACTGGCAGGAGTTCCGCGACGCGATCCGTATCACCCGCGAGATCATGCACCAGCCGGCGCTGGACAAGTACCGCGGTCGCGAGATCAGCCCGGGCGTCGAGTGCCAGACCGACGAACAGCTGGACGAGTTCGTGCGTAACCACGCCGAAACCGCCTTCCACCCGTGCGGTACCTGTAAGATGGGCTATGACGAGATGGCGGTTGTCGACGGCGAAGGCCGCGTTCACGGACTGGAAGGGCTGCGCGTGGTGGATGCGTCGATCATGCCGCAGATCATCACCGGTAATCTGAACGCCACGACCATCATGATTGGCGAAAAAATGGCCGATGCCATTCGCGGGCGCGAACCGCTGGCGAAGAGCACGGCGGCGTATTATGTGGCGAACGGCGCGCCGGTTCGTCGCTGAGTGCGAACGTCTCCCCTCACCCCGGCCCTCTCCCAACGGGAGAGGGTGTAATCGTCCCCTCTCTCTCTCTGGGAGAGGGGTAGGGTGAGGGATAATTATTTCCGAAACGCCTCAAGCCGCTTAACCTGCCGCCCTTCCCCGTCAAAATTCTCCGCCGCCAGCCAGGCGCGCAGTTCCGCATCCCTTTGCGGCCATTCGCCATCAATAATGGAGAGCATATCACTGTCGCGGTTACGTCCTTTACGCACCATTTTCTGGCGCAGGCGACCTTCCCAGACAAACCCCAGCCGCTCTGCCGCACTACGCGAGGCCGTGTTCATTGAATCGCATTTCCATTCCAGTCGACGGTACTTATGCTCAAAGGCATTTTTCAGCAGCAGCCACACCGCTTCGGTGCCGATGCGGGTACCTTTCATCTTTCGGGACCAGGTGACATGGCCGATTTCCACCGAGCCGAGAAACCGTTCAATCGCCATATAGCTCACCAGCCCTACCGCCTGTTCAGTGCGTAAATCGATAACGGCAAAGGGCACCAGATCGGCATCCATCACCTTTCCAAGTACCCAGTGCGCAGTGGCTTCCACGCTTTCCGGCTGGGTGCTGACAAGCCAGGTCCAGTCGCTGTCATCACCCAGCGCGTAGGCCTCGTATAAATCAGCTGAATGGCGATCGGCATCCAGCGGCTCCAGACGGCAATACTGCCCGGTAAGCGGGGTGCGGGTTAAGACCCGGGCGCATTTCCAGTCGGGAACGATATCGTTAACGGTTTGACCATGTTGATTGATTTCGGGCACGGCGGTGACTCCCTGAAAGGTAAGGAGTTTGTTATAGCAGGTTAAAAAGAGAACGAAAAGATCAGAAAATGCAGGCCGGGTAAGGCATCGCCGCCCCCCGGCAAAAAGGTTACTTCAGCAACTTCACCGTGGCGTCAATATCAATTTCATCTTCGGTAAAGATCATTGTCGTGTTCTGGAAGGTGGTGATTGCCAGCTTCTTCACCGTGCGCATTTCACCCGGTTTTACCTCGGATTTTGGCTTGATGCTGTTCATCAGCAGCCCCACCGACAGCACCGCGTTCTCTTTGTCGATTTTGGTTTCAACCGGCTCTTCTTCGCTGAACACCACGAAGGATTTGATTGAGGTGAGCTTCACGCGCTCGCCCGCGATATAGAGATACTTGCTATCCGGGATCACCTTCACCGCATAGGCGGAAAGGCCTTTGTTATTCGTCGTCGGCTCGAACGTCACCGCCGCATCTTTCTTAATCAGATCAGGGTTGGCGACCTTAATCACATGAAAATAGCGGTTGTCGCCGTTTTCATCTTTGATAAATCCAAAGCCTTTATCTTTAAACCACGTTGTGATTGTTCCGTTCATCGCTGTTATCGCCTGTCAAATCGTCATGACTAAAGTTTTGCAGCGCGCAGTGTAATGCACAATGGCTAAGGAGACAAAAAAAAGCCCCTGCACGGGGGCAGGGGAAAACTCATGTCAGAGCTTTTACCCTAAATAATTCGAGTTGCATGAAGGCGGCGACGCAGCAAATCCCCGGGAGCGTACATTAGTACGTGACTGGGGTGAGCGAGGAAAGCCAACGCACAGGCAACTTGAAGTATGACGGGTATATTAGTATTTAGTTGAACACCATCCCACCATCAATCAATAAGGATTGCCCGGTCATGTAATCAGAATCCGGCCCGGCGAGGTATGAAACGCAGGCGGCCACGTCCTCCGGCTCGGACAAGCGGCCAAGCGTGATGCGTTTGGCAAACGTTTCCGTCCCGTAGCCAAGCGGTTTACCCGCCGCCTCGGAGACCTGACGGTCGATTTCCGCCCACATCGGCGTTTTAACGATCCCCGGACAGTAGGCGTTAACGGTGATGCCCAGCGGAGCAAGGTCTCGCGCTGCGGTCTGGGTTAAGCCGCGAACCGCGAACTTGCTGGAACTGTAGACCGCCAGTTCGGGGTTGCCGGTGTGCCCCGCCTGGGAGCAGGCGTTGATGATCTTGCCGCCGTGCCCCTCTTTACGGAACGCGTCGATGGCAGCCTGAATACCCCAGATCACCCCTTTCACGTTGATGTTGTAGACCTTATCGACAATCTCTGGCGTGATGGATTCGATAGGCGTGGACGGCGCAATCCCGGCGTTATTAACGATGACGTTAAATCCGCCCAGCGCGGTACGCGCTTTTTCCACCGCCGCAAACACCTGCTCGCGGTCAGAGACGTCCACCTTCACGGCGACAGCCTTGCCGCCGTTGCGGGCGATCTCATCCGCGACCGCTTTCGCCGTCTCTTCGTTGTAATCCGCAATAGCAACGGCAAAGCCGTCCTTCACCAGGCGAAGCGCGATCGCTTTGCCAATTCCCTGGCCGGAGCCGGTTACAAGAGCCACTTTTTGCATTTCTCTGTCCTTATATTGATTCACAAAATCTGGCTGAGATGGAGCTGGCCCATCAGCAGCGGGTTATCGCTGTAGTCGACGGGAATGGCCACTACGGCCGGGCCATCGACATCCATTGCCGCGCGCAGCGTCGGTTCGAGCGCATCGGCGCTCTCGACGGCAAAGCCTTTCGCGCCGAACGCGTCGGCATAGGCTTTGAAATCGACCGGGCCGAACTCGACGCCGGAAAGGCGCTGGTATTTTTTCTCTTCCTGAATCGCCACCATGTTGTAGGCGTTGTCCACCCAGATGATGTGCAGAATATTGGCGTTGAGGCGCACGGCGGTTTCCAGCTCCATGCTCGACTGCAAAAAGCCGCCGTCTCCGGAGACCGACACCACCTTGCGTCCCGGGTTGACCAGCCACGCGCCAATCGCCCACGGCAGCGCGACGCCCATGGTCTGCTGGCCGTTGGAGATCATCACCTGACGCGCGCGGAAGCTGTAGAGGTAGCGGGCGATCCAGATGTGGAAGCTGCCCATATCCACGGTGAGCGTTACGTCGTTATTCACGATGTCCTGCATGGCGCGCACGATGCGCAGCGGATGCAGGGCAAACTGGTTGAGGGAGGCGCCGCGACGATCGAGCAGATCCCGCTGATGCTGGCGATCGACCAGGATTTCAGAGGCGCGCTGGCTCAGCTCCAGCTTATGCCCGATGCGATCGGCAAGCAGGTTCAGCGTTCCGGCGATGTCCCCCACCAGTTCGAGATCCGGCACGTAGTTACGCTCTTCATAGGCAGGCAGCACGTCAATGTGCACCAGCGTCGCGTCGCCGCTGTTCCACATGGACGGCTCGTATTCCACCGGGCTGTAGCCGATGCAGATAATCAGATCCGCCAGATGAAGCAGTCGGTCGCCCGCCTGGTTATTGAACAGACCGACGCGCCCGGCGAAGCGGGTGAAGTGCTCCTGATTCACCGCCCCGGCGGCCTGATAGGTGCTGGTGACCGGAATACGGCTTTTCTCCAGCAGCTTGCGCAGGGCATCGCTGTTCGCGGGCTGGCTGGCCATCAGGCCGAGTAAAATGACCGGATTTTTGGCGTTTTCGATAAGCTTCGCCACGTCGTTAATCGCAGACTCGGGTGCCGGGCCCATCAGCGCCGCACCGCTGGCGGGTAAAATCGCCCCCGTCGCAGGCTGGTCGACAATATCCTGTGGCAGGCTGACGAATGCGCCCCCCGGCCTGCCGTGCTCGGCGGCGCGAAACGCGTTCGATACCACCTCGGCAATCGCGTCCGGCGAGCTGACCTCCACGGCGTATTTGGTCACCGGGCTGAACATGGCGACGGTGTCCATGCTCTGGTGCACCAGCTTCGCTTTATCCGCGCGTTTGACCGCCCCGCCCAGCGCCACCACCGGGTCGCCCTCGCTGTTGGCGGTGGCAATGCCGGTGATCAGATTGGAACAGCCGGGACCGGACGTCACCAGCGCCACCCCGGCTTTACCGGTCAACCGCCCTACCGCTGCCGCCATAAACGCCGCGTTAGCTTCGTGACGCACGGGGATGATCTCGATGGAGGAGTCCAGCAGGGAGTCAAACACTTTGTCGATTTTGGCCCCCGGGATGCCGAACACCTGCTTCACGCCCTGCGCTTCCAGCTGGCCGACAACCATATCGGCGCCGTGCGCCCACTGACGTGACTGTTTCTCACTGTTCACGGTAGTTCTCCTGTTAGTTTTCGACGGAACGGATCGCAGCATCCAGATTGCTGGGGTGAAGGTTGGCCTGTAAAAACGCGCTGTCGGCGGGCAGGTCAATCATCAGCTTGTGAATCTCCCCGAAGGTAAGCACGCCGTTCTCCAGCTGGTAGTCGAGCAGATGGCCCCCGCCCTGACGGTCGTCAGTAATGAAATGCTCGTGATAGCCGGCCACGTTAATCCCCTGCATATGCTGCGGGGTGCGGAACCCGACCAGCACACCCTCGCGCTGGTTAAAGCGGAACACCGGCTGGTCGTCCAGCACGTCGGTCATCGCCCGGTACGGCGGCGTCTGGCGCGGAACGGTGCGGGTGTGGGCGTGGCGGAAGTTGCCGTCGATACGCAACGCACAGAACAGGTTATCGGAAGGGATTTGCTGGTCGATCGCGTCGTGGATCTGCTGACGGCTGACCGGCGCATCAAAGGTTTTGCGGTACTGAGGCTGGAACCAGGTCATCACCGCAAACGGCGTTTTCTGCTCCGGCTTCGCGGCTCGGGCGCTGCCGTCGGCGCGCAGCTGGTACACCTGGCTGCTGAAGGCAATCATTTCACCGTCCAGCTCGTTGAACGTACCCAGCCCAAAATCGCCGTGCGCCAGCAGGTCGGCGATGGTGGTCTCCCCCTCGTACACGCCGCTTAGCAGGGCGCTCATTAGCGATGTTTGATAGATCACGCTGTCAGGATGCTGGGCGGAGAACCCCCGCAGGGTCTCGCACAGGCTGGCCTCACAGTCGCAGGCAGATGAATGCATCATCATGCTCGTCCTCTTCAACTTTATTTAGAAAGGTTAAATAAATGTTGACCCGATTCAGCAGAGAGTTCCAATATAGAAACCATGCTGGTTTGAGACGTTTTAGATATGGAACTTCGTTATCTGCGGTATTTTGTCGCGGTTGCACGCGAGCGACACTTCACCAAAGCAGCCAAAGCGCTGGGCATTTCACAGCCACCTCTGAGTCAGCAGATTAAACGGCTCGAAGAGGAAGTGGGCACCCCGCTGTTCAGGCGTCTGACGCGGAGCGTAGAGCTGACCGAGGCGGGAGAAGCCTTCTATGAGGACGCCTGTAAAATTCTGGCGCTGAGCGACGCCGCGCTGGAGAAAGCCCGGGGCATCGCGCGCGGGCTGAACGGCAGCCTGTCGATTGGGATCACCAGCTCCGATGCCTTTCATCCCCAAATTTTTGCGCTGATTCGCCAGTTTCAGGTGCAGAACATGGCGGTGCAGGTTCACCAGGTGGAAGCCAATATGTCGTCGCTGACGACGATGCTGGCAGAAGGTGAGCTGGATATCGCCTTTGTGCGCCTGCCGTGCGAGAGCAGCAAGGTGTTTGAAATCAAAATCCTTGACCGCGAGCCGATGGTAGTGGCGCTGCATCGCGATCATCCGCTGGCTGCTTGCGGTTCGCTGGCGCTAGAGCAGCTTCGGGATACGCCGGTGGTGCTTTTCCCCCAGGAGGTCGCGCCGGGGCTGTATGACCGCGTTTACGGCAGCTGCGAGCGGGCCGGAATCGATATGCAACATACGCTGCAATCTTCACAGCTTTCCTCTTCTCTGAGCATGGTCTCCGCTGGCGGCGGGTTCGCGCTGGTGCCGAAATCGATGGCCGCTATTTCTCCGCCGAATGTCACCTACCATGCGCTGCGCTCACCGGAGATTTATACCGATATCGCGCTCTGCTGGCGGCGCTTTGAGCGTTCGCGGACGGTAAAGCGGTTTCTGGCGATGATGAGCGAGGGGTAGCTACGGTGCGCTGCGCTTGCGCGGGCCTACGGTTCATGTCGCGGGTTGGTTGGCCGGCTTGTTGGCGGTTTTGTAGGCCGGGTAAGGCGCAGCCGCCACCCGGCAATTCCCTTCTGGAAGCCGCCTCGCAAACTTTTAAGCAACCTTATGTAATTCAGGGTTATCCCTTTTCATCCCTTCTCCGCGGTCGTAAAGTGCCTGCGTTGCGGCACATCCGTAACCGGGCGTAGGAACCCGTTAGCATAACATGACATTTTTTAGACAACGAGGATGCTAAATGGCGACTACCCCTGGATTATCATACGTACGCGCTGAAGAAAGCGCTGCTCAACATCTTCTTCACCTGCAACTTCCCGATTCTGCGGATCTCTTTGAACTGGCTGACACCTGTGCGGCGTACGTGAGCGTACTGGTGGAAACGGACGATGCGATGACGCTTGCCACGCTCTGTAAGCAACTGCTGGCAGCGCTAAAACGGCTGCGGGAATGCTGCGATGCCGAACTGCCTTCGTATCTGGTTGAACAGCTGATCGCAGGGGAAAAGATCGCCTCCTGTATGCCGGACTGCTGGCAGGATACGGTGTTGCAGGTGGACTATGCCGTGGCGTTAACGCTGGCGGTGATGGGCGGGACGTTGCCTGCGAACGTGGCGAAAGAACTCACCGGGCTACTGCATGATATGGTCTGGCTGCTGGCGGAGTTTGTGAAGGAGCCTTATATAGCGACGCACTGAGGCGGGTGAAGGGAGGCCGGGGTTCTGCTGGGTAAAATGCAGGACTTTGGCCTTACTAAAAAAATAGCGTTGTTTGTTGAGTGTCCGTTAAGAGCGAGGAGCGGACGCTCAGCATTTCGCACCTCCACATATCAGTTTCATCACCTCCGGGAGGGGTTACTTCTTGCATGCCTGCTTTTCGGCACGTAAAGATTGAACGACCGCATCGGCCGCCGTTACCCATGGCTGCAGACTATGCTGCTCATGCAGGATATCGAGTCCCTGCGCGGTAAATGTTCCTTCGGTGGCGATCGCCTGAAGCATAGCCTCAAGGGGCACGCTGGCGTTGTGTACTCCATAATCGGCACAATCGCGCATAGCACCGAGTACAAGGGCGCGCGCATGATGCTGAGGCATGCCTTTTTCCACCAACCAGCCCTGCAGGCCGTCAGCGAGGCCGTAAAGCCAGCCGTTCATGCACATGCTGACCGTCGCCAGCTCAAACCAGTCTTCGTTTTCCAGAACGGTTACGTTACCGAGAGCAGAAAAATACGTCCGGATGTTGTCTTCACAGGCTGTCAGCACAACCGTGGTCCGGTTAATTTCGGCAGCATAAGTTAGCATCATTCTCACCACACGTTGATGGCTGAACAGCGTCTGCAGTTGTGCCGAGCTGACACCGGCTACAAGCGAAACCAGCAACTGATGAGGACGCAGCCTTATTTCTGACGCCAGGTTTTTCAGCGCATCGGGCCGGACGCCCACAATCAGTATGTCAACTTCGTCAGCAACTGACTGATTGCTTACCGCCACGCGACAACCGAAGGTTTCCCGTAGCCTGCCGGCGCGCCCTGCATTCCTGGGTGACAGTACAATTTCAGCTTTAGCGCCTTTTCGGTAGAGACCCGCCACAACCTTCTCCGTCAGCTCGCCCACGCCAAGAATACCTGTTTTCATTTGCCGCTCCTCATGTTCCAGACAGGCGAAATGGCCTGTTTCATACTGTTCCTTTCCCCACCGGACATGCCCGCCCGGATTGGCAATGTCAGTAAGTTATCCGGTATACACCCTCAAACCAGGGTGTGCCGCATCGCAGATAGGTGCCGTTGTGTTTTTTAACTAACTCAGGCTGCGTCAATGGCAGACGGCATATTTCCCGCGCAGCCTGCGGTGTCAGCAGACGAATGTCATCAACGTATCTCGTCTGGGCCAGCGCAGCCGGATAGCTTTTTCCGGTGCGCCAGAGGACATTTTCCAGCCCGCTAAAGACGATAAAGAACACCGCCATCAGACAGGGCAAAAGCACTGCGCCCGTTACCTTCTGCCGCGCGACATTAAGCTCTGTCATTGCCGCTATCCCTTTTCAGTCACGGATGAAGCTGAACGCCAGCGCTCGGCGGCTGCCGCCGCGATCAAAACCACAAGAGAAGGCAGCACCCAGGCGAGCCCCTGGTTATGAAGGGGAAGGTATCGCACCATAACAAAGGGCCACGCGCTGATGCCGGCAGTGGAAAGCGCGTCAGCGATGCCGAATAAAAATGAAACCACAGCAGCGGGCGCGATAACATGTGCGGGTGAGTGAAAACGCGCCCGGATAAAATAAGTCAGGACGAGCACGATAAAGACCGGATACACCGCCGTCAGCGCCGGTACCGATACGGCGATAAGCTGCGTCAGGCCCATATTGGATACCAGCATGGAGAACACAGCGAAGAACCAGGCATAGGCACGATAGCTGATACGGGTCACGGAACTGAACCAGGCGGCGCAGGCGCAGGTCAGGCCAATGGCGGTGACCAGGCAGGCCAGCGTAATGAGCGCGCCCAGGAACACATCTCCGCCTGCGCCAAAGACATGGTGTACGTAGGCGCTGAGCACCTGCGCCCCGTTTGTCGCATTTACGATCAGCCCCGTGCTGCCAGTGCCAAGCCGGAAAAGACTCAGGTAAACCAGCGCCAGGCCGACGCCCGCAATCAGGCCAGACAGGACGGCGTAGCGCGTAATGAGGCGTGCTGACGTCACGCCCCGGGAGCGAATTGCGTTAACGATAACGAGGCCGAAAGCCAGGGATGCCATCGTATCCATGGTCAGATAGCCGCTGGTCAGTCCCTGTGAAAATGCGGCGGTCGCGTAAGCCCCTTCAGGGGCACGGGGCTGGCCTGCAGGATATGCCAGTGCCGCTGCGGCAAGGACAATCAGAGCCAGGATTTTAACCGGGGAGAGAAACCGGCCAACCGTATCCAGTAGCCTGCCAGGGTGCAGTGAAACCAGGATAACAATACCGAAATAAACCACGCTCCAGACCGGTAACCAGCGCGCGCTACCGGTAAAAGACTGAATGGCGATTTCATAGGAAACCGTAGCGGTGCGGGGCGTGGCAAAGAACGGCCCGATACACAGGTAACAGATTACGGCCAGCATTAAACCACATACCCTGCCCACCGGCCGGGTAACGGCTGATAAGGCACCGCCTGCCTTTGCCATCGCTATGGCTGTCAAAACCGGAAGGCCGACGCCCGTCAGCAGGAATCCGGCGGCTGCCGTCCAGACCGCCGTGCCCGCCTGCAGACCGATGAATGGCGGGAAAATGATATTGCCGGCGCCGACGAACAGGGCAAAATTCATGAAACCCAGGATAACAATGTCTCTGATACGAAATGTATTCATTTATATGCCGATGATGTGTTTAAGGGTGCCGGTTCCGCATCGCGGTCAGCCCGATTTTTTACTGTTACCGATGCCGGGGCTTAAAGGGGCAGAAGCCGGGCGCGGCATGGCCTGATGTCGTTACCTGAAGGATGTGTAGAGCTGCTCACCGATGAGCAGGAAGGCGATGGCCATCATGGCTACGCCCGAGAACTGGCTGACCCGCCGCGCCGCCGCCGGACGCGTGCGCAGAATCGCTTTCGAACCCAGCCCGACCGCACTGTAGACAATCGCGCAGTTGATGATCTGTACCAGCCCCATACAGAAAATTTGCACACCAACAGACCAGCCCGCGTCCCGACTGGTGAACTGCGGCAGAAGTGCCAGGAAAAGCAGCAGTGCTTTCGGGTTCATCCCGCTGATGCCAAACCCTTTCATCAGCGTACGGAACCCGTTTACCGTTTCATTAAAATTTCCGACAGAGGGAACCGGGGGATTGCGCAGGACGCCCACTCCCAGCCACAGCAGATAGGCTGCCCCGGCGTAGGTAAGCACCGTCAGTATTACCGGCACGCTGGCGACCAGCGCACCGACGCCGGCCGCGACGATAACCGTTATGACGACATACCCGAGCAGCATGCCGGAGACGGCAGGAAACAACATTCTGTTGCGCATGCCCGAGGAGATAGCATAGGCCCAGTCCGCCCCGGGTGTCATGACCAGGGAAAATGACACAATCCAGAACGCTGCGAGCAAACTGTAATCCACTTCATCACCTTTTTAATCAGTTAAAACCGCCTACGATTTTATCAACTGCGCAGGGGCAAAACTTTCCTGATTAGCCGGTAATGGCTTATATATTGGAAGATGTTTGCTTATGTTGTGGGTTTACTGGAAATAATTCCCTCTGATACATTTAAAAGGGATAACGGCTCTGGTGATTGACGAAAAAGGCGGAAGAGAGTGGACAGGACAGATAAAAAAATCATTGCTGAACTCCAGGCAGACGGGCGGCTGTCCCTGACTGAGCTGGCCGAGAAGGTAGGACTCAGCCTTTCGCCCTGCCACCGGCGCGTAAAAAGCCTGGAAGAGTCGGGCATCATCAGTGGATACCGTGCTCAGGTGGATACCGGGAAACTCGGACTGAGCTTTTCAGTGATCGTTTTTGTGTCGCTTGAAAAGGCAGATCGTAAGGCGGTGAGCAGCTTTGAGGAGGCGGTGGTTGAAGTCCCGGAAGTAATAACTGCGCAGCGGCTGTTTGGTAACCCGGATTATATGTTGCACGTTCTGACACGGGACATGGAAAGCTTTCAGCGTCTTTATGATCTTAACCTTTCCGCACTGCCCGGCGTTCAGCGTCTTACTTCAACTCTGGTGATGAAAACCGTCGTCCATAACAGGCCAGTGTCGCCCTGATTTGCAGAGAGCGGTGGCCGGGCTGTTACGGCCTTTTTCAGGGCAGGATTTTATGCAACGTCCGCTCCTGGCACAGAGCGGACATTCATATTCATATTCATCTCCCTTCCTCTCTATCGGCCCGCCGCTACTCTCAGGTATGAATGCGTTTATCACCTTGTTCAGAAAAGCGATGGGCAGCACGGCCGCCCATTACTTTGCCGAACGGAAAAACAGCGGCCGTTAACCCGGCCCCTCACTCCCCGCCGCCAGCAGCGGCACCACCACGTCGCTGATGGGCACCGCAATACCGTGCCTGCGGCCATAGCGCTGGATCACGCCGTTGCGGATGTCCCATTCCATCGGGCGATCCGCCTGACGGTCGGCGAGTATCGACGTGCCCAAATCCACTGGCGCACGCTGAAAGTTCGCCAGAACCTCCTCAGCCACCGCATCGTCAAGCTTCGCCCCCTCGGCGCGGGCGACGGTAAGCCCCTCACGCAGGTAGGCCAGCGCCAGCTCGCTGATATCCTCGCGCCTGAACATCCCGGCGCGGCGATTGGCCAGCACCATTAGCCCGGCGACCGCGTTTTGCAGCAGCTTGCGCCAGGCGACGGTGGCGAAATCTGCCGAGAGCTCAACGTCACAGCGCGTCCCGCGAAGCGCCTCCACCACCCGCTGCGCCTGCGGCACGTCCGGCAGCGTCAGACGCGGTTTTGCCCGCAGCCAGACGGAGGCGTCCGGCTCGCGCTGGGCCGGGAACCAGACCACCGACGGCAGCACCGCTGCACCATTGACCAAAGACGCAAGCTGGGCTTTCTGCTCCACGCCGTTTTGCAGGGCGCACACCACGGTGTTCTCATCGCACAGAGCCCGCAGCCACCCGGCGCTGTCGGCATTTTGCGTCGTTTTGACCGCCAAAAAAACGAGGTCAACGGGGCGCGTAATGACGCTGGGATCGGTGAGTACCGGACCGGGCACCACAATTTCACCCTCATCGTGACGCAGGCGCAGTTCCGGATGCGCGGTACGACCACACAGCAGCGGCGTGCGGCCCGCTTCATGCAGCACCGCGGCGATGGTGGTCCCAATCGCACCCGGTCCTGTCAGCGCAATGGTTGGATAGTCAGACATGGGTCACTCCCCTTTTGCTAAGCCTGTTATCCGTTATACCACCCTGAAAAGAGCGCGCCACGCCCATTGTCTATACTCAACACATAACAGACAACGGAGTGCGCCATGCCCTTACCCGATTTCAAGTCCTCTGAACCTTATACCCTCGGCATTGAGCTCGAACTCCAGGTGGTTAACCCGCCGGGTTACGATCTGAGCCAGGACTCCTCTGCCCTCATCGCCGCCGTCAAAGACGACATCAAAGGGGGCGAAGTCAAACACGACATCACCGAAAGCATGCTCGAAATCGCCACCGGCGTGTGCCAGACCATCGACCAGGCGGCGGCGCAGTTCTCGGTGATGCAGCAGAGCATCCTGCGCGCGGCGGCGGAGCAGCATATCCAGATCTGCGGCGGTGGGACGCATCCGTTCCAGAAATGGCAGCGCCAGGAGGTGTGCGACGACGAGCGCTATAACGTCACGCTGGAGCGCTTTGGCTATCTGATTTTGCAGGCGACTGTGTTCGGCCAGCACGTACACGTCGGCTGCCGGACCGGGGACGATGCGATTTACCTGCTGCACGGCCTGTCGCGCTTTGTGCCGCACTTTATCGCCCTCGCCGCCGCGTCGCCCTACATGCAGGGCACGGACACCAAGTTCGCCTCATCGCGTCTCAACATCTTCTCGGGCTTCCCGGATAACGGCCAGATGCCGTGGGTCAACAGCTGGCAGGAGTTCGAGGGGCTGTTCCGCCGCCTGAGCTCCACCAGCATGATCGACAGCATTAAAGATCTCCACTGGGACATCCGCCCCAGCCCGCACTTCGGCACCGTGGAGGTGCGGGTGATGGATACGCCGCTGACGCTCGGCCACGCCATTAATATCGCCGGGCTGATTCAGGCGACGTCACACTGGCTGCTGACCGCGCGGCCCTATAAGCATCAGGAGAAGGATTTCTTGCTGTACCGCTTTAACCGTTTTCAGGCCTGTCGCTACGGGCTGGAGGGCATTCTGACGGACGTGCATACCGGCGAGCACAAAACCGTGGCGGAAGATATCGCCTGGCTGCTCGAGCAGGTTGCGCCGTCCGCCGAGAAGCTCGGCGCAACGAGCGCAATCAAGGAAATTGCCCTGCTGTTAAAGCAGGGCAAGAGCGAGGCGCAGCGGATGCGGGACTTTATCGCCGACGGCGGCTCGCTTATCTCTCTGGTTCAGAAGCACTGCGAGCTGTGGGCGACGAGTCCGTAAGACCGTGGCCCCACTCACGCAGGCGCTGGAACAGCACGAACAGCGCAGGGATGAACACTATCCCCACCACGGTCGCCACCAGCATGCCGCTGAACACCGTGGTGCCGATGATGCGACGGCTCTGGGCACCCGCCCCGGTCGCCAGCATCATCGGCAGGACGCCGATGATGAACGACACGGCGGTCATCATCACCGCACGGAAGCGGCGCGATGCCCCCTCCCGCGCGGCATCGACAATCGCTATCCCGTCCATCCGCCGCGCGCGGGCGAACTCCACGATAAGAATCGCATTCTTGGCGGCAAGGGCTATCAGTAGCACCAGACCTATCTGCACGTACACGTCGTTGGCATAGCCCGCCAGCCACAGCCAGACCAGCGCCCCGCCGAGGGCGAACAGCACCGAGAGCATCACGCTCGCCGGGAGCGTCCAGCTCTCGTACTGGGCGACGAGAAACAGCCACGCCATCACCACCGCCGCCAGCACAATCCATATCGCCTGATTGCCGGTCTGCTGCTCCTGATACGACATGCCGCTCCAGGCGTAATCGTACCCGGCTGGCAGGTTTTCGGCCAGAATCTCGCCCATCGCCACCATTGCGGTGCTGCTGCTCACCCCTTCCGCGGCCGAGCCGCTCACCGATACCGACGGGAACTGGTTGTACTGCTGAATAAATGGCGCGCCGACGGTCGGCGTGATGGTGACGAGGTTGCTCAGACGCACCCGCTCGCCGCTGTTGCTGCGCACGAACAGCTCGCTGATTTGCTCCGCGCGCTCGCGCCACTGCATCTCGTTCTGCATCACCACGTGGTAAACGCGGTTGTTGACGCTGAAATCCCCGGCGCGCGTGCCGCCAAAGGCGGTTTGCAGGCTGCTGAAGATGCGCGACACCGGTACGTCGAGGCGGGCCGCGCGCTCGCGGTCAACGGTGAGCGTCATCTGCGGCACGTTGCTGCTCCAGGTGGTGAACACGCGGCTCAGCTGCGGGTGCCGGTTGGCTTTCGCCAGCACCTCACGCGTCACGCGCTCCAGCTCCGCCGGGCTTTGCCCCGCCTGCGCCTGAATGCGCAGGTCGAAGCCGGAGGCGTTGCCCAGCCCCGGCAGCGTCGGCGGCGCGAAGGTCATGATGGTGGCTTCCGGCAGGGCCAGCAGCTGGCGCTGAAGGGTGCCCATCACCTCATCCAGCGGCGGACGCTCGCTCCAGTCTTTAAGCATGATGAAGATAAACCCGCCGTTGGAGGCGCTGGTGCCGTTGAGGATGTTAAACCCGGAGACCTGAATCACGTCTTCTACCGCCGGGTTTTTAGCGATCAGCTCGCGCGCGGTGGTCATTACCGCTTCGGTGCGCTCCAGCGAGGCTGCCTCCGGCAGCTGGACGCTGGCGAAGAAGTAGCCCTGGTCTTCCTGCGGCAGGAAGCCTTTTGGCATCGACGTAAAGCTGAACGTCACCACGACCGCCGCGCCCGCGGTAGCCAGCAACGCCAGCCACGGGCGCAGGGTGAACACGCTCACGATCCGGGTATAGAGATTGCGCGTGGCATCCAGCCCACGGTTAAAGGCTCGATAAACTGCCGCAGGTTTCTCGGGACGCGGACGCAGCAGCATCGCGCACAGCGCGGGCGTCAGGGTCAGCGCCACCAGGCTTGAGAGCGTGACCGCCGTGGAAAGCGTGACCGCGAACTGGCGGTACAGCTCACCGACAATCCCCGGCAGCAGCGCCACCGGCACAAATACCGCCAGCAGCACCAGCGTCGTGGCTATCACCGGCCCGGCAATCTGGCGCAGCGCCAGCGCGGTCGCCGCCGTGCGGCTCTGCCCTTCCGCAATCAGCGTTTCGACGCTCTCCACCACCACGATGGCATCATCCACCACCATCGTCAGCGCCAGAATGATGGCGAACAGGCTCAGCGTGTTGGCGGAGTAGCCCAGCGTGTAGAGCACCGCAAAAGTGCCTACCAGCGACACCGGAATGGCGAGCGCAACAATCAGCGTCGCACGCCAGCTTTGCAGGAACAGGGATACCACAGCCACTACCGCCAGCATCGTCAGCGCCAGCGAGACACCGATCTCCTTGATGGTGGCCGCCACGAAGGTGGTGGTATCGAATTTCACCTCGTAGACCAGGTCGTCCGGGAAGCGCGACGCGAGGCGCTCCAGCTCGGCGCGCACCGCGTCGGCCACGCGCAGGGCGTTGGCGGATGGCGTCGGATAAATACCGAGGTAGGCGGAGTCGTGTCCGTTCAGCTGCGCGCCGGAGCTGTAGCTGCGCGAGCCGAGTTCAATCGTGGCGACGTCCTTCAGACGCACCAGCTGGCCCATTTCGCCCGCGCGGATAATGATGTCGGCGAAGTCTTCCGCCTGATTAAGGCGGCCGAGACCGTTGATGGTCAGCGTCTGCTGCTGGCCGTTAAACACCGGCGGCGTGCCGACCTGGCCTGCCGCCCCCTGCACGTTCTGCTCGCGCAGCGCCTGCGCCACGTCGTCCGTGGTGACGTTCAGGGCGTTCATCCGGTCCGGACGCAGCCAGATGCGCATGCTGTAGTCGCGCGCACCAAACATCTGCACCTGACCAACGCCCGGCAGACGCGACAGCGCCTCGCGCACCTGGGTGCTGGCGTAGTTACTGACGAACAGCGGCGTGTGGGTATTGTTCGGTGAGTGAAGACTTACCCCCATCATCAGATTGGTGGCACGTTTGCGCACCTGCACGCCGTTTTGCTGCGCCTCCGTGGGCAGCTGGGCCACGGCCTGCGCCACGCGGTTTTGCACGTCGATGGCGGCGAGATCCGGATCGGTGCCCGCCGCAAAGGTGATGTTCAGGCTGTAGGTGCCTTCGTCCGAACTCGTGGATTCCATATAGAGCATGTGATCCACGCCGTTCAGCTGCGTTTCAAGCGGCGTAGCGATGGCCTCCGCCACGTCTGCCGAACTGGCGCCCGGCCATGACGCTGACACATTCACGACCGGCGGAGTGATCTGCGGGTACTGCTCCACCGGAATAATCCTCAGCGCGATGGCCCCCAGCAGGGTGATGACCAGCGCAATCACCATCGCAAAGCGCGGGCGTTTGATGAAAAACGTCAGCATGATGGCTCCTTAATTCAGTATCTGCACGGCAACGCCTGGCTGTACGCGCTGCGCACCGTCAGTAATCGCGCGCTCACCGGGCTTTACGCCAGAGGCAACCCGGAACTGCTGGCCGATCTGCCCGGCAACCTTCAGCGAGCGCATTTCGACTTTGCCGTCAGCGTTAACCACCCAGGCAAAGTAGCCGTCGCCGTTCTGCTGTACGGCGGCTGCGGGCAGCGTCAACACCGGCTGCTCGCTTGCCGGGCGCAAAAACACGTTCACATTGCCGCCGGGCAGTAGCTGATGGCGCGGATTGGCAAACTCGGCGCGCAGCATCACGCTGGCGGTGCGCGGATCAATACGGTTATCCACCGACGTCAGCTCGCCGCTGACGCGCTGACCGTTGCTGTCGATCAGCGCCTGCCAGGCCTGCTTCATCGCGCTGATATCCGCATGCTCTCCGGCTTTAGTGGCAAACGCGCCCTCTTCCAGCGCAAAGGCGATACGGATCGGATCAAGCTGCACCACCTCCACCAGCACGCCGCTGGCAGGATTCACCAGGCTACCGACGTGAAAGTTGCTGTGCCCCACGCGCCCGTCAATCGGGGAGGCGATACGGGTATAATTGAGGGTGACGTTACGCGTTTCGAGCCGGGCTTTCGCCTGCTCCAGCACGGCGCTGGCGACATCGCGCTGCATGCGCGCGTTATCCACGTCATGCCGACTGATGGCCTTGCTGCTGCCCAGGCTTTCAAAGCGGGAAAGCTGCTGCTGCGCCTGGCGCAGCGTGGCTTCAGCACTTTTTACTTCGGCCTGCGCCAGACGTACGGCGGTACGCGGCTCGGCGTCGTCCAGTTCGAACAGCACGTCGCCTTTTTTCACATACTGGCCGTCGCGGAAGTGGATTTTGGTGATGACGCCCTCCGTACGCGCGCGCAGTTCCACGGTATGGATAGCCTCGATGCGACCCGGGATCTGGCGCTCGGCAGCGTGGGCGGTCTGCTCCACGGCGGCAACGCGAACGGGAATGGCCGCGGCGAATGCGGGCGGCAGGGTAGCGGCGAGGAGCGCGAACAGAAGTGGGAATTTCATGGGAATACCTCGGCGTTGTTTTCCCTCACCCCGGCCCTCTCCCACAGGGAGAGGGCGGTCAGAGTCCCCTCTCCCCGTGGGAGAGGGTTAGGGTGAGGGCAAAAGGTTATGCAGCCTTACGGAACCTGCGGGTCAGTCGCTTCTCGATTTCGACGACGAAGAACATCACCCCCGCCACCGCCAGCGTCACGAACCAGTAGCGCAGCGGCAGCGCTTCAGTGCCGAACAGCATCTGCATAAACGGCAGGTAGATAATCGCCGCCTGGAGCAGGAACAGTACGCCCGTGACCAGCCAGATCCCTTTGTTCGCCAGCAGGCCGCGGTTCAGGGAGAACCCGTCGGTGTTGCGGCAGTTAATCATGTATACCCACTGGGCGCAGACCAGCATCTGCAACAGCACGGTGCGGATGAACTCCGCGCTGTGGCCGCGCGGGGCCAGCCACGCTTCCAGCGCAAAGGCGGCGATGGCAATCATGGTGCCGACGAACGCCACGCGCCAGACGGCGTAGGCGTCCATCACGTGCTGCCCGGTCTGACGCGGCGGACGGCGCATAATGTTGCGCTCGGCGGCTTCAAAGGCCAGGCCGAAGGAGAGCGTGGCGGAGGTCGCCATGTTCATCCACAAGATAAGTACCGGCGTCAGCGGAATGATATTTCCCGCAAGCAGCGCAATCACAATCAAGAGCCCCTGCGCCAGGTTGGTCGGCATGATGAACAGGATGGTCTTCTTCAGATTGTCGTAAACGCGACGTCCCTCTTTCACCGCGCTGGCGATGGTAGCGAAGTTATCGTCCGTCAGGACCATGTCCGCCGCTTCTTTGGTCACTTCCGTGCCTTTAATGCCCATCGCGATGCCGACGTCCGCCTGGCGCAGCGCCGGGGCATCGTTCACCCCGTCACCGGTCATGCCGACGATTTCACCTTTGTCCTGCAACGCTTTCACCAGGCGCAGCTTATGCTCCGGGCTGGTACGGGCAAAAATGTCATACTTCACCGCCGCGTCCGCCAGCTCCGCGTCGTTCATTTTCTCGAGCTGGTAGCCGGTCACCGCCTGCTCGCTGTTGGCGATCCCCAGCATCTGGCCAATGCTCATCGCCGTCTGCGGGTGATCCCCGGTGATCATCTTCACGCGGATCCCTGCCTGCTGGCAGGCGTTAATCGCCTCAATCGCTTCCGGACGCGGCGGATCCATCATCCCGGCGATGCCGAGGAAGATCAGACCGTGACTCAGGTCATCGTGAGTTAATGCCTGCTCACCGTTCGCTGGCTTGAACGCCGCGGCAACCATGCGCAGCCCCTGACGCGCATAGCGTTCCATCTCCGTTTCCCAGTACGCGCGCTCAAAGGTTTCCGCACCGTTGCGGGTCTGCTGCTGCTCACACAGGGCGAAAATGACGTCCGGCGCACCGGTGATCAGGATCTGCTCCTCGCTACCAATCTGGTAGTGGGTGCTCATGTACTTGTACTGCGAGTCGAACGGGATCTTGTTAATCAGCGTGGTCATGACAGGCGCGAGGTGGGCTTTCGCCGCCAGCACCTTCAGCGCGCCCTCGGTCGGCCCGCCGGTGATGCCCCACAGGCCGCGCTCGTCCTGAATCAGCTGGCTGTCGTTGCACAGGTCGATGGTGCGCAGGTACTGCTCCAGCACGGTGCCCGGCTGGATCTGCACCGGCTCGTCGCTGCCTTCGAGATAGATGTTCCCCACCGGTTCGTAGCTGTTACCGTCCACGCGGTAGCAGGCGTCCGCGGTGATGATGGCTTTCACCGTCATCTCGTTCATGGTCAAGGTGCCGGTTTTATCCGAGCAGACCACGGTCATCGCGCCCAGGGTTTCAACCGTCGGCAGCTTGCGGATAATCGCCCGCTTGCGCGCCATCGCCTGTACGCCCAGAGAGAGGATGATGGAGATAATCGCCGGCAGACCTTCCGGTACGGAAGCTACCGCCAGGCTAATAAGGGAGAGCAGCAGCTCACCCATCGGGATCTCGCGGAATACCAGGCTGAAGACAAACAGCGCGGCCATCATCGCCAGAATGATGGCGAAGATCGCTTTACCCAGCTTGTCCATCTGCACCAGCAGCGGCGTGCGGTGCTTTTCAATACCTGCCATCATCTGGTTGATGTGGCCGAGTTCGGTCTCCTGCCCCGTGGCAATGACCACGCCCACGCCGCCACCCGCACTTATCGTCGTACCGGAAAAGACCAGGTTGGTGCGATCGCCCAGCGGCAGCTCACCGTTCAATGGATTCGTGTGTTTATCCACCACGGTGGATTCACCGGTCAGAATCGCCTCTTCCACGCGTAAGTTATGCGCCTCAATTAAACGCATATCCGCCGGAATACGATCCCCGGCGCGTAATACAATAATATCGCCCGGGACTATTTCAGTTGTGGGTAGCGTTTCATGGATGCCGTTACGAATAACGCGCGCTTCGCTGGAGAGCATATTGCGAATACTCTTCAGGGATTTTTCCGCATTGCTTTCCTGAATATGCCCAATTAAGGCATTGATAACCGCCACGCCTAAAATAACCAGCGTATCAACCCAATGCCCCATTACCGCCGTTAATACGGCTGCCGCCAGCAGGACGTAAATCAGGACATCGTTAAAATGCGCGAGAAAACGCAGCCAGCCCGGCTTGCCTTTTTTCTCCGGTAACGCATTCGGGCCATGTTTTTGCAGACGCGCCTGCGCCTCGGTGCGGTCCAGGCCACTCGCCCGGCTCTGCGTCTGAGCAAGCACCTGCTCTACGGTCTGCTGGTACGCCTGCCCGCCTGCGGGTGACACATTCTGCGAGAGTTTTTTTTGGGTCATGGTATTTTTCCTTCAATATCCGGTGGACGGAAGCCGGAATTCCTTTCTGGCTTTAAATAATTCATTTTTACATCTTGCGGGTTAAATTGATCTACCGCAATATATTGACTGGCTGGTTATTCAAAACTGATTAAAAATTATTTCGATGCGTTGATTCTTACAAAATATTTCTAAACCAACACTAAACGAGGAGGAAGCATGTTTGGTATTTATCGCGGACGGCGCCTGGCGTTATACATTGTCGCAGCCATTGTTATTGCGACGTTAATTGGATATAGCACCTATAGCTTTGTAAAATTATTTTCGTGAGAAAGACGTTTATTTACATAACGCGAAATTAATTTAATCGCTCTGGGAATATTATCTGTTTTCTGTGATTAATTCGCGGAATAAAGAAGACTTGCGACGCTATTTTGCCTGCGGGGAATATATTGCTTTACGTTTCAGGATGCCGGACAATGACATTTTTAACTGACGATTAACATTACGATGAAACACCCGCTAGAATCGCTGCTCACCGCAGGGGGTATTTTGCTGATGGCCCTGCTTTCCTGCCTGCTGTTACCTGCGCCGTCGCTGGGTCTGGTGCTGGCGCAGAAGCTGGTTCAGACCTTTCATATGGTCGATCTGAATCAGCTTTATACCATTCTGTTCTGCCTGTGGTTTTTAGCGCTCGGCGCCATCGAATTCTTTATTCTGCGTTTCGTCTGGCGCCGCTGGTTTTCACTGGCGTCGTAAGCCAGTGAGATCGCGCATCCCGTGGATCAGCGCTTCACATCAGGCCGCGTAGTCGTGGCCGCTGGACCATGGGTGGAAACTGGCACGATAGCCTTTTTCCCTGAGCACCTGTTCTAATGCCTGCGTGATGCGATAAATGCCGCCGCCCGGCCCCGTGGTTTCAAACCTCCCGGCCTGTAACCAGAAGCGCACCGGATACGGTGGAGACTGTTGGTACTGACGCGTCAGCGAGCCAGGGGCGTTACCTTCCGGCGCCCACCAGGATGAACCGAAGAGGCTCAGCACGTTGCCAAACAGGCGCGGATAGCGCAACGCCACCCATGAAGAGGCAATTCCCCCGTAGCCACGGCAGCAGCGCTACATCGGCACCCGCTACGGCGATGCGAAGAACACCTTCAAGGTGCCATCGGTGGATCTGTATGACGCGATGCTCCGCTACGATCTGGGCGAGATGAACCGCAGCCTGAAAGGGGCAAGCGTGCAGTTCAACGTCAATAACGTGGCAGACACGAAGTATGTGGCGTGGTGCGCAAGCGATACGGCGTGTTTCTACGGGATAGGCCGAACGGTGACGGCGACGGTGAATTACAGCTGGTAAGCATGGTGCGGTCTGGCCCCTCACCCTGGCCCTCTCCCCGAGGGTGTAATCGTCCCCTCTCTCCTTTGGGGAGAGGGTTAGGGTGAGGGGATGTTTTTCAGTGCGCCCTGATATGATTCTCTTTGCGGTACGCCCCGGGCGGCTGGTTGAAGGTGCGGGTGAAGATGCGGGTAAAGGTCTGCTGCGAATCAAACCCGTAGCGCAGGCAAATATCGTACACGCGCTCGTCTGATTCACGCAGATCGCGTGCCGCCAGCAGCAGCTTGCGTTCGCGGATGTAGCGCCCCAGACTTTCACCTTTGTACTGCATAAACAGCCGCTGTAAATGCCATTTTGAGTAACCCGCGTGACGGGCAATCTCTTCGATGCGTAACGGCTGGTGCAGGTTGTCATCGATCCATTCGACTATCGTATCAATGACCTGAGCGGAAATCGTCATACTGCTCTCCCCCTCTGCTTCTTGCTTAAACATTATTCCCACCACGCGCGAAATTGTTGCGTGGAATCACCTATCCGCACGGGCTCGCCCAGCTCCGGCGTCAGCAGCCGGTAGTGCTTATCCTTGCTGGCTTTCGCCAGCTGGATCAGCGGATCGTTCCAGGTATGTTTCGCCAGCACAAAACGCCCGTTATGGCCCGGCACGACCGCTTTGGCACTGAGATCTGCCGAGGCCTGTGCCGTTTCCGCCGGGTGCATATGGATGTACTTCCAGTCCTGGTCGTACTGCCCGTTTTCCATAATGGCCAGGTCCACTCCGCCAAACTGCTCACCAATCGCTTTGAAGTGCGGGCCGTAACCGGAATCTCCGCTGGAATAAACCTTCTGCTCTGGGGTGACAAACATAAAGCTGCCCCACAGGGTCTGGTTGCGCTTAATGCCGCGTCCGGAAAAGTGGCGCGCCGGCAGCACGTGAACCGTCAGCGCATCGCTAATATGCACCGACTGATTCCAGTCGCGCTCAGTGACGATCGCGGGATCCATCCCCCAGTAGCGCAGATGCGACCCTACGCCAAGCGGGGTGACCACGCGCTTAACCTTCGGCAGCAGCGCCTTGATGGTCGCATAATCCAGATGGTCATAATGATCGTGAGAGATAATCAGCAGGTCGATCTCCGGCATGCTCTCCGCACGCCATGGATACTCCCCCGCAAACGCTTTATTGAGGAAAGAGAACGGCGCGGCGTAGCTGCTCAGAACCGGGTCGATCAGAATACGTTTTCCCGCCAGCTGCATATACCAGGAGGAGTGGCCGAGCCACACCAACGTGTCTTGTTCAGGCGACAGGCTCGCCAGCTCGGTTTTCACCAGCGGCAGCGGCCGCGCAGGACGGGCGTTTTCGGTTTTACGGGTCAGGAACTGCCACCACGCCACCAGCATATTTTGTTGCCCGGTAAAGCCCGGCGTAGGGAGCGTGTTGTGGAATTGCCCGTCGCGATAGTGCGGGGAGGCTTCCACTTCAGAGAGCTGCGCCCCCTGCGGCGGCTGGCCAAATCCGGCATTCAGTACAAAGGGTAAACTGGCAGCTGAAGCAATAATCATGACTAACACCACGCAGATGAATAGAGGCTTTTTCATTTCCTGACCCGCCAACGCGCCCCTTCCGATGGTTTGCGCGGGTGACACTTGATTATGAGTGAGTAGGCACTCATTATAGATGGGATGCTTACGCCGTCAAGAAGGTTTTCGATCTTTGACATTCCGCGTTGCAGCGTAACAAAGCACGTGTTTCAATCAGGGCTTTTACAATTGACGGGAGGAAAAATTTAGTGGCACGTCCGAAGAGTGAAGATAAAAAACAGGCCTTACTGGAAGCAGCAACGGCTGCGTTTGCCCAGTCAGGTATTGCCGCCTCAACGGCGTTAATTGCCCGTAATGCGGGCGTCGCTGAAGGGACCCTGTTTCGCTACTTTGCTACCAAAGACGATCTGCTGAATGCCCTCTACCTGCATCTGAAGCAGGATCTCTGCCAGACCATGCTGGCGAATCTCGATCGCACCATCACCGAGCCAAAAGAGCATACCCGTAATATCTGGAACAGCTACGTGGACTGGGGGATCCGTAATCCCGTTGCGCATGCGGCTATCCGCCAGATTGGGGTCAGTGAAAAGCTGAGCGCCGAAACGGAAATGGCGGTGAAAGAGATGTTCCCGGAACTCCATGAGCTGTGCCGTCGTGCGGTGCGCCCGGTGTTTATGTCGGATGAATTCAAAACGTTTGGCGATGCGCTGTTTTTATCGCTGGCCGAAAGCACGATGGAGTTTGCCACCCGCGATCCCTCCCGCGCCGTCGATTTTAAAGCCCTGGGTTTTGAGGTCATGTGGCGCGGACTGGCTCAGGAGGAGAGCGATGGACAGTAAATCCTTGCAGGAACACGCGAAGCGCGTCGCGCTGGAGATGCCTTTTACCGAACATTGTTGGCCTTTCGGCCCGGAGTACGACGTCTTCAAAGTGGGCGGGAAAATTTTTATGCTGATGGCAACCGCACACGGAAGGCCGCACGTTAGCCTGAAATCCGATCCGGAAAAGTCGTTGTTAAATCAGCAGATCTACCGGGGCGTGGAGCCCGGTTACCATCTGAATAAAAAGCACTGGATCTCTCTTTATGGCACGGACGACGTGACGCCTGAACTGGTCACCGACCTGATTACGGATTCGTGGAATCTGGTCGTTGATAAACTGCCGAAAAAAGACCAGAAGTGGATACGCCCCGCCTGATTGTTCGTCTGAGACGAACAGATTAAGCGCTCGAAATGCACTTATCTTTTGCCGCTTCGCGCGGTAATCTGCTCTCCTTTCGCGCCCGCGTACGGGCGAATTTTATCACCAGGAGTTGTTATGGATATTATTTCTGTCGCCCTGAAACGCCACTCAACCAAGGCGTTCGACCCAGCCAAAAAACTGACCGCAGACGAAGCGGAAAAAATTAAAACGCTGCTGCAATACAGCCCGTCCAGCACTAACTCCCAGCCGTGGCACTTTATTGTTGCCAGCACGGAAGAGGGTAAAGCGCGCGTGGCAAAATCCGCGGCGGGCACCTATGTGTTTAACGAACGTAAAATGCTGGATGCCTCTCACGTGGTCGTGTTCTGCGCGAAAACCGCGATGGACGATGCCTGGCTTGAGCGCGTCGTCGATCAGGAAGAGGCTGACGGCCGTTTCGCCACGCCAGAAGCAAAAGCCGCGAACCACAAAGGCCGCTGCTATTTTGCCGACATGCACCGCGTGGATCTGAAAGATGACGACCAGTGGATGGCGAAGCAGGTTTACCTGAACGTCGGCAACTTCCTGCTGGGCGTCGCCGCGATGGGCCTGGACGCGGTGCCGATTGAAGGCTTTGACGCGGCTATTCTTGATGAAGAGTTTGGCGTGAAAGAGAAAGGCTTCACCAGCCTGGTGGTGGTCCCGGTCGGGCATCACAGCGTTGAAGATTTCAACGCCACGCTGCCGAAATCTCGCCTGCCGCTGAGCACGATTGTGACCGAGTGCTGATAAAAATGGGCCGCTGCATGCGGCCCATTACGTTTTACTGATGACAAGCCTGCGATGCGGATGAACCTCACGATCGTTTCCCCAGGCAAAAGCAATCCAGCGCTCTTCCAGCTCAGCGTAAGAATTTACGGGCGTTAACGTCCACTCTTCTCCCACCGTACCGTCCGCCACGCTAATGCGATAGTTCATGGTAAACGCCCAGTCGATCATGCGCAGCCAGAACCGTTGCCCGTCCCCCGTTTGTTCGCTGTCAGAGACAACGATGTCGTATTCGCTTAGCACCCACTGAAAAAAGAGTTGTGGCAACCCACTTATCACGCGTTGATGAACGGCACGTGGAGTACGCCACACCATCACCTGCGTGGCGGCACCGTGGGGAAAGGTAATTTCTTTATGAAATGTAAGCTTTACGGCATACGCCGTATAAGGTTTGCCGTCATCGGTGGTCACGAGACGATATTCATCACCATAACGCGATTTCAGGAGCCGGTATCCCACAGGTAGCAGAAACCCCGGCAGATGAAAATCCACCGTGCCTCGTGCCAGGAACGCTTCGGTGTGTTCGACGTTTCGGGAGATAAGGCCGAGTTTTTGGCTGAAGTCTGCGGAATCAATCATCAGTGGCGACATTAGTTGTTTCTCATGGCGTGAGTATAGTCGACTTAATCCCTCATCGAAATGATGTCGATTCAGTCGGTTGGTTTACGTTAAACGCCACCTTATACCTGTTTCATCCGCTTAGCAGAGCCAGCTCTTATTCCCTGAAAACGCCTCGCAAAAAATTTATTTACCCTGCTCCGCCAGCCAGTCCATCGCCCTCTCCCCAGCCTCATCCACGGGTAAATAGACCAGCAGCCGCGATCCGTTTCGCGGCGCGGAGTACCAGTACATCTGCTGGAGATGAAAATCCCCCAGCTCGGGATGGGTGAACAGCTTGAGCTGGTTCTCCACGCCGCGCACGTCGTTACGCTGGTGCCACAGGGTTTTGAACTCTTCGGACACCGCAAAAAAACGCGCCAGCTTCGCTTCCCAGAGCGGGTCGCCCCGGTGCTCAGCCATGGCCGCGCGGAAGTAGGAGACGAAAATCGGCAGCACGTCGTCACGTTTGCCGAGCCGCGCGCGCCACGCCGGATGGGTGAGGAACAGGTAAATACAGTTGCGATCTTCCGGCGGGATGGCGTTGAAATCGACGCCCATCAGGTGGCCGAAGCTGTCGTTCCACGCCACGATATCGAAATTCGGTTTCTGAATACTGGCAGGTTTCGGCATCAGGGTATCCAGCAGGCGACGCGTGCCTTCGCTGATCCCCTCGCAGCACACCGCCTGCGGGGCTTCGCCCGGCGGCAAACCGGCGAGCACAAAAAGATGCCGGGCTTCGGTCGGGGTGCATTGCAGCGCTTTTGCGATGGCGGCCATCACCGCGCTGGACGGATTGACGTCCCGCCCCTGTTCCAGCCAGGTGTACCAGGTCACGCCAACGTCCGCGAGCATCGCCACCTCCTCTCGCCGCAGGCCCGGCGTGCGGCGGCGGCCGCTGCGCGGTAAGCCGAGCCGCTGCGGATCGAGGCTTTCGCGCCGGGCACGCAAAAACGCGCCCAGCTGCTTGCGGGTGTCATCCTGGAGAGAGGTGACAGGTTCAGACATCAGCGCCATAACATCTCCTGCATGGTAGTGCCAGTACCAGTATAACCAGGAACTGGTACCCGTTTATCAGATGGTTGATGCTACGACTCTACGCTGTTTGACGCAATGGAGTCACCATGAATACGTCAGTTGTTTCACCGGGTCGAGCGGGCCTGATAGTGCTGTTAACCGGCCAGATGCTGCCGCTGATTGATACCTCAATCACCAACGTGGCGCTGGATTCCATCACCCAGTCGTTATACGCCACCGCCACCGAGCTGGAGCTGATCGTCGCCCTCTACGGCGTGGCCTTTGCCGTCTGCCTGGCCCCCGGCAGCAAGCTGGGCGATAACCTTGGCCGCCGTCGCCTGTTCATGTGGGGCGTGGCGATCTTTGGCCTGGCCTCGCTGCTGTGCGGCATGGCGGGCAATATCGAACAGCTGCTTGGCGCGCGCATTATTCAGGGCGCGGGCGCCGCGCTGATCATGCCGCAAATTCTCGCGACGCTGCATGTGACGTTAAAAGGAACGGCACACGCCAGAGCGATCAGCCTGTTCGGGGGGATCGGCGGAATTGCGTTTATCGTCGGCCAGATGGGCGGCGGCTGGCTGGTGTCGGCGGACATCGCCGGGCTGGGCTGGCGCAACGCCTTCTTTATTAACGTGCCGATTTGTCTGGTGGTGCTGGCGCTGAGCCGTCGCTACGTGCCGGAAACCCGCCGCGATACGCCGTCGCGCATTGACTGGAGCGGCACGATCCTGCTGACGGCGATACTGTGCTGCCTGCTGTTCCCGATGGCGCTCGGCCCGCAGTGGCACTGGTCGTGGCCGCTGAAGGCTGCACTGCTGGCGATTGTGCCGCTGGTCTTTGTAATGGTGCTGAACGCGCGCAAAAAAGAGCGTGAGAATGCCCATCCGCTTATCGCGCCGCGCCTGTTGCAGCTGCGCAGCATCCGGTTTGGCGTGCTGATCGGAATACTCTTTTTCAGCGTCTGGTCCGGGTTCATGTTCTGTATGGCGCTGACCATGCAAAGCGGTCTGGGAATGGCGCCGTGGCAGTCCGGGAACAGCTTTATCGCGCTCGGCGTCACCTATTTTATTTCTGCCTGGTTCGCCCCACGCCTGATTGCCCGCTATAGCACCAGCGCCATCCTGCTGACCGGTCTTGCGATTCAGCTTGTCGGGCTGGTGGCGCTGATCGCCACGTTCCGTCACTGGGGAATGCAGAATACCGCGCTGACGCTGGCCCCGGCCACCGGGTTGGTGGGTTACGGGCAGGCGCTGATTGTAAACAGCTTCTACCGTATCGGGATGCGCGATATTCAGCCTGACGACGCGGGGGCCGCGAGCGCGATTTTAAGCACGCTGCAACAGGCTGCGCTGGGGCTTGGTCCGGCCATTTTCGGCGCGATTTTGCTGCACGGGCTGCAAAACCATCACGGTGATTACCCCCAGGCGGTCAACGTCTTCCTGATGGTGGAAACGGCCATGATGGGGGTGCTGGCGCTGGCCACGCTGCGTATGCGTCATCGTCTGTGTTTACCGGTCGTCAAGGCCTGTCCGGCGACAAAATAAAACTGCCTCAGTTTGCATAATAGATCCGCAGCCGCCATTATGGGGCTGCATCAATACAGGAGACGTTATGCAGGAATTAATTGCTCAGGTTGAAGAGTTAGGGATTGAAATTAATCACACCACCTCTTTAGTGATTATCTTTGGTATTATTTTTCTTACGGCCCTCATCGTTCATTTTATTCTGCACAAAGTGGTGCTGCGCGCATTCGAGAAACGCGCCCGGGCCAGCAGCCATTTATGGTTGCAGATCATTACGCAGAACAAGTTATTTCACCGTCTGGCGTTTACCCTTCAGGGGATAATCGTTAACGTCCAGGCGGTTCTGTGGCTGCAAAAAGGCAGCGAAGCGGCGGAATTACTCACCACCTGCGCGAAATTGTGGGTGATGGTTTATGCCCTGCTCTCCTTCTTCTCGCTGCTGGACGTGATATTCAATCTGTCGCAGAAAATGGCCACCGCTTCACAGCTGCCGCTGAAAGGGATATTCCAGGGCATCAAGCTGGTGAGCGCGATTCTGGTGGGAATATTAATTATCTCCCTGCTGATCGGCCAGTCACCCGCCATTCTGATAAGCGGCCTGGGTGCGATGGCTGCCGTTCTGATGCTGGTCTTTAAAGACCCGATACTGGGCTTAGTGGCCGGTATTCAGCTCTCCGCCAACGACATGCTCAAGCTTGGCGACTGGCTGGAGATGCCGAAATACGGCGCCAACGGGACGGTAACGGATATCGGCCTGACCACCGTTAAGGTGCGCAACTTCGATAACACCATCACCACGATTCCGACGTGGGCGCTGGTGTCCGATGCGTTCATCAACTGGAGCGGCATGTCCGCCTCCGGTGGTCGCCGCATCAAGCGCAGCCTGAATATCGACACCACCAGCATTCATTTTCTTGACGAGCAGGAGCAGCAGAAGCTGATCCAGGCGAAGCTGCTTAAGCCGTATCTGGCCGCGCGTCATGAGGAAATTAACCTGTGGAATCAGCAGAACGGCGAAGGGGAATCGGTATTAAACCTGCGCAAGATGACCAATATTGGCACCTTCCGCGCCTACCTGAATGAATATCTGCGTAACCACCCGCGTATTCGTAAAGATATGACGCTAATGGTGCGCCAGCTCGCGCCGGATGCCAACGGGTTGCCGATTGAAATATATGCCTTTACCAACACGGTGATCTGGGCGGAATACGAAGATATTCAGGCCGATATATTCGACCATATTTTCGCAGTGGTGGATGAATTTGGCCTGCGCATTCACCAGTCGCCAACCGGAAACGATATTCGCTCGCTGGCAGGCGTTATCGCCAGATAATCAGGCGCTGGCGCGGGAAATAAAGCGCCAGTCCATCATCACCCTTTCCGTGGGCGCATCCGGGTTATCGATTTTATTCAAGAGCAGATCGACCGCCTTGCGCCCGATATCCCGCGACGGCTGTTCAATGGTGGTGAGTGAAATCATCTCCGCCAGCTCGGTGCCGTCAAAGCCAACAACCGCGATATCTTCTGGCACCCGCAGCCCGGCCTGCTGAATGGCGCGCAACGCCCCCGCCGCCAGCGTATCGGAAACGGCAAACACCGCGTCCGGCGGGTTTGCTTTTAACAGGTTTTGCATCGCCGCCATACCCGCGCCGGAGCTAAGCTCACTGGCGTACTCAACCGCCTGATAGTCCAGATCCCGCAGGTGTATGACGCTCTTATAGCCCCGCTCGCGCAGACGGGCATATTTGTAGCTGAGGTCGTGGTTAATCAGCGCGATGCGTTTGCGTCCCCCGTCTGCAAGCTGGCTAACAACGTGCTGTGAGGCATCAACGTCATTAATCCCCACGCAGGACACCGCACCCGCATCCGCGTATTCGGCGCACTGTACCCACGGCGCGTTACCAATTAGCGCGGCCAGCTCCGGCAGTTTCGAGAACGCATCCATGGTGATAATGCCGTCGACGATTTTGCCGGACAGCAGACTTAAGCCCGAGCGTGAGCGCTCGATGTCCGAGCCGGAGTTGCACAGCAGAATGCGATAGCCGTTCTTTTCCGCCTCGGCTTCGATGCCCTTCACCACTTCGGCACAGAACGGGTTGGCGATGTTCGAGACCATCACGAGGATCATATAGCTGCGGGCGGTGCGCAGCTGACGCGCCAGCAGATTGGGCTGGTAGTTACTCTCCTGGATCGCCTGCAAAACGCGCTCGCGGTTTTTCGCCTTCACGGTATCGCTGTTATTCAGCACGCGGGAGACCGTTGCCACGGATACCCCGGCGAGTTGAGCGATTTTCTGAATTGACATAGCGACGATACATCCTGCGGTTAGCGTTTTGTGCAGGCTACCATAAATTGGTTGCCCGGCGAACCGGGCAATGCGTCAGGGTTCCACGCGCACCCAGCGCTGCTGCTGATGGCTTTTCACAATTGCATCAATGATATACATCACGCTGGCACCATCGTGGAAGGTCGCAAACACAGGGCGATCCGGCATCGTGCCCGCCTGCACGGCACGGTAAAACTGCACCATCATATTTTTAAAAGCATCCGGCCAGCCTTCAATGTGCCCGCCGGGGAAGTGGGCGCTGTCGGCCACATCACGGTTCATCAGGCCCGGATCGTCGCTGAGCATCTGGTTTGCCCGGGAGCAATGGCCGATCCACAGCTGCTGGGGGATTTCCTGATCCCACGCCACCGACTGCTCGCTGCCGTTAATTTCAAACATCAGGCGGTTTTTTCGCCCCGCACTCACCTGCGAGACGCTAAAGCTGCCCTTGCTGCCGTCGTCGAAACGAAACAGCACCGAGCCAAAGTCTTCGGTAGTGACCGGTTTGTCTTCATACTCCGCCTGCTCGTCATGGGAGAAGGTCTGATGACCGCCCGCGCTGGCCTTGCGCGTCGGCCAGACGATGGATAAATCAGCCATCACTTCGGTAATGCGCCTGCCGGTCACATACTGTACCGTATCGCACCAGTGGGAGCCGATATCCGCCACCGCCCGCGACGCGCCGCCGAGCGCGGCATCCACCCGCCAGTTGTAGTCGGTTTCCAGCAGCATCCAGTCCTGTAAATAGCTGCCGTGCGAGGCAAACAGCCGCCCGAGGGTCCCCGTCTGCATCATGCTCGCCGCCTGGCGCACCATCGCAAACTGGCGATAGACAAAACTCACGCCATGCACCACGCCCGCCTGCTCCGCCAGCGCTACCAGCTCGCGCGCCTCGTCCGGCGTCATGCACAGCGGCTTTTCGGAAAACACGTGCTTGCCCGCGCGCAGGATCTTGCGGTTAATTTCGGCATGCAGATGATTCGGCGTGCAGTTGTGCACTACGTGCAGATCGGGGTGCGCGAGCAGTTCTTCCACGCTGGCGTACGCGTGCGGCACGTTTAGCTGGCGCGCCTTTTCCTGCGCCTTAACAAGCGAGCCGTCGCAGAGCGCAACCACCTTTACAAAGCCGAGACGCCGCAGCGCCTCGATATGCGCCGGGCCGATAAACCCGCTGCCGATAATCCCGACGTTAATCATGGCTACCCCCAGCGGCGAAATCATCAAACGCCCGTCCGGAAACGGGAATAATGTGGCGGCGGATAAATTCGCAGCCTTCACTCGCGCCGGTATCGCCATCCTTCAGGCAGCACTCCCACTCCAGCACCGCCCAGCCGTCGTAGTCGTACTGGGTCAGCTTGCTGAAGATGCCTTTAAAGTCGATCTGCCCGTCGCCCAGCGAGCGAAAACGTCCGGCGCGGTTGATCCATGGCTGGTAGCCGCCGTAGACGCCGCTGCGCCCGCTGGGGCGGAGCTCCGCGTCCTTCACGTGGAACGCTTTAATGCGCGAATGGTAGATATCGATAAAGGCCAGATAGTCCATTTGCTGGAGCAGCATATGGCTCGGATCGTAGAGAATGTTGCAGCGCGGATGGTAGTTCACCAGCGCCAGAAAACGCTCGAAGGTTACGCCGTCGTGCAGATCTTCACCCGGATGCAGCTCAAAGCAAACGTCCACCCCTTGCTCGTCGAAGGTATCCAGAATCGGTCGCCAGCGGTTTGCCAGCTCCTCGAATGCCGCCTGAAAACGCTGCTCGTTATGCGGCGGCCATGGATAGAAAAACGGCCACGCCAGCGAGCCGGAGAAGGTGGCGTGCGCTTTCAGGCCCAATCTGGCGGAGGCGACCGCCGCCTGCTTCAGCTTTTCCGTTGCCCATGCCCGACGAGCCGTATCATTACCGCGCACGGCGGCGGGCGCGAAGTGATCGAACGCCTCGCTGTAAACAGGGTTTACCGCCACAAGCTGCCCCTCCAGATGGGTCGACAGCTCGCTGATGACCAGCCCGTGCGCGCCCAGCTTGCCGGTAATGTCATCGCAGTAGGCCTGGCTCTCTGCCGCTTTTTCGACATCAAAAATGTGCGGATGATTGCAGGGGATCTGCACCGCTTTGTAACCCTTCCCCGCCGCCCACCCTGCCAGCCCGTCGAGCGTGTTGAAGGGTGCTTCCCCGCCAATAAACTGCGACAGAAAAATGCCCGGTCCTTTCATTGTCCTCATACCCCCTCCTGAACGTTACGCCTTGTCATCGTCATACTTAAACGTGAGAAGGAAAATCAGCGCGATCGCCGCGGCTGCCACCGCCGGGATCCACCAGAATGTGACCCACGCCTGCGGCACGGTCTGCCCGGCCACCAGACGGTTATAAAGCGCGCCGGAAATCTGAGAGCCCAGCAGCATGCCGATGCCGTAGGTGAACATGACGATCATGCTTTGCGCCTGGCCTTTCACCTTTTCACCCGCCACGCGGTCGGTATAGATAAAGCCGACAACAAAGAAGAAATCGTAGCAGACGCCGTGCAGCAGAATGCCGAGATACAGCAGAATGCGTCCTTCCTCGCTCACGCCCAGCGCGAACATGGCATAACGCACGAACCACGCCAGCATGCCGATCAGAAGCATATATTTCACGCCCAGGCGACGGAACAGGAGAGGAATGACCAGCATGAAGACGATCTCAGACATCTGCCCGAAGGACATGGCGGTGCTGACGTCGGCAATACCGGCATCCGCCAGATACGAGGCGGTGTAGGCGTAATAGGTGCCAAGCGGGACGGAGATCAGCATCGCGCAGACGGAGAAAACAAAGAAATGGCGGGTTTTGAGCAGCGCAAAGGCATCGGCACAAAAGAGATCGCGCACCTTCACCGGCAGACCTTTCGCCGGGGCAGGCGTGTGCGGCAGCGTCAGGCTGTAGAGAGCAAGCAGCACGGAGCTGACCGCCGCCACCTGGAAGATGGTGACGCTGGACGCCACGCCGGTGACGCCGATGAAAATTCCCGCCACGATCCAGCCGATGGTGCCGAACACCCGCACCACCGGGAAGGTTTTATCCACGTTCGCCAGGCTGTGAAACGCGATGTTGTTGGTCAGCGCCAGCGTCGGCATGTAGCAGAGCGTGTAGCCAAACAGCAGGCCAATCAGCAGCGCGCCGTTCTCGGCAATCAGCGCCCCCGGCACGAACCAGAGGATCGCCGCGCCCGCGAGGTGCATCACCGCCATCACCTTCTGCGAGGCGAAGAAGCGGTCCACCAGCATCCCGAGCACGAACGGCGAAAGAATGGAGGCGATAGGCCCGGCGGAGAACGCGTCGCCAATCAGCAGAGACATATTGTGTTGGGTAATCACCAGGCCAAGCGTGACCGACCAGCTACCCCAGATAAAAAATTGCAGAAACATCATCAGCGACAGACGCGGCACCAGCAGCCGATGCTGTGTTATCGCCTTTTCACTACTTTCAGTTGACACCATGATAAGCCTCACCCGGAAAAAGTAATCGATTACAAATTCGTTCAAATGAAAAGTAATCGATTACAAAATAAAGATCCTGTGGATCAAAACAGAATTGGGAGGGGTGTCACGATAAAGGTCGATGTATGACAAAACGAGGCGTTCTGATTGTCACTATAGCCAATAGGCTATAAAATTATGCAGCCAGGAAGCTAAAGGAGAAACGATGTGGAATGTCGAGACAACGGACAGATTTGATCAATGGTACTTTGAACAAACAACAGCATTAAAAGAAGATGTGCTGGCGATGATGCATATTCTTGCTGAGTTTGGCCCAACGCTTGGGCGGCCATACGTAGATACTGTGAAGGCTTCAGCCTATGCGAACATGAAGGAATTACGGATTCAACATGCGGGAAATCCCATCAGAGCCTTTTTTGCTTTTGATCCTGACCGTAAGGCAATTGTGCTCTGTGCTGGAGACAAAACCGGTTGCAATCAAAAACGGTTTTATAACGAAATGATTACGCTGGCTGACGTTGAGTACAGCAGACATCTGGCGGATAAGGAGGCCATATGGCAACGCTAAAAGAACTCATGGCACATCAGAGCGCGGAAAGTCAGGAGCGTATTGCGGCTAAAGTTGATGTAATACGCAGAGTTGTTGCCCTGAACCAACTGCGGGAAGAGCTCAATATTTCGCAGACAGAACTGGCCGCGGCAATGGGGGTAAAACAACCAACTGTGGCAAAAATCGAACAGCCGGGAAACGATCCCCGGCTTTCAACACTCAAACGCTATGTCAGTGCGCTCGGCGGTGAAATGAGCATTGATGTGACGTTACCGAATGGGAAACGAATAGCGTTTCAGATTTGATATTGCACATTCAAAGCCGGGTGGCGGCTTCGCCTGACCCGGCCTACAAAATAATAACGGCCACGAACAAATAGGCCCGGTAAGCGCAGCGCCACCGGGCGTGAAGGCAGGTGCGGTCTGGTGCCCTCACCCCGGCCCTCTCCCACGGGGAGAGGGAGAAAAGCAGATCATTTTTTACGGGATAATTTAAACGCAATAAACAGGAACACCACCCACACCGGCAGCAGCATCGCTGAGAGACGCATCTCATCCATCGTGCACATCAGCACCAGAATCAGCCCCAGGAACGCGATACAGATATAGTTCCCTGCCGGGTAAAGCAGCGCTTTAAACTGCGTCTCGCGCCCCTTGCGGCGCATCGCCGCGCGAAAGCGCAGGTGCGCCAGGCAGATCATGATCCAGTTCAGCAGCAGCGTGGCGACAACCAGCGCCATCAGCAGGCCAAACGCCGCTTTCGGCAGCAGGTAGTTGATTAGCACCACGAATGACGTAATCGCACCGGAAAGGAACAGCGAATTGATCGGCACGCCGCGACGGCTGACGCGGGTAAGGAACTTCGGCGCGTTGCCCTGTACGGAGAGGCCAAACAGCATGCGGCTGTTGGAATAAACCCCGCTGTTGTAGACCGACAGCGACGCCACCAGTATGACGAAGTTCAGCGCCGAGGCCACCACGTTACTGTTCATATCGTGGAAAATCATCACGAACGGACTGCTGTCCGATTTCACTTCTACCCATGGATAGAGCGCCAGCAGCACCACCAGCGAGCCGATATAGAACAGCAGGATACGGTACACCACCTGGTTGACCGCTTTCGGAATGCTTTTGTGCGGATCGCGCGCTTCAGCCGCGGTGATGCCAATCAGCTCCAGCCCGCCGAAGGAGAACATGATGACCGCTAGCGAGAGGATCAGCCCTTTCCAGCCGGTCGCCAGGAAGCCGCCGTGCTGCCACAGGTTGTCGATGCTCGCACGCTCGCCGCCGTGACCGGAGAACAGCAGCCACAGGCCAAAGCCGATCATCCCGATAATCGCCAGTACCTTGATCAGCGCAAACCAGAACTCGGTTTCGCCATACAGGCGTACGTTAACCAGGTTAACGGCGTTAATAATGATGAAGAAAGCAGCCGCCCAGATCCACGTCGGAATATCCGGGAGCCAGTACTGCATGTAGATGCCTGCGGCGGTTAGTTCGGCCATCCCCACCAGCACGAACATCACCCAGTAGTTCCAGCCGGAGAGGAAGCCTGCGAATGGGCCCCAGTATTTATAGGCAAAGTGTGCGAAGGAGCCTGACACCGGCTCTTCAACGACCATTTCGCCAAGCTGGCGCATGATCAGGAAGGCGATAACCCCGGCGATGCCATACCCCAGCAGAACCGCAGGGCCAGCCATTTGAATGGCGGGGCCGATGCCGAGAAACAGCCCGGTACCGATCGCGCCGCCGAGAGCAATTAACTGAATATGTCGATTTTGCAAACCACGTTGCAGCGTCGGATTCTGATCCGACGTGGCTTCAGCGCTACCATGGCCTGAAGCGGATGACGCGTCTTTCACGCCCTACCCCTGTCTCTTTTTTAGAAGGGGCACGTTTTAACACTTCATGCTGGTGGTAGCAAGCTTAACGCCGGGCCAGCGCATGCGCCCGGCGGATAAACGTTACGAGCCGATGATCCCGCCGTCCGCTTTGACGATCACCACCGTTGACGAACGCGGGCGTCCGTTCGGGCTGGCGTCTGGCCAGTTGGAGACGGCACGCGGATTGCCCGGGTCGGTAATATCATCCCCGCCCTCCCCCGGATGCTGAATATTGATAAACAGCGTCCGGTTGTCCGGCGTAAACGCAATGCCGGTAATTTCACACCCGCGCGGGCCGGTCAGGAAACGGCGATACTCGTTGGTGCCCGGAATGGTGGCCACCATCTGGTTATTGCCCATTCCCTCGTACGCTTTCTTGTTAATGGTGCTGGAAGAGACGTCGGTCTGGATCCACAGAACGCCCTGATGATCGAACGACAGGCCATCCGGGCTGCCGAATGCCGCGCCCTGCATAGAGCCTTTAGACTTCGGATCGTCGCTGTCTGTGCGCCCGGCCATGACCAGTATATCCCACTTGAAGCGTGCGGCAGCAGGATCGGCCCCCTCTTCGTGCCAGTGCATAATATGACCAAACACGTTACTGGCACGCGGGTTAGCGGCATCGACGGGCGCTTTGCCCTCTTTCCCGCGATCGCTGTTGTTGGTGAGCGTGCAGTAAACGCTGCCGCTGGCGTGCGGATCGACGGCTATCCACTCCGGGCGATCCATTTTTGTCGCGCCCACCACGTCTGCCGCCAGGCGGGTTTTAATCAGCAGATCGCCCTGGCTTTCGAAACCGTGGCTTTTATCCAGGCCGTTTTGCCCGAAGATCAGCGGCAGCCAGTCGCCGCTCCCGTCTTCGTTGAACCTGGCGACGTACAGCGTACCGGATGTCAGCAGCTGCATATTGGCTTCGCGGTTTGCGGGATCGTATTTTTTGTCCGAGACGAATTTATAGATGTATTCGAACTTCTGATCGTCCCCCATATAGACCACCACGCGATTATCGGCCGCGAGCGTAACGGCTGCCCCCTCATGCTTGAAGCGGCCGAGCGCAGTGTGCTTGCGCGGAGTGGAGGTCGGGTCGTAGGGATCAATCTCTACAACCCAGCCAAACCGGTTAGGCTCGTTAGGGGTTTTATCGACGCTGAACCGCTCATCCACCTCGTTCCAGCGGTACGATTCATCGCTGTCGCTGATGCCGTAGCGTTTTTCCAGCGGGTTAAGCTCGGCTTTTTTTACGAAAATGTCCGACCAGTTCTCCTCGCAGGTAAGATAAGTCCCCCACGGCGTATGGCCATTGGCGCAGTTTTGCATGGTGCCCAGCACGCGTTCCCCCTGCGGGTCGGCGGCGGTTTTCATTAAATTCTGGTGCCGCGCCGGGCCGGTAAGCTGCATCGGGGTATTGACGGTAATACGCCGGGCGAAGGAAGACGGACGCACCACCTCCCAGCCGCTGCCCGTTTTTTTCACTTCCACCACCGACACGCCCATCGCGTTCTGCCCCTTGCGGGCTTTGTCGAGGCTCCAGTTCGCCGTACCGTCGGTAAACAGCATCCCGTTGTCGATGTATTCATGGTTCAGCGCCAGCAGGCCATGCTCCGGGTTTTGCTCCCCCTGCGGCAGGCTAAACCACGCCATGCCGTCGTGGTGCATCCCCGCCTGCACGGCCTGCTCATCCGTGGTGTTGCTGGCGTCCAACTTAAACGCCGGCATATTATTTTTGATCCCCGTCGGATCACCCCAGCGATAGAAAGGACGGGCAATATAGCCTTCCGGCACCCTGACCGTATCTTCTGTGGAGACGTCGATGCTGGTAAACCCAAGCGACACCGCTTTTGCCAGCGCGGACGGCTTCGATACCGCGGCAACGGCGCTCTCAGGTTTGATCAAAAAGGGAAAGGAAACGGCAGCACCCGCGACGGCCCCCATCTGGAGAAAACGGCGTCGGGAGAGGAAAACCTCTGCAACTTCGGAGAATATAGGGTTAGCGCTGCGGTTAGTGATGTCGTCGCGATGTTCTTTTTTAAAAACGGATTTGAGGGGTCTGCCCATAGTGGCTTCCTGTCATTGGCCAAGAGGTAAGGTATTGGCGACCAGTGTAAGAAGCTTTTGTTACAATTTTATAACACGATAACAACGGGATTGGGGCGTCCCTGCCCCGGATAACGAGGTGGAACGCTTAGAACTCGTAGCCAACCGAGACCTTAAAGGTACGCGGTTCGCCCTGCGTAATGTAGGTGCCGGAATCGTCCACGCTGGCCCAGTAGTTTTCGTTGGTCACGTTGTCGATACCCGCGCGCACGGTCATCTGGTTTTCATTATGGTTTACCGCGAAGCGATAGCGCATGCCCAGATCCAGCGTGGTGTAGCTGTCCAGCTTTTTGCTGTTCGCGAGATCGGCATACTGCGTGCCGGAGTGGTTAACGCGTGCGGTGGCGGTCAGGCCCTCAATCGGCTTGATGTCGTACTCAGCCCCCAGCACGGCGTAGAAGTTCGGAATACCAATGGCATCATTACCCTGATTGACGCCATTTTTGGTTTTGGTCAGTTCGGCCTGTAGCCAGGTGGCGCTGGCGTTCAGACGCATCCCGAGCATGGGCTCGCCGAAGACGTTCACTTCCACGCCACGGTTACGCTGCTCAGCGTCCAGGCCGTAATGACCGCTGTCGTCGAGGATGGCCGACGGCATTTTGATCTCAAACAGCGCCAGAGAGCCGCCCACGCGACCAAAATCCGCCTTCACGCCCACTTCGTTCTGCTTAGAGTGAACGATACCGGTGCTCTGGCCGTAGTTGTTTGCTGAGCGAGGTGCGCTTTCACCGGGCTGCAACGCTTCGGTGTGGTTGGCGTAGAGAGAGATTTCCTCCCACGGCTTATAAACCACGCCGTAGGTTGGCATCCAGCGGCTGCCGTCAAAGCCGTCCGCATCGTTTTCCGCACCGGTAATTTTGTTATACCCGCGGATGACCACTTTCTGATGACGCGCGCCCGCGGTGAACAGAAGTTTGTCGTCCAGCACGCCCAGCGTATCGCTCAGCAGCCAGCCCTGGGTGCGGGTGCGCCCGCTGGTCAGCGGATCGCTGTATTTACCGCCTGAGCCGCTGAAGTTGGTGCTGTCCGGCATAGCAACGCCGGTGTTGTGGTAGATGTTGGTGGTCGGGTTATCCGCTGCGGCCGACATTTTCCACGCGATTTTTTCGTTTTTGGTCATTGCCGAATACCCGACGTTCACCTTGTGCGAGACGAAGCCGGTATTGAAATTACCGCGAATGCCCGCCATGCCGCTGACGGAATCGCTGATGCGGTTGGTATCGAGGCGGCTGACCGTGGCTTTGCCGCTTTTGTCGAGGAGCTTCGGCGCGCTGTAGATCCCTTCTTCGTGCGCGTGCTGCGCGCCGAGACCGGTATAGGCGGTCCAGCTATCGGTGATGTCGTACTCGCTACGCCACATCCCGAACTCGTTTTCAATGTTGCTGTAGGCCCACTTCTGCGAGAAGTTGCGATCGTTTTTCGGTGGTTCAGGCACGAAGTCCACCGCCGAGATGTTGACGCTGGTCGGGCTGCCGTGGAAGGTTTTCTTCTGATAGCCCAGATCCAGCGAGGTGCGGAAACGGTCGCCTTTGTAATCCAGACCGGTAGAAAGCAGCGTGGTGCGGCGGCGGTCGTTCGGTACGCCGGTTTCGCCTTCACGATGCACAAGGTTCACCCGCGCGCCAAACTGGTCGTTATCGCCAAAGCGACGGCCCGCATCCAGCGTGGTGCCAAACTGCGAATCCGAGGTGTAGTCGACGCCCACTTTCGCCTGCGGGGTGTCGCCCGCATGTTTTGGCTCAAGGTTGATCATCCCGCCCACACCCGAACTTGCCGCGCCGTTCATCAGGGAGTTAGCCCCTTTGAAGATCTCGATGCGGTCGACCATCTGGGCATCCACCACCTGACGCGGCAGCACGCCGGACAGGCCGCCAAACGTCATGTCGTCGCCGTCAAACTTCAGGCCGCGAATGCGGAAGGTCTCCGCGCTGTTGCCGTAACCCTGAACGAACTGCACCCCTGCATCGTTAGCAACCACGTCGGCAATGGTTTTTGCCTGCTGATCTTCCACCAGCTTTGAGGTGTAGCTGATGATGTTGAACGGCACGTCCATGGCGTTCTGCTGGCCGAGCATCCCCATGCGCCCGCCGTTCGCCACCTGTCCGTCGAGAAAGGCAGGTACCAGCTGGTCGCCGCCGGGTTTGAAATCACTCCCCGCCGTGGACTGGACGACGATGGTATCCTCTTTTTTCTCATCCGCCGCCAACGCGGAGTGGGTAACCGCGCCGATGGCAATCGCCAGCAGCGTTTTGTGCATTGTGGTGTTGTTCATAATGAGCTCTTAACGTGCGCGCAAAAAATGACCCGTTGTCGGGCATTATATTTATTAAAAGAAAATGCAAATGAGAACTATACGCATTATATATACGTAATCAAGTCGCAATGGACATCTCTGAGCAGAAGAGGAAAGAGACAATGATGACAGGAGAAATGGAGCGCAGCCCTCCCCCAAACAGGGGAGGGTGCTAAGCGATTATTTTTTCTTGTAAATATCGGCAGTGCCGTGGATCTTGTTGTTGGTATTACCGGAAGTCAGCACCAGCACATCAGCACCCTGCTTATCGGCTTTCTCGATCAGCTCTTTTTTCGCATCATCTACCGATACTTCATTGGAAGTGTTAACAGTACCTATTTTTTCATACTGTGATTCAACTTTCTCAAACTCGTTTTTCGTCAGCAGTTCAGCCGCAAAGGCATTGGTGGTAAACAGAAATGCAGCGCCCATCACAATAGCAGTCGTTTTTTTCATAAACTTTTTCCTTGAGATTAATCAGCAACTACAAAAGCCCCACCAGTGGGAGTGAGGTGTTATGAGCATGGTAGAGGAATAGCAAAATTGCCACAGCGAAAGAAAAATACTGTTATAACAGTAAATTGCGCTGAGAAAAATGTGCGTTAACGCCATTAACGTGGTGTGTGTTTCATGGGGGAAATCAGCAGGACGTCATGCAGGCAGAAATCTGTGAAATTTAATGGCACGCCCTGTAGGATTCGAACCTACGACCTACGGCTTAGAAGGCCGTTGCTCTATCCAACTGAGCTAAGGGCGCACGGAGAAGAGAGTACTTCGCGGTGGTGAAACGCCTGGAATTATACGGTCAATGCGTAGTGAGTCAATGCCTTTTCCTCCTTCTCTGGCGATAATGACTAGCTGTTTGTAAATACGGCTATTTTTTCAACATTTATCCCTCTTTTACGGGCTGCGAAAAGGCTTAGCCGCTTTTAAGTAACGCCTGCTGTTTTCCTGTTTGTTTCGCCTTCACACTGTCCTGCGGTATCCCGGCCGCCAGGAGGCTGGAAGTGAACAGGACGACGGAGTGACAGCGCCAGACCAGACGGATTTCCCTTCGCGCGTGCAGCACATCTCGCGCGACATTCAAGGCATCAAGCTTGAACCCATTGTCGCCCTCTCCTCTTCGCGCACGATAGGGGCCGAAGTGCTCAGCGTGCTGACGCCGCATCAGCAAAGTGAAGCCTTTTTCCGCGACGGGTCCCCCGCCCGGGCGCTTATGCTGCTGGAAGCACAGATCGCAGCGTTAAAAAACCCCATCCCCTGTGACAACCTTTTCATAAATTTGCCGATAACCGTTCTGACCATACCGGAAATGTTCCAGCGTTTGCTGCAACTGAATAGCCCACCGCTGAACATTGAACTCGTGGAGCCTGCCTCGTTCTTTTCACTCTCAGACCCGGCAGGTCTGAGGGTGAGTTGTGCGCTTCAGCAACTGACCACGCAGGGACACCGGATCTGGCTGGATGATATTGATGAAGCGTCAGGGAGTGCATTTTTATCCTGCCGCCTGCCGTTAAGCGGAATAAAAATCGATAAAATCGCATTCTGGCGTTTACGTGCAACGCCGGCGCTGACACAGCTGGTCACACTTTGTTCAAAAATCGCTGCAAATGTGCTTATTGAAGGCATTGAAACAGAATGGGATCGTGCATGTGCGCTTCAGGCTGGCGCCCGCTTCGGTCAGGGATATTATTGGCCATCCTGGAGATGGCAGGAGGACTGAACGGTCATCGCCAAGAGGGAAGCTATGCGAATGACAGTGCGCCGTTACCGGCGTCGTCGGACAGGAAGTGATTCACTGGGTTCTACGCACTCGCCTTTTGCTCTCCCATTTTTTGATCGTCTCGAATATTTGAGCCAGTCAATCAACCAGACCCGCAAAACCGATGCTCCCTTTATCATTCTGGTCACACAGGATAATTTTTTCCGTTCCGGTTTTCTGAGCGGGCAGTCGCCCTTGAGTAATTGCTGCGACTATTCCACGCTGGACGCCGCGCTCAGTGATTTAAATCATTGGCCTTCATCGCGTCTGGTGGTCGACATTGAGAGCCGCGCCTCGCCACTCATTGACCTGCTGGACCGATTACGCCGCCACAGCCTGTTCGCCCCCTATCTGACTCCCTACCTGCTCGTTCGCGCCGATAATTATGATGCTCGCCTGTTTTGTAAAGCAGCTGGCCCTTTTCATGTGCTTGAACGCCAGCTTACAGCGCTGGCTATCCAACAAGCTTTGCTGGAAGCCCCCTTCCCTGCCGTTCACCGGAAAGAGTGGTTTTCCCGGGATGAATGGCCGATCTTACAGGCGTTGTCGCAGGGTTGCTCTTTGCGCCAGATCGCGCAGTTACAGAACCGCCCTTACAGCCGCATTATTTACCGTCTCAGCTGTATCCTGGCGAAACTTGGTCTGAATCATCGTCAGGAGTTGCTCCATCTTCTCAACAACCTCTCAGATTTCACGTATTAACGTATTCAGTAACCCCTTAATTCCTAAAGATCTTTAAGAAATTACTTAGGATATATGTTAAATTTTTGTGCTTTTTAACAAAACTTTCGATTTTATAACTATTCCTAATTCTCAACCTTAAACCATGCGAAATGCTGCCTGCACGCTCAATGAGAGTGCTTTTATCCATGCGTTAAGGTTCTGGCGCTTCCGTTAACAGGATGATAATGGTGTAAAAACAAGCGATTCACCTGTAAAAGAATGCGATGAGAGGTGAAGAAAACAGCAGATAGTGCTGTTCTGTTGTAAGGATCGGCAATGTGTCATGAGACGTTTGAAACGGGCAGATGACGCACGAAACAGTGGATTTCAGGGAAGGTGGACTGGCGGGACGCAGGCTGACACAACCTGCGGATTGTTAACATTTGATCAACATACAGTAAGATCGTTTATTTTTTGTTATTACATAAAGATGAAAGTGTGTAGTAAATGCAATATCAGGACATTTTTGCTAATTTTAAAAAGCTAGCGATTCAGATCCAGAAGATAATAATCAGCAATATATAGATATTAATTTACAGGCTTTTCGGACAATACTTAAACGGTATAATAAGACGTGTTTGACACGCGAATAAGAAAAATCATTTTGCCATAACCAGCCTTATAAGATAACTGCGCTGAGGCATTGATATCACTACTACGTAAACAAGGATGCTTTCGCTCTTCCCAGGGACATTTACCGTACAAGGATCTGCGCAATTATCCTTCCGGCTTTTCGAGAGTTTTAACAAAACTCAGCATAACGCTTTTAACAATCTGAGGCATAAAAAATGAAACCGGCATCCGTTATCATTATGGACGAACACCCTATCGTCAGAATGTCGATAGAAGTCCTGCTACAGAAAAATAAAAACATTCAGGTCAAACTGAAGTCAGGCGACAGCCACGAAGTACTTGACTGTATACGCAACCATCCCATTGATCTGGTCATTCTTGATATTGAAATGACGGGGACGGATGGCTTTGTATTACTAAAAAGAATCAGAAACTTAAATAAAGAGATTAAGGTTCTTTTCCTCTCTTCAAAATCTGAAGCCTTCTATGCAGGGCGTGCCATCCGCGCGGGGGCGAATGGTTTTGTCAGTAAGCGAAAAGATCTGGGGGAAATTTATAACGCGGTGGAAATGATTCTGACGGGCTATTCTTTTTTCCCTTCAGAAACATTGAGTTTTATAAACCATCTGGGCTCCCGGACAGGGGCTGCTGTGGATATGCCATTATCAAATCGTGAGGTGACTGTTCTGCGATATCTGGCGAACGGATTATCTAATAAGGAGATTGCGGATCAATTATTACTTAGCAACAAAACAATTAGTGCCCATAAGTCTAATATCTTTTCCAAGCTGGGCGTGCAAAGCATCGTTGAATTAATTGATTACGCGAAAGCGCACGAATTACTGTAACCCTTCACTCTCCCTGCACGTATAACCGTTACAGGGAGAGTGTATCCGATTAATTATAATTAATCATAAACGTTGCATCAGCATCTGCCCGGCCCGGCTGTGGATTATCCGCCGTGGCAATATAATTGGCATAAAACGACAATTCGGCATTTCCCTGTGCATCTACCGACACCGTCTGGCTGGCCTGCTGCAAGGCAAGGCGCGTTTTATCCCGATCGAGGATCTCCACGGCCACGTTGCTGGCCGCGCTGGCATCATTCAGCGCCAGCAGGCTGTTATCATGCCCGTCCACCTTCCCCGTAAACGTGACCGAAGCCGCCCCAGGAGGGCATCCGGTCAGCTTCAGGGTGAACGGCACTGGCTGCGTCCGGCTTCCCGTTGTGCGGAGCTGTTTCGTGGGCCAGGTGCCGAGCGTGACGGTTTTATTGCTGTCGTCCCCTTCTGCCACACAGGTAAAATCGACAATATTGCCATAAAGCTGAATGTTAATTTCCCCAAGCGCCGTCTCTGCATGCGCATGGGGGCAAAGCGCTAATAGCGCGACGGCTAACCACCGCATCCCGTTTCGCATACCTGCTCCTTAGTCGTAGTCGACGCGTAAATAGCCGCGCGAGGTAAAACGCCCCTCGGCAGGTTTTTTACCGGTCACGCTGACGGGCCACGCGCGGATCCCCACCTGCGCCTGAGCGCTGTCGTCCAGACGGAACGGGATTTTGCTGGTCAGGTTGTTCGGCGTCAGCGGTACGCCATGACTGTTGGCAATCACAAAGCCCACATCCGCGTTATCGGAGACCAGCGTGCTACCTGAAACCTTCTCCGCTTCAACGCGCATCGTGAGCATGGCGTTCGCCTCAACGTTGGTGCATTTTATGCCGATGGTTTTGCTTTGCGCAGAGACACCTTCCGGTTTGTTCCCGATGCCCGCTTTACTGAACAGGGAGGCGCCGATGTCTCCGAAATCGAACTCCACCACACTCCCGGCATTAATCTCACAGCTCTGAGGCACCTGAATGGTCCCGCTGTAGCTGATAGTATAAACCGGCGTGGTGAGTGGATCCGAGGAGGTCGTGGTGACGTAAACCCGGAACATGGTCGCCCGGGGGATCACCACCATATTGATAAAGCGTCGGGTCACTTTAAGCCGGAAGACGAGGCTGGAATCCTGTACGCCAAACGGTTTGTTTTTAGACACGTTCGGGTGGCTCCCCATCTGAATGTATTTTTTGGGCGGATAAAACGTGCCAGCGTAGCTGTCGGTGATTTTCATCGCCCCGTCCAGATAGTCGTTTAGCTTCAGATACTGGTAGCCATCGCTGGTGCCCGTGACCGGGAAATCGGTAACATAGCTGCGCTTGGTGGTGTTCCCGGACGTTCCCCTGGGACAAACGGCATTGACGCCTACCCACTGGGACTTCTCAGTGAGCGTGACAACCTGCCCCACCTGGTTATTGGAACTGTTGAATTTATCCGTCAGGTCGTAATACACCTCCGTCGGCACGCCATTTTCATTGACGCAGACCGTGGCGAACGCCTCAGATAGCGGCAAAAACGCCAGCAGGGATAGCCCCAGATAATGGATTTTATTCACAGCGGATCCCCTTAAGTGTGATCGCCTGTTGCAGGCTTTGTTCTGGCAGGTTGTAGGGCGCACGACACTGGGACTGTTTCCCGTCTCCCCACTGAATCAGCAGTTCTCCGCTCAGCGGCAGCCCGCTCAGGTAAATCTGACCGTCATCTCCCACCATGCTGGTTACGCCGCTCTGCGTCTCACGCACCACCGCCCCAAACGGTACAGGCTGGTTATCACGCTTAACGGTGAGCAGCGCACGCACGCCGATGCGGGTGTCAAAACTGGCGCGCACCAGCGCACCATTCGTCGGTACGACGCTGGAAACGTTATTTTCAATGTCGGTGCTGTTGCTCATGGTGTTGGTATCGAGCGCCACGCGGTTGTAGCGGTACACCGTGGCGTACGGCATCACCGCATAGCCACGCCAGTCTGTTTTGACGCCGGTCTGGTTTTCGACGCTCACGCCCGACGCGCCCGGCGCTTTGATCAAGACGTTGGTATCGCCCAGCGGCTGACTGAACGTGACGCCGTCTGAATGCCCTACCACGCCGCCGGAAAGCTGCCAGTTGAGGTCGTGCTGATCCCGCGTGTAGTTGTAGCCCACGCCCAGCGTGCCGTACGTTGCCTGCCAGTTGGCGCTGGCGCTGCCGCTGGCACCGTTATTGCTGGTGTGGCCCTGCGTGACGCTGTAGTTCAGGTTACGATCCTTGAGCAGCGTTCCGCTGATCCCGGTCTGCCAGCTGGTATCACCGTCGCTGTTACGGCTGGCAGAGGCCGTGGCATAGGCCCGGTCGATCGCGCTGTCGCGACGGTAGCCGTGACGGGTGAACAGGCTGAACGGGACGGAGACGTTGAACGAGGCAATCCGGTCAGTTCCGTCAATGCCGACGGCCTTGTTCCACGACCAGGATAAGGAGTAACTGATCCCTTTCATCCCGCCCGCATAGCCGAGCTGGTACCAGACGTTGGACTCGCTGGTTCCCCAGTAGCTCTGTTGACTACCTGATACGTACAGCGAACCGTAATCACCAAGAGACTGGGAGATATTGAGCTGGAAACGCCCTTTTTTATTCAGCGTCAGGTTGTGATAACTCTGCACGTCCGGCACGCCGTCATCATCCTGATCGTCGCCGTACTGGTAGCCTTCCATTGTGCGCCAGGCCACATCGTCGAGGGTGTAGAAACCTTTGGTGGAGTAGCGATAGCCCAGCAGCTGGAAGTTAGTGCCAAATCCATTAAGGGATTTGGCGTACAGGAACCGCAGGGACTGTCCTTCATGGCGGCTGTCATCGGCAAGCTGGCTGCGGGCATGGGTGAGGTCAAGCGAGACCGCCCCCCAGTCGCCGAGGTTTTTACCCGCGCCAATGGCGATGGCGGTATACCGCGAGGCCAGCTGCGTTCCGCCGTACAGCGTATAGCCGTCGGCAAGGCCCGCAATCATCGTACCCTGAGTAAAGAACGGCGTGTCCTGCTCGCTGTTGCCGCTGCGATAGTCCCCTGCCACCAGATCGTATTTCCAGCGTCCTTCACGCTGGAGCAGCGGAACGGTGGAATACGGGACGGTATAGCGCTGCTGGCTGCCGTCCTTCTCTTCCACCGTTACCTCCAGGTCACCGCTTGAGGAGGTCGGGTTAAGGTCAGTTATTGCAAAAGCCCCCGGCTGCACATAGCTCTGGTAGATCACGTATCCATTCTGGCGGATCACCACTTTGGCGGGGGTGCGGGCGATTCCGCGCACGGTAGGCGCGTAGCCTTGCAGACTGTCCGGGTACATGCTGTCGGACGAATAGAGGCGGCCACCGCGAAAACCGACGCTGTCGAAGACATCGTTACCGGTGTTGCTGTCGCCAAGCACCAGCTCGCTTTTCAGCGGGATGATCGTACGCTGCGCCCAGGTACCAATATTTTGCCAGCTGCTGTGCCGCTGGCCGTTGCTTTCGGTATAACGCCACGCGCCGTTATTGCGTAATCGCCAGGCGCCATAGTTCAACCCGCTTTGCAGGTTCAGATAGTAGCTGTCGTCGTCGCTGCCCCGGTTGCCGGTAAAGCTGTAGTTTAGCAGCGCGGCGGGGATGCCTTCATCCCACTGTTCAGGCGGAATATATCCCCGGGCGCTGTTTTGCATCGCCACCTGAGGCAGGCTGACGTTGAGGCGCAACGAGGCGAAGTTGAACGCCGTTTCGCTGCCGGGAATAGCCGTGGTGAGCGGAACGCAGGTATCGCCCTGCACGTTGCTCAATTCCGGGAAGGCGGCGATATTGACGCCAAAGCGATCGAGCATCCCGCGCGTAATGCACGGCGATAAACCGCCCGCAACCGGCGGCGTGTTGTCGGCTTGTTCAAACCGCACATCCTGTGTGCCGATGAACTCATCGTTACGCCAGATATCGACGCGATAGACGCCCTGTGCCTGCTGGTGGCCTTTTTCAAAACGCGACAAATCCGCCACGTTCGCCGTGTCATCGGAGAGAAACGCCGGGTTAAAGTAGCTTTCGCCCCAGCCAGCGTGTGGCCAGAGCGTTGCCATCAGCGCCAGCGCAACCGGGCAGTAACGCCATTGAGTGTTCATCGCCCTGTCTCTGCTCACAGGCTGACGCTACGCGCCGGCGTAATGGCGCCATAGTCGTTCACACTCTGCCAGGAGAGCGTGCCGCTCGCTGCGGTGGGCAGTATCTGCTGCGCCGAGCTTTTAGGAGCAACCATCAGGTTATCCAGCGTCTGACCACCGAGCTTCAGATTGACCAGCGTGACGTAATACGGTGAGGCATTGCTCACCTTAAGATGGTTGCCGACGCGTTCAAAGTGCAGCTGTGAGAGCGCCTCTTCCGGCGGCATCGCCAGGTTAGCCGGGCGAACAAAGAGCTTGATGCGTGAGAGAATGGCCAGTTGGAGGACGTTGTTGCCGTCCTGATGCTTTTTGCTGACGGAGGGAATCGCCTTGACGTTCATGTAAAAGAGCGATTCGCGATCGGCAGGCAGCGCCGGGCCTGCGTAAATAATGCGCAGGGTGTTTTCACTGGCCGGCTCGCTGACAAACAGCGGCGGGGTGACCGCAAAGGTTTTTTCCTTTTGCCCGTTAGCATTTTCAATCCATGCGTTAATTAAATAGCGCTCTTGTTTATTGCTGTTAGTGATCGCCAGCGACGTTTGTTTTGCATCGGCCGGATAAATAACGCGCGTCGCGCCCAGCGCAATTCCGCCGGACGCATTCGCGCTGGCAGAAATCATCATCAAAATAAAAGTTAAAAACAGTCCAGGTTTAATCAGGGTGTTCATCACAACCGTACCTTTAATAATTAGTTCGCAGGCGTCAGGGATAAATCAACGTAAACCAGACATTCGACTGAAGAGCGCCTGGTACAAGGTGTTCGGATATTGCCCGGTAGCGGGCGCTGAAATGAAATGCCAGCTCGCGGGTGTTAATGGGCAACCAGCTCATCGCCGTCGCGTTCGGGACGATCTGACGTTGCTGTTCGTCAAAAAGCGCCAGCCCGACGCCACTGCTGACCGCGTTTTCTCCCGGCCGCGATGTCGCCAGGAAAACCTGCGGGTCTTCTGCCGGTGTCACTCCCTGGAACTGGATCCCCACGGTGCGGGAGACGTCCACGCTGCAATCCAGCAGACGTACGGTGAAAGGCACATTAACCGTGGAAAAGCTGCCGACGCCGGAAAAGGCGTTTGTGCGGTATTGCCCCATCTCCACGCGCATATTCTGGCTGTCCGGGGCCACGGCGCAGCCGCCGTTAACCAGCTCTCCCCTGAGGTGTACTTTGCCGCCGTCAATCACAACGGTATGTGCGTTTACCGCTGGGGCAATCGCAAGGGCGCACAGCAGTATCCCAGTCCTTGTCATCCTTCGCTCCCGGTATAAGCGATTAAAAGACCTCTTCCCTGAGGCCAGCCACATCCCTGTACTCAGGCATTACTCGTATTTCATAACGAATGTGGCGTCCGCGTTTGCCTGGCCTGGCTCGGTGGTCGCCGCCGTGGCTTTATAGCGCGCGGTGAAGTTCAGGGTGTTAGTCCCTTCAATCAAACTCTGCGCGGCAGAGAACGTGGCGCCATCCGGAGTCAGCGTGGTGGATTTGCTGTCGAGGATCTCAATGCCCACGCCCTTCGCGGAGTTGTCGTTGTTACCGGAACTTACCGCCAGCAGGGTTTTATCGGTTGCGTCGATCTGGCCGGTAAACGCGACAGCAGCGGTTTTCGCTACCGCAGGATCGCAGTCGTTCAGTTCGATGGTGAACGGAATATTGGAGGTCGTGTCGCCCACTTTCGTGAATTTCGCGGTACGATACTGGCCGAGATTAACCGTCTGCTCAGAAGAGTCAGTATTTACTGAACACGCGGCATTCACTAATTCACCTTTAAAATGCACCGTACCACCGTTTACAGATACAGGCGCTACCGGATCTTCTGCGTGAGCGGCACCCGCGACCAGGGCCAGAGTTGCAATAACAGTAGAAGCAATGTTGCTGAGTTTCATGTCTATTCCTTTAAAATGTAAATAACCCTTCCCGCGCATATTCGGGAATAAGAAATACGTTCAATTAAAAAATTGAAGGCTTATTTCGGAGAGGACAAAGTAGCTCAGGAAACAATTTTATAATATGTCAAAACGCTGCCATTTTGCCAGGTCACATCCTAATCCCCTCTAAGAAATTGACCATGCCATGAGAAGGGGTTTTGCGGGCCAGCGATGAAATCTCGTAAAGGGTGACTGACAGCGGCGCTCGCTTCTGACAAAATACAGGCAATCCCCCCTTTCTAACGTTACAGACGGAATCTTCTCTCTGATGGCAGCAAAGATTATTGACGGTAAAACGATTGCGCAGCAGGTGCGCTCTGAGGTTGCGGAAAAAGTGAAGGCGCGTAAAGCCGCAGGATTTCGCGCGCCAGGGCTGGCCGTTGTACTGGTTGGCAGCAACCCGGCTTCGCAAATTTATGTCGGCAGCAAGCGCAAAGCATGCGAAGAGGTGGGGTTCGTCTCCCGCTCTTACGATCTGCCGGAAACCACCAGCGAAGCAGAACTGCTGGAACTGATCGACACCCTGAATGCCGATAAAGAAATTGACGGCATCCTGGTTCAGCTGCCGCTGCCTGCGGGCATTGACAACGTGAAGGTGCTGGAGCGCATCGCACCGGACAAAGACGTTGACGGTTTCCATCCGTATAACGTAGGCCGCCTGTGCCAGCGCGCGCCGCGCCTGCGTCCGTGCACCCCGCGCGGCATCGTGACGCTGCTGGAGCGTTATAACATCGATACCTACGGCCTTAACGCCGTGGTGATTGGCGCCTCCAACATCGTGGGCCGCCCCATGAGCATGGAGCTGCTGCTGGCGGGCTGCACCACTACCGTCACCCACCGCTTCACCAAAAACCTGCGTCACCACGTCGAAAACGCCGATCTGCTGATCGTTGCGGTCGGCAAGCCGGGCTTTATTCCGGGCGAGTGGATCAAAGAGGGCGCAATCGTCGTGGACGTGGGGATTAACCGCCTGGAAAACGGCAAAGTGGTCGGCGACGTGGTGTATGAAGATGCTGCGGCGCGGGCTTCCTATATTACGCCGGTTCCGGGTGGCGTAGGCCCGATGACGGTAGCAACACTGATTCAGAATACCTTGCAGGCATGCGAGGAGTATCACGACGTAGAGGACGCGTAATCATGGCAACTTTTTCTTTAGGTAAACACCCGCACGTTGAGCTGTGCGATCTGCTGAAGCTGGAAGGCTGGAGCGAAAGCGGCGCGCAGGCGAAAATCGTTATCGCCGACGGGCAGGTGAAAGTAGACGGCGCGGTGGAAACCCGCAAGCGCTGCAAAATTGTTGCAGGCCAGACCGTGAGTTTTGCAGGTCAGAGCGTGACCGTGACGGCGTAAGCCGTTTGTTGCCCCCACCCTACCCTCTCCCACAGGGAGAGGGGATAAAAAATCCCCACATCTATAGCGGTTAATTATCGATCAACTTCAAATAATCACTATCCCCTCTGGCGAAATGTGAAATTTAAGTTGCGCGATTTTCAGACTTTCTTCACGATAAGTAGAACGTTCTACTAAAACGTTCTACTTACAATAACGGCGCTAAAAAAGCGCTACTCGGGGGAAATCAGCATGAGTCTGATATCAGGGTTTGTGAAATCGCTGTCTAAGTTATCGATGATTGGTCGCGCCTTAATGCTGCCAATTTCACTGCTTCCCGCTGCGGGCCTGCTGCTGGCCTTCGGCGATAAATTCCATCTGCCGCTGATGATGAACGCCGGCGGGGTTATCTTTGATAACCTGCCGATGCTGTTCGCTATCGGCTCTGCCGTCGGTCTGGCTTCGGAGTCCGGTATTGCTGCGCTCTCGGCGGCGGTGTCGGTGTTTGTCACCAACATTACAATTAGCACCGTATTGAGCATTACGCCGGAAATGGCCTCTCAGGGCGGGAAATACGCCATGGTCGTGGGTATTCCGACGCTGCAAATGGGCGTCTTTGGGGGCCTGATCTGCGGTATTCTTGCGGCCTGGTGCTACAACCGCTTCCACACCATGCAGCTGCCGGAGTTCCTCGGCTTCTTCTCCGGTAAGCGTTTTGTCGCGATTGCGACGGCGTTTCTGTCGTTCCTCCTCGGCCTTCTGCTGCCGTACGTCTGGCAGCATATTCAGTCCGGGATCGACGCCCTGTCCGTGGTAGTGAACGGCGACAATCAGGCGGCCTCGACCTTTATCTTCGGCCTGGTGGAGCGCGCGTTAATCCCGCTCGGCCTGCACCACATCTGGTATCCCTCCTTCTGGTATTCGTTCGGGGATTACACTACCCAGGCGGGTCAGGTGATCCACGGCGACCAGACCATCTGGTTCAAGATGCTGGAAGAGGGGGTGAAATCCTTCAGCAGCGACACCTACCAGAACGCCGGTAAGTTCATGCAGGGCGAGTTCCCGCTGATGCTGTTCGCGCTGCCCGCGGCGTGCCTGGCGATGTACCACGAAGCGCACACCAAAAATAAGAAAATCGCGGCCGGTATTCTCTTCTCTGCGGCGCTGACCTGTTTCCTGACGGGAATTACCGAACCGGTGGAGTTCACCTTTATCTTCGTGGCCCCGATTTTGTACGTCTTCAACGCCATCATGGCGGGTCTGGCCTATATGACCATGTACCTGCTGCACGCGCATATCGCCAAATCGTTCTCGGCGGGCTTTATCGACTACCTGTCGTTCGGGATCCTGCCGTCGTTTAACGGCTATCAAACCAACTTCCTGAGCGCCATTATCATCGGCATTCCGATGGCGTTGATCTACTACTTCACCTTCCGCTTCGTGATCCGTCGCTTCGACGTGAAGACGCCGGGCCGCACCGAAGTGACCGCCAGCGCGAATGACAAGTCTGATTCCGAACTTGCCACCGAAATCATCGGCCTGCTTGGCGGTGCGCAGAACATTGATTCCGTCGGCTCCTGCATCACCCGCCTGCGTCTGGAAGTGACGAAGAGCGAAGCGGTGGACCGGGACGGGCTGAACGGGCTTGGCGCGCGCGGCGTGGTGTTCGTTGGCGATAACGGAATACAGGTGATTTTCGGGGCCAGAGCACAGTTTATCGCCCAGACCATGTCCACGATGATTGGCAAATAATAAGATGCCTGAAGGAGGCGTCTCCTGTACGCTGGGGACGCCTCTTATCTGGATGATAATCGGGAAATTTCAGGGAGCGGTTTTGAAGAAAGTCAGCATTATTGATGTCGCAAAGCATGCGGGCGTGTCGGTCTCTACCGTGTCGCTGGTGCTGCGCCAGAAAGGGAAGATCTCAGAGGCGACAATCGGGAAGGTCAATGCCGCCATCACAACGCTGGGCTATGTTCATAACGTCGCCGCTGCCAATCTTCGCGCCAACACCTCCAACTTAATCGGCCTGATCCTGCGCGACTTCAGCGACAGCTTTTCCATCAAGGTGATGGCGAGCATCGTTCAGGAGCTGGAGAAGCAGGGTTATATGGTTTTTCTCGGTCAGCCGCTGAACGACGGCGAACATCTTGAACGGACTCTGCTCTCGTTTAAGCAGCAGGGCGTGGCGGGCGTCATCTACCTGGCGTCGGACACCCGCGCCGCTTTTCTCCCGGAACGCATTCGTCACTGTCCGCTGCCGCTTGTGGCGGTTTCGCAGTCATTGCTGGAAGAGAAATGCAACCTGGTAATGCGCGATAACCGCCAGGCGGCGAACCTGGCCGCGCGTTATCTTATCGAGCGCGGACACCGCAACATCGCTTACATTGGCGGGCGCGACGGGTGCCGTATCCGCGAACAGCGCCTGCTTGGTTTTCGCAGCGCGATGACGCAGAACGGCCTGGTCTGGCGTGAGGAATATTCTCCCGCCTGCACCGATGACACGCAGGCGGCGGCCATGGCGACTCGTCAGCTGCTGGAGAAGAACAATACGATTACCGCCCTGCTCTGCCATTCACCGGACGCTATGATCGGTTCGTTCTCGGGAATTCATCAGGTAGGGCGCACGGTAGGTAAAGACGTGTTTTTAACCCAGCAGGTGGCGCTGATTGGTTTTGAAGATATGCTCCACGTTAATCTCACGTCGCCGTCACTGACTTACGTTTCATCTGCCAGCGAAGAGACCGGGCGCCAGGCGGCAGGGCTGATGATCCGCAGGCTGAAAGATCCGGATCTGCAAACGCAGCGCATTACCCTCTCCGGGCAGCTTATCGCGCGGGAATCGGCGTAAAATCAGAATTTAGCACAGGTTTGCTGCGGCGGATCTGCTGCTATATTCCCATGATTTGCCATGGATAAATGCAATGCCTACCGTTATCACCCACGCTGCCGTACCTCTGTGTCTGGGCTTAGGGCTCGGAACCAAAGTCATTCCACCCCGTCTGCTGTTTGCCGGGATCGTCCTCGCCATGCTGCCCGATGCCGACGTGCTGGCGTTTAAATTCGGTGTCGCCTACGGGAATATTTTCGGCCACCGCGGTTTCACTCATTCGCTACTGTTTGCCCTGGTGGTGCCGATACTCTGCATGCTGGCTGGCCGACGATGGTTCAGGGCCAGCCTGACGCGCTGCTGGCTGTTTTTAACCGTGTCATTGCTGTCGCACAGCCTGCTGGATTCGATCACCACCGGCGGGAAAGGCGTCGGCTGGCTGTGGCCCTGGTCAGATGAGCGCTTCTTTGCGCCGTGGCAGGTGATTCAGGTCGCGCCGTTTGCACTGTCGCGCTATACCACCCCGTACGGGCATCAGGTCATTATCTCGGAACTGCTGTGGGTGTGGCTGCCGGGGGCTGTGCTGATGGGGACGTTGTGGTGGAAGCGTGCGCGCTGATGCCCTCACCCCAGCCCTCTCCCACGGGGAGAGGGAGAAAACCGAACGATCCCCTGAGAGGGTTAGGTATGCCACCCCGTACGGGCATCAGGTCATTATTCCGGAACTGCTGTGGGCGTGGCTGCCGGGGGCTGTGCTGATGGGGATGTTGTGGTGGAAGCGTGCGCGCTGATGCCCTCACCCCAGCCCTCTCCCACGGGGAGAGGGAGAAAACCGAACGATCCCCTCTCCCTTAGGGAGAGGGTTAGGGTGAGGGGGGAAATTACTTACGGCGCCAGGTGGTTCCCTGAGGGCCATCTTCCAGAATAATGCCCATCTCGGTCAGACGGTTACGCGCCGCATCCGCCGCCGCCCAGTCTTTCGCCTGACGCGCTTCCAGACGCGCTTTAATCAGTGCTTCAATTTCCGCCACTTCGCCGTCGTCCGCCTGCGCTCCGCTTTGCAGGAACACGTCCGGCTCCTGCTCCAGCAGGCCGAGCACGGAAGAGAGCTTACGCAGATGAGACGCCAGTGCATTCGCCGCCGCCATATCTTCTGACTTCAGGCGATTCACCTCACGCGCCATGTCGAACAGCACGGAGTAGGCTTCCGGCGTGTTGAAGTCGTCGTTCATGACCTCAACGAAGCGGGCTTCGAACGCCTCGCCGCCTGTGGCCGGAACAGACCTGTCGGTGCCGCGTAATGCGGTATACAGACGCTCCAGCGCAGCACGCGCCTGCTTCAGGTTCTCTTCGCTGTAGTTCAGCTGGCTGCGATAGTGACCAGACATCAGGAAGTAGCGCACGGTTTCCGCGTCGTAATACTTCAGCACGTCGCGCACGGTGAAGAAGTTACCCAGCGATTTCGACATCTTCTCGCGGTCAACCATCACCATCCCGGAGTGCATCCAGTAGTTCACGTACTCGCCGCCGTGTGCACAGGTGGACTGCGCGATTTCGTTTTCATGGTGTGGGAACATCAGGTCCGAACCGCCGCCGTGAATGTCGAAATGGTTGCCCAACTGCTTGCAGTTCATCGCTGAACATTCAATGTGCCAGCCCGGACGCCCTTCGCCCCACGGAGATGGCCAGCTCGGCTCGCCCGCTTTGGACATTTTCCACAGCACGAAGTCCATCGGATTACGCTTCACGTCAACCACGTCCACGCGCGCACCGGCCTGGAGCTGCTCCAGATCCTGGCGGGAAAGCGCACCGTAGGTTGGGTCCGTCGGCACCGAGAACATCACGTCGCCGTTGTCCGCCACATAGGCGTGGCCGCGTTCGATCAGCTTTCCGGTGAGCTCGATGATTTCATGGATGTGGTGGGTTGCGCGCGGCTCGCTGTCCGGACGCAAAATATTTAAGGCGTCAAAATCCTTGTGCATTTCAGCGATCATGCGATCCACCAGCGCGACGAAGCTTTCGCCGTTTTCATTAGCGCGCTTGATGATTTTATCGTCGATGTCGGTAATGTTGCGCACGTACTTCAGGTTATAGCCCAGGAAGCGCAGGTAGCGTGACACCACGTCGAACGCGACAAAGGTACGACCATGGCCGATATGACAGAGATCGTAAACCGTAATACCACACACGTACATGCCGACTTCCCCGGCATGGATAGGTTTAAATTCCTCTTTTTGGCGCGTCATTGTATTAAAGATTTTTAACATCGAAGATTCCATGTAAACACGTGTGTGGATTGTTTGTTCCTTATAATACCCATAATTGGGAGCACGGTCAGCACACAATGCAAGGTGATCGTGTCCTGTGGTTATGCTATAACAAGCCCCTATATGTGACCCGAGCATGGGTCGACGCACCACAATAACGGAACAGGATGCAAAAATGGTTACTTTCCACACTAATCATGGCGATATCGTAATCAAAACCTTTGATGATAAAGCGCCTGAAACAGTTAAAAACTTCCTGGACTACTGCCGCGAAGGTTTCTACAACAACACTATTTTCCACCGTGTGATCAACGGCTTTATGATCCAGGGCGGCGGTTTCGAGCCTGGCATGCGCCAGAAAGAAACCAAAGAAGCGATCAAAAACGAAGCGAACAACGGCCTGAAAAACACCCGTGGTACGCTGGCAATGGCCCGTACTCAGGCGCCACACTCTGCAACCGCACAGTTCTTCATCAACGTAGCGGACAACGACTTCCTGAACTTCTCTGGCGAAAGCCTGCAAGGCTGGGGCTACTGCGTATTCGCAGAGGTGGTTGAAGGTATGGACGTGGTCGACAAGATCAAAGCCGTTTCTACTGGCCGCAGCGGTATGCACCAGGACGTTCCTAAAGAAGACGTTGTAATTACAAGCGTGACCGTCAGCGAGTAATTCGTGGCGACACTCTTTATTGCGGATCTGCATCTGCAAACAGAAGAACCGGCGATAACCGCCGGTTTTCTGCGTTTTTTACGCGGTGAAGCGAAAAGCGCCGATGCGCTGTACATTCTGGGCGACCTGTTTGAGGCCTGGATTGGCGACGACGACCCGAACCCGCTGCACCGTGAAATGGCAGCCGCCATTCACGCGCTGGTGGATTCCGGCGTCCCCTGCTATTTCATTCACGGCAACCGTGATTTCCTGATCGGCCAGCGCTACGCCCGCGAGAGCGGCATGACGTTGCTGCCGGAAGAGCAGGTGCTCGATCTCTACGGTCGCAAGGTGCTGATCATGCACGGCGACACGCTCTGTACCGACGATACTGGCTATCTGGCGTTTCGCGCCAAAGTCCACACCCCGTGGATCCAGAAAGTGTTCCTCGCCCTGCCGCTGTTTTTCCGCAACCGCATCGCCGCCAGAATGCGTGCAGGCAGCAAGGCCGCCAACAGCAGCAAATCGATGACCATTATGGACGTCAACCCGCAGGCAGTGGTGAAGGTGATGGAGAAGCATCGCGTTCAGTGGCTGATCCACGGCCATACCCATCGCCCGGACGTGCACTCCCTTATCGCCAACGGCGGGCCCGCCCATCGCGTGGTTTTAGGCGCCTGGCACAGCGAAGGATCGATGGTCAAAGTCACGCCGGAAGGCGTTGAACTGATCGCCTTCCCGTTTTAACGCCTCCCCGCCTTTTCGCCCATTTCCCAACCACGCAACCGTTTTCCTTGCCGGTATTACATGCTATTCTCTGTGCCCTCGAAAGCAGTGTGTTCCGCACCACAGGAGTTTTAAGACGCATGTCTTCCCGCAATAATCCGGCGCGTGTCGCCATCGTGATGGGGTCCAAAAGCGACTGGGCTACCATGCAGTTCGCCGCCGAAATCTTTGACATCCTGAATGTTCCGCACCACGTTGAAGTGGTTTCCGCGCACCGCACGCCGGACAAACTGTTCAGCTTCGCCGAAAGCGCAGAAGAAAATGGTTACGAGGTGATCGTTGCCGGTGCGGGCGGCGCAGCACATCTGCCGGGCATGATTGCCGCCAAAACGCTGGTGCCAGTTTTGGGCGTCCCCGTGCAAAGCGCCGCGTTAAGCGGGGTGGATAGCCTTTACTCCATCGTCCAGATGCCGCGCGGTATTCCCGTCGGTACGCTGGCGATTGGTAAAGCGGGGGCTGCAAATGCCGCCCTGCTGGCCGCGCAGATCCTGGCGACGCACGATAAAGACTTACATCAGCGTCTGACGGAGTGGCGTAAAGCCCAGACCGACGAGGTGCTGGATAACCCGGATCCGCGAGGTGCAGCATGAAGCAGGTTTGCGTGCTTGGTAATGGTCAGCTTGGCCGCATGCTACGTCAGGCCGGTGAGCCGCTGGGTATTGCCGTCTGGCCCGTCGGACTCGATGCCGAGCCGGAAGCCGTGCCGTTCCACCAGAGCGTGATCACCGCCGAAATTGAACGTTGGCCGGAAACTGCCCTGACCCGCGAGCTGGCGCGCCATAACGCCTTTGTGAACCGCGACGTATTCCCGGTCATTGCCGACCGCCTCACGCAGAAGCAGCTGTTTGATAAGCTTGGGCTGGCGACCGCGCCGTGGCAATTGCTCTCTGATAAAAGCGAGTGGGATGACGTGTTCGCGATGCTGGGCGAACTGGCGATCGTAAAGCGTCGCGTCGGCGGCTATGACGGTCGCGGGCAGTGGCGTCTGCGGGCGAACGACACCGCCGAACTGCCGGAGGACTGTTACGGCGAGTGCATCGTTGAGCAGGGCATTAACTTCAGCGGTGAAGTGTCGCTGGTGGGCGCACGCGCGCACGATGGCCGCACGGTGTTTTACCCCCTGACGCATAACCTGCATCAGGACGGCATTCTGCGCACCAGCGTCGCCTTCCCGCAGGCCAATGCTGACCAGCAGGCGCAGGCGGAAGAGATGCTCTCTGCCATTATGCACGAACTGGGTTATGTGGGCGTGATGGCGATGGAGTGTTTCGTCACGCCGTCGGGTCTGCTGATCAACGAACTTGCGCCGCGCGTGCACAACAGCGGCCACTGGACGCAAAACGGCGCCTCCATCAGCCAGTTCGAGCTGCACCTGCGCGCCATCACCGATCTGCCGCTGCCGCAGCCGGTGGTGAACAGCCCGTCGGTGATGATCAACCTGATCGGCACCGATCTGAACTACAACTGGCTGAAGCTGCCGCTGGTGCACCTGCACTGGTACGACAAAGAGGTGCGTCCGGGGCGTAAGGTCGGCCACCTGAACCTGAACGATACCGACACGGACCGCCTGAGCGCTACGCTGGAAGCGATTGTTCCCCTGCTGCCGCCAGAATACGCGAGCGGCATTGTCTGGGCGCAGTCAAAACTGAAGTAAGTATCCCCCGCCGGGGAGTTGACCTTCCCCTTCCCCGGCGTACAATCCCCGCCCATTGCTGCTCAGTTTTCTTCTGGAATCACCATGAACGATGGAACGGACTATCGCGCGATCCTCGCGTCCGATACCCCTTTAATCGACGTTCGCGCGCCGATCGAATTTGCCCAGGGTGCGATGCCCGCCGCACTCAACCTGCCCTTAATGAACGACGACGAGCGTGCCGCCGTTGGCACCTGCTATAAACGCCAGGGTCCGGACGCCGCGCTGGCGCTCGGCCATAGCCTGGTTAACGGCGAGACGCGAGAGGCGCGCATCAAAGCCTGGCGGGAAGCCTGCCTTAACCATCCTGATGGCTACCTTTGCTGCGCGCGGGGCGGCCAGCGCTCACACATCTCCCAGGCCTGGCTGAAAGAGGCGGGCGTCGATTACCCGCTGATCCGCGGCGGCTATAAGGCCCTGCGCCAGACGGCGATTCAGGTGACCATTGAGCAGTCACAAAAACCGATGGTGCTTATCGGCGGCTGCACCGGAAACGGTAAAACGCTGCTGGTGAAGCAGCATGCGCAGGGCATTGATCTGGAAGGGCTGGCGCACCATCGCGGCTCGTCGTTTGGTCGAACGCTCACCCCGCAGCTTTCTCAGGCGAGCTTCGAGAATCACCTTGCGGTTGAGCTATTGAAAAAAGACGCCGCGCGCTGGGTGCTTGAAGACGAGGGCCGGATGATTGGCTCTAACCACCTGCCGGAGTGCCTGCGCGACCGCATGATTGACGCCCCTGTCGTTGTCGTCGAAGACCCCTTTGAAGTCCGCCTTGAGCGCCTGCGCGAAGAATATTTCGACCATATGTGGGCCGATTTTTCTGCTGCCTACGGCGAGGAAGTGGGCTGGAAAGCGTATAGCGAATATCTGCATCACGGCCTGTACGCCATTCGTCGCCGTCTGGGGCTACAACGCTTCGCGGAATTTACCGCCCTGCTGGATGACGCGCTTGTCGAGCAACAGCGTACTGGCAGCACTGACGCGCACTTCAGCTGGCTTGTGCCGCTGCTTAAGGACTATTACGACCCGATGTACGGCTATCAGCTGGAGAAGAAAGCGGAGAAGATTGTTTTTCGCGGGACGTTCACAGAAATTGCCGAGTGGCTTGATCGCTGAAAAAAGCCGGGTGGCGAGGTAAAAGCAAAACGGCAACCTGGGTTGCCGTTTTTAATGTTTTTTCCCTCTCCACGTGGGAGAGGGTCAGGGTGAGGGCATCAGGCCGCACCCTACATGACAACTTAGAAGTCGTAACGCAGACGCACCAGGTTCATGTCGCCCAGGTTGTCGGTGCTGGAGGTGAACACATGTTCGTAATCCACGCGGAAACCGTAATCCAGCTGGAAGCTGATACCCACACCGTTGTCGATGCGCTGGTAGTTACGGCCATTCACGTACTCAATACGGTCGCCCATGAAGTAAGGCTGGATGGATTTCACCGCATACTGACCAACCGGGAACGTGTAACCCGCAAAGTATTCAATACCCCATGCATCACCGGCGAAGTAGTCGTTAACGGACACTTTTTTGGTGGTCAGGAAGTTCTGATACCAGCCGCCGCCCGCGGAGAAGGTCCAGTTATCCGGGGTCCAGCTCAGGGCGGTACCAAGGATGTTCTGGTCGTAAGATTTGCTGTCGCCGTTGTCCGGGTTACGCATGTCGGCGCGGGTGTAGTTCCACGCTGCGCCCCAGGTCAGATCGGTGGTCAGGTGGTAATCGATACCCAGCGAGCCGCCGCCTTTACGCTTGTAGCGCAGGCCGTTGCCCGGCAGGTATTCGCTGTCTTCAAACAGGTAAGAGGCATAGATATCCGCATCGCCCACGGTTTTCTTGTACTTCAGCATCTGGCGTGAACGGTAAGAGCCGTCGTAGTCGCCGTTGATCCCGTTACCCGGTGCCTGGCCGATCATGTCGTAGTCCCAGATATCGGTTTTCGCGCCCACTACATCATAGTACACGCTGTTCTGCTGGCCGAAGGTCAGCGTACCCCAGGTGTCGCTCTTCAGGCCGGTGTAGAGCATACGACGTGAGGTGTCGTGCGCGCCGTCGGCGTAGTGGTTATCCCAGTTAAACTGCGCCGGAATATTCACACCCAGCTCGTAGTAAGTGATCCAGCTGATGTCATCGAACAGGTAGTAGTCTGCCGCGAAACGGAAGCGGGTACCGCCGTCAAAGCCGTTACGCTTGTAGCCGTTTTTGCCGTCATCGCCGGTCATGTTCTGGAACTGAGGACGGATGCTGCCGCCAACGGTGAAGTTCAGACGGCTCAGCGGGTTACCCGCCTGGGGATCCTGTTTCAGAAGGGTGATTTCCGCCTGAGATGCGAAAGAAGCCAATGCCACTGCTGCGCCGATCGTTGTCGCCAGCGCTGTTTTTCTTATAGTCATTCTTTTTCCTTGATAGACACGCTGCTAAATATTTAGCTGGTGAATATTAACCGGAAAAATTCTGGCTGTGTGGGCGGGTTTTTAATGTTTTGTGCTACTAAATGCAGGGGCATTAACGATTTGTGCCGTTAAGCGATGACACACCAGCAGAAATGCCGGTGCGTCATCATCACGTCAGTAAACTAGCTGACAAACTGGCGGAACAGCGCTTTACCTTTCAACAGCCGGGTGCCGAGCCAGCCGCCGCACAGGGATAGCAGCACGGCGCCGCAGACGGGCAACGTTAACCACAGCCGCCAGTCAGGCTCCCACGGGAAGTCGAAGACTTTAGACTGGAGTACCGCCAGCGCGGTTTCTGCCCCGATGGCCGCCACAAGGCCCGCCACCAGTCCGAGCAGGGCAAATTCGCTCCACAGCGTAGCGCGCAGCAGCCGTTTACTGGCACCCAGCGTGCGGTAGACCACCAGCTCCTGATGTCGCTGCCGCATACCGACCTGCACCTGCGCCAGCAGCAACAATATGCCGCAGATCGTCACCAGTACCACCATCACCTCCAGCGCGCGGCTCACCTGCTCCAGCACCTGTCCCACCTGTTTAAGGATCGCGCCAATATCCAGCAGGCTCACCGTCGGGAACTCCCGGTTAAGCTGCGTCAGCATGCCGTTGCCGTTTTCCCAGCGGAAGCTGGTCAGCCAGCTCTGGGGCTGTCCGTCCAGCGCGCCCGGCGGGAAGATGAAGAAGAAGTTTGGCCGCAGGCTTTCCCAGTCCACCTTGCGCAGGCTGGTCACCCTGGCGCTGAAATCCTGCGTGTCGCCGGTAAAGGTCACGCTGTCCCCCAGGTCCACGTTCAGGCGCTTCGCCAGCCCCTCCTCCATCGACACTTCCCCCGCTTTCGGCGGCCAGGTGCCGGCGACGATCGGATTATGGTCTGGACGCTTCTCCTGCCAGGTCAGGTTCAGCTCACGGTTGAGCGATTCATCCTTATTCCCCTCCGTCGACTGGCCGTTGATCTGTGTCAGGCGGGCACGCACGATCGGATAGAACGACTCGGGAATGATGTGATGCTCGGATAGGAAGCCCTTCAGCGGCGTCACCTGCTCCGGCGCGATGTTGATCAGGAAATAGTTCGGGCTTTCCGGCGGAAGCTGCTGCTGCCAGCGATCCAGCAGATCCCCGCGCAGCACCAGCAGGAGCGCCAGCAGCATAAACGACAGAGAAAACGCCGAAAGCTGGCTGAGCGTGGACCACGGCTGATGCAGCAGTCGGTTAACCGCTAACCGTATGGGGAGTGATTTAACGGTCAGCTTTTTCAGGACATTAAGCAGTATCCAGCCCACTACGCCGCACAGCAGCGCCAGCACCACCGCGCCCGCCAGCACCGCCCACAGCAGCGTACTGCCGCCCATTAGCCAGACCAGCAGTCCGACCGCCACTGCAATAATCACCGGCAGGTAGAACTTCATTGGCCAGACGTTGGCCACCACGTCGTGGCGCAGCACGCGCAGCGGCTGGGTGGCGAGCAGCAGCCGGTACGGGCGTAAACCCACCAGCAGGGAGATCGTGGTCATCGCGCCAATGGCCCACAGCCACGGCCAGAGGCTGGCAGGCGGCAGCGCGGCGGGCAGGACCGATTTAAGCAACACCATCAACAGCTTTTCAAACAGCACCCCTATCGCCCCGCCGGTGATGGCCGAGAGCGCCAGCACCATCAGCCACTGGCCGACAATCAGCTTGCGCAGCTGTGCCCGACCCGCACCGAGGGTTTTGAGGATCGCCACCAGATCGTAACGGCTGCGGCAGTAGTGCCCCATCGCCACGGCAACCGCTGCAATGGCAAGCAGCAGGGTTAACAGCGCCGACAGCAGCAGGAACTGCTGGGAGCGCTCGAGGGATTTGCCGAGCGCCCCGTCATCCTGCTCCAGCCCGTACCAGCGGTGTTCAGGCTTGAGCTGCGGCAGAAGCCATTTTTCATACGCCTCCAGCTGCGCTGGCGTACCGCCAAACTTATAGCGCCAGGTGACACGGCTTCCGGGCTGGACGGCGTTGGTTTTCGCCACATCAGCGGTGTTCACCAGCAGGCGCGGCGCAAGCTGGAACGGATTAAATCCGGCGTCGGGCTCCTGCACCACTTCCCCGGCAATTTTCAGTGTGGCGTCGCCGACATCGATGCTATCGCCGGGTTTCAGGTTCAGAAGCGCCATCAAACGCGATGCCAGCAGCACCGTGCCGGGCGTCGGTTTTAGCCCCGGCGGGCTGGTTTGTAAATCGCCGTACATCGGGTAGATGTCATCCACGGCTTTTACGCTGGCAAGCTGCGGCGTGTCGCCCGCAAAGGTCATGGTCTGAAAGGTAATCTGCTCCCCTACCTTCAGCCCCTCTTTGCGCGCTTCCTCAATCCAGCCCGGCGGCACGGGGCGAGAACTTTGCAGAGCCCGGTCCCCGGCCATAAATTCCCGACTCTGCTGGCTAAGCCCTTTCTCCATACGATCGCTGACGCTGCCGAGCGCCAGCACGCAGGCCACCGCCAGGCTCAACGCCAGCCAGACAATCAGCAGCGAGGGCGAGCGCCATTCGCGCCAGAACCAGCGGGTAATCATGCTTCCTCCTGAAGAATACCGTTCACCAGCCGCAGGCGACGGTCGCAGCGGGCGGCCAGCTGCGGGTCGTGGGTGACCAGAATCAGCGTGGTCCCGTGCTCGCGGTTGAGGGAAAACAGCAGATCGGCAATTTTATCTCCGGTTTTACGATCGAGGTTGCCCGTTGGCTCATCGGCAAACAGCACTTCCGGGCGTCCGTTAAACGCCCGGGCCAGCGCCACGCGCTGCTGCTCACCACCGGAAAGCTGCGCCGGCAGGTGATCGAGGCGTTTTCCCAGCCCCAGCTGTTCCAGTAAGGCCTTCGCGTGATCGCGGCTTTCACGGGTATTTTCACCGCGCAACAGGCCGGGCAACTCAACGTTTTCCAGCGCGTTCAGCGTCGGGATCAGCATGAAGGACTGAAAGACAAACCCGATATGCCGGGCACGCAGCGCGGCGCGGGCCTCTTCATCAAGCGCGTGGAGGGGCTGGCCGACCAGGTTCACTTCTCCACTACTGCCATCGTCCAGACCGGCGAGAATGGCCAGCAGCGTGGACTTACCGGAGCCGGATTCACCAATCAGGGCGATGGTTTCGGCACGTTTGACAACGAGTTCAACTCCGGTGAGGATGGAAAGCTCGTGTTCTCCCTGACCGACGGACTTCTTAAGACGATGAACTTCAACACTGTTTTCCGCTGGCATTTGCCCTTCCTGTTTTTGATGCTGATGACCTTCCGCGCGGCGGCTGCGGACACGTTATTGATTCTGGGCGATAGCCTGAGCGCGGGCTATCGTATGGCCGCCAGTGCGGCCTGGCCCGCCCTGCTCAATGATAAATGGCAGTCCCGGGCGTCTGTCGTGAACGGCAGCATCAGCGGCGATACGTCGCAGCAAGGCTTATCGCGCCTGCCTGCCCTGCTTAAGCAGCATCAACCGCGTTGGGTGCTGGTCGAACTCGGCGGCAATGATGGTTTGCGCGGCTTCCAGCCTCAGCAAACGGAGCAAACGCTGCGGACCATTTTGCAGACCATTAAGGCCGCCAACGCCCAGCCGCTGCTGATGCAAATTCGCCTGCCCGCTAACTACGGCCGTCGGTATAATGAGGCGTTTAGCGCGATCTATCCTAAGCTTGCCAAAGAGTTTGATATTCCGCTGCTGCCATTTTTCATGGAAGAGGTCTATCTGAAACCCCAGTGGATGCAGGATGATGGCATTCACCCCAATCGCGATGCCCAGCCGTTCATTGCCGACTGGATGGCAACCCGGCTGGCTCCTTTAGTAAAACATGACTCGTCAAACAGCTGAGAACCTGACAGGTAAAGTTATGCAAAAATCGGTCTTAATAACAGGATGTTCCAGCGGAATTGGCCTTGAAAGCGCCCTTGAACTGAAGCGTCAGGGGTTTTGGGTGCTGGCAGCCTGCCGCAAACCCGAGGATGTCGAACGCATGCGTGGGCTGGGATTTACCGGCATTCTGCTGGATCTCGATTCTCAAGAGAGCGTTGAGCAAGCAGCCGATGAAGTTATCGCCCTGACCAACAACCGTCTTTACGGTCTGTTCAACAATGCGGGATACGGCGTGTACGGCCCGCTACAGACCCTCTCACGTGAACAGCTGGAGCAGCAGTTCTCCGCTAACTTTTTCGGGGCGCATCAGCTTACCATGCGCCTTCTCCCCGCCATGCTGCCGCACGGCGAAGGTCGCATCGTGATGACCTCCTCGGTCATGGGCCTGATCTCCACGCCGGGCCGCGGGGCTTACGCTGCCAGTAAATATGCGCTTGAAGCCTGGTCCGATGCGTTGCGCATGGAGCTGCGCCACAGCGGTATTAAGGTCAGCCTGATTGAGCCCGGCCCCATCCGCACCCGGTTCACGGAAAACGTTAACCAGACGCAGGCGGACAAACCGGTCGAAAATCCCGGAATAGCGGCGCGTTTTACGCTTGGGCCAGAAGCCGTCGTTGCCAAAGTGCGCCACGCGTTTGAGAGCGATGCCCCTAAAATGCGCTATCCGGTCACGCTGGTGACCCATGCCGTTGGCTGGTTGAAACGCCTGCTGCCGGGGCGGATGATGGACAAAATTTTGCAGGGTTGAGTTGAAGCGACGGCGCTTACCCCCATGTAAAGAGTAAACCGATAAAAGAGAATGCCGCATGTCCGTACAGAATATCGTCAACATAACTGAAGCTAACCTGCAACAGACGCTCGAACAGTCAATGGCTAAACCGGTGCTGTTCTATTTCTGGTCTGAACGCAGCCAACACTGCCTGCAACTGACGCCGGTCCTGGAAAGCCTTGCCGCGCAGTACAACGGTCAGTTCATTCTGGCGAAGCTGGATTGTGACGCCGAACCGATGGTCGCTTCCCAGTTTGGCCTGCGCGCGATCCCAACCGTCTACCTGTTCCAGAACGGTCAGCCGGTGGATGGCTTCCAGGGGCCGCAGCCGGAAGAGGCGATCCGCGCCCTGCTGGATAAAGTCCTGCCGCGCGAAGAAGAGCTGAAAGCGCAGGAAGCCATGGCGCTGATGCAGGAAGGCAAGTACGACGAGGCGCTGCCGCTGTTAAAAGACGCGTGGCAGCTGTCGAACCAGAACAGCCAGATTGGTCTGCTGCTGGCAGAGACCCAGATTGCGCTGCACCGCCCTGAAGACGCGGAAGCCGTGCTGAAAACGGTGCCGATGCAGGATCAGGATACCCGTTATCAGGGTCTGGTGGCGCAGATTGACCTGCTGAAACAGGCGGCCGATACCCCTGAAATTCAGCAGCTTCAGCAGCAGGTTGCGGACAACCCGGAGGATGCCGCGCTGGCAAGCCAGCTGGCGCTTCAGCTTCATCAGGTAGGGCGTAACGAAGAGGCGCTGGAGCTGCTGTTTAGCCATCTTCAGAAGGACCTGGGCGCCGCAGACGGTCAGGCGCGGAAGATGTTCCAGGAGATCCTGGCCGCGCTGGGTACCGGTGACGCGCTGGCGTCGAAATATCGTCGTCAGCTGTACGCGTTGCTCTACTAGCAAAACAATGCCCGGTGGCGCTAACGCTTACCGGGCCTACGAAAGCCGATATTACCCCGTCTTTTTCAACTGCGTCACCACCAGCTGGTGGCGCGCGTTGTAAAACTTCCGATAGGTCAGGTAGCAGGCAATGATGGTGGACAGGCTCGCCGTAGAGAGCAGCATAAACGTCACCATAATCTGGTATTTAATGGCTTTTACCGGATCGATACCGGCAAAAATCAGCCCCGACATCATACCCGGCAGGCTCACCAGACCCACCGTTTTGGCGGAATCCACCGTGGGGATCAGCGAAGAGCGAATGCTGTCGCGGATCAATCGCGCAGAGGCCACCTTCGGCGTCGCGCCCAGGCTTAGCTTCTCCTGAAGCTGCTGCTGTTCACTGCTGAAGCGTTGCCCCAGATTGTTGTAGCACAACCCGACCGCCACCATCGCATTGCCCGCAATCATCCCGGAAATGGGGATCACCTGCATCGGCGTAAATTCTATCGAGCCGGAGAGCACCAGCACCGCCAGCGTTAACGCGGTCCCGGTAGTGATGGCAATAAACGACGAAATAAACGCTTTATCGATGTATTTACTGCGTTTCTGCGCATTCCATGCCGCGTTAAAGCAGATAAACAGCACCATCAACAGGGTCAGTACAGCATGATTGACGTTGAAGATGTATTTCAGCACATAGCCGACGATAATGAGCTGAATGACCGCGCGGGCAATACTCCACAGAATATCTTTTTCCAGCCCCAGCTTTTCCCGGTAGCTGACCACAATCGCTACCAGTACCAGTAACATCGACAGCGCCAGCGATTCGTTGGTTATGTTATGTTCACCCACGGTGAGCCTCCTGCATTTTCCCGCCCTGCGGCCTGAGCATGATGACATCATCCGCATGGGTAATTTCATTTGAATCATGCGTCACCCATAGCACGGCAATATTCTGCTCCCGGGCGTAGCGATGGATAATGTCATTTACGTTGCGCTTGTTAGCGTCATCCAGCGCGCTGGTGATCTCGTCCAGCAACAGCGCCTTCGGCAGGAATTGCAGGTTACGGATCAGCGAGACGCGCTGCTTTTCCCCACCTGAAAGTTCCGCGATCGATTTGGTCAGCGTTTCCGGAGAAAGCCCAAACCGGGCCAGATCGTCAGCAAACTTTTTCGGTTCAGGCGTTTGGTTGCGGATGTCCCAGGGAAACACCAGATTATCGTACACCGTGTCACCAAACAGGGACGGCGTTTGCACGCAGTATGACACCTGCTGGCGATAGCTTTCCGGTGAAAGCGTGGCGATATCTTTCCCTTCAAACAGGATTGTTCCTTCCGTTGGGCTCAGTAGCGAGGCCACAATTTTCAGGAGCGTGCTTTTGCCGCAGCCGGAGGGACCGGTTATCAGTTTAAATTCGCCCGGAGACAGACAAAAATCGACATGCTGAAGAAGGGGGGTGTCACCCACACGAAAGCCAACATCCCTGATATTCAGAAGTTTTTTTTTATTATTCATTCCAATTCCGTTAACCGCTGTGATAAGAACAGCCTTTAGCATAATCCTTTCCGGTAACCAGCGCGAATAGCCTTAATCTATGGCAAGTGTTAAACTTTTTGTTCGCTAATTGTCACCCCTCTCACTACAGGAAGTCAGCAACATGACACATATCTTTTATGAGTTCTCTTCCCTGAAGCCTGGTGTTCCTGATGTAGAAACATTAATGGAAGTCATCAATTCTTCGGAACTCACGCGTTTTGTCATGGGTGCTGAGGTAGTCGATTTTGTGAAGAAGGCGCTCATCGTTAACACCACGATCGGTAGCTTTAAAAATTGCTATTTTGCTTTCGAGGACGGGGCTTACTTTCTCGAATTTGACGGCAAGGGTAAATCCAGACGTTTTACTGAAGTGCCGGACTGGTTCGTTTCTCCCGCAGAATTTGCCCGCTCGCAATGGCTGATTAACCATGACCTGGCCGATGTAAAGGCGACGGCGTTCATTGACGTGCTGATGTCCTACCCGCTTAAAGAGCGCCGGGCGCACTGTAATCTGCTGTTTGGTCTGGATCTGCATAAGGTCAATGTGGTTCCGGCGCCTACAGCCCCTGTCGGAAAAATGGGCAATAAAAACGGAAAAACCACCAAGCCTCGCGTCACGGACCTCGGCTCTTTTGAGCTTTTTACCGCGTTCTTTGCGCGTATGAAAACCGCCGTCAATGCTAATGAATTCCCTACCCTACAGGTACTGACCGGCCAGGAGGATCTTACAAAAGCGCCGCATAGCTTAAAGCAAGGGATCAGAACGTGGTTTAAAGCGATTGCCGGCGATCTGCCGCCGAACAACAAACGTGTCGGGGCGGGCAATGCGGTGCTGTTCTGCGCTCCGGTTCGCGAGCAGATCCAGCAGATAGAGGCCATCGGCCTGGAAAAATACTACCAGGGCTTATCAAAAGCCATCGCTGACGCCGGGGATGGGTTTATCACTGACTTCAGCTATACCTGGTCTGAAAAGTAACGCTTTGCGCCCCGCATCCCGAACGGGGCGTTTTATTTCTGCCAGTCCGGTTCCCACCTCTTTACAGGGGCGAAATCCCGTTCGTTAGCCGATATACTTACGTTCAACAAATACGCAATTTTTCTCGTTACGGCATGCAAAACAGGAGGTTTTTATGCTCATCGTTGTTCCTGTCCTTATTTTCGTTGCGCTGGTTATCGTGGGCGCAGGCGTCAAAATTGTCCCGCAGGGTTACCAGTGGACCGTCGAACGCTTCGGTCGCTACACCAATACCCTTCAGCCTGGCTTAAGCCTGATCGTCCCGTTCATGGACAGGATTGGGCGTAAGATCAACATGATGGAGCAGGTACTTGATATCCCTTCCCAGGAAGTCATCTCCAAGGATAACGCCAACGTCACCATCGATGCGGTGTGTTTTATACAGGTGATTGATGCGCCGAAAGCGGCCTATGAGGTGAGCAACCTGGAGCTGGCGATCGTCAACCTGACCATGACCAACATCCGTACCGTGCTCGGCTCGATGGAGCTGGACGAAATGCTCTCCCAGCGCGACAGTATCAATACCCGCCTGCTGCATATTGTGGATGAAGCCACCAATCCGTGGGGGATCAAAGTGACCCGTATTGAGATCCGCGACGTGCGCCCGCCGGCAGAGCTGATCGCCTCCATGAACGCCCAGATGAAGGCCGAGCGTACCAAGCGTGCCTATATTCTTGAAGCCGAAGGGGTGCGTCAGGCCGAGATCCTGAAAGCGGAAGGGGAAAAACAGTCGCAGATCCTGAAAGCCGAGGGCGATCGGCAGTCTGCCTTCCTCCAGGCGGAAGCGCGTGAACGTTCAGCGGAAGCGGAAGCCCGCGCGACGCAGATGGTCTCCGAGGCGATTGCCGCCGGGGATATCCAGGCCGTGAACTACTTCGTCGCGCAAAAATATACCGATGCGCTGAAGGAGATCGGCTCTGCGAACAACAGCAAGGTGGTGATGATGCCGCTGGATGCCAGCAGCCTGATGGGATCTATCGCCGGAATTGCCGAACTGATCAAAGACGGCGGAAACGAGCGTAAAAAATGATTGAGCTCATCGTTGCACATCCTCATGCGTTCTGGCTAAGCCTCGGCGGCTTGCTGCTGGCCGCCGAGATGCTTGGCGGCAACGGTTATCTGCTGTGGAGCGGGGTTGCCGCGGTGATTACCGGGCTGGTCGTCTGGCTGCTGCCTGTCGGCTGGGAGTGGCAGGGCGCGCTGTTTGCCGTGCTGACGCTGCTGGCCGCCTGGCTGTGGTGGCGCTGGCTGAACAAACGGGTGAAGGCGCAGAAGCCGGTCGACGCGCATCTCAACCAGCGTGGGCAGCAGATCGTGGGTAAACGCTTTACGCTTGATAACGCGCTGATCAACGGACGCGGTCATATGCGCGTGGGGGACAGCTCGTGGCCGGTGGTGGCCGACGATGACCTCAGCGCCGGCACGCGGGTTGAGGTCATTGCGGTAGAAGGCATTACCCTGCGGGTGAAAGCCTGTTAGGCGTGGGTTTTACGGTGGCAGCAGCCGGAAAGATTGTCGATAATCGGGCACTCGGCGCTGTCATCTCCCGGGCAGGATTCCGCCAGCTGTAGCAACTGCTCACGCATCGCCTGTAATTCGATAATATGGCGTTCGATCTCCGCCACTTTTTCCAGCGTACGTTTTTTCACGTCGGCACTGTGGCGTTTCGGATCGTTAAACAGGTTTACCAGCTCGCCGCACTCTTCAAGATTAAATCCTACCTGTCTTGCCTGGCGCAGTAACGTCAGTTCATCAAGATGCAGCTGCGTATAGCTGCGGTAGCCGTTCTCGCTGCGCAACGGTGGCGTCACCAGCCCTTTTTCCTCATAAAAGCGAATCGCTTTGCTGGTTAAGCCGGTTTTTTTCGCAACATCGCTGATATTCACATTTCCCCCTTGACCTTCCCCTTGATGGAAGGTTTAACCTTCATAACAGTTAGCGAAAAGCAGAGTGAAGGTCAACAATTGACCAGAACATTATACGGGAGTTTTGTTATGTCTCACACTATTGACCTGACACTGGACGGCCTCTCCTGCGGCCACTGTGTCAAACGCGTTAAAGAAAGCCTGGAACAGCGTCCTGACGTGGAAAGCGCTGAGGTGACTATCGATCATGCCGCCGTGACCGGCTGCGCCAGCGCCGAGGCGCTGATTGATACCATTAAACAGGCCGGTTACGGGGCGGAGTTAAGCCACCCAAAGGCTAAACCGCTGGCAGAGTCATCATCCCCGTCGGAAGCACTGACAGCGGCCACTCCTGAGCTTCCGGTAGCTGATGACATTGATGACAGCCAACAGCTGCTGATCAACGGCATGAGCTGCGCCAGCTGCGTCTCACGGGTACAAAACGCCTTGCAGGCGGTACCGGGCGTCGCACAGGCACGGGTAAATCTGGCGGAGCGTACTGCGCTGGTAATGGGCAGTGCCTCCGCCGCAGAGTTAGTGCAGGCCGTAGAAAAAGCGGGCTACGGGGCGGAGGCCATCGAAGATGATGCCGAGCGCCGCGAGCGCCAGCAGGAAACGGCTATTGCCACCATGAAGCGCTTCCGCTGGCAGGCGATCGTCGCCCTGCTGGTCGGTATTCCGGTGATGGTGTGGGGCATGATGGGTGACAACATGATGGTCACCGCTGAAAACCGCACCCTGTGGCTGGTAATCGGTTTGATTACCCTGGCGGTCATGGTGTTTGCGGGCGGGCACTTCTACACCAGCGCCTGGAAAAGCCTGAAAAACCGCACGGCGACGATGGACACGCTGGTCGCGCTCGGGACGGGCGCCGCGTGGCTGTATTCGATGAGCGTTAACGTCTGGCCGCAGTGGTTCCCGATGGAAGCGCGTCACCTTTACTATGAAGCGAGTGCGATGATTATTGGCCTGATTAACTTAGGCCATATGCTCGAAGCTCGCGCTCGTCAGCGCTCGTCGAAAGCGCTGGAAAGATTACTCGATTTAACCCCGCCGACGGCCCGAGTAGTGACGGAAGACGGGGAGAAAAGCGTCCCGCTTTCGGAAGTGCAGCCGGGTATGACGCTGCGCCTGACTACCGGCGACCGCGTGCCCGTCGACGGCACGATAACCCAGGGCGAAGCCTGGCTGGATGAAGCGATGCTGACCGGGGAACCCATTCCTCAGCAAAAATCCGATGGCGATGCCGTCCATGCCGGTACGGTCGTTCAGGACGGCAGCGTGCTGTTCCGCGCCAGTGCGGTCGGGAGCCATACCACGCTGTCACGCATCATTCGCCTGGTCCGCCAGGCGCAGAGCAGTAAGCCGGAGATTGGTCAGCTTGCCGATAAAATCTCCGCCATTTTTGTGCCGGTGGTCGTCGTTATTGCCCTGCTGAGCGCGGCGATCTGGTATTTCTTCGGCCCGGCGCCGCAGATTGTCTACACCCTCGTAATCGCCACCACGGTGCTGATCATCGCCTGCCCTTGTGCCCTTGGTCTGGCCACGCCGATGTCGATTATCTCTGGTGTCGGACGCGCCGCCGAGTTTGGCGTACTGGTCCGTGATGCTGACGCCCTGCAACGGGCAAGCACGCTGGATACGCTCGTCTTTGATAAAACCGGCACGCTCACCGAGGGTAAACCGCAGGTGGTAGCCATCAATACCGTTGGCTGTACGGAAACGGATGCCCTGCGCCTTGCCGCCGCGCTGGAACAAGGCTCCAGCCACCCGCTGGCGCGCGCCATCCTTGAGAAAGCCGGTGATGTCCTCCTGCCGCAGGTAAGCAACTTCCGAACCCTGCGCGGCTTAGGGGTCAGCGGTGAAGCCGAAGGGCATACGCTGCTGCTCGGTAACCAGGCGCTGCTGACTGAACACGGCGTTGATACGTCCGCGCTGGACGCAGAGCTGAACGCGCAGGCTGCTCAGGGCGCGACGCCGATTCTGCTGGCGAGGGATGGTCAGGTGGCGGCGCTGCTGGCCGTGCGCGATCCGTTACGCCAGGACAGCGTGGATGCCTTACAGCGCCTGCACCGCGCGGGCTATCGTCTGGTGATGTTAACCGGTGATAACCCGATAACCGCTAACGCCATCGCCAGAGAAGCCGGGATTGATGACGTGATTGCCGGCGTTCTACCGGACGGCAAAGCGGACGCTATCAGGCAACTGCAACGTGACGGACGTCAGGTGGCAATGGTTGGTGACGGCATCAACGACGCCCCGGCGCTGGCGCAGGCCGACGTAGGCATTGCAATGGGTGGCGGGAGCGATGTCGCCATTGAAACCGCCGCGATCGCCCTGATGCGTCACAGCCTGATGGGCGTGGCGGATGCGCTGGCGATTTCGAAAGCCACGTTGCGCAACATGAAGCAGAACCTGCTGGGCGCATTCGTCTATAACTCACTCGGTATTCCTGTTGCTGCCGGGATTTTGTGGCCGCTGACCGGCACCCTGCTGAACCCGGTTGTCGCAGGTGCGGCGATGGCACTCTCGTCAATTACCGTGGTGAGCAACGCCAACCGCCTGTTGCGGTTTAAACCGAAGGATTGAACCTTGTACCCGTACGCGCTAGCATGAACCTTTCCGTTTATGGAGCGCGTATGAGTCTGTTTAGTCGTATAAAAGCATCGTTTCGCGCCCTCTTTCCCCGCCGTTATCCCTGGCCCGGTATGGATATTTCGCTTCCGGGTGGGCAGCATCTGCATCTGGTGGGAAGCATTCATATGGGCACGCAGGATATGTCCCCCCTGCCCTCCGGCCTGATCAAACTGCTGAAGCGCGCCGATGCGCTGATCGTCGAAGCCGACATCTCCGGTCAGGGATCGCCGTTTGCCGGGCTGGAAAGCGACCGCTCCCTGGCTGAACGTCTTAACGAGACGCAGCTGGCTGAGCTAACCCGTCTTGCGGATGAAACCGGCGTCTCGCTCTCTATGCTCGACACCCTGCCCCTGTGGCAAATTGCCATGGTGCTACAGGCAACCCAGGCGCAGCGCCTGGGGCTGCGCGGCGATTACGGTATCGATTATCAACTGCTGAATGCGGCAAGGGCGCGCAACCTGTCCGTCATTGAACTGGAAGGCACGGACAGCCAGATTGCGCTCCTCCGCCAGCTTCCCGATGATGGCCTGGTGCTGCTGGATGACACCCTGACCCACTGGCACACCAACGCGCGTCTGCTGCAAACGATGATTGGCTGGTGGCTGGATGCGCCGCCCGCAGACGGTAAGCTGGCGCTACCGTCCACGTTCAGTGAATCGTTGTACGATGTGCTGATGAACGCGCGTAACCAGGCGTGGCGGGAGACGCTGTATGCCCTGCCTGCCGGTCGTTATGTGGTCGCGGTAGGCGCGTTGCATTTGTACGGAGAAGGGAATCTGCCGGCACTACTGAAATAAAAAAATGGCCAATATCTCTATTGGCCCGTCAAAGAGGAATTTCATCGTTTTTATTATACCGAAGTGACCTTCGGCTACGCCGATTGTCGCTCAAAGTAACCATCACTGCCAATACTATTGCGCAAGATGGTGCTATTTTTTAGACAAACGTCAGGCGTATGCTGCTGGCATGAATCGCCTGTCGCAAGAAGGATAGCCATGACTCCCGCCGTTAAATTACTCGAAAAAAACAACATTTCTTTCCGGATCCATACCTACGATCACGATCCGAACGACACTAACTTTGGTGATGAAGTGGTGCGCAAGCTTGGGCTGAACGCTGACCAGGTCTACAAAACGCTGCTGGTCGCGGTGAATGGCGATATGAAGCATCTCGCCGTGGCGGTAACGCCCGTTGCCGGACAGCTTGATCTGAAGAAAGTCGCCAAAGCGCTGGGGGCGAAAAAGGTGGATATGGCAGACCCGATGGTTGCGCAACGCACCACGGGTTATCTGGTCGGTGGGATCAGCCCGCTCGGGCAGAAAAAGCGCCTGCCGACGCTGATCGATGCGCCTGCGCAGGCGTTTGAGACGATCTACATTTCTGGCGGCAAACGCGGGCTGGATATTGAACTGGCCGCAGGCGATCTGGCGAAAATGCTGGACGCGAAGTTTGCGGATATTGCGCGCCGGGATTGAGAAAATTGCCCGGAGGCGGCTGCGAGGTAAAAGCAAAACGGTAACAGGCGTTACCGTTTTTTGTATTCGCACCCTCTCCCCGTGGGAGAGGGGTTGGGGTGAGGGCATCAGGCCGCACACTACTGCCAGCTTACCTCTCCTTTCGGCTCATATGCGTTCACGTCAATCGGTGAATTTTGCTGGATAAACTGCTTCAACACTTCCGCATCAATAAACCCGGTATTTACGTAGCCCGGTTTGTTATCGATATGCGGATAGCCGTCGCCACCGGTGGCGTTAAAGCTTAACGTTGCCAGACGGTAGGTTTTCGCCGGATCAACCGGCTCCCCTTTGATTTTGAGATCGTTGAGCTTGCCGTCTTTCGCCACAAAGCTGACGTTAGCAAACTGCGGATACGCCCCGGAATCCGGCTTCATCTGCGCCACGGCGGTCAGGTAGTCAATAACCTCTTTCCCGCTCATGTCCGCATAGACCACCACGTTGCCAAACGGCTGCACTTTCAGCACGTCTTTATAGGTGATGTTTCCGCCTTCGATGGAATCACGAATTCCGCCGCCGCTCATCACGCCGAAATCCGCATTCGTGCGTGCCATTTGCGCAGCCAGCACCAGACGTCCCATGTTGGTCTGCACGAAGCGAACTTTGCTGCGGTCTCCTTCCAGTCGTCCGTTAAGCGTGCCAATCTTCACGTCCAGCTGCGCTTTGCCTTTGCTCTGGAACGGCGTCAGCAGAGAGAGCATCTGCTGGTTTTCAGCGATCTCTGGCGTGTAGAGTACGCGCTCGCTTTTGCCGTCCGGGTAGGTCACTTTCTTCTTCAGGTTGACCGGGATGAGCTGATAGTGCACCAGCTTCATTTCGCCGTTACGGAATTCGAAATCCGCGCGACCCACGTATTTACCCCACTCGTGCGCCTGTACAATCCAGATCCCGTTCTGACGGTCCGGTGCGCACGGCGTGCCCGGCACGTAATCCACCTGCTTTTTGTTCTCCGACGCCATGCAGACCGGATCCTGCGAATGACCACCCACAATCATCGCCAGCGAACCCGACGGGAGGCTGCGCGCCATCTCCACGTCGCCCGGCGCATTGGATCCGTGCTCGCCGTTATCGTAGTGCCCCATATGGGTGGTGGCGATAATCACGTCCGGCTTTTCGTTCTGCTGTAACTCCTGGATCACCAGCTTCGCTTCGTCTGCCGGTTTACGGAATTCGATGTCGGTGAAAAATTCAGGGTTGCCAATTTTGGCCGTATCGTCGGTGGTTAAGCCGATAACCGCAATTTTCAGATCCTGACGCTTAAACAGCGCCCACGGTTTAAACAGGCGCTCGCCGGTGCTTTTTTGATAAATATTGGCGGAAAGGAACGGGAATTTGGACCACTTCTCCTGCTGGCGCAACACGCTCAGCGGATTATCAAACTCGTGGTTTCCGACCGCCATCGCGTCGTAACCAATTAAATTCATGCCGCGGAAATCGGGCTCGGCATCCTGCAAATCAGATTCCGGTACGCCGGTATTAATATCTCCGCCCGACAGCAACAGGACGCTGCCACCCTGGGCCGCGACCTCTTTACGAATGCCGTCCACCAGCGTTTTTTGCGCCGCCAGGCCGTATTCACCGTATTCGCTGCGCCAGAAATGACCGTGATGATCGTTAGTATGCAGAATGGTAATTTTATAGGTTTTATCTTTTTCATACGCCTGCGCGGGCAGGCTTGTCAGCCCCCATGCGGCGATGAGCGCCAGCGCGACGCCACGCTTCATTAACTTCATCTTCTCTCTCCCTGACCCATAGACAAACGCAAAAATTACAGTGACTCACAAGAATAGACAAATAAGTTTTCAGAATTGCGACTTTCTTCAAATGTCACGGACGGGTATGTTAGTCGGATAATAATTACTCCCTGCATCTCTAATAACAAATCGACGTGGTATTTATGGCAATCAGTGAATCAACCCAGCCCGTCCAGGGCGCTCCGGCGTCGCCGCCGAAATCGCGCACTTCTTTTAAAGTATTAGGCGCAATCAGTCTCTCTCATCTGCTCAACGACATGATCCAGTCGCTGATTCTGGCGATCTACCCGCTGTTGCAGTCTGAGTTCTCACTAACCTTCGTGCAGATCGGGATGATCACCCTGACCTTCCAGCTGGCCTCTTCGCTGCTACAGCCAGTGGTGGGCTACTGGACGGACAAATACCCGATGCCATGGTCGCTGCCCATTGGGATGTGCTTCACCCTGAGCGGGTTAGTGCTGCTGGCCATGGCGGGCAGCTTTGAGGCGGTACTGGTTGCCGCGGCACTGGTAGGAACCGGTTCATCGGTGTTCCATCCAGAATCGTCCCGCGTGGCGCGTATGGCCTCCGGCGGACGCCACGGGCTGGCGCAGTCTCTGTTCCAGGTGGGCGGTAACTTTGGCAGCTCCCTCGGTCCTCTGCTGGCGGCGGTGATTATCGCGCCCTACGGTAAAGGCAACGTGGCGTGGTTTGTGCTGGCCGCGCTGCTGGCGATTGTCGTCCTGGCGCAAATCAGCCGCTGGTATGCCGCGCAGCATCGCGTAAATAAGGGAAAACCTGCCGCGAAGATAAGCAATCCCCTTCCGCGCAATAAGGTGATCCTTGCCGTCAGCGTGCTGCTGGTGCTGATTTTCTCGAAATATTTCTATATGGCGAGCATCAGCAGCTATTACACCTTCTATCTGATGCAAAAATTCGGATTATCGGTACAAAACGCCCAATTTCACCTTTTTGCCTTCCTGTTTGCGGTGGCGGCAGGCACGGTGATTGGCGGCCCTGTAGGGGATAAGATCGGCCGTAAATATGTGATTTGGGGCTCTATCCTCGGCGTTGCACCGTTTACGCTTGTTTTACCGTACGCCAGTCTGGAATGGACCGGGATTTTGACGGTGATCATTGGTTTTATTCTCGCATCGGCATTCTCAGCCATCCTGGTCTATGCGCAGGAGCTGCTACCGGGACGTATCGGCATGGTTTCCGGTCTCTTTTTCGGTTTTGCCTTTGGCATGGGCGGCCTTGGCGCAGCCGTGTTAGGTATGGTTGCAGACCATACCAGTATCTTCCTGGTTTATAAAATCTGCGCTTTCCTGCCACTTCTGGGGATGTTGACCATATTCCTGCCTGACAACCGTCATAAAGCGTAGTTTCATGGCTGCCAAAGTTAAACTTTGGCAGCCGGATAACCTGATTCCATAAGGCTTCCCCCTTCATCCCTCCCAAAAATTTTGCTAAACCTGCCCTTTTTCACGCTTATTGCCTTTTTGTTCTGATTTCAACAATTATTCATAAACATAAGGGTAAAAATTGTCATAAACTATTAATCGGCTTTTTGGTATTTGCACCAAAAATGGATCACCCACAGCGAAAGGAGAACGAATGCACCACGCCACACCGCTTATTACCACCATTGTTGGTGGACTTGTGCTCGCTTTTATCCTCGGCATGATTGCCAATAAACTGCGTATTTCGCCCCTGGTAGGCTATTTGTTAGCGGGCGTGCTGGCAGGGCCCTTTACGCCAGGTTTCGTCGCGGATACCAAACTGGCACCGGAACTGGCGGAACTGGGCGTTATCCTGCTGATGTTTGGCGTCGGTCTGCATTTTTCCCTGAAGGATCTGATGGCGGTAAAGTCGATCGCCATACCGGGAGCGATCGCCCAGATAGGGGTGGCGACGCTGCTGGGCATGGCGCTTTCGGCGGTGCTGGGCTGGTCAATCATGACCGGTATCGTATTTGGGCTTTGTCTTTCAACCGCCAGCACCGTGGTGCTGCTGCGCGCGCTTGAAGAGAGACAGCTGATAGACAGCCAGCGTGGGCAAATCGCGATAGGCTGGCTAATTGTAGAAGATCTGGTGATGGTGTTGACGCTGGTACTGCTGCCTGCCGTCGCCGGAATGATGGAAAAAGAGAATATTGGCTTCGCCTCGCTGGCGCTGGATATGAGCATTACCATCGGTAAGGTTGTGGCATTTATCGCCATCATGATGCTGGTGGGCCGCCGTCTGGTGCCGTGGATCATGTCCCGCAGCGCCGCCACCGGCTCGCGTGAACTGTTCACGCTTTCGGTCCTTGCGCTGGCGCTGGGCATTGCCTTTGGCGCCGTCGAGCTGTTTGACGTCTCCTTTGCGCTGGGCGCATTCTTCGCCGGGATGGTGCTGAACGAGTCCGAGCTGAGCCACCGTGCCGCGCACGATACCCTGCCGCTGCGTGATGCATTCGCGGTGCTGTTCTTTGTCTCCGTCGGGATGCTGTTCGACCCGCTGATCCTCATTCAGCAGCCGCTGGCCGTGCTGGGTACGCTGGCAATCATCATCTTTGGTAAGTCCGTTGCCGCCTTTTTCCTGGTACGGATGTTCGGCCATTCGCCGCGCACGGCGCTGACCATCGCCGCCAGCCTGGCGCAGATTGGCGAGTTCGCCTTTATTCTTGCCGGTCTGGGCATGACCCTGAACCTGCTGCCACAGGCGGGGCAAAATCTGGTGCTGGCGGGGGCGATCCTCTCCATCATGCTAAACCCGGTATTGTTTGCCCTGCTGGAGAAATATCTCGAGAAGACCGAAACCCTCGAAGAGCAGACGCTGGAAGAGGCTACGGAAGAGGAGAAGCAGATCCCGGTGGATATCTGCAACCATGCGCTGCTGGTCGGTTTTGGCCGCGTCGGCAGTTTGCTGGGTGAGAAGCTGATGGCGCAAGGGATCCCTCTGGTGGTGATCGAAACCTCCCGCACCCGCGTCGACGAGCTTCGCGAGCGCGGCATCCGTGCGGTGCTGGGCAATGCCGCTAACGAAGAGATTATGAATCTGGCGCATCTGGACTGCGCTCGCTGGCTGCTGCTCACTATCCCGAACGGTTATGAGGCCGGCGAGATTGTGGCCACAGCCCGCGAAAAATGTCCGCATATCGAAATCATTGCCCGCGCCCATTATGACGACGAGGTGGAGTACATCACCGAACGCGGTGCGAACCAGGTGGTGATGGGTGAGCGTGAGATTGCGAATACGATGCTGACAATGCTGACGAAGCCGCCGGTTGAAGAGGCGGTGACGGGGTAAGATTTTTGCGGTCTGATGCCCTCACCCTAACCCTCTCCCACAGGGAGAGGGAACAAACACTAAAACGGCAACGGACGTTGCCGTTTTGCTTTTACCTTGTGCGGCCTGATGCCCTCACCCTGTCCCTCTCCCACAGGGAGAGGGAACAAACACCAGAACGGCAACCAGAGGTTGCCGTTTTGCTTTTACCTGTCCCAATAAGCCTCTTCGAGGCTGTCTTCCCGTTCCGGCAGACCGCGCGTTAAGCGCGGAGAATGCTGATTCAGCACCTGGTAGCTTACGCGGTTCGCGTATTTACATACCTGCGCCAGCGAGGAATAGGTCAGCCAGTTAAAGGTATGTTTGCTGGAATTCGGCACATTGGTTTTGTGGTAGGCGTTGGCGGTGATGTCGTGCAGCAGCGCGGCCAGCGCGCCGTCGCCCGCACCGTTGGTGTTCATGATCTTCTCAGGCCCCCCCATATACGGTGCGATGTGGGAGAAGATACGCAGCGGATTGATGCAGTCTTTATGACGCATGGCGCGGCTGAACTCGTACTGGTTAAATTCGGCGATTGCGCCCGGCAGCAGCGGGTGCTGGGTTTTACGCTTGCTCTCTTCTTCCGTGAAGCCCGCCATGTACAGCCCGACCGGCCCGGCGGTGCAGAGCACCAGATCCACCCAGTCCAGCGCTTTATCAGACGCCAGCAGCGGATCGCTTTCGCCGGTCAGCGCTTCGGCTTCTTCTTCATTCATCGCCAGAATCGAGACGTGTTCTTTCAGGAAGGCCTGCCACCACTCCGGGTTATCGGCAATGACGAATTTGGTGCCCAGCGTCAGAACCACAGGCACGTTGTATTTCTTCGCGTACTCAATTGCCTTCATGGTTGCGTCCGGCATGGGTTCGCCCGGCTTGCAGCGCACCAGATAGGAGGTCAGTACCAGCGCAGACGCGCCTGCAATCACCTCTTCCGGGATACTTTCGGCGCGCAGCTTGTTCATATGGCCGGGGCTGATGGCAAAGGTACGTTCGCCGGAATCGCTTATCAGCGTAAAGCAGCGGCCAATCGGCCCGTCAACGCCTTGCAGATAGTTCAGATCGGTGCGGCTGGAGGTATTGCACAGGTAGCGGTAGGCGTAGCCACCGATTTCGATATTGCTGCACATCACGCCAAGCAGAACCGAGCGGTCGTCTGCCAGAACGGAGTAGTTGTGCATGGTGTTGCCGATGGTGCCGCCGGCAAACTGGTGGGTGATAAGATTTTCGCGCACCAGCTCCTGATACAGCGCTTCAGCAACGTCATCCTCAATCACCAGCGAGTGCCCGGCGCTCAGACCATAACGCGCGACAAACGCATCATCCACCTTAGCTTCAATGTCCACCAGCGTCTGATCGATACCGACCACCCAGGCAGCGCTGGTTTCGCTTTCCTGCTGAATTTGCTGTAACAGCGGATCGCGGGCATCGACGGGGAAATAATGTTTGGATTTACGTTTACCGGGAAATTTCATGGTCTGAACTGTGCAAAGAATACGGGCCGGGAATGGTAGCACAAACCCGGCCCGTAACGCGATCAGCGGCGGGTGGTGACCAGTGACACCATCATGTCGATGTGTTCAGGGGAGTCGTTAAGCGCAGGAATGTACTCGTACTTTTCACCGCCGGCCTCAAGGAAAAATTCCCGGTTTTGCACCGCAATCTCTTCCAGCGTTTCCAGACAGTCCGCCGAGAAGCCCGGCGACATCACCTGAATGTGCTTCACCCCCTTCTCGCCCAGCATTTTGAGCGTTTCATCGGTATACGGGGTCAGCCACGGCTCGCGGCCAAAGCGGGACTGGAAGGTCATCATCACCTTCTCCGGCGGCAGGCCGAGGGCGGAGACCAGCTCGCGGGTAGTATCGCGGCAGCGCTGGGGATAATCATCGCCTTCGTTCGCGAAACGCTGCGGAATGCCGTGATAGGAAAGCAGCAGCAGATCCGGCTCTCCATGTTTTTCAAACGACGCGCGCACGCTGCTGGCGAGCGCCTGAATGTACAGCTCGTTATCGGCATAGTCGCGGATAAAGGTGATACCCGGTATACGGCGGCGGGTCGCCAGTATGCGCGCCAGCTCGTCCCAGACGGCGGCCACCGTGGAGCAGGAGTACTGCGGATAAAGGGCGAGCACCACAATGTGCTCAACACCCTGCGCCAGAAGAGAGTCGACGGCGCTTTCCAGGGACGGCTTGCCGTAGCTCATGCCGAGCGCAACGGGCATGTCCGGCAGGCGGGCGGCCAGCGCTTTTTCCTGGCGACGGCTGTAGACCATCAGCGGCGAGCCCTCCTCCATCCAGACGGACTGATAGAGTTTGGCGACGCGCGGCGAACGAATCGGCAGAATGACGCCACGCAGCAGCGGCCACCACAGCAGTCTCGGGGTATCCACGACGCGCGTGTCGCTTAAAAATTGTCGCAGGTAGCGTTTTACCGCGTCTGATGTAGGTGCTTCTGGAGTGCCCAGATTGGCAAGCAGGATGCCGGTTTTCGCCTGACTCATTCACGCCTCTTAACCATTTGATAGGTTGTCAATTGTAGCGGAAATGCGTTTAAACGGAACCAATTGCAGTGAAAGGAAAAATGAGAAATATTCTCACCCGGAGAGCCCGGGTGAGAGAGTTGCACTTAGCCGAGGATTTTTTCCAGCTCTGCACGTACGTCAGCGACGGCTTTAGTACCGTCCACTTTCGCGTATTTAGTGTTACCCGCCTGCGCTTCTTTGGTGTAGTAGCCGATCAGCGGCGCAGTCATCTGATGGTATTCCACCAGGCGTTTACGCACGGTCTCTTCCTGATCGTCTTTACGGGTGGTCAGCTCTTCGCCGGTCACGTCATCTTTGCCTTCAACCTTAGGCGGGTTGAATTTGATGTGGTAGACGCGGCCAGAGGCAGCGTGTACGCGACGGCCAACGATACGGTCAACGATCAGCTCGTCCGGTACGTCGAACTCCAGCACGTAATCCACGTTGATGCCCGCTTCTTTCATGGCGTCAGCCTGAGGAATGGTGCGCGGGAAGCCGTCCAGCAGGAAACCATTGCGGCAGTCTTCCTGGGCAATGCGCTCTTTGACCAGCGCGATAACCAGTTCGTCGGTGACCAGCTTGCCTGCGTCCATGATGTCTTTCGCTTGTTTGCCCAGCTCGGAGCCAGATTTAACAGCGGCGCGCAGCATATCACCAGTGGAGATTTGCGGAATACCGTATTTCTCCATGATGAACTGAGCCTGAGTTCCTTTACCCGCGCCCGGAGCGCCAAGCAGAATAATACGCATTGCGAAAATCCCCTCAAATGTCGTTTCAATTTTTCAAAAGCGCTAAACAATACCACCAGAACGGGTATCGCTCAAGGAAGGCGGGGAGGCTGAAACGGTTAATGGGGGGAGATAATTTGGGTGAGTGCGGTCTGGTGCCCTCACCCTAACCCTCTCCCACAGGGAGAGGGAACTCTTTCACCCTCTCCCTGTGGGAGAGGGCCGGGGAGAGGGGAGATTACGCCAGCAGCAGCGCATTCACACGTTTAATGAACAGGTTAGGATCTTCCAGCGTGCCGCGCTCGGCCAGCAGGGACTGATCCAACAGCAGTTCAACCCACTCGGCAAAACGGGCGTCGTCCTGGGTATCCGCCGCGCGTTTCACCAGCGGATGATCCGGATTAAGCTCAAAGATATATTTCACTTCCGGCACCGCCTGGCCCGCCGCAGCGAACAGTTTCGCCATCTGGGTGCTCATTTCGTCCGCATCGGTGGTGACAATCGCTGGCGTATCGGTCAGGCGGTGCGTGAAGCGCACCTCTTTCACGCGGTCGCCCAGCAGCGTTTTAACACGCTCAACGAACGGCTCCAGCGCCTTCTCGGCTTCCTTCGCGCTGTCGTCCACTTCATCCGCCAGCTTATCGATAGACTCGTCGGCTTTGGCAACGGACTGGAAGGATTTACCGTCGAACTCGGTCAGGTAGTTCATCATCCACTCGTCGATGCGGTCAGACAGCAGCAGCACTTCGATGCCTTTCTTGCGCAGCAGTTCCAGATGCGGGCTGCTCTTCGCCGCCGCGTAGCTGTCGGCGGTGATGTAGTAGATCTTCTCCTGCCCTTCTTTCATGCGGGAGACGTACTCTTCCAGCGACACGGTCTGGGCGGAGGAGTCGTTGTGCGTAGAGGCGAAGCGCAGCAGTTTTGCGATCGTTTCAACGTTCGCGGTGTCTTCCGCCGGACCTTCCTTAAGCACCAGACCGAACTGTTTCCAGAAGGTCTGGTATTTTTCCGCATCGTCCTTCGCCAGTTTTTCCAGCATCTGCAACGCACGTTTGGTCAGGGCGTTACGCAGGTTACGGGTGACGGTGCTGTCCTGAAGAATTTCACGGGAGACGTTCAGCGGCAGATCGTTGGAATCTATCAGGCCACGCACAAAGCGCAGGTAGTTCGGCATGAACTGCTCGGCGTCGTCCATGATGAAGACGCGCTGCACGTACAGCTTCAGGCCGTGCTTGTGATCGCGGTTCCACATGTCCCACGGCGCCTGTGCCGGGATGTACAGCAGGCTGGTGTACTCCTGCTTCCCTTCCACACGGTTGTGGCTCCAGGTCAGCGGATCGGTAAAGTCGTGGGCGATGTGCTTGTAAAACTCGTTGTACTCGTCGTCTTTGATTTCAGCCTTGTTGCGCGTCCACAGCGCCTGCGCCTTGTTGATTTTTTCCCAGGAAACCACGGTTTCGCCGTCTTTCTCTTCCTGTTTTTCAATCTCAACCGGCAGCGCGATATGGTCAGAATATTTGCTGATGATAGAGCGTACGCGCCAGTCGTTAAGGAAATCGTCTTCGCCTTCACGCAGGTGCAGGGTTATTTCGGTGCCGCGATCCGCTTTGGTGATGTCGTCAACGGTGTATTCGCCTTCCCCTTTAGATTCCCACAGTACGCCGTTCTCGGCGCTATCGCCCGCCGCGCGGGTGCGCACGGTGACTTTATCCGCCACGATGAACGCCGAGTAGAAGCCCACGCCGAACTGGCCGATCAGCTGGCTGTCTTTCGCCTGGTCAGAGCCCATGGACTCGAGGAATGCTTTGGTGCCGGATTTGGCGATGGTTCCAAGATGGTCGATCACCTCGTCGCGGTTCATACCAATGCCGTTATCGGCGATGGTCAGGGTGCGGTTCTCTTTATTGAACGAGACGCGCACGCGCAGCTCGCCGTCGCCTTCGTACAGATCCGGGTTAGACAGCGCGCGGAAGCGCAGCTTGTCCGCCGCATCGGAGGCGTTGGAAATCAGCTCACGCAGGAAGATTTCTTTGTTGGAATACAGGGAATGGATCATCAGGTGCAGAAGCTGTTTTACTTCTGACTGGAAACCACGGGTTTCTTGTCCTTTCATCTAAGTCGACCTCAACAATGCCATTTAATGGGGTTGTAAAACGTTGAGTGAGAGATGGGGATAAGGGGGGAAATTTTCAAGCGGAGGCCGCGCGCGCAGCCTCCGTTTGGTCAGAAAATAATCTTGTGACGTCCGGCCAGCGAGTGCGACAGCGTGGTGCCGTCGACCATCTCCAGCTCACCGCCTACCGGCACGCCGTGGGCGATACGGCTGGCGTCAACGCCGTACTGCGCGCACAGCTCGGCGATGTAGTTGGCGGTTGCCTCCCCTTCCACCGTCGGGTTGGTGGCGAGGATCACCTCTTTGATGGTTTCCGACTCCAGGCGCTCCTCCAGGCGATCGAGACCAATATCGTCCGGGCCGATGCCGTCCAGCGGGGAGAGATGCCCCATCAGCACGAAATAGCGGCCGGAAAACTGCCCGGTTTGTTCGATGGCGTAGATGTCCGCCGGACTCTCCACCACGCAAATCTGACCGTTTTCCTGACGACGCGGGTTCGTGCAGATGTTACAGACGTCCTGCTCGGTAAAGGTGCGACAATCCGCACAGTGACCAATTTCTGACATGGCACGGGTCAGAGCCTGCGCCAGGCGCATCCCGCCGCTGCGGTCGCGCTGCAATAGCGTAAACGCCATGCGCTGCGCCGACTTCGGGCCAACGCCCGGCAGGCAGCGCAGTGCTTCCATTAACTGCGTGAGCAGCGGACTGGTTTGCATCAGAATGGCATCTTAAAGCCCGGCGGCAGCTGCATACCGCTGGAAACAGAGGCCATTTTCTCTTTCTGGGTTTCGTCGATACGGCGCGCAGCGTCGTTAAACGCGGCTGCAACCAAATCTTCCAGCATCTCTTTGTCGTCTTCGAGCAGGCTTGGGTCGATTTCAACGCGACGGCAGTTGTGCGCGCCGTTGATGGTCACCTTGACCAGACCGGCACCGGATTCGCCCGTGACTTCCAGCTGAGCGATCTCTTCCTGCATCTTCTGCATTTTTTCCTGCATCTGCTGAGCCTGCTTCATCAGGCCACCCAGACCGCCTTTTCCACCAAACATAGGCTTCTCTCTTCTTTCACGTTTAAGGATTACAACCGTAAGTCAGACTCACGATCAAATGGGGCGAATACTCTCTTCATCCAGATCGGCGTCAAAGAACCGACGCAGGGTCTGGATGTTGTTATCCGCAATAATCGCCTCGCGCGCCTGCGCGAGCTTCTCTTCATAAATAGCCTGTCGCCACTCAAGCGGCGTTTTCACCGCCGGATTATCATCTTCAATGATAGTCAATTCAACCGGCACACCCTGTAATGCGGTAAGCGCCTCGGCCAGCGCCTTTTGCGCGCCAGGGGAATTGAGGTGCCGCTGACCAGGGCGCAGGTGCAGACGCACCTGATTACCGTCCTGCTCTTTCCAGGCGTTCAGCGCAACCTGCTCGACCAGCTTCGGCAGCTGGAGTTTGCTGACCTCGGCGGCCCAGGCGTCGCGCTCGATGGACTCTTCGGCGAGCTTCGCGGACAGCTCCGGCGTTTTTTCGTGCTCCAGCGCCTTTTTCAGTGCTTTTGGCGTGGCGACCACTTCCTTGACCGTCTCAACAACGGTGGTCGCCTTCCAGCGGTACGCCTCTTGTTTCGCCGGGGCTTTTTGCTCGAGCGCGGACGGTGCCGGACGCGACTGTACGCGCTCCGTTACCGAGGCCAGTCGTTCAAGCGCGGCGTTGTTCACCGGCCGCGCTCTTGCAGGCGCTGCCGGTTCACTCTTTTTTGGTTTGGTTGCTCCCTGCGCACGTTGCAACTGGCTTCGTGCGGCAAGCACCGAACTGGTGGCATCCGACAGCGGCACGTTTTGCTGCTGCGGCGGCGTCGGTTGCGGTGGCACTTGCGGCGGTGACATTACCGCGGTTGGAGCAACCGGCGCAAAGGACTGCCGGGGCGCTTCCGGCTCCGGCAATGGCATGCGCGGATGAAAGGCCAGCGCGCGGAGCAGCGTCATTTCGACACCCATCCGCCGATCCGGTGCAAACGGCAGCTCTTTGCGGCCAATCAGCAGCGTTTGATAATAAAGCTGAACATCAGCCGGCGGCACGGTGCGCGCAAGTTCACGCATCCGCTGCTCAATGGTCGCCATGTCCGCGCCAATGGCCGACGGGGACAGTTGCAGCATCGCCACGCGGTGCAGCAGGCTGAGCATCTCGACCAGCAGCGCTTCCCACTCAATGCCACGGGCGGCGGCGTCATTGACGAGCGTCATCACCCGCTCGCCGTTGGCGGCAATCATCGCTTCGATAAGCGACAGCGCCTGATCGTCATCCAGCGTGCCGAGCATGGTGCTGACCGCGTCGGTAGAGAGTTTACCCTCACCGCTGGCAATTGCCTGATCGGTCAGGCTTAGCGCATCGCGCAGGCTGCCGTCCGCCGCACGGGCCAGCAGTTGCAGCGCGCGTGGTTCGTGAGCGATCTTCTCTTCATCGAGGATATGCTCAAGCTGGGCGCGGATCTGCTCAACGTCCAACGCCTTCAGATGGAATTGCAGGCAGCGGGAGAGGATCGTGACCGGCAGCTTTTGCGGATCGGTGGTCGCCAGCAGGAATTTTACATGCGCGGGCGGCTCTTCCAGCGTTTTTAGCAGGGCGTTGAAGCTGTGACGCGACAGCATGTGCACTTCATCGATCAGATAGACCTTGAAGCGGCCGCGCGCGGGGGCGTACTGCACGTTGTCGAGCAGATCGCGGGTGTCTTCCACTTTGGTACGCGAGGCGGCGTCGATCTCAATCAGATCGACAAAACGCCCCTGCTCGATCTCCCGGCAGTTATCACACACGCCGCACGGCGTGGCGGTGATCCCGGTTTCGCAGTTCAGACCTTTCGCCAGCAAACGGGCAATAGAGGTCTTACCGACGCCGCGGGTGCCGGAGAAAAGATAGGCGTGATGGATGCGACCTAGCGACAAGCCGTTCGCCAGGGCCGTCAGCACATGTTCCTGACCGACAACGTCAGCAAAGGTTTGTGGTCGCCATTTACGGGCTAACACCTGATAACTCATGGGCAGGCTCTGCAACGCTGGAAGGTGAATTTATGGAGGGGAATGCTATCACAACCTCACCCATTGAGCGAGGTTGTGAAAATCGGGATTAATGACCCGGGAATGGCACCAGGCAGTAGCTGGTAATGCCCTGTTTTTCGAGGCGCTGTTCGCCGCCAAGATCGAACAGGTTAATGATGAAGGCCGCGTCAGTCACTTCCCCGCCCAGACGACGGATCAGCTTCACGGTCGCTTCGATGGTGCCGCCGGTTGCCAGCAGATCGTCCACCACCAGCACTTTGTCGCCCGGTTTGATCGCATCAACGTGAATTTCCAGCTGATCGGTGCCGTATTCCAGCTCATAGCTCTCAGCAATGGTTTCACGCGGCAGTTTGCGCGGCTTACGCACCGGCACAAAACCCACGCCCATCGCCAGCGCAACCGGTGCGCCAAACAGGAAGCCACGGGCTTCGGTACCTACTACTTTGGTGATCCCGGCGTTTTTATAACGCTCGACCAGCAGTTCAATGCTGAGCGCGTACGCTTTCGGGTCTTCCAGCAAGCTGGTGACATCGCGGAAAAGAATGCCAGGTTTTGGATAGTCCTGGATACTTTTGATGCTATTTTTCAGATATTCAAGCTGCTGTGCAGTTGCGGTCATCGGTTTGTGCCTAAATAAAACAGTGTTACTCACGGCGCGCGACGAGTCGGTCAAAGTAACAGTTGTTTAACCTTTGACCAGGCGCACCTGTGCTCGAAAACGGTCGAATTTACTGGCTGTGAGCCATAATTGCAACCGCCATGATGAGGCATCAGTGCTTTTGTTGCTTTTCATCAACCACGGGGATCCGCCACATAAAGATCAGCAGGCAAACCAGGATCGCCAGCAGCAGAATACGCACCCACATCATTTTCACCAGCCATAACGAAACAGCGAAGGTGATCAGGATGAAGGCAATAGCGCGCGGCTTGGCGCCGGGCGGCATGGCACGGTGTTTTTGCCAGTGTCGCAGGTAACCGCCAAACCACGAGCGATACAAGAGCCAGTGGTGAAAACGCGGCGATGAGCGGGCGAAACACCAGGCCGCCAGCAGGATGAACGGGGTGGTCGGCAGCAAGGGTAAAACCACACCCAGCGTGCCCAGCACTACCGCGAGCCAGCCAATGATGATTAAAATAGTACGCTGCATAATGCGAATCGTTATCAAACTGAACGGCTACTTTACCACTGGAGAGCGCATTGAAAACAGCACTGCTTCTTGAGAGGCTGCAAAATCAGCTGATGACTCTGCGGGCGCAGGCCATACCGCTGATGGAGCATGCCACGCTGAAACCGCGCTTTGACCGGCAGCTTTTCCGCACCCGTAGCACCGTCATTCAGGATTACCTGGCTGAGACGCAGACCAACCTCGACGAGCTTCGCCACGCGGTTGAGAGTGAACAGCAGGAACAGGTGGCGTGGCTTGCGGAGCATCTTACCGAGCAGATCACCGCCCTGCACCGGGAAATCGCCGCCTGGCCGTTGCGGGCATGGGACAGCGCCTCGCCTGGACTCGGAAAATGGCAGCGCAAGCGGCTGGAAACCCAGGAGTTTGAGCGCCGTCTGTTTGAGATGAAGCATGAGCGCGAAGCTCGCCTGAACAACAGCGAAACGCTGGAAGAGCAGCAGTTATTAATGCGTGAAATCAGCGCGCTGGAAGGCCGCATCGTTCGCTGCCGACAGGCGCTGGATGAGATTGAACGCGTCCTTGAACGCCTGACCCGTTAACAGGAGTTACACTGATGTCACTGGATAATGCCCCCGACGAGGTCAAGCTGGCCGTCGATTTAATTATGCTGCTGGAGAATCATGAGATCCAGGCGGAGACGGTGCTGAAGGCACTGGAGATTGTGCGGCGAGATTTTGAGGGAAAGGTGAAGGCCGGTTGCCCTCACCCTAGCCCTCTCCCTTGAGGGAGAGGGGACCGTCAGGTGCGGTTTGAAAGGTCTGCTTTTTACCCTCTCTCCTCTGGGGAGAGGGCAGGATAAGGGGCGGGATTTTCGTCAGCCTTAATCTCGCGCTTCACTTCCGTATGCTCGTCACCTTTCACGTTACGCAGGTGCACTTCAAGCTGGTTGAAGGCGATATTAATGTTGTTTTCACGGCACAGTCGGTCAATGGTGCGGTTCAGCTCATCAACGGTGTAGCTGCGATCGCGCAATTCGCGTACGTACAGGCGCAGCTCATGATCCAGCGTGCTTGGCCCGAAGGTGGTGAAGAATACGTCAGGCGCAGGATCGTGCATCACTTTAGGGTGTGATTTCGCGGCTGACAGCAGGACCTCTTTCACTTTATCCAGATCTGAACCGTAGGCCACCCCAAGGCGAATCACCACACGGGTAGTCGTGTCTGAAAGCGACCAGTTGATCAGGCGTTCGGTCACAAAGGCTTTGTTCGGAATGATCACCTCTTTGCGGTCGAAGTCGGTGATGGTGGTCGCACGAATACGGATCTTGCTGACGGTCCCGGAGAAGGTGCCGATGGTGACGGTATCGCCGATACGCACCGGACGCTCGAACAGGATAATCAGGCCAGAGACAAAGTTACCGAAGATCTCCTGCAACCCAAAGCCCAGACCCACCGACAACGCCGCCGCCAGCCACTGAAGTTTATCCCACGAGACGCCCAGCGAGCCGAATACCGTCATCGCCCCGACAATAATAATGACGTAGTTCAGGATAGTGGTAATGGCATACGACGCCCCCTGACGCAGGTTAAGCCTTGAGAGCACCAGCACTTCCAGCAGACCCGGCAGGTTGCGGATCAACGCCCAGGCAACCATTGACGACACCAGCGCAAAAAGCAGGCTGCCCATGGTGACGCTTTTCATTACCGCAGCGCCCGCTTCTGTACCGTTGTATTGCCAGAGGGTGATACTGTCGAGGTAGGCGAAGACGGTAATTAAATCAGACCAGATGGCCCAGAACATCACCGCAAACAGCGCGATCATCACCAGCATGGTAATACGCATCGTTTGCTGGTTAACCTGCTCCAGGGCAATGGTCGGCTCTTCCTGCGGCTCCGCCCCTTCAGCCCCCTCTTTCACCTGATGCTGCCGACGGGCAACAGCACGACGATATGCAATGCGGCGCGCCGCCACACTTAAACCACGCAGCACGGTCTGGAACAGCAGGTTCCACACAATCACCAGGTAAACCGTTTCGATCCAGCGACCTGACAGACGAAGCGTGGTATAGAAGTAACCCGTCGCCGTCAGCACCATCAGCGCCAGCGGAATGATCGCCAACACCGTTACGGTAACCAGACGAAGATTATGGGATTCTTTATCACGCCAGCTGTCGCGGCACATTGGCCACATCAGGACGGCAATCAACAGCAGGTTAAGCATAATAACCAACTGCCCCAGCACGTCATCCATCAGATGCAGTGGCGAAAGCTCGGCCACAACTGACCAGAAGTGCAGCGGCAGCAGCGCGAGGCTGATGCGCACAATCTGGCGACGCCAGTGGCTGGTAAGTTTCTCCGGCATGTTGAAGTGGCGGACGGCAACGCCATCTTTTTCCAGCACTTTCCAGCACAGGCCAAACACCAGCCAGAACAGCGCCAGCTTCTTGCTGAACGCCCACAGCAGATCGCTGATATTCAACTGCATGGTCAACAGGATTAGGCCCAGGGCGAGTATCAACAGGCAGACCGGCAGAGCACGGATCAGGTCGATCAGGATCGCTTTTGGGGTGTGCAGCTGGCTGTCGTTACGCAGTTGCCCCACTTCCGAGGCCAGCTTCGCCTGGTACTGTTTCAGCCATTTCAAACGCCAGCGAATCAACCCGGCAATCAATAACAGCGGTAATCCAGCCAGGAAGGCAATCATTACCGCAGGCCAGGCTTTCTCCCAGTTCACGGTAATTTTCATGCTTTTGATCTGGGATTTCAGCGTTTCCGGGAAAGCTTTAAACCAGTCCCAGTCCATGGGTTTGTTGCTGTTCACCCAGAAAATCTGCTGGGTCAGGATCTCCTGTAGGCTTTTAGACACGCTCACCAGCTGCTGCTGGTTGACTTGCAGATTAATCGCCATCATCAGCTGATTGCCCAGCTGCTTGTTAAGCTGATCGAGCAGTTCGCGGCGCATGTCCACCACCTGCAACAGCGCGTCGTGAACTTCAGCGTTCACTTCACCTGAATGGCCCTCTTCCACTTTGGCAACGAAGATATCGCTCTGGAATAGCGCATCACGTTGCTGGTTGACGTCAAACTGTTCAAGACGCAGATCCGCAATGCGGTTGGTCATGTCTTCCAGCTCGTCGGCGGACGGCAGCGTCTGCTGTTGCTGGTAAAGAATGCGCGACAGCAGCAGGCTGCCCTTCAGGACGGCAATCTGCTCTTTGACGTTACGCTCGGCCTGCAATGCGCGATCCAGCCAGTTTTTAACCTTGATATTTTGCTGCACCAGCGCGCTGCCGTTTTCAGTCGCCTGAATCAGACGCTCGCTCAGCTGGTGGTTAATCTCCAGCTCCTGCTTCACCAGCGGGTTGGCCTGAATACGCGCCGTTTCGTCTGGGGAGACCGCTTCCTGCGCCGTTTTTTCAGTCAGCGTCAGGCGCTTGCTGTTCACCGCTTCCTGCAACAGCTGAAGCTGATGCTCAAGCCGGTTGATATTCGCGGTCACGTAGTCACGCTGTTTTTGCAGCGCATCCTGTAGCACCGTGTTGCCTTCCAGACTCTTACGCTGCTGTTCAATCTCCGCATTCAGCAGCGTCTGCTGGATATTCAGCAGCGTTTGCTGGGTGGGGCGAAGCGCCCCTTCCCCCACGGTAATGCCATTCAGACGGTTACGTATCTGCTGAAGCTGTTGCGACGCAGAATACATGGCGTTCTGCACGCGCTCAGGCTGGGTTTGCAGCGAAACCAGCTGGCTGTTGTAGGTTGAGAGATCGGACTGCGCCGTTTGCAGATCGTCCAGCAGCTGCGCCACGCGCGACTCAAGCTGGCGCAACGACAGCGTGGCAAGCGTTTTTCGGGTTTCATCGTCATTATCGACGTCGCTGAGCGCATTCAGCGCCTCCGTAGCCTTACGCATGTTTTCCGGCGCCTGAGCGACCTTCTGCCGTAGCTGAGCCGTTTCGGCTTTGATGCGATCGATCTTGTCCAGCGTTTCCAGGGTTTCCGTCAGATCCTGCTGAACGAGTTTTTCCTGGGCGGAGAGATCTTTCTGCTTATTCAGGGTGTCAAGTTGCGACTGAACATCAGCACGCGTGGGAATGTCACTGCCGTTATCTGCACGGGCCCAGGAGAGCGGCGCGGCTGCAAAATAAAACAGCAGGATCAAAAACAGAGCCAGAACAGATTGTTGCGAGCGATTGGTGTGCAGCATAGTCGTGAATATGATGTGAGAAATGACCGGAAATAGTCGGGCGTGAAGGATATCATGCCCGGCTGAAGCAGAATAGTACGACGGAAAGCGTCGACGATTTTTCCCGTGCCCGATCAGGCAGAGCGCGGGCTATGCTTACCTTGAAGGGTCGGACAGAGCTGGCACATCTCGAGAAAAATTTCGACGTAGCTGCGCGCCTCTGACCGGAGATCGAACGACTCCGGGGCGAAAAGCCAGTTTTCCATCAGGCCGGAAATATAGCTGCGCATCAGGATCGCCGCCCGGCGGGTGAGTAATGTAGCGGGAAGCATTTTGGCCTGCATGCATTCCGTGAGGACCTGTTCGATGCGATCGTAGCTTTCCAGACACAGGTCGCGCTGCGCCTGTTGAACCACCGCCATTTCGCCAACGAACTCACATTTATGGAAGATGATTTCCATCATCAGACGGCGGCGCTCTTCAACAACTGTCGCTTCAAGGATATATACTAGAATTTCTCTTAACACTGAGAGTGGATCGTGAGGGAATTTTGCCCGATACTCACTCTCAAGGTCGCTAATGCTGGACTCTGAAAGCTCCCAGATTTCACCAAACAGATCGGACTTGTCTTTGAAATGCCAGTAAATTGCTCCCCGCGTGACGCCCGCGGCCTGAGCTATCTGTGCCAGCGAGGTTGCCGAAACACCCTGCTGTGAGAACAAACGCATCGCCACATCCAGAATGTGTTGTCGGGTTTCCAGCGCTTGTTGTTTGGTTTTTCGTGCCATACGTTGATGAATTTACAGGAGTCAGATTTACATACATTTATGAATGTATGTACCATAGCATGACGATAATATAAACGCAGCAATGGGTTTTTAGACTCAGGACCCTTGATCAATTTGAAATCGGACACTCGAGGTTTACATATGAACAAAAACAGAGGGTTAACGCCTCTGGCGGTCGTTCTGATGCTCTCAGGCAGCTTAGCGCTTACAGGATGTGACGACAAACAGGCTCAACAAGGAGCTCAGCAGGTGCCAGAAGTTGGCGTCGTGACGCTCAAATCCGAACCTCTCCAGATGACAACAGAACTACCGGGCCGCACCAGCGCCTACCGCATTGCGGAAGTGCGTCCTCAGGTGAGCGGTATCATCCTGAAACGTAACTTCACCGAAGGGGGTGATGTCAAAGCAGGTGAGTCTCTGTATCAGATTGATCCAGCAACCTATCAGGCGTCTTATGAGAGCGCAAAGGGCGATCTGGCGAAAGCCGAAGCGGCGGCCAAAATTGCGCAGCTGACGTTGAATCGTTACAAGAAGCTGCTCGGCACGCAGTACATCAGTCAACAGGATTACGATTCTGCCCTGGCCGATGCACAGCAAGCCAACGCTGCCGTCGTGGCGGCGAAAGCGGCGGTAGAAACCGCGCGTATTAACCTGGCCTACACCAAAGTGACCTCCCCTATCAGCGGTCGCATTGGTAAATCAGCCGTTACCGAAGGTGCGCTGGTGCAGAACGGCCAAACCACCGCGCTGGCCACCGTGCAGCAGCTTGACCCGATCTACGTTGACGTCACCCAGTCCAGCAACGACTTCCTGCGTCTCAAACAGGAGCTTGCCAGCGGTCAACTGAAACAGGAAAACGGTAAAGCCAAAGTGGAACTGGTTACCAACGACGGTATCAAGTTCTCACAGACCGGCACACTGGAATTTTCTGATGTGACCGTCGATCAGACCACCGGCTCTATCACCATCCGGGCCATTTTCCCGAATCCGGATAAAACCCTGCTGCCGGGGATGTTCGTACGCGCCCGTCTTGAGGAAGGGACTAACCCAAGCGCCATTCTGGTTCCGCAGCAAGGTGTGACCCGTACGCCACGTGGCGATGCGAGCGCGCTGGTTGTGGGTGCCGATAACAAAGTCGAAACACGCAATATCACTGCAACGCAGGCGATTGGCGACAAGTGGCTGGTAACGGAAGGTCTGAAAGATGGCGATCGCGTAATTATTACTGGTTTGCAAAAAGTTCGTCCTGGCGCGCAGGTCAAAGCGCAGGAAGTGAAATCTGACGATAAACAACAAGCATCGGCCGCTGGCCAGTCAGAACAAACCAAGTCTTAACTTAAACAGGAGCCGTTAAGACATGCCTAATTTCTTTATCGATCGCCCCATATTTGCGTGGGTGATCGCCATAATCATCATGCTGGCCGGGGGACTTGCGATCCTGAAGCTGCCTGTCGCGCAATACCCAACGATTGCGCCGCCGGCAGTGACGATCTCCGCAACCTACCCGGGCGCTGATGCCAAAACGGTGCAGGATACCGTTACGCAGGTTATCGAACAGAACATGAACGGTATCGATAACCTGATGTACATGTCCTCAAACAGTGACTCAACCGGTACGGTTCAGATCACCCTGACCTTTGAATCCGGTACGGATGCGGACATTGCGCAGGTTCAGGTGCAGAACAAATTGCAGCTGGCGATGCCCCTGCTGCCGCAGGAAGTACAACAGCAGGGCGTGAGCGTCGAGAAATCGTCCAGTAGCTTCCTGATGGTTGTCGGCGTGATCAACACCAACGGCACCATGACGCAGGAGGATATTTCCGACTACGTGGGCGCCAACATGAAGGACGCCATCAGCCGTACGTCTGGTGTGGGTGACGTTCAGCTGTTCGGTTCCCAGTACGCGATGCGTATCTGGATGGATCCGAATAAACTGAACAACTTCCAGCTGACGCCGGTTGACGTAATTAACGCGATTAAAGCGCAGAACGCCCAGGTTGCCGCCGGTCAGTTGGGGGGTACACCGCCGGTGAAAGGCCAGCAGCTTAACGCCTCTATCATCGCACAAACGCGTCTGACCTCTGCGGATGAGTTCAGCAAAATTCTGCTGAAGGTGAATCAGGACGGTTCGCAGGTTCGCCTGCGTGACGTGGCGAAAGTGGAGCTGGGCGGCGAGAACTACGACGTTATCGCGAAGTTCAACGGCAAACCGGCTTCCGGTCTGGGTATCAAACTGGCGACAGGCGCTAACGCCCTGGACACCGCGACGGCTATCCGTGCAGAGCTGAAGAAGATGGAACCGTTCTTCCCGTCAGGTCTGAAAATCGTTTATCCGTATGACACCACGCCATTCGTTAAAATTTCGATTCACGAAGTGGTAAAAACCCTGGTTGAGGCGATCATCCTCGTCTTCCTGGTAATGTACCTGTTCCTGCAAAACTTCCGCGCAACGCTGATCCCAACCATCGCCGTGCCGGTTGTACTGCTCGGGACCTTCGCAGTTCTGGCGATATTTGGCTACTCAATAAACACCCTGACAATGTTCGGGATGGTGCTCGCCATCGGTCTGCTGGTAGATGACGCCATCGTGGTGGTGGAAAACGTCGAGCGTGTGATGGCGGAAGAAGGCCTGCCGCCGAAGGAAGCAACCCGTAAATCGATGGGCCAGATCCAGGGCGCGCTGGTCGGTATCGCGATGGTATTGTCTGCGGTATTTATCCCGATGGCCTTCTTCGGCGGCTCTACCGGTGCGATTTATCGTCAGTTCTCCATCACCATCGTTTCAGCGATGGCGCTTTCGGTACTGGTTGCACTGATCCTGACGCCAGCCTTGTGCGCAACGATGCTGAAGCCGATTAAGAAAGGCGGCCATGGCGAGCACAAAGGATTCTTCGGCTGGTTCAACCGCATGTTTGATAAGAGCACGCACCACTACACCGACAGCGTAGGTAACATCCTGCGCAGCACCGGTCGTTACCTGCTGCTCTATATCATCATCGTGGTAGGGATGGCTTTCCTGTTCGTACGTCTGCCAAGCTCGTTCCTGCCGGATGAAGACCAGGGCGTGTTCCTGAGTATGGCTCAGCTTCCGGCAGGTGCGACGCAAGAGCGTACGCAGAAAGTGCTGGATGAGATGACCGACTACTTCCTGACCAAAGAGAAGGACAACGTTGAATCCGTGTTTGCGGTTAACGGCTTTGGCTTCGCGGGGCGTGGTCAGAACACCGGTATCGCCTTCGTTTCTCTCAAAGACTGGTCTGAACGTCCAGGGGCAGAGAACAAGGTAGAGGCGATTACTGGCCGTGCGATGGGCACCTTCTCGCAGATTAAAGACGCGATGGTCTTCGCCTTTAACCTGCCAGCGATTGTTGAACTGGGTACAGCAACCGGCTTCGACTTCCAGCTGATTGATCAGGGCGGTCTGGGCCATGAAAAACTGACTCAGGCGCGTAACCAGCTGTTTGGCGAGGTGGCAAAACACCCTGACCTGCTGGTGGGCGTACGTCCTAACGGTCTGGAAGATACGCCGCAGTATAAAATCGATATCGATCAGGAAAAAGCACAGGCGCTGGGCGTGTCCATCAGCGACATTAATACCACCCTGGGTGCGGCCTGGGGCGGTAGCTACGTTAACGACTTCATCGATCGTGGTCGCGTGAAGAAAGTGTACGTCATGTCCGAAGCGCAATACCGCATGCTGCCGAACGATATCAATAACTGGTACGTTCGCGGCAGCAATGGCCAGATGGTGCCGTTCTCCGCCTTCTCAACCTCGCGCTGGGAATACGGTTCGCCGCGTCTGGAGCGTTATAACGGCTTGCCATCCATGGAAATTCTCGGCCAGGCGGCGCCGGGTCGAAGCACCGGTGAAGCCATGAACCTGATGGAAGAGTTGGCCAGCAAACTGCCTGCGGGTATCGGCTACGACTGGACCGGCATGTCCTATCAGGAACGTTTGTCCGGTAACCAGGCCCCTGCCCTGTACGCCATTTCACTGATTGTGGTGTTCCTGTGCCTGGCGGCATTGTATGAGAGCTGGTCGATTCCGTTCTCCGTTATGCTGGTGGTTCCGCTGGGGGTTATCGGTGCGCTGCTTGCCGCAACCTTCCGTGGGCTGACCAACGACGTTTACTTCCAGGTGGGCCTGCTGACAACCATTGGCTTGTCGGCGAAGAACGCGATACTCATCGTCGAATTCGCCAAAGATCTGATGGAGAAAGAAGGAAAAGGCCTGATTGAAGCCACGCTGGAAGCGGTTCGTATGCGCCTGCGTCCAATCCTGATGACGTCCCTGGCGTTTATCCTCGGCGTTATGCCGCTGGTTATCAGTTCAGGCGCAGGCTCTGGCGCACAGAACGCGGTGGGTACCGGTGTAATGGGTGGTATGGTCACGGCGACCGTTCTCGCCATCTTCTTTGTGCCGGTGTTCTTCGTGGTGGTTCGTCGCCGCTTCAGCCGTAAAAATGAAGATGTTGAGCACAATCATTCGGTAGAACATCACTGATACCGGTTTCACATGATAAAAAGGCCGCATTTGCGGCCTTTTTCATTTTCTGAAAATTCATAAAATAGACCTATTGTCATTCTATTTATTTTCTTCTTTTTTAATAAGGCCTATCATATTTGACCGCTAACATACACCAGGAACATTGCATTCTTTTATTCTCATTTCGCGGTGTAACTTATTCGGACTATTCCTAACCATTGGAAAATATCTGAAGATGTCTGATTTCGTACTTCACATGAAACTTTGCGCTAACTCAATGAATTTTAAGGAACCAAATAAAAAACGGCTTTTTTATTGATTATCTTATTCACTGCGAAAGGTACATTTGCGTAAAGGCTCGCACAGTAGCGATTTATTTGTAATTTTTCGTAATAGCGCGATGAAATCTTGATCAGAGTGGCTTATAGTTAGAGTTATCAGGAACACAGCTCCCGTGTGGCTAAGCACGTTGAATCCATCCCGACATGATGTTCGGTGAGTAAAAAATCACTCAGAAGGGGATGCGCTATGGACGAGTACTCGCCAAAAAGGCATGATATCGCGCAGTTGAAATTTCTCTGCGAATCCTTGTACCATGACTGCCTTGCCAACCTTGAAGAAAGTAACCATGGCTGGGTAAACGATCCAACGTCTGCTATCAATTTACAGCTCAACGAGCTGATTGAGCATATCGCAACCTTCGCACTTAATTATAAAATTAAGTACAATGAAGATAATAAGTTGATAGAGCAAATTGATGAATACCTGGACGACACTTTTATGTTGTTCAGCAGCTACGGCATTAACGCACAGGATTTGCAGAAATGGCGTAAATCAGGAAACCGTCTATTTCGCTGCTTCACAAATGTCAGCAGAGCTAATCCGGTTAGTCTTTCCTGTTAAAATTATTACAATTACTAAGGTGAATTTATGTCTGATAAACCATTAACTAAAGTCGATTATTTGATGCGCCTGCGACGCTGCCAGTCAATTGACACCCTCGAACGCGTTATTGAGAAAAATAAATACGAGCTGTCTGATAATGAACTGGCGGTATTTTATTCGGCTGCCGACCATCGTCTTGCTGAACTGACCATGAATAAACTGTATGACAAGATCCCCTCCTCGGTATGGAAATTTGTTCGCTAAGCATTGAAGAGAGATAGTAAAGGCATAACGCCCATTGTTAAGCTGAGTTTACCTTTCGTATTACGCTACAAGTGCAAACGCCAGGTTCCCGTATAAAACGTATCTCTGCGCAGGAATGTTGTGACTCCCGTCACAGCCACTTTTAGGGAACGTTCCCTTTTTGGCTAATCCTCTTTACGCTACGTAAAATGATTCCAGAGAGGTTCCTATGAGTGAAGAAAAACAGAAGATGATTGCAGGTGAATATTACCGCCCTGGCGATGACACGCTGAGGGCTGACCGTTTACGCGCGCGTCACCTTATTCACCGCTATAACCATACCGCACCCGATGAGAAAGCCGAACGTCGCGCCTTGTTAGCTGAGCTGTTGGGCCAAAGTGAAGGGGCGTATATTGAACCAAGCTTCCGCTGCGATTATGGCTATAACATCTATCTGGGCAACAATTTTTACGCCAACTTCGACTGCGTAATGCTCGACGTCTGTCCTATTCATATTGGTGATAACTGCATGCTCGCGCCGGGCGTTCACATTTATACGGCCACGCATCCCCTGGATGCGACCGAGCGTAACAGTGGCCTGGAATACGGTAAACCGGTCACCATTGGTGATAATGTCTGGATCGGTGGGCGTGCAGTCATTAATCCAGGCGTGACCGTTGGCGATAATGTGGTTATCGCTTCCGGTGCGGTAGTGACCAAGGACGTGCCGGCCAATACTGTAGTGGGCGGAAATCCGGCGAAAATCATAAAAATGCTCTAAGCGCATCCTGAGTAACTGTTATGCTTTTTCCTGGCATAACTGTTACTTTCTTCGCGTAAATCCCTCTCATAAAATAGGCAGATCACCTGTATTTTCAACAATCATAAAGGCAAAAAATGACAGAGATACAGCGCCTGCTTACCGCCACCATTGACGAACTCAATTCTCGCGAAAAGCGCGACAATCGCCCGCGCTTTAGCATCAGCTTTATTCGCAAACACCCCGGTTTATTCGTCGCCATGTACGCCGCCTGGCTGGCCACACTCATCGTCATGCTGAGATCTGAAACGCTGGTCGATTCCGTCTGGCTGCTGGTTGTGCTGTTCGTGGTGTTTAACGCGTTTTTCTTTTTCGACGTTAATCCGCGTTACCGGTATGAAGATATCGACGTACTCGATTTCCGCGTGTGCTACAACGGGGAGTGGTACAACACGCGTTATGTGCCGAAGGAACTGATCGACAGCATCCTGCATTCGCCGGCTGTCGAAGCCGGGCAAAAAGAGAAGTTGAAGAAAATGGTCACCACCAAGGGCCAGCTCTCGTTCTATGATGTATTTACCCTTTCCCGCCCCACTGCTGTGTAATTAACGCCGGATACCCGGCGCAAGCTGCGAAGCAGAGGTATTGCCGTAACCTAAAACCAGCCCGGTTTGCCCCTGCTTTGTATCAAGGTCATACCCGATCAGCGCAGCGGGTGCCAGCTGAAATGCTCTCGCCTGCTCCACCAGCCGCTGGTCGTTGATACCGTCAATCGCCAGCCGGGTCTCCCTGTCCTTAACAGGGCACTCCCCTCCTCGCGCAGGACGCGATCGTACACATCGACAACTTTACTGCCGATGGCAAAAAGAAAAGTGTTCTGGAAAGCTGGCGAGAAACGCGCGTCTAGCGTCTTTTTTTACGCCCCTGCACCGCCTTAAAGCGCGGGTTAGATTTGCAAATCACGTATAAGCGTCCCTTGCGTTTGACTATCTGGCAATCCGGGTGACGCTGTTTTGCACTGCGTAATGAGTTAAGCACCTGCATGATTAGCCTCGCTTCGCATCAAGAAAGCCGCCAAAACGCTTGCGGAAGCGCGCCGCGCTGCCATCCGTCGAGAAGGTTTTCTGCTTCCCGGTATAAAACGGATGTGATTTAGAGGAGACATCAAGGGTAACGTAGGGGTACGTTTTCCCCTCGAGCTCAATTTCACGGTCTGTTTTAATCGTTGAGCCGACTTTAAAGTATTCATTCGCCGCGGTGTCATGAAACACAACGGTGCGATAGGTTGGATGGATATTCGGTTTCATCTCTGGCCTTCATGTTTTGTTATAACATAACAAAATACTATCTGAGCTTTGTTGCAAAAACAACCCCCGTGACGCTCAGCCTATTTGTGAAAGGTTTATTCTGATACCTGCCTGAGACTGTCGCATGCTATAACTATATCATTTAGCGATAGAAAACCTTCTCCTCTGGCGCGAAAACTCCATGCCCCAGGCGGGCATATGGAAAGGATAAAGCAGCATGCGAACCCGACATCTCGTCAGCCTGGTGACAGGCGTACTGATCTTCTCAGTGCTGGTCCCTGTGTGCCTCAGTATCTGGCTGGCGCATCGTCAGGCAGAGAAGAAATTTGCGGATGCACTGGACAGCTATGCTTCGCGCGTCCTGATCCGTACCGACAGAGTCGTTGCTCAGGCAAAACAGGCGCTCACGCACCTCCAGACAGTTCAGGTCTCACCCTGCACGCCCCCGCATTTACGCGAAATGCGTCGGGTTTCATTCTCATGGAGCTATATTCAGGAAGTGATGTATATCGATAACCTGAAGCCGCTCTGCTCCTCTCTGGAACAATCCAGTAACACGGCTGTCTTACCGGCCCCGATGCGGATCACCGCAGACGGGTATCGCGCGTGGCTCACTTCGCAAAATGACCTCGGCGTTCACCGTTATATGGCCGTTCTGGGAAAAGGACATTATCTGGTGATGGTTGATCCGGCCTCGCTTGTGGATGTTGTCCCGTTTGGTGAAATTTCGATGGATGCCGCCCTGGTGGGCAGCGAAACCCACCGGATATTTGCCAGAAGCAATATTGTCGACCCGTATATTCTTTCGGTCGTTAAGGAGCAGCAGGGCGTCAACCGCGTCCAATACAACGGCTCGATGTACGTATTGAAGCCTGTACCCGAACTGGGGTTTACGGTTATCGCCTGGGCATCAGTAAAACCGCTGGCGGAATCCTGGCACCAGCAGCTGATCATCTGGCTACCGGCTGGCATACTGATTAGCCTGCTTGCTGCCCTTATTGTCCTGCGCATTCTCCGCCGTTTGTTATCCCCGCGTAACCGCCTGCTCGACGCGATCAACAACCGGGAGATCGAGGTTCACTATCAGCCCATCGTGGCACTGTCTAGCGGTAAACTGGTGGGTGCTGAAGCGCTGATGCGCTGGCCGCAGCCAGATGGCAGCAACCTGTCGCCCGATCTCTTTGTTCCGCTGGCTGAGCAGACGGGGCTTATTTCAACGCTGACGCAGCTGGTGGTGAATGAAGTATTTGAGGATTTAGGCGCCTGGCTGCATCATCACCCGGAGATACACATTTCTGTCAATCTTGCACCATCCGACTTAACATCCGCCGGGCTGCCTCGCCAGCTGAGTCAATTGCTCAACAAGTGGGGCGTCCACCCGCGCCAGATCGCTCTTGAATTGACCGAGCGCGGTTTTGCCGATCCCGCCGTCAGCGTGCCTGCCATCGCTGCGTTTCGCCGCACCGGGCACGCTATCTACATTGATGATTTTGGTACGGGTTACTCCAGCCTGAGCTATTTGCAGGATCTGGATGTCGATATCCTGAAGATTGATAAATCTTTTGTGGACGCCCTGGAGTACAAGAACGTGACTCCCCACATCATCGAAATGGCCAAATCGCTAAAACTGGCGATGGTCGCAGAAGGCATTGAAACTGAAGGTCAGCTCGAATGGTTGCATCGCCACGGCGTGGAGTACGGCCAGGGCTGGTATTTCAGCAAGGCGCTGCCTAAAGAGGATTTCATTCTCTGGGCCGGGCACAACCTCAGGAAATAAACCGATTACGCGGTGTTACGTGCGACCACGGCAGCGGCCGCACGTTTCGGCTCAGCTATTCTGCTGCCAGCTAAACGTGTAGCGCAGCCGGCGGTTTTGCAGAATAAAGGCCGGGGCTACGCTCGGGCTCCATGAGTCGTCTCCCCCTACGCCCATGTGAAACGCATCCAGATTCAACCAGCAGCCGGCCTCTTCCCGCAGCAAATGCTGATGCGTTGTCTCATGCAGCTGCTGCTGGCTATAACGGCTCAGTGAGAAATGGAACTGTCCCTGCAATTGATGGGAGCCAAACGTCAGCTCGCGGGTGTCGCAGCGCAAACCGTTCTCCGTCGGGAAGATATACGGCGTCTGCATCTCTTCCAGCGGTAACGCCCAGCGTCCCTGCTGCGCCGCCAGTTTTCTGTCCGGATAGTTCTCCAGCGGGCCAAGCCCTAGCCAGCGCACCGTTTCCGGGATATCCGCCAGCATGACGCACAGGCCCACGCGTGCGGGCTCAGGAACGTCAGACGCCACCGTTACCTGCACATCACCGTGCAGCACACCGAATTCATCAATCCGCCAGACCTTGCCGGAGATAAACAGCGCCTTACCCTGATGCTCCCAGACGTGCTGCGTGGTCACCACCACCTCACGGGCGTGTTGCTCCGCTTCACACAGGAGGAGGCGCGCGGACATCTCATACATCCCTGCCGCTTTCCAGCGTTCCACCCACGCGTTCGGATCGATGCGGGTCGCCTCGCTGATGCCAATGTCATTGTCCAGCGGCGCGCGGGTGAAGTTATCCGTTAGCGGGGAACGGAGCGTTTCAGCGCCCGCGTTCCACCACTGTGTCAGGTTTCCGGTGAGACGGCTAAACTGCCAGCGCTGCTGCTGATGAGTGATGTCCAGTATCTCGTCCTGCACCGTTAGCTGCGGAGGGGTTCCGCCTGCTTTCGGTGGCGCAAGGTACAGCGGAGCCGGGAGCGGCCACTGATCCCAGGCACAACGGTGGCCGGGCGGCGACCACGGCGTGGCCTGCGGCTGAACGATCTCCACGTTGAGCCAGACCTCGCCCGGCTCAGCGTCAAGCTCAGGCAGCGGGATCTCAACGCGCTGCGTCTCCTGAGGCGCAACAGAAAGGGTTATTTCGCCGGAAGTCAACACCGCACCGTCACGCGCCACCGACCATTGCAGATGCTCGTTGTCAGTATGACGGAACAGATAATCGCTCTGGATCTCGACGACCAGCGGAGCGGTGCTCACCAGCGTAAAGGTAAAAAACTGCTGGGCACGCTGTGCCTCGTAAAGGGCGGGATGAGGGGTACGATCGGGAAATACCAGACCGTTGAGGCAGAACTGACGGTCGTTGGGCTTATCGCCAAAATCGCCGCCGTAGGCCCAGAATGCCGTGCCGTCTTCCGCCTTTTTCGTCAGTGCCTGATCGACCCAGTCCCAGACAAAGCCTCCCTGCAACCGCGGATGGCTGCGGAATGCCTGCCAGTATCTGGCGAAGCCACCAAAGCTGTTGCCCATCGCGTGGGCATACTCGCACAGGATCAGCGGACGGGTTTCGTCCGGCATGCCGATCCACTTTTTAATCGACCATTTTGGCACCGCCGGGAACGGCTGATCCTGATCGACGCGGGCATACATCGGGCACACTATATCGGTTGCCGCCGTACTGGCGCCGCCGCCTTCGTACTGCACCGGCCGCGTGGGGTCGGTGGTTTTCAGCCAGCGGTACAGCGCATCGTGGTTCGCCCCATGCCCGGACTCATTCCCCAGGGACCAGATGATGATTGACGGATGATTCCGGTCCCGCTGCACCATACGCGTTACGCGTTCGCTCATGGCAGGCAGCCAGCGCGGATCGTCCGCCAGGCGGCTCATCGGCACCATGCCGTGGGTCTCAATATTTGCCTCATCAACCACGTACAGACCGTAGCGATCGCAAAGGGTATACCACAGAGGATGGTTCGGATAATGCGAGCAGCGCACGGCGTTGAAGTTATGCTGTTTCATCAGTTCGATGTCGCGGCGCATGGTCGCCTCATCCATCACCTGCCCCTTCTCAGGATGATGTTCGTGACGGTTCACGCCGCGGATCAGCAGCGGTTTGCCGTTAAGCTTCAGCAGGCCGTTGCTGATTTCGACGCGTCTGAAACCGACATCGCAGGCTTCAGTCTCCAGCACGTTGCCCTGCGCATCCCGAAGCGACATGGTCAGACGATAGCGTTCCGGGGTTTCAGCGCTCCATAGCGCGGGATTGTTCACGGGTATCGCCACCGTGAGCCGCTCCGCCCAACTGCCGCGTTCATCCACAATGGCCGATCCGGGCTGCTGCGTGGTTTGCGCGCAGGCTTCGCCGTTACGCCACAGGGTAAACGCCACCTCGCATTCGGCGTAGCGTGAGCCTTCCAGCGCAACGTCAACCCTGAGTACCGCCCGATCGCATTCGGCATTCAGATCGGTCACGATCTGATAATCGGCAATTCGCGTTCCCGGCTTGTGCAGCAGCGAGACGTCACGGAAAATGCCGCTCATCCGCCACATGTCCTGATCTTCCAGGTAGCTTCCGTCGCACCAGCGTAACACCATCACCGCCAGACGGTTCTGCCCCGGCCGCAGCACCGCGCTAAGATCGAACTCCGCAGGCAGACGGCTGTCCTGCGAATAGCCCATCCACTGCCCGTTACACCACAGATGAAAAGCTGAATTCACCCCGTCAAAAATTATGCGGGTTTGCCCGCTGCCCAGCCAGGCGTCATCCACCTCAAATGTGAGCGAGTAACAACCGGTTGGATTTTCAGCCGGAACATAGGGCGGATTCACATTTATCGGATAGGTGACGTTGGTATAGATGGGAGTATCAAATCCCTGCATCTGCCAGTTCGACGGCACGGGCATCTCAACGGCGTCAGCCAGATCGTCCGTTATCCATGCCTCGGGAACCTGCTCTGGCGCTGTGAAAAAGCTGAATCGCCAGACGCCGTTAAGCAGACGCTTGCTCAGCGAAGGCTTATCCTCGCGGGCGAAGGTTTCATCGCGCCAGCTATGAAACGGCGCGTGTGCGGCCAGACGATTCCACTGCGTCACGCCCGGGTTTTCCCAGTCACGACGCGCCAGAAGTGCGCTGAGGGTCAGCGGCAATGTAGAAGACATATTAACCTCTTTGCGAAGCGCTCACAATTTCAGCCAACATGCCCTGGTCAAGGGTGGCAGTAAAGTCTTTGATCGTCACCAGGCGAGCACGATCACAAAAGTGCTAGCTGCGCGCCAGTTTCTCCGCCAGCAGCGCCAGCGTTCTGAGCTGTTGCGCCAGATCTTCACGATCGGCCTGCTGTGCTGCGCGCGGCGCGGTGGAATGACGAACGATCAACGTAACGGGAAGTTGTTTCTGCCAGCGTTCTTTGTCATGGACAGGTGCCATGAGCCACTCCACGCTGCGCTCACCGGCCTCACGGAATGCCTGCCGAACGGTGGTCAGCGGAGGTGAAAACCACGCGCTGTCAGCCGTATCATCAAATCCGACAACCGAGATCTGCCCCGGTACCGCGACGCCTTTTTCCGCACAGGCGCGTAAAACGCCAAGCGCCATCTGATCGTTCGCCACAAGGATCGCCTCCGGCAGCTGCGCGCCCGCCAGGAGCTGATGGCCTTTCTCATAGCCCGAGGCCGCGCTCCAGTCCCCGTGTACCACGGCAAACGCCGCCATGCCAGCCTCAGCCAGCGTGGTGTTCCATCCCGCCAGACGAGCCCGGGCAGAGACGGAACTTTCCGGCCCGGCGAGCAGCGCAATTCGCTGGTGCCCCAGCGAAAGCAAGTGCTGCGCCCCCAGGCCAGCGCCCTGTTCGGCATTGAAAACGAGGCTGTTAACCCGAGCTGTCGGGGAAACATCGAGAAAAAGAATCGGGGTCGGCGAGGCCATTTCCTGAAGCATTTCTGCCTGTGAATCTTCCAGCGGAACGTTCACCATCAGCGCTTCCACGCGCTGCGCCAGTAGTTCCTGCAAAGCAGCCTGACACTGCGCGGGCTGCTCCACCATGGAGATGAGCACGGCTGCCCCCTGCTCCACTGCCCGGGATTTTACAGCTGAGGCGATTTGCGACGGTGCATGCAGCGCCAGATCGCTGGTCATCAGCCCCAGCGTGCGGGTGCGTTTCCCGGCCAGCTGCTGCGCGCCACGGTTAGGCACATAGTGTAGCGCCGCCATCGCCTGCCGGACCTTTTCCCGGGTTCGGGCAGAAACATGTTCCGCGTCGTTAATCACCCGGGAAACGGTCTGATAAGAAACGCCCGCCACGCGGGCAACGTCATAAAGAGTGATCGCTTTCATACATTCTGGCGTCGTAAAAGAGAAGTCACTATTTTGACACAGTTACGCCATCCTGGCCTGTGAGCGCTTCGCAAAATTACACAATCTGCTCCGGTTGCGGTGCTTTCGCCAGGCGCGGCCCCTGGCGAAACCACGGCAAACAGAGCTGGATCAGCGGTCCGATGGTTAATGCATACAGCACGGTTCCAACGCCAAATGCTCCCCCGAGGAGGTAGCCGACGATCAATACGGTCACCTCGATCGCGATACGCACGCTGCGGATCGACCAGCCCAGCCGGGCGTGTATGCCGGTCATCAGGCCGTCGCGCGGGCCAGCGCCAAAGCCCGCGCCAATATACATCCCGGTGGCAAGGGCATTCACTACAATGCCGGAAACCAGCAGGATGATGCGTACGGGCAGCGAGGTCAGTTCCGGGATCAGCGCCATTGACGCATCCGCTGCCAGACCGATACAGATCACATTGCTGATAGTACCCAGCCCCGGCAGCTGACGCAGCGGGATCCACAGCAGCAGCACCGCAGCTCCGGTTATAATAATTACCGTGCCGATGCTCATCCCGGACTGGATGGCGATTCCAAGGTGAAAGACATCCCACGGGTCGACACCCAGGTCCGAACGAATAAACATCGCGGTTGAAAGCCCATACAGCCCTAAACCGACATAAAGTTGTACCAGACGACGTACCATTTTCTCTTCTCCCAAAAACCAGATTCCATCTTCGGTGAAAATGGCACTATGATTAATGTCCAGTTTTCAAATAGTGGACTGCACATGTCATCACGTCGTTTTGGTAGCCAGTCTTTGGTTCGCCTGTTAGGGCACTGGCAACAAGCCTCTTCCCGTACCCCGCTTTGGCGCCAGCTGGCTGACGCGTTACGCCTGTTAATTTTGGATGGCAGGCTGGCGCTGAACACCCGCCTGCCCGGAGAACGGGAACTGGCCGCCGCTCTGAGCGTAAGCCGCACCACCATCAGCAGCGCGCTGGCGCATCTGCGGGAAGAGGGTTATCTGGAGAGCCGTCACGGCAGCGGTTCGCGGGCGATCCTGCCAGACAGCCGCGCCGTGCCCACGCTTTCCACTGCCAGCGCGGCGCTGGATCTCTCAACCGCCGCGCTCAACGCAGGGCCAGAGATCCACCAGGCCTATGCCCACGCACTGACGGCCATCACGCCTAATCTGGCACTGACCGGGTACGATCAGCTCGGGCTTCCGGCGCTGCGTGAAGCTATCGCCGCCCGCTACACCGCACGCGGTCTGCCCACCCGGGCAGACGAAGTGATGGTAGTGAACGGCGCCGTCAGCGGCTTCGCCCTGATCTTAAGAATGATGACCGGTCCCGGGGATCGCGTGGTGGTGGATCATCCCACCTACCCGCTGGCGATAGCCGCCATTCAGGGGGCGCTATGCCGGCCCGTGGGCGTCTCGCTGCCTGAAACGGGTTGGGATACCGACGGTTTTGCCGCAACGCTTGCCCAGACCGCACCGCGTCTGGCCTATCTGATGCCAGATTTTCATAATCCGACCGGGCGTTGCATGGATGCCGCGACGCGCCAGACCATTACCGACATCGCCGCGCAAACTCGCACCACGCTGGTGGTGGATGAAACCATGGTGGATCTCTGGTTCGATGCTCCCCCGCCGCCGCCGCTGGCCGCCTTTAACCCGGAGGCCACGGTGATTACGCTGGGCTCCGCAGGCAAAAGCTTCTGGGGTGGGCTTCGTCTCGGTTGGATCCGCGCTTCGTCCCGTACTATCGCCACGCTCGCGCAGACGCGTGACACGCTGGATCTGGGCTCTCCGGTGCTGGAGCAGCTGGCCACGCTGTGGCTTATCGAAAACAGTGAAACCTTCCTGCCTGCCCGGCGGGAAATGCTGGCAGAACGGCACGACCGCTGCGGCCAGATGCTGCGGGAACATTTTCCCGAATGGCGGTTTCAGGAAGCGGAAGGTGGGCTTTCATACTGGATTGAATTACCCGGCATGCTGGCGACGCAGCTGGCGGCACGCGCCGAGGCGACAGGCATCATTATGGGCACCGGCACGCGCTTTGGGCTTTCTGGCGCGTTTGACCGCTACCTGCGTATGCCCTTCTCACTCACTCCGCCAGAACTTGAAGAGGTATTATTGCGAATTAAACCATTGTGGCTTGCGTTAAATAAAAGTGTACCGACAGCTAAACGGAGCCTGGTGTAAAATATTCGTCAGAAACAATAAAAACTGCTGACTGTAACGCATGCAGTCAGCAGTTTTCATGACGAATAGCTTAATGTTGAGGAGGAATCGGGAAGCCTTTCAGCGAAATAATGAAACTTTCACCTTCTTTCTTTATTTTTGCACCGGTATCACACCAGTCAGACGCAATTCGAAAGAACTCATCACTTCCTACATTCCAGCCAAGACGAACATGCTTCACGTAGCCAGAACGTAAAAGAGTGCAGGCTTCATTGTAGTCACTGGCAGTCGATAGTTGATGTTTCATTTTCTCTTCTTCAGAAGTTTACGTAATGCTTTGATTTCTTTAGGAGTAAATGGGGTTACGCTCTCTTCTTCCGTATGCTGATTATCAACATCCTCTTCCGATACTCCCGCCTCTTCTACTGCTTCAAATGCCAGCAGCAGCAGTTTCTCTGTGGTCACGCTTAAATTATCATTATTATCTTCCGCATAGTGGCGAAGTCTTTCTTTTAGCGCTTCATCAATTTTAACGTTTAAAACCGCAGTTACCATGATTGTCACATCCTTACGGAACACGTGTTTAATTTAATACACGAAGATAAGTCTGTTATCCAGATATATATTTTTTAGCTTATGACAGAATAAAGGCATCCGAAAATAAAATGACAGTCTATTATTACAGGTTTATGACATTATTATTTCAGTTAAATGAAGGCTATATTACACACCAGGATAGCAGAATCGGCAAAGCAACCGTTGAACAGCTGCGGACTGTTGACGCAAGGTTTACCATTATCGGTGGCGCAGGATAGGCTAGCGATCGGCAAAGTACCCTTCTAAGGACTAAAGAAATCCTGATCGCTGCTCTGTTTGTAGTAACATTGTCGGCATGTGACGCATTCTGGCTCTTAATATTGTTCCGGATGACACAGGAGCAGTATGCAATTTGAACTTTTTTGTTACCTAGTGGAAATATGATGCGCTTGTTGGAATTGGCCGATCAGCATAGAAAAGAAGCGAATAAGCTGTTAAATCCAAAGACGAAATCTGCACTCGGTCAGTTTATGACGCCGGCTCCGATTTGTCTGTTCATGGCAAGCCTGTTTGACAACATAAAAGGTGACATAAAGCTACTCGACCCAGGCTGCGGAGTGGGCTCGCTCTCTGCGGCGTTCGTAGAACGAGCGTTGCGTCTTGGTGTCGACAAGATGGAGCTCGACGCCATCGACATTGCAGATGTGATGCTTCCGTATCTTAGCAAGACACTGAAAGCCTGTGATGAGGCTGCAAATGGAAAATTATCCCATAAAATTAGTAAGGTAGATTACATACTAGAGGCAAGTTTTCTGGCTAAAAATAGATCGACCAGTGAAGAGCCAGGGACTTACAGCCATGTGATTATGAATCCCCCTTATAAAAAAATTCTCTCCTCGAGCGCTCACCGGGCCTCTTTACGCAATGCAGGTATAGAAACGGTCAACCTATACTCTGGATTTGTGGCGTTAGCTTTAAAACAGCTGAAAAAAGGAGGAGAGTTAGTGGCGATTATTCCACGCTCTTTCTGTAATGGCCCGTACTATCAGCCTTTCCGTGAGCATTTACTCTCTGAAACGTCCATCAAGCATATCCACATTTTCGACGCCCGTAATGCGGCATTTGCTGAGGATGAAGTGCTTCAAGAAAATATCATCATTCACTGTATTAAAGGCGTTCCGCAGGGGCAGGTTATTATCACCTCCAGCCCAACGTCAGATTTTCATCTTGATGAAGAATCCGGGCAAATCACAGCCACCGATATGACGCAGCGCAAGGTGTCGATAGACAAAATAGTTAACCCAGCAGACAAACAAAAGTTCATTCATATCGCGGCAAGTCCCAGAGAACAGGACATAATCGAGAGATTATCCCCTTTTACAACAACTCTGGACGAGCTTAATGTTCAGGTGAGTACCGGGCCGGTAGTTGACTTTCGCCTTAAAAATGACCTCAGAGAAAGAATGGACTCCGGGTCAGTACCGCTACTTTTTCCTCAGCATTTGAACGGCACAGTGAAGTGGCCCCTTGATGGGAAAAAGCCTAATGCTATCAGGGTTTCCGAATCATCACGTCCCTGGTTATGGAAAAACCAGGGCTACTTCCTGATTTTAAAAAGATTTAGCAGCAAAGAGGAAAAGCGTCGCATTGTTGCAACATTGTATGATTCCTCGCTTCCGGGTGAGTTGATCGGTTTCGATAATAAAACCAATGTCTTCCATATTCAGAAGATGGGTATGGATGCAGATCTCGCTCGCGGACTTTATGTCTATCTCAACTGCACTTTACTGGACAAGTATTACCGTCAGTTTGGTGGGCATACTCAGGTAAATGCCTCTGATTTAAGAGCAATTCATTACCCTTCAGTGCAACTATTGCGAAAAATGGGTAGTGAGTTCGATGGTGATATGCTTAAACAGAATCAAATTGACGAAATTATTAACAGGGAGTTAGACCTTATGACGAAAGGAAAAATAGCTGACCCGTTGAAAGCGCAGGAAAAAATTGAGCAAGCTCTTGAGGTGTTGCGTCAACTTGGAATGCCTCGTGCTCAAATAAATGAGCGTTCTGCTTTAACTTTACTTGCATTGCTTGATCTTCATCCTGATGGCGAATGGGAAAAAATTGAACGCCCAATGTTGGGTGTGACACCGATCATGGATTGGTGTAGAGACGTATACGGTAAAGAGTATGCCCCAAACACGCGTGAAACCTTCCGCCGACAAACGCTCCATCAGTTTTGTGATGGCGGAATAGCTATATACAATCCGGATAAACCCGATCGCCCTGTTAACTCCCCTAAAGCCTGCTATCAGATAGCACCTGAACTGCATACCGTGTTACTAAACTATGGTTCTGCCAAATGGGAAACAGCGCTTGAAGAACATATGGGCAACGTACCGACCCTCGTTGAGCAGTATGCCATGGCGCGAAAAATGGAAATGGTACCATTAAAGCTGAATGACGGTACTGAATTAGAATTAAGCCCCGGTGCGCATAGCCAGCTCATCAAGGATATCATCGTTGAGTTTGGTCCTCGTTTCGCTCCTGAAGCAGAAGTTGTATATATCGGAGATACTGGCGCAAAGGAAGATTATTTCAGAAAAGATCGACTTGCGGAACTGGGGGTGAGTGTTGATCGAAAAGGTAAACTGCCTGATGTCGTTCTTTATTGGCAAAAACGCAACTGGCTACTGTTAATTGAATCTGTTACTTCCCACGGGCCCGTCGATGGAAAGCGTCACGGTGAGTTAGCCAAATTATTTGCGTCTGCTAAACCCGGGTTAGTATACGTTACAGCCTTCCCTGACCGGAAAGTAATGGCAAAATATCTGATGGAATTATCCTGGGAAACGGAGGTTTGGGTAGCTGATGCTCCAACTCATATGATCCACCTGAACGGCGATCGATTCCTTGGACCCCATACTTAAACCGAAAGCGTCATCATCGATTAATGGAGCCGGATATAATCGGCTCTACTTCAGGATGATTGTAGAAAAAGAAATGCGCTTTTAAGCAATACGACTTAGCGTAAGCACAAATGGGTGGGGGCCCTGCCAGCTACATCCCGGCACCCACGTCGTCTGCCCTGGCTGCTTCCTTCCGGACCTGACCTGGTGAACAGAGTAGCGTTGCGGGAGAACCAACAGAGCCCCCATTGAGAGCGTTGATAACCAACGCGCTGGCGCATTATCCCCGTGGAGCACCGCAATTGCAAGCCGCTGACAACCGGATGCTGGATTATTGCGCAAACTGCCCCGACAATCTTCCTTATCTTCGTATAACATTACCCTTCGCTGATTTCCCGCAGGAGAAACAATGGACGAACATGACACTTTCCCACAGCGAGTCTGGCAAATCGTAGCCTCGATCCCGGAAGGCTGCGTCACGACCTATGGGGAAGTCGCCCGGCTGGCGGGTTCTCCGCGCGCGGCGCGTCAGGTTGGCGGCGTACTAAGAAGGCTACCGAAGGGAAGCACGTTACCGTGGCACAGGGTCGTCAATCGCCATGGCGCAATTTCCCTCACCGGGCCAGACTTGCAGCGCCAGCGTCAGGCATTACTCTCAGAAGGGGTGCAGGTGTCCGGGGCAGGACAGATTGATATGCAGAAGTATCGCTGGGAATACTGACGCCCTCTCCCGTCAACATGGAGAGGGCGAAAGAGAATTACAGCTGTGTTGGCGGTGTAGGCAGAGTCGGCTGATTGGTCTGCGTTGCAACAGGCACTTCAGTTTGCTGCACCGGGACCAGGGTCAGGTCGATTTTGGTGCCGTTTTTATTGACCGCTTCCTGTACGGTATCGGTGATAAAGACCAGCTTATCGTTGATCGTTACCGCCGCGCTCAGGAGGATACGCGCATTGGGTTGCACGTCAGACGGCTTGTACGGCAGCACAAAGCTGAACGGCGCCTGTTTACCCTCTGTACGAACCGCGCGCTGCGCAAGCACTTTAGACGGCGCATCCGCCAGGGAAGCATCTGACAGCGTGACCGTTAAAACCGCATCCGGCGGCAGCGCAACCTTCTGTTTGATCCAGATCGTACCGGAAACATTTGGCTGCTGAATAGCTTGCTGTGAAAGGGTGTTAATCCCGTTTGCGCTTGCTGTTGGCACCGGCACATCGGCACTCTTACCAGCACAGGCGGACAACGCTACCGCAATTGCTACACCACTGAGCATAGGCACGAGTTTCATTGAAGTCTCCTTATCATCAATGCACCAGCGGGATCGATCCCATCTGATGTCGTTTTATTCACACAACGAATACAAGTGTGGCACAAATCACGGATTTATGCCTAATTTCGTCCGGATATTAAGATTATTCTACCCATCGGACCACTTTCATTTCTGGGTTATACTCAGCGTATCTTTCGCCACGGCGTTTATTGAGGACCACTATGAGTCAGGCACTGAACAATCTGCTGACATTGCTGAACCTGGAAAAAATAGAGGAAGGACTTTTTCGCGGACAGAGCGAAGATTTAGGCTTACGCCAGGTTTTTGGCGGCCAGGTCGTGGGGCAAGCGCTGTATGCCGCAAAGGAGACCGTCCCGGCAGACCGTCTGGTGCACTCGTTTCACAGCTACTTTTTACGCCCCGGTGACAGTGCTAAACCGATTGTGTACGACGTGGAAGTTCTGCGTGACGGTCAAAGCTTCAGCGCCCGTCGCGTGGCGGCCATCCAGCATGGGAAACCCATCTTCTACATGACCGCCTCGTTTCAGGCGCCTGAGCAGGGTTATGAACATCAAAAAATGATGCCTCCAGCCCCGTTGCCGGACGATCTGAAATCGGAAACCGAGATTGCCCGCGCGCTGGCGCATCTGCTTCCGCCTCAGGTTAAAGAGAAATTCCTTTGCGATAAACCGCTGGAGATCCGCCCCGTCGAGTTCCATAACCCGATGAAAGGTCATACCGCCGAACCGAAACGCCAGGTGTGGATCCGCGCCAACGGGACCGTACCGGAAGATTTCCGTGTACATCAGTATCTGCTGGGATATGCGTCGGATTTCAACTTCCTGCCGGTGGCGCTACAGCCGCACGGCGTGGGCTTCCTGGAAAAAGGGATGCAGGTGGCCACGATTGACCATTCCATGTGGTTTCACCGCCCGTTCGATATGAATGAATGGCTGCTTTACAGCGTGGAAAGTACGTCTGCCTCAAGTGCGCGGGGTTTTGTACGCGGAGAGTTTTATACGCAGGATGGCGTGCTGGTGGCGTCGACGGTCCAGGAAGGGGTGATGCGTAACAGAGGATGATGTTGCCCTCACCCAGCCCCTCTCCCTGCGGGAGAGGGAATAAAGACTAAAACGGCAACCAAAGGTTGCCGTTTCGCTTTTTATTATGCGTTGTATGCGTTCTCACCGTGGCTATTGACGTCCAGACCTTCGCGCTCCTGCTCTTCCGGCACGCGCAGCCCAACGGTCATATCAGCCAGCTTGTAACCGATAAAGGCCACAACGCCGGACCAGACAACGGTGATCGCGATGCTTTCCAGCTGTACCAGCACCTGATGCATCATGGTCACGCCTTCCGCGTAACCTACGCCACCCAGAGATTGTGCAGCAAAGATACCGGTCATGACGCAGCCGATAATGCCACACACGCCGTGCACGCCGAATACATCACAGGGATCGTCAACGCGTAAAACACGTTTCAGTGCGGTAACGCCCCACAGCCCCGCAAGTCCTGCGACGATACCGATCAGCAGCGCACCGCCCACCCCCACGTAACCGCACGCTGGGGTAATACCCACCAGACCGGCAATTGCTCCAGAACAGGCACCCAGCAGCGATGGCTTGCCGCGGACGGCCCACTCGCCAAATACCCACGAAAGGATAGCGCCAGCGGTTGCCACCACGGTATTCACGAAGGCCAGCGCGGCGATTTCGTTAGCGGCGCTGGCTGAGCCTGCATTGAAGCCGAACCAGCCAAAGTAGAGGATGGCGGTACCGGTAAACACCATCGGTAGATTGTGCGGCTTGAATGCTTCCTTCCCGAAGCCCACGCGCTTGCCAATCAGATATGCGCCTACCAGACCTGCTACCGCGGCGTTGATGTGAACAACGGTGCCACCCGCAAAGTCCAGTGCGCCATGAGAAGCCAACAGACCGCCGCCCCAGACCATATGCGCAATCGGGATATAGGAGAGCGTCAGCCAGACCACAACGAAAATCAGTACCGCAGAAAAGCGAATACGCTCGGCCAGTGCGCCCACAATCAGCCCCACCGTGATGCAAGCGAATGAGCCCTGGAACGCGACATGAATATATTGATAGAAGCTGCCCATCACCGCGGTTAGCTCGATATTTTTCAGCATTGCCCAGTTAACGTTGCCGAAGAAAGCGTTGCCCTCCCCGAAGGCCAGCGAGTAACCGTAAACCACCCACAGCACGCACACCAGCGCGAACGTGACGGCAACCTGCGTCAGCATGGAGAGTACGTTTTTACCGCGGATCAGGCCGCCGTAAAACAGCGCGATCCCCGGAATTGTCATGAACAGCACCAGCGCGGTGCAAATCATCATAAAGGCATTATCGGCTTTGTCTGCCACAGCAGGAGCAGCCATTGCCAGGCCCGGCAGCAGTGCCAGCGACCCCAGACCTGTTTTCATTGTTGCTATCTTCATTTTCTCGATCCCTATCACTGTGTGCCAGGAGTTACTTACAACGCCGCTTCGTCAGATTCGCCGGTACGGATGCGAATGACGCGCTGTAGTTCAGCAACGAAAATTTTGCCGTCGCCAATTTTTCCGGTGTAGGCCGCTTTGCTGACGACATCAATCACCTCATCAAGCTGATCGTCGGCGATCGCTACATCAATCTTCACTTTTGGCAGGAAGTTAACGCTGTATTCCGCCCCACGATAAAGCTCGGCATGCCCCTTCTGACGCCCAAAGCCTTTCACCTCGGTGACAGTCAGCCCCTGAATACCCATGGAAGACAGCGCTTCACGCACGTCTTCGAGTTTGAATGGTTTGATTACCACCGTAACCAGCTTCATATATCCCCTCCAGTCAGAATTCGGTAATGGCCGTAGCTAACACGAAAGGGATATTGCAAAGGGTGTGCCAGAACTGAAATATGAGGAGGAAAGCGCCGCGGCGCGCATGCGCCGGTAAGAGGTGAAAAAAAACGCACCATGGCAGTGCAGGGTGCGTTTCAGTTTTGCACCAACGGTTAAGACTGTTAGCGCATTGCCTTGTTATGGTGCATCAGGCGCTGAGTGACTCCTCCTCGCGCACGCTGGCGGCCAGCTCATCGCCTGCCAGCTGCAACTGATACATCTGCCAGTAACGTCCTTTCGCCTCAAGCAGCTCTCTGTGCGTACCCCGTTCAACGGCCTGGCCACGGTGCAATACCAGAATGGTATCTGCATCGACTATCGTTGAGAGGCGGTGGGCGATCACCACCAGCGTGGTACGATCCCGCACGGCAGCCAGCGCCTGCTGGATCGCCTGCTCGGTCCCGGAGTCAATGCTTGCGGTCGCTTCATCCAGAATCAGCACCTGCGGCGTCTCAATCAGCACGCGCGCCAGCGCCAGAAGTTGCTTCTGCCCGACAGAGAGGTTGTTGCCCTGCTCGCCCAGCCGGGTATTGATGCCTTCAGCTAACCCGCGCGCCAGATCCGCCAGCTGCACCGTTTCCAGCACCTCCCAGACCTGCTCTGGCGTGAAAGGCCTTCCCAGCGTTACGTTGGCATAAAAGGTATCCGCCAGCACCACCGGATCCTGCTGCACCATCGCGACGCCCTTACGCAACGCGTCATGGCTAAGCGAGGCGAGAGGCCGACCGTCCAGACGGATCTCCCCCTGCGTCAATGGATAGTAGCCCATCAGCAAACTGGCGAGTGTGCTTTTACCACTGCCGGTATGCCCAACCAGGGCGACAAAACCGCGCGACGGTACCTCAAGGTTGATATCCTGCAAGACCAGCTGGTCGTCGCGGTAGGCAAACGAGACATGGTCAAACGCTATGGATCCACTTTCCAGCGGGCGTTCATCATTGCCATAGGTCTGACGCGGCCTGTCCATCAGCTCGAACACACGCTCGCCCGCGACCACCGCCTGTTGCAGCATCGATTGCTGCGTGGTGAGTTCAATCAGTGGTTCGTTAAGGCGGCCAAGGTAGCTGATAAACGCATAGAGTACCCCTACTTCAATGGTTCCGCGCGTCGTCAGGCCAAACAGCATCAACAGCCCGCACAGCACCAGTGCCGAAAAGAGGCTCAGCAGCGGACGTAGCAGGAAGCCGTCGAGACGTAACGTCTGCATTCGCGCCATATAGTGTGAGCGGCTGGCCTCTCCCATTCGCTCGCCAAAACGCGCCTGCTGGCGAAACTGCTGAATAACGCTCATGCCGTTGATCACTTCGTTGAAGCCATCATTGATATCTGCGAGGTAAGTGCGCACGCGACGAACAATCGGCGTGCTGTAGCGCTGGTAAATCACCATCACAATCAGTACCGCCGGGAAAATGGCGATCGCCACCAGCGCCATTCGCCAGTCCAGGCTGAACATCGCCACCAGCATCGCGCCAATCAATGCGGCACTACGCAGAACCGTTGCGACCACGGTCACATACAGGTCGCGGATCACTTCGGTGTCATTGGTGACGCGTGAAATGACCTGCCCGACCGGCTGAGTATCAAACTCGCTCAGCGGCTGGCGCAGCGCGGCATCCATCACATCCGTGCGTAGCTGCTGAACCACGCCCACGGCGGCCCGGTTAAACAACAGTGACTGCGCATAGTGCAACCCCGCCGCCGTCAGCTGTAGCCCGACATACGCCACGCCCAGCCCCACCACCAGCCCCAGCGGCAGATAGCTTTTCGCCACCATGTTATCGATGAAATAACTGATAAGCAGCGGACCGGTCACCTCCGCAATCGCGGCGATCCACAGCAGCAGTACGGCGAGGGAAAGCGGTTTACGCCACGGTGAGCCATAGGCAAGCAGCCGTTTTAACGTCGGCCACATCTGTCCAAACTTACGCATCGGCGATCTCCTCATCCAGCGCAGCTTCAAGCTGTTGATAGCGGTACATATCCCGATACCAGCCGGTCTGCCCGGCAAGCTGGTCATGCTGACCACGCTCTGCAATATGCCCGTGCTGAAGCACCAGAATTTCACTGGCTTCGGTAAGCGCCGACAGACGGTGCGCGCTGATGATGACCGTGCGCCCCTCTCCCCACTGGCGAAGGTTATGCAAAATTTGATGTTCAGTGCGCCCGTCAACCGCGGAAAGCGCATCATCCAGTATCAGGATCTCAGCGTCCAGCAGCAGCGCGCGGGCAATAGAGATACGCTGTTTTTGTCCGCCGGAGAGCATAACGCCACGCTCACCCACTTCCGTATCATAGCCCTGCGGCAGACGCAGAATATCCTCGTGGACGCTGGCTAAGCGCGCCACATGCTCGATCTGGTCCTGTGTCGCCGTCGGGCACCCAAGCGCGATATTATTTGCAATGGTGTCTGAAAACAAAAATGGCGTCTGGCTGACGACCGCCAGACGGCTGCGCCAGTCATCCAGCAGCAGGTGCGGCAGCGGAACGTCGTGGAAACGGATATCGCCCTCGCTCACGTCAAAATGACGCTGAATAAGTGACAGGATGGTACTTTTCCCGGACCCCGTCGGGCCGCAGATGCCCAGCATCTGACCTGGATGCAGCGTGAAGCTGACGTTTTCAAGCACCGGATGTTCCGTTTGCGGGTAGATAAAGGCGCGGATATCAGCCTTGAGAATACCCGGACCTTCCGGTACCGGCTCGCTGCCATCGTTCACGACCGGCACTTCCGCCAGCATGGCGCGGATGCGGCTGTAAGCGGCGCTCCCGCGTTCAACGATATTAAACATCCAGGCCAGCGCCAGCATCGGCCAGATCATCAGCCCAAGGTACATCGCAAAGCTGGTTAACTGGCCGAGGGTCATGGTGCCTCGCACCACCATCCAGCTGCCGCCGCCCACCGCCAGCAGGTTCGCCATGCCAATCGCAACATAAATTGTCGGATCAAAGCGGGCGTCGATACGCGCCACGCGCATGTTTTTCGCACCGGTATCGGCAGCGTCGGCGGCAAACAGCGCGGACTGTCTGTCTTCCAGACCAAATGCTTTAATCATGCGGATGCTGGTCATGCTCTCCTGGGTACGATCGTTCAGGGACGAGAACGCCGCCTGCGCCAGCTTAAAGCGTTCATGCAACTGCTCCCCATAGCGGTTAATCGCTAACGCCATCAGCGGCATCGGCAGCAGCGCCAGCAGCGTGAGCTCCCAGCTAATTTGCGTAGACATCACAATCAGTACCGCACAGCCCATTACCAGGGAATCGACCAGCGTTAACACCCCTTCACCGGCGGCAAACACCACGCGGTCTACATCGTTAGTAGCGCGGGCGATGAGATCTCCGGTACGGTGCCGTAGATAAAACTCAGGATGCTGGCGACTCAGCTGACGATAAAAATCTTCGCGCAGCTCAACGGCAAGCTGATAGGACGCGCCGAACAGCAGTACGCGCCAGACATAACGCAGCAGGTAAACCACCACGGCCGTCAGCACCAGCGTACCGACCCACATCATCACCCGTGCAGCGGTGTAATGTTGTTCCGTAACGCCATCCACGACGTATCCCACCACTTTGGGCGGGATCAGTTGCAGGATGGCAATGATAATAAGCAGGGCCACCGCGCCGAGGTAGCGTTGCCACTCCCGACGGAAGTACCAGCTCAATTGGGCAAATAATCGCACGCGGTATTTTCCTGAAGGTATTTTATGAAGTTATTCAATGGGTAATGCTGTGGTGTATTTAATCTGTTCCATGGCGAAACTGGAGGTGACATCGGACAAGCCCGGTACGCTATTGACCAGCCGCTTGTAAAAATCATCGTAGCGCTTCATGTCTGCCACCTGAACGCGCATCAGATAGTCGTATTCCCCCGCCATGCGCCAGAAGCCGAGCACCTCGGGCATGTCGGAAACCTGGGTGACGAAGCGGCAGTACCATTCGCTGCTGTGGTGCTGCGTTTTTATCAGGACGAAGGCGGTCAGTCCAAGCCCCAGCTTTTCGGGATCCAGCAACGCCACACGCCCCAGCAGAATGCCATCATCTTCCAGCTTCTTGAGGCGCTTCCAGCACGGTGTTGTGGTCAGATTAACGGCATCTGCCAGCGCCTGCAAAGAGAGGGTGCAGTCGCTTTGCAGCAAAGAAAGCAGCTTGCGGTCAATTTTATCTAGCATACCCACCTCGAAGAGAAAATTATTCTCCTTACATTCTATTTTAAAGGTCAGATAGCAACAATTTTTTCTGTGCTTTTCGCTATGCTGGGCACAAAATGACAAACGGATAATTACGATGAATAGCACTTGGGTTAAACATGCCATCAGCGAAATAAATGCCGACTATCAGCGCTCGGCAGATACCCATTTGATCCGCCTGCCTCTGCCTGGATTTCACGGTATCCAGCTTTACCTGAAGGATGAAAGCACCCATCCTACCGGCAGCCTGAAGCATCGCCTGGCGCGTTCACTCTTTTTATACGGTTTATGTAACGGCTGGATTAAGGAAGGCACCCCGATTATTGAATCGTCGTCCGGATCAACGGCCGTCTCGGAAGCCTACTTTGCCCGCCTGCTCGGTCTGCCGTTTATCGCCGTCATGCCTGCCTGCACGGCAAAACGTAAAGTCGAACAGATCGAATTTTACGGCGGACGCTGCCACTTTGTGGAAAGCGCCTGCGAAATTTATGCAGCCTCCGAAATGCTGGCCCGCGAACTGAATGGTCACTACATGGACCAGTTCACCTTCGCCGAGCGCGCCACCGACTGGCGCGGCAATAATAACATTGCGGACAGCATTTTCCGCCAGATGACCCACGAGCCGCACCCCGTCCCCTCTTACATTGTCATGAGCGCGGGCACGGGCGGAACCTCCGCCACCATCGGACGTTATATCCGCTGTCAGGGTTATGATACGCAGCTGATGGTGGTTGACCCGCAGAACTCGGTCTTCCTCGATTACTGGCAATCCCGCGATGCCTGCCTGCGCAGCCCAGTCGGTAGCAAGATCGAAGGGATTGGTCGCCCGCGCGTCGAACCTTCATTCATTCCGGACGTCGTGGATGAGATGCTCCGCGTGCCGGACGCCGCCAGCGTCGCGACGGCGCACTGGCTGGAGACACAGCTTGGGCGTAAAGTCGGGGCTTCTACTGGCACCAATATGTGGGGCGCGCTACAGCTGGCCGCGAGGATGCGTGAAGAAGGCCGTACCGGCTCTGTCGTCACGCTGCTGTGCGACAGCGGGGAGCGCTACCTGGAAACCTATTACAACGCAGAATGGGTGCAGGCCAATATTGGCGACGTTGAGCCGTGGAAAGCGCAGATTTCGCAGCTGGTGAAATAAAAAAAAGCCAGGCTTTAGCCTGGCTTGCTGGAAGGATCTCACTATTCGGGGGAATATGGGAGGTTATTTTTGTCCAGCCAATGCGTCAAAAAATGGGACACCGCTTCGTTACGACAGTGTCCGATAACCGGTAAATGCGGGAGCGCGGCGATAAGCTGCGGCATCGCGTTCCCCATAATCAGCCCACGGCCAACGCTGCTCAGCATCTCGTGGTCGTTCATGGCGTCGCCAAAGGCCATACAGTCCTGCATCGTCAGCCCCAGATGATTGCTCAGCATCGTCAGCGCAGATCCTTTGTTACAGCCCACCGGCAGCACTTCAAGGCAGTCCACCGCCGAGAAGGTCAGGTGCGCCCGGTCGCCCAGCGCCTCGTTAAGCTGAATACGCAGACGGCAGAGATCGTCGCGATCGCCACAGAAGCAGATCTTGGTCACCTTGTGTGCCGGAATGCGGCGTAAATCGATGAGCTGATATTTAAAGCCGCTGTAAACGTGTGCGTGCAGCAAGGCCGGGATCTCACGCCCGGTAAACCAGCCTTCATCATTAAAAACATGCACGCTGGCCTGCGTATCCCAGGTGCTGTGCAGGACAATGTCCGCCACTTCCGGATTCAGATCCTGACGGTGAAGCACATCGCCGTCGACGGAGTGAATGCGCGTCCCGTTGCCGGTGATCAGGAACGCATCGAGGGCAAATGTCCCCAGCAAATGGCGCATCTCCAGCACATGACGACCAGTGGCAAACGTCAGGGTGACTTCACGCTCGCGCAGGCGCTTAAGTGTGTTCAGGGTTTTCTCCCCTAAACGGTGATCCGGCATTAACAGCGTGCCGTCCATATCAAATGCAGCGAGCCGAGCCATGATTACTCCCGAAATGTGATGCGGTTAACTTGTGCATCAGTATTACGTGAGATATACGGAAGTAATAGTGAATAGATGATAATTATTGTTCCGGGTTTTCCATGCGCCAGCTTAACCGTCTTAACCAGTATCAGCGTCTGTGGCACCCGTCCGCCGGCGCACCGCAGCAGGTGACCATCAGTGAGCTTGCCAGCCGCTGCTTTTGCAGCGAGCGACATGTTCGCACCCTGCTGCGCCAGGCGCAGGAGGCGGGCTGGCTAAGCTGGAACGCCCGCTCCGGACGGGGAAAGCGTGGGGAATTACGCTTTCACGTCACCCCGGACTCGTTGCGTAATACGATGATGGAAGAGGCCCTGAAAAGTGGACAGCAGCAGAATGCGCTTGAGCTGGCCCAGCTCGCGCCTGAAGATTTGCGATCGCTGCTGCATCCGTTTATGGGCGGGCACTGGCAGAACGATACGCCGACGCTGCGTATTCCCTACTATCGCTCGCTGGAGCCGCTTCAGCCGGGGTTTCTCCCTGGCCGGGCGGAGCAGCATCTGGCGGGACAGGTATTCTCTGGTTTGACGCGTTTTAATGGTAACAGCAGTGAACCCACGGGCGATCTGGCGCATCACTGGGAAATCTCCGCTGACGGCCTGCGCTGGCATTTCTACATTCGCTCCACCCTGCACTGGCATAACGGCGATAAAATAGAGACGGCACAGCTCCGGCAAAGCCTGACAGCGCTGTTATCGCAGCCAGGCATGAGGACGCTTTTTCGCAGCGTCCAGGGTATCGAAACCACGCGCCCACAGTGCCTGACGTTTATTCTGCATCAACCTGACTACTGGCTGGCGCACAGGCTGGCAACCTACTGTAGCCGTCTGGCGCATCCCGACTACCCCGTGGTGGGCAGCGGTCCCTTCCGGCTGAGCGTTTTTGAGCCTGAACTGGTGCGTCTGGAAAGCCACGAGCAGTATCACCTTGGGCATGCGTTGCTTAAGGCTATCGAGTACTGGATCACGCCCCAGCTTTTTGACTACAGTCTGGGCACCAGCTGTCGCCACCCGGTGCAAATCGCCATTGGCGAGGCCGACGAGCTGGCCAGCCTGCGGCTGGTGAGTAATAGCACCAGTCTGGGCTTCTGTTACCTCACCCTGAAGCGGAGCCCGCGTCTGAGCGAGCTACAGGCAAAGCGGCTGATTAATATCATTCATCTCTCAACGCTGCTGCACACGCTTCCACTAAACGAAGGGCTTATCACGCCTACCGAGGAACTGCTTCCCGGCTGGGCGATCCCTCAATGGCCTGATTTAACCGACGTTGCGCTGCCAAAGACATTAACGCTGGTCTACCACCTGCCGGTTGAGCTTCACACCATGGCCAGCCAGTTAAAAGAATACCTTGCGCGGCAGGGTTGCGAGCTGACCGTCATCTTTCACGACGCCAAGACGTGGGACGGATGCCAGCAGCTTGCCGATGCAGACATGATGATGGGAGACAGACTGATTGGCGAAGCGCCATCGTACACGCTTGAACAGTGGCTCCGCTGCGATGCACTCTGGCCACATCTGCTGAGCGCACCGGCATATGCTCATTTGCAGGCCACGCTGGATGCGGTGCAGACGCAGGCGGACGAGCGGGATCGAGACGCAGGACTACAGGCTATCTTCAGTCGGTTAATGGAGTCAGCCATCCTGACGCCGCTCTTTAACTACCAATATCAAATCAGCGCGCCTCCGGGCGTCAACGGCATACGCCTTAACACCCGCGGCTGGTTTGACTTCACCGAAGCCTGGCTTCCACCTCCAAACGCGTGAAGAAGCTGGTCGCCGCTTTAGCCAGGCGTTAACATGGCGCTTTTACCGTAACTGTCGAGATGATCTATGAAACGTGCCGTCGTCGTGTTCAGCGGAGGACAAGATTCCACAACCTGCCTTATCCAGGCGCTTCACCAGTATGATGAAGTGCACTGCGTCACTTTTGATTATGGTCAGCGTCATTGCGCTGAAATTGATGTCGCTCGTGAACTGGCCCTGAAACTGGGCGCCCGCGCTCATAAAGTGCTGGACGTGACGCTGTTAAATGAACTGGCCGTCAGCAGCCTCACCCGCGACAGTATTCCGGTGCCTGATTACGAACCGGATGCCAGCGGCATTCCGAATACCTTCGTACCGGGCCGCAACATTCTCTTCCTGACCCTGACGGCGATCTATGCCTACCAGGTGAAAGCCGAAGCGGTGATCACGGGCGTGTGTGAGACCGACTTCTCAGGCTATCCGGACTGCCGGGATGAATTCGTGAAAGCACTCAATCACGCCGTCGATCTGGGAATGGCAAAAGAGACCCGCTTCGAAACACCGCTGATGTGGCTGGATAAAGCCGAAACCTGGGCGCTGGCCGACTACTGGGGCAAGCTGGATGTCGTTCGCAATGAGACCCTGACCTGTTACAACGGCATTAAAGGCGACGGTTGCGGACAGTGTGCCGCCTGCAACCTGCGCGCAAACGGGCTGAATCATTATCTTGCGGATAAAGCGGGCGTGATGGCCGCAATGCAGAAAAAGACCGGGCTGAAATAAGGGTTACCTGACCGTGCTGTCGAACGATAAATGTCGACAGCACGGGGCTTCCTGACTATTTCCTACGCGATCATCAGCTCCAGCTTTTCGCGCAACTCCCCTTCAAGCGGCAACGCTTTCTGGGTTTTGAGATCGATACAGACAAAGGTGATCAGCGCATCAGCCACCACCTGCCCTTCTGGCTCCAGCGTAACGACCTGGCTCAATACACCACTTTTGCCATTCAGCTGTTGAACCTCACTTTTCACGGTGAGCACATCCCCCAGCACGGCCGGGCGGCGGTAGTTAATATTGATATTGACGACCACAAACGCGATGTTGTGTGCAGTCAGCCACTGAAAGCTTTCGCTGTTCTCCAGGCCGTCCCAGCGCGCCTCTTCAAGAAATTCAAGATAGCGGGCGTTATTGACATGCTGATAAACATCGAGGTGATAACCTCGGACTTTGATTTGTGTTTGCATAGCGCAATAGCCTTTCGTTGTTATAGGTTCAGAGGTCATAACTGGTATGACCTCTTTATCCTGGCAAATTTTTGCCGCAGTGCAAGTGATTACGCGATTACAGCGTCAAGTGTGCGAGATTGCGCTCAACCAGCGCGCTGCCCATACCCGGCACCTGTTTGAGATCGTCAAGGGTTTTAAAAGGACCATACTCTTCCCGATAGCTGACGATGGCCTGTGCTTTTTTGAGACCCACGCCGTTCATCGCACGAGCCAGATCTTCTGCGGACGCAGTATTGATGCTAACCCGCGTACCCTCCTCTTCGGCAGCTTTCGGGCTGGCCGTCGCGTTAGCTTTAACGTTAACCGGAGATGTTGATTCCGCCTGGTTTTGTGCAGCCTGCGCTTTCGCCGCAGGTGTCGCCGCCAGCGCTCCCGCACTCATCCCGGACGTGGCAATGGCCAGTGTAATTAACAGTGCTTTGATTCCACATTTCATGCTGTTTTCTCCTTGTTTGTTGACAGCCACGCCACAATAGCCGCACGGGAAAACAGGGACAAACAGCAGATTACAGAAATGGAAAAGGCCGCGTAAGCGGCCTTTAGTTTTTGCAGAACGTTACTAAAATCTGCGAGCAGATACGTAATTATTGCTCCTGAGTGACCACATCACCCAGCTTGATTTTGGCTTCTTTACGCAGGTTGCTCATCATCGCTTCGAACGCAATCTGGGCATTGTTCTGGGTAATGCCCTGAACCATGGCCTTCTTCTGCGCCTCTGGCAACGTACCGGCTTTCACTTCATCCAGTGCCAGAAGAACCACGTTACCCTGCATATCGGTCGTGGTGCCATAGACCGGTTTGTCTTTCGCCGGCAGGCTAAGGCCAAACGCCGCCTGGCTGACAGGATCTTGACCGGTACGGCTCAGCGTTTTTGCTTCGCCAAAGCTCAGGCCAGCCGCTTTCAGCGCATCGTTCTTACCGGCTTTCAGGTCGGCCAGAATTTTCTCTGCATCCAGTTTTGCCTGCTGTGCCGCTTTGTTGTGTTTCACCAGCGCCACGACCTGATCCTTCACTTCCGCCAGGGGCTTCACTGCCTCGGCTTTGTGCTCGCTGACGCGCAGTACGAACGCACGGTCACCGTCAACGGTGATGATGTCTGAATTGCTGCCCGGTGTACCGTTCTCACCGACCAGACCACCATTGAAAATGGCATCTGAAACCGGTTTGAAGTTCAGTTCTTCCGGCAGGCTTTCGTGGCTGAACCAGCCCGTCTCAACCGCTTTCACGCCAGCAGCCTGCTCAGCGCCCGCCAGTGATTCGTTGTCGTTGCTTGCGGCATCGCTCACTTTCTGTTGCAGAGCATAGAAGGCGTCCAGCGCTTTCTCTTGCTTCACTTTCGCAGCGATATCATCACGAACGTCAGCCAGCGGCTTGGTTTTCGCCGCCACGACATCGTCCAGACGTGCCACCAGGAAACCAACGGAGGATTTGATTACACCAGACAGTTGGCCTTTCTCTTTCAGGCCTGCATTTTTCAGCTCGTCCGGGGTAGTGGACTCTTCCAGCCAGCCCATATCACCGCCGTTTTTGGCAGAAATAATGTCGGTGGATTTTGCTTTCGCGACGGTGGCGAAATCAGCGCCTTTGTTCAGCTCGTCCAGTACGGCTTTCGCTTCTGCTTCCGTTTTGGTCTGGATCACGCTGTAACGGTTACGCTGCGGCTGAGTGAACTGATCCTGGTGCTGGTCGTAATAAGACTGGATCTCCGCGTCAGTCGCATTTTCCTGCATCGCAGCCGCATCCAGCTTGATGTAGCTTACGCGGAACTGTTCCGGCGAGATGAAATTGTTCTTGTTTTGCTCGTAGTAAGCATTCACGTCAGCGTCGCTGACCTGCTGCTTCGCCGCCAGTGCGTTGACGTCAATCGTCGCTTCACGCACCACGCGTTGCTGCGCCACCAGGGACGCCAGCGCTTCAGTTTCACCTTTCAGCATGAAATCGGTGCCCACCACCGCGTTGATCAGCTGTTGCGTAGTCAACTGGTTACGCAGCGCCTGAGCGTACTGGTCAGCCGTCATACCCATCTGGTTAACAATGCTGTTGTAACGCGCGTTGTCGAACTTCCCATTAGACTGGAAAGCCTGAGTGGAAAAGATGGCTTTTTTTACCTGCTCATCACTGATACCCAACCCCAGACTTTTTGCGTACTGATCCAGCAGCGCTTCGTCGATAAGGCGGTTCAGCGTCTGCTGACGCAGGTTTTTCATATAGCCTTCATTGGCTGCAAGTTCAGAGTATTGGTCGCCCAGCTGTTGCTGCATGCGGTTACGTTCACCAGCAAAAGCATTCTCGAACTGCCCACGGCTAATTTCCTGGCCATTCACTTTTGCGGCGTAGTTCGCGCCACCGCCGATGAGGTAACTACTCACGCCGGTCAATATGAACGACACGATAATGATACCGAAAATAATCTTGAGCACGAGACTGTTAGCAGCCGTGCGTAAGCTGTCCATCATGGTGTAACAACACTCCGCTGTAGGTGACTGGTTACCTGACGCTAACGGAAAATCCTGACCGTCGCGCGTAAAGGCGTATTGTGACAAGAAAACAGGGCAATTGTCAGCCCACAACTCGCATAAACTCGCACAAATCAGGTCTGGACAAACAAAAAAGGCACATCAAACGATGCGCCCTTGTACTTTTCAGCTTCCCTGGAGCGGGAAAGCAATCAGTTTACTGCGTCTTTCAGCGCTTTACCTGCACGGAAACCCGGCACTTTAGCGGCAGCAATGGTGATTTCTTTACCGGTCTGAGGGTTGCGGCCAGTACGGGCTGCACGCTCTTTAACCGCAAAAGTACCGAAGCCTACCAGTGCAACGTCGTCCCCAGCTTGCAGAGATTCAGTAACAGAAGCAATTAAAGCATCTAAAGCACGTCCCGCTGCGGCTTTAGAAATATCAGCACCCGCAGCAATTTTGTCAATCAGTTGAGATTTATTCACTGTTCTCTTCCTCTCTTTATAATTTATATCGCACCTGAATCCTTCACAGCGCGACCGCGCAGCAGTTATATCAGTCCTGCTATGACCTTACAACACCCGTTGTTGATGGCTAACCCAATCAGCAATCTAAATTAGCTATACAAAAAAAGGCTGGCAAGTACGAAATGACTTACCAGCCTTGTTTTTATTGGCGCTCTTTGCGCAAGGTCACTATTTTGCGGTTACAACCTGCATTCCGGACGGTTCATTTTGCAGTGCGAGAGTCAGAACTTCCTCAATGCGTTTCACCGGATGGATCTGCAAGTCGGCAATAACGTTGTCCGGAATCTCTTCCAGATCGCGTTTATTTTCGTAAGGAATCAATACGGTTTTGATCCCACCGCGGTGTGCCGCCAGCAGTTTTTCTTTTAACCCACCGATTGGCAGTACCTGTCCACGCAGCGTAATTTCACCGGTCATGGCTACATCCGCACGAACCGGGTTACCTGTCAGGCAGGAAACCAGTGCCGTACACATAGCAATACCCGCGCTTGGGCCATCTTTCGGCGTCGCCCCTTCCGGAACGTGAACGTGAATGTCGCGTTTTTCGTAGAAATCAGGGTTAATACCCAGTTTTTCCGCGCGCGCGCGCACCACGGTCAGCGCCGCCTGGATGGACTCCTGCATCACTTCACCCAGCGAGCCGGTGTAGGTCAGCTTGCCTTTGCCCGGAACGCAGGCGGTTTCGATGGTCAGCAGATCGCCACCCACTTCCGTCCATGCCAGACCGGTCACCTGGCCAACGCGGTTTTCGTTATCCGCACGGCCATAGTCGAAGCGCTGAACGCCCAGGTAGGCATGCAGATTGTCGCCGTTAATCACGATGTGCTTCAGGCTCTTATCCAGCAGAAGCTGTTTCACCGCCTTACGGCACAGTTTCGAGATCTCACGCTCAAGGCTACGCACGCCCGCTTCACGGGTATAGTAACGAATAATGCCGACAATGGCGCTGTCCTCAACGGTCAGCTCGTTAGCCTTCAGCGCGTTACGCTCAATCTGCTTCGGCAGCAGGTGCTGTTTAGCAATGTTCAGCTTCTCGTCTTCGGTATAGCCGGACAGACGGATCACTTCCATACGGTCCAGCAGCGGTGCCGGAATGTTCATGGAGTTGGAGGTCGCGACGAACATCACATCGCTCAGGTCGTAGTCGACTTCCAGATAGTGATCGCTGAACGCGACGTTCTGCTCTGGGTCAAGCACTTCCAGCAGCGCCGACGCCGGATCGCCACGCATGTCCGAAGACATTTTGTCGATCTCATCGAGCAGGAACAGCGGGTTTTTGACGCCCACTTTTGCCATCTTCTGGATCAGCTTGCCCGGCATCGAACCGATATAGGTACGACGGTGGCCGCGGATTTCCGCTTCATCACGCACGCCGCCCAGCGCCATACGGATGTATTTACGTCCGGTCGCTTTGGCGATGGACTGCCCCAGAGAGGTTTTACCCACGCCTGGAGGCCCTACCAGGCACAGGATTGGGCCTTTGATTTTGTTCACACGGCTCTGTACGGCGAGGTACTCAAGAATGCGGTCTTTCACGCGTTCCAGGCCGTAGTGGTCGGTGTCCAGGATCTCCTGGGCCTGACGCAGGTCTTTTTTGACCTTGCTGCGGGCATTCCAAGGAACCTGCACCATCCACTCGATATAGCCACGTACAACCGTCGCTTCCGCCGACATCGGAGACATCATTTTCAGCTTCTGCAACTCAGCTTCGGCTTTCTCTTTCGCCTCTTTCGGCATCTTCGCCGCATCGATCTTACGCTTCAGCGCTTCGTTTTCATCCGGTGCGTCGTCCATCTCGCCGAGCTCTTTCTGAATGGCTTTCATTTGCTCGTTCAGATAGTACTCACGCTGCGATTTTTCCATCTGCTTTTTGACGCGGTTGCGAATGCGCTTCTCAACCTGAAGCAGATCGATCTCAGACTCCATCATCGCCATCAGGTATTCCAGACGTTCGTTAACGTCGGACATTTCGAGCACGGACTGTTTGTCAGCAAGCTTCAGCGGCATGTGCGCGGCGATGGTATCCGCCAGACGTGCAGGATCGTCGATGCTGTTCAGCGACGTCAGCACTTCAGGTGGGATTTTCTTGTTCAGTTTGATGTAGCCTTCGAACTGGCTGATCGCGGTGCGTACCAGTACTTCCTGCTCGCGCTCATCAAGTTCCGGTGAATCAAGGTACTCTGCCTTCGCAGAGAAATGCTCGCCATCGTCTGACAAAGTGGTAATACGCGCACGCTGTAGGCCTTCCACCAGCACCTTTACGGTGCCATCTGGCAGCTTCAGCATCTGCAAAATAGAGGCCACGGTCCCGACGGTGAAAAGATCGTTTACACCCGGCTCATCCGTTGATGCTTCCTTCTGCGCGACCAGCATGATTTTTTTATCATGATCCATGGCGGCTTCGAGGCAACGGATAGATTTTTCCCGCCCTACAAATAAGGGTATGACCATGTGCGGATAAACCACCACATCGCGCAACGGCAATACGGGGATTTCAATGCGTTCAGAACGCTCAGGATTCATAGAGCTCTCTCTTAGTTTAGTGTCCGCCAGGTAAACTGGTCATGTAACTGTGCTTCACACAACCATTAACATGTAATCCAGTATATGGGGATGTTTCCCATACATTCAACGCCATGAATACGGAAAAAGTAAAGGGGAGATAAAATCCCCCCTTTTTGATTAACTGATTGTATGAAATGGTGAATTATTCGCCAGATGCCTGCTGCGCTTCCGGTTTACCGTAAATCAGTAACGGCTTGGTCTGGCCACCAATGACGGACTCATCGATCACAACTTTTTCAACGTCTTCCATAGAAGGAAGATCGTACATTGTGTCGAGCAATGCTGCTTCTACGATAGAACGCAGACCACGGGCACCGGTTTTACGCGCCATCGCTTTCTTGGCAATCGCGTCCAGTGCTTCGTCGCGGAATTCCAGCTCAACGCCTTCCAGATTGAACAGCGCCTGATACTGTTTGGTCAGCGCGTTTTTCGGCTCTTTCAGGATCTGAATCAGCGCATCTTCGCTCAGTTCGTTCAGGGTCGCTACAACCGGCAGACGGCCGATAAATTCTGGAATCAAACCAAATTTGATCAGATCTTCCGGTTCAACCTGCGCCAGCAGCTGGCCTTCATTTGGTTTTTCAGACGTGGCTTTCACCGTTGCGCCAAAACCAATGCCGGAGCCGGTTTCCACACGGTGAGAAATCACTTTATCCAGGCCTGCAAACGCACCGCCACAGATAAACAGGATCTTGGAGGTATCAACCTGCAAGAATTCCTGCTGCGGATGTTTACGCCCACCCTGCGGTGGAACAGCCGCAACCGTACCTTCAATCAGCTTCAGGAGCGCTTGCTGCACGCCTTCGCCCGATACGTCACGGGTGATGGACGGGTTGTCTGATTTACGAGAGATTTTGTCGATCTCATCGATATAGACGATCCCGCGCTGGGCTTTCTGTACGTCGTAATCGCACTTCTGGAGCAGCTTCTGGATAATATTTTCAACGTCTTCACCCACATAACCGGCCTCGGTCAGGGTGGTAGCGTCCGCCATAGTGAACGGAACATCCAGCAGGCGCGCCAGCGTTTCCGCCAGCAGGGTTTTACCGGAACCGGTCGGCCCGATAAGCAGAATGTTACTTTTGCCCAGTTCTACGCCATTGCTGGTATCGCCGTTACGCAGACGTTTGTAGTGGTTGTATACCGCCACCGCCAACACTTTTTTCGCCTGCTCCTGACCAATGACATAGTCGTCCAGGTGGTGGCGAATTTCGTGTGGCGTTGGTAACGCGCTGCGCTCACGGTGCGGCGCGACTTCTTTAATCTCTTCGCGAATGATGTCGTTACATAAATCGACGCATTCGTCGCAGATATACACGGACGGCCCGGCAATCAGTTTACGCACTTCATGCTGGCTTTTGCCGCAAAAAGAGCAGTACAGCAGTTTGCCCGAACCATCTTTGCGTTTATCTGTCATGAGTCCAAACCTCTTTTTAAGTTCTATGTGCCGCACATGACGACGCAAATGCCATTCTCAGACGCAAGCTGCTTACAGGCAACGTGCCGCCCTACCTTAGTATAGCGGCACACTCGCGTCGCGGGCATCAATTACGATGGGTCAAAATGGAGTCGACTAAGCCGTACTCAACTGCCTCTGGTGCAGAGAGGAAGCGATCGCGTTCGGTATCGCGCTCGATCTGCTCGAGAGGTTGACCCGTATGCTGCGCCATAAGTTCATTCATGCGCGCTTTTACTTTCAGAATTTCTCGGGCGTGGATTTCAATATCCGTCGCCTGACCCTGATAACCCCCCAGCGGCTGGTGAATCATCACGCGGGAATTTGGCAGGCAGAAACGCTTACCTTTCGCCCCTGCGGTTAACAGGAAGGCACCCATGGATGCCGCCTGCCCCATACAAATGGTGCTGACATCCGGCTTGATGAATTGCATGGTGTCATAAATAGACATACCCGCCGTAATCACACCGCCCGGCGAGTTAATGTACAGGTAAATGTCTTTTTCCGGGTTTTCCGCTTCCAGGAACAGCATCTGCGCCACGATCAGGTTAGCCATATGGTCTTCTACCTGGCCGGTCAGAAAGATAACGCGTTCCTTGAGCAGACGGGAATAGATATCGAAAGAACGCTCACCGCGTGAGGTCTGTTCAATAACCATTGGCACCAGCGCCATATGGGGTGCAAAGTTATCTCGTTCGCCACTGTATGACATTTCCGTCTCCTGGTTCAAAATTGAAAACACCTGCTGTACTGATTGTAACCTTATGGACGGATTATCAGCCAGTCTCAATCATCGTGATTACATACTAATGGGGGTCGCCACGCCCTATTTCAAGCATAACAACGTTTTGTTGTAACGCTAACACTGAAAGGGCGTTTTAGCACCCTTCCAGGACCAAAGCTGTGATAAAAAAAACCCGTCGCCGGAGGGCAACGGGTTTTTTGTTCAAACTTTAAACCGTTGGGGCGAAATTACGCCTGCTGGTTCATCAGTTCGGTGAAAGAGGTCTCTTTTTCGGTCACTTTCGCTTTCGCCAGTACCGCTTCAACAGCCTGCTCTTCCAGTGCGACGTTGCGCATGTTGTCCATCAGCTCTTTGTTCTTACCGTAGAACTCGATCACTTCTGACGGATCTTCGTATGCAGAAGCCATCTCTTCGATCAGACCTTTCACACGTTCTTCGTCAGCTTTCAGCTCGTGGGTACGAATCACTTCGCCCAGCAGCAGGCCAACAACAACGCGGCGTTTCGCTTGCTCTTCAAACAGCTCGCGTGGCAGTTCCATCGCCTGCTGCTGGTTGCCACCGAAACGCTGTGCAGCCTGACGGCGCAGAACGTCGATTTCGCTGTCGATCAGGGCAGCTGGCACGTCGATGTCGTTCGCCTTCACCAGACCTTCAATCGCCTGAGACTTCACGCGGTTACGTACAGCGCCGTTCAGCTCGCGTTCCATGTTTTTACGCACTTCGGTGCGCAGGCCCGCAACAGAACCATCTTCCACGCCGAAACGCTTGATGAATTCTTCAGTCAGTTCTGGCAGTTCGCGCTCTTCCACTTTTTTCAGGTTGATGACGAACTTCGCTGCTTTACCTTTCAGATTTTCAGCGTGGTACTCTTCAGGGAAGGTCACGTCGATGGTGAACTCTTCGCCCGCTTTGTGACCTTTGATACCGTCCTCGAAGCCTGGGATCATACGACCCTGGCCCATCGCCAGTACGAAATCAGACGCTTTACCGCCTTCGAACTCTTCGCCGTCTACTGAACCGGTGAAGTCGATGGTTACGCGGTCTTCCGCGTCAACAGCGCCGTCTTTCTCTTTCCAGTCCGCCTGCTGCTTACGCAGAGTATCCAGCATGCCGTCAACGTCTTCGTCAGTCACGGAAACGATCGGTTTTTCAACTTCGATAGATTCCAGACCTTTCAGCTCAACTTCCGGGTACACTTCGAACTCTACGGAGTAGGTGAAGTCTTCGCCCTGCTTGTATTCGCCTGGAACGTAGTTCGGCGCGCCGGCTGGATTGATTTTTTCTTTGATGATCGCGTCGATAAAGTTGCGGCTCATCAGTTCACCCAGCACATCCTGACGCACGGAAGCGCCATAACGCTGAGCAACTACATTCATTGGTACTTTGCCCTTGCGGAAGCCGTCAATACGTACTTTTTTTGCTACGTTGACCAGCTCGCTTTTCACAGCAGTTTCGATGCTGTCAGCAGCGATAGTAATCGTTACACGGCGGCCAAGGCCTTGAGTGGTTTCAACTGAAACTTGCATCTTGTTACCTCAAAAAAATCACAGTGCTCGGTCAACTCTGAATCTGTCTGTTATACCGGGATGCTCTCTTATGTGCAGATTCACATTCCCTGTCGCCAGAATCATCCCGAAGACATTCAATAAGACGCGGCATTATAGCGGCATCACTTAGGTGAGTCGAGAACGGTTGGGGCATGTTGCTGCGGCTTTTTTCACACTTTAAGGCTATTTTTAGCCTTAAAAACGCGCCATCCGCTCAAAACTCAGACAAAACAAAACGGCCCAAAGGCCGTTTTGACGAAATCTGTAAGCAACATACTGGAAAAACTCCGGCGGTTGCAAATCCGATTTATCAGGCGATGGTGCCTGCACCCCGACAAGGCGGTGATGCGAATACCGTATCCTGTAACCCTTCCCATTCCTTAATGGTGTAGGTATGCAGCGCCAGCGCATGTACGGTTGTGGAGAGTTCTTCCGTCAAGGTGCTGTAGATCAAGCGGTGTCGGTTCAGGAAACGTTCTCCCGTGAAGCGATCGCTGACCAGAACCACTTTAAAGTGGCTTTCAGAACCTGCCGGCACGTTATGACGATAGCTTTCGTCGACAACTTCGAGAAACACAGGGTTGAACGCTGCCCTTAATTTTTCTTCTATCTGTTCACGTATCATCATGAAATCACTCCTCCGACAACGCTAAGATGTCACCCATCCCTTTAAATATTAGCCGCTTTTACCGGTTCCATTACACCTTGACAACAAATATTTAGCTTTCGTCTGATTTTCTCATCCAAACGAATGAAGTTCACTATGTGGTTCATACGTTTTGTCACTTACAGGCAAAGAAAAGCGGAAAGCTGGTCAGTTTTCAGACAAGGCGATGAATTTACATGCATTGACCACTTCCCCTGGCCGTTGGCGATGTTATGATGGCGGCAATTTTTCTCTCTTTGCTTACGATTCGTTGAGAACCCGAAAATGTTAAAAAAAATCTTCTTTCCGTTGGTAGCACTCTTTATGCTCGCCGGTTGCGCGACCCCGCCGACGACCATTGACGTTTCACCAAAAATTACGCTGCCTCAGCAGGATCCAAGCCTGATGGGCGTTACGGTCAGCATTAATGGCGCCGATCAGCGTCAGGACCAGGCGCTGGCGAAAGTGACTCGTGACAACCAGCAGGTCACGCTGACCGCCTCCCGCGACCTGCGCTTCCTGTTGCAGGAAGTGCTGGAGAAACAGATGACCTCCCGCGGCTACATGATTGGCCCAAGCGGCGCAGTTGACCTGCAAATCATCGTGAACAACCTGTACGCTGACGTCTCCCAGGGTAACGTTCGCTACAACATTGCCACCAAAGCCGATATTGCCATCATCGCTACCGCGAAGAATGGTAACAAAATGAACAAAAACTATCGGGCGAGCTATTCCGTTGAAGGCGCATTCCAGGCCTCCAACAAAAATATCGCTGACGCGGTTAACAGCGTGCTGACTGACACCATTGCCGACATGGCACAGGACACCAGCATTCACGACTTCATCAAGCAGAACGCCCGTTAATCCTGCTGTCTGGCCCGGTGCTTCACCGGGTCAGTTCATAAGAACATGTCCAGTCACTACTTACGCATTTTCCAGCAACCGAAATCAGCTATTCTGCTGATCCTTGGTTTCGCCTCCGGTTTACCTCTTGCACTCACCTCCGGCACGCTACAGGCGTGGATGACGGTTGAGAATATCGATCTTAAAACCATTGGTTTCTTCTCGCTCGTTGGCCAGGCTTACGTCTTTAAGTTCTTGTGGTCGCCGGTGATGGATCGTTATACCCCACCGTTCCTCGGACGGCGTCGCGGCTGGTTAGTGATGACGCAGGTGCTGCTGTTGCTGGCCATTGCCGCAATGGGCTTCCTTGAGCCGTCAACACAGCTGCGCTGGATGGCCGCGCTTGCGGTGGTCATCGCCTTCTGTTCCGCTTCGCAGGACATTGTTTTTGACGCCTGGAAAACGGACGTTTTACCAGCAGAAGAGCGTGGTGCCGGTGCGGCAATCAGCGTGCTTGGCTACCGCCTGGGTATGCTGGTTTCCGGCGGCCTGGCTCTGTGGCTTGCCGACCGCTATCTCGGCTGGCAGGGAATGTACTGGCTGATGGCCGCGCTGCTGATACCCTGCATTATTGCCACATTATTCGCGCCTGAACCGAGCGATGTGATTCCGGTCCCCCGCTCGCTGGAGCAGGCCGTCGCCGCACCGCTCCGCGACTTTTTTGGTCGCAATAATGCCTGGCTGATCCTGCTGCTTATCGTCCTTTATAAGCTCGGCGATGCTTTCGCCATGAGCCTCACCACCACCTTTCTCATTCGTGGCGTCGGGTTTGACGCAGGGGAAGTTGGCGTGGTGAATAAAACGCTGGGGTTGTTTGCCACGATTGTCGGCGCGCTGTACGGCGGCGTATTAATGCAGCGCCTGACGCTGTTCCGCGCTCTGCTGATATTCGGCATTCTCCAGGGCGCATCGAATGCCGGTTACTGGCTGCTGTCGATTACCGATAAGCATATGATCAGCATGGCGACGGCCGTATTCTTTGAAAACCTGTGTGGCGGTATGGGCACTGCGGCCTTTGTCGCCCTACTGATGACGCTGTGCAATAAATCATTTTCCGCTACCCAGTTTGCGCTGCTCTCTGCCCTTTCCGCCGTCGGGCGCGTATACGTTGGCCCAGTCGCGGGCTGGTTTGTTGAAGCCCACGGCTGGCCGACGTTTTATCTCTTCTCGGTGGTGGCGGCTGTGCCAGGGATTTTATTGCTGCTGGTCTGTCGCCAGACGCTGGAATATACCCAACGAACGGAACACTTCATGCCGCGCACGGAGTATCAGGCCGCCTATCGGTTTGCCCTGCGCCTGCTGATGGCAGGTTGTTTTGCGCTGGTAATGTGGCTCGCGGTACTCATTATGAATGCGACGACCACCTTATCGCTTCCTTTTGAAACCCTGCTGCTTGATGCTGGCATGTTTCTCGCCGTGGTGGGGATCCTGACCGGTGGGATGCTGGATTTCATGTCACTGCGGAAAACGCAGATGACATGAAGTAAAAAGCGAAAGGTTATTTCCCGTTGTAATAACGACACGAAATTATAACGGTGAAATAACCGCCCTCGGCAAAAAAAATATTTGTTGTTTTGTGCGGGATAGCATTCGGAAATTATTGGAGCTTATTTCGCTACGCTATTTTCCGTTAAACGATTCAGCATTCGAAAGATTGAATTTTCGTTTTTTAGATGTCTTTTTATTGATAATTAATTGTTAATTATTTGTGTATTTTCCGCAATGGTTATACCAATTGTCCCTTTTGCGGTATGCTGGGGCACCCTTTCGTTATAACGCCCACTCCGTGCGGCTTCCCCCGGGAAACGCGACATAATTTGCAACACTTGTGACATGTGCGGCAGAACCCGGTAACACCTTCCTGACACAGGGCTAATGATGTTTACAGTAATGTAACCTTCCCGTAAAATGCCCCCACACTTTAAACGCCACCAGACTCCCGTGGAATTGAGGTCGTTAAATGAGACTCAGGAAATACAATAAAAGTTTGGGATGGTTGTCATTATTCGCAGGCACTGTATTACTCAGTGGCTGCGATTCTGCACTACTAGACCCCAAAGGACAGATTGGACTGGAACAACGTTCATTGATACTGACGGCTTTTGGCCTGATGTTGATTGTGGTTATTCCTGCCATCTTGATGGCTGTTGGTTTCGCCTGGAAGTATCGTGCGAGCAATAAAGATGCGAAGTATAGCCCGAACTGGTCACACTCCAATAAAGTGGAAGCTGTGGTCTGGACGGTACCTATTCTGATCATCCTGTTCCTTGCTGTACTCACCTGGAAAACCACTCACGCACTTGAGCCGAGCAAACCGCTGGTTCACGATGAAAAACCCATTACCATTGAAGTGGTCTCCATGGACTGGAAATGGTTCTTCATCTATCCAGAGCAGGGCATTGCTACCGTGAATGAAATCGCCTTCCCGGCGAACACTCCGGTGCAGTTCAAAGTGACCTCCAACTCCGTAATGAACTCCTTCTTCATCCCACGTCTGGGCAGCCAGATTTACGCGATGGCCGGTATGCAGACTAACCTGCACCTGATCGCGAATGAAGCAGGCACCTACGACGGTATCTCCGCCAGCTATAGTGGCCCGGGCTTCTCGGGTATGAAGTTCAAAGCTATCGCTACGCCAGACCGTGCCGCTTTCGACCAGTGGGTTGCAAAAGCGAAGCAGTCTCCAAACACCATGTCTGACATGGCGGCGTTCGAAAAAGTGGCTGCACCTAGCGAATATAACAAGGTGGAGTACTTCTCTAACGTGAAACCGAATCTGTTCAAAGATGTTATTGGCAAATTTATGGATCACGGCATGAGCATGGACATGACCCAGCCTGAAGGCGAGCACAACACGCACCAGGGTATGGAAGGCATGGACATGAGCCACGCGGAAACCGCTCACTAAGGGGCCGAGGAAGAAAATGTTCGGAAAATTGACATTGGATGCGGTGCCGTACCATGAACCCATTATCATGGTTACGATTGCTGCAATTATCATTGGTGGCGCGGCCTTAGTTGGCCTGATCACTTACTTCGGTAAGTGGAGCTACCTGTGGAACGAGTGGCTGACTTCGGTTGACCACAAAAAACTCGGCATCATGTACTGCATCGTCGGTATCGTCATGTTAATTCGTGGCTTTGCGGATGCGATCATGATGCGTAGCCAGCAGGCGCTTGCGTCTGCGGGCGAAGCCGGCTTCCTGCCGCCGCACCACTACGATCAGATCTTTACCGCCCACGGCGTTATCATGATCTTCTTCGTGGCGATGCCGCTGGTAATCGGTCTGATGAACGTTGTCGTTCCGCTGCAAATCGGCGCGCGCGACGTTGCGTTCCCGTTCCTGAATAACCTGAGCTTCTGGTTCACGGTTGTCGGCGTTATCCTGGTTAACCTGTCACTGGGTGTGGGCGAATTTGCTCAGACCGGCTGGCTGGCCTACCCGCCACTTTCGGGAATTGAGTACAGTCCGGGCGTGGGCGTTGACTACTGGATTTGGGCGCTTCAGCTCTCCGGTGTCGGTACCACTCTGACCGGTATTAACTTCTTCGTGACCATCCTGAAGATGCGTGCACCAGGAATGACGATGTTCAAGATGCCGGTATTTACCTGGGCATCTCTGTGCGCCAACGTCCTGATTATCGCGTCGTTCCCAATTCTGACCGTCACCATCGCGCTGCTGACCCTGGACCGCTATCTGGGTACCCATTTCTTCACGAATGATATGGGTGGCAACATGATGATGTACATCAACCTGATTTGGGCCTGGGGCCACCCGGAAGTGTACATCCTGGTTCTGCCGGTGTTCGGTGTGTTCTCCGAAATCGCGGCAACCTTCTCGCGTAAACGTCTGTTTGGTTACACCTCGCTGGTGTGGGCAACCGTATGTATTACCGTTCTGTCGTTCATCGTCTGGCTGCACCACTTCTTCACCATGGGTGCGGGCGCGAACGTAAACGCCTTCTTCGGTATTACCACCATGATTATCGCGATCCCGACCGGGGTTAAGATCTTCAACTGGCTGTTCACCATGTATCAGGGCCGTATCGTATTCCACTCAGCCATGCTGTGGACCATCGGCTTCATCGTTACCTTCTCCGTAGGTGGGATGACCGGCGTACTGCTCGCGGTACCGGGCGCGGACTTTGTTCTTCACAACAGCCTGTTCCTGATTGCGCACTTCCATAACGTTATCATCGGCGGCGTCGTCTTCGGCTGCTTCGCTGGTGTGACCTACTGGTGGCCAAAAGCGTTCGGTTTCACCCTGAACGAAAAATGGGGTAAACGCGCGTTCTGGTTCTGGATCATCGGTTTCTTCGTGGCGTTTATGCCGCTGTACGTGCTGGGCTTCATGGGGATGACCCGTCGTCTGAGCCAGCAGATCGATCCGCAGTTCCATCCGATGCTGTTGATTGCAGCGGGCGGCGCAGCGCTGATTGCCTGCGGTATCCTGTGCCAGCTGATTCAGTATTACGTGTCTATCCGTGACCGTAACCTGAATCGCGACCTGACCGGGGACCCATGGGGTGGCCGTACGCTGGAGTGGTCTACCTCTTCTCCACCTCCGTTCTATAACTTTGCCGTAGTGCCGCACATTCATGAGCGTGATGCATTCTGGGAAATGAAAGAAAAAGGTGAAGCGTACAAGCAACCTGAACATTACGAAGAGATCCATATGCCGAAAAACAGCGGTGCGGGCATCGTGATTGCCGCCTTCGCAACGGTATTTGGTTTCGCAATGATCTGGCACATCTGGTGGATGGCGATTGTTGGCTTCGCTGGCATCGTAATCAGCTGGATTGTGAAGAGCTTTGACGAGGACGTGGACTACTACGTACCAGTCCGTGAAGTTGAAAAGCTGGAAAACCAGCATTTTGACGAGATTTCTAAAGCGGGGCTGAAAAATGGCAACTGATACTCTGGCGCACTCGACTGCCCACGCGCATGAACATGCGCACCATGATACAGGACCGACGAAAGTCTTCGGTTTCTGGATCTACCTGATGAGCGACTGCATCCTGTTCTGCTGTCTGTTCGCGACCTATGCCGTTCTGGTGAACGGCACAGCGGGCGGCCCGACCGGTAAGGACATCTTTGAACTGCCGTTCGTTCTGGTTGAAACCGCACTGCTGTTATTCAGCTCCATCACCTACGGCATGGCGGCTATCGCCATGTATAAAAACAACAAGAGCCAGGTTGTCTCCTGGCTGGCGTTGACCTGGCTGTTTGGTGCTGGCTTTATCGGGATGGAAATCTATGAATTCCATCACCTGATCATGGAAGGCTTCGGCCCGGATCGTAGCGGCTTCCTGTCAGCGTTCTTCGCGCTGGTAGGCACCCACGGTCTGCACGTGACCTCGGGTCTGATCTGGATGGCAGTGCTGATGTTCCAGATCTCCCGTCGCGGCCTGACCAGTACTAACCGTACCCGTATTATGTGCCTGAGCCTGTTCTGGCACTTCCTGGACGTGGTATGGATCTGTGTGTTCTCTGTTGTCTATCTGATGGGGGCGATGTAATGAGTCATTCTAACGATCATGGCGCTTCCCACGGCAGCGTAAAAACCTACATGACAGGTTTCATCCTGTCGATCATTCTGACGGTGATCCCGTTCTGGATGGTGATGAACGGTTCTGCGTCCAAGCCGGTTATTCTGGGAGCAATCCTGGTGACCGCTGTGATTCAGATTCTGGTGCATCTGGTTTGCTTCCTGCACATGAACACCAAGTCCGATGAAGGCTGGAACATGACGGCCTTTATCTTTACCGTGATTATCATCGCTATCCTGGTAGTCGGTTCCATCTGGATTATGTGGAACCTTAACTACAACATGATGGTTCACTAAGAGCGGCGAGTATGTTTAAGCAATACCTGCAAGTCACGAAACCAGGCATCATCTTTGGCAACCTGATCTCCGTAATCGGAGGGTTCCTGCTGGCCTCTAAAGGCAGCATTGATTACGCCCTCTTTATTTACACGCTGGTCGGTGTGTCACTGGTGGTTGCGTCCGGTTGTGTATTTAACAACTACATCGACATGGATATCGACAAGAAGATGGAAAGGACCAAAAATCGGGTGCTGGTTAAAGGCCTGATTGCCCCTTCCGTCTCGCTGGTGTACGCCACCTTGCTGGGTATTGCTGGCTTTATGCTGCTGTGGTTTGGTGCAAACCCGCTGGCCTGCTGGCTGGGGGTGATGGGGTTCGTGGTGTATGTGGGCGTCTACAGCCTGTATATGAAACGTCACTCCGTCTACGGCACGTTGATTGGTTCTCTCTCCGGCGCTGCGCCGCCGGTGATTGGCTACTGCGCCGTCACGAACGAGTTCGACAGCGGTGCGCTGATCCTGCTGGCTATCTTTAGCCTGTGGCAGATGCCGCACTCCTACGCCATTGCGATTTTCCGCTTTAAGGATTATCAGGCGGCGAACATTCCGGTTCTGCCGGTCGTGAAGGGCATTTCGGTTGCCAAGAACCACATCACGCTCTACATCATCGCTTTTGCCGTGGCAACGCTGATGCTCTCTCTGGGCGGTTACGCTGGATATAAATATCTGGTGGTAGCAGCCGCGGTGAGCGTCTGGTGGCTCGGCATGGCCCTGCGCGGTTACAAAGTGGAAGATGACAAGGTCTGGGCACGCAAGCTGTTTGTGTTCTCGATTGTCGCCATTACCTCCCTGTCCGTGATGATGTCCGTAGACTTCATGGTGCCTGATTCACAAAACCTGCTGACTTACGTCTGGTAAGCGACAACAGGTTAATAAAAGGGTGCTTCGGCACCCTTTTTTATTCACAAAATCAATTAATCACGCATGTAATATTTGTTAAATAAGCCTTTATTTACCCCGCCCCTTCCCCGCACTACACTATGGCCTGCTTTTGAACTGAGGTGGTAATGAACGATTATAAAATGACGCCAGGCGAGCTACGCGCAACCTGGGGCTTAGGGACCGTCTTCTCGCTAAGGATGCTCGGCATGTTTATGGTCCTGCCTGTTCTGACCACCTACGGTATGGCGCTACAGGGGGCGAGCGAGGCGTTGATTGGCCTGGCCATTGGCATTTACGGTCTGGCCCAGGCGGTATTCCAGATCCCGTTTGGTCTGCTCTCCGACCGCGTGGGACGCAAACCGCTGATTGTTGGCGGGCTGCTGGTGTTTGTGCTCGGCAGCATCATCGCCGCCCTTTCCCACTCCATCTGGGGCATTATCCTTGGTCGCGCCCTGCAAGGGTCCGGAGCCATTGCCGCCGCCGTGATGGCGCTGCTGTCAGATTTAACCCGCGAGCAAAACCGCACCAAAGCCATGGCGTTTATCGGCGTCAGCTTCGGCGTTACTTTTGCTATTGCCATGGTATTAGGTCCGATTATTACCCATGCGCTCGGTCTGCACGCCCTGTTCTGGATGATTGCCGGGCTGGCAACCATCGGGATCGCACTAACGCTGTGGGTCGTGCCTGACAGCAAAAACCACGTCCTCAACCGTGAATCGGGGATGGTTAAGGGCTGCTTCAGCAAAGTGCTGGTCGAGCCACGCCTGCTGAAGCTGAACTTCGGTATTATGTGCCTGCATATCCTGCTGATGTCGACCTTTGTCGCCCTGCCCGGCCAGCTGGCCGCAGCGGGCTTCCCGGCGGCCGAGCACTGGAAAATCTATCTGGTCACGATGGTGATTTCGTTTGTCTCCGTGGTGCCATTCATCATTTATGCTGAAGTGAAGCGTAAGATGAAACGCGTCTTTATTGGCTGCGTGGCATTGCTGCTGGTTGCCGAGATTGTCCTCTGGGGTTCTGGCCCACACTTCTGGGAGCTGATTGCCGGTGTGCAGCTGTTTTTCCTTGCGTTTAACCTGATGGAAGCTCTGCTGCCGTCGCTGATCAGCAAAGAATCTCCGGCCGGTTACAAAGGCACGGCGATGGGCATTTATTCCACCAGCCAGTTCCTCGGCGTGGCGATTGGCGGCTCGCTTGGCGGCTGGGTGGACGGCTTGTTTGACTCTCAAACCGTGTTTCTCGCGGGCGCGCTGCTGGCGACAATCTGGCTGTTGGTCGCCAGCACCATGAAAGAGCCTCGCTACGTCAGCAGCCTGCGCGTAGAAATTCCAGCTAATGTGCCGATTAGCGATGCGCTGAAACAGCGTCTGGAAGCAAAAGAAGGAGTGACGGAGGTACTGATTGTCCCTGAAGAGCGCAGCGCTTACGTCAAAATAGACAGCAAGGTGACCAACCGCTTCGAAGTGGAGCAGGCCCTGCAAGGATCCCCCGCTGGCTAATGTGATTCAAGCCCCCTTCTTTGGGCTGCACCCCAAAAGTTGGATGCCCAACTGAGTAGGGTGCAGTTTATATGGCTAAGCCAACCTACCCCCTCGAAACCAGAGTAGCGGTAGTTAAGCATTTCCTGGCCAAACGCGATGGCGCACATCGTACCGCTATTATAAAAGACGTTATGGCTACCGCATGCTCGCACTCTTGCTGAGTAGGCAGGAGCAGTTAATAAACCGTCAAACAATGCAGCGGATGATGGCGGCGAGGTCGATCCGGTCTCTGATAAGAGTGGAGAAATATCGGTCCCTGACGGATGAGAAGGGCAAGCTCACGACTCATATACTTGACCGGGACGTTGGTGCCTCAAACGTCAACAAAAAATGGATAACGGATGTTAACGCGTTGTTGGTACAGGAAAAAACTGTACCTGTCGCCAGTACTCGATCTGTTTAATCGTGAAATCAGCTCCTGAGTATTATCGAATAAAAAAAGCGATAGAGGACAATATCTATTATTACAATAACGGACGGACAAGCCTGAAATAAGAAGCCATGAGCCCGGCAGAATACCGAACCCAGGATCTTAAAACCGCTTAACATGAAATAACCAGCTGTATGGGGGCATTCAATTATGGGCTTTATTAAATAGTTTGATCATTCATACACTTTCTATCTTAAATTAACATCCCTTCACCCTCTGAAACATTAAGAAATAATCACATATTTTTAAACGCAAAAATGGCCTTCCCATTAAATAGTACTTAATCCATCTGTTAATTTTGTTTAGTTGTTTAGCGTGAATTATAAAATATAATTTTTCACGGGCCTGTTTTGAATGTATTTCATGGACAAACAGGCGTGACTTATAAAGATATCACTATATCTTCCCACTTATTATTTGCACATGTTATGGATTAACACATGAAAAAGATTCTTCTCGCGTCCGCGCTTGCTCTTTCCGTCACCTCCGCCTTTGCCGCCGATCCGAGTGCCGTTCTGAAAGTTAAAGGCACCCTGACCAATGCCGCCTGTTCTCCAGAGCTGTCTGGCGGCGGCGTAGTGGATTACGGCACCATTCATCTTGGCGAACTGTCAGCAACAGAGACAAATCAGCTGGGTCAGAAAAAAATCAATTTGACCATTACCTGTTCAAGCGACACGAAAGTCGGCTTCCAGGTTGTCGACGATCGCAGTGCGACTGATGCCCAAATCACGGTAGAAAACGCCTATGCAAACGGCGAATCAGCAGATGCTGGTGATTATCGCACTTTTGGTGCGGGTCTTACTGCCGAAAACGTGAAAATTGGTAGCTGGGCACTGGCAGCGGATCCTGCCAACATTATGGTAGACGGTAAAGCCGCTGATTTCCTGTCTAGCCCTATGTGGATCAATGAGGGTTTGCCAGCCTGGAAAAATAATAACCCACGGGCACGTGTCGAGCATGCATTGCAGGTTTACACTGTTGCTGCCACCGGTACGCTGGAGCCTGTTGCATTTAAAACCGCAACTATTCCGCTGGTGACGAGCCTGGCGATTCAGGGCACCACCACGCTTGCCATTACCGACGACACGCAGATTGACGGTCAGGCAACCATTTCGCTGATGTACCTTTAATCATTTAACGGTTATCGACATATATAAAAAAGAGCCGTTTTATACGGCTCTTTTTATTGATAATAATTAATCGCGGAAGTTTTTAAACTGGAACGGCTGACCTAAATCGCCGCCGCGTACCAACGCCATAACGGACTGAAGATCGTCGCGAGATTTACCGGTCACACGAATTTCTTCGCCCTGAATCTGCGCCTGGACCTTCAGCTTGCTATCTTTAATGAGCTTAACGATCTTCTTCTGCACCGCGCTCTCAATACCCTGCTTCAGCTTTGCTTCTACAAACCAGTTCTTACCGCTGTGCACAAATTCGTCCGGTACATCGAGAGACGTCCCTTCGATGCCGCGTTTTAACAGCTTGGCGCGCAGAATGTCGAGCAGCTGGTTCACCTGGAAATCTGACTCGCTCAGCACTTTAATGGTCTTATTTGCGTCATTCAGCTCAAACGACGCTTCAACGCCACGAAAATCAAAACGTGACTCAACTTCGCGGGTTGCGTTCTCAACGCCGTTGCGAACTTCCTGGATATCAACTTCGGAAACAATATCGAAAGATGGCATCTTTTTTCTCCCTTCACTTTTGTTGCGTTGCATAATACCCGCTACGAGGCATAACTCAACAGAAGCTTAGCTGTATAATTAAGCTGTAACACCTGGCGCAGTTGCAGGTGAGGAGGAACAATGAAAATTACAGTGCTCGGATGCGGAGCGCTTGGCCAGCTGTGGCTGACCGCGCTTTGCAAGCACGGACATGAAGTCCAGGGCTGGCTGCGTGTGCCCCAGCCCTATTGCAGCGTCAACCTGATCGGAGAAGACGGAATCATCTTTAATGAATCCCTCACCGCGAACGATCCTGATTTCCTCGCGCAAAGCGACCTGCTCCTGGTGACGCTCAAAGCGTGGCAGGTTTCCGACGCGGTAAAAGCGCTGGCCGCTCAGCTCCCCCCCACTTCCCCCATTCTGCTGCTGCATAACGGCATGGGAACACTTGATGAGCTGCAAAGCGTTCCACAGCCTCTGCTGATGGCAACCACCACGCACGCTGCACGTCGCGACGGCAATATCATCGTGCATGTTGCCAGCGGCGTGACGCATATCGGTCCGGCCCGCGAGCAGGACGGCGATTACAGCTATCTGGCCGACATCCTGCAAACGGTATTGCCGGACGTCGCCTGGCACAACAACATCCGCCCTCAGCTGTGGCGCAAGCTGGCGGTAAACTGTGTGATCAACCCGCTGACGGCCCTGTGGGACTGCCCGAACGGCGAGCTAAAAAACCATCCGCGGGAGATAGAAACGCTGTGTAAAGAAGTGGCTTCGGTAGTAGAGCGCGAAGGCTTGCACACTTCTGCGGAAGATTTACGCTATTATGTCGAGCAGGTTATTGATAGTACTAAAGAAAATATCTCTTCGATGCTACAGGACGTACGTGCGTTACGCCACACCGAAATCGACTATATCACCGGCTATCTGTTAAAGCGCGCCCGTGCGCACGGTATCGCGGTGCCTGAAAACGCCCGCCTGTACGATCAGGTTAAACGTAAGGAGAATGAGTATGAGCGCGTCAGCACTGGTATGCCTCGCCCCTGGTAGCGAAGAGATGGAAGCTGTCACCACCATAGATTTAATGGTGCGGGGCGGTATCACGGTGACCACCGCGAGCGTTGCCAGCGACGGCAATCTTGCGGTCACCTGTTCACGCGGGGTCAAAATCCTGGCGGATGCACCGCTTGTGCAGGTAGCGGACGGAGATTACGACATTATCGTTCTGCCCGGCGGCTTAAAAGGCGCGGAGTGTTTCCGCGATAGCCCGCTTTTGGTCGAAACCGTGCGACAGTTTCATCTGTCGGGTCGTATCGTCGCAACCATCTGCGCTGCCGCCGGAACGGTGCTGGTTCCGCACGACATTTTCCCCATCGGCAATATGACCGGCTTCCCTGCCCTGAAGGACACGATCCCGGAAGACCAGTGGGTGGACAAACGCGTGGTCTGGGATCCGCGCGTTAACCTGCTCACCAGTCAGGGGCCGGGCACCGCGATTGATTTTGGCCTGAAGATAATCGACCTGCTGGTCGGGCGCGAAAAAGCATACGAAGTGGCGTCATCGCTGGTGATGGCGGCGGGGATTTATAACTACTACGAATAAAAAAGCCGGGCGGCGCCAGGTAAAAGCAAAACGGCAACCTCAGGTTGCCGTTTTTAATGTTTGCGCCCTCTCCCCGTGGGAGAAGGTCGAGTGAGGGCATCAGGCCGCACTCCCCGACAATAAACTACGGGCGATACACCTTCACGTTCGAGAAGCCCTGCTCACGCAGATACAGCGCCTGCAAACGGCTCATGACCCCACGTTCGCACCACAGCAGATACGTTTTGCTCTGGTCGAGATCGCCAAACTGGGTGCTCAGCTTGTAGAACGGCAGCGAAACCACCTCCACGCCTTCCACCTGCAACGGTTTGTCATCCTGCTCGTCAACAGAACGGATATCCAGAATCGTATCGTTAGCACCGAAGCCGCTGACCGTCTCCACCTCAACCACTTCCTGCTCGGTCTGCTGGGCGATCTCACGAATATCGATGTTGGACGCTTCCGCCACCACTTTTTCCAGAATGCTGAAATCGAAGTTCTCCTCTTCCGCTTCGATCTTCGCCTTCACCGCTTTAATGGTTGGACTTTTTGAGATCACACCGCAATATTCTGGCATGGTGCGGGCAAAATCTTCAGTACCGATTTTACGCGCCAGATCGATGATGTGCTCTTTATCGTGAGAGATCAGCGGACGCAGGATCAGCGTATCAGACACATTGTCGATAAGACGCAGATTGGTCAGCGTCTGGCTGGAGACCTGCCCCAGCGCTTCACCGGTGACCAGCGCCTGCACGCCGTAGCGCTCAGCCACTTTGGACGCCGCGCGTACCATCATGCGCTTCAGCACCACGCCCATCTGACCGTCATCCACTTTTTCGAGGATTTCACCCACCACCGGCTCAAAGTTGATCGCCACAAAACGTACGCGGTGAGAGCTGCCGAAGCGATTCCACAGGTAATGCGCCACCTGACGTACGCCAATTTCATGCGCTGCGCCGCCCAGGTTAAAGAAGCAGTAATGAACGCGGCAACCGCGTCGCATCAGCATATAGCTGGAGACGCCGGAGTCGAATCCGCCGGAGATCAGCGACAGCACATCTTCCTGAGTGCCGATAGGGAAACCGCCAATACCTTCGTAGCGTCCCTTTACCAGCAACAGACGATCGTTTTCGATCTCAAGGTTAACGGTGACATCCGGGTTAGTCAGGCGTACGCGCGCCGTCTCGACGTGCTGGTTCAGACCGCCGCCGACGTAGCGTTCAACTTCAATAGAGCTAAACTCATGCTTACCGCGGCGCTTCACGCGTACGCAGAAGGTTTTCCCTTCGATCTGGTCGCGGTACTGCACCAGCGCCTTTTCGAAGATATCGTGCATATCGCTGAAAGGAACGTCTTCCACTTCCAGAATATGGTGAATACCCGGGATACGGGTCAACGCGTCGCGAATATCAAGACGTTTGTTTTCGTCTTTCGCGCGGACTTCCACGTGATCCCAGTGACGCACCACGGCGAGCGTTTCGTCGTAGTGTTTTAATACGTTACGAATGTTCCCGGTGAGAATTTTAATAAAGCGCAAACGCACGGATTGGCTTTTGATGGTGATTTCAGGGAACAATTTAATGATAAACTTCATGGCGGCAATGTTTCTTAGGCAAGCTTATAAAGGCTTGTAGTGGAAAATGATACAGCAGCCCACACCCGTGGCTGCATCCAGGCGCGCAAGTATACCACCATCGCGCCACTCGCGTTATTTGATAATTGCCCCGAGTCCGTTACCATGTCAGGGCGAAAAATTTAAGAGTCAATTCACTATGCCGAAGAAAAACGACGCACCGGCCAGTTTCGAAACTGCGCTGAGTGAACTGGAGCAGATCGTTACCCGTCTTGAGAGCGGCGATCTCCCGCTGGAAGACGCGCTCAACGAATTTGAACGCGGCGTGCAGCTTGCGCGCCAGGGGCAGGTAAAACTCCAGCAGGCTGAGCAGCGTGTACAGATCCTGCTCTCCGACAGCGAAGACGCTAAAACCACGCCCTTCACACCGGACGCCGAGTAAATGGATTTTACCAACGCGCTTCAGGCGCGCGTCATCCGCGCCAACGCCGCGCTGCGCCGTTTCATTGAGCCGCAGCCTTTTCAGAACACTCCACTGGTTGAAGCCATGCACTATGGCGCACTCTTGGGGGGTAAACGCCTGCGTCCGTTCCTGGTGTATGCCACGGGCAACATGTTCGGTATCAGCGATAACACGCTGGACGCCCCGGCAGCCGCCGTGGAGTGTATCCACGCCTATTCGCTGATCCACGATGATTTGCCGGCCATGGACGATGACGATCTGCGTCGCGGTCAGCCAACCTGCCATATTAAATTTGGCGAAGCGAATGCCATTCTGGCGGGTGATGCGCTGCAAACCCTGGCCTTCTCCATTCTGAGCGATGCGCCGATGGTTGAGGTGAGCGATCGCGATCGTCTGGCAATGGTGTCCGAACTGGCGATGGCCAGCGGCGTCGCCGGGATGTGCGGTGGCCAGGCGCTGGATTTAGAGGCTGAAGGTCGTCAGGTTACACTGGAGCAGCTTGAACGCATCCACCGTCATAAAACGGGCGCCCTGATTCGTGCAGCCGTTCGCCTGGGCGCGTTGAGCGCGGGGGAACGCGGGCGCAAAGCCCTGTCGATTCTGGACAGATACGCAGAAAGTATCGGTCTGGCATTCCAGGTTCAGGATGACATTCTGGATGTGGTGGGCGATACTGCAACATTGGGAAAACGTCAGGGTGCGGATCAGCAGCTTGGCAAAAGTACCTACCCCGCCCTGTTGGGCCTTGAGCATGCCCAACAAAAAGCCCGGGATCTGATAGACGATGCCCGCCGTTCGCTGAATGAGCTGGCTGCGCAATCGCTGGATACCTCGGCACTGGAAGCGCTAGCGGACTACATAATCCAGCGTGATAAATAAACTATAAATCTCGATGAGCCTTTGATGAGTTTTGATATTGCCAAATACCCGACACTGGCGTTAGTTGACTCCACTCAGGAGTTGCGTCTGTTGCCGAAAGAGAGTCTGCCGAAGCTATGTGACGAGCTGCGTCGCTACCTTCTCGACAGCGTTAGCCGCTCCAGCGGCCACTTCGCCTCCGGACTTGGCACGGTTGAGCTGACCGTGGCGTTGCATTACGTCTATAACACGCCGTTCGATCAGCTGATCTGGGATGTAGGCCACCAGGCCTATCCGCACAAAATTCTGACCGGACGTCGCGATAAAATTGGCACCATTCGCCAGAAAGGTGGCCTGCATCCGTTCCCGTGGCGCGGTGAGAGCGAGTATGACGTGCTGAGCGTCGGCCACTCTTCCACCTCCATTTCTGCGGGCATCGGGATTGCCGTTGCCGCCGAAAAAGAGAATAAACAGCGCCGCACCGTCTGCGTGATTGGCGACGGGGCGATCACCGCCGGGATGGCCTTTGAGGCCATGAACCACGCGGGCGATATCAAACCGGACATGCTGGTGATCCTCAACGATAACGAGATGTCGATCTCCGAGAACGTCGGCGCGCTGAATAACCACCTGGCGCAGCTGCTGTCCGGCAAGCTTTACTCCTCACTGCGTGAAGGCGGTAAAAAAGTCTTCTCCGGCGTACCGCCGATCAAAGAGCTGCTTAAGCGTACCGAAGAACACATTAAAGGCATGGTCGTGCCGGGTACGTTGTTCGAAGAGCTGGGCTTTAACTATATTGGCCCGGTGGACGGCCACGATGTGCTGGGTCTGGTGACGACGCTTAAAAACATGCGTGACCTGAAAGGCCCGCAGTTCCTGCACATTATGACCAAGAAAGGGCGTGGCTACGAACCGGCGGAAAAAGATCCCATCACCTTCCACGCGGTACCTAAGTTCGACCATACCAGCGGGTGTCTGCCAAAAAGCAGCGGCGGGATGCCGAGCTACTCAAAAATCTTTGGCGACTGGCTTTGCGAAACGGCGGCGAAAGACAACATGCTGATGGCGGTGACCCCTGCCATGCGCGAAGGCTCCGGCATGGTGGAGTTTTCCAAAAAATACCCGGACCAGTATTTCGACGTCGCCATTGCCGAGCAGCATGCCGTCACCTTCGCCGCGGGACTGGCAATTGGCGGCTACAAGCCGGTGGTGGCGATCTACTCCACCTTCCTGCAACGCGCCTACGATCAGGTTATCCATGACGTTGCCATTCAGAAGCTGCCGGTGCTGTTTGCTATCGATCGCGCGGGCATTGTGGGGGCTGACGGCCAGACGCACCAGGGCGCGTTTGATCTCTCCTTCCTGCGCTGCATCCCGGACATGGTGATCATGACGCCAAGCGACGAAAACGAGTGTCGTCAGATGCTGTATACCGGCTATCACTATCAGGACGGCCCCTGCGCGGTACGTTATCCACGCGGTAATGCCCTTGGCGTTGAATTACAGCCGCTGGAAAAACTGGACATTGGTAAAGGCCTGGTGAAACGCCGCGGTGAAAAAGTGGCGATCCTGAACTTTGGTACGCTGATGCCGGAAGCGTCAAAGGTCGCTGAAAACATGAACGCGACGCTGGTCGATATGCGTTTCGTGAAGCCGCTCGATGAATCTCTGATCCTGAGCATGGCGGAAAGCCATGACGTGCTGGTCACGCTGGAAGAGAATGCCATTATGGGTGGCGCGGGTAGCGGCGTGAACGAAGTGCTGATGGCGAACCGTAAAGCCGTTCCGGTGCTTAATCTCGGCCTCCCTGACCACTTCATCCCGCAAGGCACCCAGGATGAGGCGCGCGCCGACATTGGTCTGGACGCCGCAGGTATCGAAGCTAAAATCCGCACCTGGCTGGCCTGATCCCTCCCCTTTTCTGCTCCTGCTATGCTTAAACGTATTGTTTAAACAGCAGGAGCGGAACCATGCAATACACGACATTAGGAAAAACGGACCTTAAGGTGTCCCGGCTTTGCCTGGGATGCATGACGTTTGGCGAGCCTGACCGGGGAAATCATGCCTGGACGCTGCCGGAAGAGAGCAGCCGCCCCATCATCAAGCGCGCCATTGACGGCGGCATCAACTTCTTCGATACCGCCAACAGCTACTCCGACGGCAGCAGCGAAGAGATAGTGGGCCGCGCCCTGCGAGATTTTGCCCGTCGGGATGACATTGTGGTCGCCACCAAGGTGTACTACCCGTCGGGCGATCTGGCTGAAGGCCTTTCTCGCGCGCAGATCCTGCGTTCCATTGATGACAGCCTCAGACGCCTGAACATGGATTACGTCGACCTGCTGCAAATTCACCGCTGGGATTACAACACCCCGATCGAAGAGACGCTTGAAGCGTTGAACGACGTCGTTAAAGCCGGTAAAGCACGCTATATCGGCGCGTCGTCCATGCATGCCTCACAGTTTGCCCAGGCGCTCGATCTCCAGGCGCAGAACGGCTGGGCGCGCTTTGTCACCATGCAGGATCACTACAACCTGATTTACCGGGAGGAAGAGCGCGAGATGCTGCCGCTCTGCTACCAGGAAGGCGTGGCGGTGATCCCGTGGAGCCCGCTGGCGCGCGGACGTTTAACCCGTCCATGGGGCGAAACCACCGCCCGGCTGGTATCGGATGAAGTGGGTAAAAACCTGTATGGCGAAACAGAAGCCAGCGATGCGTTAATTGCCGAACGTCTGGCCGGGATCGCAGACGATATCGGTGCAACGCGCGCACAGGTGGCGCTGGCGTGGCTGCTGAGCAAGCGCGGTGTCGCCGCGCCGATTGTGGGCACATCGCGGGAAGAACAGCTGGATGAGTTGTTGAGTGCGGTGGACTTATCGTTGACGCCGGAGCAGATTGCCGAGCTGGAGACGCCGTATCAGCAGCATCCGGTGGTAGGGTTTAAGTAAATACTTGCCGGGTGGCGCTACGCTTGCCTGGCCTACAAATAAAGTGCGATCGTAGGCCGGGTAAGGCGAAGCCGTCACCCGGCTATACACTCACCCAAAGTGATCGTAACCTTTCCAGTCAAGCGTAACGGGGGCGCCGTCACGGACAAACAGCAGCCCTTCACTTTCCGGCATCACCTGCCCGATGCAGGTAAACTTAGCCCCCAGATGCGCTAACGCCACATCCAACGTTCCGCGATTCAGCTCAGGCACGGTGAAGCACAGCTCATAATCTTCTCCACCGGATAACGCCCAGCGAAGCGCCTGCTCAGGCCCGGCATGGCGACGCAACGGCTCTGACAGTGGGAACAGATCCAGATCGATCCGCGCGCCCACGCCGCTGGCTTTCAGAATATGACCAAGATCGGAGATCAGCCCGTCAGACAGATCGATAGCTGAACTGGCCCGCTCGCGCAGCGCCTGACCGTGCAAAATACGCGGCGTAGGTCGCAGGTGGCGTTTCACCAGGTAGGCTGCATCATCAGCATCTTCAACCGCTAAACGGTTCTGAAGGATCGCGAGCCCGGCCGCGCTGTCCCCCGGCGTTCCGGTCACGTAGATCCAGTCGCCCGGTTTTGCGCCCGAACGCTTCAGCGCGCGCCCGGCAGGCACATAGCCGTGGATAGCCAGGGTCATCGACAGCGGACCGGCAGTGGTATCGCCGCCAATCAGCTGCATATCGTAATAATTCAGCTGTTCAAACAGCGCATCGCTGAAGGCTTCAAGCCAGGCCTCATCCACCTCCGGCAGCGTCAGAGCAAGCGTCAGCCAGGCCGGGTCGGCCCCCATTGCCGCCAGATCGCTGACGTTGACCGCCAGCGCCTTATACGCCAGGTCAGCGGGATCAATATCGGGCAGGAAATGACGCCCACACACTAAGGTGTCGGTGCTGATCGCCAGCGTCTGTTTTTCGGGAATATTGAGAAGTGCGCAGTCATCGCCAATGCCGGTTTCAACATCAAGACGAGAGGTTCTGACACGGTCGAAATAACGGGCAATCAGGGAGAATTCGCCGCATGCCATACGTTATGCCTCAGAAAATAAAAGAAAAAACCGGAGCCGCACTGCCGTTACGGCAATGCAGGACTCCGGTTTGCGGATCACTTTTTGTGGGGACGGATCGCAGGTGCGGCTTTATCCAGCACGCCGTTAACAAACTTGTGGCTGTCTTCAGCGCCGAAGGTTTTCGCCAGTTCGATCGCTTCGTTGATGGCCACTTTGTACGGCACATCATCACGTTTTGACAGCTCAAACAGCGCGATACGCAACACTGCTTTTTCAACCTGGCCCAGCTCTTCGAGCAGACGGGACAGGTACGGCTTCATCAGACCGTCGAGATACGCGCTATTAGTCGCCACTCCCGACAGCAGTTCACGGAAGTACAGAACGTCAACGTCTTTCACGTCCTGTTCTGACAGGAACTGGTATTCAACATCAGCGATGTCGTTCTGGGACAACTGCCAGGAGTAAAGTGCCTGGACGGCACATTCACGGGCGCGGCGACGAGCAGCAGGTTTCACGGAATTCCCCTTACAAAAAAATCAGGCCTTGATGGCTTTCAATACATTGATCATTTCAAGCGCGGTCAGTGCAGCTTCTGCACCTTTGTTACCGGCTTTGGTGCCAGCACGTTCGATGGCTTGTTCAATACTTTCGGTGGTCAGCACGCCGAACGCGACAGGGATTTCAGCATCCTGTGCAACGTGTGCCAGACCGTTGCTTGCACCGCCCGCAACGTATTCGAAGTGCGCGGTGCCGCCACGAATAACAGTACCCAGCGCAATCACCGCGTCGTATTTACCGGTTTTTGCCAGCGCGCCCGCTGCCAGTGGCAGTTCATAAGCACCTGGTACCCAAACGACGGTAATGTTGTCATCTTTAACCTGGCCGATACGTTTCAGGGCGTCAACCGCACCTTCCAGCAGGCTATCGTTGATGAAGTTGTTGAAACGCGCAATGGTGATGGCGACGCGAGCGTCCGGGGTAGCTACAGCAGCTTCAATAATGTTCATACTCTTCCTTTACGGGTTCATTTGGCCCCGCAGGGGGGCGGATTTTATCATAATACTTTGCGCGCTGCTTCCCTATTTCAGGGGCAATTACGCTGTCGTTAAATGGAGGCAGACATCCGGGCCCACCGGACGAATCTCGCTGAATGAGAGTTGCGGCGCATCGGCCAGTTTTTCAAGGCCGGGCAGCACAAACAGGCCGCGCGCGTCGTTACCTAACAGTTTAGGCGCAACGTAGACGAGAAGCTCATCCACCAGCCCCGCCTGAAGCAGCGCGCCGGCGAGCGTCGGACCGGCTTCAACCCAGATGCTGTTGACCTGCTGTTTGCCGAGCAACATCATCAGCACCACGAGATCGAGATGCCCGTTATGTTCCGGCACCATAATGCTGCGCACGCCTTCCGGCCACTCGCGCGTATCTTCTTTGGTGCGGGCAATCCAGGTTTCACCCGGCTGCTGCACGATGCGGTGCTCCGGCGTCACGCGGTTTTGGCTATCAATAATAATGCGCAGCGGCTGACGCAGGTTCTCCTGCGGATAGAGCGCCTGCGTATCCGCATTCAGCTCTTCCCAGCGCACGGTCATGGCCGGATCGTCAGCCAGTACCGTTTCACTGCTGGTGAGAATAGCATGGCTTTGCGCGCGCAGACGTTGCACATCGCGCCTTGCCTGCGGCGAGGTGATCCACTGGCTTTCGCCGTTCGCCATCGCCGTGCGGCCATCCAGAGACGCGCCAAGCTTAAGCTGGATAAACGGGAAGCCGGTGCGCATGCGCTTCAGGAAGCCTTTATTCAGGGCTTCCGCATCCTGCATCATCAGGCCGTGACGGACGTCGATCCCTTCCTGTTGCAGACGATACAGCCCGCGACCCGCCACCTGCGGATTAGGATCCTGCATGGCGGCGACAACGCGCGAGACGCCCGCCGCAATCAGCGCTTCACAGCACGGCGGCGTGCGCCCATGGTGGCTGCAAGGCTCCAGCGTTACGTAGGCCGTTGCGCCACGCGCTTTCTCACCCGCCATGCGCAGAGCATACACTTCAGCATGCGGCTCGCCTGCGCGGTAGTGAAACCCTTCCCCCACGATCTCGCCATCTTTAACAATAACGCACCCGACGTTGGGGTTAGGGTGAGTGGTAAACCGACCGCGCTGCGCCAGCTTCATGGCTCGCGCCATGTACATCTCGTCGTGCATGGGCTTAATCCTGTAAGCGGGCGATCTCTTCGCCAAACTCTTTGATGTCTTCGAAGCTGCGGTAAACGGAGGCGAAGCGGATATAGGCGACTTTATCGAGCTTTTTCAGCTGTTCCATCACCAGATTGCCGATCATTTTGCTCGGCACCTCGCGCTCACCTAACCCCCGCAGATAAGATTTAATATGGTTTAACGCCATTTCGACGTCATCGGAACTGACGGGCCGTTTTTCCAGCGCCTTGAGCATCCCGCTACGCAGTTTCTCTTCATTGAACGGTTCGCGCACATCGTTACTTTTTACCACGCGCGGCATTACCAGCTCTGCCACCTCGAAGGTGGTAAAACGCTCGTTGCACACCAGACACTGCCGACGACGACGCACGGAAGACCCTTCGCCTACAAGACGTGAGTCGATGACTTTGGTATCCACAGCGGAGCAAAATGGGCAATGCATACGATGTCCCTGTTATCTGGTTAACTGATTTCTATTTTACCCTGAACTGGCCTGACAACAAAGGAAGAGCTTTTTGAGACAAAGGATCTATGCCTGACGGCACTATCCTGTCTACCATTGCAGCAATCTGTGATTTCAAGGAATTAAACGCAATGACAAGACGTTACCTGAAAATAGTGCTGGTGGGGAGCCTGTTCACGCTCAGCGCCTGCGCACAGCAAAGCGAAGTCCGCGAGATGAAACAAAGCGTGAATACGCTCAATGTAGCGATGGACAAACTTAACAAAGAAACCGTGAAGATCACCCAGCAGAACGCCCTCAATGCCAAATCCAGCAATGGCGTTTATTTATTGCCAGGTGCAAACACGCCCGCGCGTCTGAACAGCCAGATTGGCACGCTAAAGATGTCTCTGGTGAATGTTGCAGCGAATGCCGATGGTACTCGCGCAACATTACGCATTCAGGGTGAATCTAACGATCCGCTTCCCGCGTTCAGCGGCACCGTAGAGTGGGGCCAGATTCAGGGCACCACGGAGAGCTATCAGGAAGTAAACGTAAAAAATCGGCTCTTCACCGCCCCCGCCAGCACGCTGGCGCCGAGCGATGTTGATATCCCGCTCCAGCTGAGCGGACTGACGCCAGAACAGCTGGGCTTTATCCGCATTCACGACATTCAACCCGCCGCGCAATAACCCGCCCTTCTAGCGGAGTGAAATGTCACTCCGCTAACATTTACATTTCGTATGGATTGGCAACATAAATGATTGCCGCTACAATCCCGCCCGTCTAAAGTACGCAAACGTGAACGCAATCGATTACGTATGTGAGAGATATGTGAAACAACACATATTTTTGTGAGCAAGGATTCCTATAATAGGCTCCGCAGAAACACGAAATATTTAGAAACGCAATTCGCGCATTTTTCACTCCCGGAAGGGAATTTCAATCAGTGGCATGATTATGAAAAAAACATTACTCGCAGCCGGTGCAGTGCTGGCACTCTCCTCCTCTTTCACTGTTAACGCAGCGGAAAACGACAAACCACAATACCTCTCCGACTGGTGGCACCAGAGCGTTAACGTAGTAGGCAGCTATCACACTCGTTTCGGGCCGCAGATCCGTAACGATACTTACCTCGAGTACGAAGCGTTCGCTAAAAAAGACTGGTTTGATTTCTACGGTTACATGGATGCACCGGTATTCTTCGGCGGTAACACCGATGCGAAAGGTATCTGGAACCACGGTTCCCCACTGTTTATGGAGATCGAACCGCGCTTCTCCATCGACAAACTGACCGGTACCAGCCTGGCGTTTGGTCCGTTCAAAGAGTGGTATTTCGCTAACAACTATATCTACGACATGGGCCGCAATAAATCTGGTCGTCAGAGCACCTGGTATATGGGTCTGGGTACAGACATTGAGACCGGCCTGCCGATGAGCCTGTCCATGAACGTCTACGCAAAATACCAGTGGCAGAACTACGGCGCCGCGAACGAGAACGAGTGGGACGGCTACCGTTTCAAAGTGAAATACTTCGTGCCAATTACCCAGCTGTGGGGCGGCAACCTGAGCTACATCGGCTTCACCAACTTTGACTGGGGTTCAGACCTGGGCGACAACGACTTCCGCGATCTGAACGGCAGAAAAGCGCGCACCAACGACTCCATCGCGTCCAGCCACATCCTGGCGCTGAACTACGATCACTGGCACTACTCTGTTGTTGCGCGTTACTGGCACAACGGTGGCCAGTGGAACGACGACGCCAGCCTGAACTTCGGCAACGGTGACTTCAGCGTCCGTTCTACCGGTTGGGGTGGTTACCTGGTCGTGGGTTACAACTTCTAATCTGTGCGGGATTGTGCGGGCTGATGCCCTCATTCTGCCTCTCTCACACGGGGAGAGGGAACAAATACTAAAAACGGCAACACTCGTTGCCGTTTTGCTTTTACCTCGCCGCCCGGCTTTTTACTGCTTCACCTTCCGCAAAAAATCCGCCAGAGACCTGTCCGCACTTTCGCTAAAGCGTCTTTCTTTCAGCGTAATATGCAAACATCTGTCGAGCCGGAAGCAGCGGTAGTCATCGCGCCGTTCGCACCACGCCGCCAGCAGCCAGTGCTCTCCCCAGAAAAACAGCCCCAGCGGCTGAACCTCTCGCCAGGTTAGCTGCCCCGCTTCATCGCGATAGTGCAGCGCCAGCACGCGCTGAGCGGAAATGGCCTGATGTATTACATCAAAGCCGCTGCGGGAGTGCTGCCCAGGTGCAATATCCGGCGCGTAAATCCGCGTCTGTTCAGCTTTGTGGCGACTCTCTTCCGGCAGGATCGCCAGCACCTTCTCCTGGGCTGACTCCAGCTCGCGCGACAGCGACTCCCCGCCCCAGGTTTTGAGCAGACGGATCGCCACCATCAGCGCCTCGGACTCTTTGTTGGTCAGCATCAGCGGCGGTAAATCAAAGCCCGACATTAGCCGATATCCACTTCCCGCCTCGCCTTCCACCGGCACGCTGGAAAGCGACAGATCGCGAATATCGCGGTACACCGTACGCTCGGATACGCCAAGCCTTTCCGCCAGATGCGCTGCCGTGGTCAGACGCCGGCCCCGCAGGATCTGCACAATCTGAAACAAACGGTCAGCGCGTCGGGTCATCGGTTTACTCTCATAGCGGTTGATGGAGGCCGACGCGATTACCTTCGCTGTCGGTAAACAGGGCTATAGTGCCAATGCCCTGCGGCAGTTCCAGCGGGCCAAACACGCATTCGCCGCCCGCAGAAGCGATACGATCGAGCGTGGCCGTCAGATTGTCAGTATTCAGGTAAATAATAGCGCCCTGCGAAGACGGTGTAACGCCGTCAAATTTAGCCAGCGCGCCGCCGATGGCCGGATCCTCATACGGGAAAACCGCCAGCTCAGCCACGTCCATCTTCTCGCGACGCAGCGTGACCTGCATCACCGGCTCGTAAAATTTAATGGCGCGATCCATATTTGAGACCGGAATTTCAAACCAGTTAATGACACTTTTCATACGTCCTCCTGCCTGTTGTTAGGTTTCAGAAGGAGTCTACGACAGGCCTCCTGACAGCATACTGTCAGGAGTGTTAGTCAGATGCAGACCAAAAAAAATCCCGGCCTGGTGGCCGGGATTTCGGTACTGCGTAAAACAGTGTCTTACGGAAGAATAGACGGCTGATCCGCCCCTTCTTTCTCGACTTTCTGCTGGATCAGATGCTCGCGCTTCATGCCCAGCTTCAGCGCCAGCGCGGACGCGACGTAGATGGACGACGCCGTACCGATAGAGACACCGATCAGCATGGTCAGCGAGAAGCCTTCCAGAACCGGACCACCGAACAGGAACAGCATCAGGATCACCATCAGGGTAGTACCGGAGGTGATCAAGGTACGGTGCAGCGTCTGGGTCAACGACACGTTAAAAATTTCGTACGGCGTGCCGCGACGGATCTTACGGAAGTTTTCACGGATACGGTCAGATACCACGATACTGTCGTTCAGTGAGTAACCGATAACCGACATCAGGGATGCCACGATCGTCAGGTCAATCTCAATGTGGAAGAGAGACAGTATGCCCATGGTGATCACCACGTCGTGCGCCAGGGCGATAACCACGCCTGCCGCCAGTCGCCACTCAAAGCGGAAACCGACGTAAATCAGGATCGAGATCAGCGCCACCAGCAGCGCCATCGCACCGGTCTGGGCCAGATCTGCACCCACGCTTGGCCCGACGAACTCAATACGCTTAACCGTTGCATCCTGGCTGGTCGTTTCGTTAATAACCTGGACGACCTTGCTGCCCAACTCCTGGCTGCCGTTGGCATCGTGTACCGGCGGCATACGCACCATGATGTCGCGGCTGCTGCCGAAGTTCTGGAGCAGCGGCTCTTCAAAGCCCGCCTTTTGCAGAGACTCGCGCATCTGGTCCATATCGACCGGTTTTTCCAGGGTAATTTCGATCACCGTACCACCGGTGAAATCCAGACCCCAGTTAAAGCCTTTCACGCCCATAATGACGATGGACAAGATCAGCAGAAAACCTGAAATGCCGAAGGCCCAGTAGTCCCAGCGCATAAAGTCCCAGACTTTACGGCCGTGGTTCAATTGTTCAACAGTATATTCCTGTGCCACAACGCACTCCTCAGATAGACAGCTTTTTGACGCGCTTGCCGCCGTACAGCAGGTTCACGATGGCACGGGTGCCGACAATAGCGGTAAACATCGACGTTGCGACACCGATACCGGTAGTAATCGCAAAGCCTTTGATCGCGCCAGTACCCACTGCATACAGGATAAGAACCTTAATCAGTGTTGTTACGTTCGCATCGAAGATGGAGCTGAACGCCCCTTTGTAGCCTTCTTCAATCGCCTGCTGTACAGAACGACCGTTGCTCAGCTCTTCTTTAATACGTTCGTTTATCAGTACGTTGGCGTCGACCGCCACCGCAAGGGTTAGAACGATACCCGCGATACCTGGCATGGTTAGCGTCGCCCCCGGCAGCAGGGACATGATACCGATGATCAGCACCAGGTTGGCAATCAGCGCGGAGGTCGCAATCAGACCAAACTTCTTATAGAAGAAGATCATGAAGATGATGGACACCGCCAGACCGGCCAGACACGCTTCCAGACCCTGTTTGATGTTCTGCATCCCCAGGGTTGGGCCGATGGTACGTTCTTCAACGATCTGAATTGGCGCAATCAGCGCACCGGCACGCAGCAACAGAGAGAGCTGACGCGCTTCGTTCGGGTTGCTGATACCGGTAATACGGAAGCTGTTACCCAGACGAGACTGGATGTTGGCGATGTTGATCACCTCTTCCTCTTTCACCAGCACCGCGCGGCCGTTGGCGTCTTTCTTACCGCTGTCTTTGTACTCCACGAACAGGGTCGCCATCGGCTTACCGATGTTGTCCTTGGTGAAGTTAGACATGATGTTGCCACCTGCGCTATCCAGCGAGATGTTAACCTGCGGCTGGTTGTACTCATCCTGGCTTGAAGTAGAGTCGGTGATATGGTCACCGGTCAGGATCACGCGTTTGTACAGCACAACCGGCTGGCCTTCGCGGGTCTGTTTCACTTCGGAATCGCCAGGCACTCGGCCTGAGGCCGCAGCAGCCTGATCGACGTTGGAATTCACCAGACGGAACTCCAGGGTCGCCGTCGCGCCCAGAATCTCCTTCGCACGCGCGGTATCCTGAATACCCGGCAGTTCAACCACGATACGGTCAGCACCCTGACGCTGCACCAGTGGCTCTGCCACGCCCAGCTGGTTTACACGGTTACGCAGAATGTTGATGTTCTGCTGAACGGCGTACTCACGCGCTTCACTCAGACGCGCGTCGGTCATGACCGCACGCAGCTGGTTGCTGCCCTGAGAGGTGATCACCAGATCGCGGTGACGCTGAGACAGATAGGTCACAGCCTGATCGCGTGCCGCGCTGTCGCGGAACGTGATGCTCATGCCGTAGTTATCTTCTTTGCGTACGGTGGTGTACGGAATGCCCTTATCGCGCAGATCGCTGCGCAGGCTGTCGATATTTTGTTCCTGTAGCTTGCCGAGCGCGGTATCCATATCCACTTCCATCAGGAAGTGAACACCACCACGCAGGTCAAGACCCAGTTTCATTGGCTCTGCGTTCAGCGCAGCCAGCCAGCGCGGGGTTGCAGGAGCAAGGTTAAGCGCCACGACGTATTTATCACCCAGCACGCCCATCAGCGCTTCACGTGCGCGGAGCTGCGTGTCGGTGGTGTCGAAGCGAGCAAGAATTGCGCCCTCTTCCAGTGCCACAGACTTAGCGGTAATTTTTTCTTCTTGTAACGTTTTCTGGACCTGGATCAGCGTTTGCTCACTGGCGGCGACACCGCGCGCGCCAGTGATTTGAACGGCCGGATCCTCACCATACAGGTTGGGAAGCGCGTACAGCAGGCCGACGATAATCACGACGACCAGCATGATGTACTTCCACAAAGGATAACGGTTTAACACGGCAGTTCCCTTTGGGAAAAGTTGGGATTACAGCGCCTTCATGGTGCCTTTCGGCAGAACGGCAGCTACGAAGTCACGTTTGATAACCACTTCAGTGGTGTCGTTGAGGGCGATAGCAATGTAGCCGTTTTCCGCTACTTTGGTTACGCGACCCACCAGGCCACCATTGGTCAGGACTTCATCGCCTTTCGCGATGGAGTTCATCAGGTTTTTGTGCTCTTTAGTACGCTTCTGCTGTGGACGCAGGATCATGAAGTAGAAAATCAGACCGAACACAACCAGCATCAGAATCAGAGACATCGGGCTGCCCTGCGCTGGTGCACCTGTTGCTGCTACCGCATCAGAAATAAAAAAGCTCATTCAAATTCCCTCATTATTAAAATTAATCAACGTTCAACGGTGGAACATCCCGCCCCTGACGTTGGTAGAAATCGGTCACGAAGCTCTCTAATTTACCCTCTTCGATAGCCTTACGTAAACCAGCCATTAAGCGCTGATAATAACGAAGATTATGAATGGTATTGAGACGCGCGCCCAAAATCTCATTGCAACGATCGAGATGATGCAGGTACGCGCGAGAATAATTGCGACAGGTATAGCAATCGCACTCAGAATCGAGCGGGCTGGTGTCACTCTTATGCTTCGCGTTACGGATTTTCACCACGCCATCGGTAACGAACAAATGACCGTTACGCGCGTTTCGGGTTGGCATAACGCAGTCGAACATATCAATGCCGCGACGTACGCCTTCCACCAGATCTTCTGGTTTACCCACACCCATCAGGTATCGTGGTTTATCCGCCGGGATTTGCGGGCAGACATGCTCCAGAATACGGTGCATATCTTCCTTCGGCTCACCCACAGCCAAACCGCCGACAGCGTAGCCATCAAAGCCTATCTCTACCAGACCTTTGACCGAGATATCGCGTAAATCTTCGTAAACGCTGCCCTGGATAATGCCGAACAGCGCATTTTTGTTTTGCAGGGAGTCAAAACGGTCGCGGCTACGCTTCGCCCAACGCAGGGACATCTCCATGGAACGCTTGGCGTAGTCCCAGTCCGCCGGATATGGCGTACATTCGTCGAAGATCATCACGATATCGGAGCCGAGATCGTACTGAATCTCCATGGATTTTTCCGGATCGAGGAAGATTGGATCGCCGTTGATCGGGTTACGGAAGTGCACGCCCTCCTCGGTGATTTTACGGATATCGCCCAGGCTGAAGACCTGGAAACCGCCGGAGTCGGTGAGGATCGGGCCTTTCCACTGCATGAAATCGTGCAGATCGCCGTGGAGCTTCATGATCTCCTGACCCGGACGCAGCCACAGGTGGAAGGTGTTACCGAGGATAATCTGTGCGCCAGTGGCTTCAACTTCTTCCGGCGTCATTCCTTTTACGGTGCCGTAGGTGCCCACAGGCATAAACGCGGGGGTTTCTACCACGCCGCGATCAAACACCAGTCGACCGCGACGCGCGCGGCCATCGGTGGTATCGAGTTCAAATTTCATTTTTTCTCCGACGTCAGAAAAACAGTCCAACGTTGTAACACGGTGCCGCGGACTTATTCCCCGACACGCTCATTCAAAGCCTGCGGATTGTACGTGATAAACATCGCGTCACCGTAGCTAAAAAAGCGATATTTTTGTTCTACCGCAGACTTGTAGGCCGTCATCGTGTGCTGATAACCCGCGAAGGCCGACACCAGCATAATTAATGTTGATTCAGGCAGATGGAAATTGGTTACCAGCGCATCAATCACTTTGTACTGATAGCCTGGGTAGATAAAGATTTGGGTATCGCCAAAGAACGGCTCGATAAGATCGGTTTTTGCCGCCTGCGCCGCGCTCTCAAGGGAACGCACGGAGGTTGTCCCGACCGCCACAACGCGGCTTCCGCGCGCTTTCGCTGCCAGCACCGCGTCAACCACCTCCTGCGGCACTTCGGCATACTCGGAGTGCATGATGTGATCTTCAATGCTGTCTACACGTACCGGCTGGAACGTCCCCGCGCCAACGTGCAGCGTGACGAATGCCATCTCAATGCCTTTTGCGCGCAGCTTTTCCAGCAGCGGTTCATCAAAGTGCAGGCCCGCCGTCGGTGCCGCGACCGCGCCAGGCTTCTGGCTGTAGACGGTCTGGTACAGCTCACGGTCAGACTCTTCATCCGGGCGCTCAATGTACGGCGGCAGCGGCATATGGCCGATGGCGTTGAGGATATCCAGCACCGTGCGCTCGTCGTTGAATTCCACTTCAAACAGCGCGTCGTGACGCGCGGTCATGGTCGCTTTGATGCTCTCGTCATCCCCCAGCAGCAGCTCAGCGCCCGGCTTCGGCGCTTTGGATGCGCGAATATGTGCCAGAATACGTTTATCATCGAGCATACGTTCGACAAGCACTTCAATCTTGCCGCCGCTGGCTTTACGGCCAAACAGACGCGCCGGGATCACGCGGGTATTGTTAAAGACCAGCAGATCGCCAGGGTTGAGCTTGTCGAGCAGATCGGTGAAAGTACCGTGCGTCAGCGCGCCCGTCGGCCCGTCCAGTGACAGTAAACGGCAGCTACTGCGCTCAGGCATGGGGTAGTGAGCAATCAGGGATTCAGGTAGTTCAAAGGAGAAATCGGCGACGCGCATGACGTATACTCGTGACTTAAAAACAGGCGGCATAGTCTAGTGCTCACACCCTTTTGCTGCAACAACTAGCCGCCACCGGACAACGAAAACGCATGAATTTTCTCGCTCACCTGCATCTCGCTCACCTCGCGGACAGCTCCCTCTCCGGCAATTTGCTGGCCGATTTTGTACGCGGCAACCCCGCGGAAGAGTATTCCCCTGACGTTGTCGACGGGATTTTTATGCACCGCCGCATCGACGTGCTGACCGATAACCTGCCGGAAGTGACGGAAGCCAAAGCCTGGTTCCGCCCCGAAACGCGACGCGTGGCGCCGATCACGCTCGACGTCATGTGGGATCATTTCCTGTCGCGCCACTGGTCCCGGCTGTCGCCTGATATGTCGCTGCCTGAGTTTGTGCGCTACGCCCACGCGCAGGTGTCGATCATTTTGCCGGACTCCCCGCCGCGCTTTGTGAATCTGAATAACTATCTCTGGTCTGAACGCTGGCTGGAGCGATACCGCGAGATGGATTTCATTCAGAACGTCCTGAACGGCATGGCGAGCCGTCGACCGCGTCTGGACGCGCTGCGCAACTCATGGCATGACCTGGATGAACATTACGATGCGCTGGAAACCCGCTTCTGGCAGTTCTACCCGCGAATGATGACGCAGGCGAAAAATAAAGAACTGTGAAGTCGGTTCGATTGATAGGTAAAAGCTGGTGGAACGATTGTTACCACCTCTTTGTCTTATTCCCGTACTGCCTCTATACTGGCCCGCGTTGCGTTCCAAATAACCTTAGTATCTACAGGAGAATCATATGGTTCTGGTAACTCGTCCGGCTCCGGATTTTACAGCTGCCGCGGTTCTGGGCAACGGTGAAATCGTTGAAAACTTCAACTTTAAACAGCACACCAACGGTAAAGCGACCGTTCTGTTCTTCTGGCCAATGGACTTCACCTTCGTTTGCCCGTCTGAGCTGATCGCGTTCGACAAACGTTACGAAGAATTCCAGAAGCGTGGCGTGGAAGTGGTTGGCGTCTCCTTCGACTCTGAATTTGTACACAACGCATGGCGTAACACCCCTGTCGAAAACGGCGGCATCGGTGCGGTGAAATACGCGATGGTTGCGGACATTAAACGCGAAATCCAGCAGGCTTACGGTATCGAACATCCGGACGCTGGCGTTGCACTGCGTGGCTCTTTCCTGATCGACGCAAACGGCATCGTTCGTCACCAGGTTGTGAACGATCTGCCGCTGGGTCGTAACATCGACGAAATGCTGCGCATGGTTGACGCGCTCCAGTTCCACGAAGAGCACGGTGAAGTGTGCCCGGCTCAGTGGGAAAAAGGTAAAGAAGGTATGGCTGCTTCCCCAGACGGCGTGGCTAAATACCTGTCTGAGAACGTATCCAGCCTGTAATCGGCACGGTTTACGAAAAAACCCGCGAATACGCGGGTTTTTTTATGGCTTATGCTGCGCCGTCTTTTTTTACCTCGCGCCAGATGCGCCATGCCATACCCGCTAGTACCATCACCCCCGCGATCAGTACGCCCCACACCAACAGCGTTTTCATTCTGTTTTCCTGTTCAGCCGCAGACGTTGCGGTTAAACGCGCCTCGCCGCCCAGCGGGACAGGTTCCAGCGTATCCGCCATCGGCAGGGCTGCCAGATCGTAGGTTTTACGCAGTTCGGTCGGGATCAGCATATCCGTCTCCACGCTCGCCGGTTTCGCGGCCCCGTTCCCCCAGGCGAGCAGGTACGGCCCTTTCCCCTGCGCGTTAAACACCAGATCATAGCGCACGCGTTGCCCGGTTACGCCAGGCAGGTTCTCAGGCAAACGCGCATTGAGGGTCTTGATTTTTACCGCCTCGACCAGCCCGCCCGGGAGCGGTACAGGTTCAGACGTTTTGCCGCCGAGCTGGTAGATCACCTCTTTTTTCAGCGTATGCCACCGCTCCTTGTCCGCCCCCCGCCAGGCTATTTCTGCCGGGAGCACGCCGTCCCCATTCAGCATGAAGCCGATAGCACTCAGAGGCTGCGGATGCTTCCAGCGCCACACGGCTTCGCTTTCGGATAACCGCTCCCCCTCTCCCGCCAGGCTAATGTGCTCAGATTCCGGCTGTACAGGCGCGTTAATCGCGTTGACGCCGGTTAACGTCAGGGCAGAACGTCCCGTGTTCAGCACCAGGAGCAGATAGCGATTCGCCTCAGGAGATAACACCAGATCGGTATCGATGAGGTCAAGCTTCAGGCGATCCTGTCCACTTACCACGTCCAGCAGGGGCATCTCTTCGCGCAGGGTATACCAGTTTTTCAGATCCTCGCTGTAATAGACCGAGGCTGTCCCCTGCCACGAGCCGTGCGGCGTCTCCCAGTTTAACTGAAGCTGAGAGAGCGGAACCTCCGTCGCGTTTTCCGGCAGGGTCAACAGATAGTGCTGTCCGGCAGCCGCCGCGTGTTGCCCTTCCAGCACAATTTCCACGCCGTTTCTGGCCCGTAGCATAATTTTATCGCCGTTCCCCTCTGCCCCGCCCGGCGAGGCGTTAAGCGCAAAGAGGCGCAGCGCCGTGGTGGTCGTTGCCGGCTGCGGACGCGTCGTGGTAACCAGGCTGAACGGTACCGGCTCGCCCGACTGATTAAACACGCGCACGTCGCGCAGATCGGGCGATGTGCTCTGTTGATAAACCGCCAGCGGCAGCATGACCCGATACCACGGCGAAGAGGCAGAGGTATCAAGGGACAGGCCATAGGCATAATCCCGCGGGGATTCCGCCTGCGCGCCCTCGCTGAATGCCGGACCGGCCACGGCCAGCAGTGCCGCACAAACAACCGCGTTCATCCATTTCATTTTTCTTCTCCTGCTTTAGGCGGTAGCGGCGAGAAATAGCCCACAATCAGGACCAGAATCGCCACGCCGATAAACGCGACGGCGCGCGCCAGGCCACCACCGCCCGCGCTGTCCACCAGCATCAGTTTGAGCATCACCACGCCCAGCAGCACCGCACCGCCAAGCCACTCATGGCGGGAAGCCCGACGGGTGGCACGGATCATGATTACCAACGCGCAGAACATCCAGAACAGGGCAAAGGTGGTCTGGATAAGCCGCGAGTGCCACAACGACTCTATAGTCCAGGCCACCTCGCCGTACCACGCCAGCGCGCGAAGCAGCGTGCCGTTAAGCCACCAAAAACCCAGGGCCATCAGCACAACGGCGGGCCACGGGCGGGACTGCGCAAGCGATGCCGGATAGTAGCGATCCACTGCCCGATAAAACACCACCAGCCCCAGCAGCGCGAACGCCGCGCCTTCCTCAAGCGGGTTCACCAGCGGCAGCCAGGTCAGTTGATAGACCACACCGTCCTGGAAATTGGTCACGACCAGCAATACCACCAGCGCCACAACCACAGGGATCGCGGCAAGGCAGGCGTAGAGCGCAGGCCATACCCGGAAGGGCCACCCGCGACGCCGTACGGCCGCGGAGAGCGCCATAATCACTCCACCGCCGACAGCCATCGCAATGCCGCTTCCCCAGGCCGCCATGCCCCACGGCAGAGAACGGGCAAACCAGTAAAGTTCGGCGGCTATGGGGAGTAAAATCATCCACACCAGCGACAGATGCAGCCCCATTGAGATACGCGGCAGACGTTTATTTTCGTCGCGCCGCAGCAGCATCAGGGCGGCAGGCAGCGCGATAGCCCAGGCCAGATTTGCCCAACCGGCAGCCAGGATCTGCTGTTGCCAGACCTGATACAACACCATCAGCAGCATCACCGGCCACAGCAGCCATTTGCTGGCATCCAGCTCCCGCCATGCCAGACGAACGGCAGCCTGCCGCCATCCCCAGGCCGACGCCGCCGTCAGCGCCAGCACGCCTGCCAGAACCGATAACGCCTGCTTCAGGAACAGCTGCGAAGCGCCCAGCAGCGCCACTAACCAGAACAGCAGCCCACCGGCCAGCAATGCCCAACTGCCCGGCAGCGCGATTTTCTGCCACAGCCAGGCCGCAGCCAGCCAGCAAAGACTCAGCACTGCGAAAATAAGCAGCAGGCTCAGCGCGGTGACGCCGTCCATCTGCGCCCATATCGCGCTACCGAGCGCCAGCACCAGCAGCGCCGTGCCGCTATAGCTCATGCGCCGCTGCTGCTGTTGCACGCCCAGCCAGAGAATACCCAGCCCTTCCAGCGCCCAGGCCATCGCCGTCCAGCGCGCTGAAAGCGCCAGCGGAATGGCAAGCGTGGCAAATCCGCCGCCGATCGCCAGCGCCGCCATAACCAGTGGCCGTCCGACAGACGGATAGCGTCGCAGCGCGAGAAACGCCAGGGAGAGATAAAACGCACCATAGCCCAGCGCGCTGAGCGCCGGGCCGTACGTCCAGTGAGACGTCATGCCGTACTGCATCCCAAAACCAATCAGCGGCGGAGCAAACAGCAGTACGCCGTCAATAATCTGTTTGCCTTTTTCCTGCGCCCGCAGCGACATCGCCACGCTAAACACGCCAAAAATAAGCGTATTGGCAATCAGGAACAGCTGACAAATCACATAGTCTTCCGGCTGGTAGTCGCTCAGCCCCCACACCCCGCCAACGCCAAACGTGAAGAGCAGCCCGAGCAGGTTGAGCTCGCGCCAGTGCTGCCAGATGCTGATGACGAGAATGCCGATGGATAACAGGAGATAGAAGGAGAACAGCGCCACAAAGCTACCGCCCCCGGTAGAGAGGAGCAGCGGCGCAAGATACCCGCCGAGGCTCGCCAGCATGGCAAGGCTCAGCGCCTTTTGCAGCACGGCCAGTCCGACGCTTGTCGCGCAAATCACCACCAGCAGCGCAAACGCCAGCGTCATCGGCAGCATCTGCCACAGCCGGAATGCGCCAAACACGGTCAGATAAAGCACGCCGGTCGCCCCGCCCTGGAGGATCAGCGCGTAGATCCGCTGCCTGTGCCGCAGCCGCCATCCAACGGCCAGCAGCACCATGGCAAACAGGGCCGTGGCCGCCAGGCGAAGCTCAAGCGGAAACAATGAATGTTCAACGGTATAGCGCAGCAGGAAAGAGAGGCCGAGGAAGAGCAGTACAATCCCCAGTTTTGCCAGCGGATTGCCCTGCATAAACCAGCGCGTCAGCGAGGACAGGATGCCGCCAAAGGCGGAAGGCCGTTTTGCCGTCGGTACAGGCGCTGGTTCTGCTTCAGTGACGGGCGGTTCGGGACGCCAGGGATCGACAGGTGCGGTAACGGCTTCTGGCACCGGCACTGGCGTCTCCAGCGGCGCGGCGGTCTGCACCGGCTCCAACGCTTTCTCAGTGACGCCGCACTGCTCAAGCGCCTCAATGCGCTGGCGAAGCCGGGCGATCTCCTGCCGCGCCTCCGTGCTTCGATTAAACCCTATAACCGCCAGCACGGGTGCAACCACCAACGCAAAAACCAGGAACAAACAGCCAAGGATGTAAAGCTCGTCCATGTTTTCACCTTCACCGTAAACGATCCGTTAAGATTGACACAAATCGTTGCATTTGCGCCATCACTAAGCGGTGAAAACCATACTGCCTGTGATTAGCTGCCGAACCAGACCGCAGCGGAGATCGACGGCAGCGTGAGTACGCTCTCCTGTAACGTCGCTTTCCCCTCTTTGCTCTTCCACGTTATACCGGCCAGCAGCGGTGAATCTTCCAGCACGACTTCACACGCCTCGCCCCGGTTGATCGCCACCAGCACGCGCTGCTGATTATAGACGCGAACAAACACCACAACGTTATCGTGGGCATACATCACCTGACAGCCCCCGTAGCGCAGGGCCTGGCTCTGCTTGCGTAGCGCCGCCATACGCTGGTACAGGCTGAGCAGGTTCCGATCCTGCTTTTCAGGCTCCCACGGGAAGGTTTTACGACAGAACGGATCATTGTTACCGTCCAGCCCCACTTCATCGCCATAGTAAATGCAGGGTACGCCCGGCCAGGTAAAGAGCCAGGTTACCGCCAGCGGCAGACGCGCCACATCTTTACCCAGCAATGATTTAAATCGCGCGGTATCGTGGCTGTCGAGCTGATTAAACATCCTCAACTGCTGCTGATGCGACAGGCCAGCGCGATAGTTCTCCATCCACGCCATGCAGGTTTCAGCATCAATATGCTGCGGATCGTAAGAGATATCGGTGTTAGCGAGAAAACCCCACAGCGGGAAGGTGAAGCCGCGATAGTTCATCGCCGCGTCTTCTGCATCAGCCTGCAACCACTGACGCGCGTCGCCAAAGTGCTCTCCGAAGACGAATGCTTCCGACCGGGCCGCTTTTGCCGACCGGGTAATGGCGGCGACATGCTGAAGGTTATTCCGCGCCCCGCCTGCTTCACCCAGCATATGCACCACGTCCAGCCGCCAGCCGTCCATATTCCACGGCGCTTTCAGCCAGTGGCGCACGATGCTGTCATCGCCTCCGTAGATCTCATTCACCAGCGATGGCGACTGGAAATCAAGCTTCGGCAGACTCGGGTAGCCCAGCCAGTCCAGGGCGCGGCCATTCTCGTCAAAACTGTACCAGTCACGCTGCGGTGAATCCGGGTTGTGGCATGCCCCCCCCATCGACTGATTATGACGGTCAAACCACGCGTGAGAATCACCGCTGTGATTGAACACGCCGTCCAGTATCAGGCGCATACCCTCTTTTTGCGTGTTGTGCCGCAGCCGCAGCAGCGCTTCGTCACCGCCAAACTGCTCGTCAACGTGGCGGTAGTCTTGCGTATCGTATTTGTGCACGCTTGGCGCTTTAAACACCGGGTTCAGGTACAGCGCCGTCACGCCGAGCTTTTTCAGGTACGGCAGCTTTTCGCTGATACCGTCGAGATCGCCGCCGTAAAAGGTCGATCCCCCCGCCTGGGCGGTCAGCGGCTCGTCCCATTTTTTTTGAATGATGTCGTGACCGACCGCATGATGGTAATAAACCTTGTCCTGATCGGCAGTACGCTTTTCACTGCGCGCAAAGCGGTCCGGGAAAATCTGGTAAAAGACCTGATCGTTAACCCACTGCGGGCCGTTATCCGGGTGATCCACGGCAAACTGTTCCAGCCGGGCCGGAGGAAAACGGCTGAAGCCCTGCGGGGTAAACCACAGTTGACGGTTGTTCCACAACAGTTTGAAGCTGTAGCGACGTCGCGGCTGTCCGCTGCACAGGTTGATATTCGCCCGCCACGCCGTGACGCCCGGCTGCGGCTGGCTACGCGCTTTATGCATTTTCAGCGACGTTTCTTCGTTATCCACTTCGGCGCGCAGGGTCACACGTTCAGGCTGATTGTCTCCTGCCAGCCAAAGCGTAATCACAAGGTTGTCTTTGTTTTGCTTAACAAATGGGGCAACCGGAAGGTGCCAGGCGTTTAACATCACGAATCCCCTTTGATGAAATTGACGTCACCTTGCCACAGGGTGGTTAAGGATAGCTCACCATGACGGGATTTATTGGGGGAGGAGGACGGGGGAGGAGGCATCACTGCGGCCTGATGCCCTCACCCTTTCCTACGGGGAGAGATAGCCCCAGCAATGTGAGAGCAGAAGCAATAACGTTCCCTTCAGAATAACTGAGGGCACCGCGAAGCGGCGATTTTCCGCCGGGAGCCCGGGTCGCCAGAGTGGTGGCAACTGAGCCACCCTGGCACGTTCACCGCTCATTTCGCTACAGAGTAGCAAGGAACATAACGTGAACGGAATGACCGCCAGAGCCGTGTGTTCCCCCTCACCCCAGCCCTCTCCCTGAAGGGAGAGGGGGCCGTCTGTGCAGGCGTTGTTTTGCGGGGAACCCTCAGCCCACGGGGAGAGGGGGAAAAGAATGTTACTGTGCTTCCGCCAGCTGACGGTCGCGGCGGCGTTTGAAAACCCAGCCCACCAGCAGCAGAACGATCCACGCGAAGCCCACGTACAGCGAGATACGGGTATCCGGGTGATAACCAATCAGGCCAATGATGAAGACCAGGAAGATGAGGCCGACAATGGTCGTTGGCACGCCGCCCGGCACTTTAAACTTCAGCGCTTTGGCCTCTTCTGGCGACAGGCGGCGACGGAAGGCAATCTGCGACAGCAGGATCATGATCCAGACCCACACGGTGGCGAAGGTCGCCAGCGACGCAATCACCAGGAAGACGTTCTCCGGCATGATGTAGTTCAGGTAAACCGAGAACAGCAGTGCAACGGTCATGACCACGACCGTCACCCACGGGGTGCCGCGACGCGACGTTTTGGCAAACACCTTCGGTGCACTGCCCTGCTCCGCCATGCCGTGCAGCATGCGGCCCACGCCGAACACGTCACTGTTGATGGCCGACAGCGAGGCGGTCAGCACCACAAAGTTGAGAATGCTGGCAGCAAACGCAATGCCCATATGCTGGAAGGTCAGCACAAACGGGCTACCATTGGTGCCTACCTGGTTCCACGGATAGATGGACATAATCACAAACAGCGTGCCCACATAGAACACCAGAATACGCATCGGCACCGAGTTGATGGCGCGCGGAATAGATTTCTCCGGATCCTTCGCTTCCCCGGCGGTGATGCCGATAATCTCAATACCACCGTAAGCGAACATGACCATCTGGAGCGACATGACCATCCCGAGCCAGCCGTTGCTGAAGAATCCGCCGTTACTCCAGAGGTTATGAATGCCGGTTGGCTGACCGCCGTTGCCGATACCCCAGATGATAATGCCGAAACCGGCAAGGATCATGATGATAATGGTCGCGACCTTGAAGAAGGAGAACCAGAACTCCAGCTCGCCAAACACTTTTACGCTCATCAGGTTAACGGCACAAATGATCAGCACCACGCTCAGCACCCAGATCCAGTGCGGCACCGCGGGGAACCAGACACCCATATAGATACCAAACGCCGTCACATCGGCAATGGCGACAATCAGAATTTCGAAGCAGTAGGTCCAGCCGGTGATAAACCCTGCCAGCGGGCCTAAGTTTTCTTGCGCATAACGTGAAAACGAGCTGGCAGACGGGTTGTGCACCGACATCTCCCCCAGCGCACGCATGATGATATAGGCCGCAGCGCCGCCGATGATGTAGGCCAGCAGAACGCTTGGACCGGCCATTTTGATGGCATCTGCCGAGCCATAAAAAAGCCCGGTACCGATAGCCGAGCCCAGCGCCATAAAGCGGATGTGGCGGGTGCTCAATCCACGTTTAAGTTTGTTAGTGCTTTCCATTAAAATCTTGCCATTCAACACGAAAAAAACAAAAAACCACGGGGCCTTAAGCCCCGTGGTTAAACAATTTGTTGCCGTTGATTAATGGGCGTTGGATGCCACCTGGCGCCCGGCCGCACGGTCCCAGATAATTGCCAGAACCAGCGCTACAACGGAAGGCATCAGCCAGGCCAGGCCCTGCTCGGACAGCGGCAGACGCTGTGTCCAGGCTGGCAGAATTTCTGCAAATGCCGATGCTTTGATCCCGTCAAGGATACCAAAAATCAGGCTGATAAACATGGCTGGCGCAATAATTCGCGTCGAGTTATGCCACCACGGGCGGGTGAAGCTCAGCACCACCAGCACGATACATGGCGGATAGATCGCCGTCAGCACCGGAATTGACACCTGGATCAGGTGGCTCAGACCGAGGTTTGACACCGCCATGGAGAAGATGCCGAGGATAAACACCAGCGTGCGGTAAGAGAGCGGCAGATATTGGGCGAAGAACTCCGCGCAGGCGCAGGTCAGACCCACCGCCGTCACCAGACAAGCCAGGAAAATCAGCGCCGCCAGCAGCATGCTGCCTGCCCCACCAAAGGTGTGCTGCACGTAGGCATGCAGGATCGCCGCGCCGTTTGCGCTCTGATCGACCAGCGTTGCGCTATCTGACCCCAGACGGAACAGCGCCAGATACAGCAGCGTCAGGCCGACACCGGCCATCAGACCAGCCCAGATGGTATAGCGGGTCAGCAGACGCGCTTCGGTCACGCCGCGTGAACGCGCGGCGTTAACGATAACGATACCAAACACCATCGCACCGAGCGTATCCATCGTCAGATAGCCGTTCACGAAACCGTTTGAGAACGCCGCATTCTGGTAAGCGTCCATCGCGGAGCTGATTGGCCCCGCAGGCCAGACGATCGCCGCAACCGCCAGCACGATCAGCGCCACAATTTTCAGCGGTGCCAGGAAGTTACCCACGGTATCCAGCAGTTTGCCGGGATAGAGAGAAACCAGAATCACGATGGCGAAGTAAATGAGGCTGTAAATAAACAGCGGCATCGCGCCGTCACCGGTCAGCGGGGCGATACCCACTTCAAAGGAGACGGTCGCCGTACGCGGGGTCGCGAACAACGGGCCAACGGCCAAATAGCAGACGGTTGCCAGCAGAACGCCAGCCACTTTGCCAATCGGGGTGCTGAGGCTGTCCACACCGCCACCGACTTTCGCCAGCGCGATAACGGTCAGTACCGGCAGGCCCACGGCAGTAAGCAGGAAGCCAAACGCAGCTGTCCAGACGTGTTCACCCGCCTGTAAGCCAACCATTGGAGGGAAAATGATGTTGCCTGCGCCAACGAACAGCGCAAATGTCATAAAGCCCAGCGCGATGATGTCACGCGATTTCAAGTGATGGGTCATAAAACCTTACTGCCTGTGGATGTGGTGTTGAAAACGTTGAGATTTTCGCCATCCCTGACGGGACGATACAGCGGAAAATTTGCTCAATTTCAGCGGGATATGCTCCCGTCCTGGCGTGGCGAAGAATAGTTTTTCGATTTACCACGCAAATACAGTCGGTCTGACAGTATATGGGGGGCAATTTAAACGCTTATAACGTTTAAAGGCAAGGAGGGATCGTAAAACCAGAACAATATGCCAGCATGAAAATGCAGACCAACATAATATGCCATGTATAAGAAAAACTCATGGCTAATCATGCGAACAAAAAAGCACCAACCGTATAATATTCATTCGCGTTTCGCTTGACTGCAAAGTAAACGGGCCAGCAATCGCTGGCCCGTGGAAAGGTAGCCTGACACACTCGCCGTCAGGCGCGCTTTTTGGCAATTAATCGTTCCGGGATGACGAAACTAAAGCGCGTGCCCTTACCGAGGGTACTTTCGATATTGAGCCGGCTTTCGTGGTGGCTGACGGCATGCTTGACGATGGCCAGCCCCAGTCCGCTCCCCCCGGTCTGCCGCGAGCGCGCTTTATCCACCCGGTAGAACCGTTCGGTGAGACGCGGAAGGTGTTCTGGCCCAATCCCCGGCCCGTTATCTTCGACGCTAAACTCAGCCCCCGCCGGGGTATGCTGCCAGCGCACCGTGATATGTGTCCCTTTGGGGGTATGATTCACGGCGTTATAAACCAGGTTTGAAATAGCGCTCCGCAACTCATCTTCACTGCCCAACACTTTCAGCGAGTTATCAACGTCAAAAGCCAGCGTGTGCTGATTTTGACTCAGCGTTTGGGCTTCGCGCTCCACCACCCGCAACATCATCGGCACATCAATGATGTCACTTAGCGCCAGCGACGGGGCCGCCTCAATCTTTGAAAGCGTCAGCAGCTGTTTGACCAGCCCTTCCATGCGGAACGTCTGCTCCCGCATGGTATGCAGCGCTTTCTCACGCGGCGCCCCCTCAAGCGTTTGCTCCTGCATCATCTCCAGGTAGCCCTGAAGCACCGTTAATGGCGTACGCAGCTCGTGGCTAACGTTAGCAAAGAAGTTGCGGCGAGCGCCCTCAAGCTGGTGCATCTGGGTAACGTCACGCGCCACCATCAGCCACTGCCGATCGCTGTAGGGCATTACGCGGATTTCAAGATGGCGACCGTTATTAAGCTTCAGATTGTGCGGCCGGGAAAAATCCCGTTTTTTCAGGTACAGCGTGAACTCGGGATAACGCAGAAGGTTAAGGATATTTTGGCCGTTATCATCCGGCCAGCGCAGGCCCAGCAGCTGTTGTGCGAGGCCATTACACCAGAAGATTGTCCCTTCTTCTGTCGTCAGGATCACCGCATCCGGTAGCGACTCCGCGCCGCTGCGAAAGCGTTTGATCAGGCTTCCCAGCTCACGACGGCGCTTTTTATTACGCATCTGCATCTGGTGCAGGCCGTAGAGGAGCGGTTCCCAGCTCCCGCTTCCCGGCGGGGGGGTCATACTTCTGTCGACCCATAGCCACCAGGAAAGACGTAGTAAATTCCAGAAATGCCAGACGAGTAATCCCGTCACGGCCACCAGTAAAAACCACGGCAAATAGCCAAAAATAGCCCCCAGAATGAGGGCCGGAATACAGCATAAGATCAGTTCAAAGACGAGCCTTTTCCATGACAGACGTTCCAGCACGCGTCACACTCCTGTCATTGTTCAGAAACGGGTCGAGAAACGATAACCCGTGCCGCGGACCGTCTGCACCATGCGATCGTGGCCGCTCAGTTCCAGTGCTTTACGCAGGCGGCGAATATGGACGTCAACCGTTCGGTCTTCGACATAGACGTTAGTTCCCCAGACGTTATTCAGCAATTGTTCGCGGCTGTAGACGCGCTCCGGGTGAGTCATAAAGAAGTGCAGGAGCTTAAATTCGGTCGGCCCCATGTCGAGAGGATTTTCGCCGGTCATGACGCGGTGCGAGGTCGGGTCAAGGCTCAGGCCCTGCATCTCAATCACCTCCTCCACCGCCATCGGCGAAATACGGCGCATCACGGCCTTAATGCGGGCAACCAGCTCCTTCGGGGAGAAAGGTTTGGTGATGTAATCGTCCGCGCCGGTTTCCAGACCGCGCACGCGATCCTCTTCCTCACCGCGCGCCGTGAGCATCACCACCGGAATTTCGCGGGTCATCGCCTCGCGTTTGATATGCTTGATAAACTGTAATCCGGAACCGCCGGGCAGCATCCAGTCCAGCAGGATCAGATCGGGCCAGGGTTCATTCAGCTGGTTCACCGCGCTGTCATAATCTTCCGCTTCAACCGGCTGGAAGCCATTTTGTTCAAGCACGAAGCACACCATTTCACGGATCGGAGCTTCATCTTCTACGACCAGAATACGTCTCGCCATACTTTGCCCTGTCTTATCGTATTTAAGTTACAAGTCTGTAATGCGGCGTCATTATGCGTCAGATTTATGACAGATTTATGAAAAACATTACCACTATAAATGGCAAACTGGTGTTTTATTACAGCGGTTATTTTCCGTTTCCCGAAAGTTTATAATCCTGCTTTATTATTAATGCCACGGATCTCTTATGCGCATACTTCACACCTCAGACTGGCACCTGGGTCAAAATTTTTACAGCAAAAGCCGCGCCGCTGAACATGACGCTTTCCTGAACTGGCTGCTGGAAACGGCTGAGTCTCACGAGGTGGATGCGATTATTGTGGCGGGCGACATTTTCGATACCGGATCGCCGCCGAGCTATGCGCGTGAGCTGTACAACCGTTTTGTGGTCAACCTCCAGCAAACCGGATGTCACCTGGTCATTGTTGCCGGAAACCATGACTCCGTGGCAACGCTGAATGAATCCCGCGATATTCTGGCGTTCCTCAATACCACCGTGGTGGCCAGCGCCGGACACGCGCCGCAGATCCTGAAAAAACGCGACGGCACGCCGGGCGCGGTGCTGTGTCCAATCCCGTTTTTACGCCCGCGGGATATCGTGCAAAGCCAGGCCGGTCTGTCCGGCAGCGAAAAACAGCAGCATCTGTTGCAGGCCATCACCCGCTATTATCACCAGCAGTACACGGAAGCCTGCGCCCTGCGCGGCGAACAGGCCGTTCCGATCGTTGCCACCGGGCATCTCACAACCGTCGGGGCCAGTAAGAGTGACGCGGTGCGCGAAATCTATATCGGTACGCTGGACGCGTTTCCGGCGCAGAATTTCCCGCCCGCCGACTACATTGCACTCGGGCACATACACCGGGCGCAGGTCATCGGCGGCTGCGAGCATATCCGCTACTGTGGCTCCCCCATTTCGCTCAGTTTCGATGAAACCGGCAAAGCCAAGTCCGTGAATCTGGTGAGCTTCGCCGACGGTAAACTCAGCGCCGTCGAGACGCTGGAGGTGCCGATCACCCAGCCGCTGGCGGTGCTTAAAGGCGATCTTGCCGCGATTACGGAACAGCTTGAACAATGGCGCGGCGCAGAGCGTGATCCACCGGTCTGGCTGGATATTGAAATCACCACTGATGACTACCTGCATGATATGCAACGAAAAATACAGGCTCTGACCGAAGATTTGCCGGTAGACGTGCTGCTGGTACGTCGCAGCCGCGAACAGCGCGAGAAAATTCTACTGAGCGCCCAACGTGAAACGCTAAGTGAACTTCGGGCAGAAGAGGTATTCGAGCGGCGGCTGGCGCTTGAAGAGATGGACGACGCCAGACGCGTCAGGCTGAACGAGCTGTTTACTCAGACACTGCACGCCCTCAATGACGAGGAAGGAAACGCATGAAAATTCTGAGCCTGCGTCTGAAAAACCTGAACTCGCTTAAAGGCGAGTGGAAAATTGATTTCACCGCGGAGCCGTTCGCCAGCAACGGGCTGTTTGCCATCACCGGCGCCACCGGCGCGGGGAAAACCACGCTGCTGGATGCCATCTGCCTGGCGCTGTACCACGAAACGCCGCGTCTGAATAAGGTCTCCCAGGCGCAAAACGACCTGATGACACGCGATACCGCAGAGTGTCTGGCAGAAGTAGAATTTGAGGTCAAAGGCGTTGCTTATCGCGCTTTCTGGAGCCAGAACCGCGCCCGCAACCAGCCGGACGGGAACTTACAGGCGCCGCGCGTCGAGCTGGCCCGCTGCGAAGACGGCAAAATTCTGGCCGACAAAGTCACGGATAAGCTGGACCAAACCGCCGCGCTGACCGGGCTGGACTACAGCCGCTTTACCCGCTCGATGTTGCTCTCTCAGGGGCAGTTTGCCGCCTTCCTGAATGCTAAACCGGGCGATCGCGCAGAACTGCTGGAAGAACTGACCGGGACGGAAATTTACGGTCACATTTCCGCCATGGTTTTTGAAAATCACAAAGCGGCACGCAACGCGCTGGAAATGTGCGAAGCGCAGGCCGCAGGCGTTGTGCTGCTGACCGAGGAACAGCAGCAGCACTTGCAGCAAAGTTTGCAGGCACTTACTGACGAAGAGAAAACCCTGCTGGCACAGCAGCAGAGCCAACAGAAAGATTTTCAGTGGCTTACGCGTAACGACGAGCTGATACGTGAGCAGCAGCGCACAGCCGCTTCGCAGCAGCAGGCGCAACAGGCACTGACGGACGCCGCGCCCCAACTGGCGAAACTCCAGCTGGCGCAGCCCGCCGCCCAGCTACGTTCGCTATGGGAGCATCAGCAGGAACAGACCACCCGCCTGGCGCAGACAACAGAGCGAATTGTTGAAGTAAATACTCGCTTACTCGACAGAGCGGCGCAGCGCTCGCGTATTCGCAACGGTGCGCTGCGCAACCGTGAACAGTTGCAGACAGAGCACACGTTACTGACGCAGTGGCTGACCGAACACGATCGTTTCCGTCAGTGGGGGCAGGAAATTGCCGGCTGGCGGGCGCATTTTACGCAGCTGAGTCGCGATAAAAATCAGCTTGTTGCCCAGTCAGCGCGCATGGCTGAGCTTCGTCAGAAGCTGGCTGAGATGCCTGAAAGTACGTTGACGCTGACGGCGGAGGATCTCGCGAGGGCAATGGAGCAACTGGCCCAATCGCGGGCGCTCCGCCAGCGCCTGACCGCGCTTCACGCTCGCTACCAGCCGCTGCAAAAACGGCTGCGCCAGCATGCGCAAAGCGTGCAGAAAGCGCAGGCTGAGCTGGCCAAGCTCCATAATACGCTGACCCTGCGGCGCCAGCAGTATAAAGAGAAAAATCAGCACTTCGCCGACCTGAAAGCGCTCTGTGAGCGTGAAGCGACAATCAAAGATCTTGAGAACTATCGTGCTCAGCTCGAAGCGGGTGTTCCTTGTCCACTCTGCGGATCAAGCGAACACCCGGCAGTTGTGCAGTATCAGGCGCTTGAACTGACTGACAATCAGCGCCGCCGCGACGCGCTGGAAAAAGAGGTGGCCGCGCTAAAAGAGGAAGGATTGCTGGTGCTCGGGCAGGTGAATGCGCTGACCCAGCAGATCCAGCGCGAGGCAGACGAAGCCCAGGCCCTTACTCAGGAAGAGCAAGCGCTCACTAAAGAGTGGCAGGAGGTCTGCACGTCCCTGAACATAGCATTGAATATTCAGGATGATATCGCCCCCTGGATGCGCGAACAGGAGCAGTACGAACGCCAGCTTTATCATTTCAGCCAGCGTCTGACGCTGCAAAATCAGCTCAGTGAACAGGAAGGTCAGGCGCGCCAGTACCAGCAACAGCTGACGGCGACGCGTCAGGCACTGGCAGCCTCGCTAGAATCACTGTCGCTTAACGTACCCGAAGAAGGCGCTGAAAGCGCCTGGCTGAGCGCGCGCGAAAGCGAATATACCCTGTGGCAGGAAAAACAGGCCCAGCACATAACGATTCAGGAACGGATTAACGCCCTGATGCCCGTTCTGGATACACTGCCAGCGTCCGATGACGCAGAAGTGGACGCGAGCGTTCCTGAGAACTGGCGCGGGATCCACGACGAATGCGTATCGCTGCAAAGCCAGCTCAACACCCTACAGCAGCAGGAGGCCCTTGAGCGTGAACGGCTCCAGCAATCCCAGGCTCAGTTCAGCGCCGCGCTAACCGCGAGCTGCTTTGCCGATCGGGCGGCATTTCTCTCAGCCCTGCTGGATGAAGCGTCGATCCGCCAGCTTGAACAGCAAAAGCAGACGCTGGAGAACCAGCTTCAGCAGGCCACTGCGCTATCCGTGCAGGCAAGCCAGCAGCTTGAGGCGCATCAGGCGCAGCGCCCGGACGGGCTGGAAACCGATGCCGCAACGCTTCAGGCACGGTTACATCAGCTGGCGCAACAGCTTCGGGACAACACCACGCATCAGGGGGAAATCCGCCAGCAGCTCAAACAGGACGCCGATAACCGTCTGCATCAGCAGGCGCTTATGCAGCAGATTGAGGAGGCGGCGCGTCAGGCGGACGACTGGGGCTATCTGAATGCGCTGATAGGCTCCAGCACAGGCGATAAATTCCGCAAGTTCGCCCAGGGGCTGACGCTTGATAACCTGGTGTGGCTTGCCAACCAGCAGCTCAATCGTCTGCATGGTCGCTATCTGCTTCAGCGTAAAGCCAGCGACGCGCTGGAGCTGGAAGTGGTCGACACCTGGCAGGCCGATGCGGTACGCGATACGCGTACGCTTTCCGGCGGGGAGAGTTTCCTGGTCAGTCTGGCGCTGGCCTTAGCGCTTTCCGATCTGGTCAGTCACAAAACGCGCATTGACTCGCTGTTCCTGGATGAAGGGTTCGGGACGCTCGACAGCGAAACGCTGGACACCGCGCTGGATGCGCTCGACGCGCTGAACGCTACGGGGAAAACCATCGGCGTGATCAGCCACGTAGAGGCAATGAAAGAACGAATCCCGGTGCAGATCAAAGTCAAGAAGATCAACGGGCTGGGATATAGCAGGCTGGACAGGGAGTTTGCGGTTCAGTAAAGGGGGGGATTGTGCGGTCTGGTGCCCTCACCCTGGCCCTCTCCCACGGGGAGAGGGTAAAAACAACAAAAACAGCAACTTGCGTTGCTGTTTTGCGTTTATTCCGGCCACAACCACGCCGCGCCGCGCACGCCGCTGGAATCGCCGTGGACGGCTTTGCGGATCGGCGTTTCGCACTCGCCGCCAAATACCCACTGTTTCACCAGCGTGGGCATCGTCGCGTACAGCCGGTCGACGTTGCTCATGCCGCCGCCCAGCACAATGACGTCGGGATCGAGAATATTGATCGCATGCGCCAGTGATTTCGCCAGCCGCATTTCGTAGCGGCTGAGCGCCAGTTCAGCCACCGGATCCTGCTCCTCAACCAGTCGCATAATCTCGTTGCCCTTGAGCGGCTGGCCGCTCAGACGATGATAATCGGTGGCAAACCCCGTGCCGGAAATAAAGGTCTCAATACAGCCCTGCTTGCCACAGTAGCACGGCACTTCAGCGCGGTATTTGAGTTCATCTTCGTCCATCCACGGTAACGGGTTATGCCCCCACTCGCCCGCGGTGCCGTTGCCGCCAATATGCGAGCGTCCGCCGAAGGCCACGCCTGCCCCGCAGCCGGTGCCGATGATTACCGCAAAAACGGTCTGCGCGCCAGCCGCTGCGCCATCGACGGCCTCGGACACCGCCAGGCAGTTAGCGTCATTTGCCAGACGCACTTCCCGGTTCAGACGCTGGCTTAGGTCTTTATCAAACGGCTGACCGTTGAGCCAGGTGGAGTTAGCGTTTTTTACCACGCCGGTATACGGCGAAATGGAGCCGGGGATCCCCATCCCGACCGTCCCCGTCTCGCCCGTTGCCTGCTCTGCCATAGCGACCAGGCGGGCAATTGTCTCAAGGGTCTGGTGATAATCATCGCGCGGCGTAGGCAGGCGGTGGCGGAACAGCTGTTCCCCCTGCTCGCTCAGTGCAATGACTTCTGTTTTGGTGCCGCCCAAATCGATCCCAATACGCACAAGACACTCCTCATTATTTTGATTATCAACAGAGTAGAAGCCCGCTTCCCGATTAGCAATGCAAGCGATGCGACAATTCGTTATCATGCCCGCTGATTTAACGACAAGGCCGTGGAAATTATCATGCTGTGGTTCAAAAATTTGATGGTTTACCGTCTCAGCCGCGACGTTTCGCTGCGTGCAGAAGAGATGGAAAAACAGTTAGCCGCTTACTCCTTTACCCCTTGCGGTAGCCAGGATATGGCAAAAACCGGCTGGGTTCCGCCAATGGGTTCTCAAAGCGATGCGCTGACCCACGCCAGCAGCACGGGGCAAATCATCGTATGCGCCCGTAAAGAAGAGAAGATCCTGCCGACGCCCGTGGTTAAGCAGGCGCTCGAAGCGAAGATCTTCAAGCTGGAAGCTGAACAGGGCCGTAAGCTAAAAAAAACCGAAAAAGATTCGCTGAAAGATGAAGTGCTGCACTCGCTGCTGCCGCGCGCCTTTAGCCGCTTCAGTCAGACCATGATGTGGATCGACACCGTTAACGGGCTGATCATGGTGGATTGCGCCAGCGCTAAAAAAGCGGAAGATACGCTGGCGCTGCTGCGTAAGAGCCTTGGATCATTACCGGTGGTACCGCTGGCGCTGGAAACGCCAATTGAGTTGACCCTGACCGAGTGGGTGCGCAGTGGGACTGCCGCTCAGGGCTTCCAGATCCTTGATGAAGCAGAGCTTAAAGCACTGCTGGAAGATGGCGGCGTGATCCGCGCGAAGAAACAGGATTTGGTGAGCGACGAAATTGCCGTGCACATTGAAGCGGGCAAAGTGGTGACCAAACTGGCACTGGACTGGCAGCAGCGCATTCAGTTTGTGATGTGTGATGACGGCTCCGTGAAGCGCCTTAAATTCTGCGATGAACTGCGCGATCAGAACGAAGACATTGACCGCGAGGATTATGCTCAGCGCTTTGACGCAGACTTTATCCTGATGACCGGAGAACTGGCGGCGTTGATCCAGAATCTGGTGGAAGGTCTCGGCGGCGAAGCGCAGAGATAATTACCCATCCTCCTCTCCCCATAGGGGAGAGGAGAAAAAATCACTTAAGATAACGGCACAGATAAGAGGTTGGCTCTGCAACCTGTAAATGGAATTCGCTGTGGCCTGGCACGTTAAATACCTGCCCCGCACTATACACTCTCCACTCCGTTTCACCCGGCAGCAAGACGTTCAGCGCGCCGCTGACCACCGTCATCTCTTCCGCTTCTGCGGTGCCAAAGGTATATTCCCCTTCCGCCATTACGCCCACACTGGCGCGGCCAGTGCTGCTGCTGGTAAAACCAATGGATTTCACTTTACCGGAAAAGTATTCGTTACTTTGAAGCATGAACTGGCCCTTATATTTATAGAGAAAAATCCACTATAGGGGCCATGCTCATGACCTGTCACGCAAAATCATTACACCAGTAATTCTGCCGCCAGACGCGCCATCAGGACGTTAGAGAGCAGCACCGGAACATCCAGCGCCTTTTGCAGTAAATCACGATGCCGCTGATGGAAGCCCAGGCAGTCAAGCATCAGGACATCCGCCCCTCTTTCGATCAACTCCTGCCCGGCCGCAATCAGCTTCGCTTCGCTGTCCCAGAACGGGTTTGCCAGTGCGTATAAGGGAGTGCGCTCCAGCGCGGCCCACTTCACCGTCTGGTTATCCAGCAGTTCCTCAACGGGGACGATGACCCCAACCTGATGGCCATCAACAATTGACGCCACCAGTGGCGGAATGATCCGCATCGGTTCGAGCAGAATGGCATTACGCGCACTGAGTCCTTTGACGGGTGCCGTGCTCATCAGCAGGATGACGTCATAGTCCTGATTATCAAGAACTTCTATCACGCCCTGTAGCGCACGCTCAATTTTCTGGCGCGATACATGCGCCAGTTTGCCGTCACTGAGTAACGTTGCCAGGGGATCTTCCCCCTCCCCGACTGCGTAGTCTTCCATGACCTCTTCCCGACTCAGCTTCCCTAACAGACTGAGATGCGTAATCTGTTGTTCAGAGACATGCTCCGTTAAGAGCGGTAATACTTCGCTTACAGGGACCACACCAATCGTGAGGATCGCCAACGTCGCCTTCATTTTGATCGCCTTCCGTTACTACCACAACTGCCACACAGGTACAGGCTCACTACGCTGTACAGTTCATTTATTCAACAAAACAGCACCAAGCGTAGCAGGGGATCTCTACACCGTAGTGTAAAGATCGACTGGCCTTTCCGAATCCACCTGTAATAACTAAATATTAACTGCTACTTAACATCGGCGATAAGGTAAAAGTGTGATTCAGGCACGGTTGTAACGAATTCGGATTTCTGTCAGGACTTCTCAGGATCCTCATAGCGCCGTTTCGCATCCAGCGCTTCCTGTTCAGTTTCATGTTCGCTGATCAGCGAATCGGGTTTGGGGTGATCGGCACGCAGCTGGTACCAGGTTACGGTCTGATCGCCATTACCTTTCTCGATGGTAACGATGCGGGCTTCACGTGGATAGGGAGGTCTGGTTGGCATAGCTCATCCTTTTTTTATGTCTGAGCTATGAGTATAGACGGCTGTTAGCTGGCGCAAGCCAAACGCAGGACGGTAATAATCTGAATCGCAACTTTCTCGGGTGACGCCGATGCATCCACAACGTGGTGTGCCGCTTCGCGGTACAGTGCATCACGTTCGGCGAGCACGTCGCTGACTTCCTCACTCAGCGGTTTCGCCGTCAGCGCCGGACGCTGCCCCTCTTCCGGAAACGCCTCCAGCCGCCCAACCAGCGTCGAGACCGGGGCACAGAGGTAGATCACGACTCCCTTTTCACGCATAAACTGGCGATTATACGGTGCCAGAATAATGCCGCCACCGGTCGCTATTACGGTTGACGGTACGGTTACCGCTTCCAGCGTGGCCGTTTCGCGCGCACGAAAGCTCTCCCAACCCTCATTCTCCACGATATCGGCAATAGTCTGACCGGCATTCTCCTGGAGCCAGTGGTCAGTATCAACAAACTGACTCTGGCACAGTCGCGCCAGCGCATGACCAACGGTGGTTTTCCCACAGCCGCGAGGGCCAACTAAAAAGATGGGTGGGTGCATAACCAGGTGTTCCCCTTGCTGCCGGATAACTGAAGGCTGTAAAGAAATGATTGCAGAAGATGTTGCGCTAACTTTACTGCAAAGCGGTACGGAATGACAAGCCTGTGGAAGTCACACTGTACCACAAAACAGCCTAAAGGAGGGCTACGCCGGACGGCGCTTCACTTCCAGCAGCCATTTATCCAGCTCGGCGGCAAACTGCTGGCGATCGCGCTGCGACAGGCTGTCCGGTCCACCAGTTTGCACCCCGCTGGAACGAAGCGTATCCATAAAATCACGCATGGTGAGTTTCTCCCGGATTGTTGACGGTGAATAGCGTTCGCCGCGCGGATTCAGCGCCGCCGCCCCTTTCGCCAGTACATCGGCAGCCAGCGGGATATCTGCGGTGATCACCAAATCCCCTGCGTCACACAGGCGTACTATCTCGTTATCCGCCACGTCGAACCCGGCCGGAACGCGCAGAGAACGGATGTATCTGGAGGGCGGCACGCGGATGTTCTGATTCGCCACCAGCGTCATCGGCATCTGCACGCGTTCGGCAGCACGAAATAAAATCTCTTTAATCACATTCGGACACGCGTCCGCATCAACCCAAATCGCCATAGTGTCTCCCCATTATGTTTCTGGCGGCTATTGTCGCCTGCATTTCGTTGTTAAGCTATCTGTGAGAGATAACAACGCATAATAACGGAGAGACGTGATGGAAAAGAAAATCGGGTTTATCGGCTGCGGAAACATGGGTAAAGCTATCCTCGGCGGACTGATTGCCAGCGGGCAGGTGCTGCCGGGGCAGATTTGGGTCTATACCCCATCCCCGGATAAAGTCGCGGCGCTGCGTGATGAGTATGGTGTCAACGCCGCCGAAAGCGCTCAGGAAGTGGCTCAGGTGGCGGATATTGTCTTTGGCGCCGTTAAGCCGAATATAATGATTAAAGTCCTGAGCGAGATCACCTCCAGCCTGAACAAAGAGACCCTGGTGGTGTCGATTGCCGCAGGCGTGACTCTCGATCAGCTCGCCCGCGCGCTGGGCCACGACCGTAAGATTGTCCGCGCCATGCCAAACACCCCATCGCTGGTGAATGCCGGTATGACCTCCGTTACCCCGAACGCGCTGGTCACCTCTGAAGACGTGGCGGATGTACTGAATATTTTCCGCTGCTTCGGCGAAGCGGAAGTGATTGCTGAACCGATGATCCACCCGGTAGTCGGCGTGAGCGGCTCTGCCCCGGCGTATGTCTTTATGTTTATCGAAGCCATGGCCGATGCCGCCGTTCTGGGTGGAATGCCGCGCGCGCAGGCCTACAAATTTGCGGCGCAGGCAGTCTTGGGCTCGGCCAAAATGGTGCTGGAAACGGGTAAGCATCCGGGCGAACTGAAAGATATGGTGTGCTCGCCGGGCGGCACAACCATTGAAGCCGTGCGCGTGCTGGAAGATCGTGGGTTCCGCTCCGCCGTGATCGAGGCGATGGAAAAATGCATGGAAAAATCAGAGAAGCTGAGTAAGTCCTGATGCGCAATGCCGGACGTCAGGCGGCTACTTCGGTGCGGCCCCGTCCGGCATTTTTAGCTTTATAAAGGGCCACGTCTGCCGCCTTTAGCCATTCACGATAGTGGGTGAACTGCGCGCCCCACGCGGCAACCCCAACGCTGATACATAACCTCGCCATTGGTGCCCCGTGTAGCGGCATGTTGACCAGCCGTTCGTGGACGCGCGACATCGCAGCAATCGCGCTGTCGGCAGGCGTACCGGACATAATCACCGCAAACTCATCCCCGCCAAAGCGGCCAATATAATCGCCTGAGCGCAGAGTCAGCTGAAGCTGGCGCGTAATGGCAACAATCGCTTCATCCCCCACGTCATGCCCCCAGGTGTCGTTGATCGTCTTGAAGTGATCGATATCAATGAGCAGTATCGTCGCCTGTCGATGGCTGCGACGGCAGGCCTCAAATTCGTTACGCAGTAGCGTTTCCCAGTGACGGCGATTGAACACGCCGGTCATTCCGTCGCGGGTACTCATGATCTCAAGCCGACGCTTATGCTCTGCCAGCCGGATCGCCGTGCGGTGGCTGAGCCAGGCAAACAGCATGGGGTAGACCACCAGCACGGGGAGCGTCAGCCACAACGCCAGCGGTTCAGAGGTCAATAGAACAGGAGTACCCGTGGATTGCACGGTGAGCAGGGCAGACAGAGCAAGCAGCGCGAGCCCTGTCAGAAATAACCGGCATCCCCCCGATCCCATCATATTCATGCCGATCATCACGATCAGCGCCGCCGTTGGCAGCGCACTAAACCCTATTAGCCCCATCCAGACACCGGCAATAATGGCATCGATTTTCAGATTAACGGTTTCACTGCTGTGGGGGTCAGCGGAACGAATAGCCAGCTGCCAGGCCAGATGCGGCCAGACAAAGACCCAGCCCACCAGCAACAACCACCAGACGCCGGAAAGAAACTGGCTCACCAGAACGCTGGCAAGCGGAATAAATAGCGCCGCCAGACCAACGATGCGTGCCAGCCGTATCCGCCGGGCAAATCGCCGACCGGAACGGTATGAATCATCCTGAGAAAGCTGCTGGTGCCAGGCTTCCCGAATGTTCTCGTGAATGTCATAAAACTCATCATTCATCATTTTTGGGAATATTCTGAATATATTTTCCCAAATTATAGAGAGGGGGTTAGCGGGGAAAGTATGAAATTTTGGGTGAGTCACAGCCGTGACTCACCCGTTAGCACTACGCCTGTTTCTTCAGGCACGCGCTCATGAACTTGCTGCGATCGTCCCCTTTCAGCATCTGCTGTGTCGCCTGGGCGTTGCACTCGCGCATTTTTTGCTGCTGCGGAGTCAGGCTTTTTTCACCCGGTTTGGTCGCACCATTTTTAAGGCAGTCGCTCATGTACGTTTTACGAGCATCCCCTTTCAGACTTTGCGATGTCGCCTGTTGATTGCAGGTCGTCATACGCTGCTGCTGGGGCGTTAATGTTTTCTCTTCCGCGTGTGCCGAGGCGATCAGACACAGGCCAGAGAGCAGGGTGACCAGTATTGTTGTTTTCATTGCACCATCCTTTATGTGAAGTTCCACATTAAGTCTGGTTCGTTACGGAAAAAAAACCACCCTGCGCACCGGATTTTCGCCGGGCTCTCCTGTTATTTCAGTCCCGTCGCGGCACAATGGTCATTAACCGGCTTCGCCCGGGGAGGCGATAATTAATAACGGAGATTATGCGGTGAAAAATGTGCCCTGTCTCAATTTAATTCCCCCTGCATAAATGTGTAAAAATAAAAACAGAGCGACGCCAGGCATCCTGCATGACAATTCAGTAACATGTCATTTCACTTCAGGCAGGTTAGCTGCGAGGATGCCTTAAAAGCTTCTTTACGTATTGCTGAAGCAGCTCCGCATCTTCCGCAGGCACCTGTGAATCAGGACGCGCTTTTTCCAGCGCGCCTTCAACGTTGTCGATCAATGCCTCCTGTTCCGGTTTTGCCATCTGTCGCAGCAGGGCCGTCACAACGATTTCCAGCGCCTCGACCTGGGCAACCAGCTCTTTTGACTCTTCTTCCTTTTGGGCAAGCTTAACCAACAACTCAGCAATGAGATTTTTCATGGTGCTATTTCCTTATGTGATTTCCCCTGAAATTAACACCCTCACTGAATAATGAAAAGCATGGATTGGCTTTATCTTATGCAAAAGTGACATCGCTGCCAAAAAAGATATTTAAAAGCGAAAGCGAAACGTTTTTCTAAAAGAAAGGCGCCGCATTTCGTTATATAAAAATGCGGCGTTCATAAGAATAAATAATATATTATCGCGTTTATCGTGCCGACTTTGACTCAGCGATTCGCCTGCGACGGCGCAAGGCAAACGCCAGTTGAATAATATTCAGAAGTACCACCACCGCCGTCGCAGCAAATACCCAGCGGAATCCCGCCATCGCCGAGACAGAGGCGCCAATAAGCGGGCCCGCTACATTGCCTAAATACATGAAGGACTGGTTGTAGCCAAAAATTCGGCCGGTTACCTGGTCACTGGAATATTTCACCAGCAGCGTCTGTACAGCGGGTAGCATAGCGCCATCCGCGAAGCCAAGCAGGAAGCGCAGGATACCGAGCTGAAGCGGTGTGGTGACGAACGACATGGCAAAAAAGAGGATCACTGCAATGATGAGCGTTGCCATCAGAATACGTGCCGTACCGATCCTGTCGCCCAACTTCCCCAGACGCGGTGCGGACATGAGCGCCGACACGCCGGGTACAGCGGCAATCATCCCGCTCAGAAACGCAATATTGCTGCTGTCCGGCGCCATCGACTTGATAAACAGCGCCAGAATCGGCCCCACCGAGCCGTTGCAGAGCTGAATAACCATCGTCGTTACAAAGAGGCTAATCATCAGGCCCGGATAAGGCAGCGAGGCGAAAACCGCCTTTCCGCTCAGGCGTTCGGATTTGCTGACAACCGGCCGTCCGCCCTCTTTGATCAGAAAAAGGGTAACCAGGAAGCTGATCGTCAGCAGGATGGCGGTAATGATAAAGACCGCACGCAGCCCGACATGGTCAGCCAGGAAGCCGCCGAGCAGCGGGCCGCCAATCACCCCGCTGATCTGTGCCGTGGAAAGCGTGCTGAGCGCCCAGCCGCTCCGCTCGCGCGGTACCTGCGAGGCCACCAGCGCCATGGCGTTCGGAATGTACCCGGAGGTCAGCCCCATAATCGCACGCAGAAGAAACAGCTGCCAGACGTTGGTGGCGAAGGCCTGGAGCAAAATGGCTATCGCCATCCCCAGCGAGGCGCGTAGCAGCATCAGCTTGCGCCCCTTACGGTCCGCCAGGCTTCCCCACATCGGTGACACTATGGCAGAGACCAGAAACGTCACGCTGAACGTCAGGCCGGACCACATGGAGAGCGCTTCATGGGAAGTGACCCCCAGCTGCGACACGTACAGCGGCAGGAAGGGCAATATCTGGCTGATAGCCAGTCCGGTGAAGAAACAGCCGAACCAGACTGAAATGAGGTTAACTTTCCAGGATTCCATAACAGAAATAGTCTTCATTTTTAGGCGAATTCGCCGACAGATTAGCAAGTTACGCGCGATGGCATAGCGCCAGAGATGCGACCTTGCAGACTTTGGCGTTTTATCTTCCCAGTCATCATATTTGTGAAATAAGTCACAATTTATCCACTTATCGGTGGAAGATTATGCTTCATCGACATAACCCGTATCCGCGCATCCCCAAATGGAAATGGTTGGCATGGGCGGCATTATAGTTCGGCCCCAGACCATTGCCGTAATAGCCGCAGCTTGCCGACAGCAGCGCCTGTAGCCAGGGCTGCGTCTTTTCCGCTTTCCAGCCATTGAGGATGGTAACGCGCTGTCCGTTTGCCAGCCGGAAGGCGCTGATGTCCAACGCATCCGCCGTGGCATGTTCACTGCGCCGCGCATCCGGGCGGCTATAGATATTGCGGCAGGCAAAGCTGCCCAGATGTTCAATGCGCGTTAGCTCGCTTCCCGTCCAGGTTTTAGTGAGCGGTCGAGCCTGCTGACTGACAAACAGCGCCGAACTTAACGCCAGCGGGCAACTGGCAAGAAAGCTGCCGTTCAGGCTGACGGGGCCAAAATCACGCACGCGCACCACGTTTTTCAGCGGACACTCCCCGGCGCTGTCTGCAACAGCCTGGGTACGGATAAGCTGGCGTTGATTCGCCTGGGCTAACAGATTTTCGCACGCCTGCGGCGTTAAGCGCCGAAGTTTAAACTGGGTTATTTTTCCGGGCGGATCGTCAAGCGTAAGCGGCACGAAAGGGTTGTAATGCGGCGGCAACCAGCGGTAGCCCACCGCGGCGATCCCGACAATAACGATAAGAATAAGCAGACCTTTTCCTCTCACGCGCCCCCCTTCAACATCCCTTAAAACATTATGGCAGAAGGCCGCGAAACCCGCCGGGCATCGTGGTATGTTATTGGCTTTTCGTCAGACTGGAAGAGAGTGAGATGGCAAAGCAGCGCGTAGGTATTGTCTTTGGGGGAAAATCGGCAGAGCACGAGGTGTCATTGCAGTCGGCTAAAAATATCGTTGATGCGATTGATAAAAGCCGTTTTGACGTGGTGCTGCTGGGCATTGATAAACAGGGCCAGTGGCATGTTAACGATGCCAGCCAGTATCTGCTACATGCTGACGATCCGGCGCACATCGCCCTTAATCCTTCTGATATCAGCGTCGCAACGGTTCCAGGCGTAGTACAGGGACAGCTTATCGATGCCGGGAACGCGCAGGCGCTGGCACAGATTGACGTGGTATTCCCCATCGTTCACGGCACGCTGGGCGAAGATGGCTCCCTGCAAGGTATGTTGCGAATGGCGAACCTGCCGTTTGTCGGCTCCGATGTGCTGGGCTCTGCGGCCTGCATGGATAAAGACGTCACTAAACGTTTACTGCGCGACGCCGGTCTGAATATTGCGCCGTTCGTAACGCTCACTCGCGCCAACCGTGATAAACACAGCTTTGCGCAAATCCAGGCGCAACTCGGCCTGCCGCTGTTCGTGAAACCGGCGAATCAGGGCTCGTCCGTTGGCGTCAGTAAAGTCACCAGCGAAGCGCAGTTTAACGATGCCGTTCGTCTGGCCTTCGAGTTTGACCATAAGGTAGTGGTTGAACAGGGAATTAAGGGACGTGAAATTGAGTGCGCTGTTCTGGGCAACGAATTCCCTCAGGCGAGTACCTGCGGGGAAGTCGTGCTGAACAGTGACTTCTATTCCTACGACACCAAATATATTGACGACAAAGGTGCCCAGGTTGTCGTGCCCGCCGCGCTCGATCCGGACGTTAACGACAAGATCCGTACGATCGCCGTTGAAGCCTATCAGACGCTGGGATGCAGTGGGATGGCGCGCGTCGACGTGTTTCTGACGCCGGATAACGAGGTGGTGATTAACGAAATCAACACCCTGCCGGGCTTTACCAATATCAGCATGTACCCGAAACTGTGGCAGGCCAGCGGGATAAGCTATCAGGAACTGATCACCCGCCTGATCGAACTGGCGCTGGAGCGTCACGCCGCTGACAGCGCCCTGAAAAGTTCCGTTAACTAACGGCTAGTCGGCTTTCTCTGCCGCCGTCGTCTCATCGGGACGGCGGCGGATAATGAATCCCGCCAGCCAGAAACTAATGACCCAGGTCACCAGCCCAACCGCATAGGTTTGCCAGCCTTTCGCTTCAAATCCCAGCAGCCCGACAACACCGTTGAGAATAAAGATCAGCCCGATCGCAAAGGCATAGTAATGCCAGTCACGGCGTAGTTTGGAAGTGAGCTTCATGACAACTCCGGCAGAAAAAAAACTATCCTCTCACAGTTTGAAGAAGGCGTCTGTGGCGAATACGTAAATTCTGAAAAGCAGCGCAGTTTCACTTATGTTATCAATTTGTGACTTGATGCAGAAATCGACAATCCAGGAGAAATCCTGAGCCGAATTTCCCACGATTCTGATATTGACAAATGCTATGACCTGTCACACTCACCCTGTACGACGCGTAATAAACAGAGTGTTATTTTCGGGAGGTCTTATGGCAGACTTTACATTGTCGAAACCGATTTTTGGCGGAAAACAACCAAAAACCTCCACGGCGGGGAATATTGCCTATGCCCTGTTTGTTCTGTTTTGTTTCTGGGCAGGTACCCAACTCCTGAACATGCTGGTGCATGCCCCTGGCGTATATGAGCATCTCATGCAGGTTCAGGATACTGGCCGCCCGCGTGTTGAAATCGGCTTAGGCGTGAGCACCGTATTCGGACTTATTCCCTTCCTCGCGGGCAGCATGGTTTTGGGTGTGATCGCCCTTGTCCTGCGCTGGCGCCATCGCCACTGATTACAGCCCCATACAGCGAGCCCGACGATCGTCCACGCGTTTCGCGAACCAGGCGGTCGTCAGGTTACGCGTGATCTTCGGGCTTTCCAGCTGAATGCCCGGCTGAATGGCTCGTGGTAATGCCTTTCCACTTTTCTTCTCGGCGAGCGCAAAGACCTGTTTATACAAATCCGTTTTCTCAAACGACAGGCTATCGCCCTTCTCCAGTTGACGACGAATGTCGCTGTTGCTCATCTCCAGCTTCGTCGAGAGTTTACGCACCGCACGTTCCGTGGTCCCGGCCTCACTGCTGCCGTAGGCAATGAGATCGCCGTCGAGGGCCAGCTTCACACCGGTGGCGCGACTTACCGCATTCTGGAAGGCCGCATTTCGGCTGGCGTACCAGCCCGCGTTGAAGTCCGCAAAGCGATACAGCGGTTTATCGTAGTTGGCTGGGTAGTTCAGCAGATGATACGTGCCAAACCACAGTCCCCCGCGCAGGGAGAAGACTTCCTGACGCACCGTACCGTCGATTTCCCACGGATAACCGTCGGTATGTTTTTCCGCGAAGGCGATACTGACCTGCATCGGGCCGCCGGTATGCACCGGATTCAGCGAGCCAAACAACTTCTGCCCCATCGGCACCATATTGATGAAATCATCGAAAATGGCGCTGAGCTGTTTCTCGGTTTTCACCGTATCCAGTCTTTCGCTGTAGCTTTTACCGTTTGGCGAGGTGATTTTAAGGGCGGTATGCACCAGGAAAACCGGGATATGCATCGACTCGGCCCGGCGATCAATCTCCTTCCAGGCGATTTTGTTCAGGCCAGGCACCACAGGATCGGATTGATACATCGATTCCTGCTGCGCCACCGCCAGCACTGAGCAGATGTTTTCCTCGGTGGGCGCGATCTTCTGGCTTTTGAAGGTCGTTGCCAGCGCATCAGCCCACGCACTGCGATCCTTCACGCTGGCGGGCATTTTTTGCCGCACCACGCTCGCCACATCTACGGGTTTCTCACCTTCTTTGAGCGGGGCGGCCCCTTTTTCGGCACAGCCCGCCAGCACGAAGGCGGCGAGTAACGTCAGCGGTAATGCGCGTGGTACGGCAAATGGCATAGCAATTCCTTTTTAACCTAATGTATGGGTGACTTCCTGCAAGTCTTTATCGTCCAGTTCACGCTCGAAACTGCGTAAACGTTTGTAGATGGACATCAGCTCCACCAGCGTAGTCCAGGAGCTAATCAGGTACTGGAACGAACCGCGAACCTGACCAAAGACGTTGGTGATCTGAGTCATCAGACCGAGCGTAATCGTACCCGCAACGATGGACGGGAACAGCAGGAACAACCCGAAAACGTTATCAACCTGAAGATAAAGAATGCGCGCAATATTGAAATACATGTAATGGAAATAGAGGCGGAAATAGTTACGACGTACGGCGCCAAACAGCTCACGTACGGTAGGCGGTGATGCGCGGTTGGCATCATCTTCGCCATACACCAGCTCTTTACGGTAGGCCGCTTCCACGCGCTGGTTTTTAAACTCCAGCCCCGGCAGCTTGATCCCCACGACCGCCAGCAGCCCCGTTCCCATCAGCGACCAGACAATCGCAGCAATTACCAGGCCGTATGGCAGATGGCCGACAATCGGCAGCTCCGGAACGTGCGACGAGAGCGTCACCAGCACCGGCAGGAAGGCGATCAGCGTCATGATGGCATTAATAAAGCTCACGCCCATATCTTCAAGCGTAGAGGCAAAACGCATGGTGTCTTCCTGCACACGCTGTGCGGCACCTTCGATATGACGCAGGTGCTGCCAGTGCGCCATATAGTGTTCGTTCATCGCGGTACGCCAGCGGAAGACGTAGTGGCTGACGAAAAAGTTATTCATTACGCCGATCACTACGGCGATCAGGGCTATGCCGAGGAAGATCCCCACCTCATGGTAGAACTGGTTGATGGTCACTTTATGCGGCGAACTCAGCGCCGTCTGGATCAGATCGTAGAACGGCGCATACCATGCGTTGACCGCTACGCCCACTTCCACCAGGAACCAGGTGACAAAGATGATTAACGACGTGCCGAGAATCGACCAGTATTGCCAGCGGTGAGGGGAATAGACGAACCAGAACATGGCGAAGAGCCCTACGCAGAGCACGTAGTAAGCGTAGAAAAGCAGATAGCTCATGGACCAGAAGCGCGCTGCGCTAATGGGAATGTCACCCGTCGCCCCCGTAATACGGGTCAGCCACGCGCCGCCACCTGCCTGCCAGAAAATGACAGCCAGCAGCGCCCAAATAAATGCCGACAGGAAAAAGGGCCCCGGCTTTGGGAAAAAAGACTTAAACATTGTGCTTCCTTCTTGTTGTTATGGCTGTTGCTGTGTTCAACATATCGCCACACGAAACCATGCCTGTGCCAGCCTACCGGTTCAGGCAAAAAAGTCAGACCTGCGGTGGAATTATTAGTTCGCTTTCAGGTATCCAAAAATTGTTTCGGTGCGTTTCATGCGCAACAGCGATCGTAGCGTCTATCATACGGTCGACGTCACAAAATGGGAGTCACGCTGCAAGTAAATTGTTTAAATTTACCCACGGTTACGTTTTTCTCGCTATCGTAATGCAAATCGGGCCATTGCCCGATGCAGATTAGTAGTATAAATATCCGTAACTTTCCTTATTCACTTGATGGATGCTTTTCGTTGAAACGTTGTCTGCTCTCTTTCGCCGCGCTGTGTGCGGTGAGCCTGTCCACCGCTCAGGCGGCACAGCCTCTGACGGCCCCGGTTCTGGCCTCTGACATTGCCGATCGCTACGCGAACCTCATATATTACGGCAGCGGTGCGACAGGAATGGCGCTGGTGGTGATCGACGGTAATCAGCGAGTGTTTCGCAGCTTTGGTGAAACACGACCGGGAAATAACGTTCGTCCGCAGCTGGATTCCGTTATCCGTGTCGCGTCGATAACCAAGCTGATGACCAGCGAAATGCTGGTGAAACTGCTCGATCAGGGCGTGGTGAAACTCGACGATCCGTTAAGCAAATACGCGCCGCCCGGCGCTCGCGTGCCAACATATCAGGGAACCCCCATCAGACTGGTGAACCTGGCGACCCATACCAGCGCCCTGCCGCGAGAACAGCCCGGTGGCGCTGCACATCGCCCTGTCTTTGTCTGGCCCACCCGCGAGCAGCGCTGGAACTACCTGAGCACCGCAACCCTGAAATCAGCCCCGGGCTCACAGGCAGGCTATTCTAACCTGGCGTTTGATCTGCTGGCCGACGCCTTAGCAACGGCGTCGGGTAAGCCCTACCCTCAGCTGTTTGAAGAGCAGATCACGCGTCCGCTTGGAATGAAAGATACCACCTACACCCCCTCCCCGGATCAGTGCAAGCGCCTGATGGTGGCGGAAAAAGGGGCCAGCCCTTGTAACAACACGCTGGCCGCCATTGGCAGCGGAGGAGTGTATTCCACGCCTGGGGACATGATGCGCTGGATGCAGCAGTTCCTCTCGTCGGATTTTTATGCGCGCAGCAATCAGGCCGATCGTATGCAGACGCTCATCTACCAGCGCGCTCAGTTACGTCGGGTCATTGGCATGGATGTTCCAGGTAAAGCCGATGCCCTGGGCATGGGCTGGGTCTATATGGCGCCAAAAGATGGTCGACCGGGGATTATTCAAAAAACCGGTGGAGGTGGCGGATTCATCACCTACATGGCGATGATTCCGCAATCTAACGTGGGAGCGTTTGTGGTGGTCACCCGCTCCCCGAACACACGCTTCGTGAATATGAGCGATGGGGTGAATAACCTGGTCGCTGAACTGAGCGCCAATAAAGCGCAGGTTCTTACGGCCTCGAACTCGCCTTAATAATCCGTGGGCAAACGGTTGATACTGACCAGTTTGCCCCGGCTCATATTGATATAGTTCCCTTGCCGCAGCGCCGCTAAAACTTCAGCAACAACCGAGCGTGAAATACGTGTGCTACGCTGAATATGATTCATAACGCCAATTTTTGATCGCAGCGTGTCATCCCACTCGGCCATATTGATCAGCATCGCCCGGATCTGGCTATAGGAATTATTTCCGACCAGCTGCGTATCACGCTTACCGAGAATATGAGTAATCCAGGACAGCCAGCAGAAAGCATCCTGCCAGAGATGCTGTTGCTGAATAAGTTGACACGCACGGGAGGCGGGTAAATAAAATCCGGTACAGGGCGTTTGTGCCATCAGGGTATATTCCAGATAGCTGTCATTTGTCCATGCGCTCATACCGTAGATAAAAGGTGCACGTGCGATCCCCACGAGAAGTTCATCAGATTTACGGTGGACGGCGACCAGCCCGGATTGTATTACAAAGGTGGATGGCTCATCATCATTATTATTACCGGTTGTTATTAATTGCTGTGGATCTTTCTTAAAAAGGGTACCGGCGACTTCCAGACACGTTATGAGCCGGCTTAATTCAGAAAGTGGTTTCGCATTAACGTTCATGCATACCTCAAGTCATCTGTATCTGTCGGTTCTTTATTATTTTTAAACCATATAAAAAAGCGGGGGTAAAATCCCCCGCGCTTTTTATTTTACCAGGTGTATTTCACACCCAGGTTTGCCCCCCAGTTCTGGTCAACGTCGCCGCCGCCCAGATAGGTCGCATCAGTGTAAGCACTGAAGTTTTTCGTGAAGCTAAACTGAGTGCCCAGTCCCACGCGAACCGCAGAGCCTTCCACGCCGTTATCAATGCTGTCATTGTTGATATCAGCATTGTTGTCGGCATCGTCATATACGTAAGCCAGTTTGAAGTAAGGCGTTAACGCCTGCTCGCCACCGTAGTTGAAGGTATAACCTGCATCCACGCCGAGTTCATAACGCATACTGTCGTAAGACTGACCATCGATACGCATATCGTTGCTTAACTGGTAGTCATCACCGGACTGGAACAGGCCAGAGATCGCCGCGTAAGGCGTGACGTAACCAGAAAGGGTTGGTTTCCAGTCATAGCCCAGCTTCATCCCGAAACCAACGGCGTCAGTCGTGGTATTACCGTCAACATACTGACCGTTGCTCATGGTGGCAGAGAGGTCATTGTTGAAGCGGGTGTAGTTCAGGGAGCTGTCGAGGAAGATGTCGTTCATGAACGTCGCCGATGCGTAAATCATCGCAGTCTGGCTGTCCTGATCGACCTGACCCGTACGATCGCTGATATCACCCTTCGCGAAACCAGCCGCACCACCGACAATCCACTTCGCGTTATTACCGTCGATCTGAGTATCCAGACCTACCATAATGCCGCTTACGTCCTGATCGTAGCTAACGGTGCCATTATCCGCGTCAAAGTTGCCGCCGAAATAGCTCACCCATGCGCCGCCGTTATCCGCCAGGCCGTGACGGCTGTTGGTCAAACGCGTGCCCACGGTATCCTGTTGCAGATTCCAGATGTTGGTATTAGCCGATGGGATGCTCAGCGCCATGTTGGCGTAGTCCGTCAGCTCTTCCTGCTGGAGAACAACGGTATCGCCTTTCTGCTGTGCCTGATAGGTGTAAGCGCCTAAATCGGCTTTGTTTGCCGCAGTGAAGCTGGCAGCGGTATCCGCGTTATTGTCATAGACGCGAACGATCTCTTTGTTTTTGTAGTCAGCAACGGAGCCTGCGCCGGTCGCATCGTCGATGCGCACTTTATAGTTACCGGCAACGTCACCGTTCACCGCCAGGTGGCCGTCAGAGTTCAGCGCGACAACACCGTAGTCGTAGCCCGCTTTATAGCGATCGTTGGTGATATAGCGTGCGTTGTCCAGGTCGCTGTTCAGCACATAATCGCGGCTGGCGACGTTGAGCACACCGCCATCAGTCAGCACCATATTGTGCGTATCAACCTGACCCAGCCCCAGCGCCAGCTCAGCACCGTTGTCCACGGTAATGGTGTTGGCATACAGCTCTGCGGTCTCTTCAGTCAGTGCCGCACGGCTAACGCTGTCCAGATACAGACTGTCGGTTGCCACAGCCCCGCTGTCGCCAATATTCAGTGTTGAAGCATTGGTCAGGGTGATGGAATCCGCCAGCAGGCCGGAGTTTTCGACATTGACCTGAGACTGGTTATTCACCTTCAGCGCGTCGATGTTGGAGAGCTTACGGGTATCCCACTCGGAACCGTTATTCAGCGCCACGTTGAACAGGCCGCTCTGATAAACTTCTTCGCCCGCTACGTGACCGTTGCTATCGAAGGTAGAATCGGGCCAGATGCTGTTTGGAGAAAGCGTGTGCCAGTCTACATCGCTGTAACCTTCACCATACATCTGCGCCGTGCCGATGGCTTCAACACTGGACTGTGCGGCGCCAACCCATTTGCTGCCGTTGGTTAGCGTGACATCCAGCTTGTCGGTATCATCCCAGCCGTTGGTCGTTGGGTTATAGACACCGTCATCGGTGGTATCCGTTGCCGGATCTCCATTCTCGTAGAAGTTGTTATCAAAGGTGCTGGCGAAAAGGATATCGCCGGTAAGGGTAGAGCGATCGAAGGTGGCAGTGGTCTGCATAGCGTTATCAGACGCGCTGGCGGCAACGATCAGCGCCGCATCATCCGCAGCCGTGGCGTTGGTTTCACCGTAGTCGCTCGGCTTCGCCGTTTGACCATAGAAGCCGCTGGTGCCCAGATCGCTGTACGCGCCAGAGGTCAGCACGGAGTCTTTTACCACCAGCGTATTGGTAAAGATATTGCTGTTGTTAGCTACGCCTTCAACACCGTCGTATGGCGTGTTATCCAGTTCATGATAACCCTGCGTCAGTGTGATACCTGCGACATGTGAATTGTTCTGAATAACGATATCAGATTCTACGTCCAGGGTGATGGCGTTACCCAGACCATGGGTGTCCAGATAATGCGTTTCTGTGGTTTCGCCATTGACGACATCATACGCGTAATGCTCGTAGGTATCGTTAATGGTGGAGTTATCAACAGTCAGGCTAAAACGATCGTACTGAGTATGACGGGTGCCGTCAGTATCCGTTCCCTCTGCACACGTCGTGGTCATACACGCTGACGTGATCATGCCGTTAATGGTGCTGTTAGAAATACTCAGCGCATTCGCACGGCCATTGGCACCATCATCCAGATAGTATGACGAAATAACCCCGTTGACGGTTGATTTATTCACGACCGGATAAATATCACCATCATGTTTAGCTTCTGAATAATCCCAGTCAGCATAGCCATTAAACCACGGCGTGGACGCCGTATTGTCATATCCAAAAGTATTATATGTCGTTCCTGATATATCTTTCGCATTGGCCTGAGAAGCGATAGCCAGGGTGCAGGCTAATGCAAGTTGAGATACAACCAGTTTCTTTTTCCATGTTTGCATTGGGTCATCCCTCCTCAGGGACGTAAGCAAGTTTGTCCATCAAATCATTTGGCAATGTTTAATTGCGGAAGGAATTATGCAGGTTCACTTCGAAAAGGTTCAATGAATGATTCCATTAAGTCCGCATTCAGACAAATAAGATTCCCCACTCCGATTTATATCAGAGATTATAAATTAAAATCTTAAAATCAGCACCTTGAACGATTATTACATTGGTCGCAAAAATATAATGAAAAATAATAGATCATTTATAATGATATTTTCCCTTCGATACAGAAATAACACCAATAACTCAATGTCCCTGAAAGCCCAATTTAATTTCCTGGGTAATAAATGTATTGCGGCGAGCTGTGGCGCATTGAACAAAATCAAAAAGCCCACTTTAGTAAAACACCGCCTCCTGCTTTCAGGTACACTATGCCTCTTTGTTCCACAAACATCAGGCATACCATGACCGATTTAATTGCACGTCCCCGTCGCCTGCGCAAGTCACCCGCACTGCGCGCCATGTTTGAAGAGACAACACTGACCTTAAACGATCTGGTGTTGCCGATTTTTGTTGAAGAAGAGATCGATGACTACAAAGCCATCGACGCGATGTCGGGCGTGATGCGCATTCCTGAAAAGCATTTGGCCCGCGAGATTGAACGTATAGCGAATGCGGGGATCCGTTCGGTGATGACGTTCGGTATCTCCCACCACACTGACGCGACCGGCAGCGATGCCTGGAAAGAAGACGGCCTTGTGGCCCGAATGTCGCGTATCTGTAAAGAGAGTGTGCCGGAGATGATTGTCATGTCCGATACTTGCTTCTGCGAATACACGTCTCACGGCCACTGCGGTGTGCTGTGCGATCACGGCGTGGACAACGATGCAACCCTGCTGAACCTCGGCAAGCAGGCGGTGGTTGCCGCTGCGGCGGGTGCGGATTTCATTGCGCCTTCTGCGGCAATGGATGGGCAGGTGCAGGCGATCCGCCAGGCGCTGGACGCCGCGGGCTTCACCGACACCGCTATCATGTCCTACTCCACTAAATTTGCCTCCTCTTTCTACGGCCCGTTCCGTGAAGCCGCGGGCACGGCGCTGAAAGGCGATCGTAAAACCTATCAGATGAACCCGCTGAATCGCCGCGAAGCGATTCGTGAATCTCTGCTCGATGAAGCGCAGGGCGCAGACTGCCTGATGGTGAAACCGGCGGGCGCGTATCTTGATATCCTGCGCGACATTCGCGAACGCACCGAACTGCCGCTGGGCGCATACCAGGTGAGCGGCGAATACGCGATGATCAAATTCGCTGCGCAGGCGGGTGCCATCGACGAAGAAAAAGTGATCCTCGAAAGCCTCGGCGCGATCAAGCGCGCGGGCGCGGATCTGATCTTCAGCTATTTCGCGCTGGATCTGGCTGAGAAGAAGATTCTGCGTTAATCCCCTTTAGCGCCGGGTGGCGGCTTCGCCTTACCCGGCCTACGTTCTGCTCTAATTTTCACCAAACTGCAATACAACCGACATCTGCTCCTTCTACTGTCTTCGCAAGACGGCAGGAGGAGTAACCATGTTTAGCCTCGATAGCGTTCTCGACGATCTTTGGCCTCAGGCGAGGCCTGCCCCCTGGCAAAAAAGTCTGTTAAAAAGACTGTTTTACGAAGATGAATTCCAGCAGTTTGCCGCCGCACACCCCCACCTCAAAGGACTGGACATGGTGGAGCAAGTTCTGGAGCACCTTGATATTCTCTGCACCGTTTCTGCCCGCGATCTCGAACAAATCCCCGAACATGGCCCGCTGGTCATCATTGCCAACCACCCGACAGGCACCCTGGACGGGCTGGCGCTGATGTACGCCGTCTCCCGCGTGCGACGCGATGTTAAAGTCGTGACCAACCGGATGCTGACCCACCTTGAGCCTCTCAGTTCACTGTTTATTCCGGTGGACAATATGGGCGGCAGGACGGCGAAATCCTCCCTGATGCAGATGGAACAGCACCTGCAAAATGCGGGCGTGCTGATCTTCTTCCCGGCGGGAGAAGTTTCACGTCCGACGCGCAAAGGCATCCGCGATAAAAAATGGCACCCGGGCTTTATCAAGCTCGCCAGCAAGCTGCGCGTGCCGCTGCTGCCGGTGCACATTCAGGCGCACAACAGCCTGCTCTTTTATGCCAGCACGCTGGTCTCCCCGACGCTGTCGATGCTGCTGTTGATGCAGCAAATGTTCCGCCGCCGCCACAGCCAGCTGCCGATCAAAATCGGCCAGCAGATCGCCTGGCATCACTGGCACAGCGCCGCCCTTTCGTCGCGTGAGATGGCCGAGCAGTGCCGTCAGCACGTGATGCGTCTTGGCAAGGGAATGCCCGGCGTCTTTAAAACCCAGTGCGCCATTGCCCGCCCGGAAGACAGGGCCACGCTGAAGCGCGAACTGGCGCAGGCCGAATGTCTGGGCAAAACGAGCGACGGTAAGGCCATCTATCTTTGGCAGCGCAACGGCCAGGATGAAGCGCCGCTGCTGCGCGAGCTGGGCCGCCTGCGCGAAATTGCGTTTCGTGCAGTAGAGGAAGGGAGCGGCAAACGTCGGGACACCGACAGCTACGACGATGATTATCTGCACCTGATCCTGTGGGATGATGAGGATCTGGAGATCGTTGGGGCGTACCGCTTTATGCCGACGGCGATGCAGGTCGAAAAGCGCGGCGTTGAAGGGTTGTACAGCTACAGCCTGTTTCACTACGACGACAAAATGCAGGACGTGCTGGAACACGGCATTGAACTGGGTCGCAGCTTTATTCAGCCGCGCTACTGGGGACGCCGCGGACTGGATTATCTCTGGTCCGGGATTGGGGCTTACCTGGCGCGTTATCCGCACTACCGTTATCTGTTTGGTCCGGTCTCCATTTCTGGGGGTTTACCGCCTGCGGCGCGGGATCTGCTGGTGGCCTTTTACCGTCTGTGGTTCCCGGCAAGCCATCCGCTGGCCGCGTCGCGCCAGCCCTATCCAGCATCACTGCCGGACGTGCTTGCGCAGTTCGGCGGCGTGGATTACGTGGACGATCTGACGAAGCTGAAATCCTTGCTCGGCAATCTGGGCTGCGGCATTCCGCCGCTCTACAAGCAGTATTCCGAGCTGTGTGAGCCGGGCGGCGTACAGTTTATCGATTTCGGTCGCGATCCGGCGTTCAATAACTGTATCGACGGGCTGGTGCTGGTGGATCTGTGCTATCTGAAGGCGAACCGCTATCAGCGGTATATTGAGGCGCACCTTTAAATGTGCCGTTTTTTGTAGGCCAGGTAAGCGCAGCGCCACCCGGCAAGAACGGTGCACAATTGCCGGTGGCGGCTACGCCTTACCCGGCCTACAGGTACTACAGGATCAGGGGCGGTAAAACGGCTTATCCCCCAAAATCGTCGCCCGCTGCATAATCCTTCGCTGCGGCAGGTAATCCGCATTGGCGTAGTGTTGCGTTACGCGGTTATCCCAGATCGCCAGATCGTTCTCCTGCCAGCGCCAGCGCACCTGAAACTCCGGCCTGGTGATATGCGCAAACAGGAAGCCGAGCAGCGCCTCACTCTCTTTTTCCGTCACGTCCACGATGCGCGTGGTGAACCCTTCGTTCACGAACAACGCCTGCTTACCCGTGACTGGATGAGTACGCACCACCGGGTGCAGCAGCGGGGGATGTTTTTCGACCGCATCCAGCCAGCGCTGGTGTTCCTCTTCGCTTTTGCGGTACTTGTATTCCTGGAACGATTTTTTGAAGTCATGCTCCGCCCGCAGGCCGCTCAGCAGGGTCTGGAGCGGCGCGGAAAGCGCCTCAAACGCGGCAATCCCGCTGGCCCACAGCGTATCCCCACCCGTCTCCGGCAGCTGTTTTGCTGCCAGAATCGCCCCGGCTGGCGGTGTGTCGATAAAGGTGACGTCCGTGTGCCAGTTGTCATTATCGGGCGGGTTATCGTTATGGGTGTCCAGCACGATAATTTCCTCCACCCCTTCCGCATGCGGGTAAACCGGGTGAATATGCAGGTCGCCAAAACGCAGGGCCAGCGCGCGCTGCTGCTGCGGGGTAATGGCCTGTTCACGCAGGAACACCACCTGATGACGCAGCACCGCGTGGTACAGCTGCTCAAACTGGTTATCGCTCAGCGGACGGGTTACGTCCAGGCCCGACACCTGCGCGCCAATGTACTGCCCCAGCGGGATAATCGTCAGACGTTCACTCATTGTATTTCTCCATGCCAGGGCGTCAGGCGACGCTGTAGCGCGCGCAGTCCCAGTTCTAATCCAAAGGCGATCGCGGCGATCGCCGCGATCCCTGCCAGTACCACGTCAGTCGCAAGGAACTCTCCCGCCGACTGCACCATAAACCCAAGGCCGCGCGTGGCGGCTATCAGCTCAGCCGCCACCAGCGTAGACCAGCCCACCCCAAGGCCGATGCGCAGACCGGTCAATATCTCCGGCAGCGCGCCCGGTAAAATGACGAACAGCAGTACCTGCGCGCGGCTGGCGCCGAGCGACTGCGCCGCACGTATGCGTACCTGCTGCGCACGCTTTACGCCAGCCAGCGCCGACATCGCGACCGGCGCAAAAATCGCCAGGTATATCAGTAAGATCTTTGACGTCTCGCCGATGCCAAACCAGATCACCATCAGGGGCAGATAAGCCAGCGGCGGTACGGGACGGTAAAGCTCTATCAGCGGGTCGAGAATGCCGCGTACCGTCGGGCTCAGTCCCATCGCGATCCCCACCGGCACGCCAATAATGACCGCCGCCAGCAGCGCCACCAGAATACGCGTCATACTGGCGCCTAAATGCTGCCAGAGCGTGGCATCCATAAAGCCCTGCGGCCCGGCGATGGTAATCAGTTTTTCCAGAACCTGGCCTGGCGGGGGCAGAAACAGCGGGCTGATCCACTGCTGCGCGGCAACCGCCCACCACACCACCAGCAACACCCCCAGCGTGCCGACGCTTAAGGTGAGCTGGCGAGAGAACGGCCAGCGTAAGGCAAGGCGCGTCCGCCGCGTTTTTTCACTGAAAACAATGCTCATGAGAACGCCTCCCGTTGCTCAAACACGCGGCTTAAGACGTATTCACGCTGTTCAATAAACAGCGGGTCGGATTTAATGCTGCGTACCGGCTCTCCCGCCACATAGCGCCGGGCAAACTCAAGCGGCAGGCGCTCCAGCACGCGTCCCGGCCCCGGTGAGAGCAGCACCAGCTCCGTCGCCATAAACACGGCCTCTTCGATATCGTGGGTGATCAACAGCACCTGCTTGCCGGTTTCGTGCCACAGACGCAGCAGCAGCGTTTGCATCTGTTCTCGAGTGAAGGCATCCAGCGCTCCGAAAGGTTCGTCCAGCAACAGCAGCTGTGGGTTAGCCGCCAGCGCACGGGCGATCCCGACGCGCTGACGCTGCCCGCCTGAAAGCTGCCAGATAAAGCGTTTTTCAGCCCCCTCCAGCCCGACCTTTTTCAGCATATCGCGCGCCGTATTCAGGCGCTGTTCACGCGCTACACCGGCCAGTTGCAGACCAAACGCAACGTTTTCCTGAACGTTTCGCCACGGGAGTAACCCTTCGTTCTGGAAAACCACGCCGCGCTCTGCGCCCGGCCCCGTGACCCGTTTCCCTTCCAGTTGGATCGAGCCGTGCTGATACGGTACAAACCCGGCGATCAGTTTCAGCAGCGTCGTTTTCCCGCAGCCGGACGGTCCCAGCACCACCAGCAGTTCACCGCTGTCCAGCGTCAGGTTGATCGCTTCCAGGGCGGGTTTGCCGCCGTAATCGGCAGACAGGTTTGTAATGTTCAGCATTGCAGCCCCCTTATTTCACAAAGCGATCGGTCACGAACTGGCTGTAATCCGCCGCCACCGCAGGCACCTTGCCCTGCTCTTTCAGGAACGTCGCAGTGTCGACAATCGCTTTGCTCACCGGCCCGTTCAACTGCTGGACCTGCTGCGCAGGCGTCAGATAGGTGTTGCCTTTTACCAGCCCCGGCACGTCAGCTTCCGGCACGCCGCTCAGACGTGAGATTTTCTCCAGGTTGGCGGGCTGTTTCAGCCATTCATCCGGGTTGCTGATGTATGGCTGCTGTGCGTCGATGGCGCTTTTGGCGAAGGCTTTCACCACTTCAGGGTGTTTCTCGGCAAAGTCCTTATGTACGACCCAGACGTCAAGGGTTGGCGCGCCCCACTGCCCCACTTTTTCGGAGTCGGTCAGCACGGTGCCCTCTTTTTCCAGCTCGTTGACGGCGGGCGCCCAGACGTATGCGCCGTCGATGTCGCCACGCTGCCAGGCGGCAATAATCGCCGGAGGTTGCAGGTTGATGATTTCCACCTGGCCCGGCTTAATGCCCCAGTGTTTCAGCGCTGCCAGCAGGCTGTAATGCGTGGTGGAGATAAACGGCACCGCGATGCGTTTGCCGATCAAATCTTCGGGTTTCGTGATGTTTTTCTTCACCACCAGCGCTTCGGAATTTCCGAGCTGCGATGCCAGCAGGAAAACTTCAATCGGCACCTGCTGGCTGGCGGCCACCGCCAGCGGGCTGGAACCCAGGTTGCCAATCTGCACGTCGCCCGAGGCTAACGCCCGCACAATTGCCGCGCCGCTGTCGAACTTGCGCCAGTCGACGTTCGCCCCGCTCGCTTTGGCGAAGGTGTTATCCGCCTGCGCGACTTTCGCCGGTTCCGCGGAAGTCTGATACGCCACGGTGACGTCCACCGCCTGCGCCTGAAATGCCCACAGCGCCAGTGCGCCGAGAAGTGTGATCCGCGATGAAATTGCCATAATGTCTGCTCCCCTTGTTGTTATGAGGGCAGTATTTCCGGCGCGAGAATTTTGATAAAGGAATTAAAACGTATCGCTCATAACGATTCGTTTTTAGATAAAAAGCGGGAAAGGATAGTTGGTTTTATGCGGTTCAATTTTTCCCCACTTCCCGTAGGCTTAGGAATCTCCAGTAATTTTTTTAACCTGAAGCGATGAATGTGGCATCAGAATAATGAATGCCTTACAGCGATGACGTGGTCCGGCTGTAAATCGCCGAAGCGTTTCCGTAAGGCCGGGGCGAGGCGCAGGGATGCGCCGAGAGGGCGTGGCCTGCGGGGATGCAGGCTTATGCCCGACCCGATAGCCTGAAGGAATAAGCTGAGGGTACCGCGAAGCGGCGATTTACCGCCGGGAGCCCGGGTCGCCAGGGCGGCGGCGATTGAGCTGCCCTGGCGCGTTCACAGGCCATGTCGTTACAGAGTAGCAAGGAACATAACGTGAACGGAATGACCACTACAGCGGTATGTTCCCCCTCACCCCAGCCCTCTCCCTCGAGGGAGAGGGGGCCGTTTGTGCAGGCATTATTTTGTAACGATCCTTCAACCGCGTGGGAGAGGATCAGGGTGAGAGCCTCAACGCTGCGCGTTCAGCTCGGCAATGTCTTTCGGCGTGGTCCGGCAACATCCCCCGATTAATTTAGCGCCAGCCGCAAGCCACTGCGGTAAATACCCCGCCAGCGTCTCGCAGGCTTCACCGTGGTGATGCCAGGTTTTGCTCACCGCATCATAATGCTCGCCGGAGTTCGGATAAACCACCAGCGGCAGCGACGTCAGGCTGTGAAGATGCGACAGCGCCGAGGTGGTGTTTTCCAGCGCGATACAGTTGATCCCCAGCGCGACAACCTGCGGGTTGTTTTCCAGCACAGAAACGACATCCCGCAGCGGCGTTCCGTCACTCAGATGCTCGCTGTCACGCAGGGTAAATGAGAACCATGCCCGGGCGCGGGGATACGCCGTCAGCAACGCCGCCAGCGCCTTAATCTCAGTGAACGAAGGCAGCGTTTCACAGGCCAGCAAATCCGCGCCCGCATCCAGCAGCGCCTCTACACGCGGGCGGTGGAAGGCGGTGAAGTCTTCAGCGCTACGCACGTAATCGCCGCGATACTCGGAACCATCGGCCAGATACGCGCCGTAAGGGCCCACAGATCCCGCCACCAGCAGCGTGCCTGCATTTGCGTTCTCAGCCAGGTACGCTTCCCGCGCTTTGCGTGCCAGCTCTACGCTTTTACCAATCAACGCCCGGGATTGCGCCTCGTCCAGCCCGCGTGCGGCAAAGCCCGCAGGCGTCGCCTGATAGCTGGCGGTGATCGCCACCTGTGCCCCCGCGCGGTAGTAGTCGAGGTGTACGTCACGGATCAGCTCCGGGTTTTCCATCAGCACTTTGGCCGACCAGAGGCTGTCGGCAAGGTTACAACCGCGCGCTTCCAGCTCCGTTGCCATCGCCCCGTCCAGCACCACAAACGGCTGTTTTTCAAGGAGGGCGGTAAGCGGATTATTCTGCGACATGTTCAGGCTCCTGCGTGGTCAGGTTTCGGGTCAGGTAGTACGCACCATAACACAGGGCGACAAACGGAAGCCCGCAATAAAGGGCAATACGCTGGCTGGGGTCAAACCACAGGCCGACGCAGGCCACCAGGCAGAGGATAAAGCCAAGCACGGGCACCAGCGGATACCATGGCGCGCGATACTGCAACGCCGAAAGCGGCTGCCCGGACTGCACGTGACGGCGACGAAACACAAAGTGCGACGCGCAGATGCTGATCCACACTGCCACCACCGCAAAACCGGAAATGGCTGACAGGGCCACAAACACCGTATCCGGCGCGACCACGCTGGAGAACAGCGCCAGCACGCCGCCCAGCATGGACACGGAGAGCGCCGTCAGCGGCACGCCGTTTTTGTTGACGCGGGCAAAGCAGCGCGGCAGCGTTTTCTCGTTAGACAGAGACCACAGCATACGGCCAGAGGCGTACAGGCCCGAGTTCGCCGCCGAGAGGATCGCCGTCAGGATCACGAAGTTAAAGATATCCGCCGCATACGGAATGCCGACCTTTTCAAACACCAGCACGAACGGGCTTTTCTCCACGCCAGCCTGCTGCATCGGGATCAGCGCCGCCAGCACAAACACGGTGCCAATAAAGAAGATGATGAGCCGGGCGATGGTGGTGCGAATAGCAACGGGAATAACCTTGTGTGGGTTTTCCGTTTCCCCTGCCGCGATGCCGATAAGCTCTGTACCTGAGAAGGCAAAGTTGACCGCCACCATGGTCATCAGGATCGGCAGACCGCCGTGCGGGAACCAGCCTTCGGCAGTAATGTTGCTCAAGCCCGGCGCCGGTGAACCATCCTGCATCGGGATAAAACCAAAGATCGCCGCCCCGCCGAGAATAATGAAGGCAATGATGGTGATGACTTTCACCAGCGAGAACCAGAATTCCCCTTCGGCGAAGAAGCGCGTGGAAATCACGTTAAGAGCAAAAATCACCACGCAAAAGACGACGCACCACGTCCAGACGGGAACCTGCGGGAACCAGTACTGCATACAGAACCCGGCGGCGGTAAAGCTCGATCCCAGCGCCACTGTCCACGTAAGCCAGTAAAGCCACGCCACGGTATAGCCCGTCGCCGGGCCAAGATAACGGGCGGCATAGACATGGAACGCGCCGGTTTCCGGCATCGCCACGGAAAGCTCACCGAGACACTGCATCACCAGCCAGACCACCAGCGCACCGATCAGATACGCCAGAAGCGTGCCCGCCGCGCCAGTTGTCGAAATGATGTATCCGGTATTGAAAAATAACCCTGTGCCAATCACGCCCCCCAGCGAGAGCATAATCAGGTGGCGGGTTTTCATGGTGCGCTTAAGCTGCCCGTTTTGTTGTTCTGTTTGCATATTACCTTCTAAACGTATGGACATCTAAACATCCAAAGAAGGGTGTTATACCGCGAATGTTCACAAAAAGCCACCCGGCGCGTAATAGGCGCAATTATTGGTAAATCTTTAAATCAGTTCTATAGTCGACACAGTTTCTTCTTCACCAGGACTCATTATGCGATTTAACGGACTGACCAAAGGTTTCTTTATTCTCATCCTCGCCCTTGTTACCTGGGCTTTCTTTGACGTACTGTCACCCTATTTCTCGGCGATTCTTTGGGCTGCGATCCTGACCATCATTTTTAACCCGGTGAAAAACAAACTGCGTACCGCACTGGGCGATCGCAACGGGCTGGCTTCACTCCTTACCCTCGGCATTATCTGCCTGATCGTGTTTATTCCATTGATGGTGATCCTTTCTTCGCTCGCGGTGGAACTGAACATGGTTTACACCAAGCTGCAACAGAACAACACGCAGTTCCCGGAAGTGATTGCAGGTATCTTCAACCGCCTGCCGGACTGGGCCAGCGGCTTCCTGGCGGATCACAACCTGACCAACGCTGCGCAGATCCAGAAAAAACTCTCCGATGTCGCGTTACAGGGCGGGCAGTATCTGGCGGGAAGCGCGTTCCTGATTGGTAAAGGGACGTTCGGCTTTGCTATAAGCTTCGGCATTATGCTGTACCTGCTGTTTTTCCTGCTCAAAGACGGCCCCTATCTGGTGCGCCAGATCCTTGACTCGCTGCCGCTGTCAGACTTCGTCAAACAGCACCTGTTTGCGAAGTTTGTCGGCGTGTCACGTGCCACGGTAAAAGGCACGGCGGTCGTGGCGGTGGTTCAGGGTACGCTTGGGGGTATCGCCTTTGCCATTGTCGGTATTGACGGTAGCGTACTGTGGGGAGCGCTGATGGCGTTCCTCTCCCTGGTACCTGCCGTCGGCTCGGCTATCGTCTGGGTTCCCGCCGCCATCTTCCTGTTTGCCACCCACCAGCTGTGGCAAGGTCTGTTTATTGTGGGCTTCTTTGTCATCATCGTCGGGCTGGTGGACAACCTCTTACGCCCGCTGCTGGTGGGCAAAGACACCAAAATGCCGGACTACCTGATACTGATCACCACGCTCGGCGGTATGGAGCTGTACGGCATTAACGGCTTTGTGATTGGGCCGCTGATTGCCGCCCTGTTTATCGCCTGCTGGAACCTCTTCTCCGGCCGCGACCACGCAGGCAACGCCGAGGAGCTGGACGCAGACTTTATCGAAGAGGGAAAAAATCCTCCGGACCTATAACGAGACGCGTTCTGTCAGGCGGCCCTGTGCCGCCTTTTTTTTCGCGATAAATCAGAGGTTTTCTATAATCTGAAAAGAACGCTCTTCCACATTTGTCGTAGAAGGATCCAACAGGTGCGAATCGCCACGATCACAAACTGGGCTTATGGTGTCACAGTGTGCCTGACCATTGCCTCCGGCATCGTCATGCTGATGGCTTCCCATGCCGACAACGTCGAACGCCAGGCTGTTAAACAACGACAAATTTTTGATCAGCTTACGGAAGAGATCGAAGCAGAAACCTGGATGCTGTCCGATTTAGCGCGCCTTTACGCCATTAAAAAAGAGCCCGATGTGCTGAAAACCTACCAGGCGAAAGAAGGTGAACTGAAGAATATTGAACACAAGGTTGGGCAGTTAAAAAATACGGGCGCAACGGGCGAAGAGCTGGCGCTACTGTATGAAGGACTGAAGATTGTCGATGGACTTCAGGATGAACAGCAGGCAGCTATTGCCAGCGTTGCCCGGGGCGAGGAACAGCAGGCCATGGCGTTACTCTTTGGCAAAAGTTACGAACTTGAAACGGAACGCGCCCAGAGCAAAATTGACCATTTTCGTCTGTTGCTGGATAAGCGCATTATTGCCGATGTCCAGGCAGCGACCAAAACGTCCAAAACGCTGCGTACCCTCTCAGAGGTGATGGTCGGCCTGACCGCCCTGCTCTTCTTATTTGTGATGGGCTTTATTCTCAAACATCGCGTCCTGCGCCCGGTAGTGCGTCTCAGTGATGTGGTTCACCGGCTGGCCTCACAGGATTACGCCGTCGAAACGCCCAATTTCAACCAGGTGGATGAGATAGGCGATATGGCGCAGGCCATTCGCATTTTCCGTGAGAACGGGCTGGCCAGACAGCGGCTTGAAAAAGAACGCGACGCGGACTGGGCCATCCGCGAGCTGCTCGCGCGAATGACCCAACGCTTGCAGGGCTGCGAGAACGTCAGCGACGTGATGAATGTGGCAGAGCTCTTTGCCCCTAATATCGCGCCGGGCGTTTCCGGGCATCTCTATATTCTGGAACGCGATCCCTGGCAGATGCGCTGTGCAGCCGAATGGCTGTCGCCCGAAGGGGAGAAAAAGCCGTTCCATCCTGACGAATGCTGGGCCGTCCGGCGGGGTCAAAGTCATCCGCCAGTAAATGGCGAACCGGATATCGGCTGTTATCATCTGCCGGAATCACAGGCACAGCAATCATTGTGCGTTCCCTTAATTGCTCAGGGCGAAGCGATTGGATTGCTCTCTTTCCAGAACATCACGCCTGAAACGGCGCCTTCCCGTGCCTATCTGGAACTGATGGCCGAGGCGCTGGGTCTGGCGCTGGCCAACCAGCGGCTAAGGGATGCTCTTCTGGAAAAAGCCCTGTTCGATCCCTTAACGGGGCTGCGTAATCGCCACCATCTGGAAGATACGTTCCGCACTCAAATGAAGCAGGCCGTGCGTAACGATGAGCCGGTAAGCTGCCTGATGATCGATATCGATCACTTCAAGACTATAAATGACCGCTTTGGGCATGAGGCTGGCGATCTGGTGATTAAAAGCGTGGCAACCATCATTCAGCGGGCGGTACACGATACTGGGCTGGCCTTCCGCTATGGGGGCGAAGAGTTTCTGGTGCTTCTTACCGGTGCAGATGAGGAGGCAGCGCTCGCCACTGCAACAGAGATCTACAACGGCGTGCATGCGCTTTCGCTGCGCTACGGACTTTCGGAAATTGGCCCGGTGGATGTTTCGACAGGGATCGCCAGCTATCCGCAGCACGCCCAGAGCGATAATTTGCTGCGTGCAGCGGACGTCGCGTTATACCGGGCAAAAGAGCTGGGGCGAGCCAGAATTGTCAGTTTTGGCCGGCTGGAGGCGGGCTAAAGGGGTATTGGTGCCCCAGGTTCAGGGCAGCGCGACCGCCCTAAGCACCACCATACCCAGTGCATTACTCCGCTTTTCGACGTACAGGGTACCCTCGATAAAGTAATTACCCTGCGGATAACAGATGCGGATCTCTCTCTTGAGTTCCGGCTCATAGACTCCTGCCCCCGAACAGCTTTTTCGGCTGCCGGATTCATACCGGTAAGGTTGGCTTGAGGCAGAGTATTCTCCGTCCAGTAGCCAGGTCGCGGTAAAGATGACGAAAATGGCAACCGGCAGGCTGAAGATGGTGAGGCCGAGGTAAATTTTGACAACGTCGACAATGGCTTTGTCTTTAAACGCCCTCTTCGCGAGTAAAATCACCACCCCCACCAACGGCAGCAACAATGTGCCAACCGCAAGATACTGTTCTCCCAGCACCGTAAGGAACGTCACGCGATAAATCTCGATTGACCAGATAACAAAACCAAATATCAACGCCAACCCGCCAACGATGAGTGGAATCAGAAAGGCATAGCTATCTTTTTTCATGATGAACAATTCCTTGTTAAGCGTCTGCGGGACGCCCATTCGCAGAAGGTCAGCGGGTTACGCAACCAGAAGCAGCGCCGCATCTTCCAGCTTGCGCGCCACTGAGCCACTGTCAGGCATCTGCTCCAGACATATAGCGAGATCGAATCCCCCTGCAATCAGACAGACATTGCGACTGGTGATATTGAGTTCCACCTGAACGCGCGGGTGGTGCGCTGCCATCACTGGCGTCCAGGACGCGCTTCAAGACGGGAAAGCTCGCGACTCAGTACTGAAGGCGTGGTTGAGAGAACGACCGCTGCAACAGGAAATGAGCCATGTTCAACAACGATAATGAAGACTTCAACATCGCGAGAGTAATCAAATTTCCGGCTCATTTTGCGCTTTAGCGAATAAATGTTTTTCAATTTCGCTAATTTATCCCCCGCTGAGCGATGAGTAAAGCGGCCTCACACATCCTCTGAAGGTAAAAATTATGGAACTTCAACTCAGCGGTAAGACAGCGCTGGTGACAGGCGCAACGGCAGGAAATGGTTTGGTCATTGCTCGAACGCTGGCATATACTGGCCCGACACGCCGACAATCCGTCCTGATGGCGATATGGTTTTTACCTCCCGCCGACTGAGATTTCATTTGTGGCATTTACCGGCGAAGGCTTTGCCGCAGGAGTAAGCGGATCGGGTCCGATAACGAACAGTCAGATCCCCCCGGCTAAACGACTTTCCCGCCCGAGCAAATAATCGCTAAATACCACTGCGCCACCCGATGGCTGGCTTTTTTACATCCTGACCACGATGTATAAATGTATGAAGAGAGAAAATATATAAATTAGTAGGATAACTAAATTATAATTCTTATACTTAGTTTAAAAGTGGAGGCTAAAATGCGATTAATCCTAATGCTGTGCTGCTTTTTAGTACAAAGCGCCGCCCTTGCGGGTGAGTTGCCCAAACCTGCTGGTAAACCCATTTTAACAATTTCCGGTAATATAGAAAATACGAGCGAAAATGGAAAAGCCGTTTTCGATATTGCCAGCCTTGAAAAACTGGGGATGGTGAGTTTCCAGACAACTTCGCCCTGGTATAATGGCCGCACGAAGTTTGAGGGTATCTCCATGCGCAAACTCATGGAGTACGTGGGTGCAAAGGGTTCTGTCGTGAATGTGGTTGCTCTCAATGATTACACTACGGTCATCCCTCTTAGCGACTTCCAGAAATACAACGCCATCCTGGCTTTAAAGGTCAATGGCGAATATATGCGCATCCGCGATAAAGGTCCGTTATTCATCGTCTACCCTTACGACAGTCTTCCTGAACTGAATAATCAGATTTATTACTCGCGATCGGCATGGCAGGTCAGCAAAATGAAGATTGAATAGTAGTTCAGGAGAACATAATGAACAGGATACTGGTTGGTATCATTTTTTCTCTTTTTATCACGACTGGATATATAGCCTTTCTTGTCTACGATCGTCAGCAAGAATTGCAAAAATTGACTCACTACACGGAGTCCTGGTCTGTAGCCCAACTGGTATCTGAATATTACCGATTTGAATCATGGATAGGACTGTACGCAACCGATACTGATGACGTCACGGTAGACCAGGTTCGCATGCGTCTGGAAATCATGCTGAGCCAGAATGATTTATTGAAAGAGGGCGGCCTGGGTCGTTATATAAACAGCGAAAAAGCGCATCATGCGCTCGCCTTACGCCTGGAAAACATCCTGACCTATCTGGATGGTCATCTGGAGAAAATGAGCCGTTCAGAGTTAAAGCTATATTTAAAAAGTATGCATTTACTGGATGCACCGCTAAGCCAGCTTTCATCCACTGCTTTGACAAAAGATGTTAATACCATCAATGAAACCAACCTTAAAATACAGGTCCTGTATTATATTTACTCAGCGCTTTCGCTATTACTGGTTATTTTAAGTTTCATACTTGGATTTTTGATTATCTATCAAAATAAAAATATTCTTAAGGCCCATACACAGGTGAAAACGCTGGCTGAAGAGCTTCAGCTATCAAAGGAAACCCTGCAAATCCAGAATGCAAAACTGGAATACGATGTTTATCATGACTCTCTTACCGGCATGAAAAACCGTCTTTTCTTCTGGGATGATCTCAACAAACTTAATCAACAGGCAGAGAAAAAACATGTCTCTGTGACGGTAATGTTATTTGATTTAGACCGGTTCAAAGAGGTGAATGATACCTACGGTCATGATGCCGGAGATTTACTGCTACGTGAGGTATCCACGCGCTTGAGCGCAATGAGCAGCTTTTCAGAGACATTTTATCGTTTAGGGGGCGACGAGTTTGCGTTTCTTTCCAGCGGCTTAACCGAAACCGCAGCCATTTCACGTGCGCGAGAAATCAGTGATAGCATCAGTAAACCCTATACCATTAATAATCAACTCATAAAAATAGCCACCTGCGTGGGTATTGTTTTATCGGATAACGAACGACGTTCAGATTATCTGTACAAATTTGCCGACCTGGCGCTCTATGAAGCCAAGAAAGAAGGTTCTCAGCAAATTAAAGTCTTCCGTCAGCGAATGCTACAGAAGTTGCAGGAAAGCAGAACCCTTGAAAATGATATGGCCAGGGCAATAGAGAATAATGAATTTGTTGTTTATTACCAGCCTATTGTGAATTCCGTCAGCAAGGAAATTTACGGCTATGAAGCGCTTATTCGCTGGATTCACCCTGTTAAGGGAATGCTCTCCCCGGATAGCTTTATTTTTGCTGCTGAAAAAACCGGCATGATCAACGCGATAGGTAAAACCGTGCTTAAACTGGCCTGTAGAGAAGCGGTCTCATGGGCTGTTCCGGCCAGGATCTCCGTAAACGTCTCGCCTGTTCAATTGGGCAGTAAATCATTCATTAGCACGGTGCAGTCAGTTCTGTCTGAGACCGGGCTACCGGCTAACCGTCTTGAGTTAGAGGTCACAGAATCGTCACTCTTCAGTGACAGAAATAGCCCCATTACTATTCTCAAAAAACTACGCTCATTAGGCGTAAGAATTTCCATTGATGATTTTGGCACGGGTTATTCATCGCTCTCCAGACTCAGTGAACTGAATTTTGATAAAATCAAAATTGATAAATCTTTTGTCAATCCGATCTCTACACATGACGATGCGCTTAATATTGTGAAGCTGATTACCAGTATGGCTAAAAGCCTTAATATGGGGGTCATTGCCGAGGGCGTTGAGACCGAAGAGCAGCTTGAGCGGCTTCAGGCTCTGGGCTGCGAGCTTGTGCAGGGGTATCTTTTCAGCAAACCACAGCCTCACGTCGACAGAAAAATTAAGAGCGGCCAGCAATGACATCCTCTCCTCAGCCCCTTAATTATAAGGGAGCCCCTGTCGGCACCAACCGGGATCACACTTTTCACCCTTGGCTATACACTTATAATAAACAGGTGTTATCATTCAGCCTGTAAATACCCTTCTACTCTATCCGAGGCTTTGATGCTGGAGAATGTAATCATCCGATAATCAGCTTCCCGACCTTTCAGGCCGGACTGATTATCAATGCGCCGAAATTGTATGTGGACACCGCTGTGTGTTTGCACGTTTTGCACATGATGATTAAACAGGTTTTCCAGTATGAATCTATCCCGTCAGGAACAACGTACCTTACACGTTCTTGCCAAAGGTGGCCGTATTGTACACGTCCGCGACACTTCCGGCCGCGTCACCGCCGTTGAATGCTATACCCGCGAAGGGCTATTGCTGGCTGACTGCACGCTCGCCGTTTTCAAAAAGCTCAAAACCAAAAAGCTGATCAAATCCGTTAATGGTCAGCCCTACCGCATTAATACCACCGGGCTGAACAACGTTCGCGCCCAGCCTGATAATCGTTGAGGAGAGGATGATGGATATCCCACGTATTTTTACCATTAGCGAAAGCGAACACCGCATTCATAACCCCTTTACGCCAGAGAAATACGCGACGCTGGGGCGCGTGTTACGCATGAAGTCAGGCACACGCATTCTCGATCTCGGCAGCGGTTCGGGAGAAATGCTCTGCACCTGGGCGCGTGATTACGGTATTACCGGTACCGGCATCGACATGAGTCAGCTGTTTATCGCGCAGGCCAAGCTACGCGCAGAGGAACTCGGTGTCAGTGAACGCGTCCATTTTATTCATAACGACGCGGCCGGATACGTCGCGGAGAAAAAATGTGACGTGGCGGCCTGCGTTGGTGCCACATGGATTGCGGGTGGCGTGGACGGAACGATGGACCTGCTGGCAAAAAGCCTCAAGCCCGGGGGAATAATGCTCATCGGCGAACCGTACTGGCGCCGCGTACCCGCGACGGAAGAGGTAGCTCAGGCCTGCGGCGTCTCGTCGATTGCAGACTTTCTCACTCTGCCCGGTCTGGTTGCGTCTTTCGATCAACAGGGCTATGACCTGGTGGAAATGGTGCTGGCAGACCAGGAAGGCTGGGACAGGTACGAAGCCGCAAAATGGATGACGATGCGTCGCTGGCTGGAGGAAAACCCAGAAGATGACTTTGCGCCGGAAGTTCGTGCGGAGCTGACGACAGCACCCGAACGTCATGTGACGTACACGCGGGAATACTTTGGCTGGGGGGTGTTTGCGTTAATAGCGCGATAAAGTGGCGCTGGCGGTATAACCTTAAGGGTTATGCCGCCGTTTAACAGACAGATTGACTATTCAGCCAGAAAGCGCAGCATAGATAGATTGAGTTGTTCAGTTTGTGAAGGATGTAAAGCGTGTCCAGTTTCGCGGCGTGGATATGCGTTTCTGGTGCTGGGGTGAACTGGATAGTGATAGTAAGGTGTACGCATCATCCAGGACAAGACAGGTGCTCAAGGCTCGTTATAACGAACGCAGGGATCGCCGACGCCGGAGACCTGATTAATCTCAGGCTGGCAAATTCAGCCCTCCTGATACTTACGCGCATCAATTTTCAACAATTCAACATTGTATTTATTGATTAATTTCCGACCGGGCAAAAGCGACCAAAACATCACCGCCATATATAAACAAGACAACATCAAGATTATTCCAATAATCGTAAATCCCGTACCATGCTTCAGTAGCGTAGATGGAAATGCAAGGCCAAAAACAATATAGAAAATGGCACCAAATTTAGCATATAAACGATAGCGACTATACTTACCCTTATAACGTATAAAGAACTTGCCATATTTGTTCTGAATGTGAGGTGCTAAGTGTCCCCATCGCCATGATGGCATATTCAATTCAGAATGAGTTCTTATATACAGAACTAACTGCCTGAGTTTTTTGTTTTTCATCCCTAATACACTCTTTTTAACATCCCTTTTTATTTCTGTCTTCATAAACTCCATTTCGAATGGGTCAATATACTCAGCGTATTTTTCAAAAAGATGGGTATATCGCGTCGCTTTTGGTAGAAACCAACTGACATCTTTAAATAATTTATAAACACCGCCTGCTGCGGTTATAGACGCGATGACGAGCCCTGCAAATGTGAAAATGTCTTTTATCTCCATACAACAATTCCTCCTGAGTAATAGCCATGACCAATATACTATGGGGCGAACTGGAAACCAATTACGAAAATCCAATTAATAATGGTACCCGTAAAGCGTCGAAGTAATGTTGCTCGCCTGGGCTATCTATAATGAATGGGATGGTCTGCTGACCTGTCGGCGATGTGACTCCAGCCTGTCCTGCTCGCTTCGTTGATTCCAGGAGGTTCTTCATCCCTTTCAGCTACGCAGCATCACGGCCTTTAAATGCGATACCATTGTGGTTTGACATATTCCCAGGAACTGGTCAGGTGATTGATGGTCGGAGTCACTTAAGGCGTTCGTTCATCATCAGTCTGGAATGGCAGCAGATAGACATGCAAAGAAAAGTGGCCTGGATTCACCCGATGCAAAGCAAGTCCAACCAGGCTATTAGCGTGGCGCTTAATGATACTGCTTGTCGGGTTCTGAAAAAGCACATCGGCAATCACTCTAAGTGTGTATTCGTTTATAACGAAAGCAGCACAAAACCAGACGGACTAAATCAACCGTCGCGAGGAAGATGCGCTACGACGCTAATACTGCCTGGAGGGCAGCATCAAAACGTTGACTCCACTTTCAGGCTTTGAAACTATACGGCGGGCGGTGTGGGGCGTGAGGTGTGACGGCTCAACATGGGTTCGTGATGCACGTTGACCACATCAAGCCACGATCGAAATTTCCGCATCTGGCGCTTGAGATTACTCGCTTCAGGGTCCTTTGTGAGGATTGTAATAAGGCGAAATCTAACGCTGATGATATTAAGTGGCGGCAATAGCGACAAAATAGCTCAAGTTGATAATTTTTTTCCCCTCACCTCATTAAAATACGCCCCGATTTAAAGCGTTGAGGCTGTTTGATACTGATTAAATCCGCCTTGATAGACAAAGCGGATCCTAAGGATTTTATATGTCTCCTCGTTTTGCCTGGTATTCTGTATTTGTTATTGGTTTTGTTTTTTGGGCTCTAGTATGTTACTTCATTTTCTTTTAACATACTTAACCAGCCTTTAGAGCTAAGGTCTATTTGAGCGCCACCCATTAACTTAGCTTTTATTGCTTCAAAAAGTTCAGGATATGCTTTGATTATTCGTCTAAATTGCGTCGGCGTACAGTTAAAGTATCTCCTGAACATCCTTGTTAGTATTTGCTGTGTTGGAAATCCATAATCACACGCGATATGTGTTATTTTGTAAGTAGAACCAGCCAACTCCTCTGTAACCTTGATTAACCTCATTGCTCGAATGTAGTGGGATAATGTACATCCCGTAAATCCTCTAAAAACCCTTTGAAAATGCCAAGACGAATAACCACTCATCTTAGCCACTTCCTCAGCCTTTATATTTTCTTGTATATTCTTATCAATCCATTTTATAACGTCGTTAACGACGCACTCCCTCACATTGCATCTGTGATCGTTCATATTGCCCTCTGTTGCGTTGAAGGCAATATTTATAAAGGATCTTATTTTTAGTGACAACAGTAGCGGCAATGATAATTACTTATTATTTATTAGCAAAACTAATGCATCAGGCACAATAATAGTGCAACGCTTACGCGCTGTATCCTCCTCGCCGCTTGTGTCGGCTATAGCCAGCGCCGTCAGCTAGCGTAACGGTGCGCGCTAAAGACCTTCTGCCAGTTTGATTTATCCAGAGTTTGAGCGCGTAAAGCGCTGGCAGATTTAGCAATCAGCTCAGAAGGGATCGAGGCGTAAGTCCCTTTAACAACGGTTTTCCAAGCCAGGCCGCTTGGGGTCGGGCCATCGTAAACCGCCTTGAGGGTTAAGGCTGTTGCGTTATCGACGGTATTCACCAAAAGGAAATATGAAGCACCGCCGACCGTAACCAAAATAAAATCGCCGTTTTCGACGTCCGATAGAAAATCTTTGCTCGTTCCGGTCACACCGTCCGAGCCGTTAGTTAGCATAAGCGTTCCTGCTGGCATCTTGTCACCTGTTAATGGGTTACGAGAAAGTCGCTGAGATCGGCGCTGATGGGGAATTCCAGGCACAAAAAAACCCGCCGAGGCGGGTTGATGTTGCTGTTGTTGCTTGCGGCCTGGATCGGGCGCATATCAGTCTTTGTTATTATCGCTAAGGTTGATGAGCGGGTATTCCCAATGCTGAGCGATTGCGTTGATCTCTCGGTAAAGGGCGGTAGTATCGCCCTTGCAGGAGAAGTAATTCACAAAGTGAGCAAACGGGCGTTTCTCGGCAGTGTAAGGATGTGCGCTAGCGCTGTTCGAAATGAACGTCCATTCACCTATGGCGTGCTCATAAAGCGCTACGGGCACGCAAAGCGGATCTAAGCCGTTCCGTTCGTTTTCCGTCCATGCGACCACTTTGTAAACGTGTAGCCCGTTATCGACCGACACAGAAAAGTATTGCCCCGCCTCTGCTGTGATGATGCTCATTTTTTACCTCGACTTAGGCTCGTGGAATAACCCGGAGTGGTGCGGCTACGTGTGGACCGTCGTTCTCACATCCCGGCTGGCTCTGATCGATTACCAGGTTCCCCTCTACGCGCCAACCTATTTCACCGACGATGAAAGCATGGTTAAGCCGTGTAACAACAGCGTCAGTAAGCGCTACGGCGCATTTGTCTTTCTCAATAGCGCGATCTGTTGCGGTCTTAACGTTAGGAATCCCAAACGGGAACAACACTACAGGGTAAGTGTCCTCCCCTTTCACGCGAGCGCCTTTAACAAAGCGGTTTGAGTTCAGGTTATAGTTTTTTGTGCTAGCTACGGTCAGGTCTGCAACTCGAACCGTACAACCTGACAACATGACCGCGCCGAGCGCCAATGCGACTAATTTTTTCACTATTTCCCTCTCTTTTGGTTTTACTTACAGCTGTGTATTAACTTTCGATAAGCCGACGCGAATCCCACAAGCGAGAATTTCACAATGTCCGGCCCGTGGTCTGTGATGAATTTGCTCTCAAGTGCCCCCCATCAAGCATGAAATCTCTGAGGTGAATCCCTCGCGGCGGGGAGAGAGTGGCGCTATGCTTCTCCCTCATAACTTTCCATTCGGAGGAAAAGGACGCCTTAACACCCCTGAAAGGCGTTTCATTCCTTAATTTCCTCACCGTAATATGTTGGTGAGATCTTACCTGGATGGATTTATTAAAGGTTTCAAAACAAGCGCAACTCACTGCAATTTAAACCTTTAAGCGCGGCATCAATGACCGTGATTAATTCCTTGAGGAGAGTAAATAATTACCTGGAGACTATGGCTAGCACTCCAGGTAAGTTGCCGAACGAGGTTATGGAGACTAACGATCTACAAAAAGGCAAGTACGATGGTAAAGGTCAATCGCCGCCAGCCTGTTAACTGGCGGGGCAAGATATTAGCGTTCAACCAAGCTTAAAGGTTTCAAAATGAGCGAGTTGGGTTTAAGGATTCAGCTCAATAACCAAGCGACTGCTTGTAATACCGATCGTAAATTGGGGTTTCGATGTACATGCAAACCCGAGAGACGTTCCCTGGAATAATAATCGATCCCTCGATATCCTTATAAGGGACGCTGCCAGCACAATTAGAGGGCGTCCCACACCATCCAGATAAAATAGTTATAGACTCGTCGTTTGTGCCGGGCGACGGGTTAGAGTCAACAGCACTCAAGCCGGGAATACATGCGTTCGTGACGGTCTTGATTGGGTCGCTGTCTGAATGCAATTGCGGAGGGAGACAACCACCATCGCGCGAGCTGGCGACACGGCAGTATTCGAGAAAGTTTCAATTCGAGCTGTTTATGGCGGGGACTGTTTGCTGCGCCCGGCAAGGCTGCTACCCTATTTTACCCGTCCGGCTAACAGTTAATAACCATGACTCAAGAATTTTATATACCTACCGTCAAGCCAAAGCCTGTGCGCCCATTTAGCGAGGTTCATGATGAGCTTATGGAGACAAACCCCGAATATCGCGCGGCGTGGCTCGCTGAGCACAGGAAAGGCGACAATCTCGGCTATCTGCATCACGAATACATGAATGATTCTGTTTTTAACGTCGCTTTCGAGTGTAAAAACCAGAATCGCAAAGAATGCCTGGTTAAGCACCTGGAGGAGTGGCGTAACTTTGCGGGCGTGTCGTCAGCCGTTATCTCTGCCCGGATGGGGATTGATATCAGGTCAGTATGGCGAATAGAGAAAAACCCTCTTAACGTCACGATTAACACCATCGCACGTTACGCCCACGCTTGCGGGCTAAAGATTAGTCTTGAGATGATTTAAGCCCCTTTTGCGATGGCTCGGATTGATACTTATTGCACGCTGTATCGCTTCTAATAACGCTCTCACTAACTCATCGGAATTGAAAAATGAGAGCATTAATCCCACTCGCTGTAATGGCTGTTTCTGTCGGCGCGTTCGCTCGTGGTCATCGCGGGCATTCTCACTCACACTACAGCTACCACACCCCGGCGTATCACAGCGCCCCGACCTATCACCCGCGAATGCAGCACAAGATAGCGCATCATGTGGCTCGAACAGCGGCGACCACTGCAACACGAAACGTTGTTAACAAGGCTATGAAGCCATCGAGAAACACTCCAGCGCCGATGTACAACAATTACTCACGCTCGGTTCCTATATCTCAACCATTCCCGCCAGTACCCGCTACGCTCGTTCAGTGTAAAGCGTTTGCAAAAGGCAGCCGGGATCAGTTTCAACGTTGTGAAACTGCAAACGGTCGAGGGCTGACGCAATGACAACAGCCGCAGATTTCCCGCCACATAGCACCTTCGATAACATCGCTGGACTCATAACCGGGATTACCTTGTCTGCGATGGGAATTGCCACGCTCGGTAGCTCAGGGTTAATCACTGGAGGGGCGGCAGGAATGGCGCTGTTACTCTCTTACGTTGTTCCCTACAGTCCGGCTCAGCTCGTGCCGATAATCAACCTACCTTTCATCCTTTTTAGCGTCTTTACGATGGGAAGAGCCTTTGCAGGTAAAACGCTGGTCGTTTCGCTTGTGCTCGGCTATGCCGTCCACGCTTGCGGCCTAATGCTATTACCGCACGTTAACCCGATGACTGGCGGTATCGCGGGAGCTGTGCTCCTGGGTATGGGTGTACTCGCTTTTGCGAGACACGCGGCCTCAATCGGCGGAACCGGGATCGTGTGCCTTTGGCTTTACAAGGTTAAGCGCTGGAATGCTGGTCGGTGTCAGATGGTGTTTGATTTGGCTTTGTTTGCCGCCGCTGCTTTCGTGCAACCGTGGCACACGCTGTTAATTAGCCTGTTTAGCACGGCGATCATGAATTCAATGTTGATGCTCTGGCACCGCGAGGGGCGCTACAGAGGTTAACTCAACCTATTGGGATATCTGCGAATCTACAATAGGTGAAACGGGCGGTTCAAGCTCTTGCACCGATGTAGACGACTATTAAGACCAGGCCGCCTGCGGGCGGTTTTTCATTTGGTCACTGAGTCAGCTTTCAGCCTCTACGCGTCAATTTTCCTGATCCCCGCCTTATCCAGGCTGCACTGTTCTATAGCTGAGAACGCCTCAACGTTTAGCGTTAGGCTGTCGCCCCACTTCATCGGATCTGCTATCGCCAGGTAAGCGTATCAGCCACTAACTCTGCGGGGAGCGGAACGGCTGGAGGTTTCACGTAAACTACTCGCGTAGTCGTGCAAGCGCTTACCAGAAAGGCTGTCCACATCGGAATTTGCGCATTAATCAGGCGAAAGTCGCCCTCGGATGTAAATAACACCTCAGGAACGGTTTGCTTTTGGTCATGTGTAGCCTGTGTACCGTCATTGGTTAGCGTTATGGCTCTCATGGCGATTTTTGTTTACAAAGAGTATTGCACTCTCCCGGATAGTTCAAAATCTCCGAGAGTTCGAAAAATGCGCTATGACTCTGACACGTCATGGAAAGCCCCCTACACCGTGCCGGGATCGAGAATTTCAGTTTTCACGACTTGCGGCACACCTGGGCGAGTTGGCTTGTTCAAAGTGGGGTTTCTCTTTTGGCTCACAAGCAAATGTACAGGGGGTTTGTCGCTCTGAAGCATGCGAAATGCGTTGGGACCAAATTAACGGCGATCGCTGGGCAATACCTGAAACAAAGAACGGTAAAAGCCATGTGGTAACGCTTCATCCACTCACTCTTTCAATATTGAAAAAAAGAATTATTTCTGAGGGAGCCTATGTATTTGAGTCCACCAGCAATCCCGGCTTTGCTATTACAGGGGATGCTGTGACCCGCGCACTTGAGCGTTTGAGAAAAAAATATCTGGGTGAACTTGCCACATTCTCTCCTCACGATCTCCGCCGCAGCGTTGCTATCGGCTGTGCCGAGTACCTTGATGCGCCAGAAAGGTTAATCGAATTACTGCTCAACCATCTTCCTGCAGACCGAATGATTCGTACCTATCAGGTTGGTCAACGAGCTGAGAAATTGAGGAATTTGTTCATGCGCCGGGGTGACTTCGTTGAGCATGAGGTGTCAGCATCCAGGCAGCCTCATAAAGACAATGTCGTCACACTGAAATTTGGCGCTAAGTAAACTTACAATGGAGCGGTTAATGTACGGGATTCCTGAAAATCTTCACGACGTCATCAATGTTGAAATGACTGCTGGGCAGCCAATTCAGATTAAAGTCACAAACGTTAGTTGGGATGGGCATAACCCGATTCCAAATGAAGTCATGTTTGTCGAACTACCCGAAGATTCAACAGAAAAGCAAATCACTGCTCAGGTGAAGAAGCTGCTGAAAAGAAAAACATATATTCGACGGTGCGAACACTGCAATAAGTTCAACATCAACGGTTGGATGCACAGTAATTCATGCTGCCAGTCTTGCGCTGAAAAATACTTTGGCGTTGTGTATTAAGATGGCAACAGCAGAGCCTTTAGGGGCTCTGCTTGCCTGCTTACCTCAACTATTACGTTGCTCACTCATTTCCTGCTGCCTCCAAAGCAAAGCCAACACGAGACGAGGAGTGCCTTTAAAACCTTCGTATCCTTCATGCTCCGATACCGAGCTCATAGCACTTAACAGCTTGTAAGCAGGGCCATTTCCATAAATAACGGGTCTTCAATTTTCTTTACATCAATGGTGACCAGACGGCCACCATCCTTTATGGCTTGAGATATCTCATGCAGGGCGTCTGTCCAATAGGGCTGCCTTCCACACCTTTCACTTCCGGACGACTCGGGTTCGCCAGGCAAAGGGAAACGAGGATTTGTTTGAGAAATAACAGATTTCCCCCTATCCAATCAATATTGTCCTTCCCTTCGCCCCATACAGCCAGAGCTAAAAGGTCCTCAGGCCGGCCGTTCATTCCTTCCCACCATACGGTTGGGATCATGTCACTCTGTTTAAGAAAACCAATGAGCTCTAACAACCAGCCCGCATACACCCAATCACACCCTTTTCCAGCGAGTGCAATATCAGGAAAACGAGTAATAAATTTTTCTGCCAGGGCACGGGCATCGTTACTCTCAGTATCTGTCCTGTTGAAAAAGTGATCCGCGCCAGTGATTGCCACGAATTCATCTGAAAGTTTAGCGGCAGAAATCGCAATACCATTGTCGGAAAAGTAGTATCGCGGGGCGATCGCGAATCTAAATCCCTGAGCATTGAAGTAAGGCATCCCCCGGAGGTGCTGAAATCCAAGACGATGCAGCTCTGAAAGCATCCGCAGACATCGTTGTGCTTTACGTATCCAATCATATTTAGAATTCATCATCTCTCCTGCATGATTTCTGCATGGCGTTTTGCGGTGTCGACTCTGCGTTCGTACTCTTCGCTCGTAATATTTTCATAACAACAGTCAGTCTCATCCCGGCGGTAGCGGTTGCAACCATAGAAAACGCCACCGTCTTTGTTCTTACGTTTCACCATGGTGCCAAGGCCGCAGCGCCGACAGACGATTTCAATCTCCTGACATTCTGGATTCGCGCATACCCTTTGCATGCCATTTTGCATCACCATCGGTGAGCTGCATTGCTTGCAGGCACTGGCCATGTAATCACAAGCTGGTGAGTGAGAGCAGACATAGAATTTCTTATCATAGCGGCTCACTTTGCCCGTTAAGGAGCCGGACTCACAATCTGGACAACTCCATTGACCGATTACAAGAGAATCACTTTTCGTGATGAGCTGTTTACCCATTTTTGCAATTTCCTCAACAAATGCTGAAGTATTCTGGCTATCAAAAATCATAAATACATAGTGGCGGGCACGGGTAACGGCGACATAAAATAACCGCCGTTCTTCGGCAAACAGGTATGGCTCTTGCTCCGGGAGAAGAAGGTCTATCAGTTCATCATTCTCTTTTGCCGATGGAAAACTTCCCTTTTCAAGTCCCAGCAAGAGCACGTAATTTGCCTCCAGACCTTTACTGGCATGCGCCGTCTGGTATCGAATATCCAGAAGTGGAAATTCTGTCATTAGCGCCTTTAGATCCAACTCTTTAAGATCCCTCATATTTTCCAGACGATAACGACCAATCAGCATGACGGGTGCGCGACGGGTACTGTTGAGCCTCACTTCCCGGCTATGGCAACGAGCGAGCGCTCTCCTGATTTGCTGACGATATGCCTCAGCTTTTCTTTGGTTGCGATCGGCAATGTGGATATTAGCGATTTGCTCCTGAATATCGAGCAGTTGGACTGCCGCATGTTCAACCTGGGTATGCGTCGTAATCTCTTTCTTCAACTGCGCCGGATTTCGAGTAACAAAGGTAGAGCTAAGCTCATGTATGCGATTGTTAAAGCGATAACTTTTGTCCAGAGGTAACATTTTTGCAGGCGAAAACTGGTGATCAAAACGGGTAAAAAAGCGAAGGTCTGAACCATTGAAACGATAAATGGCCTGCCAGTCATCCCCTACTGCAAACAGCCGCATATTATCCCGGGTTGCCAGTAATGCCTTTAATAACTTCCCTCGCCCACCCGAAAGGTCCTGAAACTCATCAACCAGAACATAATCATAACGATGATGAAATTGCCCTTCCTGAAGTGCAGTTGTTGCTTCCGCGATCATATCGCTGAAGTCCATTTCTTGTTGCTCTTTAAGATGCGCTTCGTAGGCATCATAAATGGGTTTAAATAATGCGATAAATGCCTGGGTGCGCCCCATATCTATACGTTGAGGTGACGCCAGGAGATCAGAAAACGAAAATTGCCCTTCCTTGAAGAGGCTAAGAAAACGGAGCATCAGATCGATAAAGCCTTGCCATGGCGATGAACCCGAGCCTTTGAGCTCGTCTAAAAGTGTGTCTGTATCTCGTAACTTTAATGGTTCTCCTACTCGATTTAATAAATCGAGTATATTTTCTTCCAGCGTTCCTTCACTTAACTGGTAGCTATATAACTCTTCCAATCGGGTTTTGTGCTGTTGATGCAGTTTCCGCTTCCAGGCTAATCCTTCAAGATAAGCGGCTTGATCAACAAAGGGGGCCGTTCTCATTTGTCGATCTACGCCAAGGTATTCAATATAGGTCTTACTGCCTGGTAAGTAGAAGTCAGGCTTATACTGGCGGCGTTCTATGGTTGCTGTGTTAACCTCATAATTCGCTTCATAAGCAAAGGGGACCGAATACAAATACAAATAATTGGCTACCCGTAACTCGCCGACACTTTTAACCCATTGTCCAGCAAGGGTAATAAGACGACAGCTTTGGAGAAACTCATGGTATTCTTCAATGGCATTGAAATCATACTCACATCGCCCTGGCGTGCTGTAACAAACAAAATATTTAACTAATTGGGTTTTATAATCATCGCTGATATTTATTTCTGCTTCTAATGTTGCTTCAATAAATTGTCGTAACTCATTATTTTGCTCAGCAAAGCGTGTAAGCGAACGCTTGACGCCAACGCTTTGAGCAACAATACGATTGCCGAACGCATGGAAGGTTGTTGCTTTTAATTTGTCTCCACTTTCTGGCAATCGTTCTGAAATTCGTTCAGCCATTTCCCGCGCGGCTTTATTACCGAAGGCCAGCATTAAGATATTTTCAGGCTGAGCTAAACCCGCCTTTAAGAGATACCCTGCCTTACCAATCAGTGTCGACGTTTTTCCCGTCCCGGCACCTGCAACAACTAAAGTATGATCTTCGTTAGTAACACAGGCTTTACGCTGTGGGGCGCTTAGCGGTTGTGATTCAATCTGATCAAAGAAGGATTGATATGATGTTACAAGTAGCGGGATAATCCGCTCGTTAAAGAGATTTCTTCCCGATTCCGATACATCGTCTATGGATAACTTCAGCGCCAGTTGCGCAATGGGGTACTCACCTTCCTGAGTAATAAAATCAGCATCAATAGCAAGGTCCTGCAGGCGTTGTTTAACCAAAACGAGCTGTGACAAAGAGCGCCATTCCCACGAAGAAAAATAGTGATTCCCTTTTTGATAGCGTGTGACAACCTGAAGTAGCTCTCGCCACTCTGCGCTATGCTGAAAAATATCCAGAGCCGCACGTTGTATCTTTTGGATAAGACTTTCAAGCTGCCGGGCATTGAAACCATTTAGCCGATACGATGCGCCTTCGGTCCCAATAACAATATTGGAATACAACCAGTGACTCTTGATCTTAACATTACGAATATCATCGATTGCCAATTGCACGCTCACACCCCGGTGTTTGAATGCCAGGTGACCCGCAGAAAGCGTTAATTTATTTGAGCGCCGACGAAGAATGCCCCACAGATCATAAAAGGGATGCGTACTGAGGTTATGTTCACTGTGCAATTGTGGGGTCAATTTGTTCATTCTTGATAGAAAAATCGGAAATGGAGAAGTTTAAAAATAACTGAATCAAAAGGAGCATTCAGTACCGCCGTTGAGTCCTGACAATGAGGTTCGCGCCTGCTTAATCAGAATTCTTTTCACTCGTCAGGTTCAACGGAGGGCCATATTCAGCCCTCACAGTCAGAGTGATAAGTGACGTAGCTATGACGTCCAGCTGTTCGACACCACTTCGGCCTGCTTCAAAATCAGCTCCACGGCGCCAGGCGTTTTATCTGGTGGGTATTTGTATTTACGCAGCGTCTGGCGCACCAGAATACGCAGCCGCGCACGCACGCTCTCACGTACCTGCCAGTCTACGGTAGTGGATTTACGCAGCTGTCTTGTGACCTCGATAGCCAGCTTTCTGAGCGTCTCGTCCCCCAGTTCACGTACCGCGCTTTCATTTTCCGCCAGCGCATCGTAGAAGGCGATTTCATCCGGGTTTAAGCCCAGCGCATCATCGCGCGCCATCGCTTCCTGGAACGCTTTCGCCATCAGGATCAGCTCTTCAATCACCTGTGCGGTTTCAATGGCCCGGTTATTGTATTTCAGCAGCACGGCTTTCAGGCGGTCGGAGTATTTCTTCTGCTGCACCACGTTATTACCGGAGCGAGCATGAATGCCGTCATTGAGCAGTTTTTCCAGCAGTTCCACCGCCAGATTACGCTGCGGCATTTCCCGCACTTCTTCCAGGAATTCATCGGACAGCAAACCTATGTTTGGCTTATCCAACCCGGCCAGAGCAAATACATCCTCAACCCCTGTAGCGACAACCGCGTTATCGAGGATTTTGCTCAAGAGGGAGTTTTTCTCGGACTGGCTAAATTTTGCCTTTGGATCCAGTTTGATCAGCCCCACTCTGACCGCTGAAAGGAACGCGAACTCCTCCTGTAAGGGTTCCGCTTCATCCAGCGTGTTACACAGTGACCAGGCTTTACTCATCGCCAGCGAGACGTCAAGGTAGCGTTTTTTGCCGTCATCCAGACCCAGAATGAAGTTCACGGCATCGCGTAAAAACGCCAATGGATCGCGAGAAAAGCCTTCGTAGCTAAAGCCTGGTTTTCCTGCTGAGGGTGCGAACATCCCATGAATGACATCGATTTTTTCCACCAGAATGGCAAAGGCTTCCCGAGCATCTATGGTGGTCTGCCCCTTCCCTTTTGAGTCGGTATAGGTTTTCAGCGCCTGCTTCAGCTCGTTCGCAATGCCGATGTAATCCACCACCAGACCGCCGGGTTTATCCCGAAATACGCGGTTAACACGTGCAATGGCCTGCATCAGGTTATGGCCGCGCATCGGTTTATCGATATACATGGTGTGGCAACACGGCGCATCAAACCCGGTCAGCCACATATCACGGACAATTACCAGCTTCAGCGGATCGTTCAAATCCTTAAAGCGGGCTTCAAGACGTTTTTTGGTCTGCTTGTTGTAGATATGCGGCTGAAGATGGTCTTTATCTGATGCCGATCCGGTCATAATGACTTTGATCGCGCCTTGCTCGACATCCGCGCTGTGCCAGTCCGGGCGGATCTCTGTGATGGCATTGTAGAGCTTCACGCAGATGTCGCGGCTCATGGCGACAATCATCGCTTTGCCATTCATGGCCGCATTGCGCGTTTCAAAATGTTGAACCAGATCGGCGGCAACCTGTTTGATACGCGGCTCTGAACCTACCAGCTTTTCCAGACGGCTCCAGTCACCTTTGGTTTTCTCCTGCTGGCCCGTCTCTTCATCTTCCACCAGTTCATCCACCTGGTCGGAGAGCGTTTCCAGCTCTTCATGATTCAGATCGAGCTTTGCCAGCCGGGATTCGTAGTAAATTGGCACCGTCGCGCCGTCATCGACCGCATCCTGAATGTCGTAGATAGAGACGTAATCGCCAAAAACGGCACGGGTATCTTTATCTTCCGACGCAATCGGCGTACCGGTGAAGCCCATAAACGACGCGTTTGGCAGCGCATCGCGCATGTGTTTCGCGTAGCCGTATTTATAGACCCCGGTTTCGCGGTCAAGCGTGGCGCTCAGGCCATACTGGCTGCGGTGTGCTTCATCAGAAACAACTACGATATTGCTGCGCAGGTTGAGGGCCGGATGGCTCTGCTCACTGTCCAGCGGCGCAAATTTCTGCACCGTGGTAAAGATAATACCGCCAGATTCACGGGCATTAAGCAGATCGCGCAATTCGTCGCGGTCGTTAGCCTGTAATGGCGTTTGTTTCAGCAGATCCTGCGCCTGGCAGAAAGTTGCGTAGAGCTGCCCATCCAGATCGTTACGATCCGTCACCACCACGATGGTCGGGTTGTTCATCTCCGCCTGTTGCAGCAGTTTCCCTGCATAGCAACACATGGAGATACTTTTACCGGAGCCCTGGGTATGCCACACCACGCCTGCCTTTTTACTGCCGGGGGTAATGTTGCTGCGCAGTGGCAGATGTTTGCCGGTCGACGCCACAATCGTGGCCGCAACCGCCTCACGCACAGCGTGGAACTGATGGTAAGCGGCAATTTTCTTGATCAGCCGTTTGCCATCGTTCTCAAACAGGACAAAATAACGAATGTAATCGAGCAGAAGCGCACGGTTAAAGAAGCCCTGCACCACCGTTTTAAGCTGCCAGTCAAACTGAGGTTTGTCGTCTTCGTTAGCGACAGTTTTCCACGGCAGAAAGCGCTCTTCATCGGCAGTCAGTGAGCCAATACGCGCATTTTGCCCATCGCTCACCACCAGCGCTTCGTTGCAGATGAACAGATCGCTAAGTTCGTTTTTATAGGTCTGTAGCTGGTTAAACGCAGCCCAGATATCGGCATTGGCATCAATCGGGCTTTTCAGCTCAATCACCGCCACCGGCATACCGTTGATATACCCAATGATATCCGGGCGACGTACCTGTTTTGTCCCCTGAATAGCCACCTGATTCACGACCATAAAGCGATTATTGCCGGGATAGTTAAAATCCATCAGCAGCGCTTTATCGTGGATCGTTTTGTCTTCACGTTTGTACTCAACGGGCACACCGTCGAGCAGTAGATGGTGGAAGGCTTTATTGCTGACGACCAGATCCGGGCTTTGGGCATGAGTGATACGGAGTATCACCTCTTCCAGCACGGAAACAGGGAGATGGGGATTGATGGTTTGCAGTTGTTCCAGCATTACTGGACGTAGAAATACATCATGGAATGAGGCACGCAGCGGGTTGTCGCCATCCGGCGCGATATCCGGCCCGTGCAGCACGTCCCAATCCTGTTCAGCAAACCATTTCAGGCATTGCTGCTCTAAATCGTCTTCACTCAGCATTACTCTTCCTCTCCCTCGGGGATCATACCGGTTTGTTTCAGCTCAATCGCCAGCTCCAGCAAACTCGGGCGGATCGCCTTTTCCAGACGGTTCATGCTATCCATCATCCAGTCGATAATGGCAGGCCAGATCTCTTTATTGCCGCCGTCAAAAGCCTTTGAACAGACGATCTGGCAGCTTTTTCGCTCTGGCAGTAATCGCCAGTCGAGCGGCTCGCCAAACAGCGATTCAATATGCGTTTTGCGTTCCTGAAGGCGTTCAAATAACCAGGTGTTTTCCAGCGCATCCCCACGCGAAATATTGAGCTGCACGCGAGCGTCTTTCTGGGAAAAGATCAGTTCAAAGGGCACGCCGCTAACACCCGACCCGGCAGCCAGCCAGTGATCGGTTGAGGGTGCACGGTTGTTAAACAGTGAACAGGGGCTGGTGCGGAATTTTTCCAGCGCCATCGTCCAGAACTCGCGGCGCAAATAATGACGTTGCTGCAGTTCGCTACTGCTGGAGGTGGACTGTTCTTCCGCCTCTTTCTGCGCCATGCCGATCATGAATGACTCAGCTTCAGGGGTTGGGATCACCTGACGGATATCGACAAACACGTCTTCACCGAAACGGTAAGGGGTCACTTTGAAACATTGTGCCCGGATACCAAACTGCATCAGCCATAGCGCGGTATTGGTGACCTCTTTGCGGAAATTGGCCGCGACCATGATGACTCGCTGGGTGCCTTTACGGTTGAGCACCCCTTCTTTCAGGCTTTCCCAGCCCATAAATTCGGCTATGACTTCTGCCGCCTGGCGGTTCTCATTAGGGTCGAACTGATCCAGATAGAGCTGGAAAATCTCCACCACACTTTCCTGACGCAGGTTGGCGCAGTACCCGGCGTATTTCAGCGCCTGCCACACCACGTCGCGCCCGGAGTCATCGAGTTTGTTCTCGATGATGACCAGATTGCCTTTTTTATCGAGCGCCAGCAGATCGAGGCGCTCTTTGGTGTCGTCAAAACCGGCGAACTCTTTTTGAATAATCAGCAGTTCGTCTTCTTTGTCGTCTTTTTTGGTCAGCGTCTGCGGATTTTTCGCCAGCCACTCCTGCAGGTGGTCGCGTTCGCGAAAGCCGAGGCTGCTAAACGACACCTCCTGCAGCGAATGCAGGCTATTGGTCGGCGTATCGACTTTATACATTTTCCGCCTCGCTTACTGCCTGCTCAGCATCCGGCAGGGTGATTTCGCCGGAGAGGAGTTTGGGGAGAAGGGTGTCGCGGAGTTGGGTTAACGTTTTATTCTGTACATTGTTAATTTCAATGAATGAATAGTATCTACAAACTGCTTTAGAGAAAGCGTTTGAAATTTTTTTATCAGGGAGTACGCACTGCCAGCCCATTATCGCTTTTTTATCACCACGAGGCATCTTCACACCTTTAGAGGTAAGCATCATGAAATTAAAGAAAGCTTCTTGATAAAGGAGGTTATAAACATATTCTACTGTGACTGTGTTTTTTGCTTCAAAGGCTAGTACATCCGCCGAACGTCCTCCCTTGAAACGAGCCAACCAAATTTTTTTAAAATAAGGACGAATATTGGAAATTAGAACGTGCCCATATCTAAACTCTGGTACGCTATTTACTGAGGGCAGTGAAGAAGCTGTAGAGATTCCAGCCCGATTTTCCAGCATATTTTCAGTAGAAATATATGTATCCGGTGTCAGAGAAGAAACATCTATTTTACCGTTGGCAAAAGTAACAATGTCATTTAATGATCCACAGCCCCACCCTTCCGGAATCTCCCCTAACTCACTCTCCCGCATCGCAGACGGAAACAGCTCTGCCGTGGCTTTTAACTCGGCATAGTGCTCAGGGTGTTCACGCTCAAAAACTGCCAGCGCATCAGCATCTTTCCCGGAAATCGCTGTCATGGCGGCAAGCGTCGCATCTGCCTGCGAGCCGCCCACTTCCAGCACTGCCATTTTGGCTTTTACCGGTTCAAAATCTACAAACCAGCTTTTGAACAGGGCTTGCGCCATTTGTTCGAGAGTTTGGTTTATAATCTGATTTAGTTGAATTTTATGATCGATATTGATCACTCGGTGTACTAGTTCCTTTTGAATATCTAACTGCGGGACTAATACTGGGATCCCAACCATATCTGCACGTTTTATGCTCGCTTGGACTGTTGTAATGAGTCTAGCTTCAATGTCATGCTGGAACCGCTTTCCTCTCATGTAATAAAACATGAACCATGGGTCAACGATACTTTTATTGAATCTAATACCTAAAACATTTTGAGCAATTGCAACAGTCTCAGTCTGGGGTGTCATTACAACTCTTGCAGTAGTCCCAACTGTTGAAAAAAGTATATCATTTGGTTCAAGATAGGCCCTGAACCAAGAAGCGTAAGTTTCTTCATCGACAAATTTCGTACCAACAATCTTTGGGTAAAGGTTGGTTTCAGGTAAATGTTTGACTTCTAGTAAAGGAATCCCCGTTTCTGATAGCGGCGGTGTTTTTCCCCTATTATCGATCCATTTTTCTACAAGATCGCCGAAAAAATAGGATTTACATTCCATAACCCAGCCCCCCCAAATTCACCTTAATCTGTGCTTCCAGCTTCGCGCTCTCTTCCAGCTGATCTTTGAGCTGCGCCGTCAGTCTCGCCATCTTCTCGGCAAAGGGTTCATCGTCTTCGTCCTGCTCGGCGGCACCTACATAACGCCCTGGAGTCAGCACAAAGTCGTTTTTCTGAATATCTTCCAGCGTTGCAGAGAAACAGAACCCGGCTTCGTCTTCGTAGTCTTTATCCGCCTGCCAGGCATGGAAGGTCTCGGCAATTTTGGCGATATCTTCATCGGTGAAATCACGCAGCACGCGGTCTTTCATATAGCCAATCTGGCGCGCGTCGATAAACAGCACTTCGCCTTTGCGGTGTGCTTTGCCGTTACCGCCCGTTTTGTCTTTGGTCAGGAACCAGATACAGGCCGGGATTTGGGTGTTGGTAAACAACTGGCCTGGCAGCGCGACCATGCACTCGACCAGATCGGCTTCGATCAGGTTGCGGCGGATCTCGCCTTCGTTATTGGTGTTGGAACTCATCGAACCGTTGGCCAGCAGCAGCGCCATCGAGCCTTTCGGAGCCAGGTGGTGGATCATGTGCTGCATCCACGCGAAGTTGGCGTTACCCTGCGGCGGGGTGCCGTACTTCCAGCGCACGTCGTTTTCCAGCTTCGCGTTCCACCACTCCTTCATGTTGAACGGCGGGTTAGCCATCACGAAGTCAGCACGCAAATCCGGGTGCTGGTCGTCCAGCAGGGTATCGGCGTTTTTATTACCGAAGTTAAAGTCGATACCACGAATTGCCATGTTCATCGCCGCCAGCTTCCAGGTGGTCGGGTTGGATTCCTGACCGTAAACAGAAATCTTCTGCTTCTGCTCGGCGGCGTTGTAGTGCTTCTCGCCCGCGTGCTCTTCAATAAAGCGATCGCTGGACACAAAGAACCCGCCGGAACCCATCGCCGGGTCATATACGCGGCCGTTATACGGCTGCAGCATTTCGACGATCAGGGTCACGATGCTTTTTGGCGTGTAGTACTGGCCGCCCTGCTTGCCTTCCGCCAGCGCGAACTGACCGAGGAAATATTCGTAAACGTGGCCGAGAATATCTTTGCTCTTTAAGTTGAGCTTCTCGCCGTTATATTCCGGGTTGCTGAAGTTGGCATCAGAGAAGGTGTTAATCAGACCAGTTAACACCTCGTTGCCCAACTGGTACTGGCTGATGCGATTCAGAATACCTTTCAGTTTCGGGTTGGTTTTTTCGATTTCATCTAATGCATTGTCCACCAGCCAGGAAACAGAGCGCAGCTTAACGTCCTGCCCGGTGATTTCATCGACCCATAGCACGGTGCCGGTCGGCAGCATGGCTTTGTTTTTCAGCGTGTCCCAGCGAGCGGCTTTCGGCACCCAAAAGATGTTCTTCTCGGTGTAGTAATCTTCCACTTCCAGTTCATCAATAATCGCCTGCGCATACTCTTCATCAGAGTCGTAACCGTCGCGCGACATGGCATAGATGTTGTCCGGGTTGCCAACATCGCGGAACAGGGTAATCAGCTCCTGCTGGCGGGCCTCGAAGGCATCGGATACATATTTCAGGAAGATAAGCCCCAGCACCACATGCTTGTAGTTGGCGGCATCCATGTTGGCGCGCAGCTTATCGGCGGCTTTCCAGAATTTATTATCCAGCTCGTTGAGGAACTGTTGTTCGGCGTTGTTCATGAAAATCCTCGAGGTCGATCGCAGCGAAAGCGCAAAAATGCTTTATCGCATATTCAGTTTTGGAATGCAGTTCGCAAAATGATACCCGGAACAGGAACGATTACAAACGACACAACGTAAAGAAATTTGCATTTGAGAGGCGAATAATAGGAAACTAAACCGCCGTTCCGTATGCGACTTCAGCCCTCAAGCCTCACTACTCAGCTCATTCCCCGAGCAACAAGGCCTGTACTGCGTCATCGAAACGATAATTTGAAAAATGTAAAAAGTGTGTAGCCGCGCGTCGATTTTGATTAAAGGTAATCAAAATGTTGTCGATGGTTATTCTATGTGTGTATTTAATATAAAACAGGTAAAACTATGTCCTGGCTTAACTCCATTTTATTGGCACTAACCTCTGTGCAGCCTTATATGGTGCCAGCAACCGTTATCGGCCTCGTCAGTTTTGCATTTCTTTCTTTTATCCTCTTTTACCTGTTAAGAGCGATTAACATTGTTACTCGATTAAAAAAATATACACACTCAATTAATGGTATTGAAAAGAATGAGCCGGAAGATCAACTTCAGCACTTACAAAATTTGTTTGTGCAGCCGGAACTGAAACACGCCTGGAATGAGTTTGCCGAATCCCTTCATCCGCAGCACGAGCTGGTCGGCAGCGAAGAGAAGATTGTCAAAATTCGCGCGACAGCCCCCAGCGCCAGCTACTTCTCTGAACAACAACTGGTGGATATTCCACTCAACACCGAATTCTTCAAGCATCTACCCGGCATTCTGACCGGTGTGGGGATTATTGGCACGTTCTATGGGTTGATGATTGGCCTGAACCACTTTGACCCCAGCACGCCGGAGCAGGTCGCCAGCAGCGTCAATAATCTTCTGCACGATGTGCTGTACGCTTTCCTTGGCTCTGCGGTTGCTATTTTTGCGTCCATCGTCGTCACGTGGCTGGAAAAATTCTCTCTGGCGAAATGCTATAAGTATCTGGAAAAGTTTACCGCCTCCATCGACAAGCTCTATATCAGCGGCGTGGGTGAGGAGTATCTCGCCTCACTGGTGAAATCCAGCAACGAAAGCGCCACTCAGGCGCGCCACCTGAAAGAGAGCCTGGTCACCGATCTTCGTGACATGCTGCTGCATCTCGCCGAAAGCCAGAAAGTTGAAAATGAACGCCTCGCGAATACATTGAGCAACACCTATCGCGAATCAGGCGCACAGTTTGCTGACCAGGTGAGCGGCGCAATCGAAAATAGCCTGAAGTCACCGCTGGATAAAATTGCGGGCGCCGTTCAGACGGCCAGCGGCGATCAAAGCGGTATGGTCCAGAACATGCTGCAGGATGTGCTGACCGCATTTATGGCGAAGCTCGATACCACCTTTGGTCAGCAGTTTACCAACCTCAACGAAATGATGGGGCAAACCGTTGGCACGATCCAGACGATGCAAAACGGCTTCTCCGCTCTGCTACAGGATATGCGACAGGTCAGTGACGATTCCCGCCAGGGTAGCGCACAGTTAATTGAACAGCTGCTCTCTGAAATGAAATCGGGCCAACAGGCCATGCAGGCTGGCATGAATGACATGCTGACCAGCTTACAGTCCTCTGTCGCCAAAATTGGTGCTGAAGGCGAAGGTGCGGGTGAGCGTATGGCGCGCCAGCTTGAGAAAATGTTTGCCGACAGCGAAGCGCGTGAAAAAGCCCTGGCAGAACACATGTCTGCCTTCATTGAAGCCATTCAGAATTCAGTGCAGCAGGGCCAAAGTGCCACGATGGAAAAAATGGCGGCCTCTGTCGAAGCACTCGGGGAACAGTTGGGCAGTCTGTTCGGCCAGATCGATAAGGGTCAGCAACAGATATCAGCAAACCAGCAGGCTAATCAGCAGTCCCTGCACGAACAGACGCAGCGAGTGATGAGTGAAGTAGACGATCAGATCAAACAGTTGATTGAAACCGTTGCCAGCCAGCATCAGGGCACGACGGAAACCCTGAACAAACTCGCAGAACAAACCAACCGTCAGATCCACGATATGCAAAACGGCGCGGACAAAATGCGTGTTGCCGCCGAGCGCTTTGAGCATGCAGGCGATAAAGTGTCACAAGCGAATCACCTCACGGCTGATGTCCTGAATAAAGCGCAGTCGGCCGGATCCTCACTCTCCCTTGCCACCAGCGAACTCACTTCAGTGGTGGCCGATTATCGTAACAATCGTGAAGCTGTCAGCAAATCCATTGCCATGCTGGAGCTGCTTGCTGCCAATACCCAGTCTGAACAAACCACCCGTAGTCAGTTCATCAACGATCTGAAGCAGCACGGAGAGCGCTTGCAGAGCTATAACCGCGAAGCCCAGACCTTTATGGAAAATGTCAGTGACGTGCTCGGCAAAGGGTTTGAAGACTTCTCAGAAGGCGTATCGCGCAGTCTGGATAAAACGCTAGGCAAACTGGATGTCGAAATGGCAAAAGCTTCTACGCTGCTTGCCGGATCCGTTGAGCAGATCGGCGAAAGCGTCAACGAGCTTGATGATGTTCTGTCACGTGTTCGTGCCTGAGGAGTGACCGCTGATGTTTGGGAATGCATTTGGCGTTAAAAAACGCCGTGGCGATGAAGCTGAGAAACCCTTCTGGATCTCCTACGCCGATCTGATGACCGCCATGATGGTGCTCTTTTTAGTCGTCATGGTGGCATCATTGAGTTCCGTGACACAGCGTATCCAACGCGCAGAACAGGGTGAAAAAACGAGAGGGCAGGATATTTCCAGGCTGTGTGAACGTCTGGAACTGCATGCCCGTAACGTAAACAAAACCATCGTGGTGGATTGCCATGATAACCGCATCAGCTTTGGGGAGGCTGGGCGTTTTGACCATAATCAGTTCTTCCTTAACGCTGAAGGTCAAAAAGCGTTGCAAGATGTGGTTCCATTGGTGCTGGAAGCGTCTGACAGCGAAGAAGGTAAAAAGTGGTTTAAGCAAATCGTTATTGAAGGATTTACCGATACCGACGGCTCTTACCTCTACAATTTACACCTCTCTTTGCAACGTTCCGAATGGGTGATGTGCAGCTTGCTTGATAGCCGCAGCCCATTGCAAAAAAGCATTTCGGCAGAACAGCAGATCCAAATTCGAAAGCTGTTCCTCGCAGGTGGAGTTTCGTTTAATAACGCGAAGGAAAGTAAAGAGGCCAGCCGCCGCGTTGAGTTACGCATGCAGTTCTTCGGTCTGAAAGATAAGCATGATGCCGCAGACGAGGTGAATTTCCCGCCAGTCGTGAATAAAGAAGTTTGTCAGTTGGTGATGCCGCAATGACGCCCGCTCTAAGCTCTCTTGCACAACGTATCGCCGCGAGGCTGTCATCCAGCCAGCAGAATGACAATTCCCTGCGTCATGATTTCCCTGCGCTGACGTCGGCTGGTATCGAAATGGAAAAGCGTTTCGACAAGGTAGATAAAATTCCCACGCCACCTCATGAGATGCGGCTGGCGGCGCTACGTCGTTTTCGTCTTGCAGAAGAACTGACCGAACGTGAGTGGCGAATGGTATTTCATGGTCTTGTCGATAATGACCCTCTGTACCCCGACCAGCCAATATTGCTGGAAGATGAACAACTTTTCCCCGAGGTAAATAGTGCTATCAAAAAGCGGATCGAAACCAGGAAGCTAAAACGTCGGGATTGGGCTGCACTCTGTGCCAGCTATTTTGCCTACAGGAACGAAACCCCGGAATCAAACCCGCATTGGTGCATATTGCGTGGTCATATCGCTCAGGGCTACCTGGTGGTGAAGGCCGCGACCCGCAGAGAAAAATCGTGGATGAAAACTATTGAGTTTTACCACGATATTTTTACGCCACAGGCTGGCGGTGTGATCTCTCAGCAGTTACTCGCAGGCGAAAGCAACTCACTCTCTTCATTAGAAAAAATCGCTCAAATTCCCGACAGCAGCTGGTTGTGGAAACGTATTTTCACGGTGCTACTGGCGCAACTTGATACCCTGGATGATCCTCATTATCTGGACAAAATCAGTTGGTTATTAGAGCTGGCGGCGCAGTGGGTACGTTTTCGTGATGACATCATGACAGCGACGCTAACCCGTTATTACCACTCTACCTATCGCGATCAGGCGCATTCCGCCCTGAAACAGGCCGCACTGGAATACTGGGATAACCCTCAGTTGAAAAGCCAACAAAATAAGTGGCATCAGTATGTTTCTGAACCCGTCGCAGCGATGGTGCGGGGCTGGCTGGCAAAACAAGATCTGATGCACTTCTTTGAACTGCTTCGCGGCAATGGCGATGTCGACCAGGCGCGACTCTTTTATTGGCTACGGTTTGCGAACCAGATGGGATTTACCCGTATCGTGATGGGGCAGGATGCCTGGCAAGATCGTGGCAGCGACTTTGTGAAATTCCGCGAGGAGAATCGTGGGAGATTGAGCCATCTGCGCGGTGGGCGTAGTTTCGATAACGCCATGATCATGCAAATTAACGATTACATTTTCGTTGAATTTTCCGGGACGGGGAACGCGATGTATGCCTACCGGGTGGGTCAGGCTCCATTTAACCCAGAGTCACACTCATTGGATATTAATATCCAATTAAAAGATAAATACCGTAATGTACTTCGTCTTCCACATACCCCACGAGCCGAAGGGTACAACAAGACCCGAATCACTGGCTGGATGCTGAAATATGACGATGAATTACGTCAGCTGGGTATCCGCTGGATGGCTGAAGAGCCCGTCAAATTTGTAGATAACAAAGCGCCCTCACCCGCCTCGGTATCTGACATCAAAATCATCAATCCATTGCGGGATACAGCAATACAGCGCCTGGTTGAAAATACCTCATGCATCGTCAGCGATAACCGACAAAAAGGTGGAGTGCTGTCCGTTCAGCTCAAATCAGCTGACGACACAACAGAAAGAGAGTTGCTTCGACTCGGTTTCACCCCTGCGACTAAAGAACCGCATCGCTACTGGATCAAATAATGCTGAAACGTCTTTTAAGTAAACTGGCGGGAAACCGTCAGCAGATAGAACGCCATCTGAAGAATCAGTATCAGGTTGAGGATAACGGGCTCAGTTTTCCGCAATCGTTGGTTGATGATCCAGAGCTTTGGGCGTTGGCATCCTGGCTTGAGCAATTGGCTGAAGAAGAATATCTGATATCACTAACAGACCGCTGGTTGTTGAGCTGGGATGCCTTGTATCGCCTGGTGGAAGATAAAGAACACTCCAGCAGCCTACCTCTTATTGGCGTCCCAGAGGTATTACCGTTACGTGCAAGTCTGAGTTCGCGTGGGGCATTAAGCGATAGTGATTTTCGTGTCGGGATTGCGGAATGGACATTGGTTCCTTCCCGCCAGCCTATTCGTTTCAATCGTACCGGCGCTATTTTTACTTATGAAAATCAACAGCACCTGTTATCGCGGGAAAACTGGGCACTCTTACAGGCAATAGAGCAGCTGAGTACTCAGCAAATTCAGACGCCTGGCGAAACCACTAACCAGCTGGGATGGGCCGCTATTCGCAAATGTGCGAAACAAGCTGCCGCAAAATTTGATGACTACTTAGAAAAGACGCACGTTATCACACCGACATCGTTGTCATTACGTCTGCGTAAGGCGACGGTTGCTGATACTACCGTTATCGAGATTGAGCCACACTTCGAGGACCAGCCCAATAACTGGCTCGGCAGTTTTGCCAAGAACTCACAGGTTTACGATAGCTACCGTATTCCCGGAGAGAACGGCGAGCTCAGCCACGTCATCATCCCACCTGAAGTAAAAGAAGTCCTGAATTCAATACACTCAATTCCCGGTCGCCGGGTTGCCGGAAGTGAAGCGCTATCTTTTGTTCGCAACCCCTATACTTTCCTGGGCGAAGATGCCGCCAGTGTTATTGCCCCCGAGGATCACGAACAAGCACTGTTTGATGCCCATATTTTCTTTCATCACTTTAGGCTTCAACCCCAAATCAATGATGAGAATAAGATAGAGAACATTACGCTAGTGCTGGAACCTGTCTCACCGGTACCACAACCCGAGACGTCATTCCTCTTCTCTGCTCCATGGGAGTTAGATAAATTTGTTCAGGCCGTAGGGATCAGCGTTGCCGCGCAAATGCCTGCGGGTTCCTGGCAGGGTTACGAGCTGGAACTGAGCCAATTCACTGAACAGCAATGGCATGATTGCCAGTCGTTGTTGTTACGTTGGCAACAGGAAGTCGAGGGTAAGGAATTTAACGATGTCCTGGATCTGGGCAAATATGGCGATCGCGTCATCGGCATTGGTGAGTTCGAAAAAATATCCTCGCCCTGGCTGACCAAGGCAAAAAGTGAAGACTGGCTCCCTGATGACATCGACTTCTCCGCATTTTCGGCGGAGACGCTAACGGGCTGGCAACCTGAAAACCTGCAGCATTTCGATGAACTGCAGGAGAGAATTACCCAGGCAGAAGCATCTGGCGAAACGTATATCATCTCCCCCTGGAATGAGACTGAACTGCCGCTGGATGCAGCGAAAACCTTCAGTAAGAACTGGGAAAAACAGCAAAAGGCAGCACAGGAATCAGAGGACAGCGCTGTTGAAAAAGCCGCCCGGGCTGTGCTGAAAATTGAACAGAACATTGAAGAAGCGGCCTATATCAAACAACGCCGCGATTCACTCCTCAATGCACGTCATGCTGAACCTGAAATTCCTCTGAGCCTTAAAGAACATATCCGACTTAAAGACCACCAGCGTGAAGGCGTGGCCTGGCTTCAGCAACTCTTTCTTCGTTCACCTCAGGAAACGGCAGGTTGCTTGCTGGCGGATGACATGGGGCTGGGGAAAACGCTGCAAATCCTGAGCTTCCTGGTCTGGTTCATTGAAAAATTCCCTGGCGAGCCGCCAAGCCTCATCGTTGCCCCCGTTTCTCTTTTGGATAACTGGGAACGTGAACTGGATAATTTCTTCTATACCGCCGGGATTTCAGTGTTGAAATTATATGGCGATACCATCAAAGCAGTGAAATACCCGAAACAGGCGATCCCGGCTCATCTGCAGTCTCAGGGGATCAAAAACCTGCTCAAACCCGGCTGGCAGGGTGAAGCGAAAATCATTCTGACCACCTACGAAACGCTTCGCGATCAAGAGTTCTCACTGGCACGCCAGCCCTGGTCAATTATGGTGTGCGACGAGGCACAAAAGATAAAGAACCCAGCGGCATTAATCACTCATGCAGCCAATGCGATACAAGCAAGATTTAAAGTGGCATGTACCGGCACGCCTGTCGAAAACACGCTTGTAGACCTGTGGAGCCTCTTTGATTTCGCCCAGCCGGGCCTGTTAGGGGCACTCAATGAATTCGGCAAACACTATGTTCGCCCTATCGAGAACGAAGCAGGTCGCGATACAGGGCGGCTTGAAAGTTTACGCGCGTTGATTGAACCCCAGACATTACGCCGAACGAAAGAAGAAGTTGCGCGTGATTTGCCGCAAAAAATCGAAGTCACCAGCTGTAAACAACTGCCGCTTTCTGGCCCTCAAAAGCAACTGTATCTGTCCTCGATAGCAAACTGGCAACAACAGCAGACACTCAGTGAAGGAATGCAGCAAGCAGGAACGGGGATGTTGGGGTTATTACATCGCCTTAAACTCATTTGTGCACACCCGGCAGTCGTTAACCCTGAGCCTCGTTATCAGGAAGGGTCGCCAAAGCTGAACTGGATGTTGAAAACGCTGGATGAGATTAAGCACACCAGCAAAGACAAAGTAATCATCTTTACAGAGCTGCGCGATCTCCAGCGCGAAATACAGCATGCTATCCAACAGCGATTCGGTTTCCGTCCGGTGATCATCAACGGCGACACCAGCACTAAAAGTCATAGCCAGAATAGCCGCCAGCGATTGATTGATGATTTCCAGTCTCAGCCCGGTTTTGGCGTGATTATTCTCTCCACCGTCGCGGTTGGATTTGGGGTGAACGTCCAGAAAGCAAACCACGTTATTCATTTCACCCGCTGCTGGAATCCGGCAAAAGAAGATCAGGCAACTGACCGCGCTTACCGTATCGGCCAGACAAAGGATGTGTATGTCTATTATCCGACGGTAATGGACTCTGAAATCACGACGTTTGAAGAAACGCTAGACGAACTCCTTCAGCGTCGCCGGGCATTGGCGAGGGATATGTTGTGCTCTGCACCGGATCTAAGCAGCGCTGATTTTGAGAACATTTTAAAAGGGACGTAAGCGCTCGATTTCCGCACTATAAAAAAGATGCTTAGGTCCGTTTCAAAGCCAATACCTGCTGACCACCTCAATAAGATGTGTTGTTAATCCAGGGATAAAAACCCGCCGCAAGAACTGACCCCTTAAAGTTGGACAGTTTTCTTAGCGGGCTATATGGCCTGTGTTCGGTATTGTACCGGACTCAGGCCGTTTAGTTTAAGCTTGATGCGTTCGTGGTTGTAATAATGAATATAGTCATCAATATCAGCCATCAGGTTGTCGATATCGGTGTAACTCTTCCCACTACAGCACTCTGTTTTCAGAGTCCCAAAGAAGCTTACGCAACCCGTCACCGGCACCCATTCGTTCTTCAGACTCCTGAAGAAGCGCTCCATTGGGCTATTATCCCAGCAGTTTACGCGCCGACTCATACCCTGTCTGATCCGTTATCGCCACAGTTACTGCCGGAACTGCCTGCTTGTATAATGACTGCCTTGGTCGCTGTGGAACATTACTCCAACGGGCTTGCCGCGCGTTTCCCATGCCATTTCCAGCGCTTTTATAGTGAGTCTGCTGTCCGGTGAGAATGACATTGCCCAGCCCACTGATTTCCTTGCGAACGGGTCGAGAACAACGGCAGGTATGCCCGGCGCTTATCTGTCCAGATATAGGTCACATCACCGCACCACACCTGGTTTGGCTCTGTTACGGCGAACTGTCGCTCAAGATGATTTGGGATTGCAACGTGCGCATGACCGCCACGCCTGTTCCGGTGAGCCGGCTGCTGGCACCTGACCAGCCTCATCTCTTTCATGAGTCTGCCAGCGAGCCAGCGCCCCATCTGGTAGCCTCTCTGAATGGCCATTGTGGCGATGCTTCTTGCTCCGGCAGAACCGCGGCTGATGCCATGTAGCTCAGGTACCTGACTGCATAATACAGCCCGTTTGCCGTCTGGCTTTTCAGGACGGTTTTTCCAGTATTTGTAGCTACTGCGATGAACCCCGAACGCGTGGCAGAGAGTAACCACAGGATAACGCGCCCTGAGTTTCCCGATTATCGAGAATTGTTCAGGGAGTCTGACATCAAGAGCGCGGTAGCCTTTTTAATATGTCGTTATCCATTTCAATACGTTGTAGTTTTTTCTTTAGCTCACGTATTTCGATTTGTTCCGGCGTAATTGGGGAGGCTTTTGGCGTTTTGCCCTGACGTTCTTCACGCAGCTGTTTGACCCATTTCGTCATCGTGGAAAGACCAGCATACATAGCCCTGGCAGCGTCAGAGACGGTGTAGTTGTGATCGACAACCAGCTGAGCGGATTCGCGTTTGAATTCAGGACTAAAATTTCTTCTTTTCATTGGTGCACCGGTGTGGTTCTGAGGTGAGCATATCACCTCTGTTCAGGTGGCCAAATTCAGTAAACCACTTCACAACAATCTGATACGCCAAAAAACAGCTGGCAATAAAAAAGTATATTTCTACCACTTCCTATTAAATATATGCACGTCAGTGAATCCATCTGAACCTGGTTGCCCCATTGTAGTTTTTCTATGGTGAGGCTTTTCAGAACACAGAACGGGCTCTTCCATTACACCCACGGGTAACTCAGAGCGAGACGCGTTAGCACGACCATCCCAAGTAGATGCCGTAGTTAGCATTCATGAGATAGAAAGGGAATGAGAAGCTATAGGATGCTAAACAAGTACGTGAGTAAGTACGCGAGACGAAAAACAGGGAATTTCACTGAAGAGGTAATTTTGTAACTACCTGATTTTAATGGTGCCGATAATAGGAGTCGAACCTACGACCTTCGCATTACGAATGCGCTGCTCTACCAACTGAGCTATATCGGCCCTGAGAGACCGGTTACGAGCGTAACCACGGGGCAAAAGAGTAGATCTAACCGGGTGATGCGTCAATGCCCTTTTGAATCAAACGGCTATTTTTGCATCACCCGTGATTATTTACGCACGAATTGTATCGTCACCGAAGCCGATCCACTTGTAGGTGGTCAGTGCTTCCAGCCCCATCGGACCACGGGCGTGCAGCTTCTGTGTGCTCACCGCCACCTCCGCGCCCAGACCAAACTGGCCGCCATCGGTGAAGCGCGTCGAGGCATTGACGTAAACCGCAGACGAATCCACTTCATTCACAAAACGATCGGCATTGCGCAAGGTGCGCGTCAGGATCGCATCAGAATGCTGGGTTCCGTGTTCACGAATGTGCGCAATGGCGTCATCAAGATCCGCAACCACCTTCACGTTCAGATCCAGCGACAAATATTCATCGTTGTACTGCTCCGCGTTAACCGGAACGACATTCGCCGGACCGTCTTTCAGCAGGGCGAGAGCGCTCTCGTCCGCATGCAGCGTGACGCCACTTTCCGCCATCTGCTTGCTCAGCGCTGGCAGGAAGGTACTGGCGATGCCCTGATGCACCAGCAGCGTTTCTACCGTATTACAGGTGCTTGGACGCTGAGTTTTAGCGTTGACGATAATCTTCAGCGCAGGGTCGATCTCCGCGGTGTCATCCACCACGATATGGCATACGCCAATACCGCCGGTGATCACCGGAATGGTGGATTGCTCACGGCACAGCTTGTGCAGGCCCGCGCCCCCGCGTGGGATGAGCATGTCGATATATTTGTCCATGCGCAGCATCTCGTTGACCAGCGCACGGTCGGGGCTTTCAATTGCCTGCACGGCACCCGCCGGTAAACCACACTCCCCCAGCGCCTGCTGAATGACGTTTACCGTCGCGGCGTTGGTGCGCCAGGTCTCTTTCCCGCCACGCAGGATCGCGGCGTTACCGGTCTTCAGGCACAGGGAGGCGACATCCACCGTCACGTTTGGGCGCGCTTCGTAAATCACCCCAATGACGCCAAGCGGCACGCGGCGACGCTCAAGGCGTAACCCGCTGTCGAGCACCCCACCGTCAATCACCTGCCCTACCGGGTCGGCGAGGTTGCACACCTGACGGACGTCGTCGGCGATACCTTTCAGACGTGCCGGGGTCAGCGCCAGACGGTCGAGCATCGCTTCGCTCAAGCCGTTGCGACGCGCCTCCAGCAGATCCTGCTCGTTGGCGAGCAAAATCTCCTGTGACTGAGATTCCAGATAATCAGCGATTTTTTCCAGCACGCGGTTTTTCTCGCGGCTGGAAAGGAGCGCCAGTTTATAAGAGGCGGCTTTCGCGGCTGCGCCCATTTGTTCCAGCATGTTCTGGCTCCTTAACGAATAATCATGTCGTCACGATGCACGGCAACCGGACCATATTCATAGCCCAGGATGGCGTCAATCTGCTGGGAATGGTGACCAGCAATCCGACGCAGCGCGTCGCTGTTATAACGACTTACGCCATGAGCGATGTCGCGACCTTCAAGGTTACGGATTCGGATCACTTCACCACGCGAGAAGTTGCCTGTCACGCTTTTAATTCCTTTTGGAAGTAACGAGCTTCCTCTTTCCAGAATAGCGGCGGTCGCGCCTTCATCCACGGTCAATTCGCCAGCCGGGGGCGCGCCAAAGATCCAGCGTTTTCGGTTTTCCAGCGGGGTCGCCAGGGCGTGGAAGCGCGTACCCACAGAGATGCCTTCCATCACATCGCCTATCACGCCCGGACGGCTGCCTGCGGCGATGATAGTGTCGATACCGGCCCGGCACGCCACGTCCGCGGCCTGTAGCTTGGTGCCCATGCCGCCTGTCCCCAGACCAGAAACGCTGTCACCCGCAATGGCACGCAGCGCATCGTCAATGCCGTGAACGTCTTTGATCAGTTCAGCCTGTGGATTAGAACGCGGGTCAGCGGTAAACAGCCCCTGCTGATCGGTCAGAAGCAGCAGCTTATCAGCCCCTGCCAGAATCGCCGCCAGCGCAGAGAGATTATCGTTATCGCCCACTTTAATTTCAGCGGTAGCAACAGCGTCGTTTTCGTTAATGACCGGAACGATATTGTTATCCAGCAGCGCACGCAGCGTATCGCGGGCGTTCAGGAAACGTTCTCTGTCTTCCATATCCGCACGCGTAAGCAGCATCTGCCCGACGTGAATGCCGTAGATGGAGAACAATTGTTCCCAGAGCTGTATGAGTCGGCTTTGTCCCACGGCGGCCAGCAGCTGTTTGGAGGCGATCGTCGCGGGGAGTTCGGGGTAGCCCAGGTGTTCACGCCCGGCGGCAATCGCCCCGGAAGTCACAATCACAATGCGATGCCCTGCGGCATGCAACTGAGCGCACTGACGTACAAGCTCAACGATATGGGCACGATTCAGGCGGCGCGATCCGCCTGTTAACACACTGGTACCGAGTTTTACCACCAGCGTCTGGCTGTCACTCATGATTCTCTGCCGTTCAACAATAAGGGAAATGATGTCAGTCAGACGTTTTAACAGGTGTCAGCCCCGTTGCCAACTGCCTTAGCGCATGACCCGTCACTTTGTTGCGCGGGATCAGGAAGCGTAGCGGCAGATTTTGACAATTTTATTACCGAAAAATTAAAACATACTTTTTTAGACATATTCTTACTTTGTCATAAAACTTTCACCCACGAACGATAAAACCCTTCCTGTTTTTCACGGGGTAATAAGTCGAATCTTATTGCTCAGCGAATATTAGCGCGTTTTGATAACATCAGGATTGAAAATGAAAAAGAGCACTCTGGCATTAATGGTAATGAGCGTAGTTGCTTCCGCCTCTGTTCACGCAGCAGAAGTTTATAATAAAAACGGTAATAAACTGGACGTGTACGGCAAAGTAAAAGCAATGCACTACCTCAGTGATGATGATGCTAAGGATGGTGATCAGACTTATGTTCGTTTCGGCTTTAAAGGTGAAACGCAGATTAACGATCAGCTGACAGGCTACGGACGCTGGGAAGCTGAATTTGCGGGTAACAAAGCAGAGAGCGACTCTTCGCAAAAAACACGTCTGGCATTTGCTGGCCTGAAACTAAAAGACTTCGGCTCACTGGATTACGGCCGTAACCTGGGCGCGCTGTATGACGTCGCCGCATACACCGATATGTTCCCGGAGTTCGGCGGTGACGGTCTGGCACAGACCGATAACTTTATGACGAAACGCGCCTCCGGTCTGGCCACATACCGTAATACCGATTTCTTTGGCCTGGTTGACGGCCTGAATATGACCCTGCAATACCAGGGCAAAAATGAAAACCGCGACGTGAAGAAGCAAAACGGTGACGGCTTCGGTACTTCCCTGAGCTATGACTTTGGCGGCAGCGATTTTTCTGTGATTGGTGCGTATGCCAGTTCCGATCGCACCAACGAGCAAAACCTTCAGGCACGCGGTGAAGGTAAAAAAGCAGAAGGCTGGGCTACCGGTTTAAAATATGATGCCAACGATATCTATCTGGCCACTATTTATTCCGAAACTCGCAACATGGCCCCCATTTCCGGTGGCTTTGCAAACAAAGCACAAAACGTCGAAGTGGTGGCGCAATATCAATTTGACTTTGGTCTGCGCCCGTCCCTGGGTTATGTGCAGTCTAAAGGCAAAGATATCGAAGGTATCGGGGATGAAGATATCGTGAAATACATCGATGTAGGCGCAACGTATTATTTCAACAAAAATATGTCTGCGTTTGTTGATTATAAAATCAACCAGATCGATGACGATAATAAACTGGGCGTAAGCAGCGATGATATCGTTGCACTGGGCATGACCTATCAGTTCTGATGTTGTGGTAATAAAAAAACCGGCGCTGAGCCGGTTTTTTTGTGCCCGGTGACGCTGTGCTTACCGGGCGTACGGGATAGTACATTTTACAGGCCGGGTAAGGCGTAGCCGCCACCCGGCGCAGTGGCATCATCAGGCTCTCAGTTTCACCGCTTCGCTGGAAAAATCGTCCGCAGGCTCCAGCTTCAGATCCAGCGTTGCCAGCAGGTCACGAGCTTTGCCGTGAAATTCTTTTAGCGTATGCTCCAGGCGATCGATCACTTCCTGATCTTTGATGCTCGTCGCCTGCCAGTGCCCGTCTTTATTAAACAGGCCAAACTGATAGCTATAGGTAAAACGGTTTTCCTGTGCTTCCATTTCCATCCACCAGCCCCAGAACTCACGTTTTTCAGGTGCAGGCTTCACGTTGACGCAAACAGCCAGGCAGTCGAAAAAAAAGCGATTCTCTTCACACTGCTCTTCTCGAATATACGGGCCAAGAGCCATGAACTTCTTAATCAGTCTACTTTTCGGGTGTCCACTCGGTAACGTCATTGCGATCTCCTTTTGTGAAGCACTGTTTTACCAAACCAACGAAATTTAGCAAACTATTAACACAATCTCTGCGTGATCCAGCGTGTGATCTCTTTCAGCGCTTTGTCAAAATTCTGGTACACCGGGCTGAAGGGTACCTCCAGCAATTTACCATCAGAAGATGACGACGTGATTAAGCGTGACTCCTCTTCCGGGCTAAACGGATCGTTCTTCCAGAAACCGGACATCATCGGGGTTGGGCAGCGGCGGCCGAGTAGGCCCTGCGTTTTTAATGAATAACGATTAAGTTCAATGCGCAACGCTTCGTCTGAAGCATCATGCATGCCAAGTCGGCTCGCCAGCACGTCCAGATACATCTCAGGAACGCTACCCTGACGCGCAGGATCGCTTAACAGAGCATGCACCACCGGACCAAGACAGGCGACGGCCTTCAGGCGTGAAGATTCAAGGTAGGCCAGCCGTACCGCGACGTTAGCGCCAAAGCGGAAGCCAAACGCGCCTACCCGGGTGTGGTCAACCCAGGGGATGTTCTCCAGCGCTTTTAATGCATGCTGGTGCAGCAGGCTGGAGTCTTGCGAAAGTTTCCATTTGGATGAAAAACCAATGGAAGGCATATCGAGCGTCAGCATGGCGATCCCGTTAGGGGCAAAGTAGCGCTCATACAGGCTGTAATAGTCGATTTGTAGCGAGTCCAGGCCACCGCACATCAGAACCGTCGGGAACGGCCCTTCCCCCTCCGGCATATGCAGGAATCCGGTCACCGGGCTGCCGCCGGGAATGGCGAACTCAATTTCACGCATCCGACCAGGCAACCGCTGGGCGGCCTCTTCATAAGCCCGGTTAGCCAGCGCCTGGGCCTGCTCTGCCAGTTCGTCGCCTTTCAGATGCGGGTATGCAGCGATGCTGTAAAGGTTTGCCGCATGCAGCCAGTGCTTGCCGCTGAGAGTGGCATCTTCTTCCTGGCTCGCTTTTTGCTGCCAGAGCATGGCCTGCTTTGACCATTCGTAGATCCAGTTCCCACCACGGTAGCCCACCACCGTATCGTAGAGATCGCCGTCGGTACGCTCGGACTCACTCATCACGATACGCGCCTGCACGTCGAGGATTTCACGTGGATCGATGCCGCGCCAGATCCACATCAGACGGTTAATCATTCGATACCAGTGGGGCACATTTTTACCGTCTAACGCTGACTGAACGGCAGGCATTGTCCCCGGATTAAACCGACGCACCAGCGTCGACGTTTCAGGGTGCTTGAAACGGGGTTTGAAAAGAGTTTCGGTGAGATTCGCCTGCGTCATTGCGTTGCCTCCATGGATACGTCATATGGAGACCATTGTAACGCGTGGCAGGGTAAAAAGAACAACGCCCGGCATAACCGGGCGTGTAAAGTTACGTACTGAAATTAACGGCCAGAGATAGGCGGTACGAAGACCACGCCCATATCCCATGGCTGTTCAATCCAGGTATCCTGCGGGATATCAATGACGTAATCATCAACCAGTGGGCGACCCGCTGGTTTCGCGAAGATAGTGACGAAGTGCGCTTTTGGATACATTTCGCGGATAGCCACAGCGGTACCGCCGGTGTCCACCAGATCGTCGATAACGATAAAGCCTTCACCGTCGCCTTCGGCGCGCTTCAGCACTTTCAGTTCACGCTGGTTGTCGTGGTCATAGCTGGAGATACATACGGTATCGACATGACGAATACCCAGCTCACGTGCCAGCAGCGCCCCCGGTACCAGACCGCCACGGCTGACGGCAATAATGCCTTTCCACTGCTCGGAAGGCATCAGACGCGCAGCCAGTTTGCGTGCGTGAATCTGCAACATGTCCCAGGTGACGACGTATTTTTCGCTCATGTGAAGTGTCCCAGCCTGTTTATATACGGCTTAAAAAAAATGAGGGTGAACCAGGTTGCGCGAGATTATAGAGATCTGACGCACTAAAAACCAGTGTTACGCGCCATGAGCCTGAGTTTTTACATGCTTAATGCTACCAGCCACGGGAGAAAGTGGTATTCTCAGTTGCATCTCGCAAGCCTGTCTTGTGGTAACGATTAACCTGCTAACCCTGTGACCTGCAACATTGTTTTGCAGCGCAACGACAAGGAGACCTATCGTGTCTGAACTGTCTCAATTATCTCCACAGCCGCTGTGGGATATTTTTGCCAAAATCTGCTCCATTCCGCACCCTTCCTATCACGAAGAACAGCTTGCCGAACATATTATGGGCTGGGCGAAGGAAAAAGGTCTGCACGCTGAGCGCGATCAGGTTGGCAACATTCTGATCCGCAAACCTGCCACCGCAGGTATGGAAAACCGCAAGCCAGTGGTATTGCAGGCACACCTGGACATGGTTCCGCAGAAAAACAACGACACCGTTCACGACTTCACAAAAGACCCGATTCAGCCGTACATCGACGGTGAGTGGGTGAAGGCGCGCGGCACGACCCTGGGCGCAGATAACGGCATTGGTATGGCTTCCGCGCTGGCCGTGCTGGCTGACGACAGCGTTGAACACGGTCCGCTGGAAGTGCTGCTGACCATGACTGAAGAAGCGGGCATGGATGGTGCGTTCGGTCTCCAGGCAAACTGGCTGCAAGCGGACATTCTGATCAACACCGACTCCGAAGAAGAAGGTGAGATCTACATGGGCTGCGCGGGCGGGATCGATTTCATCTCTACCCTGCCGCTCTCCCGCGAAGCGATCCCTGCGGGATTCGAAACCTTTAAGCTGACGCTGAAAGGGCTGAAAGGCGGTCACTCCGGCGGTGATATTCACCTGGGACTGGGCAACGCCAACAAACTGCTGGCGCGTTTCCTGGCGGGCCATGCCGCTGAGCTGGATCTGCGCGTGGTGGACTTCAACGGCGGTACTCTGCGTAACGCGATCCCTCGCGAAGCCTTTGCTACCGTTGCAGTGCCTGCGGCGAAAGCGGATGAACTGAAAAAACTCGCCAGCGCGTATCTGGATATCCTGAAAAACGAACTGTCTGCGAAAGAGAAAAACCTGACTGTCGTGCTGGAGTCCGTAACAACGGATAAAACCGCGCTGACAACGCAGTCTCGTGACACCTTTGTGCAACTGCTGAACGCAACGCCAAACGGTGTGATCCGTAATTCAGATGTCGCAAAAGGCGTGGTGGAAACCTCCCTGAACGTGGGCGTGGTGACCATGGGTGATGACAGCGCAGAGATCATCTGCCTGATCCGTTCCCTGATCGACAGCGGTAAAGAGTACGTTGTGAGCATGCTGGAATCTCTGGGTACCCTGGCGGGCGCGAAAACGTCTGCAAAAGGCAGCTACCCGGGCTGGCAGCCGGATGCAAGCTCTCCGGTCATGGCGCTGGTGCGTGAAACTTATCAGCGACTGTTCAACAGCACCCCGAACATTCAGGTTATTCACGCGGGTCTGGAGTGTGGTCTGTTCAAGAAACCGTATCCGGATATGGACATGGTCTCCATTGGGCCAACCATCACCGGGCCACACTCCCCGGATGAGCAGGTTCATATTGAAAGCGTCGGTCACTACTGGACGCTGCTGACTGAACTGCTGAAAGCAATTCCTGTTAAGTAATTAGCCGTTTGATGCCCGGTGACGCTACGCTTACCGGGCCTACGATTGGCGTAATCTACAGTCCCAACACCAGCTGACGCTCCAGCTGCGGATCCAGTAAGGTGACGTGCAGCCCCACCAGCCTTACCCCTCGCCCGCCCCGCCGCTCTTCCCACGCCTTTTTCGCCGTCGCAATAAGATCCTCTTTGTTCAGGCGCGGCCAGACGTGCTCCTGCGTCGTCTGCTGAAAATCGTTAAATTTCAGTTTGATGCCCTGCCGGGCAATAAGCAGATCCGGTTTGACCTTCAGTAAGCGTCGTTCAAGCTCAGGATAAAGCTGTTCCGTAATAATGGTTTCACACTCGGTCCAGTCATGGATATCTTCGCTGAGTGTGCGTTCAACGCCTACCGATTTACGCAGCCGTTCGTTGTTCACATCCCGATCGTCAATGCCCTGACTGCGTTCCCACAGCACGCGGCCAAACTTGCCAAAACGCTTAAGCAGCAGCACCAGATCGCTGCGCTGAACGTCTTCGCAGGTGCGTAGCCCCATACTTTCCAGCTTCGCGGCGGAGACTTTACCCACGCCGGGGATTTTGCTGAGCGGCAGCGTTTTTAAAAACGCCGGAACCTCTTCCGGGGTGATAACGTACTGGCCGTTGGGCTTATTTAAATCGGAGGCGATTTTGGCGAGAAATTTTACCGGCGCGACGCCTGCCGATGCCGTGAGATTCAGCTCGTTAAAAATAGTCTGGCGGATCTCCTGCGCCATCAGAGTGGCGGAGCCGTGGCAGTGCACGCTGTGGGTGACATCCAGATAGGCTTCATCCAGCGATAACGGTTCAATCAGTGAGGTGTAGCGGGAGAAGATCTCCCGGATGTGGCTCGACGCTTCTTTATAGGCATCAAAACGTCCGGGCAAAAGAGTGAGATGCGGGCACAGTTTCAGCGCCATCGCTGTCGGCATGGCGCTGCGCACGCCGTATTTACGAGCCGGATAGTTGGCGGTGCTGATGACACCGCGCTGAACCCGGCTGCCGCCAATGGCGATGGGAATATCCCGCAGCCCCGGGTTGTCACGCATCTCCACTGCGGCAAAAAAGCAGTCCATATCGACATGGATTATTTTGCGCATAGTAAGCCCTCACTCTTTACTGGATAAGTATACAGTAAAGAAATGAGGGTTGAGAAGTGTGCGTGGGAATTGTCGGGTGGCGGCTTCGCCTTACCCGACCGACAAGACTAAATAATACGCTGCTGTTCGCGGGCCATTCTTTTTTTCCGCGCATCGCACGGTTCCGGGCAGTCGCAGACCTTTTCCATTCCGATAGAAGAGATCCCGCCGCAGCTGCCCTGAATGCTTTTACGCTTGATGATCCAGCCTAATGACATGCCGAAAATCACCAGCACAAACACCGCAAAGGTCGCCAGAAAAGTCAGCATCTTCAGCCTCCGAAATCATCAAGAAGGATGTTCTCATCTTCCACACCGAGATCTTTAAGCATCTTGATCACGGCGGCGTTCATCATTGGCGGACCACACATGTAGAACTCGCAGTCTTCCGGTGCTGGGTGCTGTTTGAGGTAATTTTCATACAGCACGTTGTGGATGAAGCCCGTATAGCCTGTCCAGTTATCTTCCGGCTGCGGATCGGATAGCGCTACGTGGAAGGTAAAATTAGGGTTATCACGTGCCAGCTGTTCAAACTCATCGTCATAGAACATTTCGCGCAGTGAACGCGCCCCGTACCAGAAGCTGATCTTACGTTTGCTCCCAAGACGCTTGAGCTGGTCAAAAATGTGTGAGCGCATCGGCGCCATGCCCGCACCACCGCCGATAAAGACCATTTCCGCGTCGGTGTCTTTGGCAAAGAACTCACCGAACGGACCGGAGATCGTCACCTTGTCGCCAGGCTTGAGGGACCAGATATACGACGACATCACGCCCGGCGGCGCATCTGGTACGTTAGGCGGCGGGGTAGCGATACGCACGTTGAGCATAATGATGCCCTTCTCTTCCGGATAGTTAGCCATGGAATAGGCGCGAAGCGCAGGCTCCTTGACCTCGGACACAAAGCGGAAGAGATTAAATTTATCCCAGTCGGCACGGTACTCTTCAGGTATGTCGAAGTCGGCATATGCCACGGTGTGTGCCGGACAATCAATCTGGATATAGCCACCCGCACGGAACGGGACGCTCTCCCCTTCAGGTACGCGCAGCTTAAGCTCTTTAATGAAGGTGGCTTTGTTATCGTTAGAGATAACTTCGCACTCCCATTTTTTCACGCCGAATATCTCTTCCGGCAGCTCAATCTTCATGTTCTGACGCACCGCGACCTGGCACGCCAGACGGCATCCCTCTTTCGCTTCACGCTTCGTGATATGCGACAGTTCCGTAGGCAGAATATCACCGCCGCCCTCTTTCACCGTCACACGGCACTGCCCGCATGAGCCGCCGCCACCGCAGGCTGACGAGACAAAGATCCCGTTGCCGGAGAGCGTATTAAGCAGTTTGTCCCCCGCCGGGGTACGGATCTGATTCTGCGGATCGTCATTGATATCAATGATCACATCCCCGGAATTCACCAGCTTCGCACGCGCCGCCAGGATCAGCCCTGACAGCACCAGTACTATCAGCGTGAACATCACCACGCCAAGAATAATTTCCATCTGTTAGCCCTTATAGCTGCACACCGGAGAAGGACATAAAGCCCAACGCCATCAGGCCGGTGGTGATAAAGGTGATCCCTAAGCCACGAAGTCCCGCAGGCACGTTGGCATATTTCATTTTTTCGCGGATCCCCGCCATGGTGACAATCGCCAGCATCCAGCCGATACCGGATCCAAAGCCGTACACCACGGATTCACTGAAGTTGTAATCGCGCTGAACCATAAACGAGACGCCACCGAAGATGGCGCAGTTCACGGCGATCAGCGGCAGGAAGATCCCCAGCGCGTTGTACAGCGACGGAAAGTATTTATCGAGGATCATCTCCAGGATCTGAACAAGCGCCGCAATCACTCCGATAAAGGTGATAAAGTTCAGGAAGCTAAGATCAACGCCTTCCACCAGCGCGCCATCGCGCAGCACGAAGTTGAACACCAGGTTGTTAATCGGAACGGAAAGCCCCAGCACCACGGTGACCGCCACGCCCAGACCAAATGCCGTCGAGACCTTTTTGGAAACGGCAAGGAACGTACACATGCCGAGGAAAAAGGCGAGCGCCATGTTTTCAACAAACACCGCGCGCACAAATAAACTCAGGTAATGAGCCATTGTCGGTTACTCCTTTTCCTGCTGTTCAGGCTTCAACGTACGAATCAGCCAGATCAGCAAACCGATAATGAAAAACGCGCTTGGCGCCAGCAGGAACAGCCCGTTCGGCAGATACCAGCCGCCGTTCTGTACCGTATCCAGCACCGGAATGCCAAACAGCTTGCCGCTGCCAATAAGTTCGCGCAGGAAACCAACCGTCAACAGGATCACGCCGTAACCCAGGCCGTTGCCGATACCGTCCATAAAGCTCGCCAGCGGTGGCATTTTCATCGCATAGGCTTCAGCACGCCCCATCACGATGCAGTTGGTGATTATCAGGCCGACAAACACCGAAAGCTGCTTCGAGGTTTCATAGGCGAAGGCGCGCAACAGCTGATCGACCACAATCACCAGCGAGGCGATGATCGCCATCTGCACGATGATCCTCACGCTGTTGGGTATGTGGTGGCGGATCATTGAGATAAACATGCTGGAAAACGCTGTCACCAGCGTTACCGCCAGCGTCATGACCACCGCCGTTTCCAGCTTGGTCGTCACCGCCAGAGCCGAGCACACGCCCAGCACCTGAAGCGTTATCGGGTTATTGGCTAACAGCGGGCCAATCAGCACCTTTTTAACTTCTTTCAGTTCACCCGTATCAGCCATTATTCAGCGCTCCTTCACGTACATTCTTCAGGAAGGGACCAAAGCCCAGTTCACCCATCCAGAAATCAAAGCTGTGCTGCACCCCGTTAGAGGTGAGCGTGGCCCCGGAAAGGCCATCAACGGCAAATTCATCGCCGGGACGCGCGCCTCCTTTCACCACCTTCAGCGCAGGCTGACCGTTGTCGTCGAGCACTTTTTTACCAACGAACTGTGCCCGCCAGTTAGGGTTCTCAACTTCGCCCCCCAGCCCTGGCGTTTCGCCCTGATCGTAATAAGTAATGCCTTTGACCGTGCGGCCATCGGTATCCAGCGCCACAAAAGCGTACATCATTGACCACAAGCCGTTACCGTAGATGGGCAACACCACTTCCTGCACGCGTTTTTGCTCGTCACGCACCAGGTAAATCTCCGCAATATTGCTGCGGCGCTTAATCCCTGCCGGATCCTGCGAGGCGTCAAGCGTGGTGCTCATCTGCGGATCTTTTAGCGCCAGCGCCTGATTATATTTCGCCGGGTCTTTATCCATTAACTTCCCGGTTTTTAAATCCACCAGCCGTGCGGTAATGCGTTCGGCAAACACCGCCGCGACGTCATCCTTCGTCATGCCTTCCTGCATCAGCCCGGCCACGGCCAGGATGTTACGCTGTTTATCCAGCGCGCGTTGCTCCTGCTGTAGCGGTTTTAACCCTACAGCAGAACCGGCTACCACGATGGAACAGACCAGGCACAGTACCAGCACCACCAGTAGCGTTTTGCTGATGCTGTCGTTATTTTTGATCTCAGCCACGCGCCTTCCTCCGCTTAATGTTGGCGCGCACGACCAGGTAGTCGAACAGCGGCGCAAACAGATTGGCAAACAGAATGGCCAACATCATCCCTTCCGGATAGGCCGGGTTGACCACGCGAATCAGTACACACATCACCCCAATGAGCGCGCCGTAACACCATTTACCTCTGTCGGTAAACGAAGCCGAGACGGGATCGGTGGCCATGAACATCATGCCAAACGCAAAGCCTCCCAGCACGAGGTGCCAGTACCACGGCATGGAGAACATCGGGTTAGTGTCTGAACCAATGAAATTGAAAAGCGTGGCAGTAAGTACCATCCCGAGCATGACGCCAGCGACAATGCGCCAGGATGCCACACGGCCAAAGAGGATGATGGCCCCGCCGATCAAAATCATCAGGGTAGACACTTCACCGACGGAGCCAGGAATATTGCCGATAAACGCATCGAACCAGGTCACAGCCTGTCCGGTTGCATTATTGACCAGCGTCTCACCGCCGCCTGCCGCCCACTGGGAAAGAGGTGTCGCACCGGAGAAACCGTCCGCAGCCGTCCATACCAGGTCACCCGAGATTTGCGCCGGATAAGCAAAGAACAGGAAAGCTCGCCCTGCCAGCGCCGGGTTGAGGAAGTTGCGTCCGGTTCCGCCGAAAATCTCCTTGGCAATCACCACGCCAAAGCTGATCCCCATCGCCGCCTGCCAGAGCGGCAGCGTTGGCGGAACAATCAGCGCAAACAGAATAGAGGTAACAAAGAAACCCTCGTTGATCTCATGCTTGCGAATAATCGCGAACAGAACTTCCCAGAAACCGCCCACAATAAAGACAGTCATATAGATAGGGAGGAAGAAGACAGCCCCCAGCGTCATCATGCTGATCCAGCCAGCATCTGGCGTAAAACTCACCCCCAGTGACTGCGCCAGACGATAGTGCCAGTCAGACTGAATGACCTGCGCCAGCTGCTCTGCATCGTACATATGGTGCAGCGCCGGAATAGTCTGCAACCCAACGTTATACATCCCCCAGAACATGGCCGGGAAGACCGCAAACCAGACCAGAATCATCATACGCTTGAGGTCAATGGCGTCGCGAACGTGCGCCGCGCCTTTCGTCACCAGACCCGGCGTGTAGAAAATGGTCGTTGTCGCTTCATACAGCGGGTAGTACTTTTTGAGCTTCCCTTCGGTAAAGTGCGGCTCAATTTTTTCAAAGAGGTGTTTTAAGCCCATGGTTATCCTTCCTGCTCAATGCGGGTTAACACCTCGCGCAATACGGGTCCGTATTCGTATTTACCTGGACACACATAGGTACACAGCGCCAGATCTTCTTCGTCCAGCTCCAGGCAGCCCAGCGCCTGGGCACCGTCGGTATCGCCGGCCAGGAGATCGCGCAGCAGCACGGTGGGCAGAATATCCAGCGGCATCACGCGTTCGTAGTTGCCAATCGGAACCATGGCGCGCTCACCGCCGTTGGTACTGGTGGAGAAGTTGAACAGCTTCTGCCGCAGGAAGTGGCCCAGCGTGGTGCGGGTAACGGAGTATTTTTCTGCGCCAGGCAGTACCCAGCCGAACAGCTCTTTCTCGCGCCCTTCAAGCACCACGCTCACCTGAAGATGGAAACGCCCCAGCCAGGCCATTGGGCCTGTCGCGTGCCTGCCGCTCAGCACCGAACCGGAAATAATGCGGTTTTCACCCTCTTTCGTTTCGCCAGCCAGCAGCGCCGTCAGGTCTGCCCCAAGCAGCGTGCGAACCAGACGCGGTTGGGTTGTCTGAGGGCCACCAATGGCAATAATGCGTTCTGCGCACAGTTCACCCGTGGTGAAAAGTTTACCGATAGCGATCGCGTCCTGATAATTAAGATGCCAGACCTGTTTCGTCAGGCTTACCGGCTCCAGGAAATGAATATGCGTTCCCACCAGCCCGGCCGGATGCGGGCCGGCAAATTCATTAAAGGCTACCTGCCCTTGCGGATGCCCGCCAAGCTTACCGCCGCTGGCCTGGCAAACATGCACTTTGCCCGGCGTCAGGCGCGTTAACACGGTGAGGCCGGCATCGAAAGCTTTTCGTTCGGCCAGAATAAGAGGCTGCGGATCTGCGCTGAGCGGGTTGGTGTCGATGGCCGTAACGAAGATAGCGGCTGGCACAGTGCCAGGCACGGGCGTTTTGCTGAAGGGGCGCGTGCGAAGCGCCGTCCACAGTCCCGACTCCAGCAGTTGAGCCTGCACTGCTTCGCGGCTGAGCGTGGCGAGAGCGGCGTCTTCAAAACGCGCAAATTCGCGTTTCTCTTCGCCTTCAATTTGAATAACAACCGATTGCAGGACGCGACGCTCACCACGATGGATGGCGACAACGGTGCCGCTGGCGGGGGCTGTAAACATAACGCCAGGATTTTTTTTATCCTCGAAGAGCGCCTGGCCTTTTATGACGCGATCGCCTTCCTGTACCAGCATCGCAGGACGCATGCCCACGTAATCATCACCTACAATGGCGACATGATGAATACTGGCGCCGTTGGTAACGTGCTGTTCAGGCACGCCAGAGATTGGCAGATCGAGTCCTTTTCTGATTCTAAACATGTGGTTAGCAGGTATCCATGAACAACAATCCAGAGTGGCCGGAGTGTACCATTTTCGACCCTGCCAAGGGCAGCAAATCCGCCGTATGACGCGCTGAAATGCGAGCTATTGCGCAAAGTTCCTGGAGTCACGGCAATTTGAATGGGTTATAAAGTAAAACTAATTTGTAAACGCAAAGGTTGGCTCTTGCGAAAATCTCCATCGATGCTAATGTGAGCGCTCCTGTCCAGATTAGTCTGATTTCGGGTGTCTTTTGCCGTTCTGGCAAGTTGGTCATTGTTTTATCAAGGAACCAGTAGTATGCGTAAAATCGCATTGTTCATTGCGATGCTTCTGATACCGTGCATGTCGTTTGCCGGGCTGCTTGGCAGTAATAGTTCAACGACGCCGGTCAGCAAAGAGTATAAACAGCAGTTGATGGGATCCCCGGTTTATATTCAAATCTTCAAGGAAGAGCGCACACTCGATCTGTTTGTCAAAATGGGCGAGACGTATCAGCTGCTCGATAGCTACAAAATCTGTAACTATTCTGGCGGGCTGGGGCCGAAACAGCGCCAGGGTGACTTCAAAAGTCCGGAAGGGTTTTACAACGTTCAGCGTAACCAGCTAAAACCGGACAGCCGCTTCTATAAAGCGATTAACATCGGTTTCCCCAATGCCTTTGACCGCGCTCACGGTTACGAGGGTAAATACCTGATGATCCACGGTGCCTGCGTATCTGTCGGCTGTTATGCGATGACGGATTCCGGTATTGATGAGATTTTCCAGTTTGTCACCGGCGCACTGGTCTTCGGCCAGCCGAACGTTCAGGTCAGCATCTATCCGTTCCGTATGACGGATGCCAACATGGCGCGCCATAAGTACTCTGTGTATACGGATTTCTGGAAACAGCTAAAACCGGGCTATGACTACTTCGAGCAAACCCATAAGCCGCCGGTGGTGTCCATCGTCAATGGCCGTTACGTGGTGAGTAAACCGCTCAGCCATGAAGTGGTCCAGCCTCAGCTTGCGTCAAATTACGCGGTCCCCGAGGCAAAATAGCACCCACTCGCCTGGCATGATCTTTTGCCAGGTTTCGTTGCCCGTCAGCGGCTGCGTTGCAATGACGGTGACCACATCGTTTGGTGTGGTCTCCTTCTGAAAATCAATTTCCACATCCTGATCGAGCAACGTGGCCACGCCAAACGGCGCGCGGCGCGTGATCCAGAAAAGATTCGTGGAGCAAAACGCCATCACGTAACGCCCGTCTGACAGCAGCATATTGAAGACGCCCTTCTCGCGTAGTTCTGACGCCAGCGACGCAATGTATTTAAAGACGGCGGCCATGTTGCCGGGCGTGCGGGGATAACGCTCCGTCAGCTTGTGGAGCAGCCAGCAGAACGCTTTCTCACTGTCCGTTTCGCCGACCGGACGGAAGTTGCCCGTTTCCAGGGATTTATAACCCGTAAGCTGCCCATTATGCGCGTAGGTCCAGTTACGGCCCCACAGCTCGCGGGTAAAGGGATGGGTGTTTTCCAGCGCTACCTCCCCCCGGTTTGCCTGACGGATGTGCGCGATCACCGAACAGGATTTAATGGGATAATCCTGCACCAGTTTGGCAATGGGCGAGTTAAAGCTGGGCTGTGGGTCTTTGAACGTGCGACAGCCTTTGCCTTCGTAAAAGGTAATGCCCCAGCCGTCTTTATGCGGCCCGGTTCCTCCACCGCGCTGAACCAGCCCGGTAAAACTAAAGCAGATATCGGTTGGCACATTGGCGCTCATCCCGAGCAGTTCGCACATACATCACCTCCACAACAGCGGGGAGCAGCGGAGCCCCCCAGCGAAGTCTTACTTAACCATCTCTTTTTCGATCAGTTGGATCAGGATGTGGATCACTTTGATGTGAATTTCCTGAACGCGGTCCGCATAACCGAAGTGTGGAACACGGATTTCAATGTCCGCCGTACCGTCCATCTTACCGCCATCTTTCCCGGTCAGGGTGATCACTTTCATGCCCTTCTCACGCGCGGCGGCAATCGCTTTGATCACGTTAGCGGAGTTACCGGAGGTCGAAATCCCCAGCAGCACGTCACCTTCACGGCCCACGGCTTCAACGTAGCGGGAAAAGATGTGGTCGTAACCGAAGTCGTTGCCCACGCAGGAGATGTGGCTCACGTCGGAAATCGCAATCGCCGGATAGCCCGGACGGTTTTCGCGATAGCGTCCGGTAAGCTCTTCTGCGAAGTGCATGGCGTCGCAGTGGGAGCCGCCGTTACCGCACGAAAGCACTTTGCCACCGGCTTTGAAGCTGTCGGCCAGCAGGACCGCCGCGCGCTGAATAGCGTGAATATTGGCATCATCTTTCAGAAAGTTCGCCAGCGTTTCCGCCGCTTCGTTCAGTTCGTTACGAATAAGATCCTGGTACATGAGGATAATCCTTCAGTATTGATGAAATAACACAGTGGAGTGTACCGGATAGCGCTAAAAGCGAGAAGCTAAAGCCATGCGAATCGTCCGGCGTTTTTGATTTTTTGTGCCGGCTAAAACGCGAACAATGTGAACCAGGTTGTAATTATTTTGTAAACACATTGCTAAAGGAAATGACATCAACTAAAACCATATCATCACAAGTGGTCAGACCTCCTACAAGCAAGGGAGCTTTTCTTTATGATGATTTTGAGCATTCTCGCAACCGTTGTGCTGCTCGGTGTGTTGTTTTATCACCGTGTCAGTTTATTACTGAGTAGCCTGATTCTTCTGGCCTGGACGGCTGCACTTGGCGTCGCTGGCCTGTGGAATATCTGGGTGCTTGTTCCCCTGGCCATCATTTTGCTGCCGTTCAACCTGACGCCGATGCGTAAGTCGATGATTTCCGCTCCGGTGTTCAAGGGATTCCGTAAAGTGATGCCGCCGATGTCGCGTACGGAGAAAGAAGCGATTGATGCCGGTACGACATGGTGGGAAGGCGATCTGTTCCAGGGCAACCCGGACTGGAAAAAGCTGCACAATTATCCGCAGCCGCGCCTGACTGCCGAAGAACAGGCCTTTATTGATGGCCCGGTGGAAGAAGCGTGCCGCATGGCAAACGACTTTGCCATTACTCACGAAATGGCCGACCTGCCGCCTGAACTCTGGGCGTACCTGAAAGAGCATCGCTTCTTCGCGATGATCATTAAGAAAGAGTACGGCGGTCTGGAATTCTCCGCTTACGCTCAGGCTCGTGTGCTGCAAAAACTGGCGGGTGTCTCGGGGATCCTGGCGATCACCGTGGGTGTGCCAAACTCCTTAGGCCCTGGCGAGCTGTTACAGCATTACGGTACGGAAGAGCAGAAAGATCACTACCTGCCGCGTCTGGCGCGTGGTCAGGAAATCCCGTGCTTCGCGCTGACCAGCCCGGAAGCCGGTTCTGATGCCGGTGCTATTCCGGATACCGGCGTGGTCTGCATGGGCGAATGGCAGGGCCAGCAGGTGCTGGGCATGCGCCTGACCTGGAACAAACGCTATATCACCCTGGCGCCTATCGCCACGGTGCTGGGCCTGGCGTTCAAACTCTCTGACCCGGAAAGACTGCTGGGCGGTGAAGAAGAGCTGGGCATTACCTGTGCGCTGATCCCAACCTCAACGCCGGGCGTGGAAATTGGTCGTCGTCACTTCCCGCTGAACGTGCCGTTCCAGAACGGTCCTACCCGCGGTCAGGATATCTTTGTCCCGATTGATTACATTATCGGTGGCCCGAAAATGGCCGGTCAGGGCTGGCGCATGCTGGTGGAATGTCTGTCGGTGGGCCGCGGTATTACCCTGCCGTCGAACTCAACCGGCGGTCTGAAGTCGGTGGCGATGGGGATTGGGGCTTATGCACATATCCGCCGCCAGTTCAAAATCTCCATCGGCAAGATGGAAGGTATCGAAGAGCCGCTGGCGCGTATTGCGGGCAATGCCTACGTGATGGACGCCGCAGCCTCGCTGATTACCTACGGCATTATGCTGGGCGAAAAACCCGCCGTGCTGTCGGCAATTGTGAAATACCACTGTACCCACCGTGCACAGCAGTCAATTATTGATGCAATGGATATCGCAGGCGGTAAAGGGATCATGCTCGGTGAAGGCAACTTCCTGGCACGCGGCTATCAGGGTGCGCCGATTGCCATCACCGTGGAAGGGGCAAACATCCTGACCCGCAGCATGATGATCTTCGGCCAGGGGGCGATTCGCTGCCATCCGTACGTGCTGGAAGAGATGGCCGCCGCGCAGAATAACGACGTGGATGCCTTCGATAAGCTGCTGTTCAAACATATTGGTCACGTGGGCAGTAACAAGGTGCGCAGCTTCTGGCTGGGCCTGACGCGTGGACTAACCAGCGCCACGCCAACCGGCGATGCGACCAAACGTTACTACCAGCATCTGAACCGTCTGAGCGCCAACCTGGCCCTGCTGTCTGACGTCTCTATGGCCGTCCTGGGCGGTAGCCTGAAGCGTCGCGAACGCATCTCCGCCCGTCTGGGTGATGTGCTGAGCCAGATCTTTCTGGCCTCTGCGGTGCTGAAACGCTACGACGATGAAGGCCGTCAGGAAGCGGATCTGCCGCTGGTGCACTGGGGCGTGCAGGATGCAATGTATCAGGCCGAACAGGCGATTGACGATCTGCTGGCCAACTTCCCGAACCGCTTCGTCGCGGGTGCCCTGCGCGCGGTGATCTTCCCGACCGGTCGTCATCACCTGGCGCCGTCCGACAAGCTGGATCACAAAGTGGCAAAAATTCTCCAGGTACCAAGCGCAACCCGCTCTCGTATTGGTCGGGGTCAATATCTGGCACCTACCCCGCATAACCCGGTAGGTTTGCTGGAAGAGGCGCTGCTTGACGTGATGGCCGCCGATCCGATTCACCAGAAGATTTGCAAACAGCTGGGCAAAAACCTGCCGTTTACACGGCTGGATGAGCTGGCAAAACAGGCGCTGGCGGGTGGCATCATCGACAACAGTGAAGCTGCAATTCTGGTGAAAGCCGAAGAGAGCCGTCTGCGCAGTATTAATGTGGATGATTTCGAACCTGAAGAGCTGGCGACACAGCCGGTAAAGCTGCCAGAGAAACATCGCAAACCTGAAGCGGCATAAGGCCTTTTGCTCCCACAAACCCCGCCCCGCGCGGGGTTTTTTATTGCCACATTTTCTGGTAATGACGTGCTACAGTGTCAAAAAGTGTTTATTAAGGAGCCTGTATCGTGCCTGGTTTAAAGATTTCTGTTTTGCAGCAACCTTTAGTGTGGATGGACGGCCCCGCCAACCTTCGCCATTTTGATCGCCAGCTGGAAGAGATTACCGGACGTGATGTGATTGTCCTGCCGGAGATGTTCACCACAGGTTTCGCGATGGAGGCAGCAAAACAGTCCATGCCGCAGGACGAGGTGGTGGCCTGGATGCACGCCAGGGCGCAGGAAACAAACGCGCTGATTGCCGGTAGCGTCGCACTCCAGACCGGGCGCGGACCGGTCAACCGCTTCCTGCTGGTCGAGCCGGAAGGAAAAGCCCATTTCTACGATAAGCGCCACCTGTTCCGCATGGCGGATGAACATCAACATTATGAAGCCGGAAGCGAACGCGTGGTATTTGAATGGCGCGGATGGCGTATTCTGCCGCTGGTCTGCTATGACCTGCGCTTCCCGGTGTGGTCGCGCAACCGCAACGATTATGACCTGGCGTTGTACGTCGCCAACTGGCCCGCCCCACGCTCGCTGCACTGGCAGGCTTTACTGACCGCGCGCGCGATTGAAAATCAGGCTTATGTCGTTGGCTGTAACCGCGTGGGAACGGACGGCAACGGGCATCACTATCGCGGTGACAGCCGGGTGATCAGTCCGCAGGGTGAGATTATTGCCACCGCCGAGCCGCATCAGGCAACACGAATTGACGCTGAGATCTCGTTAACGGCCTTAAAAGAGTATCGGGAGAAGTTTCCGGCCTGGCAGGATGCAGACCCGTTTACAATCGGATAAACACAACCCGCGGTGTTACCCTGACTTATCTTCTGGCGTAACATCGGGAAAAAGCAGAAATGAAAAAAGGCCCACGTTATAAATAACGCGGGCCTGAATAGTGGCGGAACGGACGGGACTCGAACCCGCGACCCCCTGCGTGACAGGCAGGTATTCTAACCGACTGAACTACCGCTCCACTGTTCCCGTTTGGGGAACGAGGCGAATATTACGGTTTGCCTCTGAACTCGTCAACGCTTTTTCTCAGGTTTTGAATCGTTTGCTGCAAAATTCACCCAAACGGTGATTTAACAAACGTTTCAGCACATTTTCAGGTGCGCCACAGACAGCTCCCGCCCTTCTTTTGTACTAAATCGAGACGAGATTCATGGTTCATCAGTTCTTCATCACTGGCTAAAACAACCCGCAGGCGATTCGCCTGACGCACAATGCGCTGAATCCCTCCTTCATCACGCGTCTGCTGGGATTCATTTTCCATACTGAATTTCATCGACGTTTGCCCGCCGGTCATGGTCAGGTAGACATCGGCCAGGATCTGGGCATCAAGCAATGCGCCGTGCAGCGTTCGTTTGGTGTTGTCTATCTCATAGCGTGAGCACAGGGCATCAAGGCTGTTACGCTTGCCGGGGAACATCTTCCTTGCCAGCGCCAGGCTATCCGTGACCTTACAGAACGTATTCGTCTTTGGAATATCGCGATTAAGCTTGCTGAACTCATAGTCCATAAAGCCGATATCGAACGACGCATTATGAATGACCAGTTCCGCCCCCCTGATGTAGTCGAGAAATTCATCTGCGACGTCGGCAAAGGTGGGCTTATCCAGCAAAAACTCATCGGCGATGCCGTGAACGCCGAACGCTTCCGGGTCCACCAGCCGATCGGGTTTGAGGTAAACGTGGAAGTTGTTGCCCGTAAGACGACGGTTCACCACTTCAACGGCACCAATCTCAATGATTTTGTGCCCTTCGTAGTGGGCGCCAATCTGGTTCATACCGGTGGTTTCGGTATCGAGAACAATCTGGCGAGTAATTGCAGTGCTCATAGCGGTCATTTATGTCAGACTTATCGTTTTACTGAACGTTTCAAATACAGGAAGTCTACCAGAGATGCGTAAACAGGTAGAAATTTTCACCGATGGATCTTGTCTCGGTAACCCAGGGCCCGGCGGCTATGGCGCCATTATGCGTTATCGTGAGCATGAAAAAACCTTTAGTGAAGGCTATTTTCTCACCACCAACAACCGCATGGAGCTGATGGCGGCCATCGTGGCGCTGGAAGCGTTAAAAGAACATTGTGACGTGGTGCTGAGTACCGACAGCCAGTATGTCCGCCAGGGCATAACCCAGTGGATCCACAACTGGAAAAAACGCGGCTGGAAAACGGCAGAGAAAAAGCCGGTCAAGAATGTCGACCTCTGGAAGCGTCTTGATGCCGCCCTGGGTCAGCACGAAATCAAATGGGAGTGGGTAAAGGGGCACGCCGGTCACCCTGAAAACGAACGCTGTGACGAGCTGGCTCGCGCGGCGGCCTCCAACCCGACTCATGAAGACGCAGGTTATCAGCCTGAATCCTGATCACGGTTTATTATACTGCCGCGTGGCCCCAACGGTCTGGCGGATCCGCGTTTTTGATTTGCTCTGCTTCATTGGGTTGAGCGTAAGGGGGATCGTCCTCTTACGCGCGACAATAAATTGCATACAGCCCAGCGCAGGTAAATGGGTGCTTAATAAGACTCCGCCTTTACGCGTCCAGGGGATAACCTGAAATCCCCCGTAGCTCAGCACTTCGAAATTTAACAATGAAAGCCAGTCCAGCTGGCGCATCAGGGTAAACATGCGGCTGTTATACGGCGGCGTGCGACGCAACACGGGGGTCAGTTTACGTAGACCCATCAGGCTCAGCGGATTAAAGCCGCTCAGGACCAGCCAGCCGTCGTCAATCAAAACGCGGTCCGCTTCCCGCAGGAGACGATGGGGATCGCTGCACCAGGGCAGCGTGTGGGCGAGCAGACAGGCATCAATGGATTTTTCCGCAAACGGCAAATGCAGCGGATCTGCTTTCACCTGAACCGGGGCCCCCTTAAGTGATACGTTAACCTGATGCGAGATAGCGCAGCTTTCGGTATTGATTTCTGCGCTCAGATTGCCAATCTTAAGCAGGTGAAAACCATACATTTTCGCGAGCCAGGGTTTAAGCTGAAGTTCTAAGGCCTCGCGATAATATTCACCCCAGGGCAACTCTGCCCAACGTTCCGGTGGTGCGACAGTCTGAGGTATCCTTGCCGGTTTCATCAAAACACCCGCCACGCTATAAGAGGTAATGCATGAATCTTATCAGTATTTCCGCCTTTCAGGACAATTACATCTGGGTTTTAGTCGACAACGATCGCAGATGCATCATTGTTGATCCAGGCGAATCCGCACCGATCCTGCGCGCAATAAAAGAAAACGACTGGCAACCTGAAGCGATTCTCCTTACCCATCATCATGACGATCATGTCGGTGGAGTTCCCGCTCTCCTGGCGCGCTATCCCCATCTTCCCGTCTACGGACCGGCAGAGACACAAAATAAGGGTACGACGCAAGTTGTCGAAGAAGGCGAAAGTATCCTCATCCTCGGGTGGGAGTTTTCCGTATTTGCTACGCCAGGTCACACTTCCGGTCATCTCTGTTTCTACAGCAAACCTTATCTGTTTTGTGGCGATACGCTGTTTTCCGGCGGCTGTGGAAGGCTATTTGAAGGTACGCCCGAACAAATGTATCAATCTTTACAAAAAATTAATGCACTGCCAGCCGACACCATCATTTGTTGCGCACATGAGTATACATTAGGGAATATGAAGTTTGCTGCGAGCGTCCTGCCAGAGGATCGAGCGATTCAGGATTATTACCACAAAGTGAAGGAGTTACGTGCAAAAAACCAAAAAACACTCCCCGTAATTCTGAAAAATGAGCGCCAAATAAATTTATTTTTAAGAACTAATGACACTGATTTAATTAATAAAATTAACCAAGAAACAAATTTGTTACAACCAGAAGCGCGATTTGCATGGTTAAGGTCAAAGAAAGATAACTTCAGATAATTGCGGGTTGCCTTTTCAAAATTTCGCCGTTATCATCGCTCGTCTTTTAAGCAACTATTGACACACACATGAAGGCAAAAGCGATATTACTCGCCTCTGTCCTGCTTGTAGGTTGCCAGTCACAAAACGGCAGCAACGTACAGCAGCACGCACAGAGCCTTTCTGCGGCTGGTCAAGGGGAAGCAGGGAAGTTTACGAGTCAGGCGCGTTGGTTGGACGATGGGACATCCTTCGCGCAGGAACAAGACTTGTGGGCCTCTATTGGCGACGAGCTAAAGATGGGAATTCCGGAAAACAGCCGGATTCGCGAACAGAAACAGAAGTATTTGAGAAATAAGAGCTATCTCCACGATGTAACATTACGGGCAGAGCCGTATATGTACTGGATAGCCGGGCAAGTTAAGAAACGTAACATGCCTATGGAACTGGTACTACTACCCATAGTGGAGAGCGCTTTTGACCCGCACGCGACGTCTGGCGCCAATGCAGCAGGCATCTGGCAGATCATTCCGAGCACAGGGCGAAATTATGGTTTAAAGCAGACCCGCAACTACGATGCGCGTCGTGACGTTGTCGCTTCAACGACAGCCGCTCTCGACATGATGCAACGTCTGAACAAGATGTTTGACGGCGACTGGTTATTGACTGTCGCGGCGTATAACAGTGGTGAAGGTCGTGTACTGAAGGCAATGAAAGCGAATAAAGCGCGTGGTAAATCCACAGACTTCTGGTCGCTCTCACTGCCACAGGAAACAAAGATTTACGTACCGAAAATGCTGGCTCTGAGTGACATTCTCAAGAACAGTAAACGTTACGGTGTACAACTGCCAACACCAGACGAAAGTCGTGCACTGGCGCGTGTCCGCCTCAGCAGCCCGGTTGATATTCAACAGGTTGCCGATATGACGGGTATGTCGGTAAGTAAGCTTAAAACCTTTAATGCAGGTGTTAAAGGCTCCACGCTGGGTGCAAGTGGCCCACGTTATGTAATGATTCCGCAGAAACACGCGGAACAGTTACGAGAGTCTTTAGCTTCGGGTGAAATTGCAGCCGTTCAGTCCACGCTGATCGCTGATACGTCGCCTGTAAGCAGCCGCAGCTATAAGGTGCGTTCAGGCGATACGCTTTCAGGAATTGCTTCACGCCTTGGCGTGAATACGAAAGATCTCCAGCAGTGGAATAATCTGCGCGGGTCCGGTCTGAAAGTGGGTCAAACGCTGACCGTTGGTGCAGGTAGCAGCGCACAGCGTCTCGCTAAAAACAGCGATAGCATTACCTATCGCGTACGTAAAGGCGACTCGCTGTCCAGTATTGCTAAGCGTCACGGCGTAAACATCAAAGATGTGATGCGCTGGAACAATGATACTGACAATCTGCAACCTGGCGACCAGCTGACGTTGTTTGTGAAAAACAGCGCTACGCCAGATTCCTGATAGTACGATCGCTTGTAAAAAAGGCACCGATTCCCCTCGGTGCCTTTTTTGTTTATCCCGCTTTTTGCGCTTCAGCCATAATGGTGTCGCTGGTAAACGAACCATCGTCATGCAGTTCAAAGTACGCCTTCACGTCAGCAGAGGCACTCTCCTGATACAATCGGATCGCCTGAGTCAATGCCTCCGGTGTGCGCATCCGCGCAATCCATGACGTGAACTCCAGCGGCAAACGGTCGGTTATTAATGAGCGTGAAATCAAGCCAGCTTCGGTGATAAACGTAAGCCACTCACCACTGGAGTAATTTTGCACGTGCGAGGTATCACGGAGCGCTTCAACCGTCTGGAGCCAGATATTCCGTACCGGATGTCCGGGAGACATCACGTCCATGATGATGAAGGTTCCGCCCGGTTTGAGCACCCGTTTCACTTCACGTAATGCCTGCCCTACATCATGCCAGTGGTGTGCAGAGTAACGGCTAATCACAACATCAAACGACGCATCCTCAAAGGGTAAAGATTCAGCGTAACCCTGGCGCGTAGTGATGTTATTCAACCCTTTCGCTTTCGCCGCCTCTGCAACCACATCCAGCATCTGGCTCGATAAATCATACGCCGTCACCTGGGCAACCTGCTGTGCAGCGGTAAAACTGGCGTGCCCCGCCCCGCAGCCTAAGTCCAGCACGTGCGCGTCAGGGAACGCGGCGAGCCGTTCGCCGAGACGCACCAGGTCGCGGCCAGAGGCGTGCACGGCGCTGCTCAGATACGCGCTAGCCTGAGAGCCAAACTGTTTTTCGACGTTGTCATGATGGGAGTGTGTTGTTGTCATGTTGCTGTCCTTTTATGGGTTAAAAAACAAAGGGCAGCACCCGCACAGGCCTGCCCCACGGCAGACCTGACGCACCATTATTTATCAGGTTTGCCGGGACTGAATTCTACTAGTAGAGGATTATGATCGGAGGCGCGCGTCACCAGAACGGATGCATCGTGCACGCTTAAACCCCGATAGAAGACAAAATCAAGAGGACGACCAAACGCTTTCTTACGCTGGTCATCGCTAAAACGAACTTCACGCAGCGACATTTCACGCGCAAAGCGGTACAACGCGTTCATACGCGGGCGGCTCCAGGCATTGAAGTCCCCGGCCATAATGATCGGCCCGCTGTGATGAGCAATCTGATCGCCAATGGGAAGTAACTGCTTACTATACACATCAACACCCAGGCTGAAGTTCACCGCATGGATGTTTACCACCATCAGCAGACGAGTATCCGGTAACGGATAGACCGTGACCAGCGCCGATTTTGCCAGACGCAGGATCGGTTCACGTTCACGCAGCGGGCAGCAATAGACCGGATGTGCGGCTGAAAGAGTCATCACCCCAGAAGGATGCTGTGGCAGAACAAAAGCAGGCACCTGATCGGCTGCAAGGTAGTGAGTCGTTGCAAATCTGACCAGCTCAGGCGTGGTTTGCGCCTCCTGTAACAAAACCAGATGCGCATCTTTACCAAAATTTTTGAGTACGGATAACCACTCCGCACGCTGTTGTTTAAAGATGTTCCACACCAGTACGCGAATTTTTTCGTCACTGCTTAATGGCGTGCCCGCTGGTAATGCCTGACCCAGGCTCGCAAACGAACCCGGAGGCAAGATCCTCTCCGCAGGCATTCCGGCAACATAACGCATGGCATAGGTATTTTTTCGCACTTTTGGAAACGACCTCTGTAACATGAACCAGCCCGGAAAACGAACTGGTTCTAATGTTATAGGGATTTTAGGTCGCACTTTCAACGCAATTACTGAGAAACCGCTTTCCAGTTTTGTAAGCAAGCACTTACTGATACTTATCCAAGCGCGACGCGAGAGGGTTTATCAAGCCGTCCACTCAGACCAATAAGGAGGAAAGCGACAAGCACAATCACCGCACCAATCCATGGCGTTTGGGTTAATCCAACGTGTTCAACTGTCTGACCACCAATAACCGATCCGAGGGCGATACCGATATTGAATGCAGCAATATTCAGACCAGATGCAACATCCACCGCATTCGGCGTATAGCGTTCGGCTTTCTGTACAACATACACCTGCAATCCCGGCACGTTACCAAACGCGAATATTCCCATAACTAAGACCGTTACCAGCGCGGCATATTGTATCGATGCGGTGAACTGGAAAATCATCAGCAGAATAACCAGTGCGGCGAAGATGAATTTCAGCGCCGGCACAGCACCATGCTTATCCGCAAGCTTGCCGCCCCAGATATTGCCGATTGCGACGGAGATACCGTAGCCCAGTAAAATCCAGCTCACTGCCCCCGGAGAAAAACCAGCCAGCTCCTGCATCATCGGCGCAAGGAAGGTGAATGCAGTGAACACGCCACCATAGCCCAGCGCCGTTACGGCATAGATAAGCAGCAGGCGCGGGTGTGTCAGAACCTTAACCTGATCGCTCAGGCTGGCGCTCGCGCGCCCCGGGGTATTCGACGGAACCAACAGTAGGCTGGCCACCAGAGCAATCACGCCCAACAGCGATACCGCGAGGAAGGTTTCACGCCAGCCAAAATGTTGTCCGATAAACGTTCCTAACGGCACGCCTGTAACCAGCGCGACGGTTAAGCCGCCAAACATAATAGCAATGGCTGACGCCGCTTTCTCTTTAGGCACCAGGCTGGTTGCAATGGTGGAACCGATGGAGAAGAAGACACCGTGTGCGAGGCCTGTCAGCAAACGGGCAATGACAAGCGTGATGTAGTCCGGAGCCTGCCACGCCAGAATATTGCCGGCCGTAAAGAGCACCATCAGGGCGACTAACAGTTGTTTACGCGGGAATCGGCCGGTAAGCGCCGTCAGCACAGGCGCCCCAACAGCGACACCTAACGCATAAATTGACACCAGCAGCCCGGCAGAGGGCAGCGAAATGGCAAGTTGATTAGCAATGGTAGGGACCAGTCCTACAATAACAAATTCGGTCGTGCCAATTGCGAAGGCACTGATCGTCAGGGCAAGAAGCGCCAGTGGCATAAATACTCCGTCTCTTCAGGATTAAGATGACAGGCAGTATGCGCCAGTGTTTAAATAACAAAAATGGTTAGAATCTCAATAGAATTTTGCGGATGATGCAATAATGAAAGCCACATCGGAAGAACTGACTATCTTTGTTGCCGTGGTGGAAAGCGGCAGCTTCAGCCGTGCGGCCGAACAGCTCGGGCAGGCGAACTCCGCCATCAGCCGCTCGGTGAAAAAGCTGGAGATGAAGCTCGGGGTGAGTCTGCTCAACAGAACAACGCGTCAGCTCAGCCTGACGGAAGAAGGTGAACGTTATTTTCGCCGCGTACAATCCGTTTTGCAGGAGATGGCGGCAGCTGAGACGGAAATAATGGAGTCGCGTAGCACTCCGCGTGGATTGCTACGCATTGATGCGGCGACGCCGGTCGTGCTTCATTTTCTGATGCCCTTAATCAAGCCATTCCGGCAGCGTTATCCGGAGATGACTCTGTCCCTGGTCTCTTCAGAGACGTTTATTAACCTGATTGAGCGTAAAGTTGATGTGGCGATCCGCGCGGGAACCCTGACGGATTCAAGTTTACGCGCTCGCCCTCTGTTCACCAGCTATCGCAAAATTATCGCGTCACCGCAATATATTGCAGAGCATGGCAAACCGGAGACCGTTGAGGAGCTGAAGCAGCACCTGTGCCTGGGCTTTACCGAACCTGTCTCGCTGAACACCTGGCCCGTGGCCTGTCATGACGGACAACTTCATGAGATCACCTGCGGACTTTCGTCTAATAGCGGGGAAACGCTGAAACAGCTATGCCTTGAAGGAAATGGGATCGCCTGTTTATCAGACTATATGATTGATAAGGAAATAGCTGCGGGTCAGCTTGTAGAACTGATGGCTGACAAACGCTTACCTGTAGAGATGCCTTTTAGCGCAGTGTATTACAGTGACAGAGCGGTCAGTACGCGCATACGCGCTTTTATCGACTTCCTTAGCGAACATATAAAAACAGCTCCCGGAGGAGCTGTGTGAGGGTTTAAGGATACAGAGGGAGGGCTTTTATTAATCCCAGTCTGGTGCTAACCCTTCCGGGCTGACCAGACGATCGTTGCATTCCAGTGCAGCGATGGCGTTTTTATCTTCATCATCCAGCTGGAGATCACGCGCTAACAGGTTACTTGCCAGGTTTTCACGTTTGGTTGAAGAAGGGATCACGGCATAGCCCTCACCCATCGCCCATGCCAGGATCACCTGTGCAGCTGTTGCATTGTGTTTTTCAGCGATGCGTGTAATCACTTCATCTTTCAGCGCCTTACCATATGCCAGCGTCATGTAAGAGGTGGTGTGAATGCCATGCTGTTTCGCCCAGTTAGCAACTTTGCGGTTTTGCAGGTAGGGAGAGAGTTCTATCTGGTTAGTGGCAATATTCTCTTTACCCACTGCGGCGATGGCCCTTTCCATTAACGGGATAGTGAAGTTAGAAATGCCAATTTCACGCGTTAATCCCTGCGTTTTCGGATCCATCAGTGTCTGCATGAACTCCTCCACAGAGACGGCATCATCAGGTGATGGCCAGTGGATCAGCGTAAGATCAACATAGTCAGTACGCAGCTTTTTCAGACTTTCCTTCAGGCTTGGGATCAGCTTGTCTTTGCTGAGATTCTCAATCCAGATTTTGGTGGTGATGAAAAGCTCGTGGCGCGGTACGCCGCTCTCTTCGATGGCCTGGCCTACGGCAGCTTCGTTATCATAAATCTGCGCCGTATCAATAGCGCGATAGCCCAACTCGAGTGCGGTTTTAACAGATGCAATAACAACATCGTCTTTCAGGCGGAAAGTGCCCAAACCCAGTGCAGGGACAGTCATATGATTCCTCAATCGTTATGTTCGTAAACTGAGGAGAATTATCACTGTGGTTGTTATGCCGAAAAAGATCGTAAAACGCAGAGGATTTTTGCTAATTTCGCAACAATCAAGCGTCAGATAAGAAAAAAGCCCTGAGCGTTAGCTCAGGGCTTTTAATAAGTGGCGGAACGGACGGGACTCGAACCCGCGACCCCCTGCGTGACAGGCAGGTATTCTAACCGACTGAACTACCGCTCCACCGAATACTTCTGTAACCACCGGATTAATGCACCGGTTTACTACTTAATTTGATGCCTGGCAGTTCCCTACTCTCACATGGGGAGACCCCACACTACCATCGGCGCTACGGCGTTTCACTTCTGAGTTCGGCATGGGGTCAGGTGGGACCACC
>NZ_JAALCJ010000030.1 GCF_011078175.1 Enterobacter cloacae
TAAGGAGTAACCGATGACAACCCAGTATGGATTTTTTATTGATTCCAGCCGCTGCACCGGGTGCAAAACCTGCGAGCTGGCCTGCAAGGATTACAAAGATCTTACTCCGGACGTCAGCTTCCGTCGTATTTATGAATACGCGGGCGGCGACTGGCAGGAGGACAACGGCGTCTGGCATCAGAATGTCTTCGCCTATTACCTGTCGATTGCCTGCAACCACTGCGAAGACCCGGCCTGTACCAAGGTCTGCCCGAGCGGAGCAATGCACAAGCGCGACGACGGTTTTGTGGTGGTGGACGAGGATGTCTGCATCGGCTGTCGCTACTGCCACATGGCCTGCCCGTACGGCGCGCCGCAGTACAATGCCGCCAAAGGCCACATGACCAAGTGCGACGGCTGCCACAGCCGCGTAGCGGACGGCAAAAAGCCCATCTGCGTCGAGTCCTGCCCGCTGCGCGCGCTGGATTTTGGCCCGATTGAAGAGCTGCGCAAAAAACACGGCCAGCTTGCTGCCGTCGCGCCGCTGCCGTCTGCGCACTTCACGAAGCCGAGTATTGTGATTAAGCCTAACGCCAACAGCCGTCCGACGGGTGACACCACCGGCTACCTGGCAAACCCGAAGGAGGTGTGAGATGGGAAGTGGATGGCATGAATGGCCGCTG
>NZ_JAALCJ010000031.1 GCF_011078175.1 Enterobacter cloacae
TACCACTTTGTGATTCATGACTGGGGTGAAGTCGTAACAAGGTAACCGTAGGGGAACCTGCGGTTGGATCACCTCCTTACCTTAAAGAACCTGCCTTTGCAGTGCTCACACAGATTGTCTGATGAAAAACAGCAGTAAAAAACCTCTACAGGCTTGTAGCTCAGGTGGTTAGAGCGCACCCCTGATAAGGGTGAGGTCGGTGGTTCAAGTCCACTCAGGCCTACCAAATTCTCCCTGAATACTGCGTTGCGAAATAACTGACATACTGAAGTATGCTTCGTTATTCCACGCCTTGTCTCAGGAAGAATTACCGGTACAGAGGTTTGACTACGATGGGGCTATAGCTCAGCTGGGAGAGCGCCTGCCTTGCACGCAGGAGGTCTGCGGTTCGATCCCGCATAGCTCCACCATCTTTTACTGCGAACACAAGAAAACTTCAGAGTGAACCTGAAAAGGTGCACTGCGAAGTTTTGCTCTTTAAAAATCTGGATCAAGCTGAAAATTGAAACGACACACAGCTCATGTGTGTTCGAGTCTCTCAAATTTTCGCAATCACGATGGTGAATCGAAAGAAACATCTTCGGGTTGTGAGGTTAAGCGACTAAGCGTACACGGTGGATGCCCTGGCAGTCAGAGGCGATGAAGGACGTGCTAATCTGC
>NZ_JAALCJ010000032.1 GCF_011078175.1 Enterobacter cloacae
AGCACCGTATAGGCGATGACCACGCCGAGCGTGCTGAACCAGGGCAGCAGCACCACGGCAATCGCCGGCGCAAGGAAGTTAGACAGACCGGCTGACAGGTTATACACCGAAATCGCCGCACCCTTGTGCCGCGGCTCCAGCGCCGGGAATACCGCCGCCATCGGTACAAAGGCCGCCACGAAAATCCCCAGCGCGATGGCCGGCACCAGCGCCATGGCAAAGTTATGCCCGAAGTGCTGCGGAATGTAGTAGAACGCCAGGCTCGAGAGCGCCATCCCGATGCAGCCAAACCAGCGCACCACCCGCATCCAGCCCATTTTTTCCGCCACCACGCCCCAGAAGACGTTCGAGAAGATGGTGGTGAAGAAGAATACCGCCCAGACCTGAAGCCACTCGGAGGTGGTGAAGCCCAGCTCGTCAACAAACATCATCGGCATGATGACGGCAAACCCGAACAGGGAGAGAGTGTTGATAATACGCACCATGCTGGAGAGCA
>NZ_JAALCJ010000033.1 GCF_011078175.1 Enterobacter cloacae
CTTTGTGATTCATGACTGGGGTGAAGTCGTAACAAGGTAACCGTAGGGGAACCTGCGGTTGGATCACCTCCTTACCTTAAAGAACCTGCCTTTGTAGTGCTCACACAGATTGTCTGATGAATGATGAACTTCTGAATGTACTTTTGAGTGCATTAAGAAGTTTTGCTCTTTAAAAATCTGGATCAAGCTGAAAATTGAAACGACACACATGTTATGTGTGTTCGAGTCTCTCAAATTTTCGCAATCACGATGGTGAATCGAAAGAAACATCTTCGGGTTGTGAGGTTAAGCGACTAAGCGTACACGGTGGAT
>NZ_JAALCJ010000034.1 GCF_011078175.1 Enterobacter cloacae
CACACAGATTGTCTGATGAAAAGTAAATAGCAAGGCGTCTTGCGATTGAGACTGTACGTCCCCTTCGTCTAGAGGCCCAGGACACCGCCCTTTCACGGCGGTAACAGGGGTTCGAATCCCCTAGGGGACGCCACTTGCTGGTTCGTGAGTGAAAGTCACCTGCCGTCATATCTCAAAACTGACTTGCGAGTCACGTTTGAGATATTTGCTCTTTAAAAATCTGGATCAAGCTGAAAATTGAAACGACACACAGCTCATGTGTGTTCGAGTCTCTCAAATTTTCGCAATCA